>NZ_JBXAHR010000001.1:823137-1273632 GCF_058952315.1 Bacillus sp. GW823-FHT06B01 | reverse complement strand
TTTGAACTTCAATAGTGAACGAGTAATCTAGTAATTATTGACGGAATCAGCCGTTATCTGAACTTGAGCAATCTAGGGAGAAATACGTCTAGATTGGAACAAGGGTGGAACCACGAAAACACATTCGTCCCTTTCCTAGGGATGAATGTGTTTTTTTATGAATTTACAGATTGAAAATTTAAAATAATTAAAAAATGTTATTGATATTGTTTTTTATGCGAGTATAATGAGTTAACAAATAAACATGAACGAAAAAGTAACGATAAGGACACGAAATCATTTTTACGGTTTACAGAGAGGGAAGTCAAGGGTGTGAGCTTCCTAACACGAGAAATGATTTTACCACCTTTGAACTTCAATAGTGAACGAGTAATCTAGTAATTATTGACGGAATCAGCCGTTATCTGAACTTGAGCAATCTAGGAGGAAGTGCGTTTCTAGATTGGAACAAGGGTGGAACCACGAAAACACATTCGTCCCTTTCCTAGGGATGGGTGTGTTTTTTTATTACTTTGAAAGGAGGTGCAGTAACATGAAACGATTTGTACGTACGGAAATAACCACCACCTGCATGATTAAAAAGCAGAGCAAGGTGATTGATAGAGATAAAAAATAAAATTGTAGGAGGAGATTAGAAAATGAATAACGTTATTCATGTTGGGGTGTTAGGATTAGGTACGGTCGGAAGTGGTGTTGTCCATATTTTGAAAGAACATTATAAAAAAATTGCACTTGATACAGGGTATGAAGTGAAGGTGAAGACAGTCGTTGTACGTGATTTAGAAAAAGAACGTGATGTTTGTATTGATGGAATCGTAGTAACAAGTCATGTCGATGAAGTTCTAAATGATTCAAATATTGATATTGTAGTAGAGGTAATGGGCGGAATTGAAGAAGCGAAGCAGCATATTGTTAAGGCTTTACGAAATAAGAAACATGTCGTAACAGCAAATAAAGATTTAATGGCTGTATACGGTGCAGAACTTCTTCAATTAGCGAACGAAAATGATTGTGATCTATGTTATGAAGCAAGTGTAGCGGGCGGTATTCCGGTGTTAAGGGGATTAACAGACGGATTAGCTTCAGATCAAATTGAAAAAATAATGGGAATTGTAAATGGAACAACAAATTACATGTTAACAAAGATGAGTCAAAAGGGATGGTCGTATGAAGAAGCTTTACAGGAAGCACAAAAATTAGGTTTCGCAGAATCGGATCCAACAGCGGATGTAGATGGGTTAGATGCGGCGAGAAAGGTAGCCATTCTTGCAAACTTAGGTTTTTCGATGAATGTTTCTTTAGATGATGTGCAAGTAAGAGGGATTCGAAAGGTCGAAAAAGAAGACTTACAAATGGCTGAAAAGTTAGGATTTACTATGAAATTAATTGGTAAAGCAGAGAAACAAGGGTCAGCCATTCATTTAAGTGTAGAACCGACACTTTTACCAAGCCATCATCCATTATCAAATGTAAATAATGAATTTAATGCAGTATATGTTCACGGTCAAGCGGTAGGAGAAGTAATGTTTTACGGGCCTGGAGCTGGGAAGTTACCAACTGGTTCTGCTGTAGTAAGTGATATTATTTCAATCGTTAAAAATATGAATCAAGTCCCGAAAAATAAAAGTGCGTTAAAAGAACCAGAGCCATACGAGTTACAAGGAGATGAAGAAGTCATTTCGAAATATTTCTTACGTATTTCATTACGAGATGAACCTGGGATGTTACAGAAAATAACAGAATGTTTCGTTAATTATTCTGTAAGTTTAAAAGAAGTTATTCAGTTACCTTTAAATCGTGAACTTGCAGAAGTTGTTGTTGTAACACATCAAACTTCAAAGTATCAATTTGAACGAGTTTTAGGAGCGATAGAAGATGTCGCAAGTGAAATAAACAGTTACTACATTATTGAGGAGGAAAAACAATATGTATAAAGGATTATTAAAACAGTATGCTTCTTATTTACCGGTCAATGAAAATACACCTGATGTTAGCTTAATGGAAGGGAATACACCACTTATTCCGTTATTAAATATATCAAAACAATTAGGAATTCAATTATATGGTAAGTATGAAGGAGCGAATCCGACAGGTTCATTTAAAGATCGTGGTATGGTAATGGCTGTTGCGAAGGCGAAAGAAGAAGGTTCGGAGGCAATTATTTGTGCATCAACAGGTAATACTTCGGCATCGGCCGCAGCATACGCGGCACGCCTTGGAATGAAATGTATAATCGTAATCCCGGAAGGAAAGATTGCACATGGAAAATTAGCGCAAGCAGTCGCTTACGGAGCTGAAATCATTTCAATAGAAGGAAATTTTGATGATGCACTTAAGGCTGTAAGAAATATTGCTGCGGAAGAGCCGATTACATTAGTAAACTCAGTGAATCCTTATCGAATTGAAGGGCAAAAGACAGCAGCATTTGAAATTTGTGACCAGTTGCAAAGTGCACCAGATGTTTTAGCGATTCCTGTTGGGAATGCTGGGAATATTACAGCGTACTGGAAAGGTTTCTGTGAATATGAGAAAGAAAAAGGCTATAAGAAGCCAAGAATTCACGGATTTGAAGCGGAGGGAGCAGCTGCTATTGTAAAAGGACATGTCATTGAAGAACCTGAAACAATTGCAACAGCGATTCGTATCGGTAACCCCGCAAGTTGGTCATATGCAGTAGAGGCTGCAGAACAGTCTCACGGTGAAATAGATATGGTATCAGATGAAGAAATTTTACATGCGTATAGATTATTAGCAAAAACGGAAGGGGTTTTCGCTGAGCCAGGATCAAATGCTTCATTAGCAGGTGTAATTAAACATGTTCAATCTGGAAAAATCAAAAAAGGAGAGACAGTTGTTGCAGTTTTAACTGGAAACGGCTTGAAAGATCCTGATATCGCAATTTCTTCTAATACATTAGACATTGCAAGTGTTTCAAATAATATAGAACAAATTAAAGAGCATATTAAAGGGGTGATTATGTCGTGATACCATTAAGTATTCGTGTTCCTGCTAGTACAGCGAATGTTGGACCAGGATTTGATTCAGTAGGAATAGCTTTGTCATTATATTTAGATGTGGTGGTAAAAGAAAAAGCTGATAGATGGCAAGTA
This sequence comes from Bacillus sp. GW823-FHT06B01, assembly GCF_058952315.1. NCBI lineage: Bacteria > Bacillati > Bacillota > Bacilli > Caryophanales > Bacillaceae > Bacillus > Bacillus sp. GW823-FHT06B01. The sequence goes on along the minus strand of NZ_JBXAHR010000001.1, from coordinate 1,270,522 downwards.
ATCCATTCCTTTGAAGAATCAATTCCGACAGACGATAAAAATTTAATCGTTAGCACGGCATGTAAAGTATGTCCTTCTTTATCACCTCACATAATAGAAGTTACTAGTAATATCCCGCTTACAAGGGGACTAGGAAGTAGTGCATCAGCAATTGTAGCAGGGATAGAGCTTGCGAATCAACTTGGCAATTTGAACTTAACGACTGATCAAAAAGTTCAAATTGCAACAAATTTTGAAGGGCATCCAGATAATGTTGCGGCTTCTATATTAGGAGGAACTGTAATCGGAGCACTTGATGGAAAGAATGTTTCGGTTGTAAGAATTGAAAGTAAGGAATTAGGTGTAATTTCTCTTATTCCAAATGAAGAGTTAAATACAGAGGAAAGCCGATCTGTATTACCAGATGTGTTTCCGTTTCATGAAGCAGTTAAGGCTAGTGCAATCAGCAACGTATTAGTAGCTGCGTTTTGTCAAAAGAAGTGGGAAGTTGTAGGTGAAATGATGGAAAGAGATCATTTTCACGAGCCGTATCGTTTAGAACTCGTACCGCTATTACCCTCAATTCGTAAATGTGCAAAAGAGTTTGGAGCATACGGCACAGCGCTTAGTGGTGCAGGCCCATCCATTTTTATATTAACGCCATATGATAAGCGTCAAGAAATTGCTGAGCAATTAGCGAGAGTATTTACGTCTATGAAAGTGTGCGAGCTAGAAATTGATCATAGAGGAATTTCTGTAAATAAAGAAGAACATATAGGGCTATGAAAAAGCTAGCATTGCTAGCTTTTTTTGTTGTAAATATCTTTTCAGTTTTCATATAAAAGAAAAGTAATAATTTATAATTTAGTAAAGCGTGTATTCATTTGGAGGTGATCGTATGAAGAAAGAGTCACCAGAAGAAAAAAGAGAACGTATAAGGCAAAGTGAATTGGAAAATAATCCTACCGGTTCTTTAAAGGATGGATTAAACAGAGCTGAATGCGGTAGTCCAGTTGATATGACAGGTGGTATGAATTGGAAAGGTACAGCGCTAGTAATTTTAGTGCTAGTTTTAGGCTATATTATATACACTTATTTTTTTAGTTAAGAAATGCACATTAAAGTTATGAATTATTTGCTTTTATATTTAGTGGGGATGAAAAAACACGGTTATTGTGCTACATATACTTTAAGCAGATTATAGTTGTTCATACACACTTATTTATAATACTCAAAATAGAGCTAGCGTTATGCTAGTTCTATTTTTTTGCCACATTCCTGTAACAAAGCCCCTGTATATTCAGTGGTGGAGGTGCAGAAGATGAAAAAAATGATAGCAATATGTCTTCTTACAACGATGTCATTTTCGACTTTAGTCGGGTGTGATGTAAAAGGTAACAAGGCTGTACAAGATTCTAAAGTAAAGAAAGCGACGTATAAAGAGTTTACTTACGATGTAAATCCAGAGACTTTCATGTTAACTGTAGAACATGATGGTGTAAAGGAACAGGCGTCACAGCCGTTACCGAAAATGAAGGTGTCGAATGTAAAAAAAGACAAGGATCGAACATCTTGGGAATATCCAGATCAAAAAGTAAAAGTGCATCTAGAAAAGAAAAAAGATCACTTAAATATTGAAGTGGAGTCGACTGGTGCAGAAAGCTTTACGTGGCCGAAAGTACAAGCTGAAAATTATACACTTCCGTTATGGGAAGGTAAGCAAATTCCGAGTAATGATGAAAATTGGAAGAAGTTTTTAAAGGATGATGCATATTCATTTGCTGAATCATTTTCTATGAAGTTTTTTGCGTTAAATGGTTCGAAATATTCAATTGTATTTATTGCGAACAATATATTTAATAATGAATTGAAATTTCATTCGGATCCGAAAATAGGATTTGATTTTATACATGAATTCCCGAGTATAAATAAAAATAAAGCATATGGATTTCAATTATATGTGACAAATAATGATGCAGTCAGTATTGCTAAACTGTATAAGGATAATATTGCTCAAAAAGGTGAATTTAAAACATTACAAGAAAAGGCTAGAAAAAATAAAGAGATTGAAAAACTTTATGGTGCTGCTCATTTTTATTTTTGGAATCAAAATGGTTTGTCTGACAGTAACGTAAATTGGCCTAAAATAAGAGAGCAAATAAATAGTCCTGTATTTAGTCATATAAAAGGGCTTATTCAAAAGAATAGTTCGGAGCCTGGAGAACTGAGTGTCTTTGAGCAAGTAAGTAAACAAGATTTCATTGATAAGTACCAAAAAAATGTTATTTTGCGTTATGTAAATGAAGTATTATCAATGAAGGAATTGTATAAAGATGATATTTTTCAAAAGGTTGATCAGAACGCTAGTGAGTTATTAAACAAAGGGGTAGATCACTTATCGAAGATGGAGTTATATAACTTAAATAAGCATGTATTAAAGTCGGCGCTCGGTGATGCGATTGAAGAAGTAAGTAAATGGGGTAACGCAGATGGAACGGATATTATAAAGAAAATGAAAGAATCAGGAATAGACAAAGCGTGGATTGGGTTACCGAACTGGGAACAAGGGTATATGCAGCCTGATTTCGTGACAGAAGCTAAGAAAATGGGATATTTAGTTGGTCCGTATGATTCTTATCATTCTATTCACGAAAAAGCTGATAAAAATTGGAATACAGCTTCTTTTCAGGATCCATCGTTATATGAAGAGGCAACTGTGACGAAGAAAAATGGAGAAAAAGTACAAGGATTTTTAGGTAGAGGGCGAAAGTTAAATCCAACTTTATCTCTTCCTAGTGTAAAAGAGCGAATGAACGATATTTTACAAAATGGACCTAAATATAATTCATGGTTTATTGATTGTGATGCAACAGGTGAAATTTATGATGACTATTCAGCCAAACATATAACGACACAAGAACAAGATTTAAAAGCAAGATTGCAACGAATGGATTATATTGCGCAAGAAAAAAGTATGGTAGTTGGCTCAGAAGGAGGAAATGACTTTGCAAGTAGCACGATTGCATTTGCTCACGGTATTGAAACACCGGTTATTAAATGGGACGATGAAGATATGAGGAAAAATAAAACAAGTCCGTATTATGTGGGCGGATATTGGTCACCGAATCAAAATGTTCCAGAAAAATATGCAAAACAAGTACCGTTAAAAGAAGAATATAAACAAGTGTATTTAAACCCTGTATATTCAGTACCATTATATAAATTAGTATACAATGATTCTGTAATTACAACGCACCACTGGGAATGGGGAAGTTTGAAAGTAAAAGATGAGGTAGGGAACCGTATGCTATACGAATTATTGTATAATGTTCCTCCGTTGTACCATTTAGATGAAGTAGAGTGGAATAAGCATAAACAAGAAATTACACAGCACCTGAAAGTTTGGAATGACGTTCATGAAAAGGCAGTAAAAGAAGAAATGACGAACTTTGTATATTTGTCAGAAGATAAATTAGTTCAATCTGCTTCTTATGGAAAAGATATTAAAATTATTGTGAATTTCTCGAATGAAGATATAGAAATAGAAAAGACGAAACTAAAAGCAAAATCCGCTTTCATTAATAATCATGGGAAGAAAACAATGTATACACCGCTTGAGAGATAATATGAAATGTATTGTTGCATTACTAATTTTTCAGGTGAAAATTGAAGGATTCGAAACGAATAAATTTATAAATCTATAATTTCGAATGTTGCGAAGTGTTAAATATTTGAAGTTGAAAAATAGTGACTTGCCAAAAATAAGCACGAGAGTATAATGTGAAATGGAATACATATTGGATTCATCATGTAACCTTACAAAAATGTAAGGTGTTTGAAAGGAAATTCAATATGAAGAATACTAGACATACATTATACTAGGGAAAGAGAAAGAGAGGCGAATGAAGATGAGCTCTGAATTAGAACAAAATACGAGAAGCAATAAAAAACGTTCTAAAAGAAGGTCAATAAAATGGTTCATTTTAATTCCATTTTTCCTACTTATTTTTGGAGGAGTAGGATATGGATCATTAATATATAATAAAGCAAAAGCTGTTGTAAGTGATGCGTATGCACAAATTGATAAATCATCAAAACGTGATAAAGAAGTTGAGCCTTTAAAGGATAACATCTCTATTTTAATTATGGGTGTAGATGGTAGTGAAATGCGAAAAAGTCAATATGGTGAAGCTGTTCGCACAGATGCACTTTTATTAGCAACAATTAATAAAGATGATAAATCAGTTAAATTAGTAAGTATTCCGCGTGATTCACGTGTATATATTCCATCTAGAAAGAAATTAGATAAAATTACACACGCACACGTATTTGGTGGTGTTGAAAGTACACGAGATACGGTGGAAAGATTTTTAAATGTTCCTGTTGATTATTATGTGAAGTTTAACTTTGAATCATTCGTACAAATTGTCGATTCACTTGGTGGTATTGATATTGATGTACCTGTTACTTTCACAGAGCAAGATAGTAAAGACCAAGCGGGTATGATTCATTTAGAAAAAGGCTTCCAACATTTAAATGGAGAACAAGCACTTGCACTTGCAAGAACGCGTAAAATTGATAGTGACGCAATGCGTGGACAAAGACAACAACTTGTAATAGAAGCAATTGCAAAAAAAGCGATGTCTGTGCAATCAATTAGCAAAATGGGCTCTTTACTTGATGCGGTTGATAAAAATATGAAAACGAACTTAACTTTCGATGATATGCTTGCAATTACAAAAAATATGGCAGGATCTAATTTAGAAATGGAAAAAATGCAAATAGAAGGTACGGATAAACGTATCGGAGGTATTTATTATTACATTCCAAACGAAAAAAATGTAAAAGATATTTCGAAAAAATTAAATGAGCATTTAGGTGTAACACCAAAACCAGTTCGAAATGAATAATAAAAAAAGATTGGCCTTTGCCAATCTTTTTTTATCGAGATGGATTTGTAACTTTTCTGTAACGATTTTTTATTTTAGAAAACTTATACTCATATGTATGAGAATATTGGAGAAGCAAAAAGTAAAGAAAAATAATGAAAATCTGTAATAAGGAAAGATATCATATGCAGAAATGGATAGGCATTATGGGAATCATTTTTATGTTGACTGGATGTAAAATGTCTGAAGCTCCAACAAGTTTAATGGGTGCTCCTGCCAATGAGAAATGGATTAATGAACTAAAAGAGCAAATAGATAAAGATTTGCCTGTAAATTATCGATTGCTTACTCCAATGTCTAATAAAGATAAACAGATGATTTGGTCAATGGATTTTAAACAAGATAATAAGAAAGAAGCCATCTTATTTTATAAATTGCCGAATGAAGATCATAGCGTATACTTAGCTGTATATGAAGAAGTCGGAAATGGATGGAAAGTAAAGTCCACGCACAGATTTGATGGTGGAGATGTAGATATCGTTGAAGTCGGTGATTTTACAGGGAACGGGAAGCGAGAGTTATTAATCGGAATTTCTGTAAGTCGTGAATCGTTAGAACATGTTATGTATGTTTTTTCGGAAGAAAATGAAGATATGAAGGAAATATATAATCGAAGTTATACGAAGTTATTCATAGAGGATTTAAATAAAAATGGACTGAAAGATATAAGTCTTGTTACGTATGAAAAAGATGAGAAATTGACAGTTGAGTTCATGGAACAATTTAAGACTTTATCTGAAGCGTCATTCGATCCATTTATAAATAGCATTCAAAGAATACAAATGGGCCGCATTTCTGAATCACTAAAGGCGGTTGTAATTGACGCAGGTGTTGGTGCTCATTCAGGGATAACATATGTAGCAAAATTTGATAAGGGCCATTATGAGCCACTACCTATAGATGGGAAAGAAGATTTATTCAATGATTATGTAGTCGAAAGCAAAGATATAAATGAAGACGGCATTATTGAATTTGTTCGTACAGTGCGTCCAAAAGGTTGGGAAGAAGTATCATACGGAGAGAGTACGATGTTTGAACGTTATATTCAGTGGAGTGAAGATGAAATTAAACCGATAGAAGAAAGATATATAAATATAGAGAAAGGTTATTTTGTCAAAATCCCGCAAGCGTTAATTGGAAAAATAACTGTTCCAGTTCAGCAAGAAGCATCAGATATTCAAAAATTTATAGATACTACGACAAATGAACTATGGCTTGAAGTTCATATATTTAAACGGAAAGAATGGTTCAAAATAAAAGGATACGAGGCAGCAGTCAAAACGGCTTCTCACGTATATGCCGTACCGAAACAACCACATTTTGAAAAAGTGAAAGCATATGTAAAACCGCTAGCCGATTATCAACAAGAGTAGGGAGGTGGAAATTATGCCAACAATTTTAGTTTTAGAAGATGAAATGCCTATTCGTAGTTTTATCGTCTTGAATTTGAAACGTGCTGGATTTTATGTGTTAGAAGCTAGTACGGGAGAAGAGGCGTTACAGATTTTATGTGAACATACTGTTGATGTAGCATTACTTGATGTAATGTTACCAGGAATTGATGGTTTTCAAGTTTGTAAATCCATCCGGGAAGAAAATAAAAAAATAGGTATTATTATGTTAACCGCACGCGTACAAAATGAAGATAAAGTACAAGGACTAGGAATTGGTGCAGATGATTATATCGCAAAGCCGTTTAGTCCAGTGGAATTAACTGCACGTATACAATCGTTACTAAGGAGAATAGAAGTACATCATGAAAAAGGGAATATCATCATATCTGGCCCATTTTCGTTAAATGTAATAGAGGAAAGACTATATAAAGGTGGACAATTAGTCGATTTAACCCCTACAGAGTATATGATATTACAGTATTTGATGAATCAGGCTTCAAAGCCGGTTTCACGTGATGAAATTTTAAATATGATTTGGGGAACGAATTATGTAGGTGAGACGAAAGTAGTAGATGTAAATATGAGGCGGTTACGCCAAAAAATAGAATGTAATCCATCAGAACCTGAATTTATTCTTACTGTGTGGGGAAAAGGATATGTGTGGAAGGAAAGTATAAGATGAAAAGAAAAGTGACTTTATATTTTATGACGGTCATTATACTTATGCTTGTATTATTTGAAGTCGTATTTTCAGTCTCAATTTATCGATATTATTATAATGGTATTGTGCAATATATAGAATCTCATGCGAAGACAAGTACGCGATTTTTCTCTGAATACAATTCACTATACTTTATTCGATTGCAAGAATACAGCGGGGATATAATTGAGAGCTTTCAGTTAGAAGGAACCGAATTACAATTAATTGATCGGCATGGTACGATTATACAATCGTCAAGTGGACAAAAGGTAGAAGGTAAAGTAGTTATTCCATATTCGTTACTAGAAGGAGAAATGTATCATCAAGTGACTGCTACGAAAGACAATGTGAAACAATTGGAAGTGATTAGTCCACTTATTCATCAAGGACAAACGATCGGTGCTTTGAAATATACAACTGTTTTAACGAATGTAAATGCAAAGATTATTGAAATTATTATGTTTACTATTTCAGTTGGAATTGTCATTTCTGGTATCGTATTCTTAATCAGTAGACGATTAGCGAATTCGTTTGTTAAACCTATCGAATCTATTATTCATGCTTCTTCACAAATTGCAGAAGGTACATTAAAGAAGAAAATTAAAGAGGATTATCCAGGTGAATTAGGTGAGTTGGCACATAGTTTAAATCATATGTCTAATAAAATAGAAAAAGCGGAACAGATGAAAAATGAATTCATTGCTTCTATTTCTCATGAAATACGAACGCCTTTAACTGGAATTAAAGGTTGGAGTGAGACGTTAAAAATGGTAGATCATTTAACAGAAGAAGAGATAAAGCAAGGTATGGGAATTATATCAGGTGAGACAGACCGATTGATTCATTTAGTAGAAGAATTGCTAGATTTTTCAAGATTACAATCAAATCATTTCAATTTATATAAACAAAAGGTGCAAATATACGATATACTAGAGGAGACGATTTGGCAATTAACTCCTAACGCTGAAGAGAAAGAAATTCAATTTATTAATACGATAGAAGGAATTGAATTGAGGGGAGATCGAAATAGGCTAAAGCAAATTTTCTTGAATATTGTTCAAAATGCTATTAAATATTCACATGATAAAGGTACAATACACATTGAAGCGACTAACAATGAAGGACAAGCAGTGATCAAGGTGAAAGACGAAGGGATTGGAATTGCTAAAGAGCATTTACCATATATAGAACAGTCATTTTACCAGATTAATAACCATGCTACAGGTGCTGGTCTCGGTTTAGCTATCGTTAAAAAAATGGTGGAGCTTCATGGAGGTACACTTAGTATTATAAGTAAAGAAGGAATAGGAACAACCATTTTAATAAAACTCCCATTATAATACATATAAAGTCTGTTTATATAGTGTAATAAAATAAATAGATGTATAATTATATTGGGTGATTTATATATAAGATTAATAGGGAGAGGAATTCGATAGAATGGAAAAAGCTTTTAAAATTAAACGAGTAGTAGTCGTTTTAATAGCGATTGCAGCAGTAGCTATTGGGTATTTCATGTTTCAATCCATTACTTCACCAGCAAAGGCTGTTGCAAAACAAGAAAATGTAGTACAGCTTGCAAGTGAACAACCGAAAGTAGAAATGAATAAAACGGCACCAAGTCGTTTTAATGGAAAAGAAAGAAAAGTTGCTTATCTTACATTTGATGATGGCCCAGGGAAATATACGGCTGAATTGTTAAATATGTTAAAACAGCATGATGCGAAGGCGACGTTCTTTTTAATTGGAGCGAATGTAAAAGAATTTCCGGATTTAGTGAAACGTGAAAATGCAGAGGGTCATTATGTAGGTATGCATAGTATGACACATAATTTTGCGAAGTTATATAAAAATGGCGAGTATGTAAATGAAATGAAAGAAGATCAAAGCTTAATCGCAAATATTATTGGAAAATCACCTAAATTAACACGTCCACCATACGGTTCGATGCCTGGATTAAATGAAGGTCTTCGAAATAAAGTGGTAGAGGGCGGTTTTAAAGTATGGGATTGGACAATTGATTCATTAGATTGGAAATATAACAAAATACAAGTTGATGCAGCGGCAGCACAAATTGCTCAAAACGTAATAACAAATGCAACAAAACCACAGGAAGTTATTTTAATGCATGACATTCACCCACAATCAGTTGCTGCTGTGCCAGCAATTTTAAAAGGGTTAAAAGAAAAGGGTTATGAGTTTGAAGCTTATCATGAAGAGAGTCACTTCCCAGTGAATTTCTGGCATGATAACCGTATGTAATGGAGGAATGAACGTTGAAGTATGGAAAAGTAGCAGTAGTTGGAGCACTATCAGTAGGACTATTAACAGGTTGTTTCGGTGAAAAACCAGAAGAAAATCTATATACAGCTTTTGAAACAGCAGCGACACAAGAAAAATTATTAGTTGATGAAGCGAAGAAGTTAGAGAAATTAGAGAATGAAGGTCAAGAACTATATTCTCAAATTTTACAAGAAGGTAAAGATCATAATGACGCTGTTATGAAGAAGATAGAGCAAGCTACTGCAAATGTAGATGACCGTGAAAAAGTATTAAAAACTGAGAAAGAAATGTTAGAAAAAGCTCAGAAAGAAACAAAATCTGTTCAAGGAAATATAGAGAAGCTTGAAGATAAGAAGTTACAAAAACAAGTGAAAGCAGTAGAAGAGTCGTATAAAAACCGTTATGATGCATTCCAAAAGATGAATGAAAATTATACGAAGGCGTTAGCGACTGAAAAAGAACTGTATGAAAAATTAAAAGTAAAAGAAACGAAATTAAAAGAGATTGGTGAAAAAGTTAAGGCTGTTAATGAATTAACTGTGGAAGCACAAAAATCAAAAGAGCAATTTAACAATTTTACAAAAGAGTATAATGACAGTAAATTAGCATTCTACAAAGATGCAGAGATTAAGATTAAAGATCAGAAATAAAGAAGAATCTTAAGCATAATAAAAAGCCGGAGAAACATCGTTACAAATGTTTTTTCGGCTTTTTACGTTAAATGAATAGAAAAGACTGGAATTGATATCATAAAAGAGTTATAGTGAATTATTCCAAGGGAAACATTGTAAAGTAAGGAGAATGGAAATATGTCATATGAATTTTTACTCAAATTAGGTTTAGCACTCTTTTTAGGATTATTCATCGGGATAGATAGGCAGCTAAAGAATAAACCGCTTGGTGTGAAAACAAGTATGGTTATTTCTGTAGCAAGTTGTTTAATTACGATGGTTTCAATTGAAGCCGTACATGTATATTCTGTTCCAGGGCATACAAATATGGATCCAATGCGTCTAGCTGCTCAAATTGTGAGTGGGATTGGTTTTCTTGGGGCAGGTGTTATTTTACGAAGAAGTAATGATGTTATTTCTGGATTAACGACAGCTTCTATGGTGTGGGCTGCTTCAGCTTTAGGTATAGCAATTGGGGCGGGCTTTTATTTACAAGCGACGGTTGCTATGATTTTAATTATTTTAGCAATTAATGTACTTCCACAACTTGTGAAAATTGCAGGTCCGTATTCATTAAGACAAAAGGATTTATCTATAAAAATTACTGTAAAAGAGCATCATGAGTTAGATGGTATATTTAAGCAAATTAAAAATTTAGGTATGCATGTGAAACGAGTGAAAATTAAAGATATAGATAGTGGAGCATTTCAGCAACTGGAAATGGTTATTTTAGCTCCAGAAGATTTATATACAACAGAGTTATATAGTTCCTTGAAAGAGATTGATCGTGTTGTTTCAGTTGAAGTGGAAAGTAGATAATTGTGATAAAAAAGAGTGAAGTGCATTCGCTCTTTTTTTATTTGGATTTTTAAGGAAATAAATTGATATAATGATGAATAACAAGGGGGAGAGATGATGGAAATACATATTAGAAGAGCGATAAAAGATGATATAAGAGGTATAGCCAAGGTGCATGTTGATAGCTGGAAAACAACATATAAAGGGATATTTGCTGACAAATTTTTAGAAAATATAACATATGAGCAACGAGAAAAACAATGGGAAAACATTTTTCAACAAGAAGATAAATACCAATATAGATTTGTAGCAGAGACGTCAGATGAAACAATAATCGGATTCATTGACGGGGGAGTGGAAAGAAGTGGTACATATAATTGTGATGGGGAATTATATGCAATCTACCTTTTACAAGAGTATCAAGGAATGAAAATAGGACAAAAGTTATTTCAAGCTTTATTATCGGAATGTATAAACAATGATATGCAATCACTTTTAGTATGGGTTGTTACGAATAATCCTTCTAAAAATTTTTATGAAAAATTTAATCCAGAAAAAATTGATACGAAATTTTTAGAGAGAGTACAGGTAGAAGAGACAGCCTATTGTTGGAGGAATATAAATAATATTATTATGTAAACTTTATGTTTGAAAGAGGTATACGAATTAATGTATACCTCTTTTGTTTAACTATTTTGAAGGGGATTACTAATGAAATAAATAAGTATGTAGTTTGAAAGTGAGAATTTTTCTTGTGTATTTTTAATTAGATTAAAGAAACGCTGAAAAAAAGAAATATTTATTCGGATTTAAAAATTCTGAAATAAACTATTGAATTGATAATGATAATCAATTAAAATTTTAATTGATAACGATATTCAATTATCGATTGTAATATGAAATTCCGATAGTGTTCATATAAAGAGGAGGACAAGTATGCAGCGTGCGAAACATATCGCGGAACATGCAACAATACAAAGTTTTTTAAATTGTTATTTAAGAGAAACAGGAAGTGGAGAATGGATTACAGCGGATAAAAGGATAGAGGATATTTTCTACAATTCATTTCAAAGAGATACTGGCTCTACTTATTTATGTTGTCGGTTATCGGCACAAAACATTACTTTGTATGGAGAAGTTATATATAAATCAGCAACAGATCGCCATTTGTTTGGAGAACAATTTTATTATCAAATGGGAGAAAATAAGAATGTTATAAAAGCAGATTACGTTACTGTTATTACATTCTTAATAAAAGAGATGTCTATCAACTACGGAGAAGGGACGAATCCTGCTGAACTTATGCTTCGAGTTATTTGTAGTTGTCAAAATATTGAAGAATTTACAAAGGAGAGAATAGAAGATACATCTGCATTATACGGTTTCCATACATCCTTTATAGAAGCGGAGCAATCTTTATTATTTGGACATTTAACGCATCCAACCCCAAAGAGTAGACAAGGTATTTTGGAATGGAAAAGCGCAATGTATTCTCCAGAATTAAAAGGAGAATGTCAGCTTCATTATTTTAGGGCACATAAAAATATAGTAAATGAAAAATCATTATTGTTAGATTCTACAACAGTAATTCTAAAAGAAGAGTTACGTAATGATGAGATGGTTTGTAAAGAATTTATATCGAAGTATTGTAATGAAGATGAATATTCATTACTTCCAATTCATCCGCTTCAGGCAGAATGGCTATTACACCAATCATACGTACAGGATTGGATAGATCAAGGAGTACTTGAATATATCGGTCCTGTCGGTAAGTATTATATGGCAACATCATCACTTAGGACGTTATATCATCCCCAATCAAAATATATGCTTAAGTTTTCATTCCCAGTAAAAGTAACAAATTCAATGCGTATTAATAAATTGAAGGAACTAGAGAGTGGTCTTGAAGGAAAGGAAATGCTAAATACAGCAATTGGTGAAGTGTTAGATAAGTTTCCAGGTTTTGATTTTATTTGTGATCCAGCATTTATTACATTAAATTACGGGGCAAAAGAATCTGGATTTGAAGTAATTATACGAGAGAACCCTTTTTATGGTGAACATGCAAATGACGCTACTTTAATTGCTGGACTAGTTCAAGATGCAATACCTGGGGAACGTACTCGTTTATCGAATATTATTCATCGACTAGCAGATGTAGAAAGTAGAAGCTGTGAAGAAGTAAGTTTAGATTGGTTTAGACGATATATGAATATTTCTTTAAAGCCGATGGTATGGATGTACTTACGTTATGGTGTTGCAGTAGAAGCGCATCAGCAAAATAGTGTTGTTCAGCTAAAGGATGGGTATCCGGTCAAATATTATTTCCGTGATAATCAAGGGTTTTATTTCTGTAATTCAATGAAAGAGACGCTTAATAATGAGTTGGCTGGCATTGGAGAACGTACTGGAAATCTATATGACGATTATATTGTAGATGAGAGATTTCGTTACTACTTAATTTTCAATCATATGTTTGGTCTCATTAACGGTTTTGGCACAGCAGGATTAATTAAGGAGGAAATTCTTCTCTCTGAATTAAGATCTGTACTTGAAGCGTTCCTTTCGTATAACCGTGAACCTTCTACCTTTTTAAGAGAATTGTTAGAAGAGGATAAGTTGGCATGTAAAGCAAATTTATTAACGAGATTTTTCGATGTCGATGAGTTAAGTAATCCTTTAGAACAAGCAATTTACGTACAGGTACAGAATCCGCTCGTTAGAGAAGTAGCTGTCCGTTCATAAATAACGTTAAAATTTCACGTAATACAAATAATGGTATTTTTCATAAGGTGGAGGAGTTATGAGAATGGACATGTATCATACGAGAATATTGAAAGCGCTTGAATCAAAAGATTATATTTCAGTACGAAGAAGAGTGTTACGTCAATTAGTAGAGTCGTTAATTTATGAGGGGATTATTACGCCAATTCGCATAGAAAACGAAGAACAAATTCTTTTTCTTATACAAGGACTTGATGAGGACAACAAAAGTGTCACGTATGAATGTTACGGAAGAGAACGAATGACATTTGGACGTATCTCTATAGATTCATTAGTAATAAGAGTTCAAGAGGAAAAACAAGAAATACAATCAGTTTCGCAATTTTTGGAAGAAGTTTTTCGAATTGTTAACGTAGAACAAACGAAATTAGATTCTTTTATTCATGAATTAGAACAAACGATATTTAAAGACACGATTGTACAATATGAAAGACATAATAAGGTGAAATATACCCAAAAATCGTACGATGAATTTGAAAGCCATTTAATAGACGGTCATCCATATCATCCTAGCTATAAAGCACGCATTGGGTTTCAATATCGTGACAATTTTCAATATGGATATGAATTTATGAGACCAATAAAAATTATATGGATTGCATCTCATAAGAAGTATGCGACTGTAGGTTATGAAAATGAAATGATCTATGACAATATTTTAAAAGGTGAGATAGGCGAGCATACATTAGAAACGTATATGGAACGAATTCACAGTGCGGGATGTAATCCAAAACAGTACGTGTTTATACCTGTTCATCCTTGGCAGTGGGAGAATTTCATCATTCCAAATTACGCTGATCATATACAGGATAAAAATATAATTTATTTAGGACAATCAGCGGATGATTATTGCGCGCAACAATCGATGAGGACGTTAAGAAATGTTACGAATCCAAAGAGACCATATGTAAAGTTATCGCTGAACATACTTAACACTTCAACACTCCGTACGCTGAAACCATATTCAGTTGTGAGTGCACCAGCTATATCGAATTGGTTAAGTGATGTCGTAAGTCAGGATTCTTATTTAAGGGATGAATCGCGCATTATTTTGTTAAAGGAATTTTCGAGTGTAACGTATGATACGAATAAGAAAGCCACATATGGTTCATTAGGGTGCATTTGGCGTGAAAGCGTTCATAAATATTTAGATGAGCAAGAGGATGCGGTTCCCTTTAACGGCTTATATGCAAAGGAGAAAGACGGGACACCAGTTATTGATGCATGGTTAAACAAATATGGGATAGAAAATTGGCTACGATTACTGATTCAAAAAGCGATCACACCAGTTATACATCTTGTTGTAGAGTATGGAATCGCATTAGAATCACACGGACAAAATATGATTTTAGTTCATAAAGAAGGGCTACCTTTCCGTATTGCATTAAAGGATTTCCATGAAGGACTTGAGTTTTATCGTCCATTCTTAAAAGAAATGAATAAATGTCCAGACTTTACTAAAATGCATAAAACGTATGCGAATGGGAAAATGAATGATTTCTTTGAAATGGATCGTATTGAATGTTTACAAGAGATGGTATTAGATGCACTGTTCTTATTTAATGTAGGAGAATTAGCTTTCGTACTTGCAGACGAATATGATTGGAAAGAAGAAATTTTTTGGATGATAGTTGTCGAAGAAATTGAAAATCATTTTAGAAAATATCCACACTTGAAAGATAGATTTGAAAGTATTCAGCTATACACTCCTACATTCTATGCTGAGCAATTAACGAAGCGACGATTATATATGGATGTGGACTCGCTTGTTCATGAAGTTCCAAATCCATTGTATAGAGCAAGACAACTTATCAAACAAAAATCAGTTGTTACAGGGGGAAATTATGCTAATCGTTAATAAACAAGAGTATAGCAAAAGTGATTTTGATTTGAGATTACAAATTTATGAGGAAATGGAACAATTTCAAAAAGCAGCAGGAAATAGATTCGCGCTTTGTCTGAAAGATCCATTCGATATTATTACGCTTGTGTTTTTCTTAAAAGAAAAGAAATCATCAGTATTGCTTATACATGAAGATACGCCAAAAGAAACGGCTATTGAAATGGCAAAGCGTGCAAATTGTATCGGGATATTATATGGAGAATATCCCGATTTTACGAAATTAGAAGTAGTGAACGCTTTACTAGAAGAGCCTTCTTTATTGCAATATAGTTCTGGAACAACAGGAGAACCAAAACTGATTCGTAGAGCATGGGCGGAAGTGGATACAGAAATTACTGCTTATAATGAAGCTTTAAACTGTGAAGTAGATGAAGAGCCGATCGTTATGGCTCCTGTTTCACATTCATACGGACTAATATGTGGTACGTTATCTGCAATTACGCGAGGAAGCAAACCTATCATCATTACGAATAAAAACCCTAAATTCGCATTAAATATAGTTCGCAATACAGAAAAACATATCATTTATGCAGTACCGCTTATGTTACATATTATGGGGAGTTTCCCGCAAGGAACGTTTCAGTTTCATAAAATTATGACATCCGGATCACCTTTACCAGAAGCATTATTTTATAAACTAAAAGAAATGACAACATATATGATGCAGCAATACGGTTGTTCTGAAGCAGGTTGTATTAGTATATGTCATAATATGAAAAGCCATTTAGATTTAGGTAATCCACTACCTCATGCGAGTATAAGTATAGGTTCAGATGAAAATATGCCCGAAGAAATCGTAGTGAAAATGAAAGATAAGGAAATTTTCACTAAAGATTTGGGGTATAAATCTGAGCATGGTCTTCATTTTATGGGGCGCATGGATGATGTGATTAACGTTTCAGGATTAAAAGTCTTTCCGATAGAGGTAGAAGAAACAATGCTTCGACTAGAAGGCGTTCAAGAGGCAATTGTATATCGGGGAAAACATCCTGTGATGGGCGAAGTTGTTAAAGCGAAAGTAATCTCTCATGTTGATCCAGTGCGAATAAGAGAATGGTGTATGCAGCATTTACCATCTTATAAAGTTCCGTATGAGATTGAAAGTGTAACTGAAATTCCGAAAAATAAAACTGGAAAAGTAAGTAGAAAATTACTAGAGATGGGAGAGGTTACAACATGAGACGTGAAACATTAAAAAATGAAGTGTTGAAAATTATGACAGAAAAAATGGAGCTAAAAAATGTAACGCATTTAGAAGAAACGATGCGTTTAAACCAAGATTTATATATAGATTCGGTAATGATGTTACAACTCATAGTCTACATAGAAATGGATGTAAAGCTATCCGTTCCAGAGGATGAGGTAGACCCAAAAGCATTTCTTACTGTAGGATCTTTGCTTGATTTTATGGAGGAGTTACAGCCGGTATAAGTAGTAAATGTGAATAATTAACCTTTAGGAAAGTGGATGAGAATATGACTTCAATTAAAGTTCACTGTTTAGTGAGTTGTTTTTGTGAAATTATAAAAAGGCGTAGCGATATAGATTTCCGTCCATTTTATTTTGGATTATGGGACGGAGATTTTGATATAACAGAAGGCGGCATTATCTCGTATCACTCCGAAAATATTAACCATGATAATTATTTATTATGGTATGAAAAATTGTATGGTATGAAAGTGAACGAATGGTATGATCATGCAAAAGGTAAAGATAGCAATGTAGAAACGTTTTTACAATTAGTAGAAAACAAGCCAGAAAATCGCTATGTCATTGTAATGGTTGATATGTCTCTATTGCCAGAGAGGGAAAATAAATTTCATCAAAAACCGTTTCCGCATTATTTAATGATATCGAAGACAGAGAAAGATGAAGAATGGTTCATGCTAGATCCTGATTTTCGCTGGGAAGGGAATATGGAAAGAGAAAAAGTGCTTCACTCTGTTCAAGATAACCCATTTGGTGGAGGGTATTTCATTGATGTAGAAGAAATTCACGAGCCAACAGAAGAAATGGTAGCGAGTTATTTCATAGAAACTTTCAAAAGAAATGACAATGAACTGACTATGGAATTGAAAAATTTAATTATAAAAATGGCAAATGAAGAAGAAGGTTATTCGCTTTCTGGTCTTGTAGCGGCAGTGAAGCAAATACCAGTACTTGCAATTCGTAAATATAGTTATGAACATGCCTTTGCATACTTCCGTGAAACGTTGCAATATTCGGAGCAAGAGTTTGATTATTGGTGTGATCGGGTAGAGGATACTGTACAAGGATTTACAAATGTACAGTATCGAGCAATTAAAATGGCGATGACGAATAATAAAGGCATGTTATTATCAATTGTTGAAAAGTTGGATGAAATGAATGCAATTGAACTGCAAATTAAGGCTGAATTAGAGAGACAGTTTTTATCATGGAAAGAAATGAAAACAAACGAGTCTGTCTTAGCGTTTTAAAAACCTAACTGAATTTAAGATAAGGGAGTTCAAACCTATGAAATATTCATTATGTACTATTTCCTTTCGTCATCAATTAATTTCATTTACTGATATTGTTCAATTTGCATATGAAAACGGTTTTGAAGGAATTGAATTGTGGGGGACTCATGCACAAAATTTGTATATGCAAGAGTATGAAACGACAGAACGAGAATTGAATTGTTTAAAGGATAAAAGCTTGGAAATTACGATGATAAGTGATTACTTAGACATATCATTATCGGCAGATTTTGAAAAAACAATAGAGAAATGTGAACAACTTGCAATATTAGCTAATTGGTTTAAAACAAACAAAATTCGTACGTTTGCTGGACAAAAAGGTAGCGAAGATTTCTCGGAACAGGAGAGAAAAGAGTATGTGAATCGTATTCGCATGATTTGTGAAGTATTTGCTCAGCATAATATGTATGTACTTTTAGAAACACATCCAAATACGTTAACGGATACGCTGCCTTCTACTTTGGAATTATTAGGAGAAGTAGATCATCCGAATTTGAAAATAAACCTTGATTTTCTTCATATATGGGAGTCTGGTGCAGATCCAATAGACAGCTTCCATCGACTAAAGCCGTGGATACAACATTACCATTTTAAGAATATATCGTCAGCAGATTATTTGCATGTGTTTGAACCAAATAATGTATATGCAGCAGCGGGAAGTCGAATTGGTATGGTTCCATTATTTGAAGGTGTGGTAAATTATGATGAGATTATTCAGGAAGTGAGAAATACTGACCATTTTGCTTCACTCGAATGGTTTGGACATAATGCGAAGGATATATTAAAAGAAGAAATGAAAGTATTAACAAATAGAAATTTAGAAGTAGTAACTTCTTAATATAAAATGATGTAAGAGTCTCTCATTGTAGAGACTCTTTTTTTAAAAATATAAATAACCAAAAATTACCATGTATTTAAATTAAAATTTAACACAATTTATATATAAATAAGGAGGTGATTGGTAATGGCTAGAAATCGTAACTCTAATCAATTAGCATCACATGGAGCACAAGCAGCTTTAGATCAAATGAAATATGAAATTGCACAAGAATTTGGTGTACAACTTGGCGCTGATACTTCTTCACGTGCAAACGGTTCTGTAGGCGGTGAAATTACAAAACGTCTAGTAGCGATGGCAGAACAACAACTTGGTGGCGGATATACTCGCTAATTGTAGAAGGTTATAGGAGAAAGGAAGGATTCTTCCTTTCTTTTTTTTTTTCAATTAATTGGTATGAATATATTGCGAACTGGATTCAAAGAATAGGAATAATACTATATTTTCCCCAATTTCTTTTGTTGTGAATGGGAAGTAGTAAAGATGTAATAGCCCTGGTGGAATGAAAAATTACGTTCCAGCAGGGCTATTATATGGTCAGAAATATACGATGAAAGGGTTCCGAAGCCAACATGTTAAAAAAAGAAAACTGTTGTTTAATTGCGCTTGCATCAGTTCCACTTGTTATGACATTAGGGAATTCAATGCTTATTCCAATCCTACCGACTATCGAAAAGAAATTACATATTTCATCGTTTCAAGTATCCATGATTATTACAATTTACTCTATTGTAGCCATTTTACTTATACCGATTGCTGGTTATTTATCAGATAGATGGGGACGAAAGATGATAATGGTTCCGAGTTTGCTGATTGCGGCTATAGGCGGAGCGGTAACAGGTTGGGTATCATGGAAAGTTGATAATCCCTACACTTGGATACTGATTGGTAGAGCGATTCAAGGTATTGGTGCAGCTGGTGCAATGCCAGTTGTTATACCTTGTGTTGGTGATTTATATAAAGATGAAAAACAAGTTAGTACAGGTTTAGGAATCATTGAAACATCCAATACATTTGGAAAAGTGCTGAGCCCTATTTTAGGATCTGCTCTTGCTGCCATTGTATGGTTCTTACCATTTTGGGCGATTCCAGTTTTATGCGTAGTATCAATTGTTTTGTTACTTGTTCTAGTAAAGGCAAAGAAACAAGAAGGAGAAGTACCACCACTTAAAGAGTTTATAAAATCGATTATTTCTACGTTTCGAGAAAAGGGAAGATGGTTAATTGCCATTTTTGCATTAGGTGCAATTATTATGCTTATTTTATTCGGAATTCTCTTTTATTTGTCGACGATACTGGAATCAAAGTATGACATTCATGGTGTATGGAAAGGGTGTGTACTTGCTATCCCGCTACTTGTACTGTCACTTAGTTCATATATGGCCGGTAAAAAAATTGGAGATAATCAAAATGTTATGAAGAAGTGTATTTATATTGGTTTTTTAATGGCAGCTGCATCAGTCATCATTCCTTTATTTATAAAAGGGATTTATTTACTACTTCTTTGTCTCGTTATCATGGGGATAGGAATTGGTATGGCACTCCCATGTTTAGACTCCCTAATTACACAAGGAATTGAAAAGGAGCAAAGGGGAACGGTTACATCTTTTTATAGTTCCATGCGATTTATCGGTGTAGCAGCTGGCCCACCTCTATATTCTTTTTTCATGAAAGGTGCTGACCATGAAGTGTTTTATGTAACAAGTATTTTCGCTGGTATTGGTGCCGTTATAGCAATGATTTGGATTAAACCAGCAAAAGATGCAAAGAACGTAAAACAGAAACCGGAACCTACTTCATAATTTGAAAGAGAATTGCATGATGTTTTCAGTAACATGCAATTCTCTTTCGTTCATTAAGAATACATAACTTGTTTTAACATATAAAGCGCGACACCCCAAATGATGATACCCGAAAACTTATTTAATAATACGATTGTTTTTCCGGTTGAGTCTATTCTTTTTAGAAATTTCCCCGCTAAGGCTAAGCTTATAAACCAAATCCAAGAAACGATAATAGTTGCAAGTGTGAAAGCCCATTTTTCACTTCCTATGTATTGAATAGAATTTGTTCCGATTACACCGATTGTATCTAAAATTGCATGTGGATTTAATAACGAAACCGATGCAGCGAAAAGGATTTGCTTTTTTAATGGCATACTGTTTTCTGTGTTTATATCGTTGGAAGGGTTACTTCTCCAAATAACAAAGCCCATATATAGGAGAAAGAAAAATCCAATTATATATAACGTGTTAGTTAGCCAAGAAAAAGTAAGGAGTACAAGGGAGACACCCTGCACCGCAATCAATATGAGTAGCGTATCACATATAGAGGCAGTTAATACGACAGGGGCTGCCCTCCAAATGTTTGGTTGGCTCGCACCTTGATTAAAGACGAAAACATTTTGGACGCCTAATGGAATGATAAGACCAAATGCAAGAATGATACCATGAATAATTGCTTCACTCATCATATTACCTCCTATTTTAATTCAGTATGATAGTGTATATTGTATAGAAGAAATGAAAATTTGTATCCATCCATATGGTTGGAGAGGTTACCAACCAAAAAGAATATAAGGTGATATGATGGAAAGATTCGTTTGGAAACCGAATATGTCTCTAGCGACTCCTCTGTATAAACAAATAGAAACGTATATAAAAGAAAGAATCGTTAATGGAGAATGGACTGTTGGAACGAAATTACCTTCACAAAGAGATTTGGCACATACATTCGGTGTGAACCGGAGTACAATTGTAATGGCTTTCGATGAGCTAGTGGCAAAGGGATACATTGAAGGAAATGGCAGGAAAGGAACAATTGTTGTAAATAATAATGAGAATGCTTCAACGTACGCACCCCCGCCTAATTGGCAGTCTTATGTAGAAACAGGACTTCATTACCCAAATCTGCCTGCTATTCAAGAGATTAATCAAGCTGAATTTTATCCGCATGTAATTCGTTTAGGAACAGGTGAGCTCACGCCGAGTCTTTTACCTGAAAAAAAGATGAAAGATATTATGAATAAGCTTTTAAAGTCGAGCATGATACTTGGGTATGAAGAACCAAAAGGGAATTTCTATTTAAGGAAGAAAATTGCTGACTATTTAAAAGGACATGGTATAGATGTAACTCCTGATTCTATATTAATTGTTTCAGGAGCAATTCAAGCGTTGCAACTTATTTCTATGGGGCTTCTTCCAAAAGGGGCATCCATCTTATTAGAAAAACCATCTTATTTATATTCGCTTAATGTTTTTCAATCTGCAGGAATGCGTTTAATTGGTATACCAGTGGATGAGAACGGTTTACATGCATCATATATTACGAAATATAAGAAGCAATTTAATGCATCTATTTTATATACAATTCCGTCTTTTCATAATCCGACGAACTTTAGTATGAATGCGAAGAAACGAATAGAAGTGATGGAAATATGTAACGAAATTGGTTTGCCTATTATAGAAGACGCGGTGTACCAAGACTTATGGTTTGATGAGCCTATTTCAAAGCCTTTAAAAGCATATGATAAAAACGGAATTGTACTGCATATTGGGAGTATGTCTAAAGTCATTAGTCCAGGATTAAGAATTGGATGGATTGTTGGATCTGAGCCAGTCATTCAAAGATTGGCAGACATAAAAATGCAAACAGATTATGGTTCAAGTTCTATATCCCAGCAAATTGCAGCGGAATGGTTTGCAGATGGATTGTATGATGAACATTTACAGTTTGTAAGAACTAAGTTGAAAAAACGTAGAGATTTTATGTTGCAAATGTTAGAGAAATATTGTCGTGATATAGCAACATGGTATGAACCGACAGGTGGTTTTTATATTTGGTTACATATGAATGTACCCGTTTCGAACCGTAGCTTATTTGACAAAGCTTTGAAAGAAAAGATTTTATTAAATCCAGGTACTTTGTATGATAGAAGTGCAAACCAATTTTTGCGTCTATCCTATTCATACGCAACGTTAGAAGAAATTGAAATAGGTATCAAAAAACTTGCACAACTAATGAAAAAGTAAGAGGAGAAAGTAATGAAACAATACGTAATTTGCCAAATTATTAATGGAGAAAAATATTTAGCTGCTTATGCGGAGACGAAGCAGGATGCAATTGAAAAAGCAGAATTGTTAGGGTTACGAACGGGAAATCGATATACCGTTATTACTGCGGAAGAAGCTAAAGGGTTAACGTATCCTTAAGAGACGTATAATAATTTATGCAGGAAGTAAATAAGCCTCGTAATCTATGATATTACTAGGCTTATTTTTTTGAAAGCGTTACGTGTTCTCGTATGAAAAATAATAGTATTATGAGTCAAGTTGACGGAAATACCGATTTGTTTTTCGGTCCTGATTTCCGTTTCTATAGTCATCAATATATTGTCTGAAGTTCCAAGATTGTAAAAACTTATTTGCGGCGTTATAACCAGAATTGTAAAGCCACTCTTTTTCTTCCTTTGTTAACTCAAAGTTGGTACTTGTAATGGATCCTGTTGGAATTGTAATCGTTCTTGCTTTTGATTCCTTATCTAAATGACGTAAATCATGGGCTTGCATCATCGTTTTAAAAAGTCCTTTGAACATGGAGATAGGCTCGTTATAATGGGCAGGATCAGCTTGAATCTCATCTTTTACGAAATGAAATCCAAATGTTGGCCAGCGAGGAGAGGAAGGTGAGTCGAAAATCCAAATTGGGTAATTGCTTAAAATCCCTCCATCAACCATATAACAAGGTTGCTTCCATTTAGGGGTTCTCCATTTTACCGGTTCAAAGAAGAAAGGGATTGTACTACTCATTCTTACAGCTTTAGCAATAGAGAAGCGATAATTTAAAAATCCGTAGTTCGGTAAGTCATCGGGAAAGATAACCATTTTGCCATTACTTATATCAGAAGCGATAATTTTAAGCTTATTTAAATCAGGTAAATCTGTAAATAAGTGAACTCCTTTTTTGCGAAGTAATTCTTCCATCCATTCTTCTATAAAAATATTAGAGTAAATACCAAGAGTAGTCCATGCGCTTAATCCTTTTCCGATAAACGGGATTCTGTCAATAAAGGTTCTCTTCGTAAATTTATTATAATCGATATCAGTTATAATCGTTTTTAACTCTGAACAAGAATATCCTGCTGCTAGGAGCGCAGCGATAATGGAACCAGCTGATGTTCCAGCTACACGCTCCCATTCATAGCCTTTTTCAGCTAACGCGCAAATTGCTCCTACATGCGCAATTCCGCGTACACCGCCTCCTTCAAAAACACCATCAATCTTCATCAATCATACTTCCTTTCGAATAAAAGATTTGAAAATGGCAAAAAAGCACGTATTGTACGTGCTTTTTTGTAATAGTTTTTAAATTTACTAGCAGCCTACAAAGCCGCCCCAACAGCTAGCTCCGATGATGATTAGAAGGATAAATAAAACGATTAATAAAGCGAAACCTCCATAACCACATCCACCACAACTACCGCCGTAACCGCCGTAACCGTAACCGCCGCAACTATATCCGTAACCCATGTGGAATTCCTCCTTAAATTAAAAATAAAAATGAACGAGGGGAAAATGTACTGGAAGAAATAATGAACTATCGTGTTTGTAGGAACAATGTATACTATGCTTTTTTTAACTTGTTCGCGTATGGAGGAAGAGCCCGTTTTTTTGGAGGCTTGTTGTTTTTACAAAGAATGGAGTATAATTTTTGTGCGATGATACAAATAAGTATGTAAATATAAGGAGAATTTATGAATAAACAAATTGAAGTATTAATTGATAAATATGGGCTGACACATTTAAAAGAGGAACTTATTCACACTGTATTTCCTTGTGTAAAAGTTGTGCCAAAGCAGGAGGAAACAGTTGCGGTAGGTAGTTCGAAAATGGGAGGAGTTCCTGACTTGCCAGCTACATTGGAATACCCAATGCACAAAGGAAATCCATTACAATTTATCGCTCAATTTAATTTAAATGATTTACAAAATGTTGGTATGGGTCACAATCTTCCTAAGACAGGGATGTTATATTTCTTTAGCATTGAAAATTACTTTGAAGAAGATGTGAATCCAACTGAAGCGGGGCGTGTACTTTATTATGATGTTCCTGTAGAGCAATTACGAAGAGCAGATGAATTGCAAACAAATTATAACCAGTGTGCAACTACTTTTGAACTGACATATAAATTGCCAGAGCTTTTCATTGAAGATGAGGCTGATTCAGATCGTTTCTTACAATTGCTTGAAGAACTAATCCCAGACAACTATGATAACCATCAAATGTTTGGTGAGCCATTCTCTGTACAAGAGGAAGTATTATATGAGACAGGAGAATATATGGGGATAGACCCGCAGCAAATGACGCTTTTATTCCAAATCGATTCAGATACTAAAAATTGTAATATGATGTGGGGAGATTTAGGAATGCTTTATTTCTGTATTGGAAATGAAGACTTAAAAAATCGACGTTTTGAAAATGCGTGTTGTGTATTACAAACTTGTTAATGAAAAAGGTTGTTCTTGTAAAAAGAACAACCTTTTTACAATGTTAAATATGCATAATCTCATATGACCTATACGGAAAAGTATTGTATACTCTGAAACTATACGATACTTTTTCGTATAGTTATAGAATGTAAGGAGTGAAAAGATGAGAAAGACAAGTAAGTATGTGACAGCTACCCTGCTTTGTTCAACTATAGTAATGGGAGGCTTACACGCGTCAACGGTATCTTATGCAGCTACGAATCCGTCTGTAGCGACAACACAATCAGATGCAAAGCTATTAGATGATTTCCGAAAAGAATTAAAAAAACAGGTTGATAATCGAGAAGAAAATATTACAATCACATATAAAACGAAAGATAGAAATGCTAGAAATGTTATGGACCAATTGTATGGCGAGTTTAATAAAATTGTAGATGCAGATGAGTATGTAAAATATAATGTAGCGTCTACTAAATATTCTATTAAAGGGTTACCAGGAAACTATACGTTTACATTGCAAGTGAAATACCGTGAATCAAAAGAGCAAACACAATATGTAAAATCCCAGGCAAAAGCAATTATCGGTTCAATTGTAAAACCTGGAATGGATGAGCATGAGAAAGTAAAAGTTATTCATGATTACGTTGTAAAGCATGTATCGTATGATACGTCTTATAAAGCGTATACAGCATATGAAGCATTAGCAAATCGTTCTGCCGTTTGCCAAGGATATACGTTATTAACATATGAATTGCTAAAAGAAGCAGGTATCCAAAACCATATTGTAACAGGTACAGGAAATGGACAAGCTCACGCATGGAATTTAGTGAACATTGAAAACAAATGGTATCATCTTGATACTACATTCGATGATCCAGTACCCGATAAAGCTGGACGCGTAACATATTCATATTTTAATATGTCTGATGAGCAATTAAGTAAAGATCACGACTGGGATCGCAGTAAATATCCAGCGGCAACTACAAGTTACTTTAATGAATTAACAAACAAAATAAAAGCGGGTAGTTCAAAGACTGCTGCGTATGAACAAATGTTAAACGAAACAAATTTAAAATATTTGTCTGCACAATACGGGGCAGATAATTATAGTGAATTTAAGAAAAAATTACAGCAACAATTCGCTTCTAAGCCTGAAAAGGTAGAAGTACGATATAAGCAATCGATGGATGGAACAATGCAAGATATAAAGAAAGTGTTAAATGAAATAAATTGGCCAAAAGGTGCAAAACGTGTATCTTATGAAGTAGCACCATATAGTGCAATGGCAGATTATTCATTAGCGACAATTACATTTACGTATTAATTAATGAAGAAGAGCATCTGTAAAGGGTGCTCTTTTTATTATGTATCACTTTAAAAAACAGAATTATGTGATAAAATCAAAAAGGAAGAATGTGGAATCTGAATGAATTTGTTCGAAAATAACATATTTACATTGATATATACTTGTTTAGTAATCGGACTTATCGTTTTGTTTTTCCTATCATTTACTTTGTTTATTAGAAGAGTATTTCAAAACAGTGTTGCAAAGAAACAACAAGTGATGCATATGAACGAGAAGCTAGACCGAATTATTGAATTGCTTGAAAAAGATAAGAAATAGTGATAGAAGATGTATGAAAAGGAGAAGAGGATGGCTAATTATATAAAAGAATTACGTGAAAAAGTAGGTCACGACTGTGTTCTCATAAACTTTGCGGGTGGTTGTGTGTTGAATGAACATGGAGAAGTATTACTGCAAAAAAGAGGTGATTTTAACGCTTGGGGATTTCCTGGCGGTGCAATGGAAATTGGAGAATCTGCCGCAGAAACCGCGATTCGAGAAATAAAAGAAGAAACAGGTTATGACGTGGAAATAAATGAGCTTATCGGGGTGTATACAAAATATTTTCAAGCATATCCAAATGGAGATAATGCCCAGTCAATTTTACTATTCTTTTCATGCTCAATTGCCGGTGGAGAGCAAAAAGTAGACGGTGATGAAACGTTGGAATTGAAGTTTTTCCCGCTAAACAAAATGCCGCCATTGTTTAATCAACAACATGAGGATTGTTTACAGGACTTACTAGAGAAAAGAGTAGGGGTGTATCGTTAACATAAAAAAGAAGCTAATGAGATTAGCTTCTTTTTTATGTTTTATTTATTTCCACCAATTATCAAACATTGATGCTGGAACTTGTCTTTTATGTTCGCTCACTGTGTAACGTTTTTCAATTTTTTCTGCAACGTCAGTTGGAACTGCTTTACCTTCTAAATAATCATCTAGTTGATCATACGAAATACCTAACTCCGTTTCATCAGCTTGACCTGGTTTTTCATCCAATAAATCAGCAGTTGGCATTTTTAAGTAAAGTCGCTCATCCGCACCTAATTCTTGTAAAAGAGCACGTCCTTGACGTTTCGTTAAACCCGTTAATGGTAATAGGTCTGCACCACCATCTCCGAATTTTGTAAAGAACCCTGTAACAGCTTCTGCAGCGTGATCAGTTCCAATTACAAGTAGCCCTTGTTGACCACCGATTGCGTACTGCGTAACCATACGGATACGTGCTTTCACGTTACCTTTATTGAAATCTGTTAATGATTCACCTAATACGTTTTCGTATTGATTTGAGAAAGTATCAACTGTTGACGCGATATCAAATGCAACAGATTGATCAGCTTGAATAAATTGTAATGCTAATTGCGCATCATCTTCATCTTTTTGCACTTTATAAGGAAGGCGCACGGCGATAAATGTTGCGTTACCACCTTCATTACGAATTTCCTCCACTGCGAGCTGAGCTAAACGTCCAGCTAATGTAGAGTCTTGTCCGCCACTAATGCCAAGTACAAATCCTTTTGCACCTGTTTTTTTTACATAATCTTTTAAGAAATCTACACGTTTACGGATTTCTGCTTTCGGATCAATTACAGGCTGAACATGTAATGCTTTCATAATCTGTTCTTGTAATGTCATTATGTTTCCTCCTATTCATATTAAAGCGGTAATTAAGTTTATATGTATATTGGTACATACTTCTATCCTTTATTATTTCGCAAAACTAACGAATATACAATAGGATGCGTGTATGAATATGAATGTAGTCATTATAATGAAACTGTTTCGTTTAAGCAATTTTTTTGAAACCTTTCAATAATGTAAGGTTTTTGTCATTTGAATCGATGGAAGGTATTTCCGGACTTTACTAATATAAGAACATAGTTAGTAGAAGGGCGGAGAAGGAATATGAACATTAGAGAACTTGCTTATCGGAATGTAACGAGAAATAGACGAACATATTCAGCATATTTTTTAAGTAGTGCATTTGCCATTATGGCCTTTTTTGTTTATTCATTTTTTGCGTTTCATCCCGCATTAAGTGCTGGAGAATTGGGACGATACGTATTCGTAAGTATGTCTTTTGCGCAGTCCATTATTTACTTATTTACGTTTTTCTTTATTTTATATTCGATGGGAATGTTTTTAAAAACGAGAAAGCGTGAATTAGGAATTTTAATGATGTTAGGTATGACGAAATATCAATTAAAGCGTCTTATCTTCTTTGAAAATATTATGATTGGGATAGGGGCCATTATTTTTGGAATACTTGCTGGAATGTTATTTTCCGGAATATTACTATTTGTAGCTCCGATGATATTAAAATTAGATATTTCTTTAGCTTATTACATTCCAATGAAAGCCATTGTTGTAACGAGTATTATGTTTTTCGTATTATTTATGATTATTTCATTGTTTAGTGCAGGAATGATTCGAAAAAATAAAATTATGAAATTGTTTAGAGGATCCGCAGAAGCGAAGCCGGAACCGAAAGCATCGATTATTTCTTCTATATTAGCGGTTATATTGCTTAGTGCGGGATATGCAGGAGCACTTATGTCACACGGGGCAATGGTATTTGTCATGATGATTCCTGTTACAACGGTAGTCATTATTGGTACGTATTTGCTGTACAAGCAGTTGAGTGTCTTTATTATTAGACTGTGTAAAAAAAGTAAACGTTTCTATTGGACACAGACAAATATTGTTACGTTATCAGATTTAGCTTACCGTATGAGAGACAACGCCAGAATGTTCTTTATTGTAACTATTATTTCAACTGTAGCATTTTCAGCAATAGGTACATTAGTAGGTTTCACGTCCATGACGAAAGGGATTATGGAGAGACCAATTGCGTTTCAGTATCATTCTAAGCAAGGAAATAGTAATGAATCACAGCATTTGCAGATGATTGATGAAGGATTAAAGAAACATAGTATAGCAGCTTCTAAAACGAATATTTCAACGAAAAAGGCGGAGGAGCAGTCGTTAAGAAGTGCCGTTTTCATAAAAGAATCAGATTATGAAAAATATGCGAAGTTAACAGGAGAACCATTTCAAACTGTAGCAAATAAAGAAGCTTTATTTTTATCAGTCGATATACCAGGCCCACCGATGAAAGAAAGAAAAGAAATTACTTTACCACTTTTGAATGAATCTTTAAAAGTGAAAAAAGTTAATACTTCTTCATTAAGTAAAATACTAAGAGGTAACGTTTATGTAATCTCTAAAAATCAATATGATGCATTACAAGATGGATTTAAAGAGGAAAAAGATTATGTGTACAAAACAGAAGGAACGAAAGATGAAATTGAAGTTGGTAAAGAACTTACTCATCAAATGAAGACTTATGAAGAATATGCAATGTTTAGTGCAGAAGAGTATGAACAAAACCAAAGTTTACAAATCGCAGGACCAATTCTATTTGTAGGTTTCTTTATTGGTATAGTATTTTTCGTATGTGCAGGAAGTTTCCTTTACTTCCGTTTGTTTTCTGATTTGGAGGATGATACTCGTTTGTTTGAAATGATTCGAAAAGTAGGCTTAACGAGTGGAGAGTTATCGAAAATAGTTACAATCCGATTGGCACTTTTATTCTTCGTTCCAATAGGTGTTGCAACATTACATGGGGCAGTAGCGTTAACTGCACTGGGACAGATGTTTGAGTACTCACTATTTAAAGAAAATGCGATTGTATTAAGTATTTTCGTAGGAATTCAAGTTGTATATTTCTTACTGATAAGATCTCGTTATTTAAAACAATTGAAAGAGAGATTACGTATGCATTAATTGTGTTATTTTAACTTGAGTACAAAAATTTCTAAAAAGAGACAAGTATTACCAAAAAGTGATAAAATGGAAAGAGCGAGGTGGAAAAATTAATAAAAAGTAAGGGGGGAGTAATATGAAAGCAACAGGAATTATTCGAAAAGTAGACGAATTAGGACGAATTGTTATTCCTAAAGAGTTACGAGAAGTATTAGGAATACAAATCAAATCACCACTTGAAATTTTCGTAGAAGAAGATAAAGTCATTTTACAAAAATATCAACCTTACAATGCTTGTCAAATAACAGGTGATGTTTCAAATCAAAACATATCATTAGCAAATGGAAACATTACTGTTAGTATAGATGGAGCGAAACATTTAATAAAAGAAATAGAGAAGTTTTTAAATAAGAGTGAGGCGTAGTCTTAATTTATTTTATTTTTAAAATTTCATATCATTCTTTAAAACTATGAAAGGACCATTAAATTGGTCCTTTTATTTTGGTTATTGGTTGTACCAATCGAATTTTTGGTGAATAAAAATTACGAGATAAATAAAAAGAGTAGTATAAAATTAGTAAGCTATATTGAGAAATATTTTTAAGGAAGGAAAACGAAACGAATAAAACGAATGTTACATTTAAACCTTTTCAAAAGTGGTCTGAAATGAAAATAATATATTTTCAGGAGGGATTACGATGAATAGTAGTACAGCGAATAAACAAAAAGGTATACAATTGATTCCTTTTACAGTAGATAAGGTGGTTGAACAAGTAAATGAAATTCCACCAGGTGTACAACTCATTCATGCTCCACAAGTATGGGAGAAGAGTGCGAAAGGAAATGATATTGTTGTTGCCGTATTAGATACAGGTTGTGATGTGAATCATATAGATTTAAAGGAACGCATTATCGGTGGAAGAAATTTCACGAAAGATTACGAAGGGGATCCAAATATTTATCTTGATAATAACGGACACGGTACTCATGTAGCGGGGACAATTGCAGCGACTGAAAATGGTGTCGGTGTTTTAGGAGTAGCACCACTTGCTAAAATGTTAGTATTAAAGGTTTTAGCGGGAGATGGTTCTGGAAGTTATGAGCAAATTATTGAGGCGATTCATTATGCTGTAAATTGGAGAGGGCCTAATAAAGAAAGAGTTAGAGTTATTTCAATGTCACTTGGTGGCCCGCAGGACGTTCCAGAATTACATGAAGCGATTCAAAATGCAGTAAAGCAAGATGTTCTCGTCGTATGTGCTGCTGGGAATAATGGAGATTGTAATGATAATACAGAGGAACTAGATTTCCCAGGTGCTTATTCCGAAGTAATTGAAGTCGGCGCTATCAATTTAGAACGGAAAATCGCATGTTTTAGTAATTCGAATCAAGAAATTGATTTAGTGGCGCCAGGTGATGAAATATTATCTACGTATCCTGAAGGGAAATATGCGGTATTAAGTGGAACTTCTATGGCGACACCGCATGTCGCTGGAGCGCTGGCATTGCTCATTAAGCAGTGTGAGAGAGAATATGGTAGAAAGTTATCAGAGCCAGAAATATATGCACAACTTATTAAAAGAACTGTACCTTTAGGGTATGAACGTACATCTGAAGGGAATGGATTAATAGATTTATTAAAAGAATAGCAAATACGAAAAAACATCTCATATGAATATGAGATGTTTTTCGTATGGTTCTGTCGCATATACAGGGGAATCTAGTATTTAATTCTTTTTTACGAAATGGTTGACACAACTATATCTATTTTTTTGAAATAGAAGCTATGCATCCATTAAATATTACGAATACGTTGTTCGGTAGCGATATCGAAAAAGTGTGCTTTCGCTAAACTAAAAGCTAATAGAAGTGTATCGTTAGCTTTAACTTCGGAACGAGCATTAATTCGCGCAACAAAGTTTTGATTCGAAAGTTTTCCATGAATCATCGTTTCAGCACCTAATAATTCAGCAATTTCTACTGTAATTTCGACTGTTGATTCAGGCGAAGATTGAAGAACAATTGGTTCATCATGAATGTCTTCAGGACGAATGCCGAGTATGATTTTTTGTCCATTATATCCTTTTTGCTTTAATGTTTTTAGTTGGCCATCTGGTACTTTGAAGCGAATATTTTCTATATAGAAATAGTTCTCTTGTAATGTCCCGGTAAAGAAATTCATAGCTGGAGAACCAATGAATCCACCAACAAATATGTTTTCAGGAGTATCATATACTTCTTTTGGAGTACCAACTTGCTGGATGAGCCCATCTTTCATAACAACAAGGCGTGATGCCATTGTCATAGCTTCTGTTTGATCATGTGTTACATATATAGTGGTCGTATTTAAACGACGATGCAGTTTGGAGATTTCTGAACGCATACTGACGCGTAATTTTGCGTCTAAATTCGATAGAGGCTCGTCCATTAAAAATACTTTTGCGTCACGGACGATAGCTCTTCCTAGCGCAACCCGTTGGCGTTGCCCACCTGATAATGCCTTCGGTTTTCGTTGTAAGTAATCTTCAAGCCCTAAGATTTTCGCTGCCTCCGTTACTCGGCGATTAATTTCATCTTTTGGAAGTTTGCGTAGTTTTAAGCCAAACGCGATATTATCATAAACAGTCATATGCGGGTATAGTGCGTAATTTTGAAATACCATCGCAATGTTGCGATCTTTTGGAGCGACATCATTCATACGCTCTCCATCAATATAAAACGAACCATCAGAAATGTCTTCTAGACCTGCAATCATACGTAGAGTTGTTGATTTTCCGCATCCAGAAGGACCGACAAATACGATAAACTCTTTATCTTCAATATGTAAATTAAAGTCAGAAACAGCAGTAGTTTTATTATCATAAACTTTAAAAATATGATCTAATACTAGTTCGGTCATAAATATTCACTCCTTTTCATAATTGATTGAATTATAAGATTTTTATAACCGTAAGTAAATCGGCATTGTGCACAAAAGAATGAGAGGGTTTTATACAAGTTTACAGATTTAAGAAACGGGAAAGCACCTGTAGGATGTACTTTCATCTATAGATATGGGATGAAAGTATTACTTTTTCGTAGAAAAATATGTAAAAAGAGTTTCCAAGTCATAAAACAATGATGGTATGAGAAAATGAATATTTTATCGTCTTTCATGAGAGCTTCACGAGATATCTAAAGAAAGAAATGCCATATAAACTGCTACTGCACCTTCAAAAGTTTTTATATTAATTCCTGTTTTTTCAATGAATTTATCAATTCGATACTGCAAAGTATTACGATGTAAATATAATTGTTTCGCTGCAAGAGATACATTTAAGTTACATTGGAAGAATACTTTAACGCTATCTATAAGTTCTTTGTCATTCGAAATGTGTGCCAATAATTGATTCGTGTACTTTTTTCTTTCTTCTTTTGATAATGAGATCATTAATTGATAAGGGAGCAGTTGTTCAATGTGTGTAATTTTTTTGGATAAATAGGGAGAAAGAACAGAAAATAATTTTCGCTCCCATTCATACAGATAAGCAAATTCAGTTGTTTGCGTATAGCGTCTGCCAATAAAGAAGGATAGGGATATAAAAAAATCTGTTTCTAGTGTATCAAGGGCTGCTCGCAATATAGACTCAGGTACATTTTCTTCTAATATGAGGACACCAGCTTGCGAAGTTTCCCATATCATTGTAGTAGTAAAAGAAAACATGGACTGTAAAGCATCTTGAAATTCTTCTCTCTCTATTATGGGTTGTGTTGTGAAAAAGTGTAAAAAACGAACTGATAGTATAGAAATGTTATTATTTTTGTATAATGCTTCATACCATGATTTTTCTTTTTCTGTTTTATAAAATGTATCAGTATGAATGGGCGTTAAGATGGATGAAAGCAATTGATGCTCCCTTTGATGTAATCGGATTTTTCGAATCCCGACTTTGTTTCCTTCAACTAAAAACCAGCTATAATCTTCTGACAACACAGCTTCATTGATTTTTATATCCTCACCATAATATGTTTTTAATTGTTGAATCATAGGAACACTCCCCCTTCAAAAATAATAGTAACAATATTGTAAATAAGTATAGATTCAGTGCAATTATCTTTAAATTTTTGCACTAGAATCTGGTATGTTTTTGCTAGAATTGATAGCGTTTCTGTATTGTGAGGGAGATAGATTCGTTTCTCGTTTAAATGATTGTGCAAAGAATGATTGGGAAGAAAACCCGGTAATAGTTGAAATGTTAGAAATCGAATAATTGGTAGTTTCTAATAATATTTTACTTTCTCTAATACGAGTTTGAATTAAGTATTCAATAGGCGAAACGCCGACGAACTTCCTGAAAGAATGGGATAGGTAATATTTGTTTATATGACTAATTCGAGCTAATGTATCCAGGCTAATATTTTCGTGAAAATGCTGCTTAATATAGTTTTTAATAAATTCAATATCTTTATTGATTTTTTGAGTAGATGTTTTTTCTACATTAAAGGATTTTTTTCTCATCATTTTAAGTAGTAAAATTTCCAGAATATTTTGTATAATTAAATCGTAATCTTCTTGATGGTTTTCCACTTCCTCGATCAATTGCTGAAGGTAAAAGAGGAAGTTCTTTTGATCCTGTTTATAGTTGTGAATAGTTACTTGACTAGGATTTTCTATGGATGAAAAGGACAAACCTTGAATACCAAGTGCGATGTATTCGAGTGGATGATTCGTATCAGATTTTTCTGTGTGCTCGATATTTGGATTGATGATAATCAAGTTGTGCTCTTGGACTGGGATTTCTTCTTTGTAAAAGATAAAAGTTCCTTTGCCCTTGGTAATATATAATAGCTCTGTAAAGTGATGCGCATGAATGGTACTATGCCAATCTTTATCGTATTTTGATTTTGTTATATAAAGAAGTTTTACTGGAAGATGGTTTCGTTGAATTTGTGGAATCTCATATACTTCATTGGACAAATGAATCCCTCCTTCATAGATTTTTTATCTATGTTATAAAGATTTTAGTGGGATATGCAGTAAAAAGCAAGATATCTAAAAAACAGAACAAGATGTTTATTGTGAAAGCGTTATCTATTTTGTATTCTTTAATTATGAAAGGAAGATTAGGAGATGGGGGTAAATAAAGATGAAAAAAAAGTTATTGTTGTCTGGGATGACAGCTTTGTTATCTTTTAGTTTAATAGCTTGCCAAGGTAATACTTCAAAAGTTGATAACTCTAAGGATGGTAAAGGCTCCAGTGAAAAACAAACCCTTCATGTGGCAACACTTGAATCGGCTTATGGTAAAGAGATGTGGAGCAAAGTAATTGACGCATATGAATCTGCTAATCCAAAAGTTGATGTGAAATTGACAGTGGACAAAAATCTTGAGGATGTCATAGGCTCAAATATGAAAGCAGGAAAGTATCCGGATGTTGTGTTGTTGGCAACTGGGAGAAAACAGGCACTAACAGAAACTTTAATTAAAGATAAAGCATTAGAAGACATTACTGATGTTTTTGATAAAAATGTTTATGGTGAAGATGTTAAAGTCAAAGATAAATTAGTACCAGGGCTTACTGGTACACCTGCGACTAATCCTTATAATGACGGTAAAATTTATATGGCACCGATGTTCTATAGTCCAACTGGATTATTCTATAATGCTAGCTTATTAAAAGAAAAAGGTTGGGAAGTGCCGAAGACTTGGGATGAGATGTGGGCTTTGGGAGATAAAGCGAAAGCAGAAGGAATTTCATTATTTACTTATCCTACAACAGGCTACTTTGATACATTCTTCTACTCTTTATTACTAGGGGTGGGTGGACCTGAGTTATTTAATAAAGCTATGAAATATACAGATGGTGTTTGGGAAAGTTCTGAAGCAACGAAATCGTTTGAAATTATCGGAAAATTAGGAAAATATATAGAACCAACTACTGTTGCGAATGCAAATGATAAAGACTACAAGAAAAATCAACAATTGGTTCTCGATAACAAAGCTTTGTTTATGCCAAATGGTACATGGGTAGTTGGTGAAATGAAAGAAGCTCCTCGATCTAAAGGGTTTGAATGGGGCATGATGCCTTTACCAACAATTGATGCCAATAGCGACCGTTATGCATTTACTTTCTTTGAACAAATGTGGATTCCTTCAGCAGCTAAAAATAAACAACTTGCTAAAGATTTCATGACGTTTGTTTATTCGGATAAGGCAGCTGGAATTTTTGCTGAATCGAGTGCGATTCAGCCTATCAAAGGTCTTTCTAGTAAACTGACAGGTGAAAATAAATCATTCTATAGTATCTATGATAATGGAGTGAAAGTGGGAATAGGTGGATTTGCTGCAACGAAAGCCGTTGAAGGCGTAAGTATGCCAGATACATTATTTAGAACGATTGACAGTGTTATTTCTGGTGATAAAAAGGTGAAAGATTGGCAAAGCTCTGTTGAAAAAGTGAGTGACCAATTACGGTCTGCATTAAAATAAATTAGTTTTCACTATGTACAATGGTGAGCAGCTAGTCTCACCATTGTACTTATTAACTGAGGTGATGGCATGAATAAGACAACAGAAAAAAGAATTTTTATTTTTGTTTGCACTGCACCGGCACTACTACTGTTAGCCATTTTTATGATTGTTCCTACAATTGAGGTATTCAGGATGTCCTTATATAAGTGGGGAGGATTTTCTAATAATAAGGTATTTGTTGGATTAGAAAACTTCAAGATTTTATGGAATGATATGAATTTCTTTCGATCTCTCCAAAACAGTATCGTATTAATTGTTATTGTTACACTTATCACGATGGTGATGGCGATCTTGTTTGCCACTTTGTTAACGAGAGAAAAAATAAAAGGTAAAAGTTTCTTTCAAATTATTTTTTATCTCCCTAATATTTTATCCGTTGTAGTTATCGCGGGAATATTTTCTGCAGTTTATGATCCGACTACAGGATTGTTAAATAATATACTTGCTTTATTTAACCTTGAAAATCTTCAAAAGATGTGGCTCGGCAATCAAAAGATTGCCATATACAGCATTGGCGGGGCACTCATTTGGCAAGCGATTGGTTATTATATGGTCATGTATATGGCGGCAATGGCAAGCATTCCGGAAAGTTTTTATGAAGCATCTGCTTTGGAGGGTGCTGGACGGGTCAGACAATTTTTCAGTATTACGTTACCGTTAATTTGGAATAACATTCGGACGACGTTAACTTTCTTCGTTATTAGTACGATTAATTTAAGTTTTCTACTCGTTCAAGCGATGACTGGTGGGGGACCTGACGGATCGACGGAAGTGTTTTTAAGCTACATGTATAAGCAGGCTTACACGAATTCTTCTTACGGTTACGGTATGGCTATTGGGGTGGTCATTTTCCTATTCTCATTCGCATTATCTGCAATTATAAGCGGTGTCACTAAAAGGGAAGTGTTGGAGTATTAAGGAGGTCCAAAACGATGGAAACACAAAAACGAATGACAACAGAAACAGCTTATCGAGATCCAAAAATGATGGAAACCGAAAAAGAAATGATTGTAGAAGCAGCTTATAAAGCCCCAAAAAAAGTTAAGCCCCAAAAAGGTATGACTACAGAAGCAATATATCGTTGTTTTATATATGTAGCACTGATTACGTTAGCAATTTCTATTATTATTCCTGTTGCATGGGTTTTCTTAGCCTCAATAAAGAAAAATTCAGAATTTTACGGAAGTCCTTGGGCCATGCCGAAAAGCTTGTATTTTCAAAACTTTATCGATGCTTTCCAAAAAGCAAACATGGGTACCTACATGTTGAATTCAGTCATGGTAACTGCGTTGGCTCTGCTTATTTTATTGATTGTGGCCTTACCAGCAGCCTATGTGTTGGCAAGATATACCTTTAGAGGAAGTAAATTAATAAATACTTTTTTTAAAGCTGGATTATTCATCAATGTGAACTACATTGTTGTTCCAATTTTCTTAATGTTATTGGACGGAGATACCTTTTTGCGAGGCCAACTAGGTGATGGATTTTTACTAGACAATTTATTTATTTTAGCTGTGGTATATGCGGCGACGGCGTTACCATTTACCATTTACTTGCTGACTAGTTTTTTTCAATCACTTCCATCCACGTATGAGGAAGCGGCGTTGGTCGATGGTGCCGGATATTTTAAAACAATGATTTCAGTCATGATTCCGATAGCTCGTCCAAGTATTATTGCCGTCATTTTATTTAATTTTCTTGCCTTTTGGAACGAATACATTATTGCCTTAACATTAATCCCAGGACCGAATAAAACGTTACCTGTTGGGTTAATGAACTTGATGGCAGCTCAGAAATCTGCTGCGAACTATGGTCAAATGTATGCAGGCATGGTTCTTGTCATGCTGCCAACTTTGATTTTATACATCATTGTTCAAAAAAAATTAACACAAGGAATGTCCCTTGGTGGTTTAAAGGATTAAAGGAGGATTTACATGAAAAAGAAAAAAGGCCGTGTTACTTTACCGAGTGAAGAAAATTTTCTTAAGGAAACAAAAGAATTGATGGAACGATGGGGTGCGGATGCGATTCGCGATAGTGATGGAACGAAACTAGATGATGATATTAAGCAATTGGATGCAAAAATTTATACGACTTATTTTGTTGCTCGAGCTCACAATGAGTTCGCAGAGAAGCACATGGATGAATGCCAGCAACTTTATTTAATGAGCTTATTCAATACTGCGCTTACTGACACCCTTGAAATTGATTTTATGAAAGGCTACTTTGAGGAACAGTTAAAGCCGGATTACGTTCACAACCCTAAAAAATACTGGGAGGTTATTGACCGGACAACCGGAGAAGTTGTTGATGTGAATGATTGGGAAGTAAATGAAGAGCAAAATCGTGTTTTGATTACGAAGGCGATTCCTTGGCATGAATATACGGTTTCATTCCTAGTCTATGCGATTTGGGATCCAACCCAAATGTACAATCATATTACTAATAATTGGGGAGATAAGCCGCATGATATTCCTTTTGATGTCAGGCAGCCACATTCCAATGAATTTATGAAAACCTATTTAAAACAATGGCTGACAGAAAATCCAGATACAGATGTGGTTAGGTTTACAACGTTTTTCTATCATTTTACCCTTGTGTTTAATAATCTTGGCAAAGAGAAATTTGTCGATTGGTTCGGTTATGGTGCTAGTGTTTCAGTTGCTGCTTTGGATGCTTTTCAAAAAGAAAAGGGCTATCGCTTAAGGCCAGAGGACATTGTTGATCAAGGCTATTATAATACTGCATTTCGAATTCCAACTCCTGCTTTTTTAGATTATATAGATTTTGTTCACAAGTTCGTTGCTGAAGAAGCAAAGAAACTTGTGGATATTGTCCATGAAAGTGGAAAAGAAGCAATGATGTTCCTTGGTGATAACTGGATTGGTACAGAACCATATGGGAAATACTTTGAAAATATCGGATTGGACGCAGTTGTAGGCAGTGTGGGCGGTGGAGCCACGTTACGTATGATTGCAGATATACCACATGTTCGTTACACAGAAGGGCGATTCTTACCTTATTTCTTCCCAGATACTTTTTACGAAGGTAATAACCCGACGATTGAAGCGAATGAAAACTGGTTAACGGCGCGAAGAGCTTTACTACGGAACCCTGTTGATCGTATCGGCTATGGCGGTTATTTAAGTCTAGCTTATCAATTCCCAGAATTTATCTCTTATATTGAAAAAGTTACGGAGGAGTTTCGTGAAATTCATGACACGATCAAAGGCGTTCAACCATATAGCGGTCTTAAAGTTGCAATTTTGAACTCTTGGGGCAAGTTGAGAACTTGGCAAACACATATGGTTGCTCATGCTCTATGGTATAAACAAATTTATTCTTATTTAGGTGTTTTAGAATCCTTGAGTGGGGCAGCCGTGGAAGTTTCGTTCATTAGTTTTGATGATGTCATTAACGATGGGATACCAGCGGATATTGACGTTATCATTAATGCTGGCGATGTAGGCACAGCTTTTTCAGGAGGGGCTAATTGGATTAATGAAAAGTTAGTCACTACAATCAGGGCCTGGATGTATAATGGCGGAGGCTTCATAGGTATTGGCGAACCGACAGCCTATCAGCATGAAGGACATTATTTTCAATTGGCAAACGTCTTAGGTGTTGACAAAGAACTAGGATTTAGCTTATCCACAGATAAATATTTTATTAATCCTGTCGAACATCATTTTATTTCTGCTGACAGCACCAAATTTGATTTTGGTGAAGGAATGAAAAACATTTATGCGTTATCAGATAAAACCGAAATAATTGAATATTCAAATGGTGAAGTCCATCTTTCTAGTCATCCGTTTGGAGAAGGTAGAGCTGTGTATATAGCAGGGCTGCCATATAGCGAAGAAAATACACGTCTACTGATGCGCGCGTTATACTAT
The DNA here is from genome assembly GCF_058952315.1 of Bacillus sp. GW823-FHT06B01. NCBI lineage: Bacteria > Bacillati > Bacillota > Bacilli > Caryophanales > Bacillaceae > Bacillus > Bacillus sp. GW823-FHT06B01. Next base: position 1,229,717 of record NZ_JBXAHR010000001.1, on the reverse strand, counting down.
GCTGCCAATAAAGAAGGAGAATTTCAAAAATATCATGCGAGCAACATTTATTGTGAAGTCCATGCATATCCATCCATTCAAAAAATGGCGATTGTTAACAATTCAATGATCGAACAAAAGACAGTTGTATACGATGGACAAGGAAACAGAAAAGAAGTGACATTGGCACCTAGTGAAATCAGATGGGAGGATTTTCCGAATGAAGACTAATATTTTATTCATTATTAAAATTGTTGTGTTTATCGTATGCCTGTCTTTAATTATCATCTACCAAAAGACAGCTGGTAAATTCGAATTAGGTATGATGTTGATTGGATTAACTGGTCTCTTAGGGCTACTTTATGACTACAATCGGAAATACGTATAAATCAACCAGGACAAGTGAATCGATCAAGGAATCGCACATATATGTTCAACGATAACAATTATAGAAAAATATTCAAAATATCAAATATAAACCTAGGGGTGCGGACAAATGAAAAAGGCAGTCGGCATTGATATTGGGGGAACGAAGATTGCAGCGGGAGTCATTTCGGATACAGGCGAACTGCTTGAACGTTCGGAAATAAAAAGTGATCCTTCAGACCGGGAAAAAATGTTTGGTAAAGTTGTAGAAGCTGTGGAACAAGTTCTCAGAAAATCATCGATTTCCAACGCTGATATTGAGGGTATTGGCGTTGGGATACCAGGAAAAGTGGATTTCGAGAAGGGAATTGCCGTTTTTCAAAACAATTTACCTTGGAGGCAGTTTCCTATTTCAGTCCGTTTGCAAGAGCAATTTGGTATTCAGCGGGTCACGATTGACAATGATGTCTATATGGCTGCTTATGCCGAATGGAGAGCAGCACATGTAAAAGAGGATGAAACCTTTGTCTACGTGACTATAAGTACGGGAATATCTTGTTCTATCATTCATAAAGGCTCATTTTTTAGGGGGGCGGGATTTGCTGGAGAACTGGGTTTGATTCCTGTCCTCACGAGAGGGGGCAATGAACGATTAGAAAAAATTGCTGCTGGGCCAGGGATTCAGAGAATAGCAGAAAGGGACTTACAGGTAGATACGATTTCAACAAAGGATGTTTTTGCTCGTTATATAAATGGGGTACCAGAATATCAGTCCATCATCAATGAGGTAACTGATTATGTAGCTCAAGGTATTTATACGATTTCCTCCTTATTAGATCCACACAGAATGGTTTTTGGTGGCAGTGTCATTGTGAAAAATCCATTTCTACTGGAGTTGATTAAAGCGAAGCTGAAAATGTATCAGCTTCCTGAGCAACAACATCTTTTGGAGCAGATGAGTATCAGTACATTGGCGCAAAATAATGGAGTTACTGGTGCAGGCTTACGAGTATTTGAAGGTATGTAATGAGGCGGCGCCGGTCTTCTTTTATGGAGAGAATGATGGCAAATAGGTAGAGGAGTGGACGAATATGTTTACATTAAGTCAAGACAAATTAGTTTCGTTAGGTGCATCGATAACAACAGCGGAAATAAGACGGCAGCCTGATTTATGGGCTGAAACCTTTGCTCTGTATATGAAGAAAAGCGAGGGGATTGAAGAGTTTTTTCAAAAAATTGTAACGAAACACAACCGGGTTCGAGTTATTTTTACAGGCGCTGGAACGTCTGCCTATGTCGGTGATACAGTCACTCCTTATTTAATAGAAAAAGTCGATGAACAACAGTGGGAAGTACTAAGCATTCCGACAACTACGTTAGTTTCAAATCCTTACCAATTTTTCAAAAAGGATTTTCCGACTTTACTCGTTTCATTTGCTAGAAGCGGAAACAGTCCGGAAAGTGTTGCTGCTGTACAATTAGCTGAGCAAATAGTAACGGATTTGTATCAAATGACGATTACTTGTGCGAAAAACGGTAAATTAGCCAAACGGGCCGTGAATAATGAAAAAAATTTATTGCTATTGATGCCTGAAAAATCAAATGATCAAGGATTTGCAATGACAGGGAGTTATACTTGCATGGCGTTAACGGCATTACTCGTTTTTGATTCTATATCAACAGAAGAAAAATCGAAGATAGTGAAAAAAATCCATCAAATGGGTGAAAGTGTCATTCAAAGAGAAGACATTATCCAAAAGATAGTAGATTTTGATTTTGACCGAATTATTTACTTAGGTTCTGGTAGTTTAGAAGGTTTAGCAAAAGAATCGCAATTAAAAATATTAGAACTGACAGCTGGGAAAATTGTAACCGCATTTGATTCACCGCTTGGCTTCCGACACGGTCCAAAATCATTTCTAAACGAAAAATCATTGGTTTTTGTTTTTGTTTCTAACCATCCGTATACACGTCAATATGATTTAGATATGTTAAAAGAAATGCAGCAGGACAACATTGCCAGTTATATTTGTGCCATCGAGGTTGATGGAGAAACTAATTATACTGGCAATAGGTTTGTATTCAGCAGAGAGGCTCAGTCTATACCAGATGCTTACTTAGCGTTACCTTTTGTCATCATTGGGCAAACAGTCTCTCTGTTAGCTTCAGTAAAAGTAGGCAATACACCGGATACCCCTTCACCGACAGGAACAGTGAACCGAGTCGTTAAAGGTGTTACTATCTACGAATATGAGTAACTAGGATTGGGGAAATATACATGACTATTTTTATTTTTGCAGATAAGTTTTTTCTTGAAGAGATGGTCATAGGGCCTGGATTTTTAGAAGTAAAAGACGGAAAATTCGGTGTTTTCTTAGAGGATAGGCCGAAGGAAACGGCAAAAATTATTGAGTATAGAGGACATTGGATCGCTCCTGGTCTAGTAGATACACATATTCATGGATTTAGAAATCACGACATTATGGACAATAGTTTTGAAGGATTGAACCAAATTTCGATAGGACTCCTGTCATGCGGCGTTACATCTTTTTTACCGACAACTTTAACATCCTCAAAAGAATCGTTAAATAACGTCGTTGAAATGATTGGTGCCAATTACAAGAGAGTACAAGGTGCAAAAATTAAAGGTATCTTTTTAGAAGGACCATTTTTTACTGAAAAGCATAAAGGAGCACAGAACACGAAATATTTTTGTGACCCATCAGTTGAAATGTTGAAAGTTTGGCAGGAATTATCAAATAATGCTATTAAAAAAATTGCGATTGCACCTGAAAGGAAAGGGGCGGCGGAATGTATTGAATATGCTGTAGGAGAAGGGATTGCAGTGGCGTTGGCTCACAGTGACGCAACTTATGAAGAAGCAAAGCAAGCGGTTGAAAAAGGAGCTTCCATTTTTATTCATACTTTCAATGGAATGAGTCCATTGCATCATCGTGAGCCGGGGATGGTCGGAGCGGCCATGAATCTAAAAGATGTTTTTGCCGAAATCATATGTGATGGACATCATGTACATCCCGTTGCATCAAATATTTTAATGAATATCCGCGGCAGAGAAAGGGTTGTAATGGTGTCTGATTGTATGATGGCTGGAGGTATGCCTGAAGGGATTTATCAACTAGGAGAGTTTCCGGTGAAAGTAAAAGATGGGATGGCTCGTTTGGAAAGCGGAAGTTTAGCCGGGAGCATTTTGCAATTAAAAGATGCTGTCAAAAATGTCGTCGAGTGGGGAATTGCTACACCTGAGGAAGCAATTTACATGGCGAGTACTGCACCAGCAAAAAGTATGCAGCTCGATGGCGAATGCGGGAAGATTGCTGAGGGATATGCTGCTGACTTTATTGTGATGACACCGGAGATGGATGTAACTGCTACCTATCTTGACGGTGTATGCCGTTTTCAAGCTTAAACAAATTTCTGAAAGAGGGATTACCAATGATACTATCTGTCACCATGAATCCATCGGTCGACATTTCCTATCCGATTCATGAATTAAAGTTAGATGCTGTTAACCGTGTGGAAGCCGTTCATAAAACTGCTGGTGGAAAAGGTTTGAATGTTGCACGAGTAATTGCTCAAATGGATGAAGTTGTTCTAGCGACAGGTGTGCTTGGTGGTACGATTGGTGAATACATTATTCAAGAATTGAATAATGTCAATATTCCAAATGAATTTTTAAAAATCAAAAAAGAATCAAGAAATTGTATTGCTATTCTTCATGAAGGGATGCAAACAGAGATTTTAGAATCTGGGCCGACATTATCTAAAGAAGAGGGAACTGATTTTCTAAAAAAATTCGAATATCTACTTACAACAGCTTCACTTGTGACAATTTCGGGCAGTTTACCGAAAGGATTACCGACTAACTACTATTATCAAATGTTAGAAATCTGTCATGAAAATGGAATTCCAGTAATTATGGATTCGTCAGGGGAATCTTTGAAACAAGCGATGCTTCATAAAGAAAAACCATTCGCCATCAAACCGAATAAAGCGGAATTATCACAACTGTTGGGCATTGACATGGAGGCGGGAATCATAGAACTAAAGCAAGCATTAAACAATGAATTATTTACTGGAATTGAGTGGATTATCGTATCGATGGGTAGTGAAGGTGCATTTGTTAAACATAGCAAGGACTATTATAGAGTTATGGTCCCAAAAATAGAAGTGGTCAATCCTGTAGGGGCTGGTGATGCAACAGTTGCAGGATTAGCTGTTGCACTACATCAACATCAAACAGTGGAGACTGTTCTTAAAACGGCGATGACTACAGGAATGTTAAATACGATGGAAGCTGAAACTGGTTATATTAATGTGAATAAGTTTAAACAATATTTTGATCTCGTTAAAGTTGAACAAATAGATTGATAGAGGAGAATGTTGATGTTAGAACTAACCAAAAATAAATTGGAAGCTCTAAAACGTTTATCTGCAGAAAATGGAATAATTGGTGCATTGGCTATTGACCAGCGTGGATCATTGAAAAAAATGATTGCGTCTGGCGGTGTGAGTCAAGTTGGAGATGAGGGCATTACCCGTTTTAAAGAAGTAGTTTCTGAGGAATTAACACCATTTACAACAGCGATTCTTTTGGACCCGGAATACGGTTTGCCAGCGGCTAAAGTCCGAGATAAAGAATCAGGCTTAATCGTAGCGTATGAAAAAACTGGATACGATGCGTCAGAAGTAGGACGGCTACCAGATTTATTAACAGAATGGTCAGTGAAACGATTAAAAGATGCAGGTGCCGATGCAATTAAATTCTTACTCTACTATGATATCGATGAAGATGAAAAAATTAATAACTATAAACATGTTTATATGGAACGTATCGGATCTGAATGTGCAGCTGAAGACATACCATTTTTCTTAGAAATCGTTACTTATGATGCTGAAAGTGATAATGTGAAAAATAAAGCATACGCAAAAATAAAACCTTATAAAGTGATTGAGTCCATGAAGGAGTTCTCAAAGCCGCAATATAAAGTAGATGTATTAAAAGTAGAAGTTCCAGTAGATATGAACTATGTGGAAGGATATACAGAAGGTGAATTTGTTTACAGTAAAGAAAAAGCAGCTTCTTATTTCAAAGAACAAAGTGAAGCAACGAAGCTTCCATTTATTTTCCTTAGTGCAGGAGTAAGCGCAAAATTATTTCAAGAAACATTAAAATTTGCTAAAGAATCCGGTTCTACCTTTAATGGAGTATTATGTGGTCGGGCAACTTGGAAAGACGGTGTCATGCCGTTTGCTATAGGCGGTGAACAAGCAGGTCGTCATTGGTTAAAAGATATTGGTAAAAGGAATATTGAAGAATTGAATCTCGTGTTGAAAGAGACGGCTAATTCATGGTTTGCTAAAGTGAAAGTAACAGCTGAGCTGCAAAGTTAGTACAATATCTTTTCTTCCATGTTTAAATGGAATGAAGAAAAATGAGTAGACATTCGTCTGCTCATTTTCTAGTTGCGTCCAGTATGGCCACAAATGCTAAGATGAAAGCGCAGAACAGTTAAGTGAGTTGTGATCATGATTAAAAAAGGGAGAGTAACCTTTACATGTGAATAAACCAAAGATTGTTAATTATCGTATGAAATTTAATAAAAACATCCTTGAAAAGGTGATAATATCCTTATTTTGTAAGCGTTTTAAAAAGACAATATAACTAAAAAAAGAAACAATATCTTTATTGAGTGGGCGCTTGAAAAAAACTATTCTAAACATAAGTGAAAGCGGTACCTTTCAGGTTTTGGTATATTTTTAAAAATGAATGTGCAGGTATTGTTTTTAACTGAAATTTAAATTTCAAAGGGGGAGAAGAATTGGAGAGTAAGCATTTCAAGAGAGTTTTTAATATCCTTCTTGCACTTGTGCTAATTGTGCCGACATTTTTAGTGAGCATGATGGTGCCATTACATGTAGGAGCAAATGTGTCTAATCCATGGGTTACAATTTCATCTGGAGGAAACGAAATCAATGCAATAATAGAACAAAATGGGAAGTCCTATGTAAGGCTTGGAGCAGGTGCCGGAAATGATAATGGGGCTAAAGCTGCAATTTTTCAAGAACAAAATAAAATCGCTAAAGAATCGGGAACGATGGCGTATACCTTTACTCCAGAAACCAGTGGAGAAGATACTAGATTCGGTTTCTATCCTCACTATATTGACAATAATAACTTCGTTTTTGTAGGCTACGACTCACTTGGATGGTTCTATGAATACAAATATCAAGGAAAAGGTGATTGGTTAAAAACGAGACCGAATGTTTCACTTCCAGAGGCTGGGACCTCACATTCCATAAAAATTGATTATAACGCAACCACTTTGAATATTACATTAGATGGAAACGATTTATTTGGACCGGTTACGTTGCCTAATGATGTAAAGAACCTCCTTACAGGTAAGGAAGCAGTTAAACTTGGTGCTTTTGGAGATAAAAAAAGTCAAGTCCTCATTGAATTAGGAGATGCACCTGAGGATGGAGGCACGAATCCAGGAGATGAAAAACTTGTCGACATTACGGATAATAAACTAGAAGAAGGCGACTTGAAAATTATCTCTGGCGACGGAAAAGTTACCTATAATGAAGATGGTTCAGCAACTTTTGGTGTTACATCTACCCAAAAAAATCGAATTGTCTACAACCAAATGAAAGGAATTAAAAATGGTGTTTTTGAAGCGGATGTTACTACTAATACTGATAAGATGAATCGCTTTGGATTCATTTATCGTGTTCAAAATGCATCTGCATACACTTATGTGGGAACAGGGGATACGAACGACCAGTATTTTGGTGAAACATTTGGACCTATAAACAATTGGACGTCGATGACTTCAAACGTGCCGTTAAAAGCAAAACAAACATACCATTTACGTTTAGTATTCATGGACGATGTTGCGACGTTATACATTGATGATAAAAAGGTAGACTCTTGGACTTTAACTGGTGGTGTAGATCAAGCGGGGGGACTAGGGTTTGAAAAAAGCCGAGGTGCTGCTGATATTACGATTTCTAATATCAAAATCAAAGAATATAGTGCGCCAAAACCTCCAGATACCACGCCAGTAGAAGATACATTAAAGTCAAAGTATATGGATGTTACAATTGATCAAGTATTTCCACGGGTTGTGAAATACAAAGTTGGCAATAAAGTAATGAATGGGCAAGAATCACCTGTGTACGGATTGAAAGTAAATGGTTCCTTATACTATCCTAAAGTAAGCTTTGAAAAGTTAAGCGATAGTGAAGTGCTATATACATTAAAAGTTGTGGATGAAATGAAAAACCTTGATGCTGTATTTAAAGTATCTTTGAAAGTAAATGATAATAAAGTTATTTATAGTTTCGATGAAATTAAAAATAATGGTAGTGCAAAAATTGAAACAGTTGAGTTTGCAGATATGAACGTTATCTCAGTAAATTCGGAGCAAAAAGGTGCAAAAGCTAAATTAACGAATATTAGTACTGATGTTAGGAAATCAGGAGATGTGGATGTAAGCATAGATTCTTCCATGGGAGAAATAGGTACATCTACTAAAAATTATACTGCATTTTTGTCAACTGACGAATTGAGTGCGGGTGTATGGTCCAGTTCAGAAGTGGATGGTTATAAAAACTTAGTTGCAAATCGATATGTAAATAAGAATGGTTCTAAGGCAATGGGGATAGGTTCTAGTGCACTCTATTACCAAAGAGATTTTATGCCAGAACCACAAAAAAATAAACCAACTATTAAAATAGCTATAGCTAAAGATTTGAATACTGATAATAAGACAGATTGGCAAGATGCGGCGATTGCATACCGTGATATTATGCAAGACATTAAAGGATATCAAGATGTAAACAATAATGTTGGAATGCGTATTGCAATGAATTTCGGATCACAAGCACAACAACCATTCTTAAAAACAGCAGATAATATTAAAAAGGTTGCTCTTGCTACAGATGAATTGGGGCAAGCTGTTTTATTAAAAGGATATGCAAACGAAGGACATGACAGTGGTCATCCGGATTATGGTAATGTAGGTGAGCGTATGGGTGGCGTGAAAGATTTGGATACGCTTATTAAAGAGGGGCATAAGTATAATACCCAATTTGGTGTCCATATCAATGCGCAGGAAGTTTATCCTGAAGCGAAAGCTTTCAACAATGATTTTATTGATCGTCCAAATTCTTTAGGATGGGGATGGCTAGATCAATCTTATACAATTAATAAATTAAAAGATTTGTATACTGGAGCTCGTGCGAAAAGACTAGATGAATTGAAAGCTGCTGTTTCAGATCTTGACTTTATTTATTTAGATGTATGGTATCAAAATCAATGGGAATCAAATAGAATAGCAGATCAATTTAAAGATAGGGGCTGGAGACTAACAACGGAATTTGGTGGTTCTATGGCCAATTATTCAACGTGGCAACACTGGGCTACCGATAAAAACTACGGTGGACCGGAAAGCAAAGGTATCAACTCAGAAGTACTACGCTTTATTAGCAATCACCAAAGAGATTCTTGGGTGTTGAATTGGCCTGAAGTAGGAGGAACCGCTGATCATCCATTGCTTGGTGGATTTGAATTAGCTGGTTTCGAAGGGTGGCAATCTGATAAGAATTTTGATAATTTTATTCGCATGACATTTGATACGAATATACCTACTAAATTCTTACAAAAATATTATGTAACGAATTGGACAGCTGTAGAAGGGGATAAAAGCAAGACAAACTTAGAAAAGGAAATAAAATTGAAAGACCCAAGTAATGGGGATGTTGTCGATGTAACTAGAAAAGACAATTCTAGGGAACGTGTGATTACACTGAATGGAAACGTTGTACTTGATGGACACACTTATTTAATTCCTTGGGTGAAACAAGACTTTAAAAATCCAACTTCTAATTCTGAAAAACTATATCATTGGAATTTGGAAGGTGGTACAACTACTTGGACACTTCCAGATGAATATAAAGATGCATCTAGTGTATATGTATACAAACTGACAGATCGTGGTAGAGCAGATATGAAAGAAGTCAAGGTCGTAAATAATAAGGTAACTTTGACAGTTAGTGCGGCAACACCTTATGTTGTTGTACTAAAAAGAGATAAAGGTTTGGAAATTCTTGATTATGATTGGAGCAAGGGTGCTCATATATATGACGCGGGATTCAATACAGGAAAAGTAAGTGCATATACAACTATTGAGGGGGATAACAAAGCTATAAGCGCCGTTAGAACGAATCAAACTGGAAGCAACCGCAATGTAAGTAGTGGAGATTACTACTTGAATATTGATAGTCCGTCAAAAGATACAACTGTTTCCCGTGTCCTTACTGGTTTGGAACCAGGTAAAGATTATGTAGCAGAGGTATATGTTGAAAACAATAGTGATGTAAAGGCCGGAATTACAGTAACAGGTGGGAAAGAAGACGTTAACAATTACACACTTCGAAGCCTGCAAAAGAACTATGTTAAGGCAGATTCACATGCCTCAAATGATGGATACAATAGCAAAATGCAAATCATGCAAGTGAGCTTTACAGCTGTAACGAATAAAGCTAAATTAACTCTCAGCCGTGATTCTGGAAAAGGAGACACAAAATTTGATGATATTCGGATCGTTCAAAAGTCCTTAAAAAATTATGTCTCACCGACAGAATTTAAACAAGATTTTGAAACGGTGGTACAAGGAATTTACCCATTCGTTATTGGTAACACAGAAGGGGTAGAAGACAACAGAATTCATTTGTCTGAATTGCATGCTCCATATACGCAAAAAGGATGGGCAGGCAAAAAATTAGTCGATGATGTATTAGGTGGGAATTGGTCTGTTAAAGTGAACACTGGAAACAAAGGTTTGCTGTACCGTACTATTCCTCAAAATTATCGTTTCGAACCTGGCGTAACTTATAAAGTATTATTTGACTATCAAACGACAGCAAATGCATTCCGCTTTATTTCAGGGGATCAAGAAATTGATGTTCGAGACATTGCGAGTGCAAAGGGATTGAGTGTGAATAACACTCTTACTGCATCTACTGACACAAAAACAGCAGAGTTTACTGTGACAGGTTCTGAGAACGGTCAAACTTATGTTGGGATTTTCAGTGATGGAACGAATTTAAACGGGGATACCGGAGCAGGTACGTTTATTTTAGATAATTTACGTATTGAAAAGGTGATTTCAGGGGGAGGGACAGAGAGGTAAAAATCTCTATTAAGTTAAAAGTAGTTTTATCGTTCGAGTAATATTGCGAATGAAAAGAGGGTAACCTAAAAGTAGCTGAGTAGCTATATGGGTTAACCTCTTTTTGATATAAGTATGTCACCACAACCAAATTACGGACAGAAAGGAACAATCCTCTTATATTTATAGAGTATAAAAAAAGAAGTTGTCTCCAAAAGATCATTTTTAAGGACCTTTTGGGACAACTTCTTTCAATATAAAGCAACGGATTCTATTTATTTGAAACTACTTCAATAACTAGATTATCAAGCATAATATCTTTATAACCGTTAAAGTTAGCTTGTGAGCCTTTCACACCGTTAGTATTAGCTGCTTTATTAGTGGAATAAATCCCAAACCAGCTTTGCCCCGATCCATCTCCTGTTAAAGTAAAGGAATATGTGCCAGCTTTTGCATTCTTATCACTACTTGCGGTTGATTTTAATTCCTCCTTAGTTAATACTCCTTTTTCTTCAAATGGAGCATTACCTGTCACAACTGCATACGTTCCATCACTACCTACCTCATAATCAAAAGTAATTTTATACGTTACTCCTGGTTTAAATGTGAAGTTCTGAGGGATAGTTTGGTACACAAGAGCATCACCTTCCGTTAATCCATTCGTTTTAAGTGACCATTTACCTGCGATAACATCATTTACTATTTTTTGATTCCAACCTCTTTGCGTATACGGTGCATGTAATTCAGACAGGTGGGTTCTATTATCTTCTACGCCTTCAATATTACCAATTACAAACGGATAGATGCCTTGTACAACATTTTCAAAGTCTTGTACGAATTTATTATTGCTTACTTGGTTTTCAGCATTACTTTCCACGATGCGAATATCATCAAAGTAACTTGCACCATTTCCAGCATCTCTAGATAAATCAATTGTTACATCGGATGTTTTTTTACCAGTTTCAAAAAATACATACATGTTTTGGAAGTAACTTGTTCCATCCACAGTTGAAGTCATTTGACCATCAGCTTTTGCTTGCTCTGAGCCTAATGTATTATGTGCGTATGCTCTTACATAGTTTTTAGCGATAGATTTACCAGTACTATTCGTATACTGTTTGTTGTTAGAAGTAATTGTGATGCTTGCTTGTGCTTCACTTCGGTTGTCTATACCAACATATGCAGCATACTTTGTATTAGGTTTTAGGTCTGTTAATTTTTGGGTAACATTTACTTTCTTTTTATTGTTGGAGATTGTTAGCATATTATTATTACCTTCACTCTTCGTAATCTGAACTGCTTTTGAGTCTCCTTTGATTTTCCAATCTTTTAGGGAATTACTGTTAAAGCCAGTATCTATAAGATGCATTCCTTCACTCCATTTAACATCTTTATTGGATTTTGGCCCTTTATAAATTACATATGCAGTAGATTTTTTTGCATCTAATGTGATTTTTCCATTTTCAATTTTAACATTTTTCATTTTCTCTTTACCTAATTCTGTTAACTCATACACTTTAACGGTACCTTGCCAACCAGTAGGGACAGTCCACGTTGTTTTTCCACCGTTTGTGTTCCAATGATATAATTTTTCATTATCTGCTGATAATTTTTTACCATTTTGATCCCAAGACCATGGGAATAAATACTTTTCGTCACCAGGTTTACCTTCAAATATTTGCTTGCCATTTAATGTCATAGTTCTCGTTCGATAGCCATCTTTATCATTTGCAAAATCATTTGATTTTCTTTCAATTGTAAGTGTATTTTCACTAGATTCGTCTTTTAATACTGTCTTCATACCTGGTACCCAGTTGTAAGTTTGTTGTTTATCATCTATCATTTCAACTGCTTTTCCATTTTCCCACTGTGTTACTTTATAATGTTGAATGAATTTGCTTGGAACATTCACCGCAAATAAGTTATCAATATACGCTTTGTAGTCACTTCTACCTTGCCAACCTTCAAAGTCTTTCATACTGTATCCACCTAATAATGGAGCATCTGCGTCGCCTCCATACTTAGGATAGTTACCAATCCATGCATCTTTTTGATGGTTTTTAATGAAACGAGTGATAGTACTATTGATACCTTTTAAGGTATACCCGCCGTAAGTCAAATCGGCTGCCCAGTGTTGGAATGTGGAATCGTACTCGTTCGCATATCCCCACTCACTGCCTAAGCGCCAACCTAAACTGTTTATTTCTTTACTTAATTGACGGCTCGGCCATGTACTATTATCACCTGACTGTCCATTACCCCAAACGTCTACATAAATAAAATCTAATTCATTCTTCTTGCCACCAAGAGCATCATATAAATCTTTGAATCGTTGTGCTCGGCCATTTCTTAAATCATAATCAGCATTAATGTTTATTCCTTGATCGATCCAGTTCCAACCATACTTATAAGTTCCATCTGGATTTTTTAATAAACGATCTTCTTGGAAGTATTTTGACTCTGGATACGTTTCACTTGCATTCACATGAACACCAAAAGTTGCCCCATATTCTTTACCCCTCGTTAGCAATGTTTTCATGTCCTTTGCACCGCCAATTCGGGTTCCAATGTCAGCATAATTTAAATGACCAGAATCATGCCCTTCACTACCATAACCTTTTAGTAGAATAGATTGCCCTAGTCCATCAGTATTTAGGTGAAATTTTTTCACTCCGTCTAAAGCCATTAAGAAAGGGTTTTGGGCTTGACTGCCAAAGTTCATGTTCACACGGTAACCAACTAGGTCTGGAACTTTTTCTGCTCCTAGAGGTTCGTTCATAATTTTCCTATAAGCAATTGCTCCGTCTTGCCAGTTTATTTTTTTATCATCATTAGCGTCAGCAGTAATGATAACCTTCACAGACGGCATTTCATCTACCTTATTAACTGTCCCGTCCTTTAGCTCTAGAGTGCCATCTTCTTTACGATGTTCTTCTGACTTTTGATACGTCCAGAATGTACTACTTAGACCAATTGTTTTTTTTCCTGCACTATTAGTCGTAGCATTTGCCGTAATTCTTTGAGCATCAGTCTTTGCAGCATAAGAATCTGGAGCTAATTTTTTTACTAAACTATTCTCCGTATTAGACCATATACTTGCACTCAATTCATCAGTAGAAAGAAAAGTATACATATATCCTTCTTGCTCTTCATCTTTCGTATTTAAATTTTCATCAACCTTTACTTGTCTGTCACCATTGATATGTGTATTTGTTGACATCTGTACACCGTCTAGCACTGCATCTTTTTGACTGTTATTTACAGAAATTAAATTATGATTTGGAATTTCAATAGTTTTTACAATTTTGTTGTCGACGATCTTTGTAATATTGAATTCTAATATATTTTCTTTAACAACGAACTCAGCAGTAATAACCGCAGAAATATTGTTATTAGTGTCTATTACCGTCATTTCATATACAACTTTATCTGATAAAACTTTTGCTTTGACTTTTGGTTTTACTGCTACGTCATTAATAAGGATTGTATCTAATGCCTCAGTCTGTCCGTAAAAAGTCTTTCCTGCATCATTTCCAGATTTTAAATCGTATTGAATGACTCTTGGAAAATTCACATCAACAAGAACGTTCATTTGATTAGATGAAATAACCGCATTTGGACTTTGAGAAATAATTTGATTTTCAGCTTGTATAGTATCCGTGGTGCTCTCAGCTTGGATTAGGTAACCATTTGTAAAACAAGTAGAACCTACGACACAACCCGATACAAGTGTTGCGATCGTCCTCCTGAATTTCTTTTTTGATTTTTTCATATGTACCCCCTCGTTTTCGATTTTGGCACTTTTGATATTGATGGTTCTTCACAGGTATAGATCACTTTTTGGCCTTTTAAACTTAATATTTTGATAGAATGTAAAGCTTGTATAGTAGTTGAGAATCTATTAAAACCAGAAGTAGTTTCTAGTATCTATCTGTACCCATAGATTACTTTTTGTGAAGCGCTTACACAAGAGAGATATTGCTCTGTTTTTTAGAAATATTGTTTTTTGTAATGTTGAAAATAAGATAAATAAAAAATAATTCTGGCTTATAAAGATAGGATTATTTTATTTGAGAAGCTCATTAAAAATTAAACGGCGGCGATACTGGAGCAGATGCGTTTATTATTGAAAAGCTACATTCAGGAGAGGGACACAGAGATACAGATTAGGGTTTAAGATAAAGGTAGTTTTATATTCTGTGTATTATTGCGTTTATTAAATCGTCAGAAATTGTTCTTCAAAAAATGTACCTTTTTATGTTTTTAGTGAGATGTTAAAAGTGAAAAGCAAGATGTATAAAAAATACGACAAGATGTTGATTGTAGAAGTGTTTTTACATACGTATAATGTAACAAAATAGCTTACTAAACGGGCGATTCAAGTATGCTAATAGTTTCTTCGGAGAAAGCAAAACGTAAATTAGAATGGTGGTTATCCTATACGTCTGTTCATAAAATGATAAAAGGTACATAGAACTTGCATCGTAACAACGTAAACCGCTATAAGGTTAGAGGAGGTATATACTGATGATATATCAAGCTATTCAGCAGTTAATTGATCGTGCTATTGAAGTTCAATTAATTGAAAAAGAAGATGAAATATATACAAGGAATCAAATCCTTTCCTTACTTCGTTTAGATGACTTTATAGTGGAAGCGTCAGCGCCCGCACCTGCAAAGAAAGCAATTTCAGAGTTATTGGAAGAGTTAATTGAATATGCTTGTATGCATAAAGTCATTGAGTCAGTAATGGACGAGAGGGAAATCTTAGCAAGTGCAATTATGGATGTTTTTATGTCCAAACCGACTGTTATTAATACTCTATTTTATAAAAAATTCGAACAAAATCCGAAGGCTGCGACAAATTACTTCTATGAATTAAGTAAAAACAGCAACTATATACAAATGAAGCAAATTGCCAAAAATATAAATTATAAAGTAAATACGGAATATGGTGCCATTGATATAACAATTAATTTATCAAAACCGGAAAAAGACCCGAAACAAATTGCTAGAGAGAGAGTACTGGAAAGTACAAATTATCCAAAATGTTTACTTTGTATTGAGAATGAAGGATATAGAGGCAGAACTGGACATCCAGCACGATCGAATCATCGTATGATCCGGATGAATCTTACAGATGAAAGCTGGTTTCTACAGTATTCTCCGTATATATACTTCAATGAACACTGCATTGTATTGTCCTCAGAACATCGAGATATGAAAATTGACCGTCAAACATTTTTACGTTTGTTAAAATTTGTAGGAAAATTCCCACATTATTTCCTTGGGTCCAATGCAGATTTGCCAATTGTAGGAGGGTCTATTCTAACACATGACCACTATCAAGGTGGAAACTATGAATTTGCTATGGCAAATGCATCAAACGACCTAATTTTTGAACTAACTAACTTTCCAGAAATGCAATGTTCTATTATTAAATGGCCTATGTCAGTTATTCGCTTAAGAAGTAAAGACATAGAACAAATAGTAAATGCAGGGGAGTACATATTAGATAGGTGGAAGGAATATAGTGATCCGTCTGTTAATATATTTGCATTTACGAATGTTGTTCCACATAATACGATTACGCCGATTGCCCGTTACCGGAATGGTATGTATGAATTGGACCTTGTTTTGCGAAACAATCGTACAAGTGAAGAACATCCGCTAGGTATTTTCCACCCTCATGCGGAAATACAACATATTAAAAAGGAAAATATCGGTCTAATTGAAGTAATGGGGTTAGCTGTACTTCCGGCGCGTTTAAAAACAGAACTTCAGGAAGTGGAAAAATTCTTACTTAACATTCCAAGTGATATTCCAACGCTTCATATACGATGGGCAGAACAATTAAAAATCAAATATGACAATCGGATACATGAACAAAATGTACAGGAGATAGTAAGAGCAGAATTAGGAAAGAAATTTATACAGGCGCTTGAAGATGCTGGCGTTTTTAAACGAGATGACGAAGGGATATCGGCGTTTAAACGTTTTATTCAGACCTTACATTAGGAATGGACTTAGTAGTGTTATTGATTACAAAATGACCTAATTATATGATAGGGGAGGTAATTAGATGGGGAAGTGTGAGCATAAGCAACTACAGGAATTGAAACAGATAGGCGGCCCTATATTAATGATGTGTATAAAATGTAATCAAATAATTAAAGTGTCCAAAGGATCCATTACAAAAATAAAGTAAGAAAGAATGACACGCATATCTTCTTAGTGTGTGATGAACAAATTCCCGATTGATTCAAGTTGCTAAAAGAATAGCAAAAATAAAAAACATCTCATAAGAATATGAGATGTTTTTTAGTATGGTTCTGTTGCATGTAATACGACGTCTAATAAACCGGGGAATCTAGCATGCAAGTCATCTTCACGAATTGAAATGAAACGCTGTGTTCCTTCAAGGCGTGTATACATAACACCGGATTCACGTAAAACCTTGAAATGGTGAGATAAAGTTGATTTCGCAATGGGAATGTTTAACGCACCACAAGATTGTTCATGTTTTTCTAGTAGCATTGTTACAATTTGTAAACGAATTTGATCGCTAAGTGCGTATAAGACTGAAGAGAATTGAATTTCTTCACGGTTTGGATGATAAAGAGTACGCATTTTTTTCACCTACTTGTATCAGTTAATATAGTTTGCACTATAACATATAAAGTGGTATATTTCTATCGTTCGAATATATTCGAACAATAGAAATATAGGGGGAGAAAAAATGAAGTATACAAAATTACAAAAGGCAGGACTACATATTTCAAAGTTGGGGTTAGGAACAAACGCTGTAGGGGGGCATAATTTATATGCTGATGTGAATGAGGAAGAAGGAAAACGATTAATAGAAGAAGCTATCCAGCAAGGGATTACATTTTTTGATACAGCAGATTCATACGGTTTCGGTAGATCAGAGGAATTGGTAGGAGAAGTATTGAAAAGAAAACGCCAAGAAGTTGTACTTGCTACAAAAGGTGGCATACAACCATTATTAAATGGAGAGGTTTATATTAATAATGAACGAAGCTATTTAAGAAATGCTGTGGAAAATAGCTTAAGAAGATTACAAACTGATTATATTGATTTATATTATTTACATTTTACAAATCCAGAAATAAGTTACATAGATTCAATTGGTGAGCTTGCTCGTCTAAAAGAAGAAGGGAGAATTCGTTCAATAGGAATATCAAACATTAACGTAGAGCAATTAAAAGAAGCGAATCAGCATGGACAGATAGATGTTGTACAATCACCGTATAATATGTTGGATCGTACTGCTGGAGAAGAACTTTTGCCGTATTGTATAGAATCAGGTATTTCATTTATACCATACGGGCCTCTTGCTTTTGGGATACTAGGTGGAAAATATACAGAAGATTTTAAATTAAACGAAGGCGATTGGCGTCAAAGTGTAAATCTATTTGAAGAAAATACATATAAGAGTAACTTTAAAAAAGTTGAGAAGTTAAAAGGTTTAGCTAAAGAAATGAATCTTGAAGTATCACATTTAGCTTTAGCATGGCTATTAAATAAAAAAGGAATTGATACTGTTATTCCTGGTGGGAAACGAGCGGAGCAAATAAGAGAAAGTGTAAGAGCTGTGGAAGTTTCATTGAATGAGAAGGTGATGAAAGAGATTGAAGCTATTTTAGAAGCTTAATTGAGAAGAGGGGTGTTCCCTCTTTTTATCCCGCATTAACGTGCAGTAAGGCCCCCACCTCAAAATTTAGCGGGAGCAAAGAAGTTAGGTGGGGAATCAACTGCCCGTAAAAGCCCGATTGGTGAGGGCTGATAATCAGTGGGCGATGAACAAAACCCCCACTGATTAAAGTTTCACTTTATATAAAAGGAGAAGGTTTAGATGAAAAGAGTACTAGCTGTATTCTTTACAACCATGTTTATGATCGGTACGGATACTTTCTTAATTTCACCACTTTTACCGATATTACAACAGGTGTATCATGTTTCAACTGAGCTGTCAGGGTGGATGGTGAGCTCATATGCTTTAGGATACGCTGGATTTGCGCTTATTGCTGGTCCTATATCAGATGGCTTAAACAGAAAAAAAGTAATGGTAATAGGAATGAGTTTTTTTGCGTTAAGTACGTTTTTATGTGGAATGGCACCGAGTTTTCTATGGATGCTAGCATTTAGATTTTTAGCAGGTGTAAGTGCAGCTTTTGTATCTCCACAAGTGTGGGCATCTATTCCGCTCCTTATAGAGAAGGAGGGAATTGTAAAGGCAATTGGAATTGCAACAGCAGGGTTAGCAATCTCTCAAATTTTAGGGTTGCCAGTTGGATCGTATTTGGCAATGATACACTATACAACACCATTCTTCATCATTGGTATATTATCAGCACTACTTGTAATTCTTATCTATGTAGTATTACCAGAAATAAAACCGGTTCATATAGGTGGAAGTAAAACAAACATCTTAAAGCGCTATAAACAATTACTTACAGATTCAAAGGTTTCAATTTCTTATTTTGCATATTTTGTTTTTCAAACTGGTAATTTTGCTGCATTTTCATTTTTGGGTGTATGGCTTTCCATTCAATTTGGCTTACAAGTTCATGAAGTAGGTACAGCTATGCTCGTATTAGGACTAGGAAATTTAACTGGTAATATTTTTGGCCCTAGAATCGTAAATAAAATTGGTTATAACCTTTCTTTCTATGGTGGAATTATATTTACAGCAGTGCTATATGTATTACTTCCTCATGTAAAGAACATCGTATTGATGGAGTTATTGTTCTTTGTTTTGTTTTTTGTGACAGGAATTTTGTTTGTATTAATGATGAGGCACTTACAAAACATATCTAGTGTAGCAAGAGGAACAGGAGCCGCGCTTGCTAATGCTTCTATGTATATTGGTCAAATGATTGGAGCTGCAATAGCAGGACTGCTATTTGCAGCATCTCACAATTTTATACTCATAGGTAGTTTTACTGCGTTACTATATATAGGAGCTTTATTTTTGTTTAGAAAAAGTGAAAAGCTTAATGAAGATAGTGAAACAGGAATTGCATCATAAAGTCTGTATAAATATTTTGCAAATCAGAATTAATAAGAGTGTGAATACATGAATGTGCTATTAATTACAGTGGTTACTAAAAGTATAGAAATAGTAGTAGAAATGTATTGTAACAAAGTTATGAGGAATTCAAAAATAAAAAATCCCTACAAAGATAGGGATTTATATATCGGCATATAGTTCCTTGGAAAAGGATATATGTAGTTTAACATATAGGACTACTTATATTTGTGAAATAGATGTGAAAGTAATGTGAAAAATGCTGAAAGAAAAAACTATTTAAATAGAGGATAATTTAGATTAGGATATGGATTTTACATAAATGCTGTGTTATATTTCTACTTATCTGTTAATAATTACATGTTTTAATTTTATTGGGGATAAAAGGGAGGGATTTAAATGCAATGGTATTTGAAAGCTCTAAAGAATTATGGGAATTTTAGTGGTAGAGCTACGCGAAAAGAGTACTGGACTTTTAGTTTATCGAATATCGTAATTTTTTGGTTACTGTTATTTTTATCATCATTTTCAGAGGTGTTAGTTGCTATTATTGCGTTGCTATTTATGTTAGTAATGATTATACCAAGTTTTTCGGTTGGTGCACGACGATTGCATGATATTGGGAAAACAGGATGGTGGCAACTATTAAATTTCGTACCGTTTGGTAGCGTTGTTTTACTTGTATTTTTTATCATTGAAAGTGAAGAAAATGACAATCAATACGGACCAAATCCGCATTCAGATTTAAAAGAAGCGATTTAATAAACCTATTATTAAAATGGTGTGCACGGGCTAATATTATTAAGTTGATCTCTAGGCCTATTTGACTTTTGAAACTGTAAAAATGGGAAGAATAAAGGCAGAGAGAATATAGCATGGCAAGAAGAAAAAATTCTAAATAAAAAGCACTGTTTTAGCTAATGTAACTAAAACAGTGCTTTTCTTTTTGATTGAACAGTTGCTGCATTTTCATCATGTATGCCTGCATCTTTAATAATTCGTTGTTTTGCTGTATTTAATAGATGGTTGACTGCTTCTCCAAAATAATTAGCTTCGCTTTTTGTGCGGGCTTCTCGTAAACATTTATAGTTTTCTAGCAGTTCCTCTTTTTCAGTGTTTGTTAAGAAATCTTCTATTTTCTTTTTTGTCATACGAAACACCCTTTCTTCTGACAAACGACGCAATAGAAAATATTTATTGTTTATTATAGCAATAATTTTTAAAAAAAGTATAGACTAACGTCGTAATAATTTGTCAATTTCTTGAATCTTCTCATCAGCTTTCCCAATTTGTGTATTTTTAGCCTGTTCACCACCAAGCGCTTGGTGCAGTAAGAAAGTCTGACCGGAAATGGCAGTCACAATGGATACTTTAATAATTTCTTTTATTAAGGTGACATCGAATAGAACGAGTCCAAGAAGTGCAGCTAGACTACCAGTAAAAATATCAGTCAAAAATCCAAAGTGAAAAAAAGTTTTCAAACGGCGTGGAAGCAATAACTTACCTTGGTTATTGATTAGATGGGAAACGAAGCCAGTAATGCCACCAACAAGAACTGCAGTTAGCCATTGATACATTTCCATCGAATCCACTCCTTTTAGTGAATAAGATTCGATTATTTTATATTGATTCCTTTTAATATTTCATAGAAGCATATTGAGAAAGTTTGTTTGGTTTTTTACTGTATTCAAATTAATTATAACAGAAAAATCTGATATATTTCAGTCTATTATATGAAGAGGTTATTCCTTAATATGAATGTAGAAAGGGTGTGTGATATGAATATAGATTATCGAATAAGAAGTGTGGATGGTTATACAAAAAATATAGGGGAATTAGTAAGCATGCTGGAGCATACGAGGTCTGTAACATTACAGGAAATACAAGATCTATCAGTTGAGCAATTAGATTTCATTATGCCGAGTGGAGGAAATTCCATCGGA
The DNA here is from genome assembly GCF_058952315.1 of Bacillus sp. GW823-FHT06B01. Taxonomy (NCBI): domain Bacteria; kingdom Bacillati; phylum Bacillota; class Bacilli; order Caryophanales; family Bacillaceae; genus Bacillus; species Bacillus sp. GW823-FHT06B01. The sequence goes on along the minus strand of NZ_JBXAHR010000001.1, from coordinate 1,208,181 downwards.
GCGTTACTAAAGCATATAGCAGCTATAGAAAAAGCTCATCAACTTATTTCATTTCAAGATCGTGACTTTACAAAAGAAGAATTAAAAATATGGGAAGACGCACTGTATTTAGGGGAAGCGGGGAGAACAATCCGTGGTCATGACATACAGTATTATGAACAACTTCTACAAAGTGTTCGAGAAGAATCGTTGAAGTATTTGAGTGAACAAGATGATGAATGGCTTATGTCAGAAAGAAAGTGGCCTAACGATGTAGCGTATAACCAGCACTATCTGTGGTTTCATGTGCTAGAAGATGAGATTAATCACCGTGGACAAATTAGAATGATGAAAAATAAATTATTTGAAAATTACGTTAAATAAGGTAGCTTTTTAAATGAATATTCCATATAATGAGAGTAATTAAAATGAGAACGGGGTGATGTATTATGGCGAAAATAACTTATATTAATAAACCAAATACAAAGGTGGATGGAAAGGGCGAGACTGTATAAGTTAGCGCACGATCCTTCCGCTTAGCTTAAACTAGGGAGGATATCAATTTGAATCAAAATATTTTAGAATCGTTCGGCTGGGATTCTTTTTTTGAGGAACAAGCTGTAGAGAACTTTGAAGTAGGGCGTATTTTACTTGAGCATAAGCATATATATCGAATTATTTGTAATGATGGTGAATATATGGCAGAGCTGTCTGGAAAGTTTCGACATGAAGCGGTAACGAAGGGAGATTATCCAGCTGTAGGTGATTGGGTGTATATAAAGAAAATAGAGAATGAAAAGAAAGCAATTATTCATCGTATTTTTCCAAGAAGAAGTTCTTTTTCTAGACAAGAGGCTGGTACTCGAACGGAAGAACAAGTAATAGCAGCAAATGTAGATTATCTATTTTTAGTGAATGCACTTAACCATGATTTTAACGTAAGAAGAATGGAGCGCTATTTACTATTAGCGTATGAAAGTGGTGCGATGCCTGTTATTGTTTTAACAAAGAGTAGCTTATGTGAAGATGTGGAACAGAAAATTGTTGAAACGGAAGCTGTGGCAATTGGTGTTCCGATCTTCGTCGTTGATAGTTTAGAACATAATGGTATCGAATCGTTGCAGCAATTTGTTTCTTCAGGAAAAACAATTGCTCTAGTCGGATCATCTGGGGTTGGAAAATCCACTTTGTTAAATGCACTGATAGGTATTGAAGTAGCAAAAACGGGTGATATTCGTGAGGAAGATAGTAAAGGAAGACATACGACAACCCATCGTGAATTGTTCCGATTACCGAGTGGTAGTTTAGTTATTGATACTCCTGGTATGAGGGAGCTACAGCTTTGGGAAGGAAACGATGCAATTCAAACAACATTTTCTGATATTGAAGAACTAGCAAAAACGTGCCGTTTTAGGGATTGTAAACATGAAAATGAGCCAGGGTGCGCAGTGCATAATGCAATTGATAACGGAATTATTACGATAAATCGTTTGCAAAGCTATAAAAAATTACAAAGAGAACTGGCGTATTTTATGAGAAAACAAGATGCTATTCTTGCGAGAGCAGAGCGTGATAAGTGGAAAAAGATTTCTAAACAGCATAAAAAAATATGAAAAGCCAAAGGGTGGTTCCCTTTGGCTTTTTTTGCATTTGTAAATTTTATAATAATATTATTCAAATATATAGACAAAGGGAATTTAATTGTTTAAACTTTACAAAGTATTCATCGTAATAGATTATGAAAATAATAATTTAGGGATGGGAAATGTTTACAACTCGCTAGATTTAACTATTGAAATTGAAAAGCAGGAGGTTTGTAATGGGTAGACTATTAAATTTGTTTCGTGATATGAAAGTAGCAAAAAAACTACTAATTTCATTTTTTGTTATTTTAATTGCGGCTGTCTCTATTATCGGAGGCATGTCTTATCAAACAGCTAAAAAGAATTTTGAATCACAAATTACGAGCAGTGCTCACGACAATATAAAAATATTAGATAATTTAATCAATCAAATGATTGAGGCGAAATTTAATGATGTAAATAATTTTGCACGTGTGATTCAAGGTAATATGTATCAAGGGGATAATCAAGATGAATTAAGAAAAATGTTATCTCAATATATCAATTTAAATAAAGATGTTGAACAAGTTTATGTTGCCGGGAATGATAAGAAATTTGTACAAGAACCAAATATACAAATGGCAGCAGACTATGATCCAACAGAACGTTCTTGGTATAAAGATGCAGTGGCAAAACAAGGTGGTATTGTCGTTACTGAGCCGTATAAGGCGCAAGGAAATGGACATATTGTCGTAACGATTGCAAAACAAGCAGAAGATAAAAACGGTGTTGTAGCAATAGATTTAAGTTTAGATAATTTATTAAAAACAACAAAGTTAATCAATATCGGTAAAAAGGGATATGCTTTCATTTTAGATGGAAAACAAAAAATAATTGCACATCCTCAAGAAAAATCTGGGGAAAAAGCAGCTGATTCTTGGGCGAAGAAAATTTATGAGGATAACCATGGTGCTTTTTCATATATGTATGATGGCAGCGAAAAACAAATGGTATTTGCTACAAATGTAAAAACAGGTTGGAAAATCGGTGGAACGATGTACTCAAATGAAATAATTGAAGCTGCGCAGCCTGTATTTTATAATATGTTAATTGTTATGTTCATTTCATTAGTTATAGGCGGAGCACTTATTTATTTTGTGACACTTTCTATAACGAAGCCATTAAAAAGATTAGTTGCCACTTCTAAAGAAATAAGTGAGGGAGATTTAACGCAAACAATCGAGATTCATTCTAATGATGAAATTGGCCAACTTGCAAAAGGATTCAATGAGATGACAGATGCATTGCGAACGTTAATTGGAAGAATTAATACTTCGGCTGGACATGTTGCAGCAGCATCAGAAGAGCTAACGGCAAGTGTAAGACAAGCGAGTGAAGCAACTGAGCAAATTACAATGGCAATGGATGAAATATCGAGCGGGGCAACAACGCAAACAACGAGCGTAGAAAATGGTGCAATGTTATTATTTGATGTAACAGAAGGAATTCAGCATGTAGCAAAAAGTTCATCATCAATTAATACGGCTTCTGCTCATACTCGTGAAAAAGCAGAAGATGGTGGGAAACTAGTAGGAAAAACAGTAAATCAAATGCAGTCTATTGCAGAATCTGTTTCACAATCAGATGAAGTTATACAGTTGCTAAATAATAAATCAAAACAAATTGGTGACATACTAGAAGTCATTCAAAATATTGCAGATCAAACGAATCTTCTAGCTTTGAATGCGGCAATTGAAGCTGCAAGAGCAGGAGAGCACGGAAGAGGATTTGCAATCGTTGCAGATGAAGTACGTAAATTGGCGGAGAAGTCTAGTGTATCTTCTAGTGAAATTAGTAAATTAATATGTGAAATACAAGATGACATGAGTAAGACGGTAAAATCTATGGGGCATGTAAATGAAGAAGTTCAATCTGGACTTGTTATTGCGAATGAAACGAAGCAAAACTTTACTGAGATTTTACTATCTACAAATGAAATTGCAGATCAAATTAAAACGATGGTTGAAACGGCTAATGGGATGTCAAAAGGTGCAAATGAAGTGTCTATTTCAGTAGGTCAAATTGCAATGACAGCACAGAACAATGCGACGAGTACTCAAAACGTTGCAGCATCAGCAGAAGAACAACTAGCGTCCATTGAGGAGATTAGTTCGGCGGCTGGTACATTATCTCAAATGGCTGAAGAGTTACAAGGGTTAATTGAAAGATTTAAAGTTTAACAGAGGACAGACTATCTCCAAAATAGCAGTATGCTATTGGAGTAGTCTGTTTTTATTATGTAAAATGAAATGAGATTGAGAGTATCTTTATAATATTTAAAGGTATATTTTGTATGATATTTGTCGGAAAATAGAGGTATTTGTTTGCTTTGTGTATAATTATAATCGTATAAAATGCAAATAAAGGAGATTACTATGGGAGTTTATTGGGGTACCAAAAGACATTCTTGGCTTAGTTATGTCTCATTTTGGTTAAGTATTTCATTTTTTATTGTCTTTCTAATTGAAGTGTTTATTTTAAAAACACTTTCGAATAGTTCGGTGCAAATTGTTAAATATTTTTATTTTATACTTGTACCAGTAAACATCTTTCTTAGTTTAAAGTTACTCTTTAAGAAGAATGAAAAGAAAGCATTACCTATTTTTAGTTTCATTGTATCATTATTATTTACAATTTTAATACTAGTATTAGCGTTAGTAGCTACGGGGAAATTCTTTTAAGGGGAGTGATAAAAGTCACTCTTCTTTTTTGTTATTGTAAGGAAATACTAAGCGGAGGATGGACAAAGAGTGCATTTACTTATGTTTGATATGCTTGGAAAGCGTTAGAAGCATATTAAGAAATATAATGAGAGACAATTCATATAATAATGAAGAGAATCAGGTGTTTTACATGCAATTATGAAGCAAATGAATACGGTAAAAACGACGATATATGGTACAATACATATGGATAGTGATAGAGATAAAGGGTATATAAAATACTCATCGTTTTTTAGTAAGAGAGGGGTTATCTTATGCTATACGAGGATTTGATGACATTATTTCAAGCAGCTCCGAAAGAAGAAGGTAGAGGCGGCTGGAAATATATAATCCAGGAACGAAATGATAAATATGAAATTGTTGATGAACTGTTGAAAAATCAAACGAGTGTTGAATTGTATTTTAATGAATATGATGAGGTGAAAATCACTTTATATAAAGATGGAATGCCTATTTCTACTATGCAAAGAATTGCGATTTCAAAAGTTGAATTAGACGAAGAGGAAGAAGGAATTCAATTCGTTTTAGAACGTATGCCTAGTCGGATGATTCGGTTGCAATTAAAGCCATATTTAGCACTCGAAATGGGGCCGTACTGGGAAGTATGCGATGATTGTGAATGAACATAAAAGAAGCATCCAATAACATGGATGCTTCTTTTATGTTTTTTGAAGTTGTTTAAAAGCAATAATTGGCAGTAAAATGATGCTGACCCATCCAATTATAGGATATAGAATGTGGAGTAGTTCACTGTAACCAATGTAACTAAAGCAATAACTAATTAGTAAAATGAAGAAAATAATATTGTTACTTTTCCATCCGGTGATGGATTGCATTTGTTTTGTCATTCCGAACACATTACCAACTAAAGTTGTGAACACTTCACCGAAAATGATAAGAACAAAGAAAAAGTGAAAAGTTGCATTGAATTTTCTTATGACTTCAGCCATTGGGATATTATATTGATAAAATTGATCGACTGATAAAATAGCTAAATGGCTACATAATAAAATTAAAGAAAGTCCTGCACCGCCTAAAATACCACCCCATAAAATGGCCTTTCGATCCTTTACTTCACTGGCTAACGGAACGAGAACGCTTTGGGCGAGAGAAAGATTTAAGGCGACATATGTAATAGGACTAGTAATCCACTTCATATTCCAGCTTTCTGCAGGAATAGTGTCACTAATAGGAGTTGTACCGTGAAAAAAAGTTGTAATAGCAAGTCCGATAATAAAAATCATCATAATAGGTACGACAAGTGTATTAACTTCAAAAACCCCTTGTAATCCGCGACTACCTATAATGAGACAGGCGATCAATATAATGAAAATACCAAGTTGTCTTGGTAAACGAAGTTGCTCTTCAAATACCGCCCCAGCTCCTGATAACATAACGCTCGTTACACCAAATAATACGAGTAATAATAGTGTGTTTACAACATTGCCAACTACATCCCCAAATAAATATTTGTTAAATTCTTGTGCTGAAAATGCACCGATTTGTGATGAAAGTAACATCATCTTTGTGCCAAGCCAAATAAAAAAAAATCCACTTACACATATGCCAATTGTTCCATATAATCCGTTCACTGTAAAAAATTCAACGATTTCTCGTCCAGTAGCAAATCCAGCTCCAACGACTGTTCCAATATAAGTAGCAGCGACCTTCTTTGCTACTTGCCATTGTTGATTGTCCATGTTATCCCTCTTTCTACTACGATGAGCTTGATTTACTATTATGCATATGTATGAGCTTGGACAATTAGACGTATGAAGTGTTTGAAAACATACATGAATTAAAAGATATTAGGGAAGTATTAAAGGTGTTAAAACTTTGTTACATATGAGCCAATCGTTCGAAAGGATAGGAAATGTATGGTAACATGTAACTATGTTATTAAAAGATAAACATTATGAAATGATAAGAGGAGTGGATTGTATGAGTACGAAAACAAATGTTGTTGAAGTATTAAACAAGCAGGTAGCAAACTGGAATGTGTTATATGTGAAACTACATAATTATCACTGGTATGTGACAGGACCACACTTCTTTACGTTACATGAGAAATTTGAAGAGTTTTACAATGAAGCTGGAACAAATATTGATGAATTAGCAGAACGTATTTTAGCGTTGGAAGGTAAACCGCTAGCGACAATGAAAGAATATCTTGCAACATCTAGTGTGAGTGAAGGGACAAGCAAGGAATCTGCAGAAGAAATGGTGCAAACATTAGTGAATGATTACTCTGCACTTATTCAAGAATTAAAAGAAGGTATGGAAGTTGCTGGCGAAGCTGGCGATGAAACATCAGCAGACATGTTGTTAGCGATTCATACAACATTAGAACAACATGTATGGATGCTAAGTGCGTTCTTAAAATAAATATAAGTATATTAAGAAAAAAGTCGTTGAAAAATTCTTTCAATGGCTTTTTTTGTAATTTTTCAGTTTTCTTTTATGCTATAATATAGTAAAAAGGAGGCGATGCGATGTGATGTTTCGCTTTTTCAGAACTGGAAAAGAAGAGCGTGAAATTACGAAAGATGAATTAGAACAAGCGATGGCTAAGTTTCTAGAAAAGAATGCTAATATCGTTTATACAGTATTAGTAAATGATGATTATACAGTAAATTATGATTTGTTAAAGCCGTATTTACTTGCATTTCCAACAAATAGTTTTCTTATTACGAAGGAAACGCTTGAGGTATTTGAACATACAGAAGAAAATCTAAACCTAGTTAAAGAAATTGATATCGTACAAAAAGCAGTAGATCAATACGTAACAGAAAAAGAAATGTTTCCAATTGTTGAAGGTAGTGAAGATCGCCTTATATGCGGGATGAAATTAGGGCCGTATTTAAATCGTATATTAAAAAGAGACTTATATATTTCAGAAAAACACTATTTAGTTTCAAGTAAACCAGACAGAAAAAAACAAAAGAGTGGGTAGATGTATTGAAAACAACAATAAATATATTGTTGTCTTTTTTTGTTTAGTAAAATATTGATTTTTCAGTTTATTAAATTTTATACTAAACTTATTGGACGAAGAGAAGTAATGATTAAGTATTGTTAGCGTGAGTTATATACAGTGATTACAGAATCGTATAAAGGTTTGAGAAATAAATATTATAAAAGATTACGGGGGAATGGGTGTATGGAAAATAGTATGACTTACATTCAATTATTAAATGAAACGTTACATTGTTACACAAATAAAGGGAGTTTGGAAGCGTACACTTATATAATGGAGCATGCTAAAGGTGTAGTGGGGAATAAAGCGCAAATATATAATTTTAAATATGCGCTAGCGAGTGCAGCGGGGCTTGAAGAAGAAGCGTTACAGATAATGAAGGAAGCTATTATAGACAATGGATTTTGGTACGGAAATGAGTATTTAATTTCGGACGATGATTTAACACCGCTACATAAATTTGAAGAGTTTCATAAAATGGTTCAATTATGTAAAGAAAGAGAAGAATTAGCAAAGAAAACAGAACGAGTAGACGTGAAATATTTAGACAGCAATAAAGAAGGAAAACTATTTATTGCAATGCACGGGGATCAAGAAAATATAGAAATAATAGAACCATATTGGAAATCTGTTTTGACACAAGATTATACGTTAGCTTTACCACAATCTTCGCAAATTCAGTTTTCAGATGGATTTGTTTGGGACGATATACATAGAGGGAAAGAGGAATTAAAAGAGCATTACGTTACGTTAATGGAAAATCATACAGTAGAAAGTGTAATAATTGGTGGTTTTTCTGCTGGCGCAAGAGTAGCTTTGTATACAATTTTACAAAAAGATATAGATGTAGATGGTTTTATTTTTGTGGCGCCGTGGCTTCCAGAGATTGAAGAATGGAATGAGTTGTTGGGAGTGTTACAGAATAAAAATATAAAGGGATATATAGTGTGTGGGGATCAAGATGAAGATTGTTTCGAATGTACGCAGCAATTTGTACAATTATTAAGAGATAAGAATATAGAACATGAGTTTAAAGTTGTACCCAATTTAAATCATGATTATCCTAAGGATTTTGATGAACTATTAAAAGAAGCTATTGAATATATAGACGACATAAATAATAAGTAGTAAAAAAGGGAGATGCATCATAATTGATGTATCTCCCTTTTGTCATTATAAATGAAAAGCATTTGCTAGTAAGCGATAAGAATTCAATTTATCTTCAAATCGATGAGTAATTGTGACAATCATAAATTCATCAGTATTGTACGCTTTGCTTAAGTTTACGATTTGTTCTTTCACAGAAGAGGGATCACCGACGATCATACGTTGACGATTTTCTTTTATACGGAATAAATCATAAGCGCTGTATGAATAATTTTGTGCAGTTTCGATAGAAGGAGTACCAGTTGTACGCTTTCCTTGTTCTAGTAATAAGATTGATAAATCTAAACTAGAAGCAATTTTTTCCGCCTCTTCATTCGTTTCTCCGCAAATAACAAAAATAGAGACGATTGATTTTGGTTTATCTCCTAAATAAGAAGGTTGGAACTGTTCTTGATAAGCATTCATTACTTCAGGGCCACCGTATCCGTTAATGAACTGTGCGAATGCAAAAGAAGCACCTTGTTTTGCGGCAATCATTGCACTCTCTCCGCTAGAACCAAGCATCCACATCTCGGGAGATGTTGGAATGACAGGAGTAGCCTTTAAATTTGCATAATGATGGTTTTCTGGTACTTGATCATGTAAGTACATTGCAACATCTGCAATTTGTTCTGGGTATTGATCAAGTGAGACCATTTTGCCTTCTTGAAGTGCGCGAGTTGCAATTGGCATACCACCAGGTGCTCTGCCGACACCAAGATCAATACGATTTGGATAAAGCGCTTCTAAAACGCGGAAATTCTCAGCAACTTTATAAGGGCTATAGTGCGGTAACATAACACCACCTGAACCCACTCTCATACGATCCGTTTTTGCTGCAATATGAGAAATAAGTATTTCAGGGCTTGAACCAGCAAGGCTGACAGAGTTGTGATGCTCCGATACCCAAAAGCGTGTATATCCGAGTTTTTCAACTTCTTGCGCAAGTGTAACTGTATGTGAAAAAGCTTGGGCTGCTGTACTACCATCTGAAATAGGTGATTGGTCTAATACGCTTAATTTGATCATAGAATATACCTCTCAATCTTAATGTACATCCTATTATATATTTACTTACGAAAAATGCGTAATAAAATGCTCAAAATAAAAAGTGGATAAATTCTATATTTACTTTTAACGAGAAAATCCTCGTTCATAATGATTCATTTCGGCTAAATTTAATATATATTCGTAGTTATCAATCTCAAGTTTTAGTTGTTCACGCTCTTTTTTAGATAGATGCTTACAACTAAGTTTGTTGCATAGTTGTTGTTTCTTTTCTTCTAAATACTTCTTTGTAGCGTGGTAGTCGTAAGTTTGTTTCATTTTTAACCACTCCTTCTTTGCTGTTGCTATATTATACGAAGCGTGAAGAGGTGTGAAAGCTAACTCTTATGTACTTTTAGTGAATATTCCTCTTTCTATGTTGTTATGTTTATAGCAATTTATGAATAAAATGCACTAAACCACTAATGCCCATAAAAGCCCGATTGGTTCAACTAATAATCAGTAGGGGAAGACCCCCCACTGATTATAGTTTCACTTTATGAAGTAAGGGGTGGAATTGTGCAGAAAGATATAATGTATAACACTGAGATGGATGAAACGTTAAAAGTTATAAATAAAGGGTTAAAGAAGACGACTCGTCCGAAGCGAATTATAGTAGTAGGGGCCGGTATGGCTGGGTTGGTTTCGGCATCTTTATTAAAAGCTGCAGGACATGATGTGAAGATTTTTGAAGCAAACAACCGGGTAGGTGGCCGCATAGAGACGGTTAGAATGGAAGATACCGGATTATATTTAGATGTTGGGGCAATGAGAATTCCGTATTCGCACACATTAACGATGGCATATATAAGAAAATTCGGGCTACAGGTAAGCCCTTTTATTAATAGGAATGAGACAGATATCGTTTACGTAAATGGTCGAAAAACGACATTAAAACAATATGAAAAAGATCCAAGTATATTAAAGTATCCTGTGGAAATGAATGAAGTTGGGAAAACGTCTGAGGAGCTATTAATGTTAGCGGTGCAGCCCATTATAAATTTTATAAAAAAGAACCCAGAGAAAAATTGGGATATTGTAGTAAAGGATTTTGGGAGATATTCTACAGGACAATTTTTAAAGTATTACCCTTATCAATATAATACTTACTTTTCACCAGTAACAATCGAGATGATTGGTGTTTTATTAGATTTAGAAGGTTTTTTGGAAAGGTCATTTGTTGAGACGTTACGCTTTTTATATATTATGCAAGTGGAGAGTGGATTTTGTGAAATAGTAGGCGGGAATGATAAATTACCGAAGTCCTTTTTACCACAATTAGAAGAAAATATTATATATAATCAAAAATTAATGAAGCTACAACAACATGATAATGGTGTGACAGCTTTCTATCGAAACGAGGAAACTTTTGAATATAGTAGTATTAATGGGGATTTAGTTATTATTACAATCCCATTCTCGACAATGCGTTTTGTGGAAGTAGATCCATTTAATTCTATATCTCATGAAAAATGGAAAGCAATTCGCGAATTGCATTATATGCCAGCGACGAAAATAGGAATTCAATTTAAAAGTCGATTTTGGGAAGAACAAGGACAATTAGGTGGCAGGATTATAACGGATTTACCAATTCGTTACGCCTATTATCCAAGTCACGGAATTGGAGAAAAAGGACCTGCTATGATGTTAGGAAGCTATACATGGTCTTATGATGCGTTGTTATGGGATGGGTTATCAAAAGGTGATCGTATTTATTACACACTACAAAATTTAGCGACCATATTAGGCGGTCAAGTATATGATGAGTTCATGTCTGGCATATCAAAAAGTTGGACATTGGATCCATATGCACTTGGAGGATTTGCGCTATTTCAGGCAGGTCAAGAATCTGAGCTACAACCAGCGATTATAAAACCAGAGGGGAGATTATACTTTGCAGGTGATCATACAACGTTATATCACGGATGGATACAAGGTGCAATTGAATCTGGAGTTCGTGTAGCGGTAGAGGTAAATAATTAAAATGTGTAAAATTCAGAAATTTCTTTACTGTATAGTTTGAGATGGATATTATTATATATAAAAGAATTAAAAGGAGTGTTGAAAGTGAATCCGTTATTATTTGATTTTCCTTCTGAATTTTATACTGATAGGCTATTTATTCGAATGCCGAAACCGGGTGACGGTAAATCTGTATACGATGCAATTCAAGCTTCTATGAAAGAATTAAAACCTTGGATGGTTTTTGCACAAAAAGAGCAAACAGAGGAAGAAGTAGAAGTGAGCATTAGAAAATCGCATATTCAATTTTTACAGCGTGAGGATTTAAGATTACTAGTTTTTTCGAAAGAAACAGGTGAATTTATTGCATCAGCTGGATTGCATCGTATTAATTGGGATATACCTCAATTTGAAATTGGGTATTGGATTGATTCAAGGTTTAGTGGAAAGGGTTATATGGTAGAGGCTGCAAAGGGTATAACAGATTATGCTTTTTCTGAGCTGAAAGCAAATCGCGTAGAAATTCGATGTGATTCTTTAAATAAGAAGAGTAGAGCGATACCGGAGAAATTAGGATTTAAGTTAGAAGGTACATTGGAAAGTGCGAGTGTAGCGGTAGATGGAAATGGATTAAGGGATATGTGTGTATTTGCCATGACTAGAAATACATATGAAAAAGAAGAGCTGTAAAGAAACAGCTCTTCTTTTTGTGTATTATGGTACAGGATGTCCATTAGAGCTTTCGAAAATTGTAAACCATTGTTGACGATCTAAATTAACTTTTGTAGCAAGGGCGGCTGTTTTAACACGATCTAATTTACCAGATCCAACGATTGGCATCATGTTAGCTGGATGAGCAAGCAGCCATGCATACATAACTGTATCGATGCTAGTAACATCTAGTTCAGTAGCAACCTTCTGTAAAGTTTCACGTAAACGTACAGCACGTTCTGATTGACCAGTAAAGATTTCTCCGCCAGCAAGAGGCGACCAAATCATAGGATTGATTCGCTTTTCTTGGCATAAATCAATTGTTCCTTTTTCGAAATGTTCAAGCTGCATCGCAGATACTTCAATTTGATTTGTAATGAGCGGGAAATCTAAATAAGAACTTAACATATTAAACTGTGAAGGTAAAAAGTTAGATACACCGAAGTGACGGACTTTTCCTTCTTGCTTTAAGCGTGAGAACGCTTCTGCTACTTCATTTGGATCCATAAATGGATCAGGGCGATGAATGAGCAGTACATCAATATAATCTGTATGTAAGTTTTGTAGTGAGTCTTCCGCGCTTTTTATTATATGTTCAGCACTCGTATTGTAGTGCGCAACATATCGCTCTGGAAATTTTGGTGATGGGGGAGCGATTCCACATTTTGTGATAATTTGCATGTCTTCGCGTAAGGAAGGCTTGAGTTGTAACGCTTCTCCAAATAATCCTTCACACGTATATCCGCCATAAATATCAGCATGATCGAAAGTAGTAATTCCCATATCCATACACGCTTCCATAAAAGAAAGTAGCTCTTGCTTTGGCATATTCCATTCTGCTAAACGCCAAAAACCTTGAATAATACGAGAAAATTCTAGTGTTTCGGCCATTTTAACTCGTTCCATTATAAGTACCTCCTTGATGAATGAATCATTTTTTGAAAAGGCTTTCTTGCTACATATTATTATATAGTTACAGTGTCGTACATACAATAAATATGTTTTGCTACAAAAACGATTTTCTCTATATGCTATAATGTAAAAACATATAGCTATAAGGAGATGTACGAAATGATTCCAGTAACAATATTAACTGGTTTTCTTGGATCAGGGAAAACGACATTATTAAATCGCATTTTATCAGAAAATCACGGTCATAAATTAGCAGTGATTGTAAATGAAATAGGACAAATTGGTATTGATAATCAGCTGATTATGAATGTCGAAGAAGAGATTATGGAGATGACGAATGGATGTTTATGTTGTACTGTACGTGAAGATTTACTAGTCGCTTTAAAACAATTACTGGACGTAAAAGCAGAAGGTAAAATGGAATTTGATGGATTAGTAATTGAAACGACTGGTCTTGCAAATCCAGGTCCGATTATTCAAACATTCTTTTTAGATCCTGTGATTCAATCTGCATACCAAATTAACGGCGTTGTAACAGTAGTAGATAGTTATCATATACATAAACATTTTGAAAAAGGACTAGAAGCAAAGGAACAAATTGCATTTGCTGATGTCGTTTTAGTAAATAAATTAGATTTAGTGGATGAAAGTGAAAAGGAAAATCTATTGCAGGAACTGCAAGGTATTAATCCAACTGCAAAGTTAATCGAGGCGACTAACTGTGATGTAGATATTCCATCGTTACTACAAATTCAAACGTTTAAAACGAAAGATACGTTACAAATTTATCCTCATACAGAGCATAATCATTTAGAAGGGGTAAAGTCGTTTGTACTACGCGAGGAGCGACCGTTAGATTTACAAAAATTAAATGAGTGGATGTCAGCTGTCGTTCAAGAGCTAGGGGAGTATTTATATCGTTACAAAGGAATTTTATCGATTGATGGAGTAGATAAACGTATCGTTTTCCAAGGTGTGCATACACTGTTTGCTGCATCATATGATAGAGAGTGGCAAGAGGGCGAAGAACGAGTAAGTGAAGTTGTGTTTATCGGAAAAGATATTAATAAGGAATGGTTCCAAGAACATTTCGGGGAGTGTGTGAAATAAGTCTGCATATATTGCAGGCTTATTTTTTTAACTTAACTAAGTATTTTATAGAAAAATGCTAGATTGCAAAAAACGAAGGATAATAAAAAGCCTGTTTTCACAGGCTTGTATGTTGATCTAATAGTAACTCCATTACAACACCTACAACTGGACCATCGTCATCAATATCACCATTTAAACGGAAACCAAATGACTCGTATAATCCCATTGCGAGTTTGTTGTCTGGATGTAAACTTAAATAAATTATTTTACATTCATATTTATCTTGTAAGAATTGAATGAGTATGCGAAGGAAACGTTTTGCGTATCCTTTTCCTTGATATTGCTCGTCAATCATAAAGCGATCTAACCATACGCTTTTGCGTTTTTCAAAATACCATCCATACATTGCATACCCTACAAGTGTTTCTCCATCATATAAACCTACTGACGTTCCGTTTCCTTCAAATAATGATTCTGCTAGAGAAAACGAATTGCTTTCAATAAATTGCTGCTGGTCTTTTGCGACGTTTAAAGCAGCTACTGAACGCCAATTTTTTTCTGTTACTTCACGAATGTGAAGAGTCATAATTCCAACTCACCTTCTAAATTAATATAGCTTAAAAGCTAATATGGATAATTTTACTTGTTATTTTGGTCAAGTCAAGTAAGAACAAATAAAAAAGAAGCTGAATGACATATTCAGCTTCTTTTAAAAATTTGATTAGTTAGTAGCTTCTTTCAATGTGTTTACGTTTTCTTCCATTAAAGTGAAATAATCTTTATTGCTCTTCGCATCATCTTCAGAAATAGTAGCAAGATGATTTAAGCGTAAAATTTTTGTACCCGTTTCTTTTTGAATTACAGATGCTACTTTTGGAGTAGAAAAAGTTTCAAATAAAATATATTGTAGATTATGTTCTTTTACTGTTTTTGTAATGTCAGCAAGCTGTTTTTGAGATGGTTCATCAGAAGCTGAAATACCAGCGATAGCAATTTGTTTCAGGCCATAGCGTTGTTCCCAGTATCCATAAGCCGCATGAGACACTAAAATGTCTTTCGTTTTTGCATTCGCAACAGCTGCTTTAAATTGATCATCTAAATCAGTAAATTTTGTTTGAAGTGCTGCGAAGTTTTTTTCGAACTCTTGTTTATGATCAGGTTGTAATTCTACAAGTGCATTTTTAATTTTTTCTGCCTGTTTCATTGCTAAAGTAGGGTCTAACCAAATGTGCGGGTCTTTATCGTGATGATGTTCATCCTCTTTATGGCCGTCTCCGTGATCATGATGCTCTTCTTCAGTAGAAGTACGCAGTTCAATACCTTTTGATGCATTTACAATTTTAACATTTTCCTTTTGCAATGCTTTTTCCATTTTTTCAGCAAATGGTTCTAATTCAGCGCCGTTATAAACGAATAAATCGGCTTTTGCAACTTGTACTGTTTGTTTTTGACTTGGTTCAAATGTATGTGAATCTGCACCAGGTGGGTAAATCGCTTCAACAGTTACATAGTCGCCACCAATTTTTTTTGCAAAATCTGCAAGAGGAAAAATAGTAGTATAAACAGTTAGCTTTCCGTCTTTCTTGGCATTACCTTCTTTTTTATTTGAGCAGCCAGTAAAAATTAAAGTGAAAATAAGTAAAAATGAAAATATAGTCAATCTTTTAGGCATGAAGTTCTCCTCTTTTCTTTTTTTACGGATATATTTTCCCCAATTATAGAAGAAAAATATCATTTTAATACAAAACGGAATAATTACGTTTTAGTTTGCGAACTTAGTATAATACATCTTTTATAAAGTTGCAATAAATAATAATCATTCCGATTTGTTTTTGTTATAAAGTTGTCAAATTTGGATGTATTATTTTTAGGAATGCATGCATATGTGACAACGCTACGTTCATATATTTGAAAGGAGGGTGTAGAGGGGGATGAGTGTTTGGGTTACTTAATGGAAGCTATTTTATTGATATTAGCGGTAGTATTCCCATTAGCATTAGTCTTAATTTTTTTAAGAAGATTAATAAGTAATTTAGGAGATGCATCAACAGTAACAAAATTGCGAGAGAAAGATGAGAAAAAAGAGTGAGTAAAGCACTATGCGTACGCATAGTGCTTTACTTGTGGTAAAATGAGAGAAGGAAACTCCTAAAAGTTGTATTTTACTGAAGGAGAGAAAAGTAAAATAAGAGGTATATGCATATATGAATAAGCGAACAGCGTTAGTACTTGGTGCAAGTGGTTTAGTTGGACAAGAGATAACGCGTCTATTACTTGAATCAGATTACTACGATTCGGTTACTATTTTTGTAAGGGAACCAATGCAATGGCAACATGAAAAGTTACAGCAAAAGCAAATAGATTTTTCGACGTTAGAGGAATATAAAGAGTTTTTTGCTGTAGATGACGTATTTAGTTGTCTAGGAACGACAATCAAAAAAGCAAAAACAAAGGCAAATTTCAAAAAGGTAGATTATGAATATACGTTACGAGCTGCTTGTTTAGCTGAAAAACAAGGGGTACAAAATTTCCTTGTTGTGTCTTCAATGGGAGCAAATCCTAAATCGTTTTTCTTTTATTCGCAAGTTAAAGGGAGAATGGAAGAGGAATTACAAAAGTTAGTTATTGGTGGTATTCACATTTTTAGGCCATCTTTATTAGTAGGAAATCGACAAGAATTTCGTTTCGGTGAACGAATGGCTGAAAAGTTATCTCGTATCATTCCTTTTATATTTAAAGGGGCTTTCAAAAAGTATAAACCAATTTCAGCGAAAGATGTAGCGAAAGGGATGTATATAACTGCATTGAGAGAAGAAACGGGTATTTATATTTATAACTCAAATGAAATTACAACGATAGAATAAAAATTGTGAAAAATGGCATGTATTAGAAATCAAGTTTGAATCTTGAATGAATAGTAAATACATGTAGTTTAGCAATTATAAGAAAGTAAAAAAGGAGTGGGAAGCCCACTCCTTTTTTACGATAATTTATTATGCAAATCGCATTCTTATCCCGCTATTTGTGGACAGCAAAACCCCCGCGGATTAAAGTTTCACTTTATACGTCTCCAACTCTAGTACGACAAGTGACCTCATTTATTGCAATGCTATTTTTAGAGTCGTATTATACTAACGGATGATTTCGTCTTATAAGAATGTTTCACTTCATTTGAAAATATACTACTATCATATATCCATTGTTTGTAATGCCAATAAATCAAATAGAATATACTTTCTATTTGGAAATAATCTGTTTTTATATCTGTTTGAGTAAAATCTGAAGGGAATTGGGTTCCGAAGATATAAAAGTCCTATATGTACTACTCCGTATTTTTGGGAGATTTGCAAAAGGAGGATATACGAATGAGTAAAAAAGAAATGTTGCAAAATGGAATTAAGCAAGTGTTTTACGAAGAAGAATGGTATCCACCTTTATCAGACGCGTTAAAGCATCTTACTGCTGCACAAGCATGTTGGCAACCAGAAGGAGAGGCTAGTAATACGATTTGGGAAAATGTAAACCATATGAAAAAACAATTTCTCACTTAATCTGAGGAATTGTTTTTTTTCGTAATCATGATTGTGGAATTCGATTTTTAACCCTGTCACATATTCAGAAAGGGAGATAAACACATAAAAAAATAGGTGTATCAAGCAAAAAGTTGATCCACCTTAAAACGATATTATGAAATAACATACGTTATCTTATAGTATACTTTTTATTCCTCTAGATTCAGTAGTACATATTATTCTCGGTTTTATTTATTTGTATGGATTTTCCCCGGTGCTCGTTTGTATTGATACGGTTCTTCTAACTCAAAGCTAAGTTCATTGGCGGCTATTCTTGGAAAGTAAGGATTGCGAAGTAACTCACGTCCGATAAAAATTAAATCTGCTTCGTTATTATTTAAAATTTGTTCTGCCTGTACTCCAGTCGTAATCAAACCAACAGCCCCAGTTGCAATGTTAGCATGTTCTTTAATATGTTTAGCATATTGCACTTGATACCCGGGATATACATCGATGTGTGCCGGAACAACAGCTCCAGAACTACAATCAATTAAATCTACTCCTTGTTCTTTCATCCAGTTTGTATATGGAACGTAATCTTGAACCGTTAAACCGTCAGGATGATAATCGTTTGCTGAAATGCGAACAAATAACGGTCCGTTCCAAACTTCATTTATTGAGTCAATGATTTCACGTAAGAAACGATAGCGATTTTCAGGTGAACCTCCATATTCATCAGTCCGTTTATTAGAAAGTGGAGAAAGAAATTCATTAATAAGATAACCGTGAGCGCCGTGTATTTCAATAACGTCAAATCCAGCTTGTTTGGATCGTATTGCAGCCTCTTGAAAAGCTAATATAGTCTTTTTTATTTGCTGTATATTCATTTCTACTGGGATTTTCATAGTTTCATTAAACGGAATTGCGGATGGAGCGAGAGCATCCGTTTCTAATTCAGCTTTTCTTCCGGCGTGAGCAAGTTGAATGGCGGCTTTTGCGCCGTTATCATGTATAAAAGTTGTTGTTTTATGTAAGCCTTCAATTAGGCTATCATCCCATATACCTAGGTCTTTATTAGAAATTCTTCCCTCAGGTAACACGGCTGTTGCTTCAATCATAACTAAACCAACTTGACCAGCAGCTCTTGTTCCGTAATGAACGTGATGGAAATTAGTTACTTGGCCATCCTCGTTTTCTGATGAATACATGCACATAGGTGACATAACGATACGGTTTTTTAATGTAACGTCCTTAATTGTATAGGGTGAAAAAAGTTCAGAATTCATCCAATAGCCTCCTAGATTGAATTTTCTTATATTGTATCATTCTTGTTTTTGTTTCCCTAATAAAACGCTTATACGAAAAATTTTGTCTATTCGTGTTACAATAATTAATATGAATTGAATTGGAGGATGACATATGTACCAGGCTTATTATGAAAGTGAATTAGGCTTGCTGGAAATTACAGCGAACGATAAAGGAATTACGTCTGTTATATTTGTTGATGAGAGACAAGAAGAACATAAAAATGAAATGATAGATCAATGTATAAATGAGCTAGATGAATATTTTAAGGGGAAAAGAAGAGAGTTTACGGTCCCGCTGTCTGCTGAGGGAACAGCATTTCAAAAAAATGTATGGGATGCGCTTTATACTATCCCTTATGGCGTAAGTGCTTCATATTTAGATATTGCAGAGAAGGTCGGAAATACGAAAGCTGTACGAGCGATAGGAGGAGCAAATAGTCGTAATCCAATTTCAATTATCGTTCCATGTCATCGTGTAATAGGAAAGAGCGGGAAGCTTGTTGGGTATGCGGGCGGTTTATGGAGGAAAGAGTGGTTATTAAAACACGAAGGTATTTTGAAATGACGTATGGATGGGAAGAGGGATTGTTTTGAAATGTATAAATTGTGGGCGACTTTGCGAGGGAGATCAGTTGAATTGTGAAAGTTGCCAGCGGACTTCGCATACTGAACAAGGTGAAGGATGCTCGTTAATAGACAAGGAATTAGAAGTATATGTAGGTAGACAATATCGGTATTACAAAAGGAAATGGGAACTTGAGGATAAGCGGATTGCTAGATGGAGCTGGAATGGTTGGGCTGCAATTTTCAATGTGGGTTGGCTTGGATATCGTAAGTATTATGTACCTGCAGCATTATTTTTACTGTTATTAGTAGCATGTGATGCGTTTTCTTATTATATGGGTTTTAATGTAGCATTGCCAATCATTAATATGGTGCCTCTTACGTTTTTATTACTCATTTTTATTCTGTTTGGAATGGGGATTTTTGCAAATGGATTATACTATCAATTTGCGGAAAGACGTATATACCGAATAAAAGCAAGAGAAATAAAAGATAAATCAGTTGAAAACTATCTTATCCATGATAGCGGCGGAACGAGCAAAATGGGAGCGACAATTGTTACTATTTTAGCAGTTGCTAGCATATTTTTTAGTCATTTCTTTTTTCCGACTGATCGAGACGTTATACAAAAGGTTCGTACAAGCTCGCTTTATGAATATCCTTTCTTTTCAATAGGTGAATCTTTCGAAAATTATTTTCAAAATTCAGGTTGGATATATTATCGTGGAACGGAAGGGTTAGAATTAGTAGAATTCCAAGGATATAACGCGGGAGCACCAAGACAAAAGGTGACGATTCAATTTGTTGTCGATTATAAATTGGGTGAAGTGGAACCGTATTCGCTTACGGTTAATGGTGAATCTAAAAATGAAGAAGAGTTTTTGAAGATGATGGACGAAATATTTAAGGTTCAAAATCCATTTGATATAGAGGATGGATTACAAGTAAATGCGATTCAACAAAGCGGCTGGAAAGAAACTTCCGACCGCTTTTTTCTATGTTTGTTAAAATAAATATTTAAAATAATCAGAATCTTTTGTATAATGAAATATATTATGCAAGATTTAACTTATACATATAGATTGGGGGAAGGAAGAATGAAGAGAAAGACAACAACAATTGCTGCACTTGCGTTAACGACGAGTGTATTGGTTGCAGGATGTGGGAATGGTGAGAAGGCTTCGACAACGAAGAAAGAATCGAATAAGGAAATGGCAGATAAACAAGTTTTAAATTTGCTAGAAACAGCTGAAATTCCTTCAATGGATACATCTAAATCAACGGATTCTGTATCATTCCGTGCCTTTGTAAATGCAATGGAAGGTTTATATCGTCTAGATAAAGATAATAAACCAACACCAGGCATGGCAAAAGATGTGAAGATTAGTGAAGATAAAAAGACATATACATTTGAATTACGTGATGCGAAATGGTCAAATGGTGATCCAGTTCGAGCACAAGATTTTGTATATGCATGGCAACGTACATTAGATAAAGCAATAGCGGCAGAATATGCATTCATTTTATTTGATGTGAAAAATGCACAGAAAGTAAATAAAGGAGAATTACCATCAGATCAATTGGGTGTTAAAGCGAAGGATGATAAAACGTTGGTAGTAGAATTAGAGCAACCAGCACCTTATTTTCTTGAGCTTACGTCGTTCCCTACATTTTTCCCATTAAATGAAAAATATGTGAAAGAGCAAGGAGATAAATACGGATTAGAAGCAGATAAATTACTATATAATGGACCATTTACAATGAGTCAATGGAAACATGAACAAAATTATCAGTTAAAGAAAAATCCTAATTATTGGGATAAAGATACTGTAAAGTTAGACGAAATTAATGTAAGTATTGTGAAGGAAACAAGCACTGGAGTAAATTTATATGATAGTGATCAAGCAGATCGAGTTATTTTAACTTCTGAATTTGTTGATAAATATAAAAAGAATAAGCCAGATGAATTTAAAACGAAGTTAGATCCACGTATGTATTTCTTGCGTTTTAACCAAAAAAATGCAACATTTAAAAACCAAAAAGTACGTGAAGCGATTGATTTAGCATACGATAAAAAAGGAATTGCTGATGTCATTTTAAATGACGGTTCTTTGCCAGCATATTTCTTAGTACCTGAAAAATTCACGACAGGTCCGGATGGAAAAGACTTCCGCTCTGTAAATAAAAACTTCCGTGATAGTAAAGATAACGCAGCGAAAGCAAAAAAATTATGGGAAGAAGCGAAGAAAGAGCTTGGTCAAGATACAATTACGGTTGAATTACTAAATGATGATAATGGTAGCCGTAAAAAAGTAGGCGACTTTATTAAAGAAGAGTTAGAGAAAAACTTACCTGGTATTAAAGTGAATTTGAAACAGCAACCATACAAGCAAAAGCTAGATTTAGAAAAGAAATTCGAATATGAATTCTCATTATCTGCATGGAGCCCTGACTATCCAGATCCAATGACTTATATTGATATGTTTGTGACTGGAAGCTCATTTAATGAAATGGATTATTCTAATCCGAAGTATGATGATTTAGTAGCAAAATCAAAAGGAGAGCTATTAAAAGATGATAAAGCACGCTGGAATGCCCTTGCGGAAGCTGAAAAAATCTTAATTGGTCAAGATGCAGCAATTTCTCCTACGTATCAACAAAGCACAGCTTATTTAGAGAAGCCGTTTGTAAAAGGTATTGCTAATCATACGTTTGGGGGGGACTTCAGTTATAAATGGGCATATATTACAAAAAAATAGTACAATAAAAGGTGAGTGAATTTTCGCTCATCTTTTTTTGGATAAGGAGGAATTATAGTTGTTAAGGGGAATCAATCATATTTGTTTTTCGGTATCTAATTTAGAAAACTCTATTATGTTTTATGAAAAAGTATTAGGGGGAGAATTATTAGTTAAAGGGAGAAAATTGGCGTATTTTAACATATGTGGAGTATGGATAGCACTTAATGAAGAAACACATATTCCGAGAAATGAGATTCATCAATCTTATACGCATATTGCGTTTTCTGTTGAACAGAAAGACTTTGAACGTCTACTGCAACGATTAGAAGAAAACGATGTTCATATTTTACAAGGAAGAGAACGGGATGTAAGAGATTGTGAGTCTATATATTTTGTTGATCCTGATGGACATAAGTTTGAGTTTCATTCAGGGACATTGCAAGACCGAATTAATTATTATAGGGAAGATAAACCTCATATGACATTTTACTAAGGGGGGAAGAAGTTGCATGCGTTAGTAATTGGTGGAACGGGAATGCTAAAGAGGGTATCTATGTGGCTTTGTGAGCAAGGGTTTCATGTTTCTATTATTGGAAGAGATGAAGCGAAATTAGAAAATGTTAAGCGAGAGAGTGCTATACCAGAAAATATCACATGTCTTCCATTAGATTATCATAATGACGACGATGTAAAGCTAGCTATTAAAAGCACAATTGAGTGGAATGGACCCATAACATTAGTTGTCGCATGGGTACACGCAAGTGCGAAGGATACGTTGTCATTCATTTGTAGAGAAGTGGATTTGTCGTCTGAAACATACAACGTTTTTCATATTTTAGGTAGTAAAGCGTCGCGTATACCCGCACAAAAAATAGGTGGTACGCGATGTAGCTACCATAGAATAATATTAGGTTTTATATTAGAAGATACATACGGGAGATGGCTTACCCATGAAGAAATATCGGATGGAGTAATAAAAGGAATTGAAAGTAAATGTGAAGAATGGATTGTAGGACGAGTAGAACCGTGGGAATTGCGGCCGACATGGTAAGGGGGAATTGAAGTGAAGACAACGGTATATGTAACAAGGCATGGTGAAACGGAATGGAATGTAGAGAAACGAATGCAAGGCAGGAAAAATTCTGCTTTAACTGAAAATGGTATGTTACAAGCTAAGCAATTAGGAGATCGAATGAAAGATTTACCTATCGATGCGATCTATAGTAGTCCGAGTGAAAGAACCCTTCATACTGCAGAGTTAATAAAGGGCGAACGTGATGTACCGATAATCGCGGATGAGCATTTCTATGAAATTAACATGGGTATATGGGAAGGACAGACAGTCGATGATATAGAAAGGCAGTACCCAGACGAAATACAGTTATTTTGGTATGAGCCACATCTTTTTCAGTCAACATCAGGAGAAAATTTTGAGTCTGTTTATAAAAGAGTAATTGAGGGGATACAGATTCTTTTAGAAAAGCATAAAGGAGAAAGTATATTAATTGTTTCTCATGCGGCAGCGGCAAAGCTACTTGTAGGACATTTTGCGGGTATTAAAATAGAAAATGTATGGGGTGATCCATTTATGCATAGTGCTAGTCTAAGTGTAATAGAATTTGAAGAAGGGAAAGGTGAAGTGAAGCAATTTGCAGATATAAGTCATTTTCAATAAAGTGAAACTTTAATCAGTAGGGGTTTTCTTCATTCCCTACTGATTATTAGTTGAACCAATCGGACTTTTATGGGCAGTTGGTCCCCCACCTAACGTCTTTGCTTTCGCTGAATTTTGAGGTGGGGATCTTACTGCCCATTAAAGCGGGATAAACGTAAAAAAGGCCGCAAAACGGCCTTTTTTTGTAGGCATAAAAACTAGCAATTACGTTTTTTATACCAGAAGTGATCGAATTTCTTGTTTTTGCAAGATGGGAATTTATGTCCACCATCTTTGCAATCGTTCCATTTCTTTCCGTCATCACACGAATCGTCGCAAGAGTGACCGTGTCTGTTAGGGAAGAATTCGCATTTTTTACAGAAACTTCGTTTTGTCCAGAAAAATTTCTTTTCAAAGCGTATACATTTTGTAACGAAAGTACAATGTTTTCTGCGAGTACGTTTTGTAACTAAAACGCATTCTTTTCTACGCGTTACTTTCGTAACAAATGTCCATTTTTGAACACGTACACGAGTACATTTCGTAACAAATGTCCATTTTTTCACATGCGTACATTTTGTAACGAAAGTACAATGTTTCACGCGAGTACATCTTGTTCTTGGACATTTACCCCCAGTTGTACATTTACATCCAGTTGTACAATTATGATGAGTGAATTTATCATCATCGCATTCAAAAGTACTTGGATCTTGGTGTAAGAAATCCTCCATCCCAGCACTTTTGATTTCTTCAACCGCTTTTCTAATATCACGTTTCATAGAAATCCTCCTTATCATGTATTAAGTTGAAAAGGTATTCTTTTTCCTTAACATGATATGAGATATGACGTCTTTCTGAACAGGACAAGAGTGTAATTTTATATAAATAGATGATAGCGGATGTATGGACAAGGCAAGGTGCATACATTGAATGAAGAGAACTGAGAAGGGATGGGGAAATATGCTACCTTCATATGATTTTTTTATTCATCCAATGAACTTAGTGGAATTGAAAAAAGAAATTTGGTCAGATAGTCCAGTGCCAGCAAAATTAACTTATGGAAAAAAGAAGTATGACATTGATATCGTATACCGAGGCGCTCATATTCGTGAATTTGAGAAAAAGTCTTATCATGTTATGTTTTATAAACCGAAAAAATTTCAAGGTGCGAAAGAGATTCATTTAAATTCTGAGTTTATGGATCCGTCTCTCATACGAAATAAATTATCTTTAGATTTTTTTCATGATATTGGTGTACTTTCACCAAAATCACAACATGTATTTATAAAAATTAATGGTCAAATTCAAGGTGTATATTTACAGTTAGAATCAGTTGATGAAAACTTTTTGAAAAATAGAGGATTACCGAGTGGTTCTATTTATTATGCGATAGATGATGATGCGAATTTTTCTTTAATGAGTGAGAGAGATAAAGATGTTAAGACTGAGCTCTTTGCGGGTTATGAATTTAAATATTCGAATAAAAATAGTGAAGAACAGCTGAGTGAATTTGTATTTCAAGCGAATGCTTTGTCGAGGGAAGCTTATGAAAAAGAAATTGGAAAGTTTTTGCATGTTGATAAATATTTACGATGGTTAGCTGGCGTTATTTTTACACAAAACTTTGATGGTTTCGTTCATAACTATGCACTATATCATAACGATGAAACAAATTTATTTGAAGTGATACCGTGGGATTATGATGCGACTTGGGGGCGAGATGTACAAGGGAGACCACTTAATCATGAGTATATTCGTATCCAAGGTTATAACACGTTAAGTGCAAGATTGTTAGATATACCTGTATTTAGAAAACAATACCGAAGCATTTTGGAAGAAATATTAGAAGAACAATTTACCGTTTCATTTATGATGCCGAAAGTAGAAGGTTTGTGTGAATCGATTCGCCCATATTTACTACAAGATCCATATATGAAAGAAAAATTAGAAACATTTGATCAAGAAGCTGATATGATTGATGAATATATAAATAAAAGAAGAAAGTATATACAAGACCACTTACATGAATTGGATTAATTTTGAAAGAGATTGGAACATTATCAATCTCTTTTTTTGTATAATAAAGATGTATCAATTGAATTGAAGTAATATTTACTTAATAAAGAATGGAGATGTGGAAACATGACAGTTAAGTGGGTTGATTGGGTAAAACAAATACAATCTATAGCTCAAGCGGGTTTAACGTATTCTAAAGATGTGTATGATATAGAGCGTTTCCAACAATTACGGGATATTTCCATTTCAATGATGTCACATTATACAAAGACAGATTGGGAAATAGTAGAGAAGTTATTTGCAAGTGAGACAGGCTATCAAACACCTAAAGTTGATATAAGGGCAGTCATTTTTCAAAATGAAAAACTATTATTTGTGAAAGAAAAAAGTGATGGGAAATGGGCATTGCCAGGTGGATGGGCTGATATCGGTTATACGCCGACAGAAGTAGCAGCAAAAGAAGTTTTAGAGGAGACGGGTTATGAAGTAGATGATTTTAAGCTACTCGCTATATTTGATAAAGAAAAACATCAACCATCGCCTTCAGCAACACATGTATATAAAATTTTTATTGGCTGTAAGATTGTTGGTGGTGAAAAGAAAATTAGTATTGAAACAGAAGATGTGGAGTTTTTTGGTGAGAATGAATTGCCTAATTTATCGATTGCTAGAAATACAGAAGCGCAAATTAAAGAAATGTTTGCCTACATGAAAGAACCTCAAAAAGAAACATTAATAGATTAATAATGCTTATGCCGATGCTATTGTTGAAATGAAGATATTGGCAAAATGCAACCTTTATGTAATAATGGGATGGTATGTGAAGAAAAAAGGAGATAGAAAATAAAATGTTAGCAAGCATAATAGATCAGTTATTGCAATTTTTTGCAAGCTTAGGTTACTTTGGAGTAGCACTAGCTTTAATGATTGAAATTATCCCGAGTGAAATTGTACTTTCGTATGCTGGATTTTTAGTAGCGGATGGTAAAATTAGTTTTGTCGGTGCAGTTATCGCCGGAACTATTGGTGGTACTTTAGCCCAAATCTTTTTATACTGGCTTGGATATTACGGAGGGCGTCCGGTTGTAGAGAAATATGGGAAATATCTACTTATTAATAAACACCATTTAGACATAGCGGAAGGTTGGTTTAAGCGTTACGGAGCAGGAGTAATCTTTTCTGCACGCTTTATCCCAGTCGTACGTCATGCAATCTCTATTCCAGCAGGATTAGCTAAAATGCCGTTAAAACTATTTACACTATATACAGTAGTTGCGATTATTCCATGGTCAATACTATTTATATACTTAGGTGAAAAGCTTGGTGGAAATTGGCGACACATTAAAGAGTATGCATCTGATTACACACATTACATAATTATAGGAGCTGTTCTCTTTGTTGCTCTATACTTCGGTTTAAAGTATTTAAAAAAGAAAAAAGCAGCGCGTTAAAGTCAATGATTTTTCATTGGCTTTTTTATTTGTTTCGGTTCTAAAAAAAAGGAGTTGTCCATAATGTGTAATAATAAAGCGTAGCGGAGGAATGTGATGAAAGGGTCACCGTTTATACGTGGAACGATATTTTTAACGATGGCAACGATGATATCTAAAATGTTAGGATTTATATATGTTATACCATTTACAGCAATGGTTGGTACGAGTGGTTACGTTTTATACACATATGCATATCGTCCTTATACGATTATGCTCAGCATTGCGACGATGGGACTACCACTTGCTGTTTCAAAAATGGTATCAAAATATGATCAACTGAATGATTATCATACGGTTAAGAGAGTGCTAAAGAGCGGTATCTTTTTTATGTTAATAATGGGAGTAATCTCATGTTTTACGCTATATATATTAGCTCCACATTTAGCTAAACTTGTAATCGATGGAAATGATCAAACAGGGAATAGTGTAGCAGCGGTCACTACTAATATCCAAATTGTAAGTTTTGCGTTAATACTTGTACCGGTAATGAGTTTATTAAGGGGATTCTTTCAAGGGTTTCAATCGATGGGGCCTTCTGCTTTAAGTGTAGTTGTTGAGCAGTTCTTTCGGGTCTTAACCATTTTAATAGGAAGCTTTGTCGTTTTATATATTTTAAAATCTTCTATCTCGCTAGCAGTTGGTATTTCAACGTTCGGTGCCTTTATGGGAGCGATAGGTGGATTAACTGTTTTAAGTGCGTATTACATAAGAAGGAGAAAGCACTTAAAGAAAAAAGAAATGGCGAGTATTCCGCAAACAACGAAATCTTTCTTCTCACTGTATAAGGAGCTCTTTACATATTCAATACCGTTTGTTGTAGTTGGTTTAGCAATCCCGTTGTATCAGACGATTGATACATTTACAATTAATAAACTACTTATACAAATAGGGTATATGCAAGGAGAAGCGGAGAAGATAAATGCAATAATTGGTCTTGTTCAGATGGTTGTACTCATCCCAGTTTCCGTTGCGACTGCTTTTAGTATGTCTCTCGTACCTGAGATGACAAAAGCTTATACAGCAGGGAATATGAAGTTACTGTACAAACATTTTACGAGAACGAATGTATTAGTAGTAGGTATTACGGTACCAGCGGCGATTGGAATGATGTTGTTAGCAAAACCAGTATATACTCTTTTATTTGGTGCCGGAAATGATCCGGAGATGGGGAGAGTTATTTTACAGTATTATGCTCCTGCCTGTATACTATTTTCGCTTTTTACAGTAACAGCTGCGATGTTACAAGGAATTAACCAACAACAGAAAACAGTGCTAGGATTAGTAATTGGCATTATTGTAAAGATAGTTTTAAATATCGTATTGCTTCCGCATTTCGATTATGTAAGTTTTATTATTTCAACATACGCTGGTTATACGATTTCAGTTGGCTTTAACTTGTGGATGCTTTCTAAATATGTTATAAAGGCAACATAAGCTTTTTAAGGCAGAGAGCACTCTGTCTTTTTCTTTTTTTAGAATATTTTTCTTATAAAAACGTTTTCAAAATAATTTTTCTATTGAAATTTAAACGTATGTTTCATATGCTGAGAATGGCGGTTCAAAAACTGTTATGTAAGAGAGGTAGATTCCTACATGTAAAAAGAATCGGGGTGATAGTATGTTAAATATTTATTTAACAGACCGAAACGGAAAACTACAAGAGGTTGAGGAAATGCAAAAGGGTTGCTGGATTAATGTACTTCATCCAACGGAAGAAGAAATTCAATATCTAGTACAAACTTTAAATGTAGACTTAGATTTTATTAAAGACCCTTTAGATGATGAAGAACGCTCTCGTATTGAAAAGGAAGACAATAATACCTTAATAATCGTGGATATTCCAACAGTTAGACATGATGAAGAAGGAAATTCGATTTATGACACGATTCCAATAGGTATGATTGTAATGCCAGATTGCTTTGTGACAATTTGTTTAGAAGAAAACCCAATTTTCGAACGCTTTATTAATCAACGTATTAAAGAATTTTATACGTTTAAAAAGACGCGCTTTGCACTTCAGCTCTTATATACGATTTCTACTTATTATTTAAGATACTTAAAGCAAATTAACAGAAAAACAATCGATTTAGAGCATCAATTAAATAAGTCGATGAAAAATAAAGAGATTTTCACATTGCTAGGCCTTGAAAAAAGTTTAGTTTACTTTACAACATCATTAAAGGCGAATAAAATTGTAATTCAAAAATTAATGCGTAACAGTACATTTTTAAAAATGTATGAAGACGATCAAGATTTATTAGAAGATGTATTAATTGAAAATAAACAGGCTATTGAAATGGCGGAAATATATAGTCACATTTTAAGTGGAATGATGAATACTTTTAGCTCCGTTATATCAAATAATTTAAATAGTGTTATGAAACTGTTAACGTCTATTACAATCATTTTATCGTTACCAACGATGGTTTCTAGTTTCTTTGGAATGAACGTAAAGGTTCCGTTTGAAGGGGAAGCACATGGTTTTGTAATTGTACTCATAATATGTGTAACACTATCTTTCACATTAGCGTTTGTTTTTTGGAAGAAACGTTACTTTTAACGAGAAGAAAGCTGCTCTAGCATAGTTATATAACTGCGCTAGAGCAGCTTTTTTGCTATGAAATCAAAAGTTTTGAATAGAATATAACTTATAAAATGTAATGTATATGAAGGAAGTGAATTCCGTATAAGTCTTGTCCAATTAATAAAATGGGGTTAAAATTACATATTGTTAATGAAAAGTTGGAGGAAATACATCATGGAATTGTTTCAATTACCGAAAGCATTCCTGCAAATGAATACAATCTTTATCTCCATATTGATCGAAGCACTTCCTTTTGTGCTGATAGGTGTATTTATTTCAGGATTCATTCAAATGTTTGTGACAGAAGATATGGTAGCGAAATGGATGCCGAAAAACCGATTTCTGTCTGTTTTAATGGCTACTTTTTTAGGTATGATGTTTCCAGGTTGTGAATGTGGAATCGTTCCGATTGTAAGGCGATTAATCGGAAAAGGGGTTCCGCCATATGCCGGGATTGCATTTATGTTAACTGGGCCAATTATTAATCCGGTCGTATTATTTGCAACATACGTTGCCTTTGGAAGTAGTATGCACATGGTATGGTATCGTTCTATCGTAGCGATTATCGTAGCAATTATCGTTGGAATTATATTATCATTTATGTTTAAAGAACATCAATTAAGAGATGATCACTTTCCAGAAGTGAATCATAAGCGTCCATTACGTAAGAAAATGTGGGATGTTTGTACACATGCTGTTGAGGAATTTTTCTCGATGGGAAAATACTTAGTATTAGGTGCGTTAATTGCAGCGGCAGTTCAAACGTTCGTACAAACTTCAACACTTCTTGCTATAGGACAAGGGCCGTTCTCTTCACCAGCTGTTATGATGGGACTAGCTTACATTTTATCACTTTGTTCAGAAGCGGATGCGTTTATTGCTTCGTCATTCCAAAGTACATTTTCAACAGCGTCACTTGTCGCGTTCCTCGTATATGGACCGATGGTGGATATTAAAAATATGTTTATGATGCTTGCGACGTTTAAAACGAAATTTGTAATTGTCGTTACAGTTACAGTTACACTTGTTGTTTATGCAAGCTCACTACTCATTTATGCGATGGGGTGGTAGGTTATGTTTCGAGCATATATATTATTAGGTTTTACAATCTTAATCGCGCAGCTTCATATTTCCGGTAATATTACGAAGTATATCAATATGAAGTATGCTTATTTATCAACAACAGCAGCTATTATTTTAGGGTTTTTAACGGTCGTTCAAATTATTATCGTATTCCAAAAAGAACATCAGAAAGAACAAGAAAAACAAGATTGTAGTTGTGATCATAGCCATTGCGGGCATGATCATTCAAAAGATGAGAATACATGGTGGAAAAAAGCATTTTCGTACTCATTGTTTTGTTTTCCGATTGTCTCAGGGCTGTTTTTCCCGATTGCAACGTTAGATTCAGATATCGTTAAGGCGAAAGGATTTCATTTTCCTGTTGCACAAGCAGAAAGTACAGATCCATTTATGACAAGGCAATTTCTAAGACCTGATACGAGCATTTATTACGGGAAAGAAGGATACCGTGGTGTAATGGAAAAGGGGAAAAAAGAGTTTGTTACGAAAGATAATATTACTTTAAAAGATGAAGATTTTCTAAAAGGGATGGAAACAATTTATAATTATCCTGGCGAGTTTACTGGGAAAAAATTATCTTTTAAAGGGTTTGTTTTCAAAGATGACTCTTCTCAAAAAGAACAATATTTCTTATTCCGTTTCGGGATTATACATTGTGTAGCGGATTCTGGTGTATATGGTATGTTAGTGAAAAAACCAGAAGGGGTAGAATGGAAAAATGATGATTGGATTCAAGTTGAAGGAGAAATATCAACGGAATTTTATCAGCCATTCCATGCAAATATCCCTGTATTAGAAGTAACGAAATGGAATAAGGTTGAACCGCCAAAAGAACAATATGTATTTAGAGGGGCCGATTGATAACATCGGTTCTTTTTTGTGGACTAAGAGTTCTGAATGTTGTTAATATTAAGCGTGTAGTGATAGTAAGCTCATACCGTTCTAGTGTTAATGGGAAATGGGACTCTTACCGAACTTCTTTGCTCCAGCCAAATTTTGTGGTGGGAGTCTTAATGTCTGCAAATAGCGGGTTAAATAATCAAAGAGGTGATAACAATGACTGAAGTAAAAGGGAAAACAGCTAATGAGTCTAGAGTGTTTAAAACGAGCCGAGTATTTCCAACAGATTTAAACGATCATAATACGCTATTTGGTGGGAAGATATTAGCCGAGATGGATATGGTTGCTTCTATTTCAGCAACGAGGCATGCAAGAAAAGAATGTGTCACAGCATCTATGGATTGGGTAGATTTCTTACATCCTGTTCGCTCTTCAGATTGTGTTAGTTATGAATCTTTTGTAATTTGGACGGGTAGAACTTCTATGGAAGTATTTGTGAAGGTAGTAGCAGAAGATTTAATTTCGGGTGAGAAACGTATAGCAGCAACGTCATTTGTTACTTTTGTTGCACTTAGTAAGGAAAATAATCCGGTTCCTGTGCCGCGAGTTATCCCTGAAACAGAAGAAGAGAAAGAATTACATCGCATTGCAGTGTTACGTGCAGAACAACGCCATATACGTAAGGCGGAGAGTAAGAAAGTAGCTACATTATTAACTTTTTGAGTTGAATATGTAGTCGTTAAAGGTACAATAACAAACGGAAATGTTTTTCATATGAAAAGCGGACACCTAAAAATAGGTGTCCGCTTTTATAGTTTTTTCATCCACATATCATATGACGATAACTACTTAGCAGAAGCAAGCAGCACCGACGATGATTAAGAGGATAAATAATACGACTAATAGCGCGAATCCATTACCATGTGCGAAGCCCATTGTTATTTCCTCCTTTTATTTTAAGATACAACATACAATATGCAAATGAGCTATCGTTTGATATGGACATATATCATGTAATGACATATTTTCTTGAATGATATTGTATTAAAAAAGGGAAGATATAGAAATAACAGTAAGTGGAGGAAGGGAAATATCCATGAAACACTTTTTCGTTGTAATCCTTTGTTTAATAGGTGTATTCATTTGGATGAACATCGATGTGGAAATGGGGAAAAAAATGGCTAGTGAATATGAATTAGGGCAAGTTCGATTAGGTGAATTTCAACTATATACGAACGGTGAAGAGTTATATACGAAATTATTTGAGGATATACGTAATGCAGAAAAGTACATATATATCCATTTTTATATTGTAGGTAAGGATGAAATAAGCAAAGAGTTTTTGCAGTTGCTCGAGAAAAAGGCATCGAGTGGAGCAGAAGTAAAATTGTCAGTTGATCGAATAGGTGGATATAAGCTGAAGAAAAAGATAATTCGTCAACTAAAAAGCAATGGTGTCCAGTTTACGTTTAGTAAAAAACCTAAATTGAAACATTTATTTTATTCGTTGCATCAACGAAACCATAGACGCATTGTTACGATAGATGGAAAAATATCATATATCGGCGGCTTTAACATTGGAAAGGAGTACCTTGGACAAGATCCGAAATTTGGTCCGTGGCGTGATTATCATGTGCGAGTCAACGGGAATGGTGCTAAAGATATGGAAAGAAAATTTGCTGCTGACTGGAAAGAAGATACGGGAGAAAAAATGCCTATACATAAAAGTCTACCTGCAATTGGGCATGTAAAATATCAATATTTATTTTCAGATGGAAAAGGGTTATGGGAAAAATATGGAGCGCTTTTAAAGCAGGCTAAAAAGTCTTTAATTATTGCTACGCCATATTTTGTACCAAGTAAAGAAATGATGAAAGAGTTAAAAGGTGCATTAAACCGAGGTGTCAATGTGAAAATTCTCGTACCATTTAAAAGCGACGCAGTATTGTTAAAACAAGCTGCCTATCCGTATTTGAGAGAGATGAACCATGCTGGAGCGGAGATCTATCAATATCGGAATGGTTTTTTTCATGGGAAAGTAACAATCATTGATGGAGAAATTGTTGATATAGGTACAGCGAATTTTGATAATAGAAGTTTTTATTTAAATTGTGAATCTAACTGTATCATATATGATACAACAGTTGTTGCTGACGTATGGAACCGATTAAAAGAAGACTTTCATAAATCAAAAAGATTTTCAGAAGAAGATTTTGAGAAAATTAGTAAGTGGGATTGGTTTTTAGCAAGAATAGCAAATGTTATAGCATCATATTTATAACATATAGACAAAAGAGAAGGGAGGTATTTTCATGGATTGTATGAAAGAATTAATGAGGTATAGTTATATGCTTATTTATAAGGTTGGGGAGTATACAGGGGAGGTAAGAGACGAAGAATTAAAAGAGCTATTACAGCATCATTTACCATATATGTTGCAAGCGTATAATGAACAAGTGAATTTTCAAGAAGGAGAGAATGTACAGCATATAACTTGTGAACCAATTTCATTTCATTTTCATGAAATGGAAAAGGAAACTGATAGTAAATATACAGGGGATATCCATATTGCAACTTGTTATATTTCGCATTTAAAACGGTTAGCACTAAAGTTCGCTCAAGTGGCAGTTGAAGTTGCGAATCCAGAATTCCGCTCGTTTTTAGAAAATTGCTTCCTGAAAATGAATCGTTATGCCTATAGTGTATGGCAATATGTTGTGAAGAAAGAGTATAAGATTAAACATGTTTATGAAAATGAGAAGTTTGCATAAGAAACTAAGGCGGAAAGATAGGCGCCTTAGTTTTTTACTTTTCATGGAGAAAAAAAGACTAGGTGTACATATCTATTATTAGAAAATTTACAAATATTTACCGTTTATTTACTATTTTTCAATCTTTTCTTTAAAAATAGAGAGTAATATGGGGGTTGTACATATTCTATCTAAAGGAGGAAACGCAAATGAACAAATGGGTTAAATCATTAACTGCTATGGCACTTGCAAGTTCTTTATTAATGGTAGGTTGTAGTAAAGGTGAGGACAAGAAGAAAGAAGACGATACAACAACACAACAAGAGGACAAAAAGGATAAAGAAACAAGTGGAACTGAGAAGTCTACAGATTCTAAAGAAAAGAAATAAAGTGAAACTTTAATCAGTGGGGCATCCCCCACTGATTATTAGTTGAACCAATCGGGCTTTTACGGGCAGTTGATCCCCATCTAACTTCTTTGTTTTTACTGAATTTTGAGGTGGGGTCTTACTGCCCGTTAAAGCGGGGTAAAATAATAATAGAGCTTCCTCTTATATAGGAGGAAGCTTTTTTGTTGTAAATTGATTGAGATTATTGAAAAATAGAGGGAGAATGAAATAGGGGGAAAACAAATGAAAGTATGTATATTAGGAGCAACAGGTCGAGTAGGTTCAAATATAATAAAATTAGCATTAAAGGATGCAGCTGAAGTAACTGCATTAGCACGTGATTTAAATAGAATAGAAATACAACATGAAAGGTTACGAGTAATAGAAGGTAATGTACTAAATGAAAATGATATAAAGAAAGCGATAGAAGGAAACGATATAGTAATAAGTGCACTTGGTACGGATCGAAATGGAACGTTAGCGAAGAGTATGCCACAAATTATAAAGCAAATGGAAGAAGAAGGGGTACATAAAATCATTACAATAGGAACAGCAGGTATTTTACAAGCAAGAACAAATCTAAATTTATATCGTTTTCAATCAGCTGAATCGAAAAGGAAAATGACAACAGCAGCAGAAGATCATTTAGCTGCATATAAGATACTTAGTAGTAGTAATTTATGTTGGACGGTCGTTTGTCCGACGCATTTAATAGACGGTGATGTGACAGGAGTGTATCGAACTGAAAAAGATGTATTACCAGAAGGGGGAGTGAAAATAACAGTTGGTGATACAGCGCAATTTACGTGGAATCTGTGTAGTGAAAACAAATATGAGAATAGTCGAGTAGGTATTTCATATTAAAAAAACCATCCCGAAATTGGGATGGTTAAAAGATGATATAA
Source organism: Bacillus sp. GW823-FHT06B01 (assembly GCF_058952315.1). NCBI lineage: Bacteria > Bacillati > Bacillota > Bacilli > Caryophanales > Bacillaceae > Bacillus > Bacillus sp. GW823-FHT06B01. Next base: position 1,172,172 of record NZ_JBXAHR010000001.1, on the reverse strand, counting down.
CATACAAATATGAGAATCATAATGATTTGGAGAATAGCTTTCGCTACTGTGCTGCTTAAAAAACCAACTACAGTAGCAACTCCTACTAGAAAGGCGTCTTTTGGCGCTTTTTTATGCATTAGTTCTGTAATAAATACCGATAAGAACGGTATGATAATTAAACCGAATGGTGGGAAGAAGAAAGATCCGACAATAATAGAAATCATACCGACACGCTCTCCCCATTTAGAACTCCCATATTTCTTTAAGAAATATCCATTTGCAATAAAATCAGCAATGAAAATAAATAGTGTGAAAATGACTTGAATAATCCAAAAGGAAGTTGTTAGTTCTCCGCCATTTATACCAAAATGGTAAATTAAATACCCAGCCCAGACAGCAAGGATGCCTGGAATGATAGGATAAATAAAGGCGAGAAATGAAACAATGAAACAGGCAATAATACAGATTGTTAATAATACTGTCACTTTATAACTCCTTCTTCGTGTCTAATTTATGTACCGCAATTTTTTTCACTTGATGTCCATCAAGTTCTAGTGTTTTAAATTGAAAACCGGCAAATTCAATGGAATAACCAGCTTCAATATTTAAATCAACTGCTTGAGAGAGGAGCCAGCCTCCAATTGTATCTAAATCGCTATCATCAATATGCAGGCCAAACATATCATTTACTTCAGAAATGAGCACCTTCCCATCTAAAACAGTAAGCTTCGGCGTACGTTTTTCAATCATAGGTGATTCATCCGCATCAAACTCATCTTGAATTTCTCCAATGATTTCTTCAAGAATATCTTCCATTGTTAAAAGTCCAGCAGTACCACCATATTCATCCATAATGATTGCCATCTGAACGCGATTCTTTTGTAGATGTACTAATGTTTTGCGAATTGGAACAGTTTCAAATACAGTTAGTACTGGATGTATGTAAGATTCAAGTGGTTTATGAATGCCTTTCGTTTGATCGTGAAATACTTCTTTCGTATTGATCATACCGATGATATCATCTTTATCTTTTTCGATGATCGGATAGCGTGTATACTTTTCAGTTGCGACGATATCCATATTCTCTTCTAACGTATTTTCAGTAGATAAGCAAATCATTTCTGTACGAGGGACCATAATTTCTTTCGCGACCCGGTCGTCAAATTCAAAAATATTATTTACATATTTATATTCGGTTTGGTTTATTTCGCCGCTTTTGAAACTTTCACCTAAAATGAGTCGTAGTTCCTCTTCAGAATGGGCAAGTTCATTTTCTTTCGCAGGCTCTAAACCGAGTAGTTTTGTGAAAAAGATTGCCGTACTATTAAGTAGCCAAATGAAAGGATACATAATTTTATCAAATAAAATAAGTGGTCGTGCAAACTTAAGTGTGATTGCTTCAGCTTTTTGAATGGCGAAAGACTTTGGAACTAATTCACCTAATACAACATGGAAAAATGTAATAACACTAAAAGCAATAATAAAGGATAAAGTATTCGCCATTGTTCCAGTAATATTAATCTTTTCAAAGAGCGGTCGTAGTAAATGTTCCACAGTCGGTTCACCAAGCCAACCAAGCCCTAAAGAAGTAATCGTAATCCCGAGCTGACAAGCTGATAAATAAACATCTAAATTAGATAGGACACTTCTTGCAGCTAAAGCTTGTTTATTGCCTTCATTTGCAAGTTGGTCAATGCGACTTTTTCGTACTTTTACAACAGCGAATTCTGATGCAACGAAAAAGCCGGAAATAAGGATGAGCACAAAGATGAGAAAAATATTTAATATGTCCAAGTGTGTTCTCTATTCCGTAGTTTGGAATAAAGATGTCACCTCCTGCGATTATGTTATGCTTTTATAATAAATCCAAACGAAAAGAATAGTCAAAGAAAAAGGGTAAATATTGGTATGTTTCTGCAATAGTTTTTGAATTTGCTGTTATTTTGTCCGCTATACAAAAGGAATAACCCCCTACTTTCAGATTATAGAGGGTTATTTCAAATTAAGGTTTTGGAATACTTCTCGTTAAAGCGTATGATTGTTGTGTAACGTGATTTGTCGTCCATAGTGTTTGAAGGAAAGAGAGTATGCAATACGGGATATACAAAAGTAATAAGCTAATTGTAACAATAACAGGTGCATTTCCACCGAATTGAACGACAAATTGCAATAGTCCGCTTGCATGAAAAACGCATTCCATAATAACGAATGAAAGAATAATGGAACCTAGAATAGATTTGTGATTCGAAGTAAGCGCTAAAAACAATGTATCTACAAGGAAAGAAGATTGTTTTATTTCATATTCATTGGTGTTACTTAAGAAAGGAACCCACTTTTTTATTGCTTGCATAACGATAATCATAGAAGTACTACAAACGATGATAAAAGATGAGTAGTAAGGAAGCTTTATCAATTTTGCGATGTATAGGAGTAGTAATAAGACTGAGCATTGTAATAATACAGTACAAAAAGAGTACGGTATCCATTTTAATAAAGAAGTGAACTTCTTAACCGATTGAGGTGCTTTAAAAAATAAATGGCCGATCCCTAAGCTGATAAAGAATCCGATTGCAAGAGTAAAGGTAAAACGAACAATCGATAAAAAATATATTTCCCATATGTAAGGGAATAACGGTGTTGAATGATTAGAAGTGTTAACCATTTGATTTGCTGAGAAAAAGATAGATTCGTGCATCCAATCAATCTTTGGAATTGTCATAGAAGAAAGTTGTGCGAAGTTATGAAAAATGCTTATAAAGCCAGTTATGTATGAGTATTTATGTGTAATGAATAATGCAGGAATAGGACTAATGATAAATATAATGAGAACACCAACGATAAATTTACATATATGTGAGCGCAATAAAGACATGTAATCACCTACTCTTAGAATATTCAGAAAATTCTTATTCTTATTTTAGCTTTTTTCGGCGTAAGTTACAATATATTTTTCTTAAAGAAATTTAGTATTGTAGGGGATATAAGTGAATGAAACGTGAATAAATTATGACAAGAAAATGAATAATTTTCAGAAAAGTAAAATAAATTATTTATTTTTTTCTGAAAATATAATATAGTTATGGCACAGAAAGTATTTTAACATAAGGAGGCTGTTTATGAGGATTAAAGGGAATTATGTGCCGAAAAGGGAAGTTTTATTTTGCTCAAGTTCAATTACGATAGGAGAAGCACTGGAGCATTTAAATAAAACTGGGTATCGTTGTGTACCCGTTTTAGATGAAAAAAAAGAGAAATATTTAGGGAATGTATACAAAGTAGATATTTTAGAATATAAAGGTTCGCTTGAAGAGAGTGTAGTACAATTATTAAACGATAAAGAAGGTTATGTTAGAGAAGATTCTTCGTTCTTTAAAGTATTTTTTACAATAAAAAAATTACCTTATTTATCAGTAGTTGATGAAAATGGAGTCTTTCTTGGAATTTTAACGCATAAAAAGGTTTTCGAGTTATTAGAAGATGCTTGGGGCGTTCATTCTAGTAAATATTCTGTCATGATTGGGACACAAGATTATAATGGGGCCATTCAAAAATTATCGACAGTATTAAAGAAATATACAGGTATCCAAAGTTTAATGACTTTTGATAATGACGCCTTATTAGTTCGGAGAATTATGTTTACATTAGGAGAAGAGTTTAACGACGGTGAATTAGAGACGTTACTGAAAGATTTAGAAGATCACGGATTTAGAGTTGTGTATGTGGAAGAGATGAAAAATCCACGCGAAGTTGAAACGATAGAGTAACATGCAAAAGCCATCTAATTATGTTGGATGGTTTTTGTTATGTTACTTGAATAAAGTTATTTAAAAATAATGATAGGATAAAAGTCGAGATTGTAACAATATTTGTGTAAAAGAATAAAAAATGTAGATAATTTTGATTTTCAAAAAAATCAATTTGAAAATATGTTTTTATTTTTCAACTAAATATGTTACTATATGTGTGATAAAAACAAAGAGGTCTGACAACTATACTCCACGCAATACCACTCTAATGAGTTAAATATTCAAAAAAATCAAAAATCAAAAATTAATAATTAGAGTAAAAATAAGGGGAATGGAGAAATTATGGAGAAAGACACTGCTTTGTAAGGGGCATATTTTATCAGCTTGAGCAGAGAGGAGGATGCATAGCATATTGTGAAAATAGAGATAAACAATGAAAAAGTGCTATGCAAATGAAAAGTATGAAGGGACGTTTAAGGCCAGGTGATACGGTAGCAATCGGTTTAATGTTATTTGCACTATTTTTAGGAGCAGGAAATTTAATTTTCCCACCAGTTTTAGGGCAACAAGCTGGAGAGAATGTTTGGATTGCTACAATTGGATTCCTTGTGACGGGAGTCGGATTACCCCTATTAGCTGTAACAGCTGTCGCGTTTGTAGAGGGGGACTTGAAAGCGCTATCTTCTAGAGTTCACCCAATATTCGCGTTTATTTTCCCATTGATTAGTTATTTAGCAATTGGACCATTTTTCGCGATTCCGCGTACTGGAGCCGTTTCATTTGAAATGGGTATGAAGCCATTTTTATCAGAGGCATTGGTTTCCGAATGGTACATGCTATTTCTTTTCACGATAGTTTTCTTCGGAATAACTTGGTATTTATCATTAAATCCATCTAAATTAGTGGATTGGTTCGGAAAATTTCTTACCCCATTGTTAGTATTGATTGTTGCTGTTATTGTTGGAAAGGCAATTATTGATCCAATTGGAGAACCAGTTGCGCCGCTAGCAGCATACAAAGAAAATGCTTTCTTTGGTGGATTTATACAAGGATATTTAACGATGGATGCAATTAGTGCGCTTGTATTTGGAATTGTCGTTGTACAAGTTATCCGTTCTAAAGGAATAAAAGAAAGTAGTCAAGTTGCAAAAATAACAGTAGTATCAGGTATTATTGCAGTACTTGGTTTAACGTTAATTTATTTATCACTTGCTTATCTTGGTTCAACAAGTACATCACTTGGTGTATCAGAGAATGGTGGACTTATTTTAACGAATGTTGTAAATGAGTTATATGGAACAAGTGGTAAAATTTTATTAGGACTTGTTATTATACTTGCTTGTTTAACAACTTCTGTTGGATTAACATCAGCTTGTGCTGGCTTTTTTACAAACTTATTCCCTAAACTTTCGCATAAAGCGATTGTAACGATGGTATGTGTGTTTAGTTTAATTGTATCTAACCTAGGTTTAACACAATTAATCACAGTTACTTTACCAGTGTTAATGATCATTTATCCAGTTGCAATCGTATTAATCGTACTTTCTTACTTCCATAAATGGATTGGGAAGCGTAATACCATTTATATTGGAGCTATTTTAGGCGCATTGTTAATTAGTTTCTTTAACGGTTTAGAAAGTGCGAACATTAAAATTGACGCGATTTCTAACGTACTACAAATGTTACCATTATATAATGAAGGAATAGGATGGTTAATCCCATCATGTATTGGCGGGATTCTTGGTTTCTTCTTCTATAAATCAAATGAATCAAGTGAACTACAAAAGAAAGGTGCTTAGGCGCCTTTCTTTTTTTAAAGGGGATTTTATTGTTTTGTCTAAGTAATAAATGGGAGGAATGATAAAATGGCTAATTTTGAAGATTTTTTAGCTTTGGATTTACGAATTGGAACTGTAACACATGCAGAGGAATTTAAAGAAGCAAGAGTTCCAGCGATTAAACTAGAAATTGATTTTGGAGAGCTTGGAATTAAGCAGTCAAGTGCTCAAATTACGAAGAGATATACCCCAGAAGATTTAATCGGTCAGCAAATCGTTGCTGTTGTAAATTTTCCGCCAAAACGTGTAGCTGGATTTAAATCAGAAGTGCTTGTTTTAGGGGGAGTACCTGAAGCCGATGATGTCGTATTACTTCAGCCCAATATGGAATTACCAAATGGAACGAAAATTAGTTAGTGTAAAGGCGGGGGAACATGGATATTGGACGAGAATATTTACAATGTGCCATTTCGAATTTTGAAGCAACAAAGAAACAAGGGGAACGGGTGCTTTCTCAATTATCATATGAACAGATTGAATGGTCTTCTCATGAAGCAACAAATAGTATAGCGGTTATTATAAAGCATCTGCAAGGTAATATGCGTTCTAGATGGACGGATTTTTTAACATCTGATGGTGAAAAAATAGATCGTAACCGAGACGCTGAATTTGAAGATGGTTATCATTCTAAGGAAGAGGTTCTCGCAGCATGGAATGAAGGATGGGAATATGTTTTGAAAACGATGCATGTGCTAACGCCAGAAGATTTATTACAGACGGTATATATTCGTGGTGAAGCACATACTGTCATGCAAGCAATTGAAAGACAAATTTCTCATTATGCTTTGCATATTGGACAGATTATTTACATTGGGAAGATGTTAAAAGAAAATGAGTGGGAATGTCTAAGTATTCCTAGAGGACAGTCTGCACGTTATGTAGAGAAAAAACGTTCAACATAATAATAGGAAAGAAACCGATATAAAATGGGAAATAAGAAAATCACCCAAATAATAGATGGTTCTGTAATCATAAGCATGCTGCCAAAAATAAGTCCGTATATAATAAGAAAGAAATTAAAAAGCGTATTTACAGGGATAAATCGTGAGATGAACACTTGCTGTCGTTTAAAGCAATCACTGTGAAATAAATAAAAGCGGAAGTACGATGTGGCAATAATAAGATCTTTCTTTCGCACAATTCTTTTTTTGCATGTATGACAGATGAATGGTGGTTGCATTTTATTACGCTCCATTTTTTATTTTCGTAATAACGTAAGACAAGATTAAGTGCAAGGTATATATCCCTATATATGCTCCTGATATAAGAAAAAATGGATTTAGTAAAATTCCATGAATGCTTGTCATGAAAACTAAATCTTGTATTAAAACATCATATATATTAATAGAAATAATTGTACCGAGTACATAAAGTGCTAAGTACGCTGAAATATGTAAAGCAACACGGATTGTAGGATGCTTAGCAAGCCAATAAAAAATAAATGATAGTACAATGGGTAATGTTCCTATTAGTAGCTTCAATTCATTTCACCTCATTAACAATATAGCCGGAATTTAGACGGTCTATTCTCTAGAGCTTGTACATAACTTGAAATAGAGAGGGTGATAGTATGAATCGAGGCTTTTTTTATGTGAAGTTCACAAGTGTACGTAAGTTAGTTTTATTTATTATTACTACAGTACTAGCGACTTTTTTTCTTATTAGTATGATGGTAACCTCTATGAAAGAGACAAAGTCAACGTATTTATATAATTGGTTAAATGAGTTATCGATGAATGGTTACATGTACGTTCTTGGGAAAGAGAATCATTATTTTACACAGGAGTATCGAAATTTAAATCAAGATTTTTCAATTTCTTCGTTTCTCTTTTCTATGGCTACGAATATTCGTTTTAATGATGTACGCAGTTTTGTCGGAAAAGAGCTACCTGGTTTTGGAAAGTACGATACAGAAATTGTTATTGCGGGTGAAGGGACAAATTACTCTAACTTACCGATAGAGTCGAGTGTTCCGCTTGAAGAAGTGGTAAAAGAACGAACTGGTGAAGGTGGACAGGCTCAAAAGCCGAATACGAACAAAGAGAAAAAGCAACCGGCTCAAACAACAGGAAAAAGACAAGTTGCGCTTATTTATCATTCGCATAGTTGGGAATCTTATTTGCCGTTACTAAATTTAGCAAACGATCCAAATCCGAATAAAGCAACAAGTTCCGTCACTAATATTTCAATAGTGGGCGATCGATTTCGTGAACAATTAGAAAGTGAAGGGATAGGAGCTACTAACGACAAGACTGATGTCGGCCAAAAGTTGATTAGTAAAGGGTTAAATAGTAATAGTTCTTACAAAGTGTCACGGGAAATTGTACAAGAAGCAATGACAGGTAATAAAGAACTGCAGTACTTCTTTGACTTGCATCGTGATAGTGCTCGGAAAAATGTCACGACAAAAGCAATTGGAGATAAATCATATGCAAAGCTTGCTTTCGTAATAGGGAAAGGCAATAAAAATTATGAAAAGAACTTACAATTAGCAACAGCTCTTCATGAGGAAATTAATAAGAAATATCCAGGAGTGAGTCGTGGTGTCATTCAAAAAGGATTCCAAACAGGAAATGGTGTCTACAATCAAGACTTATCAGGACAAGCGATATTAATTGAAGTTGGTGGCGTAGATAATACGGAGGAAGAACTAAATCGATCAATTGATGTACTTGCTAAAGCGTTTGGTGAATATTTCTGGCAGGCGGAAAAGGTGAATGGATAAAATGAAACATAAATTAGTGGGAGAGTCTGAAAAAACGTGAGTGTAAAGCTTGCGTTTTTTCTTTGTAATGATGAGGTGTCACAGAATAGACATAATTTGCCGTTGTTATGATAATATCGAAATTTGTCAAATTATACTGGGAGATTTACAAAGGGATTTTCGGAAAATTAGAGAAAATCTTTTTACAAGGAAAACTTTTTATTATAAAACTGGTAGGGTGATAAAAGTGATTAGGGAGATCAAAATAGAAGATGCAGCACCATTTTTACAATTAAGTAAGCAACTAGATGAAGAAACGAAATTTATGCTATATGAACCAGGAGAAAGAAAATTTACAGCCGAGCAACAAGAACAAATGATTCATCGCTTTATAGAAAATGAATATGCAACAATATTCGTAGCAGTTGAAGAAGAAAGTATAGTAGGGTTTATTTTAGTGAATGGAAATAATATTCAAAGAAAGAGACATGTAGCAAGTATTGTAATTGGTATTTTGCAAGAGTATAGTGGGCGAGGTATTGGGACGAGATTGTTTAAAGAGGCTGAGAAGTGGGCAAGATTACATGATGTATGGCGTTTAGAATTAACGGTAATGGCCCACAATACAAGAGCTCAGGCACTATATAAAAAAGTTGGATTTGAGAAAGAAGGTGTCAAAAGAGCAGCTCTTATTATCGGTGGAGAGAACATCGATGAGTATGAAATGGCCAAATTATTAAAATAAGAGGTCGTTATATGAAAAAAAGATGGATACTACTTGGTATCGTAGCGATGATACTCATTGTTGGAGTAGCAGGAATCAATTATAAAATGTATAAGGATAAGCAGGCGCGCGAGGTAAATGTGAATAACATATTTCCGAAAGCGAAAGAAACGATTGCCAATATGGATGGTGATATTGCGGTAATTAGTAATCCGAATTCGATGCTTGTGCTTGTGAATAAAAGTAGACGTTTACCAGATGGATACAGACCGCCAGATTTAGTTATTCCGAAAGTGCGCTACTCAAGTGAAGGTGATCAAGAAAAGAAAAAAATGAGGAAAGAAGCAGCTGGGGCGCTAGAGGAAATGTTTCAGCAAGCTGATAAGGAGCATATTTTCTTATTTGCAGTATCGGGATTTAGATCTTTTGATCGACAAAAAGCATTAAATACGATGTATAAAAAGCAAGATGGAGAAGTAAAAACAGCGATGTCAAGTGCGGTTCCTGGTACGAGTGAACATCAAACAGGGCTTGCTATGGATATTACATCTCAAGCTGCTAAGTTTCAGTTAGAGACAGTTTTTGGTGAAACGAAAGAAGGGCAGTGGCTTTCTGAAAATGCTCATAAATTTGGGTTTGTCATTCGATATACAAAAGAGAAAGAATCGCTTACGGGCTATCGATATGAACCATGGCACGTAAGGTATGTGGGTAACCCACAAGCTACATATTTATATGAAAATCAACTGACGCTTGAAGAAGTAACGCAGTGAACAATTGAGGGGAGAGAAGGATTATGACGGTGTTATATAAGAAAAAAGTACACGCATATGTGACAAGAGAAAAAGAAGGAGTTATGCAACTGCTTGTTTTTAAACATCGTGATATACCTGAAGCTGGTATACAAGTACCAGGGGGAACAGTTGACGAAGGGGAAACGTTAGAAGCAGCAATTTTACGTGAAGTACAGGAAGAGTCTGGATTACGTCATTTATGCATAGAAAGATTCCTAGCCGATTACATCATACTTGTGAAAGAGAAAAAGGAATATCAAAAGCGGCATTTTTTCCACGTAACTTTACTAACGGATGTAAAAGATGATTGGGAACATATTGTAAGTGCCGGTGAGGAAGATCAAGGATTAGTATTTTGCTACGAATGGATGGATATTGCAAAATGCCCTGCATTAGCTGGGAAACAAGGTGAGTTTTTACATTTGTTAGATGAGGTATATGTAAAGTAATAAAAGAGTCTGAAGCGGAAATTTAATCGTTTCAGACTTTTTTTATTTTTCAGGAAATAAAAGGTTTTTACATTGGTAAGTTGAATTCTTTGAAAGGGATTGTAGTTATATATGCGAGGAGCGGAGAAAATGAAAAAGTAATAGATACACGTTATCAATGAAAGCTTTTAAAGAAGGAGAATGAAGATGAAGATGAAGATGGAGATTCAGTTCAATGCTCGATTACAAAAAGAATTAACAATTCATGATATACAAGTAGCGATGGAAGCTGGGCAATTAACTTCAAAAGAATTAGTTATGTATTATCTTCATAGAATCGCGAAATATGATCAAGAAGGACCAAAAATCAATTCTATTTTAGAAATCAATCCAGACGCTATTTTTATTGCAGAAGCGTTAGATTATGAAAGAAAGACAAAAGGTGGACGGGGACCATTACATGGTATACCTGTTTTACTTAAGGACAATATTGAAACGAATGACTCTATGCATACAAGTGCAGGTACGATTGCCCTGGAACAAAATATAAGTAGTGAAGATGCATTTCTCGTTACGAAACTTCGAGAAGCAGGAGCAGTAATAATAGGAAAAACAAATATGACAGAATTAGCAAATGCAATGTCTTTTGACATGTGGGCTGGATATAGTGCAAGAGGTGGACAAACAATCAATCCATATGGGACGGGCGAGGCTGATATGTTTGTTGGTGGCTCTAGTACGGGGTCTGCGATTGCAGTTGCTGCTAACTTTACAGTAGTATCTGTTGGAACGGAAACGGATGCTTCTATTTTAAGCCCAGCTGTTCAAAATTCTGTAGTCGGTATTAAACCGACTGTTGGTCTAATTAGTCGTAGAGGCATTATTCCGTTCACGTATTCGCAAGATACAGCTGGTCCATTTGCTAGAACGGTTACAGACGCTACTATTTTGCTAGGGAGTTTAACTGGGGTAGACGAGAAGGATGTAGCTACTCATAAAAGTGAAGGTATAGCAGAACATGATTATACAAAATATCTTGATGTTAATGGCTTACATGGAGCGAAGATTGGTGTATTTAGCAATGCACCAAAAGATTATTATGAAACTGGTGAATATGATGAGAAATTGTTTAAGGAAACGATTGAAGTATTGCGTAGTGAGGGAGCAACAGTAGTAGAAAATATTGATATCCCTTCTTTTCATAGAGAATGGAGCTGGGGAGTTCCGCTTTATGAATTGAAGCATAGCTTAGATAACTATCTTTCTAAATTACCTTCTACTATGCCAGTACATTCTATTTCAGAGTTAATGGCGTTTAATGAAAACATAGCTGAAAGAGCTTTAAAATATGGACAAACTAAGTTAGAAAGAAGAAAAGATTTTCCTAATACGTTAAGAAATCCAGAATATTTAAATGCAAGATTAGAAGATATATATTTTTCGCAAGAACAAGGTATTGATTTTGCACTGAAAAAATATAATCTCGATGCGATTCTATTCCCTTCCTATATCGGCTCGACTATATGTGCGAAAGCAGGTTATCCGTCTATAGCGATACCTGCGGGATATATGGATAACGGGAGACCATTTGGAATCACGTTTGCAAGCAGTGCTTTTTCTGAGGGGACTTTGATTAAACTCGCATACGCTTTTGAACAAGCGACAAAGCATCGGAAAATCCCTAACTTATCATAAATAAAATAAATAGGGCAGGAAATCCTGTCCTATTTATTTTGTTCATTAAAGTGAAATGTTTTTTTGCTTTGTCTTATCATATTTTAATAAGTTAAATGATAAACAAGCAGAGCACAATATAAGGATTGAAGCGAGAATATAAATAGTACGAACACCAAACAAATCGGTAATAATGCCAACACTAAGCATAGAAAGACCAGAAGCTGTTGAAAGAAGTGCGCCGTGTGCTGTATACATTTTGGATAATAAAGAAGGAGCGACGCTGGATTGTAAAACCGTCGTTTGAGAAATATCTCTAATTTGATAACATGGCCCCATTAGAACACATAGAAAAAGCGCAATAAACCCGCTACTTGTCATACCATATAAAAATGTAAGAATACTAAACATAAGAGAGCCTATCGCCATGGAGCGTATTAAATTGTTTTGAATGTATGTACTCATTTTCCAAGCTAATATCCCGCCAATTAACGTCCCCACATAATAACTTGTGTTAATATATCCCCACCATTCTTCTCCTTTATGAAGGACAGTTGTTACATAAGCCATCGTAATAGCACCGATCCATATCGTCCCTGCGAAAGTCTCAATTAAGTCCATACATGTAACGGTACGGAGAGAAGGGTTCTGAAATAAGAGTTTCCAACCTTCTAGTAAAGCAGCGCCTTTTGAAGAAGAAGGTTCAATTACTCGTTCAGTATGTATGGAACGTAATGAAACGTGTAGTGCAACACACCCAAAAATCATCAAAATGTTATTCATCATGAGTGTAGAAGTAGCACCGATAAGAAGAACTATAACACTTGTAAATGAATAAGCAGCGGCTTGCGCAATTTGTGTGGAAAAGGAAAAAATACTATTTACTTTTACTAATTGTTCTTTTCGTGTAAGGCGAGGAAGGATACCGTATAATAACGGTGCGCTCCAGCCGCTACATAAAGAAATGAAAAAAATGAAAATGAATAGTGTTACAACGTTTGAGGAAAGGGCTGGGAATAATATCATTAATAAAAATAATAGAACAGTTTTTGTCCATTGTAGTGTGAAAAGTAAGGAATAAGATGAAAAACGATTCATGATAAGTGGTGCAGATGTATTTGCTATAAGATTAGTTATGACTTGTACTAATGGAAAAAGCGCGGTTAATGTAGCTGATTTCGTTGTGGTATACATATGAGTTGTAATAATCATGATGTATACGATGTCAGCAAGAGTAATGCATATTTTAGAGCCTAAATAGTAAATTAGTGAACGATTTTGCAATAAGTACACAACCTTCCTGAGGAAAAACATTCCAATAGTTAGAATAATTATAATTTGAAAGTTGGATTTGTGAAAGAATTTAATTTTTTGTCATTTTTTGAAAGGAAATGTCATGTATAATGAAGAATATATTAATATAGTATTTTATTAATGCTTTTTATAACAGTGAATATGTACAATAGCTTGTAGTAAATGCCCCGGTATAAGAAAGGGCGGATAAACCATTCTTTTCTTCATATACATATAGAAGATGAGAAAGAAAGCGAGGGTTGCATATGGCTGCTTGGGTAATTTGGTTTATAATAGCTGGTATTTTATTTATTGCGGAACTGTTGTCGATTACGTTTTATATGCTTTGGCTTGGAATTGGAGCTGTTGTCGGAGGTCTAATTGCTTTGTTTGCCCCTGAAGCACTACTGTTACAAGTTGTTGCTGGTGCGATTGTAAGTTTAACATTGACTTTCTTTACGAAAAGAATTTCAAAAAACTTTCGAGAAGCAAAAGGTTTTACTGATACAGTAGATTTGCTTGTCGGTAAAAAAGGCATTGTTATGCAAGCGATTACAAATGAAGCGAATGGTATTGTGAAGGTGGATGGAGATACTTGGACAGCTATTGCAGATGATCCAATTGATGTTGGAGAAAAAGTTATTGTTATAAAGAGGCATAGTACTATATTACAAGTTAAAAAGGAGAGTGAATAAATATGGCAGTAGCATTAACATTAACGATTATTTTAGCACTAATTGTTGTTACATTTATCGCATTAACAATTAAAATTATTCCACAGCAAAAAGTTGGAGTCGTTGAAAGATTTGGTAAGTTTCAGCGTATTATGGAGCCAGGGTTAAATTTATTAATACCAATTGTAGACCGCGTTCGTGTATATCATGACTTACGTATTCAACAAACAAATGTACCACCGCAGAAAGTAATTACGAAAGATAATGTACAAGTAGAAATTGATACAATCATTTTCTATCAAATTGTGGAACCAGAACTTGCGACATATGGTATTTCGAACTATGAATATGGTGTTCGTAACATTACTTCTGCAACGATGCGCCAAATTATCGGTAAAATGGAACTGGATGAAACGTTATCTGGTCGTGAAAAAATTTCAACAGAAATTCGCTTAGCACTTGATGAAGCAACAGAAAAATGGGGCGTTCGCATTGAGCGTGTTGAAGTTGTTGATATTAATCCGCCAAAAGATGTGCAAGCATCGATGGAAAAACAAATGAAAGCAGAACGTAATAAACGTGCGATCATTTTAGAAGCTGAAGCTGCAAAACAAGATAAAGTTCTTCGTGCTGAAGGTGAAAAGCAAAGTAAAATCTTAATGGCTGAAGGTGATAAAGAAGCACGTATTCGAGAAGCTGAAGGTATAAAGGAAGCAAAAGAACTAGAAGCGCAAGGGGAAGCAAGAGCGATTGAGGAAATTGCAAAAGCAGAACAAAATCGAATTGAATTACTTCGTGCAGCAGATTTAGATGAACGCGTACTTGCTTATAAATCATTTGAATCATTGATTGAGGTTGCAAAAGGGCCAGCAAATAAAGTCTTTATTCCGTCTAATGCAATTGAAACACTTGGTACTCTTGGGGCAATTGGAGAAATCTTTAAAGAAAAACAAGCGAAGAAATTGCCTTCTTCAGATACACCAAAAGAACAATAAGAGTGAAAAAGAGAAATGGGATTCCATTTCTCTTTTTATTTTTGAGTAGGATAAAAAATATTAGTCCTTTGCCATTATGGATAGGGCTTTTTTGTTTGTCACTTTTCAAAGAATTATAAGTTTAGAGTGTTTGGAATTGTTAAGTGGAATAACACGTTTACTAGACGGTTAAAAAACTGTCAAAGTAATATATTTTTGTTAAATAAAATTTAAAATATGATATAATGGAATTTTGTGGATATTAAACAAAGGAGTGGGAAACAAGTGCAAATATTATTAATACGCCACGGAGAATCAGAAGCTGATATCTTAAACGTACATGAAGGACGAGCTGACTTTGAATTAACAGAAAAAGGAAGACGGCAAGTGCAAAGGCTTGTACAGAAAGTGAAAGCAGATTTTCCACCAGATTTCATTTGGGCAAGTACATTAAAGCGTGCTCGTGAAACTGGTGAAACGTTAGCTGAAGGAATTGGATGCCCAATTCAACTAGAAGAGGAATTAATGGAGTTTAATAATGGAGTGCAAGCAGGCTTATCTTTTGAAGAAGCAAAGAAATATCCAGAGCCAAAGTTTCTTCATGACCGTTTTGAAAATGGGGAATCATTTATTGAATTTAGAATGAGAATAGAAGGAATCTTTTCTAAAATCGTGACAGAGAATACTTATGAACGGATAGCAATCGTTGCACACGGTGGTGTAATAAATAGTCTATTACGTGCGTTTTTCAAAATGCCCATTTCAATGGACTATTATTTTAAAATGGGAGATACGGGAATAAGCTTAATTGAAATTGATGGCGAACAAAAAACGGTGCATTTCATAAATGATACGAATCATTTGGACGGGATGTAAAGAACCGTGTACAAAGTAGTGTTTTTTGATGTTGACGGTACGCTTTTAAGTGAGATTGATAGAGGTATGCACGAAAGTACAAAAGAAGCGATACAAAGATTAATAGATAAAGGAATTCACGTAGTTGTTACAACAGGGAGACCATATAGTTTATGTTCGCAATTTAAAGAG
The DNA here is from genome assembly GCF_058952315.1 of Bacillus sp. GW823-FHT06B01. Classification (NCBI taxonomy): domain Bacteria; kingdom Bacillati; phylum Bacillota; class Bacilli; order Caryophanales; family Bacillaceae; genus Bacillus; species Bacillus sp. GW823-FHT06B01. Next base: position 1,156,294 of record NZ_JBXAHR010000001.1, on the reverse strand, counting down.
CTGGGCATACATACAATTATTTCTGCAAATGGTGCACATATTAAATGTGGGGAAACAGTTCTACATAAATCGGTACTTTCAAGTGAAATCGTTCATGATATCTCAGAGTTTGCAGAATTACATGGTCACGGCGTTTCTTATTTTACTGAGGGTTTTACAATGAACGGAATAGCCTCAGATAATGAGCGTGTAATGCAAGCGCTTAGCGAGACGTTAAATTTAGGGGAATACCCTGAAAAAAGCAAGGATTTGTCTGAAGAGATCTATTGTTTATGTTTGTATGCGGATGAAATAGAATCTCAAAAATTTATTGAAAAATACCCAATGCTTACATTCGACCGTTTTCATGGTTATGTCATAAATGTATTGGAAGATAATAAAGTATCGAAGCTCACCGCAATTCAAAAAGTATTGGATCACTTTAACATTTGTAAATCAGAAGCAATTGCTTTTGGTGACGGTGGAAACGATATTGAGATGTTGCAGTATGTAGGATTAGGTATTGCGATGGGGAATGGCGGAGAAGTACTAAAAACAAAAGCTGATTTCGTTACAAAGAAGGCGAGTGAAGGTGGTATTTTATTTGCTTTAGAGAAGTTTCATGTCGTCTAACATACCTTTATTGGAATAAAGGTATGTTAGGATCTTTAATGTGCTCGCACAATAAAATATGAATTTGCCCACGATGATGATAAAAGTGTGCAACAATTTCAAGCAACCATTCAAAACGGGAATAAGAAATACCCCAATAAGCAGTCTTAATTTCCGCTAATTCTTCATTGGAATAGGATAAAAAAGTTTTAGAAAGTACATCGTAGCCCTGTAGCATCGTTTTTTGCATTTGCGTAATTGTTTCGGGTGTTTGTTCTTTATAGAAAGTGTGTAGTTGTTTTTCAGTACTACCATTTAAAATGAGTAAATCCGCATGGCAAATAAGAGAAAGATGTGCACACATTTCAAATAGAGATCGCTTCGAGTGAATTGGTTGTATTTTTAAACTATCTTCATTATATTGGTTAAGCATTTGAATAGAAGTATCAACAGCAACTTGTAGTTGATGCAATGCAGATTGTACAAACATTGTAATTCTCCTCTTCTCCGTATATAATAGTTTCTTAAGAGTATTATATCATGCTCAAAATTCCGAAAATTCTAGTAGTTTGACTAGCATATTGAAAAGTATTATATTGTAAAAGGTCATATGAAACGTGAAATAGAATGGAATGCAATTATTGAGTTAGGAGTTAGACCAATGAGTTTGAAATATGGAAGAGATACAATTATTGAAGTTGACTTAAATGCAGTAAAACATAATGTAAAAGAATTTAAAAAGCGTGTGAATGATGAAAATATTGCAATGATGGCTGCTGTAAAAGCAAATGGGTATGGTCACGGGGCGGTTGAAGTTGCGAAAGCTGCTATTGAAGTAGGAATAGATCAGCTTGCAGTTGCATTTGTAGATGAAGCGATAGAGTTAAGAGAAGCAGGAATTAACGTGCCGATTTTAATTTTAGGTTATACATCAGTAGCAGCTGCGGAAGAGGCAATTCAATATGACGTTATGATGACTGTTTATAGAAGTGAAGATTTACAAGGTATAAATGAAATCGCAAACCGTCTTCAAAAGAAAGCGCAAATTCAAGTGAAAATTGATACAGGAATGAGTCGTATCGGTTTACAAGAAGAAGAGGTTAAACCATTTTTAGAAGAATTAAACCGTATGGAGTATGTAGAGGTAGTAGGAATGTTTACACATTACTCTACGGCAGATGAAATTGATAAATCATATACGAATATGCAAACAAGTTTATTTGAGAAAGCTGTCAATGCAGCAAAAGAATTAGGAATTCATATTCCATATATTCATAGTTCAAATAGTGCAGGTTCAATGGAGCTTAGCAATACATTTCAAAATATGGTTCGTGTAGGTATTGGAATATATGGAATGTATCCTTCAAAAGAGGTAGATCATGCAGTCGTTTCTTTACAGCCTGCGTTGTCGTTAAAATCAAAAGTAGCTCATATTAAACATGCGAAGAAGAATCGCGGTGTAAGTTATGGGAATACGTATGTAACGACTGGTGAAGAATGGATTGCAACTGTACCGATTGGCTATGCTGATGGATATAATCGTCAGTTATCTAATAAAGGGCATGCATTAATAAATGGAGTTCGAGTACCTGTTATTGGCCGTGTTTGTATGGATCAACTTATGTTAGACGTTTCAAAAGCAATGCCAGTACAAGTTGGGGATGAAGTAGTATTCTACGGTAAACAAGGTGAAGAAGAAATTGCGGTAGAAGAAGTAGCGGATATGTTAGGTACAATTAACTATGAAGTTACATGTATGTTAGACAGAAGAATTCCGCGAGTTTATAAAGAAAATAATGAAACGGCTGCTGTCGTAAATATACTAAGAAAAAACTGAATCGTTATGATTCAGTTTTTTTATTTTTGACAAATGAAAAATGTTCTATTTGTACCGTGTAATTGAATGTTCTTAAAACCTACAGATTCCAATGAAGAAATTATTTCTTCATTGGAATAACAAGCTTCCTCAAAAGAAAAGTCACTTCTTTTCCAATTATTATCTATGTCATGTTGAAATAGTATAAAGTTCATTTCTGCTTTTTTATTTTCGCTATCATATGTAGAATCAATTGTACATACATATTCTTCCGCTGAAATATGAAATGAAGCAATCCAATTTTCAAGAAAACCTTTCTCCATATTCATATCAAATACGAATGTACCTTCGCTATGTAATACGGAGTAAACATTATGAAAAACATTTTTTAATTCATCTAATTTTAAAATATGGTTTAAGCTATCGCCAGTAGAGATAACATAGTGAAATTGCTCATTTATATTGAAATAACGAGCATCATCGACGATAAAGGTTGCGTCTGGCGCGTTTTGACGTGCGTATTCAATCATTTGGGCAGAACCATCTATACCAGTTACTAAAAAAGTATTATCAATTAATTTCTTAGTAAGGTGACCAGTCCCGCAGCAAAGATCTAAAATATGAGAATGTGGTGGTGCATATTTTAGAACGAGTTTTTCCAAAAGTAGATAGGAGTGTTCAGCATAATGCCCCCAATGTTTATTATAAATGGATGCGAAAATATCATAATCAGAATAAATTAGTTTTTTACACATATGTATTCACCTCAAGATTCATTACATTATAATAGTCATGCTTCTTTTTCATTTCAAAACCACATTGTGTATATAGTTTTAAAGCGTGGTTATTTTTCGTTTCGACGTCTAATTCAATTGTTGAAATTCCTTTTGTAATAAGGGTATGTACCATATAACTAAGAATATCTTTTCCGTATCCTTTACCTTGATAAGAAGGATGAACGGCGAATCCTGATAGTGTAGTAGATTGTTCTTGCTCAGAAACTGTAATCGTTCCTATCACTTTTTCGCCGATTAGAGCACAGTAAACTTGATAGGAAGGGGAATTCATCATTTTTTGTAACCATGTAGCGGTATTTTCTGCTGAATCTCCAAAAGCTTTACTGGAAATTTCAATAAGATCAAGAAGTGACCCTGAAGATGCAAGAGTAAGCTGTATAGAATTCTTTGTTGTTTTTTGAACTTCTTTTGCATTGAACTCCATACTATATTCACTATATAAATAAGGTAACTTCATATGTCTTGCAAATTCTTTCCCAGAAGCAGAATCCCCATTCATAATAAGAAGAGCTTCATCTGCCTTTCGTATTCGTATTTCTTTCATTGCGGTTTGTAAAAGAGTAGTGCCTATATGTTGTTTCCTATAGTTCGGATGAACAAACCCTATTAACTCCAGTTTTGTCGGTCTTTCAAAATCATACATACTTAATGCACCGATTAATTGAGTATTATCATAAAATAGGAAATCATTTATCTCTTCATTAGTACGAGCAGTTAAAAAGTTTATATGTAAATCTGATGAGTAATCAATTTGATCGTGTTGCCCACAAATATGAGCCAAATCTTTCATTCGCTGAATTCCGTTCGCTGTTAAAGATTTCTTGTGTTCAATATTCATTTCATAACCCCTCTCATTCGTATTTAAAAATAGGATGGATGACTAAGCCACTTTTTTAACTCCACGCTGCCCTGAACAGATAATAACCGGTACAAATATCGATAGGGAGGTCTACATTCTGCAAGATGAGGAAGGGGCATAATGGTTTCGTAACCTTGTTTAAAAGCATGTGCTTCTTTTTCTGTAAACACATATTCTAAGCCGATAAAATCAAACTCCCGGGGAGCAACGGCATAGGCTTCTGTATCTACTAATCCCGTAATAGTTGTACCATCTGATAAAAACTGAGTAGGGTCCATATCAATTAAAACGAGCGTTGATTCCTTTGGTGCTGGTAAGGAAGAAAGTTGTGATTCAAAAGTAGGAAATGCATTTTGTATGCTTGCATTATCGGAATAAAACATATTCACAAGCTCTTTACTCACATTTAAAATGTGTGATTGGAATTCATCTAGTGTAATTTGGAAGGAACCTGACACATTTCCTATGTAATCGGCTTTAAATGTATGTATTTCTGCAAGCCCTTTTCCTAGACTGAATAAAATAGAATCTGGTTGCCCGATAAAAGATTGAACTGTGTTACCTACTAACTTTTCGGCTACAACGAATTCACGGCCATTTAAAATATGTTTTTCTAATATTGCTGGGATAGGAAGATTAGTATATTCTTGCAGCAATGTATGTACAGCTTTTAAATGATGTACGTTCCTTGGATTAATTCCAAATAGGTTTTTACATCCCCACCAAAAATCATTATTTGGCTCTTCATTCATTTTAGAAGAACGAACGATGACTTCTGCATCTTCTGTTCGGACGAGAAACACATCGCTTGCATGGTCTTCATAACCTGGGTGTAAAGCTTGAATAGATAAAATAGGTGAAGTGAATAGTTGTTGTAGCATGAAGTTGCTCCTTTTTCTGTAAATTCTATAAATTCATTATATAACAGAATATGTTTCAAATGGATAAAGATAAGGACAACATAGAACTTAAATAAATTTATAGTGAGAAATCAGTGTGGAAATTATATTTTTCTAGTTTTGTATGAATTATCAAAATAATGTTTCTGATGATAAATCTGTAAAAATGCCTGAATGTAAATCCCGTATTTTTCAATAAATGAAAGGTTAAGCATACTTTTATAAGAGTTATAATGTAGGTTATGAAAAATATTTCTCAATAATAAAATGAAGTGAAAAATATGAAGAAGTAGAATAGATTCCTTTATAATAGTTTTAAATTAATCAATATAATTAACTATTAATATTGTTAGATAGGAGAGAATATGATGGCAAATGTACTCGTAATAAATTTTCCTGGAGAAGGTCATATAAATCCGACTTTAGCTATTGTAAGTGAGTTAATTCGGCGAGGGGAGACAGTTGTTTCGTATTGTATTGAAGATTATAGAAAGAAGATTGAAGCAACAGGTGCAGAATTCCGAGTGTTTGAGAATTTCCTCTCTCAAATTAATATTATGGAACGAGTAAATGAAGGTGGGAGTCCTTTGACGATGCTATCTCATATGATTGAGGCATCAGAGCGTATTGTGACTCAAATTGTAGAAGAAACAAAAGGGGAAAAGTACGATTACTTAATATACGATAATCATTTTCCCGTAGGACGTATTATAGCCAATGTTTTAAAATTACCTAGCGTTTCTTCTTGTACAACATTTGCTTTTAATCAGTACATTACTTTTAATGATGAACAAGAATCCAGACAAGTAGATGAAACGAATCCATTATATCAATCTTGTTTAGCGGGAATGGAAAAATGGAATAGGCAGTATGGAATGAAATGTAATAGTATGTATGATATTATGAATCATCCTGGTGATATTACTATTGTATATACTTCAAAAGAATACCAGCCGCGTTCAGATGTATTCGATGAATCGTATAAGTTTGTCGGCCCATCAATTGCTACTCGAAAAGAAGTAGACAGCTTTTCTATGGAAGATTTAAAAGATGAAAAATTGATCTTCATTTCTATGGGAACAGTTTTTAATGAACAACCTGAACTATATGAAAAATGTTTTGAAGCGTTTAAAGATGTAGAAGCGACAGTCGTATTAGTTGTTGGTAAGAAAATAAATATAAATCAATTTGAAAACATTCCGAATAATTTTAAGTTGTATAATTATGTGCCGCAATTAGAAGTATTACAGTATGCTGATGTATTCGTGACACATGGTGGTATGAATAGTTCGAGTGAAGCGTTATATTATGGTGTCCCGTTAGTTGTAATTCCGGTAACAGGAGATCAGCCTTTAGTTGCGAAACGAGTGACCGAAGTAGGGGCTGGAATAAGGCTTAATCGTAAAGAATTAACTTCTGAATTGTTACGTGAGACTGTAGAAAAAGTTATAGATGATGTGACGTTTAAGGAAAATAGTCGTAAAGTTGGAGAGTCACTTCGAAATGCTGGTGGGTATAATAGGGCAGTTGATGAAATATTTAAAATGAAGATGAATTCATACTTAAAACTTAAATAAATGTTTGGAGCACACTTACTGTAATATGTAAGTGTGTTTCTATAAATAAATTACATAAAAAATCACTGTAAAGGTGAAACTTTTGTGTATATAAACTCATATCTTTGAATTAGTAGTAAAATTACGTTAAAATAATACTAAGAAAATATATAAGTTTTGGGGGTAATGAATGAAGAAAGTATTTGAATACGTATTATTAACAATTGGCTCAATTATTGTAGCGGGTTCATTAGAACTTATTTTAGCACCTAATGGATTAGTAGATGGCGGGGTAACAGCCATTGCTATTATGGCGAATAAAGTTGCAGGATTGCCGCTTTATGGAGTGTTCTTAGGAATTAATATCCCGATTTTATTATTTACTGCAAAAGTAATGGGAAAGAAGTTCTTTATCCGTACATCCTATGCAAATGTTGTTACAACACTCGGATTGATTTATTTAAAACCGTTTCCAGCAATTACAACTTCTGAATTGTTAATTGTTCTTTATGGAGGAGTTCTATTCGGTGTGGGAGTAGGGATTGTAGTAAAAATGGGCGGAGCAATTGATGGATCAGAAATGTTAGCTGTTTGGATGAATAAACATTTTAAAGTGCCGATTAGTACATTTTTACTTGCTGTAAATGCGGTTATTTTCATTTTTGTTGCCATTTTATTTTCAATTGAACAAGCGATGTTCTCATTAGCAATTTTCTATATTGTTACGAAGATGATTGATTTCATATTAGATGGTATTAATCAAGGAAAGAGCGTTATGATTATTTCTGGTAAAAATAAAGAAATAGGCGATCTACTTATGAAAGAATTGCAATTATCCGTTACGTATCTACATGGAGAAGGTGGTTTTTTAGGAGAACATAAGAGAATCATTTATTGTATTACAAACCGTTTCATTTATCCGAAAATGAAAGATCTCGTTCTCTCTGTAGATCCAACTGCTATCATTGAAGCTTCCTATTCAACAGAAACAACTGGTGTTAAGCGTCCGGGAAGGACTGCGAGATCAGAAAAATAGTGAATGAAAATAGCTCCACGTAAGTATAACTTGCGTGGAGCTATTTTTATTTAGCGAACCAGGCCTTTTTCAGTAATTGGACAACGGTTTCGATACGATCCTCTGGAATACTGCCAAAACCGAGCAATACATACGACTCATCCATTACATTATGAACAGAATCGTATGTGGAGAGAGGGTATAACTTAATACGTTCTTTTGCGGCTGCATGAATAAGTTCTTGTTCATTCATCCCGTTATGAACGTGAAGTACAATATGAAGTCCGGATTGTTCACCGAGTATATGAACGTTATTTCCCATCTCGTTTGTAATAGATTTAATTAAAGAAATATGTTTTCTTTTATATAACGTCCGACTTCGGTTAATATGACGTTCCCAATCACCATTTTGAATAAAGGTGGCAAAGGTAAGTTGTTGCAGCGTAGAAACTGTTTGTTTAAACATACCATCAAGCTCTTCATAGGCTCTTAACAGATGAGGTGGTAAAACAATATATCCCATTCGTAAAGAAGGTAAAAAAGATTTCGAGAAAGTTCCCATATAAATAACGCGTTCATTTGCATCTAGTCCTTGTAAAGAAGGAATAGGTTTTCCTATATAACGGAATTCCCCGTCGTAATCATCTTCAATAATATAGCCCTTACAATCATTCGCCCATTTTAATAACTCGAGTCTTCTAGATAATGGCATAATGATTCCAAGTGGAAATTGGTGAGATGGAGTGACATACGCTACATTGCAACCCGATTCACGTAAAGCGGAAATATGAATTCCTTTATCATCTAAAGGGATGGGGTGAACGGTAAGACCAGAACTTTGAATCATAGCAGGAATACGGTGAAATCCAGGGTTTTCGATTCCGAATTCCTTTTTTGAACCAAGTAGTTGAAGTAGTAGCCAAAGAAGAGGCTGCGTACCTGCTCCAATAATAATTTGATCAGGTGAAGAATGTACCCCGCGAGCATGATATAAATACTTTGAAATATGTTCTCGTAAAACGAGCTCACCTTGTGGATCTTCTTTAGCAAATAATTCATTTTCATACTGAAATAAAGTTTCGTGTATTGCTCTTTTCCAGTTTGTTATCGGAAAAGCTTTTTGATCAATAAGTCCTTGACTACAATCATAATCATATTGTTCGTTTTCTTTATTGTTAGCACTGTTTGACGCAATTTGCTGTTTCTTTTGAATGACATCCATATCAACTTCTGCAACAAAAATCCCACGTTTCGGTTTGCTTTCTACATACCCTTCAGCTAGTAATTGTTGATAAGCGGATTCCACTGTAATACGGCTCACATTAAGTTGCATAGCTAAATTTCTGTGAGAAGGAAGGCGTGTACCGGCACATAGTGACCCATGAGAGATTTCTCGTTTCATATATTCATAAATTTGTAAGTAAAGGGGTGTTTTACTTTGTAATACTAATGGGATAGTCAGATCCATTCGTAGACGCTCCTTTTCATGCTGGCATTATAAAAAAGAATAAAACTGTCACTTAAGCTAAGGGCAGTGGCTTTCTATAATGATGATATAACATTTAGAAAATTTTATAAATAGTAAGGGGAGAATCAAAATGAATATTAGAGAAGTAGTAACAGAAGCGGATTTACATGATGTATTTCCCGTATTACAGCAGTTACGAACGAAACTTTCAAGGGAAGAAGCAAGTTCTTTGTTTCAAAAAATGAAAGAAGAGAATTATAAACTATTTTCGCTACGTAATGAAGAGGATGAAGCAGTTAGTCTAGCTGGTGTAGCGATTTGTACGAATTTTTATAATGAGAAACATGTTTTCGTATATGATCTTGTAACTGCGGAAGCACACAGATCAAAAGGATATGGTAAAGTTCTGCTGTCATATGTAGAAAAATGGGGGGAAGAAAAAGGGTGCAGCTCTATCGTTCTTACATCTGCGTTTCCAAGAATGGATGCACATCGTTTTTATGAAAGAGAGGGCTATGATAAGGTAAGCTATTCTTTTTATAAAGAGCTATAATATTAAGTAGGTTCCATGTTTAAAAATATATGGAACCTATTTTCTTTTCTGGATTTGAGCTAGCAACAGGTCCAGTAATATAATTTGTCGAATATTAGAAAATAACAAGGGAATATTGAATTTGGAGAATGTTAGGAGCGTTTATACTTGGAAAAAATAAAGAAATTATCTATACCAAATGATGGAAGAGTCATCATTATTTCTGATATTCATGGAGAATTAAATCTTTTTAATGAACTACTACATAAAGTTAATTTTAAAGATGAGGATTATTTAATTATTAATGGTGATCTTTGTGAGAAAGGAAGAAATAGCATTGGCGTCGTAAACTATGTGATGGATCTAGTAGTTAGCAAGCCAAACGTTTATGTAATTGAAGGGAATTGTGAAGTTGTAGTTGAAGCACTTGTGAATGAAAATCCCGCGCTAATAAATTATTTATGTACGCGAAAGAATACAATTTTTAATGAGTGGCTAGCGGAATTGAGTGTTACCGTTAATGAAGAAAGTGATATTTGTGAAGTGAAAAACATATTGATGGGGCATTTTTCAAAAGAAATAAAGTGGCTAACAGAATTACCAACAGCGATTGAAACAGAAGATTATATTTTTGTACATGCTGGCCTTGATGATAAAGAAGATTGGAAAGAAACAGTGCGCAAAAATGCGATAGCAATGCCTGAGTTTTTCAATAAATCACATAGAGCAAATAAGTATGTAGTTGTCGGTCATTGGCCTGTTGTAAACTATTCAGACAAGGCACCGTCTAACAATCCAGTTATTGATGAGGAGAAAAAGATTATTGCAATTGACGGTGGAAATGCGATTAAAGAAGCAGGACAATTAAACGCATTTATCATTCAAAGGACAAGAGCAGGTGATACGTTTTCTTATACATATGTAGACTATTTTCCAGAGTTTGAAGTGATAGCGGATTTTAATGCGAACACATCAATGCAGGGCGGGGTGACATATCCGTATTATTACATAGATCCTATAGAGAAGATGAAAGATTATACGGTATGTAAGCAAAGAGAAACGAATAAATTACTCTCTGTGAAAAATGAATATATTAGGCAACTTGATTCAGGTGAATACACAGTGAAAACCGATATTTCTTGTGCACAAATAAGTGTAAGAAAAGGGAACATTGTGTCTCTCATTGATAATAGCTGCTCAGGATATGATTTAATTAAAAGAGATGGAGTAGAAGGCTGGATAGAGAAAGGTATTTTAGTTGAGATAGAAAAGACGAAATAGGAGGTATGGAGCCTCCTATTTTTTTATTACCTTTTTAAATGAGTAGATTGCTTGCTGTCTTTCATAAGTAAGTAAATCGTACTCGGTAAAATGGCAAGCGTCATTCCTAAAATAATTGCGATTATAGCATAACCTCTATACGGAACAGGAACGATAAATGGAAGCCCGGCTAGGAAAATACCTGCTATTATCATTGAAATACTACTAATATTTGAAGCTCTTTTTTCAAGGTGTTTATCATTCCATTCCAATGAAACCGTTGATTTACTCGTATCAATTTTGGAACTGAAATAGCCTATTAATATAAATAAAAGCCCTAATGCTAAAAATATTAAATGATCAAGAGGAAGAGTGAAGCCAAGAGCGATGAGAGCAATGACAATATCGACAAAAAATAAAAATAGTAAAATTGTGTTGCCAATCCAAAGGAGAAATTTCTGGTTACTCGCTGCTTTAGATAAAGCTAAAAATAAAAAGAATAAGAAGGTACATATAATTATATTTACGATAACAAAAGTACTTTTATCCATTGTTGATGTAGGCGTTCCATTGAAGTCCCATTTCGTAACAATACGTAATGGTAAGAAGAAATAGAGAATAATATTTGTTGTAATAATAGTGAGAAATAAAGTAATACTAAATCGATTATTCATTGAATCACCAGCTTTCCACATGAATAATTGGTATCTTATAACAAAATTATACAATATAATAAAGGATATTTGTTTTGATTTTTCTGAAAAAATATTATAATTATATATGAAATAAAGAGGAGTGTAGGAGGAAATTATGCAAAACGTAAGAGTAAAAGGGGATAAAGTTACAATTCGTACAATTGAAGAATCAGATATAAAAACATTATGGAGTCTCGTATTTAAAGAAGAAAATCCAGAATGGAAAAAATGGGATGCACCGTATTTTCCGTTTTCAATGCAAGAATACCCGTCTTATAAAGAAAAGATGCAAACTCGTTTAAAAGAAGAACCTCTATCTAAATTAATTATAGAAAATAACGGCCAAATTATAGGGACAATCGGGTTTTATTGGGAGCATAAACTGACGCGTTGGTTGGAGATGGGGCTTGTTATTTATAATCCAAATTACTGGAATGGTGGCTACGGTACAGAAGCGTTAACGTTATATCGAGATTTACTATTTGAAAAAATGGAAATTGGTAGGGTAGGAATCACGACTTGGTCTGGTAATGAACGAATGATGAAAGTAGCTGAGAAAATAGGAATGAGTTTAGAAGGTAGAATGCGCAAATGCCGTTATTATAACGGAACATACTATGATTCTATTAGAATGGGTATGATTCGTGAAGAATGGGAAGCGCTATATGTAACGAAGGGGTGAGGAAGTATGTACGCTATTATTGCTACATTTGATCGTGTGTTTACTAATAAAATTATAGAATTGCAAAATGAAATAACAAATATCATTGGCACAAATCAATTAGCAGGAGTAGAACCTCATATTACATTAGCTGATTACAATGAGGTAGATGTTAACTTATATACTAAGAAACTAGAGGAGTTTGTAGCTGTTCAAGAAAATATGGCTGCAATAAATTTTCCTTCTGTTGGAGTTTTTCCTACTAATGGAACGATCTTTTTAGCACCGACCATTACAGATGAATTGTTAAAACTTCATCATTCTTATCATGATAATTTTAAAACTTTTCATGATAATTTAAATTCATATTATGTGGCAGGAAAATGGGTTCCGCATTGTACGATTGCAAATAAGTTACATGCAAATCAGTTTTTAATTGCAATGGAATATATTTATGAAAAATTTGATTATGCAACAGCTTCAATTGAGAAATTAAAATTAATTAAGGTGAATTATGAAAAAGGTTTTGCCATTTCTTCTAGTATATTAGCAGAATATAATTTTAAGAGAATGGAGACAACGAGATGACATATGTAATTAGAGAAATGAAGCAAGAAGATATCCATGCGGTACAATCAGTAGCGAAAGTTGCTTGGCATGATACATACGAAAGCATTATTCCGAGAGAGATTCAAGACAGATTTTTAGACGAGGCCTATTCTGATGAAAAAATGAAATATCGTCTTGAAAATACACATTTATTCGTTGCGGAAGAAGAGGGAGAAGTAATTGGCTTTGCGAATTTTTCACCTGTTAGATTGCAAAACGAAGCAGAATTAGGAGCGATTTATTTGTTACCAGATCAGCAAGGGAAAGGGGTAGGAAGTGCTTTATTACAAAAAGGGCTAACGGAATTAAAAGGAATTCGGAAACTATACATTCATGTAGAAGCAGCGAATGAAAAAGGAAAACGTTTTTATGAAGCGAAAGGTTTTGCACAATTAGAGGAATTTGAAGAAGATTTTGAAGGACATATGATGCAGACAGTAAGGATGGTTTTATACGTATAGGGAGGATTAGTAATGAAAATTTTTGATTTTAGTGAAAAAGTGGGAAAGAAAATCTCAGCATTTCAATCTAATTTCATAATGTCAAAAATATTAAACTATAAAGGAAATGTACATATCGGTGCTATGCATTTACGAGAGAATGGAATAATTGGATATCATGAAGCAGTTGTATCACAGCTGCTTCTTATTGTGGACGGAGAAGGATATGTATGCGGAGCAGATAAAGAAAAAGTGAAGGTGGAAGCGGGACAAGCTGTGTTTTGGGAGAAGGACGAATCTCATGAAACGAGTACGGAAAAGGGATTGATGGCAATTGTAATTGAGTCGGAGGAACTTGAACGAGCGATAGTAATGCCTATTAAAGAGGAGAGTTGTGAAAAATGATAGAAAAGGCGAATCGAGAAGAAACGAATGAAATCTTACAGTATGCAGCTCAATCACTTTTTGAAGGCACGAGGGGAAATTGTCAGTTAAGTACAGAGAAAGCAATTGAAATTACAATGCCGATTGTAGAAAGGGGAGCATATTATTTAGTCGTTAAAGAAGAAAACAATGTAATGGGGTGGATATTAATAGGGGAAAATACGGACTATTTTTCTCTTGAAAAACTAGGGTTTATATACGAATTGTATGTTTTTCCAGAGTACCGCGGGAAAGGGTTGTCAAGAAAGTTAATGTGGGCTGGTATTAAGGAATTACAAAAGAATTATTCAGAAATTCGTTTGAATGTATTTGCTGGGAATTTTGCGAAAGAGATGTACGAAGAGTTTGGTTTTGTTGAAAGACAGGTAATTATGACTTTGAAGTGAGAAAAATATTGTGAGTGGGAGGAGGGAAAGAATGAGAAAAGAAAATGAGTATATTTCGTATTTACAAAGAGTATATCCTGAATTAAAAATAAGATCCGCTTATATAAATGAAATAGGCCAAAATAATGATGTATTAATTGTAAATAAAAATATAGTATTCCGTTTCCCGAAATATGAAAAAGGTATTCAGCAACTGCGAATAGAAACGCAGTTGCTAGAGAAAATAAGACCCTTCATTACGCTTCAAATTCCCAACCCGAGTTATCAAGGGTTTCAAGATGAAGTACCAGGGAAAGTATTTGCAGGATATGAAATGATTGAAGGAGACCCATTTTGGAAAAATATCTTTACGGGAATAAATGAAGAGAAACAATTACAGAAACTTGCGTGCACATTGGCGGGATTTTTAAAAGAGTTGCACGAAATTCCGTTATCTACATTTGAAGGTATTATGCAATATGATAGTACTAATATGTATTCAGAAATAAATAGTTTATATAGTCAATTAAAAGATTATGTTTATCCATACATGAGAGAAGAGGCAAAAAAAGAAGTTTCATTATCTTTTGAAATGTATTTAAATGAAGAGAGTCATTTTAATTTTACACCCAGTCTTATTCATGGGGATTTTGGTATGACAAATATTTTATATAGTGCAACAAAACAGGATATTTCTGGAGTCATAGATTTTGGTGGTGCAAGTATTGGAGATCCTGCTTATGATTTTGCTGGGATATTAGCTGGCTATGGAGAGGAGTTTTTAAAATTCTTTTCATCTCGTTATCCTAATTTGGAAGAAGTAAAGGAAAGAATGTATTTTTATAAAAGTACATTTGCACTTCAGGAAGCGTTATTTGGGGTGATTAATAATGACAAGAAAGCTTTTAGAGCTGGAATAGCCCAATATGTTTAAAAATTTGATTGGTGAGAATGAACAGTCAGTGGAGAAGGAAAAATATTGATTTAGTGAACACTTTATTGCTGAAATTAAAAATGGATAAGTTCTTAAAGATACATAAAATAAAAGATTTTCTTTAAATTTATAGTTGATTTATAGAGTATGCTTAAAAACAAATAAATTAGTATTATATAATATAATGTTATTATAGTAAAAGATAAAATTTGGAAAAATATCATTTTTTTGTTTAGAAATTTTTAAATTATTGATATAATCAATTTGTAGAATTGATTTTTGGTTAATTTTACTATTTTTAAATTTTAAGGGGGATTTATTCATGGCAGGACAAATTCGCATGTCACCAGAGGAGCTTAAATCGAAAGCGACTCGATATGGACAAGGTGCAAATCAAATTGAGGACATTTTACGTCAACTACAAAACTTACAAAATGAATTAAGAGGAGAATGGGAAGGTCGTGCTTTCGAAGGTTTTGATCAACAGTTCAATCAATTAAAGCCAAAAGTACAAAACTTCGCAGAGTTATTACAAGAAATTAATATGCAGCTTAATAAAACTGCAGAAGCTGTTGCAAGACATGACGAAGATCTTTCTCGTAATTTCGGTCTACAATAAGACAGATAAAAAGAACTATATAATTTAGCCATGCAACCATACGTTGTATGGCTAAATTACTTTAAAACTAGAGTAAGATACGAAGTCTTTAACTTAATAGACTCGCAGTCGCAGGAGTGATAGGTAGTGAAAAAGTTCAAGTGGAGCATCTTGTTGTTTATTATTTTAGCTCTTGTGTTATCAACAGGGGTCTCCTATTTAGCGTTAAATCAAAATGTTAAGAAAGCAAATGAGAATACTACGAAAAAAATGACAGTTGCATTGGTAAATGAAGATCAAGGTACTGTATTTGAAGGTAATAAAATAGCGTTTGGAGATCAATTTGTTAAAAATGTAAATAAAAATACGAAACAAGAATGGTACGTAGTAAGTCGTGGTGTAGCAGAAAGTGGTTTGAAAAATAATAATTACAATATGATGATTGTAATACCTAACGATTTTTCTAGAAAGGCTGTTGCAATTGATTCAGAACTTCCAGAGAAATTAACTTTAAATTATAAAGTAAATGCAACTGGGAATAAAGATTTGAAAGCTGAGGCAGAAAATACAGCTTCTGCTATTTTAGAAGATTTTAATAAGCAAATCATCGATGTTTATTTTGCAAGTGTTATCGGTAAGTTGCAAGGTGCACAAGATAATATAGGTAAAATAATTGAAAAAGGGACCAATCAAACGACTATGTATAAAAAAGATGTACATAGCCCGTTGGCAAATTACACAAACCAATTTAAAACGGTACAAGATTACACTGGTATTTCTGTTAATAGTTTTAAAGGATTCCAAGATGTTTTAAAAGGGTTTGGACAAGCTTTAGATGAAGGGAATAAATCTAATAATACGTATTTAGAAGGATTTAATAACTTTCAAAAAATACAAACGGATAATAATCTGTTAGCGAATAATTTTACAAATCAATTTAATCAGTATATGAGTGATATGAATTCAGGCGATGTTTTAAAACAGTTAAGTGCATTAGAATCTGCGAATAAAATTATCGCAAATCAGTTTACGCTTTCAGAGAAAGATCCTAATATTTTAGCTGATGCTTCAACAATTCAAAAGTATTTAACAGATGTAAAAAAACAAGTGTCAGAATATGATACAGAACTTGCAGGAAAGTTAGAAAGTGATATTCAAGAGACGGTAATTAAAAAGTTAAAGCAATCTATGTCGAATGATGGAAAGCAAGAAATCTTTATAAATACATTAATGAAGCAACCAGATGTTCGAATAAAGAAACAAATCGAAAATTTAATTGCGAAATTACCGAGTTTAAACATGGAAGAAATCGGTCAAAGTGATTTGCCAGATACAACGAAATTACAACTGCAAAATGTAATTCAATTTACAAAAAAATATAATAAAGAAAATAATTTTTATTATGATCCTGTAAATAAAATATCTTTAGGAAGCGCTATTAAAGAAGTAAAGGATAAACTTTATACAGAGGGAATTACATTTAGTGATACTGCGAAAGTAATTAAAATGGAATCTTCACAAACTTTGAAGATAAATATTCCAGAAGAATTTAAACTAGATGGAAGTACAGAAGCGTTACATATTGATGGTGTGGATCGTACAAGTGACTTTCTTCAAAGCGAAGCAGGAGAAATTACAATAGCTCCTCGTAATGAAGGGGATATAAAGATTAGCTTGCATGTAAAGTTAAAAGATCCAAACATCAATATAGATGTTTTCTCTCCTGTAACGTGGCAGTGGGAATTGAGCGGGACTCATAAAAAAGAAACTAGTTCTGAAAAAGAAGAACCTAATAAAGAGGATAAAGGAACACAAACGGAAAATAGCAAGGTGGAAAATGTGGTTCATAAATCACAGTATGGCATAATGCCGTTAGTACACAATGCTAAAACGCCTATTATTCAAAAAACAGAACAGAGTAATAATGGTGACAGTGTAAAGCCTGATGCAGGAGGAAAACCTGATACAGGAGGAAAACCTGATACGGGAGGAAATCCAGACACAGGAGGAAAACCTGATACGGGAGGAAAACCTGATACGGGAGGAAAACCCGATACAGGAGGAAATCCAGACACAGGAGGAAAACCTGATACGGGAGGAAAACCTGATACGGGAGGAAAACCTGATACAGGAGGAAATCCAGACACAGGAGGGAAACCTGATACGGGAGGAAAACCTGATACAGGAGGAAATCCAGACACGGGAGGAAAACCTGATACAGGAGGAAATCCAGACACGGGAGGAAAACCTGACACAGGAGAGAAGCCAGACACTGGGACAGATAACGGTAGCAATTCAAAAACTATTGAAAGTACAACGAATCAAGTTGTACATCAAAAAACAGAAGTATTAACAAAAAATATATCTAATGTATTAATAAAAGAAGCAGTAGATACAGTTGAAAGTTATCAAGGTTTAATGAGCCTTTACGAAATGTATTATGGGATTGATTTAAGAACGAAAGATGTAGGTCCTAAGCTAGAAGAGGGAAGTTTAGATGCAATTGCAACTGAACAATCTTTGTATTACGTATTAAATAAACAAAGCTTAATTGACTTAATTTCAAATCTTGTTTCAGCTAGTATTACTAGTGAAGTAAAGCAAGATATGACAGGTTTAAAACAAAAAATAGACTCTTACCAACAGCTCATTACTAGTGCAGATCAAAATTCAATGCTACTAGCGGAGAAATTAAATGAAACGATGCAGCAAGCAACTAGTATGAATCAAAATTTAGGAGAGTATGTAAAAGGTTTAGCGAAATGGCGTGAGAGTAGCTTAAAGTTAGCTGAAGAACAACAAGTATTAACAACTAATAATGCAGGTGAGCAAACAGCTGTACTATCGTTAGACTCTGGTATTAAATCTTTAACGATGCAAACTCAGTCATTAGTAGAGAGTTCAAAGCATAGTTTAGCGACATCAGATGATGTGTATAAAACATTTGACCAAATTAATGGACAAGCAAAAGAAATTCAAGACAGCGGAACGACAATTGTTTCGAAAGCAGATTCCTTATTAAATGATTTTACGAAGAAAATGGAAGATGATAAAGCATTCTCGAAAAACTTTACGAAGATTTTGGCGAATAGTCGTATTGGAGACCGTCAAAATGAGATGCTATATGAGTTTTTATCTAGTCCAGTTCAGAAACAAAATGATGGGGTAATTGTAGCTGGTAATGCTTTTACACCATACTTAATCGTATTAACTTGTTTCATTGTTGCGTTATTTACAGCATATGCAATTGCGAATCAAGAAAAGAAACGAACGCAATCAGATCATTTTGAAGAGAGATTCTCTTTAATTGATATGAATGTACCAACTACAGTAGTAGCATTTGGAATATCGATTGTGGAAGGAATCAGTATAGGAGTCATCTCAGGCCGTCTTTTAAAATTCGGTCAGGATCAAAGTTTACTATGGATTGCGTTTATCACAATCATTATGATGGCGTTCGTATTAGTTTCAACATACTTACTACGACAAATAAAAATGGTAGGAATGTTTATCTTATTAGTATTTTTAAGTATGTATCTATTTTTAACTGAAGCAGTTGGAAGTAAAGTAGACCAAATGTCTTCTGTAGGCAAATTGCGTCAATTTTCACCGCTTCAATATATAGAGGGTTTTCTAAATGATTTTATTAGCGGTAAAGATACAGGAAAAGTTATTTTTATCGTATTGTTTGTAATTGCCATTATTGGATTGGTTAGTAATCTATTTGTATGGCATAAGAAATGGGAGGAAAAAGAAGTAAATGATCAAACAATGGAGCATAGTGGCTAAGTTATCATTTCTCTCTATCCTTTTACTGTTTGTCGCGCTACCGATAAGGAGCGCGGCTGACAGTTATCTTGGTGATGATGGGAAGATTAAGTTTAAAGTGGATCGACTTGAAGAAAGCGACCAAGAAAAAAATAAAAAGGAACATAAGGAAACAGAATTAGATAAAGCATCAATTGAGTTATTTAACCAAGATATAGAAGAAGAAATTGAGAAAAAGAAAAAGAAAGAACAAAAAGATATGGAAGCTCTGCGAGATTCTCTTTTTATAAAACAAAAAGAGAATAATAGTGTTAAAGATACGAAAAATAGTTTGTTTAGCAGTGAATACATTGTCAGAAAAAGTGCAGATGAAATAGCGAGTAATGAAACAATGAATGAAGAGCCAATTAGTATAACAATAATATTATTATTTGGCGGCGGCATTCTATTTATTTGCATCGGTATTTATACGGTTCTTCGTAAAAGTTGGAGGTAAAGCGATGGCAATACAAACACATATTAATGTAACAGTAGATTTTAATAAATGGAATGGAAATACATACGATTTGCGTATTCCGAATCATCAATCTATTAAATATTTATTGAAAAACTTATTAGATACGCTAAAGATTGATAATCATGAAGGTTCACATTTTGTAATTAAAGTGAAAAATAAGTCAATTGTTTTAACAGATAATGATCGTTTAATTGATCACCAAATAACAGATGGAGATATTTTGCAAGTTTTATAAAGAATATTTTTTACTTTTAGTTATTTGTAAATAAGTTATTAGGGGTTATAAAGAAAAGGAGAAGAGGATAAACATGACGGAAAAAACAATTCAAATTGATGCAATGAACTATCAATTTCAAATAGAAAAAGAAAATTGGAAATTGGAGATGACCAAATCTCAAACACGTATAAAAGACTTCCGTCAATTCGATATAATTGCGGGCGTATCATCTGAATTTGTACCATTAACGATAGAAGAAACGGATGATATGTTTACGTTTCTATATCAAGTAGATAAAAAATTATATAAGTGGGACGATCTTAGCCGCTTTGGAAGAAATGAGAAATTAAGACTACTTCGGAATGTTGCGCAGTTTCGTAAATATTTAAATAAACGAATCACGTTCTTTTTACATCCAGACAATATAGTTTTTAATGCGAATTTAATACCAAGCATTATACATAGAGGAATTCGAGATATTGTTCCACCAACCCCGTTATTAGAAGAGCAATTTTTAACGCAATATAAGTGTCTAATTATTGCTTTATTCTCCCAAAAACATAACTTTGATGATTTGTATGCTGGGTTACTAAAAGATGCAAAAGAAACAACATTTGAACAGACAGTTGCTCAAATGGAAAGCTTAGATGCATTACTGCAGTTTCTTGATGACAGCTTTGAGAAGGAACAAACAAAAACAGAAAAAAATATGCAGTTAGTACCTAAAAAAAGCTATAAATCGTTTAAATACTTAGCTTTTTCCTTCATAGCGGCGACAGTTATTTTAGCTGCTCCTTTAATATATTTCACTTTTATAAAATTTCCTTATCAAAATAAATTATTAGAAGCAAATGCGAGTTTCATAGCAACTGATTATGACAAAGTCATTACGCAATTGAATGAAGAGGAGTTTGAATCATTACCGATTGCATCTAAATATGAGTTAGCATTTGCATACATTACAGCTGAAAAACTAGGTGAAGCTCAAAAGAAATCGATTATGAAAAACATTAGTTTGAAAAGTGATGAAAAGTATTTGCTGTATTGGATGTATAACGGAAAAGGTGATTTTGATAAATCATTAGATCTAGCTAAGACACTTGATGATCCTCAGCTTATTATGTACGGCCTTGTTAAACAAATTGAATCACTGAAAAATAATCCGGATTTATCAGGAGAAGAACGTGATAAAAAGTTAAAAACATATGAGCAACAATTAGATGAATATAAAAAGAAATATGGCAATTCATCAAGCGATAAAAATTTGTCGGACACAGAGAAAAAAGAGTAAGCACTTGATGAGACAGTTGAAAAGGAGCAGTGAACACGGATGGAGCAACTATTAGTATTGACTTATGGAGACAAAATATATAAGTGCACATTACATCCAAATGAGCAATCAATAGTGTCGATTGGAAAAGAGTGGACAAATGATATTACGAATCCAAGTTTAGAACAAGAAATAGAGTTAAAGTGGAATAATGAAGTAAATGCTTGGATGGTACAAGATCAATTAATAGAATTCAATAAGGAAATTGAGATTGGGAAAATAAGAGATGTGAGCTTGAAAATCTTTATATCTATTGTTGGCACAACTAAAGTGTTTGATATCGGAACGAAACATTCTCTTACAGTGAGTCAAAACGATTACGATGATATTTCTATTACTGGGACTAGTGTAGATTTAATGCTATCTCGCGAAACGTTGTACGATTCTTTTAAAGTGAACGTGTATGGCGGGGATGTATTTCATAATTATACGAAGTTAAAAGATAGCGTTATGTTGGAATCAGGAGACGTATTATATTTTGATGGTATTTTATTGGAGATTGGTAGTGAAGACATTCAAGTACTTTCTTCAGAAGATAAAATGAAATCTGCGTTACCTATTTTAGTAGAATCAGAAACGAATTATCAAAGTGGTTATCCAGGCTATCATCGTTCACCACGTATTATTTACCGTGAACCAGAAGAGAAAATGACAATTGCAAAGCCTTCAAGTATGCCATCAAAACCAACGGAGCATTTAGCAAGAATCATTGCACCTTCACTTGTCATGATTGTCGTAACCGTATTACTTGCTATTTTCATGAAATATGGAATGTTTATTATCGCATCGATTGCGATGACATTAGTAACGATTATTGTTTCTGTCACATCTTATATAAAAAATTTAAAGCAATATAAAATTGACATTGTGGAACGAGATAAAAGTTATAGAGAGTATATAAAACAAAAAACGAAAGATTTACATGCAGAAAGTGAAAAGCAACGTCACGCATTACATTATCACAATCCAAATGTAGAAGTAATACGTAATATGGCAGTTCAAGTAAATCCTAGAATTTATGAAAAAACAATGCTACATCATGATTTCTTAACATTTAGCGTTGGAACAGGACAAGCTAATACGAGTTTTGAAATCCAATTTAATGAAGAAGAATTTAGTCAAACGAAAGATGAATTAATTGATATAGCACGTGAACTAAGACAGCGTTATCTATCATTGGAAGATGTACCAGTTGTAACAGATTTAATGAATGGACCAGTCGGTTATATTGGACAACGCTCTTTAGTGTTAGAGCAATTACAATTATTAGTTGTACAAACCGCATTATTCCATAGTTATTATGACTTGCAGTTTATTACTATTTTTCCTGAAGAAGAAAAAGAAAAATGGGATTGGATGCGCTGGTTACCTCATGGAAGTGTTCGCGATATAAATGTACGTGGATTTGTGTACCATGATCGTAGCCGTGATCAAGTGTTAAATAGTTTGTATCAAATATTGAAAGAACGAAAATTAAAACTAGATGAAAAAAGTTCAACGAATGAAAAAATGTACTTTGCACCGCACTATGTCGTTCTCATTACAGATGAAAAATTAATACTAGACCATGTTGTTATGGAATTCTTTAATGATGATCCGAGTCAATTAGGTGTATCACTTGTATTTGTACAAGATGTTATGCAAAGTTTACCGGAGCACGTGAAAACGGTAATTGATATAAGAGATGCAAAACAAGGGAACATCATCTTAGAACAAGGAGAGCTTGTTAACCGTCAATTTAAACTCAATCACGTACCGAAAGGGTTTAATTTAGAAGATGTTTCACGAGCATTAGCACCGTTAAATCATTTGCAAAACTTAAAAAATAGTATCCCAGAAAGTGTAACATTTTTAGAAATGTACGGTGTTGAGAAAGTAAAAGAACTGAATATCACAAGTCGCTGGGAGAAAAATGCAGCGCATAAATCTTTAGCTGTACCACTTGGATTACGTGGTAAAGAAGATATCGTAAACTTAAACTTACACGAAAAAGCACACGGACCACACGGGTTAATAGCAGGTACAACAGGTTCAGGTAAGTCGGAAATTATACAATCGTATATTTTATCTCTAGCAGTCAATTTCCATCCTTACGAAGTAGCCTTTCTACTAATTGACTATAAAGGCGGCGGTATGGCGAATTTATTCAAAAACTTACCGCATTTATTAGGAACAATTACGAACTTAGATGGAGCACAAAGTATGAGAGCGCTCGCATCAATTAAAGCTGAATTACAAAAAAGACAACGATTATTTGGGGAAAATGATGTAAACCATATTAATCAGTATCAAAAATTGTATAAAGAAGGCTTAGTAAGTGAACCGATGCCACATCTATTTTTAATTAGTGATGAATTCGCAGAACTGAAGTCAGAACAACCAGAATTTATGAAAGAGTTAGTTTCAACGGCGCGTATCGGTCGTTCACTCGGAATCCATTTAATATTAGCTACGCAAAAACCGAGTGGTGTTGTAGATGATCAAATTTGGAGTAACTCGAAATTCAAACTAGCATTAAAAGTTCAAAATACATCAGATAGTAATGAAATTTTAAAAACACCAGATGCTGCTGAAATTACATTACCAGGACGTGCTTACTTACAAGTTGGGAATAATGAAATTTATGAACTATTCCAATCAGCTTGGAGCGGAGCAGACTATGTAGAAAACAAAGAGGATAAAGAACATTTAGACGCAACAATCTATGCAATAAATGATCTAGGACAATATGAAATATTAAGTGAAGACTTAAGTGGACTTGGTAGCAGTAAAGAAGTAATAAGCGTACCATCTGAACTGGATGCTGTTATTGACTACATTCACGATTACGCAGAAGTAAATGAAATTGAAGCGTTAGCTAGACCATGGTTACCACCACTTCCAGAAAGCGTATATTTACAAGACTTACACGCTATTCAGTTCAAAGAAGCATGGACGAAAGAAAAGAAACCATTACAAGCAACAGTTGGTCTACTAGATCAGCCTGAATTACAATCACAAACACCATTAACACTAGATATTAGTAAAGACGGACACGTAGCGGTCTTCTCAAGTCCAGGCTACGGAAAATCAACATTCTTACAATCAGTCATTATGGATGTAGCTCGTCAGCATAGTCCGGAGCATTTGCATGTGTATTTAGTGGACCTTGGAACAAATGGTCTTCTACCTTTGAAAGGATTACCTCATGTAGCGGATACGATTACGATTGATGAATCTGAAAAATGTTTAAAGTTTGTTGAAAGATTAACTCAAGAAATGAAAAATCGTAAACGATTATTAAGTGAATATGACGTTGCAAATATTGAAATGTATGAAAAGGCAAGCGGGAAAGAAATACCACATATTATTATTGCAATCGACAATTATGATGCAGTAAAAGAAGCGAAGTTCTATGAAAGCTTTGAAATGCTAATTATGCAAATTGTCCGAGATGGTGCAAGTTTAGGAATTCATACCTTAATTAGTGCAGGGCGACAAAATGCACTGAGAATTCAATTGTACAATAATATTAAAATCCAAACTTGCCTATATATGATTGATCAAAGTGAAGTAGCTAGTATTGTAGGGAGATCTGATATAAAAGTGGAAGAAACAGCAGGAAGAGCGTTAATAAAACTAGAATCTCCTACATTATTCCAGGTTGCATTATCTACGAAAGCAGAAGATGAATTACAGCAAATTCAATTATTACAACAAGAAGCAAATGATATGGATCGAGAATGGGATGGAGAACGTCCGAAGGTAATTCCAATGATGCCAGAAGTGATTGATATTGCTACTTATCGTAAAAATAAAGACGTTACAAAAGCTCTACAAGCAGCAAGAATTCCAATGGGGCTTGATTTTGCAAACGTAGAAGTTGTAGCTCATGATATTGCGATGAATGATCATTTAATGATTTATAGTGTAGATGATAGTATGAGAAAACAAATTGTATCTAGCATCCTATCTCAATTGAATAAAGATTATTTTGAAAGTGTGACGTTAGTGGATACAGCAGAGTATAGTTTCGTTCAATATAAAGATAATGTGACGCATTACATTGTAGACGAAAATGAAATCAATATGCATGCGAAGTATTGGATGGAAGTAATTCGCGAACGAGCTCTTGAATTAGCGCAAGCAAGACAAGAAGGTAGAGAAATTCCTGCATTCACAAAACAACTCATTATCATGACAAATGTTGAAGAGTTTAGTAAATTTGTTTATTTAGAAATGGAGGATGCAGCAACTTTAATTGATCTATCTCGTACAGTAGGCATTTACTTTGTATTAGCAGGTCACCACGATTACATGGACCGAAATCGTGAAGCTCTACCTATGAAAATGAGAAGTAAACTAACAGCAGCAATTATCGCAATGCCATTAAATGATCAAAGTATCTTCAACATAAAATATATAAGCAACGAAGCGCCATTAGGTAAAGATGAAGTGTATTACTATCAAAAAGGGAACATAATGAAACTAAAAATGCCTAGAGTAACTAACGAGGTGACAGTATGAAATTAAAGAAGAAAGCTAAGGTGATGATAGTCGTGTCAATAGTGGCAAGTTTATTAAGTGGATGTGGTTTTGGAGAGACAAAGATAGAGTATGAGAGATTAGTAAAGGCGTTGGATGAAGGGGACATGAAGACTGTTATGTCTGCGAGTGATGATGGGTATGCGTATGTAACCCAAAGAGGTATATATAGTACATTTGAACAAAAGGAAGATGGAGAGCATAGTAAAACAATCTACCAAACTTCGACAGGCGTATATAATATAAAAGATAAAAGTTTATATGGGAATACAACACAAGAAATTACCTCGGAAGTAGATGATAAAAATTATAAAGAAGAAGTTAATTATAGTACAAATATTATGTATAAAAATGAAAAGGTGCAAAGTCCGGATTCAAATCTAGATGTTTCATACGTGAACTTAATTGTAGATCGTTTAAAAGGAATAGGGAAACTAAAGATAAAACCTGGAGATGATATAAAAAAGTTTGATCAACCTAATTCAGTGGGATATCGACTAACTGAATCCGAATTCCAGAGTATTATTAATGGTAAGTTAAAAATAAATTATGATGAATATGATGGATCAACAATTTCACTAAGTTTTGACTCTGCAAAAAATCCCAAACAGATATTACAATTAAGTATTGATATAGATTATAAAACAAAAAATGAAGATGGAAAAATAGTGAAAAATATGGTCCAAATAATAACATATTTTGATAAGAAACAAAATAATATTCATGATGGGAAAAAAGAATATTTAAATTATAAGGAAGATTACACAAAATAATAAATGATTAGGAGAGAGGGAGAAAATGGGTAAGGAAGTGAAACTAGGTAATAAGTTAAAAATAAGTTCTGATTGGGGGAAATTAGAGCTAGCAGGTGAGGATATCTATAAATTTAAAGCTGGTAAGCCTCCATATGATAAATCAAAAATAGATAATATAACGAGATTAGAAAAAAGATTTAATGCAACAATTGTAGATCGACAAGTTGATGAGAATACAGGATTTGCTGCATACGCTTTTAAAGATAACTCTACAGGAGAAATTGTTATAACATACGTAGGAACGGAAGATGCAACGGATGCAATAACAGATGGTGAAATTGGAGGACATAATATAACTGGTGCAAATAAAATAGTGTTAGGTAATTGGGAACACGATTTTACAGTCAAACAGTATGATCAAGGAGAAGAATTTTATTTGAAGGTTAAACATGATAACCCTGCTGTCAAAATTAGTGTAACAGGGCATTCATTAGGTGGTGGTTTAGCTAATACGGTATCGTTAAGGCACCAAGAAGATAATATTGAATCATTAACATTAAATCCAGCACCTATATTAAATCGAGATGTTGATAAATTTGGTAATGGATTTGATATGAATAATATTAGGAATGTTATTAATGAAAAGGATCCATTACATCTCGGAATAAAAATGGCGGATTTTACAATACCTGGGAGAATGTATATAATTCCAAACCAAGCATGGCATTCTTACGTTTTCTCTATGAAAGATTATGATAATAATGGCAAGTTAATATGGTTTGATAAATTACCCAGTACTAATGATACTGGAGGGGATATAATTCCAGGTTTTGTAGAGTTTACCCAATCGGCAGGTGGTTTTTATACAGGTCTTATAAATAAAAAATTTGATAGAAAAGTTTCTTTAGCGGAAGAACAAGTCGCAGGTATAGGAATAAACTTTATCATACAAGGAACACCGATTTCATCGATTTTATGGGTGGCACTTACCTATTCAGATGCTGTACAAGCTGGGAGAGAGTATAGAAAAATAAAGGGTCAAGTGAAAGAAAGTATTTATAACCTCAATAAAAAGTATGAAGGACTAAAGTCTCAAATTACAGGAGAAGCAATCCAATTTAGTATAATGGCTACAGTTGAAATTAAAGGAGCGGTAGATATCGCTGTAGAATGGATTGAATCAACTTTAGCGAAATGTAAGGAAAAAGTTTTAGAAGTATTAGAGTCTGTATTTAATACTGCTATAAATTTTTTAGCTGGAAGTGTTGTAGTATATTTAGCTACAAGTGAAATTTTAGAAATTGCAAAAGAAGTTGCAGCTTCTTACGTGCAAGATTTACTAGATTTGTTTAAAGGAGATTTTGTAGTTGATACAAATGTAGCTGCAATTGTATCTGAACATATATTAAGTCATCGTCACTCATTGTTAAATCTCTTTATGAATGACAACAGCAGGGGGATAAACCGTTCTTTATTAGGTGAAATTGCTAAAGATGTGAAGGAGTTATCAAAAGATTTAAAGCAATTAAACGACGATGTTTCAGAAGCAGTATTTTCTATGTTTGCAAAAGACGAAG
Organism: Bacillus sp. GW823-FHT06B01; assembly: GCF_058952315.1. NCBI lineage: Bacteria > Bacillati > Bacillota > Bacilli > Caryophanales > Bacillaceae > Bacillus > Bacillus sp. GW823-FHT06B01. The sequence goes on along the minus strand of NZ_JBXAHR010000001.1, from coordinate 1,128,067 downwards.
AATTAGGAGCAGTTTCATATTATTAAAACTCCAAGTTTATAAATTTAAAAGAGAGGGGTATGAAGGTGGATTTACATACGATAATGTCAAGGGTTCATAGTACATTTCCAGCTAGTGGTGGACGAGAACAAATTATAAATGTTGTAGCGCAATTGGAAAAAGCAGCTGCATCTTTAACAGGAGAAATTAGAAGGTTAGAGAGTAGTATTGATAGTACATTACAAGGAAAAACACGTGAGGCATTTATTGATCGGATCCGTCAATTAGAGAAAAAAAGACAAAAAATAGAAGAGAAAATTAGCGTACTAAAAGGGACAGTGAATTAATATGAAAGACTATATGGATAAAGTATTACCTTTAGGCAGTGTTGTAAGATTGGGTCTTAAAGAAGAGGAAGGTGCGGAGTATGTAATTACTACGAGAGGTTTATTACTTGATGAAAACACATTCTATGATTATGGCGGAGTGTTGCATCCAGTGGGTTTAACCGAAGAGACGTATAAATTATTTAATCACGCGGATATTGCAGAGGTTAAATTTGAAGGGTATCGAAATAAAATTGAAGGTCAATTCGCAACTAAGTTTAAAATGTGGCGGAATGAGTTTGTTGAAAAAGTAATTGAAAAAAATAAAAAGCAACAACAAGCACAAGAGTTAGAAATAAAGGGAAAAAAATAAATTTAAAAGGAAATAAGCTTTCCTCTTCCAAAATGGAAAGAGGAAAGCTTATTTTGATTGAATAAGGGTGTCAGTATGAAGTTCAAGAAGAAAGCTAAGATGATGATAGTACTGTCAATAGTAGCAAGTTTATTAAGTGGATGTGGTTTTTGGGAGACAAAGATAGAGTATGAGAGATTTGTTAAGGCGTTGGATGAAGAGGACATGAGTACGGTAATGTCTGCGAGTGATGATGGATATGCTTATGTGACTCAAAGAGGTATTTATAGTACGTTTGAGCAAAAAGAAGATGGAGAGCACAGTAAGACAATTCGTCAAACTACGGAAGGTGTATATAATACAAAAGATAAAAGTTTATATGGAGAGGCGATACAAACAGTTGCGACTGATATAGAAAAAGACAAGGGAAAAAGGACAAATGAAAATTATAAAAAAGAAACTATTTATAGTACTCATGTTAAGTATGAAAATGGACAGGTGAAAAGTTCGGATTCAAATCTAGATGTTTCATACGTAAACTTAATTGCAGATCGTTTAAATGGGATAGGGAAACTAAAGATGAAGCCCGAGGATGATATAAAAAAGTTTGATCAGCCTAATTCAGTGGGATATCGACTAACTGAATCTGAATTTAAAGATATTATTAATAATAAATTAAAGATACAATACGATGAATTTGATGGAGCAACAATCGTATTGCACCTGGATGCTCCAAAAAATCCAAAACAAATTTTGCAAATGAGGATAGATATAGATTTTAAAGAAAAGAATGAGGATGGAAAATTAGTAGAAAATATGTTCCAAATAATAACGTATTTTAATAGAAAACAGGATAATAACCAAGATGCGAGACAGGAATATTTAAAATACAAGGCGCAGTACAACAAAAGAGATGGTTAAGAGTGGCGATGAAAATAAAAAGGTATAAAATCAGTGACTAAGAAAATTGCATCTATATTTTGGTAATATACTATAGTTCGGGGAAAGGTGGAGTTAACAAATGTGGAACATAAAAGAAGAAGATTTAGATGAATTTAGAATTACATGTAGAAATCGTTTAAGCCCTGAAGGAGCTATGTTGTTTATGTTTGGTGGAATGCTTTATAGTTCGTTATTGATGCTCTTTATTTTTGGAGCATTAATTAGATTTGGCTGGGATTACTATCCGACTCTTTTTGACACAGTAATAGTCAGGATGGAATTGTTGTTATATAGCCTACAAGTAATCTTTTTTATTATATATCTGATCCCTAAGGTACGTTTTAAATTTCAAAAGCTCCAGACATTGGTGATATTATTATATGCGTTTCAGTTAGGTACTATAGGTCTTACGGCATTTGTTCTTCCAGGGATGAGTAATTATTCTATTAATTTTATTACGCTTATTTATGTAGGTTTACTAGTATTAGGAGCAATACTTGTTCATGGTGTAACAACAGTTGATACTTTTAAACAAGCAAGTAAAGGTGCATTTAGTATGGGAGAAAGATCTACTTCATTTTTTAATAAGGCAAAGAAAAATGTAATGTTTGGTGTGGCAATTTATGTACTAATTCTTCTTGTTTTAATTTATGTACAAAATAATTACTCATTGAGCATAATGTTTGGTTACTTTATATTTACGTTCATTATGTACGCGATAGCCATAGGCGCAGCTGAGTTCCAACTATTAGTCTATTGTAGATTTAAGTTTCCGTCATTTTATATTTCGTGGGAGGAACATGAAAGAGAACGTCAGAAAAGACTAAAGCTTTATGAAGAGAAGGGAAAAAAGAAAACTAAAGAAATAAAATAAGTTTTGCGTCGAAATGGGGAAAGATGAATGCTTAAAATAAAAGAAGAAGATTTAGGTTTTTTCGAAATTACAAATAAAAACCGATTAAGTCCTGATGGTGTAATGGCCTTTTTAGTTGGAGTTTTTGTATACGCTTCATTACCGATGTTTTTTATTGTTTTGGGTTTTTTACAACTTGGTTGGGAGGCTTATCCAAAATCTTTTGAACGAATAATTGTTTCTGTAGAGTTAGCATTATATATTCTGCAAATCCTTTTTTTGATTATCTATTCATTTCCGAAATTAAGATTTAAATTACAAAAGTTACAAGCCGTTTTAATTGTTTTTAACTCGTTTCAGGTTGCAACGGTAGGTTATGCGTATGTATTAATTGAAGCAATATTTGGATATTCTTGTGAAAATCTAACGGTATTTTATGTAGGTCTATTATTATTAGGAGCGATAATTACTCATATTGTAATAACAATCCATACTTTTAAAAAAGCAAAATATGGAGGCTATAAGTTAGAAGGGGAATCAGTCTCATTTTTTACTAATACAAAACTCTGGATGTTAATTGGAATGGTAATTTATATAGTTGTCCTATTGATATTAATCTTTGCAAGTATTCGTTTTGCGCTAAAGCCGATGGTGTTTTATTTTTTACAAACAATTATATTATATGTATTTGCCGTTGCATCAGCAGAATTCGTCCTATTGGTGTATTGTCGCTTTAAATTTCCATCATTTAATATTACGTGGGAACAACATGAAAAGGAACGCCAAGAATTTATAGCAAATAGAAAAAGAATAAGAGAGAAAGAACAAAAGCGAAACAAAAACTGAAATGAAAGTTGTAAATGATACTTGTAAACTTATATTGAAGATAGAATGAATACATTATTCATAAATTAACTAGTAAAGAGAGGGATGTAATGTCTTGAATAAAGATTCAAAAACTGTAAAAAAAGAAAAAGGTTTTTTTGAAGGTGTAATAGCACCTATTATTGTTGGGAGTATGTTTATCTTTTTACTTCTATATAAAGTAGCAGAGTTTCTGGGGAAGTGGCTCATTATTTTGTCAATACCGAGCTATATTGTTACTATGTTTATTTTTTTATACCAGAAAGAATATGGAGGTGTATTGGTTTGTGGAATAGGCTTAATACTAATGCTATCGCTGTATTTTTTGTTTGTTAAAAAAAGTAAAAAAGGCTAGTTTAATATGAAATACTAAAAATATTTATTTACTCTCAGTTTGTCTACAAAAATAGAGTTATTACATGATTTTAGAAAAGATGGTGTAATTATATGTGGAATATAAAAGAAGAAGATTTAAATGAATTTAAAAGTACTTGTAAGAACCGCTTAAGTCCCGACTGGGCTACAGGGTTTATGTTTGGAACGATGTTTTTTATTTCATTAATAATGTTTTTTCTTATTGTAGGGTTAATAAGGTTTGGTTGGAGTTATTACCCGACTCTCTTTGATAAAATAATTGTTAGCCTTGAGTTAGTACTTTATAGTCTTCAAGTAATTTTTTTAATTATTTATCTGTTTCCTAAGATGCCATTTAAATTACAGAAACTACAAACACTTGTGGTACTATTATATGCATTTCAGCTAGGCACTATAACATTTACAATGTTGATAATTCCAGGAATGTAAAATTATTCAATTGATCAAAGTACATTAATGTATGTTGGGTTATTATTTTTAGGTGCAGTCATTTTACATATTTTAGCGACTATTGATACTTTTAGACAGGCAAGTAAAGGGGCATTTAATAAGGGAGAAGAATCCTCTTCATTTTTTAGTAAAACAAAGAGGATTACAATAAAGTGTGCTGTAATTTATGTGCTAATTCTTCTCATTTCAATTTATGTGCATAATGATTATACACTGAAGATTTTAGGATTGTATGCGGGAGGAACTCTAATCATGTACGCGGTAGCCATAGGTGCAGCAGAGTTCCAATTATTAGCCTATTGCAGATTTAAATTTCCGTCATTTTATATTTCGTGGGAGGAACATGATAGGGAACGGCAGGAATTCTTAAAGCGTTATAAAGAGAGAGAGGAAAAGAAAGCGAAAGAAATAAAATAAGTTTCGGATTCTGAAAATTCGAACAGAACATATAAGCAATTAAGGATTGTATATAAATCAATGCTATTAAAAATTAAAGCATCTTCAATATAATCTGTATGAGTAAATAAATAGCAGTAAGTAAAGGTGAAATGTATTACTTTCCAAAAAGGAACATAATGAACTTAAAAATGCCTAGAGAAATCAACGGGGTGTCAGTATGAAGTTAAAGAAAAAATCTAAGATGATGATAGTTCTGTCAATAGTAGCAAGTTTATTAAGTGGATGTGGTTTAGGGGAGACGAAGATAGAGTATGAGAGATTAGTAAAGGCATTGGATGAAGGTGATATGAAGACGGTTATGTCTGCGGGTGATGAAGGGTATGCGTATGGGAAAGAAGAGGTGAGGGATAGTACTTTTATTGAGGATAATAATAAGCAAATAGGAGTAGTTTATCAAACAACGCAAGGTATTTATAGTATTAAAGATAAGATTCTTTTTGGTGAGACACAAAAGAAAGTCAATACTCCAGTTGAGGATGAAAAACATATTGACAACCCACAATATAAAGAAGAATTTGTATTCAAGTCAGATATAAGATACGAAAATGGACAGCTAGAAGCTTCAAATCGAGGGAAAGATATGTCTAATATAAAATTAATGCTCAATAGAGTGCAAGGAATAAAAGAATTGAAACCAAATGTGAATAAAAAAAGCTTCAGCCAACCAGCTACGATAAGCTATAATTTATCAGAAACTCAATTTAAAAAGATATTTAATGGGAATTTAGGATTAGAGTATGAGAAGTTTAGTTATGCAACACTACTAATTGAATTTAATTCTGCTAAGGATACAAAGGAAAATCCGATGGAAATAACAGAGATAACAATTTCGATAGGCTATAAACAAAGAAATGAAGAAAATAATATGATTAGGCATGATCAAGAAATAACAACATATTTACATAATAAAGAAGAAAATAATCAGAAATCAAAAAAAGATTACTTACAATATGAAAAGAAATTTAAAGAAAGCCATTAATATATATAAGGGGGAGAATATGGTGAACGAGGAAGATTATAAATTAAGTAGTGATGTAGGAAAATTAAGATTATCAGCAAGAGATATTTATGATTATAATGCACAAGAAAAAAATATAATAACTCTGATCCAATAATAAATAAACAGAAGTTACAAGACAACTTTAATGCTAATCTTATAGCTTCTGATGATATTCATTCAGTAACTGGATTTGGGGCATATGCTTTAGAGAATAGAAACACGCATGGAATTTTCATTGTATACGTTGGAACCCAACCGAGCCAAATATGCGATTTAGCAACCGATGGAGCAATTTGGCTGCATAATTTAACTAATTCACCTATATTGGGGTCATTAGCGGAATTTCAGTATAGTCAAGCAGAAAAAATTTATGAAAAAGTCAAGGCGGGTAATAAAGGAAAGAAGATAACTTTATTAGGGCACTTTGAATCTGAATTTAAAAATATTATTAATAATAAATTAAAGATACAATGCGATGAATTTGATGGAGCAACAATCGTATTGCACCTGGGTGTCCAAAAAATCCAAAACAAATTTTGCAAATGAGGATAGATATAGACTTTAAAGAAAAGTTAGTTTAATAATAAATATCAAAAATATTTATTTACTCTCAGTTTATCTACAAAAATAGAGTTATTATATGATTTTAGAAAAGATGGTGTAATTATATGTGGAATATAAAAGAAAAAGATTTAGATGAATTTAAAATAACATGTAGAAATCGCTTAAGCCCAGAATATTCTATGGGGTTTATGTTTGGAGGAATAGTTTATAGTTCATTATTCATGCTTTTTATTTTGGGAGCATTATTTAAATTTGGCTGGGGTTATTATCCAAATCTCTTTGACAAAATAATTGTGAGTATTGAATTAGTGTTATATGGTTTGCAAGTAATCTTTTTCATTCTATATCTAATTCCAAAAGCTCGTTTCAAATATCAAAAGTTGCAAGCATTTGTGATATTATTATTTGCATTTCAGCTAGGAACTATAGGATTCACATTATTTATACTTCCAGCAATTTCGAATTATTCAATTGATCAAATTACATTATTGTATGTGGGTTTATTGTTTCTAGGAGCAGTTTTTGTTCATCTGGTGACAACGATTGATACCTTTAAACAAGCAGAGAGTGGAGCATTTAGTATGGATGAAAGAGCAACTTCATTTTTTAGTAAAACAAAAGGCAATGCAATGATTGGTGTTACGATATATGTACTAACCCTTCTTATTTTAATTTATTTTCATAATAATTATGAAACAGGGGTTTTAGTGGGGTATATGGCAGGAACCCTTGTAATGTACGCGGTAGCCATAGGTGCAGCAGAGTTCCAATTATTAGCCTATTGCAGATTTAAATTTCCATCATTTTATATTTCGTGGGAGGAACACGAAATGGAACGTCAGAAAAGACTAAAGCTTTATGAAGAGAAGGAAAAAAAGAAAACTAAAGAAATAAAATAAGTTTTGGTTTCTGAAAATTCGAATAGAATATATGAGCAATTAAGGATTGTATATAAATCGATGCTATTGAAAATTAAAGAATATTCAATTTAATCTGCATAAGTGAATAAATAGCAGTAAGTAAAGGTGAAGTGTATTACTTTCCAAAAGGGAACATAATGAACCTAAAAATGCCTATAGTAACTAACGGGGTGTCAGTATGAAGTTAAAGAAAAAATCTAAGATGATGATAGTTCTGTCAATAGTAGCAAGTTTATTAAGTGGATGTGGTTTTGGGGAGACGAAGATAGAGTATGAGAGATTAGTAAAGGCGTTGGATGAAGGTGATATGAAGACGGTTATGTCTGCGAGTGATGGCGGGTATGCTTATGTAAAAGAAGAGATTAGGGATAGCACGTTTTGGGCGGAAAATGATAATCGCATTAGCGTTGTATATCAAACAACAGGAGGAGTATACAATATTAAAGAAAAAAAGTTCTATGGAACAACTTTGCAAGAAATTGCTAGTTCATTAAATAGTGAGCAAAAAAAAGAAGAGATTGTATATAGAACTAGTATTAAATATGAAGATAATCAATCAAAAAGTCCAGATCAAAATTTGGACGTTTCGAATGTTCGATTTATATTTAATAGATTAAAGGGAATAGATAGTTTAAGACCCAAAAAAGATAAAAAAGATTTAGTGAGTCATCCAAGGTAACATATTACTTAACTGAATCGCAATTTCAAGAAATAATTAATAATAAGTTAAAGGTGGACTACGATAAATTTGATGAAGCAATATTATTAATGGAATTTAGTTCGGCGAAAGATTCAAAAGAAAATCCAATGGAATTCACTACAATAAGCATCACAATGGGATATGAAAAAAAGAATAAAAAAGGCCGATTAATAAGGCATGATCAAAAAATAGCAATCTATTTAAATAGTAAAGAAGATAACGATAAAGCTTCTAAAACCCGATATGAGAAGTATGAAAAACAATATTCGAATAGCAAGTAATGTATAAAATAAGGGGAAAGGTGTAGTTATGGTATGAGTAAAAGGTTAGTTAAAAAAATAGTTATTGTAATGACTGTAATGTTTTTACTAAGCGCGTGCAGTTTCGGGGAAACAAAAATAGAGTATGAGAGATTAGTAAAGGCATTGGATGAAGGTGATATGAAGACGGTAATGTCTGCGAGTGATGATGGATATGCATATGTGAAAGAAGAGACTAGCGACAGTACTTATGAAGAAAAAGAAGATGGTGAACATAGCAGGATAATATATCAAACAACCCATGGAATATATAATGTGAAAGAAAACGACTTATATGGGAAAACAACTCAAAAGATTGCTACTGATATAAAAAATGATAAAAACGTTGGTAGTAATCAAAATTACAAAAAAGAAACGGTCTATAGTACAAATTTAAAAAATGAAAAATCCCGTTCAATAGCCCAGGATCAAGCTATGAATGTTTCATATGTAAAATTAATGTTTAGAGGATTAAATGAACTTAGTAAATTGAAACCGAGTGAAGATACAAAAAGATTTAGTGAACCGAGCATAATAAGCTATGATTTAACTGAATTACAGTTTAAAAGCATAATAAATGACAAGTTAAATTTAAAATATGATAAATTTGATTCTGCAATATTGATGATTGAATTTAATACGCCTAATGATACAAAAGAAAATCAAATGAGAATAATACAAATAACAATATCGGTAAATTATGAAGAAAGAAAAGAAGATAAGCTTATAAAACGCAATCAAGAAATTTTAACATATTATCATACCAGAGAAGATAATAATCAAAGTTCCAAAAAAGAATATGTAAATTATGAAAAAGAGTATATAAATCAAAAATAACATATTTTGATTGAATTTTGAGAATGATAAATGTTGTGAAGATATGAGTAAAGGGGTAGTAAAAAATAGTTACTGTGATGACAGTTATGTTTTGCTGAGCGCGTATAGTTTTGGGAAATCAAAATAGAGTATGAGAGCCTAATAAAGGCATTGAATGAAGGTGACAAGAAGACGGTTATACTTAATTGAAAGAAGAATATTTGGAACTTTTGAGGAGAAAGGATACTATTTGATTTATCAAAAAGCATTCTGAGTATATGATTATGGTAATTAATGTGGTAATGGTATACTTAAAAGATTTTCTGAATTTAGTTGTACAAAGATCTATGTACTTAAAAATATTAAGAATGTAATAGAATTTTAGTGCAAGAAAATTATTTAAACTGTATAGAAGGTGAAATGTCAGGGTGTGGAATATAAAAGAAGAAGATTTATATAAGTTTCGAATGACATGTAAAGGGCGTTTAAGTCCTGAAGGTGCTGCGGGTTTTATGCTCGGAACGATATTTTATACTTCATTATTTATGGTTATTATTTTTGTGGGAGGAATGGATTATTATACTACCTTGTTTGATAAGGTAATTGTTAGGATTGAATTAGTGTTATATGGTTTGCAAGTAATGTTTTTAATTCTATATTTATTCCCTAAAGCACGTTATAAATTTCAAAAATTACAAACGCTCGTTATATTATTATATGCATTTCAACTTGGAACTATCGGATGCACTTTATTTGTACTTTCTGGGATGATAGAGCATTCAATTGATCTCCATACACGTGTTTATGTAGGTCTATTAGTATTAGGTGGAATTATTGTTCATATTGTGACAACAGTTGATACATTTAAACAAGCAAGCGAAGGTGCATTTAGTAGTGAGGACAAATCAGCTTCGTTTTTTAGTAAAACAAAGGGACATGTTATACAAGGTGCTGTAATTTATGTGATAATTCTTCTTGTTTTAATTTATATAAATAATAATTATTCATTAAACACAATGTTTGGTTATGTTATGTGTAATGTTATTATGTATGCAGTAGCAATAGGAGCGGCAGAGTTCCAGCTCTTAGTGTATTGTAGATTCAAATTCAAGTCATTTCATATGACGTGGGAAGAGAATGAGAGAATGCGTGGGAGAATTCGAAAGCGAGATACAAAATCCAAAACGAAAAGTAAGTAAGAGTGAAATGCAATTTAAGTATATGAGAATTATTTAAACCTTATAGAGGGTGAAGAGTCAGGATGTGGGATATAAAAGAAGAAGATTTAGATAAGTTTAGGATGACATGTGAATATCGTTTAGACCCTCAAGGTACTACAGGGTTTATGTTTGGAGGAATACTATTTAGTTCAATAACCATTTTTTCTATTGTTTTATCAGCTGGGTGGGATTACTGTATGCTTCTCTTTAATATAGGAATTGTTAAGTTAGAAGTGTTATTGTACAACCTACAAATAATTCTTTTCGTTATTTATTCATTTCCGATAGCTCAATTTAAATTTCAAAAACTACAAACCCTTGTCGTATTATTATGTTCATTCCAATTGGCAACAATAGCTCCTATTGCTTTGACTGTTACTAAAATGGCTAATAATTCAATTGACTGGATTACAATAATGTATGTGGGTTTATTGCTTTTAGGAGCAGTGATTTTTCATATTTTGACAACAATTGATACGTTTAAACAAGCGAGTGAAGGTGCGTTTAGTATGGATGAAAGGTCTACTTCTTTCTTTAGTAAAACAAAAGGAAAGATGATGAAGTGGGCTACACTATACGCAGTAACTATTCTTATTTTGATATATTTTCATAATGATTATGGGTTTGATGATTTATTTATGTATGTAGTAGGGACCTTTTTAATGTATACGATAGCCATCGGTGCAGCTGAATTTCAGCTATTAGCATATTGCAGGTTTAAATTTCCGTCATTTAACATTTCATGGGAGCAACATAAAAGAGAGACTCCAAGATATCAAAAGAAAAATAAAAAAAGTAAATCGAAACGTAAGGCATAAAGAAAGTGTGTATTTTAAGTTTTGATGATGAAAAAGTAATAATTTATAGGAGAGTATTTGAACTACGAAAAGAAAATTTACTTATGTAAGGTGATAAAAGTGATTAGTAGGTTATCTAATTGAAAATATAGAGTGGGTAGTGTGATGATGAAATGAACAAAAAAAGGGTTTCTAAAATGATTAGTATCATAATAGCAATCAGCCTATTACAAGCATGTAGTTTTTTTGAAAAAAAGATAGAATATGAGCCATTTGTCAAAGCTTTGGATGAAGGTGATATGAAAAAGGTTATGTCTGCGAGTGATGATGGATATGCGTATGTGAAACAAAGAGGTATATATAGTACATATGAGCAAAAGGAAGATGGAGAGCACAGTAAAACAATCTATCAAACTTCGAAAGGCATATATAATACGAAAGATAAAAGTTTATATGGAAATACAACACAAGAAATTACCTCGGAAGTAGATAATAAAAATTATAAAGAAGAAGTTAATTATAGTACAAATATTAGTTATGAGAATGGACAGGTACAAAGTACGGATTCAAGTCTGGATGTTTCATACGTGAACTTAATTGTAGATCGTTTAAAAGGGATAGGGAAACTAAAGATGAAGCCAGGAGGTGATATAAAAAAGTTTGGTCAGCCTAGTACTGTTGGATATACACTAACTGAATCAGAGTTTCAAAATATTATTAATGATAAGTTGAAAATACAATATGATGAATATGGTGGTGGATCGATCGCACTGCATATTGAGTTTACAAAGGGCTCAGAGCAGATATTGGAAGTGAGTATTGTAGTGAATTATAAAAAGAGAAATGAAGAAGGAAAGTCAGTAGAACACATATCACAAATACACACATACTTTGATAGTCAACAAGGTAATAATCAGGACGCGAGACAGGAATATATTGATTTTAAAGCACAGTATAATAAGAAGCAGTAATATTAAAAAGAGCATTTGCACGTAATGATAATAGCGACATAAGTGGAATAAATGTTTCATAAATATAGTGGAAAGAATTTGAAGGTAAACGCCCCAATTGCTGGAGTAGGTGCAACAATTGGGGCGTTTATCTATCTAAATTTAGCTTGAATACATAACATGTTTTAGTTAGAGTATTGCTCCGCAAGTAGTTTTTCCATCTTCATAATAACGGTGTGAAGTTTTTGTATAATCTGCTTTATTGCTAAGTTACAACTATTTCCTCTTATAAAGTATTGCTTATTATCGATACATCGTCCACATCCCGATGTCATTAAACCCTAGACGTTTATAAATTCGTCCAGCAGCTGGATTGTTACGTTTTTGGAAAACGATAAGATGGGAAAAGAGTTGTGGATAACGATAGAGTGAGCGTATAAAAACAAGCGTATTAAGGGGATGAAAACAATACTAAATTGTTCAATAAACGGATATGGATAACGACCTTCTTAACGATGAAATTTAATCGTTAGGGAGGTCTTTTATTTTGTCGTTAAAAAAGAGAAAAAGGATTACGAAGATATCTAATGACGGAAAAAAATATCCTAAGCTAACAATCCAACAAGCACTTGATCTTGCTATCTCAGGTAAGCGTGCAGAAGGGTGTAGGGAAAGGACTGTAAAGGATTATATCAAAATGTGGCGGTATTTCACTGATTGGTTATATGCGAATTATGACGTAGAGTATATCGATGAATTAACGGCGGAAGTCTTTCGAGAATATATAAATTATATGAAACACGATAAAAAGCGCTACGATACTCATAAGGTAATACACACAGACAACCGAAAAGTTGGATTAGCTGATACGACGATAAATATTAATCTTAGGACGTTACGCTCAATTTTTAATCACCTGCAACGGGAAGAAATTATTCAAGTGAACCCGATGGAAAGAGTTAAATTATTGAGACAAGATATCGACTTAACGAATTGTTTAGAGGATGATGAAGTCAAAGCGATATTGCAGCAACCTAGCTTAAGAGATTTCGTAGGGTTTCGTGACTTCGTAGCGATTAATCTGTTACTTGATTCGGGATTAAGAATTCGAGAGCTTGTTAGTTTACGTACTGCGGACATCGACTTTCAATCACGTTTTATAACAATTTCACCAGATAGAAGTAAAAATAGAAAGCCACGCTTAGTTCCGATTTCTACACACGTTACTAAGTTAGTTCTACAACTTGTAAACGAAAACAAAGCAAATTTTAAAAGTGAATTGATATTTTTAACAAGCTACGGCGATCCATTGACTACCATTCATTTTAATAAGCGATTGAAGCATTATGCAGATAAAGCAGGAGTTAAAGGGAAGAAAGTATCCGCGCACGTATATCGCCACACATGGGCAAAAAACATGATATTAAATGGATGCGATGTTTTTACTTTACAAAAAATCGGCGGATGGGCTGACATACGTACTATGAGACGATATATACAGATGGATGTTAAAGAAATGAGAAAGAGCCATGATGAATACTCACCGCTAAACAAACTAAAAAGAACGAGATAAAAGAAAAAGTCCCCAGCGCCAACTGGAGGACTCAAAACATTCACGTATAACTAAATAACGGACATTCCGTACATTCAGTACCCCCATTATAATTTTTTTGAAAATATAATACAAGGGGTTTAGTTTCTTATTGTCTTTTTTAGGTGATCGGGGGCGTTGGTATGCGGTAATTCCAAACGTGGAACTGCCTGTAAACCACGTAAAAAACTGATTACCGCAATTATGGACACGTATAACGAAGATATAATTACGGCTTGGCTTGCTATCGGTCGTGCAGAGAGTACTTGTATACTCTTACAAGGATAGCGTCCCGCATTGTATTCCTATTCGTATGATGCGGGAAGGCGAGAACTTGCCTAGACGTTATAGTCTGAAAGGTTCGGTGGGTTATCGTTAGCGCTACGGTGCTAGGGAACGCATTCAGTTTGTCGTGTAGGGACGATATTACACGGACAAGCCTACGTTAAAGGGTGCGTATGATGAAAGTCATTGAGTGAATAGGGCTACGCATACGGACACTGCATAACGCAAGCCATGTATAGTACTTATCCTTTCTAGCTTTCTTAGTTATTTTTAACTTTGAAAACTAGGGGATAACTATGCTATCAGCCATTTCTGCAATCTCCGCTTCACCATGATATAAACCGAAAGACCTTAAGGCCAAGAGATTTTAAGAGATTTAAAAGAAATTACTACCACTAACCATGGCTAGAGGAAAATATAGATAACTACCACTCACTAAGATAGAGGAAAAGGATTTAAACGATATATAAATTAAGAATTATATAAAGGGCTTGGAAATGGGATATATGAGAAGGGGAGGACTTACGCATCATGCAGAAACGACTTACTATAAGACAATACGCAAATAAAGGCGAAGACATAAACGCAACACTAAATAGGGTGGCGCTATTAGCTAAAAAGGAAATGGAAGATTATTGCATTGTAATGTGCGATAATATTAAATATAGAACGAGAATCGAGGCGCACTACATACCGCTGATCGAACGGCTAGCCAATGACAACTGGCATCGTATAAATAACGAAATGCATTTTATCGAGGATTGCTTTCGCAGAATAAGGTATGCGATTAGAACGTTCGACGTAGATCGGGGAGACTTCGACAAAAGAGTGAAGTACTTTATCTATCGCTCATTACGAGACTACTGCGGGAGGAGAGGGGAAAAACGAAAAAAGTTAACGCTTATAGAAGATAGCAACGTATTTAAAGCGTTGGACTGTACAGATACTACAGAAGGAAAAGCGATCGGCAATGCAAGTACATACGAAGAGACATACGCAAGGTTATATGAAACCATATGCGTGAAGGAAATAGATTTTATTGTATTAGATACTATGATACATACCGCGGAGAATTACGATAAGGTCACCGAGGCTGAAATCTCTAGAGCATTATCGAAAAAGACGGGACGATCGTTTGGTTCTGCGAGGAGTACAATACGAAGTTTTAAGAAAAGACTGCGTAAAAGGAACGTAAGAAGGGAGGATATACTATGAAAAATAGACGTAATTTTTATCTGTTAATTATCGTCACATTCGTAATCATGACCGCAGCGAAGGTATTCGGCAATCTGTACGTAGCAGCTATCGGCGTAGCGTTTGGTCTTTCTGTAGGTTTAGCATGTTTAACCGACATTATATCGAGAAGAAGAGGCAAAGATACTCGAGAGTGATCAGGTTAATGAATTTAATATGCGAATGAAAGAAGGAAAAATAGGCGTATAAAAGGAGGTGAAAAGCTAATGCAGAGTAATAACGTTAATGATCTAATTAATGCGATACATGACGCACTAAAGGCGAATGGGAGAACAGAATTTCATAAGTTGTTACGACTTGTAAATGTAGGGCGTACGGCACGCGATAGTTATACAGAAGGCGAATTACAGAAAGCACTTCACATGATGGGAAGTGCGGGATTTGTCGATGAGATACGCGAGTATTCAATCAACGAAAATAAGTAATGTACATTGTGCGATCAGTTGGATGAGATGTTTGGGGATAATTGATGCGTGTGTTAAAATAAATAAAAAAATGTTGTATTACTGGGAGGTAAATGATAATTGATACCTGAGTTGGACCCTAAGGTGATTAATGATTTTAGGAGAAAAGTTCATGATAATAATGAATTTGTTAGAATCTTTTTTGTGGACTATAAAAACTCCTATGGTACAGAAGGAATAGATATTTGGAGTAAGATATGCTCTTGTATGGATTGGCTAACAGTTGCGGTGCAAGGAATAGAGAAGCCTAAGAAAGATAGAAATATGAATAAGACTTCCCTTGAGTTTACTCATTTTATTGTCACTATTGATATGATTGTAGAAGCAGTAAACCATTTGTGGTTATCTATCGGACAATCAACAAAAGACAAACAGCCCTATATTAATGATTGTAGTATTTTCAAAAAGAGAGAGTTTGATAGGGATTATACTGATGAGAAATATGTCAAAGAAGTCCGTTCTTGGTTTGGAATTCATTCGGTTAACGGAAACGAAATTGAACTAAAAGGTTTTGAGAAAAAAGTGCGTTTTTTTAGTAGTTGGTCCACTTCTCATGATGGTCAAGAGTTTTCATTACGTCTCTACTCTAATAACAGAAAAGCTGAAGAAGAATATGGCGGAAGTAAAGAAATCACAGTTGACGCGCTTTTGAAGTTTGTAGCATTAAGGTATAGCACGCTAGAGATGCTTATGGATAAAATAGATGAACTGTACTGTAGGGTGAAAAAAGAATTACAATCAATTCCAGTTCATTTAGACAAGAGTAGTTCAGAGTTAATACAACTGAAAGAACTTTATGCACAGGCGAAAGAGAGAAAATTGACAAAAGAGCATTACGAAGAAGAGATCATAAGGTATATGTCTTTCTTAGAATGTGATTTAAGTTTATTCAAGGAGACTGAAAGAAAAATAGTAACCGACTACCTGTTTGAACTGAAACCGATAATACCTACATACAGACATATAATTCAGCAGATTGATCATAATGAGTTTGAAGTTTTTGAGATACTGGGAATGAACTCGCAAGTATACGCAGATAATTCGTATGATTATGGAAAATCCCTCGAATACGCTGAACAAGATATATTCAACTATAGAAGTAATATTTCTAATGCTATTTCATTAGATTTTCTCATCGAAAAGCAACTATTACCTAAATATAGTCGTACTTTGGCTGGAAACTATCTATCTTTATTAATTCATGCGATGGATTATGAAAATCATAAGACCCACCCACGTATAAGATATCAAAACGAAGTTCCGTTAATCATAATAGATGATATTAATGATATTAATGATATTAATGATATTAATGATATTAATGATATTAATGATATTAATGATATTAATGATATTGATGTTGAAGTATTATTTCAGCCAGACGAAAAATAGCCGCCGATGATGGCGGCTTCACTCTTAAGCTATCGGTTCAAAAGAAAACTCTTCTTGTGCTAAAGATAGTGTTTTTGAACCTACGCCTTTAATTTTACCTAAAATCTCTGGTGTTAACTCTCCTTCTCGAACTCTCACCTTAACAATTTCTTTTGCGATACTACGTGGAACTCCTAATAGGCTCTCTAACTCATCTAAACTTGCTTTATGTATATTTAACTGTTCTTCCTTAGTTGAGTACGAAGGATCAAGATATTTTAAGATATCTGCTACCATTAAATATGTGTGGAATACAGTTTTAACGGCTTCTTCTCTTTCTAACTCAGCGTGAACGCCTTTATTACTCAGTTTATGGATGCGTTGAAGATAGCCCCCAAGAATATCAACGTGTGCTTTAGCTAAGTCTTTATTAGATTTACTCTCAATTGAATTATCCATAAATGCCCACAGTCTATTAATGTATTGCGTTTTTCCTAATTTTCTTCCGTCTACTTCTTCGCTAATTGGTGGAAATAACTCATCAGCCAAGCCTTCGATAAACCTTCTACATGTAGTTAGTGCTTGCGACCATTCTTCGGGGTTATCCGTCGATACAGACTTAAATGCGAGCATTAATCGTTCAGCTAATTCAGGGTTTAAATCAAGTAATCTATCGTCTACTTCATTTTTTAAAATATCAAAAGCCGTTTGTGCACTGTCTGTGTAAGCGATTTTTGTGTAAAGTGCCGTCACTTTTTCATGCGCCACTCTCTTAACATAACTAATATGAGTAATTAGGCTACTTTTATAAAATGTACCATCGTTCCAACTCTTTAATCGAACTAAGTCATTATATCTTTCTTCGATAAAACCGATTCCTTTATAACCGCCTCCACGTTTATTCAATTTTATACTTATGTCCTCTATAGAGAAATGAATTTCATCTGTTAATCCTTTTGCCTCTAGTTCATCCATGATTTTGTAAGATTCTTCTAATGGATCGCCTGAGAGTCTTCCGCCTTCTCCATGTTCTCTAAATAACGTTACAAGCTTTATTAAATCTGTTGTATATTGTTTATTTCCTAATTGGATTTCACACCAAATAACAGTATCTGTATCATCCAAAATCTTAGCGGCACGAGATAGTTTTTGTACTCCTGTTAAAACACTTCCTTTTTGATTCTCTAATTGATCTAGAGACTCTTTAAGTAGTTTTATTACATCATTTTTCATTTTAGTTCCCATGACATAAATCCCCCCAAATACACTTATTAAGATATCTTGATTTTAACATTTTTAAATAAAACAGAATAGCGAGCCGAGTACTTCTTTGATAATTGTACGTACATAAACGAGGGTTGGTGTAATGTATACGACCTGTATATGATTGTAAACATATCGTAAGTGTTGAATGTAGTGTAAGAAACGTTGATATGACGGTGTTATTAATGTTAACTTGCATCGAAAACGCGTTGACATTCATTTACGCATATACGAAACTCGTAGGGATCGATACACTTCGCTACATTTCGATAGTGACCGCTAGCAATTTCTAATAGATTGCGTACAGTGAGCGTTGTACATCGATACATATGTGTAGTGCTTCGTATAGATCGATAGTTATCGCTATACACGAGCAAACTCCCGTTGTGGAAGAGCGATTGAAATCTCATAGGGTTATAATTTACGCACACCTGATCCGCCCTGACTTCGTAATTTTATTTAATTTGTATCGATACCATGTACAACTCGATGCGCCGTGGCTATCTAAGGGATTCGAATGATCCTCGCCATTTCTGCGCACAAAAAAGACGCCCGTTATGAGCGTTTTATAATACGAATGTATTTAAATCGTTTTCTATCTCTTCGTTAGTAATTCCGATATATGTCAATGTAACTTGCGGATGACTATGATTGAGTATCGTTTGAAGTTTCGCAACATCCTTCGTTTGTTTGTAGAACCAATAGCCGAATGTTTTTCGCATTGTATGAGTACCGACGCTCTCTACTTCTGCGAATTCTGCCGCCTTTGTAATGCTTCGATACGCTTGCGTTGTCGAGATCGCCTTGTCGCCTTTTCTCGAAGGGAATAGCCACCCACTCTCGTTAGCCTTCGCGTAGGCTTGTACCTCTTCGTATATGTTAGACAGATTAATTTCACGCGCTTTCTTCGTTTTGCCTTCTGATACCTTTATGATCTTTCTACGAAGTACATCGCTAGTTTTCAACTTTAATAGATCACCGACCCGAAGCCCAGTATTAATACCGATCAAGAATAAAATATAATCGCGCTCACTGCAATGACGACGAAGCGCCCACTTCATATCATCTATTTGTTCTTTACTGCGGATCGGTTGGACATCTTTAATTTGATTCATGTTATTTCCCCCTATTATAAACACCCTATTTATACGGAAATGAATGTACGTTTTTTAAATGTATTTATAGAATATCACCGAATCGCCGCAACATCAACAATAACAATAGAATGAATGTACGTTTTTATCTAAATTCATACATTGACCAAACGCGGCTTTATATATGGAATACCCACGGATCTATTATGTATAACAATACCCCGCATTATGTTTTGTAATATAACAGGCCTCTATATATCTGACCACATGGCCACATCATACAACCAACGGCCCGCACTATGTTGCCAATAGCCCGATACGTATTCGAGATACCACGGCTATACATCCCGCATTATGTAGGGCCATATACAAGCACCGATATGCGGCATTAGTATTCCGTTATCTTATCGACTCGCATTCGAATTGTTAAGCGCCTTTAAACGTAATGGACTACGTACAATGCTATGCGATGTTACTACACGCGATGCTATGCCATTGCACTACACTACTATACACGTAAGGTCGCGAGTCTGTACGAATGTTATTACGTTGTGTTCGTTGTGTTTGTGTTCGCGATTCAATTCGAAAAGAATAATAAAAAGAATTGTTGTTCGTTCTTCTTTCTTCATTGTTATTAAATCATTCGCAATTCATTTCGATTGGATTCGATTGCAATTCGTTTGTGATCATAAAACAATTCGTTTGTTCTTCGCAATTCATTTCGATTGTAATTCGTTTGTGAATGCGATTCGAATTCGATTGAGTTTCTTTTCTTCATTTCTTTTCGTGGATCTTTTTCGAGTGTGAAAACTTCGAATCACTTTTAAAGGTCTTATTTAACGCGAGAACGAGCGAAGAACGACGAAGGCCACGGCACGATATCCAACCCGAGAAATTTTCGTCTACCCCCCAAGCACGGGGCCAATATCCCGTACACAACTGTTTAGAAATAGCGAGCAGGTATTTTAAAACGAGTGGTAATTATTTCCATACAGATTAACAGTCGAAGCCCTCACGTAGTCCCTTCCACGTAGTCACCTTCGTATTATCCTTCGAAGTTACCCAACCCCTCACGAATATCGAAAACTACGATCTATAAAAAATTTCCGCGCTGAATTTTCGAAACGGGGCGTTAATCCTTCGTATATTCTAACGTACGAGAATACGTCTATTTTGCATTATACCGTTTGTACCATATTAATGTTATCGACTCTCATTCGGAGTGTTAGGGGCCTTAAATTGAACATATGCCAGCGTAACGACTCTGTTATTCTATCTATCGCAACCTTATCGTCTCTTTTAACGGTCCTAGCGTCATTCCTACTGCGTTTTACACATTCTTTAAATAAATTAACCGACGCTGATCCTTAAGGGCGTTTATATAGCCGTAAGGGAATGGCGTAGGAAGTCGCGCAGCCTTATCGGATAGTGTGCGGTACTTATTACATTATAAAAAGTTTCGCATACTTACGCTGAAATGGTACACGAGCCCGCGTATATGTAAGTGTTACGCCTAACAGGGGGTACACGTTGCGCTAATACCTACGAAGCGGGTAACGACGCTTATAAAAGTAATACCGTCTATTACTAACACTGGACAGGGCGCTTTCCCCGCGCTCTTTCCTCCTTTCTTTTTAAATAATATCGGCACTTCGTTTCGAGTGATCGCGAAGGCTCTCACCAATAACTATTTATGCGTATCACTCTATTTAAGAAATACGCAATCTATATCAATAATGGCCCGACGTTAGAAGGGCTGGGGCATACGTATTTCATGCGCCAAAAGGAAGAATGACTTCACACAGATAACAGAAGAATAAATAACACTTTTAGCGGTTCGGACTTAGAGCCGCAAGGGATTAAGGAGAAAATTAGTGTAGTCAAAAAAGGAACAAGTTTTTACTTAGTGTAGTCAAAAAAGGAACAAGTTTACACGACGTAAATAAAACAAGGAGGACAAAACATGTCAAATACATTCAATGAGATCAGCCACCAACTACGGGAAGCGCGGACGGACGAAGAGCGCCGACGGATCATGTTAGAAAATCCCGATATTGTTATGAATGCGATGGACGTCGCAGGATCGCAACGTATTCGAGGACAAGCGGAAAACGATGCTATCAGAAAAAAGAGATCAGGTGCGGAATTTCGAAACAAAGACCGCAGACAATTCTGCATGAGCAATGCGGAAGGTTGGGGAAGGTATGACGCGATTTCCCTCGCCGATATCGGTGCATTATTCAATCTAACGCAATATTTAGTAACGAACAAAGGCGGCCTACTTATTGCGAAGGTAGAACGAAAAAAGACCGATATAGAACGATATGCACCTGAAATCCCGTTAACTGTAAAGGACATACAAAAGGCGCTCGGAACGGGCGGAAAGCTGCGAAGCCGTAAAGCGACATATAAAACAATCGCGGAACTAGAAAAGATCGGCGCCCTATGTCGGGATAGTACGGCACGACCAACGCTATTTTATATAGAAGAGGACGTTATAAAAGCGGGCGACGGGGATTTTAAAAACTTCGTGAAGATATATAGAGTCGAATCTAAAAAGCTATTAGACCGACTAAGCCACCGTGAAGCGGGCGCCCTATTCAAGTTAATGCGATACGCCCACAAAGATACACTCGTATTATGCGAGAATCCGCAAGAATTCAACCCGAAACTAGTAAAACCGTTAAACGGTCGGGAACTATCGGAAATTCTAGGCGTAGCATACCAAACGTTCCGACATATCATGACGAAACTAATGCAAGCGGGCGCAATGTTATCGGTTTCTAGTGTTTATACAGACGTAGCGGGCCGAAACTATATCATTAATCCTCGCGTGTGCAATCGCGGTGTACCAAACAATCCATATGAAGCGGGAATAACGAAACTATTCGATCAGATCACCGCAAAGCTAGATAAAAAATAGCGGAAAATCGACCGAAAGGAGGTGAGAAGTGGCGCCAATAACTACGAAGCAGAAATAATTTCACATACCGTAGTGGAATATAAAGAAAGCCGACGCCCTTATGTAATCGAAGGTAACGAAATAATTCGAAACCATCGACCCGAATCGCAAAGCGGTTGCGTTTATGAAGGCGTCAGGGTAACGAAGCTAATCGAATTATTACAGGAAACTAAAGAAAGTTGTCAAGTCTATACAATTTCCTTGTTCGTAGCCCTACATATAGATTGTAGGAGACTACACAAATAAAAGTCCCTAACGGGCAGTATACGAAAAAGCACGTCGCTTATTATCACATTGTCGGAGGGTTTCCCTTTTCCCTCCTTCATACCCTTAATTCACTTTCTGCCGTTGGCGAGAATCCTACGGCGCAGTCAAGTATATACACTCCTTTAAGTTTGGGTTTGCGTTGGTAAATGGCATGGGTTGTCGGGTTGGTTGCCTGACTTCCCGATATTTTTTAACTGTCAATTCACGTAATATGTCCAAACTCGACAAGGAGATTTAAAAGTTAGGAGGTTATGAAAATGGAATCAAGAATGATAGCAGCAATTCTCTATATGTTAGAAATTAATCAACGGGAACTAGCCGACCTATTGGGGCTTTCTTCCGAAAGTACCGTGTCAAGATGGATAGCGGGCACTTCACGACCGAGCCGTGCTAACACCCGAAAGCTACACGAAATATTAGGTAGCGACAACATTCGTATCATGCAACAACTCGTACACAATCGAGAGTTATACGAAGTACAAAAGGATATGCGAAACCGCATCGAAAGGTTTTAGCGCATCGATCAATACGATAACAATTAATTACTGCGAGTAACGGCTACATGCCGATACCATATATTAATCAAACTACTAAACTAACGGAGGTAATGGGGAATGACTAGCACACTAAACACGAAATTAAACATCGAAGGTATTAAGGATTACATGAGAGAAGCACGAGAATTATCGGGAAGCGTTACGGGCTATTTCGCACGAGAAGTACTGCCTGAATTGCGTGGCGGTATTCAAAAAATCGGACAAGATAAAAACCTAACGACACAAGGCAAGCACGAGAAGAAAGAGAAGTATAAGAAACAACAAGAAGTAGCAGTAATGCGAGGACTATCGAACATCAAAGGAGCATACGATAATTTCCTAGCTGACGCACGAGCAAGCGCCGAAGCAATCTTATTAAGCAATAAGGATATTGCAAAGCCTACGGAAAACGAACAACGCCTATTCGATATGCAAGCCGATAAATTAAAGACGGCTATCCTATTCGCACCAACGGTACAAGCGAAAATTACTGCGTTAGAATCATTCTCACAACTAGCGAGCGAGGGTGAACACTTCGCAAAGCAAGTACATGCGGACTTCATGCAAATGAGCGCCGAAGCAATCGGAAGCGCAAAGGATTCCGTAGAACGTACGGCATTTACACAAGCGCTAGGGCGTATTAATACGCAACTCGAAGCGCAATCGACATCGCCAACGCAAAAAGAAGCGAGTCAATTACTAGCAAGCGTTAAACAAATGCAAAATACGGCATTCGTAAATACGATAGTACTAGAAAATGCGTTGAAAGAAATATCGATGGACACGCTAAAGTATGCGAACGACATCGACGGGTATTTCACGGCAAAAGCCGAAGCGGTTCAAAATTACGATCGTGACGCTAAATTTGGCCATCTAATTAAGTAAGCGAGAATTGTACGGGAGGGCAATAGCCTTCCCTCTCATATAAATTATCAAACTACTAAACTATTCGGAGGAAATGGAAATGAAAGCAACTACTACAACTATCCAAATCGTAACAAATAAGAGACAAGTTAATTACAAGGAAATCGCACGACGAATGGATAGCATACACATACGATACGGAAACGATATTACGGTTAAATTCAAGGTGGATAACACGTACACGGTAACACCAAACTCGAAAGGAGAATAGAATGCGCATACGACAACACGGGCGACACATTACGATAGAGGGCGACGAAGATTTAATACAAAGAGCGGAAGAGTATGCGGGTTATAAACTCGAAGCTACGGACAAACGAAGCAAAGATACGAAAGTATCGATAGAGGAATTAAAGTGGCTCTACAATCGAGCGTGGCGGACACGACGCAAAGACCATGCCATATTATACGCAATCGCACAAGTTAACTATATTGCGGAAAATGATTTCCGAGACGAATAGCAATGCCAACCAACCAAACTACTAAACTAACGGAGGTTTTACGAATGACAAACGCAATGAAATCTAGAGAAGACAACCCACAAAAGTACCTGGCGGAAGCGATGACGAAAGCCCGAAAGAAATTCGGAAAGAAGCCCTTTAATATGATTTACGACCATATCGCAGGGAAATGGAATGCCGTACCATTCGTAAAGAAAGGCGACGGAGGTTTATCAGCTTATGAGCGTAGGAGGTTCGGAATGACCGAAGACGAATCATTCGAGAGTAACGTATTAAAACTGCGAAGTAAATAATTTCACGTACCATATTATATAAACCAACCAACCAAACCAATATTAACAGGGGGAATCGAAATGAAATCAACTAACGGAAAAGCACGAGAATTACTGTCAGAATTTACGGTAATGAAACTAGAGCCTATTACAATCTCTACTAAAAGAAAGGGCAAAGTCGAGCGATACAACGTCACACTATCCGATGGCACGGTACGGCAATTTAAACGATGTACCAGTGATTGCGGGGAACTACTAACATACGAATCATTCCCGAAAAATAGCGCAGAAAAGGACAGTCATCACAATAAGTGTAAAAAGTGCATGGCGGAACATAGGCGTAAAAGGAGAGCGGAAATTGTAGCAAAAGTAAACATAAACGATAAAAAGGTATGTATTACGTGCGGAAAAGAAAAGACAATTTCCGAGTATAGTACGGACGGGAATAAGTATCGCAGCGAGTGTCGCCCCTGTCAGAATGAAGATAAACTACTACAGAAACATACGAAAACTAGTCAAGAGTTAGGGCTACACGCCAAACTTGACGGGGAAGGCATTAGCGAATTCCGAAAGTATGTTTTAAATGGTACATGCATACTAACAGGGAGCGAGGAAAACGTAACGATAGACCACGTAATCCCTACTCGACTAACTGGCGGAAGTCACATCGGAAATTTCCTTCCAATACGTCGTGAATTAAATTCATCAAAAGGATCGCTCCCGTTTCTTTTATGGATTCGCACGAAACGATTCCGAGAGATTGCGGATAGATTCGGAATTACTATAGAAAATATTCTCGAATATAAAGTATGCTCGGCGATGATTAATTTCATGACGTTAGATATGTATGAGCGCTATACAATGTGGGTATGGAAGATGCAACAAAGCGAGGACACGAAGCATATAACGGCGAATCCGACTCGCAGGGAAGCATACTTATATACGACTGATACGCCTTATTGGTTCGACCATGACGGCACTAGGTATTATAGACCGATGGTTTCGGCGGAAGAAAGGGACGAATTATTCAAGGCGTTCGAACTCGAAGAAGAAGCGAGAGAGTCACAAAAAGAGGTAGCGTAATTAATTAACGCAACAAACTGGGCGGAATCCTGCGAGGGTTTCGCCTTTACTAATTAAACGAAGGGAAGCGATACTATGAAAGAATTAAAACATGCGGAAACTATCGGAAATATTGGAATGATGGTAGCACACGACGAAATTATTGATAGCGAGGACGTCGCAAAGGTAAAGGTGGTAATTGATGCGAAGGAAAGCGGAGACACTGGCGGTAGTACGATCGTGAATGTGGATTTAAGCGACGTGAGCATTCGCGATGATCGCGGCATCAATATGTTAGCGGATCAACTAGTGGACAAAATCGACATTAGACTTCGACATAAACAACAATCAATGGAGCAAGCACGAGGATATTAATAGTTATCGGAAGGACTGGCGATGCGCAGGCGGAAAATGCGGATAATAATCCTACGAAAAAAGTGGTAAGTGAACTATGGAAAATTCAAGAAAAGGAAAAGAATTCGTCGCAGAAGAATACTAATTCGATCCATTCGTTACATGAGCGTATTAGGGAAGGTGGGTCGAAAGAAAAGGTTAGCAGGACGGTGTATATCGACAAATAGACATGTACGGAATTAGAAGATGTGCATCGACTAAATCGTGATGATATTATAGAGGCTGCGTCTTTTTTGCGGTATTTATTTAACGAAATCCACACATTACGGCTTGTACAAATAGTAAGATGTAGGGTAAAATGTGGATAACGATAAACATCGTTAAGAGTGAACGGTATCAACAACCGTATTGAACAAAAACATTCCTCATTATACGTACACAACCTCTAAAGTATCGTAATTAAGCGAACATTGCTTCTTATTATCGATACATCGTCCACATCCCGATGTCATTAAACCCTAGACGTTTATAAATTCGTCCAGCAGCTGGATTGTTATAAAATAAGCAAAGTGTTCGGCCTTCTTTCGTAAAGTCTTGAATCATTTTTTGTAATATGAGTGAAGCGTAGCCATTTCCGCGATAATTCGGGTGTGTACATACGCCAACAACCATAGCGGATAATGAATTTTCAGCGGAAGTAGAGGCGGATGCGATGATTACGCCGTCTTTTTCAATATAATAAGTACGTCCCGTATTTGTTTCGAGAGCTTGTCTTAATATTTTCTCTGATTCATTAGCAGTCGAGAATTCATCGATGCTACTTCTTAATTGCATAATTCGATCTACATCATCTATTGATGCAAGCTTAATCGTTTCATGAATAGGCGTGTCAGGTAAGCTGTTGCCATTTAGACATTCACAAAAATACATATCACTTTTGGCACCTAGTTGAATAGCAGGAGAAGTTTCAAATTTTTCTACGATAGTTGACTTGCCAGATAGTTTAAGCGGCATATATGAGGAAAGAAGCGTCTCATAATCAGATGTAACAAATGCTTCTTTACTATATGGTATGAATGCATCATGGAAGCGGAGTAAAATCGATTGTAATGTTCCATCCTCCTTAAATACTCCCCATAGTTCTTGGAAATCTGTATCATAACCGAAAGCCTCAATATCTCCAATAATAAATAAGTTAAGGGCTGCTTCTTCTTTTAGAAAGGAAAATACTTGTTCATGATCTTTCTTTATTAATTTTCGCATCATAACGAATCGACCTCTTTTTTTATTTTTCTAAATATTACAACTTAAGTTTTTTGAAATCAATATAAAATTTTATGTTTAGTTCACAAACTTTCGGAAAAACTAGGAAAGATATGACAAAGGAGGTTATGAACGGTGGATCATCCAATTCAAGGGTTAATGAAAGCAGCAATGGAAAATTTAAAAGAAATGGTTGATGTAAATACGATTGTTGGAGAGCCTGTTCAAACGGCTGACGGTGGTGTGGTGTTAACGGTTTCTAAAGTAGCGTTCGGGTTTGGAGCGGGAGGTTCTGATTTCCAAACGAATGATGGACAAAGAGCGAACGGTAACCCTGCATTTGGTGGCGGTAGCGCGGGTGGTGTTTCTATTACACCAGTAGCATTTCTTGTAGTGAATAAAGATGGAGTAAATATTCTGCATCTACAAAATGCGACACATTTAGCAGAAAAAATGATTGAATTAGCTCCACAAACAATTGATAAAATTCAATCGATGTTCCAAAAAGATGAAAAGAAAGAGGGAAATCATCATCCTCAAAACCCAGATGAAATCCTTTAAAAACGCCTGCTCACGAGCAGGTGTTTTTTCTTGTAATCACTATGTAATAAAACACATGAAATTGTAAATAGTTTTTGAATTTTTTTCTATGTTTCTAAAATTTTTCATGTTAAAATATGCTATAGAATTGAAACATATAAAACGAAGGTGGCTAGGTGCTTTGTCTGGAGGATCTGACCAAGTAAAAAATATGATATATATTAATGGTAATCGTCGGGGTCATTGTTTTATTACATCAGGAATTACGTTTAAAGAGTTTGCAAGTAACATCCCTTCACCGCTTCATCAAGTGTTGCTTTTGAAGCATAACTTTGAATGGACAGATTTTCATTATCATACTTTATTTGAATATGTTGAGGAAGAAAATATACATAAGCTAATTCAAGCAGAGATTGATGAATTTGATGAATTTTGTTGGGTAGATTTTGATGATGCAAGCGATTTAGATGAATTAGAGCCAAAAGAAATTGCAGAGCTTTTATATTTGGCTCACAAAAAAGAACCACTTGCAAGAACATTCTTTCCGCTATTGAAAAATAGATTTGTTTATTTTTCACATGATGACGGATGGTACAACAAAGTGTATTATCGTAGAATTGCTGACTTTGTAGGGATGTTAAGTAAAGTCATTCCTTATAAACTCGGTGCTTTCGGTAAGAAACGTTTTTCTTTGTTCCAAAAATCAAAAATTTTCCCAGCAATTTCGAAAGAAGTGATCATGGGGCTTCTTCCATTAATGGAGGACGGTCTTTATATTGATCTAGCAGGGAAAATTGAGTCAAGAAGAGGTCTTGAAATTCCGGTATATGTAGTTGGTTCGTATGAAAGTACGGATGAGGTGCTAGATAATATCGATGAATTGAAAGAAGAAGCAACAGAGACGGGCTGGCTTATTTTTGATAAGAAAGAACAAGAATGGCAATGGGTTGTGGACTAAGAAAACTTGGCGCATGAAGTCAAGTTTTCTTGTCATTTGAAAGGAGTACAAATGAAGAAATATTATACAATTGTGGGTATTGTAAGTATTATTCTCGTAGCGATTTTACTTATTACTTGTCCGAAAGAATCGGATTTTAAAGTATATGTAGAGGATAAGTATGCATTGAAATGTGATGAGAGTAGTTTTGAATGCACACAAAATGTAGATGGTAAAAAAGAAAAATTACAATTTGAAAGTACAGATGCACGAAATGGTGTATTCTTTATGACTGCAAAGCAAACATTTAAAACAGAAGCTGGTGTTACGAAAGAATATAGCGGAGTAGGAATGTTTGGTACATTTCTTTTTGTTTCAGAGAAGACTTTCTAGTAATAGAAGGTCTTTTTCTTATGCTTATGTTCATATAGATGAAGTAAGACAAGCATAGGAGGGATAGTAATGAAGAATACATGTATCGTTTGCGGTGGTGAGGAGTTTTTTTCCTCAACTTTGTATGCACGTACGAAACAAGATTGGGCATATGCGCCAAACATGTACCGTTTTGAAAAGGTGTTTATTGAACATAGGGATGAAGAAAATTATCCAGTGTTTCAAGAAATTACAGCGAAACATTGCTGTGGATGCGGTCATATTATGTTGTATCACGAATGAACACACCAAGTATAACTTGGTGTGTTTTTTTTAAAACGCTGACAAAGAAAGCGGATAGAGTAAAGTAAATAAAACAGAAAAACTACCAAAACCAATTGCTGTATATCCAAGTGTTCTCGCTCCGAAATTGACAGCTAATAAGCCGACTAAAATCGCAAGAGAGCCGAGTGTAACTGGATAAAATGCAATTGAGAAAAGCGAAAGAAATAAAGCGACATAGCCTATCATTGCACCGGTGTTTGTACCTTCTATTTCATTTGCAATTTCTTTACGCTTATGTCTAATTGGTATGCCAGCTGGTGATATTTCAGCTGCATACTCTTCGTGTTTTTCACCACTTTTAAAATGATGATTTCTCTTTCTTCGCATGTACATCCCTCTCTTTCAATTGGGTGTACCTATAGTATCTTACACAAAGAGAAGAACATGAGTATGAGTTAAACCCAAGTAAAGCAAAAATTGGAGAATAAAGATTCCATTATTAGCTTGTACATCTCCTAATGAAGATAAACAGGAATTTTGGAAAATGATGTAGAATGAAATGAGTGATAAAACGTGAAGGCAGGGGAATGTATGACGAAATTTAATTGGCATGAATCAGCAGAGAAAAAATGGGATAGTAGTGCAGAATTTTGGAATCAAAATAGTCAAGAGATGTGGGACAGCGGGAGTAGGAGTACAATTATTCCATTTTTTGAACAGTATGTGAAGAAAGAAGCTCAGGTGCTCGATGTTGGTTGTGGGGATGGATATGGTACATATAAATTAAGTCGCGCGGGCTATAAAGCAGTTGGAGTAGATTTATCAGAAGTGATGATTCAAAAAGGGAAGGAGCGTGGAGAAGGACCGAATTTATCTTTTATAAAAGGGGATCTTTCTTCCTTACCATTTGAAAATGAGCAATTCGAATCAATTATGGCAATAAATTCTTTAGAATGGACCGAGGAGCCATTACGAGCATTAAATGAGATAAAGCGCGTTTTAAAAAGAGATGGGTATGCATGTATTGCAATTTTAGGACCGACAGCAAAGCCTCGAGAGAACAGTTATCCTCGTTTATATGGCAAAGACGTTGTTTGTAATACGATGATGCCTTGGGAGTTTGAACAGTTAGCGAAAGAACAAGGTTTTGAAGTTGTAGATGGCATCGGTGTATATAAGCGCGGAGTAAATGAGAAGATGCTAGGTCAACTACCTATTGAGTTACAACAATCGTTAACCTTCTTATGGGTATTTATGTTAAAAAACGCATAAAGAAATGAAAGAATTTTTAGGAGGTAAATAAGTGCAGAAAATACAAAAAACTGATACAATATCATCAGAACCAATTAAAGGGGGACTAGGGTATATGACAACTACTACAACAGTTAAATCCGACATTGAAATCGCACAAGAAGCGAGTATGAAGAAGATTCAAGAAATTGCAGCTGAATTAAATATTTTAGAAGATGAATTAGAGCCATACGGGCATTATAAAGGTAAGTTATCTCTTGACATTTTTAAGCGCTTACAGAACGAGAAAGACGGTAAAGTTGTTTTAGTAACAGCGATTAACCCAACTCCAGCTGGAGAAGGTAAATCAACAGTAACAGTTGGTTTAGGTCAAGCTTTTAATAAAATTGGTAAGAAAACAGTAATTGCACTTCGCGAACCATCTCTTGGACCAACAATGGGACTAAAAGGCGGAGCAGCAGGTGGTGGTTTTTCACAGGTAGTACCTATGGAAGACATTAACCTTCACTTTACTGGAGATATCCATGCGATCACAACTGCTAATAACGCGTTAGCGGCGTTTATTGATAATCATATCCAACAAGGAAACACACTTGGAATTGATACACGTAAAATCGTTTGGAAACGCTGTGTTGACTTAAATGATCGTGCCCTTCGTAACGTAGTAATTGGTCTTGGTGGACCAGTTCAAGGTGTACCACGTGAAGACGGTTTTGATATTACAGTAGCATCTGAAATTATGGCGGTATTCTGCCTTGCAACAGATATTCAAGATTTAAAAGCGCGTCTATCTCGCATCGTAGTTGCTTATAACTTTGCAAATCAACCTGTAACGGTTAAAGATTTAGGTGTAGAAGGTGCGTTAACATTATTATTAAAAGATGCATTAAAACCAAACTTAGTACAAACGTTAGAAAATACACCAGCTATCATTCACGGCGGACCATTTGCGAATATCGCTCACGGTTGTAACAGTGTTATCGCTACAACAATGGCAGCAAAATTAGGTGATTATGTTATTACAGAAGCTGGATTCGGTGCTGATTTAGGTGCAGAGAAGTTTTTAGATATTAAAGCTCGTGCAGCTGGCATTAAACCAGAAGCAGTTGTTATTGTTGCGACTATTCGTGCGCTTAAAATGCATGGTGGCGTAGCAAAAGATCAATTAAAAGAAGAAAATGTAGACGCATTAGCAAAAGGTATGGAAAACTTACAGAAGCATGTTGAAACAATTCAAAGCTTCGGTGTGCCTTTCGTAATTGCAATTAATAAATTTATTACAGATACAGATGCAGAAGTTGCATACTTACAAGAGTGGTGCAATGAGCGTGGCTATGCAGTATCCTTAACGGAAGTTTGGGAGAAAGGTGGCCAAGGCGGAGTTGACCTTGCTGAAAAAGTGTTAAAAGAAATCGAAAAAGGTGAGAACAACTACGCACCACTTTATGAATTAGAATTACCATTAGAAGAAAAAATCCGTACAATTGCTCAAAAAGTGTACGGTGCAAAAGATATTGAATTTGCTCCGAAAGCACGTAAGCAATTAGCTCAATATGAAGGAGAAGGATGGAGTAACCTACCAATTTGTATGGCGAAAACACAATACTCTCTTTCTGACGATGCAACAAAATTAGGTCGTCCATCAGACTTTATCGTTACAATTCGTGAGCTGAAACCATCAATTGGTGCAGGATTTATCGTTGCGTTAACAGGAACAATGTTAACAATGCCAGGCCTTCCAAAACAGCCAGCAGCACTACAAATGGACGTAAATGAAGATGGAAAAGCAGTAGGTTTATTCTAAAAGGTTGTAATTCATCTCGTTTATCTGTAAACTATATATACATCAAGTGGCGCCTTTCCATCGAAAGGCGCCTGTTTTTTGGAGGAAATTATGTTTGATCCAACTGCTTTTGATAATTTAAAAGTAATCGTAGAAGGTGCTGTTTATGATTTTGATTTACATGGAGATATTCTTGTAACAGATCGAAAAGATATGATGGACCTTGCCTCATTAAGTCGTATATACAATATTTCATTTCAATTAACAGAGCCGTTCGAACAGTTAGTAGAAGCAACATTTTCACTATCTGTAGATGCAAAGAACTTATCTGGTGAAATATTGGAAGTCCCACAATTTACACCAGGTTGTGAAATGAAGTTAGCATTTTCATTCCCGATAGAAAAGCCAGAGGTAGTGTGTGAAGAAATTGAAAATTTCATGCATTCTATATGGGGAAAAGAAAGAATGATTACGCAGAAAATTTCATACGAATATAATAAGCAAGCGATTTCATATCATAATAAGGTAGAGGTTATATTTCAAAAAGCGATTACAGAAGACCATGTTGATGATTTAATAGCTGTTATTTCACACATGATAGAAACGGTGCGAACAATACAACATTTTCTTCAAAAATAGAGATAAAGGAGAAAAACAAATGATAAAAGATATGCAACCATTTTTACAACAAGCTTGGGAGAAGGCTGGTTTTAAAGAATTAACTGAAATTCAAAAACAAGCGATTCCAACTATTTTAGAAGGACAAGACGTTATAGCTGAATCTCCAACTGGAACAGGAAAAACATTAGCGTACTTATTACCCCTTTTACATAAAATTAATCCTGAAGTAAAACAACCACAAGTTGTTGTTTTAGCGCCAACACGTGAGCTTGTCATGCAAATTCACGAAGAGGTTCAAAAGTTTACAGCAGGGACTGAAATTTCAGGGGCATCTTTAATTGGTGGTGCAGATATTAAGCGCCAAGTTGAAAAATTAAAGAAACACCCGAGAGTAATTGTCGGTTCACCAGGACGTATTTTAGAATTAATTCGAATGAAAAAGCTAAAGATGCATGAAGTGAAAACGATTGTATTTGATGAGTTTGATCAAATTGTAAAACAAAAGATGATGGGCGCAGTACAAGATGTAATTAAATCTACAATGCGGGATCGTCAATTAGTATTCTTCTCGGCGACAATTACAAAAGTGGCAGAAGATGCTGCACGTGATTTAGCAGTTGAACCACAATTAGTACGTATAACACGTGCAGAGTCAAAAAGCTTAGTTGAGCATACGTATATCATTTGTGAGCGACGCGAAAAAAATGATTACGTAAGAAGAATTATGCATATGGGCGATGTAAAAGCAGTTGCTTTCTTAAATGACCCATTCCGTTTAGATGAAATTACTCAGAAATTGCAATTCCGTAAAATGAAAGCAGCAGCTCTTCATTCAGAGGCAAGTAAGCAAGAGCGTGAAGCAACGATGCGTGCTTTCCGCAGCGGGAAATTAGAAATTTTACTTGCTACTGATATTGCAGCACGCGGTATTGATATCGATGATTTAACACATGTAATCCACTTAGAGTTACCAGACACAGTAGACCAATATATTCACCGCTCAGGACGTACAGGACGTATGGGTAAAGAAGGAACTGTCGTTTCTCTTGTAACACAACAAGAAGAGCGTAAACTACTTCAATTTGCAAAAAAATTAGGTATCGTGTTTACGAAGCAAGAAATGTTCAACGGATCATTTGTAGAAACGAAACCGAAAGCACCAAAGAAAAAGAAACCAGCATTTACTGGGAAGAAAAAGCCTAGATAATGTGAAACTTTAATCAGTGGGGATTCCTCCACTGATTATTATCCCTCATCAATCGGACGTTTACGGGATAAATAATAGGGAAGGCGTAACTATTTATAGTTACGTCTTTTTTATTTGAGTCAATATGCTCATTTTAGGTACTAATTATTTCCTCTTAAAAATATATAGAAAGATTATTCACTAACTTGAATTTTTTCTAAGTCAATGTAAGGATGTATTGGTATAATTAATGATGTGCTCCATTTTATGGATTAACTTATTGATATAGGGTCTATACTTTGGGTTATATGAAAATACTACATATTCCCTGTTAAATATCATTAATATAAAAAACTACATAGGCTCTTCTTTTGTAATTAAAAAACATATTACAGTAAGGAGTTATATTATAATGGCAATCTTTCAAAGTAATGTTCAAAAAACTGAAAAAATTGCTACGCAAATGAGTTCTGATTCTGACGCAGTTCAAAAACAATACCACATGTAATGCGTACGACAGTAACTGTTAATTCCAAAGCGTGAGAAGCAAATAATAATAAGATTGAAGTCGATACAGTTAGATATGTAAGACAAACCTCTCTCAGATTTAAAATAGAAAAAATATACAGAATAATGAGATGATAAATGTGTAATCTATTTATATTAGGAGGTGAAAAATGGAATGCATATACGAATTTTACCGTGATGGACTCGGCGGATTAAGAATACGTTTGCCCAAAGAGATTTCTATAATTTCTCATTTTTTAGAAGATATTTTAGATGATGAAGCAGATGAGTATATACAGATTTTAGATACTGTAGTGAAGCAAGAAGTTCCGCAATATGAAATAGAAGGGAACGTAGCAGCAGTCTACATTGAACCTAATTATACTAGTACTATTAACTTATTTATGAGTGCCCCAAATAACCAATGTAAAATTGAGACCTCTGAATTTAGAAAACTACTTGTGTTGTGGCGAGATACAGTGGTAGCAGAAGGGAAAGATATTGAAGCGTAAAAAACACTAGAAAGTGTGGTCTTTTTTCACTTAAATTTAATTACTCCATATTTTATAGTTGTTTTCCATAGAGAACTATCAGTAGAATAAAGTGGACATATCCGAAGTAATACAAATATATTTAAAGGGATTTATCTCTCCCCCATAAAACGTGGTGTTTTAGAATCGAAGTTTTAAATATTATACAGATTTTGCGAACCCCTGGCGAACGAAAATGCCGAAAACCTTCCCTGACCTTAAGATAGAATTGGATTATTATGAAAAAATATTATTGAGCGTGGAATACATAGTGGGTCTACAACAGCTCGTGAAAGGAAGATACCATCCATAATTGTCTTGAAAAAAGACAGGATTATTATGAAGAAAAGATATTTGAACATTTCAGGCTTAATAACGATCAGCATACTTATTATAATAAATGAGAGGCGTATAGATTATGATATATCAAAATGATAGGATTTGTAGGAAGAAGGCGTTAATTAGTGCTGAAAAAATCATTAGCCTATTTTCAAATTTTAAATTTATTGAATTTGAAAATCCCGATTCTGCATGGATAGAACTATTCGATATACCATTGAAAAAGTTTCGTAAGGTTGACTCTAAACCAAAGTTTTGTATTCCAATTGGTAATGTTAAAAGTAAGTATATTTTATGGATTGAAAATTCTTTAGATTCTTTAAATTTTTCAAATCATATAACAGAATATTTTATATTAGTTCCTAATGGTTTAGAACCGATATGGGCAAATATTAGGATTTTGAACTTCACAAAATTTATTGAGGAGCTTTGGGACATTTCTGAAACTAACGAATTTACAATTGCTGATAAGGGCACGGGACAAATTGTACAAATATTTTCTGAGGAAGAATATTATGAAATTCATTTTGAGTGTTGCGACATAAAGCCCATTGACTCTTCAAAAAATGGATACTAAATAATAAAAAACAGCCTATTATGACCCAGGAATTCACATATGAAGTCGATGGACAAAAAATTATAATTCTAGATCACTTAGCCGGTCATATCTTCGGGAAACGTGGCATTGGAGATCAACCAACTCATTAAAATGAAAGACCTGAGTACAATACAAGAATGGGACAAGTAGATGGGATGGAGAAACATTATTATTTTGAGAAGAGGAATAATAAATAGGGAGTATAAAAATGATTGATCAATTAAAAATTTTAAATCCCCAGGCGTTAATTAGCATTTTTGGAAAAGTACCAAAATTTGAAGACGCAGAGTTATTAGAAGTGTGTCTTAAAAGGGATGGCCCTACCTTAGTTACCCAATTGATGACAAAAGAAAACGTTGAACATAAACCTAAACGCTGGAATAAGTGGGATGTAATTTATGTGGAAATCTCTTTCTTTACTATTCGCAATTTAACAATAAAAAGTTTAGGAACAGAAAATATCATTGAGCATTTTGAAATAAGTACGACGTCAGAAGGCAGTTTATTAAAAATTAAATGTAAGAATCAAATGATAGTTGAAACTTTATTTGACTGGGCAAGAATAGAAGGAGTTACTCCAGGTTTAATAGGATTACCTTAAGTGAACTAACGGGTGTTTTAGTTGAACAACATTTAAACAACTTTAATATCACTTTACGTTCTGATGGATATTCTTGAAAGGAGTAGTGTTGTATGAAATCAATAAATGTAAATGGAACTATATATCATATTGAATCTGTTCTTTTTGAAGATAAGAGTGAACAGGATGAAGAGGGATACTATGAATATTTTTACAAAGGAGTCAATTTATCGTTTCACTCTGACAAAGAGGTAATCAAAGCCCGAATTTATGACGAGGAAGAAATAATATATTTCTCAAAAAATCCAATTCTTGCTTTTGGTAAAGATTTTGAAGCGATAAAGAAATATATAATTAAAGAATATGATGTAAATAAATTTAAGATTCCAGGTGGGGAAAAAGCTTATATAGAGTTATAGCCATAATCGACCTTAAACTTTACCATGATTTATTAAAAACAATATGAAAGGAATGTCACGAGTACTTAGAGTTGGTAAGAGTGTAGCGGATAACGGTTGGCGGATGCTCATGCCCTTTTTTAGCATATAAGCTACAAAGAACAAGTTAAACAGCTTGTAAAAATAGTTAAATGGTTTCCTTCTACAAAGATGTGTAGTCGTTGTGAAAATAAAAAAGAAATGCCATTATGTGAACTCACATATGCGTGTTCGTGTGGACTCACAATCAGTCGTGATTATAACGCAGCTATCAATATCAAAAAAGAAGCCATACGCTTCTTAGCGTTGGCATAAATAGTAACAAAATAACCTTTGGAACAAGGGAGTTAGCTATCAAAAGTAACGATGAGCCGAGAAGCCGCCACTTCCGGGTAAGCACGTAAGAGATACTAAGTGGTGGGTAGTTCACAGTTCACTGACTAGCGATTTATAAGTATTCAACTGAATGAAAAAGGAATAATAATAGTACCTGTAGAAACCTACATAGAATATAAAAACCATTAGGGGGAAATGAAATGATCCATAAAGTTGGACAAATTATGCTGTATGTAAATAATCAAGATGAGGCAGTAAATTTTTGGACGGAAAAGGTAGGGTTTCATGTAGTAGCAGAGGAAGATAATAAGCAAGGAATGAGATGGATTGAAATCGCTCCGACTAACGGTGCAGAAACGAGCATTATATTACATAATAAAGAAGTTATTTCTAAGATGAGCCCAGAATTAAATCTTGGTACACCATCTTTAATGTTCTTCTCAGAAAATCTTGATCAATTATATAAAGATTTAAAAAATAAAAATGTTACTGTTGGAGAAATGGTAACTATGCCTTCTGGTAAAGTGTTTAACTTTGCTGATAGTGAAGGCAATTATTTTGCGGTTATGGAAAAGAACAAATAATAATATTGCTATGTGAAAATCCCCCTCAAATATATTGAGGGGGATTACATGTTTGAAGTGGATTTTTCATTAGAGAGTTGATTAATATAAAATACGCCTTTTTCAATAGCTGTCTCAATATAACCAATGATTTGATTAAACGTAAATACTTGTAAGTCTTCATGCAAATGTTGCTCCGGATACAACATATCTTCAAAAAGATACTTCCGAAAAGCTAATACGTTTTCTTTAGAAACCTCTTCAATATCCACAATGTGAGCCTCTTGATTGAGAAGAGAGAAGAGCCGTTGTTCGTTATCGTAATGATGAAGCAACTTTGCATTCAACAATTTAAAATCGTTATAGTACATAGGTGCGATCGTTTCGTCATTTTCTATTCTATTTTTTAGCCATGGTAGAAAAAAGCCACTTAGCCAATTGTCATCGGCAATGAGATGGGTGTAATAGCCAAGGAGAAAAGGGGAATCCATATGAGCTTTATATTTTTGAAAAAAAGAATTGAAATCTATCCTTCTCGTATAGTTTTTCGTTGTGCCAGCGTAAAAGTGTGAAGCTCCTTTTTCTTCTGCTGAATGAACCGCATCGGGGGCTACACCTCCAAGTATAAAAGAAGTTTTATCTTGAATAGATAATTTCTCGGCAATCCTGTTAGCGATAATAGCATGCATAATTCGTGATCCCATGAATGACACCTCGGTTTCAAGTATTCATTTCAGGAAGGGGACTGAACAGTTAGTATTACTTTCCCTGTACTTTTTCTACTTTCGACCCATTCATGTGCTTTCCCTGCATCTTGAAGTGGAAAAGATTTCGCAGCTTTCATTTTCAGACGGCCATCATGTAAATAACGGAAAACTTCATTTGCAGTTTTTTGGAGTAGTTCAGGACGTTTTTTTCGTGTAGTACCAAAACTAAAACCAAGTATAGAGCGGCAACTTGCGTGTAAATCTTTCGTTTGAAAGTTACCAATTTTACCGCTTGCATTTCCGAAATGAACGAGGCGACCATAATAACCAAGACATTTTAAACTTCTTTCCGAAACCGTTCCAGAAATAGAATCTAAAATTACATCAACTCCTTCACCGTTGGTCAGCTCATTGACTTTCTCTACAAAATCTACATCTTGACGACATATAACATAATCAGCTCCAGCGTCTAAAGCGATTTTATTTTTCGCTTCATTTCCGACAGTACCGATAACAGTTCCAGCCCCTAATAGTTTAGCGATTTGAATTGCTGTCGTACCAATCCCACCAGCCGCTGCATGAATGAGTACAGACTCATCTTGTTGAAGCCTTGCTACATTTGCGAGTAAATTATAGCTTGTAAAAGATACAATCGGACAAGCAGCTGCAGTTTGAAAATCGACT
The DNA here is from genome assembly GCF_058952315.1 of Bacillus sp. GW823-FHT06B01. Lineage (NCBI taxonomy): Bacteria > Bacillati > Bacillota > Bacilli > Caryophanales > Bacillaceae > Bacillus > Bacillus sp. GW823-FHT06B01. Next base: position 1,088,522 of record NZ_JBXAHR010000001.1, on the reverse strand, counting down.
TCATCAGGCAAAGCAAAAGTAAGGTTTTCGTTTGCGACAACGTATTCTGCGTAAGAGCCATCTTGAGGAAAAGCAATGACACGTTGTCCAGGATAAACATTTTTCACATGAGAACCGACACGTTCTACAATACCAGCGGCATCTATACCTGGAATAAAAGGTAGTGCTTTATTTCCTTTTTTACCATAACGGGATTTAATATCGGCGAAATTTATACTAGTAGCAACAACGCGAATCAAAACTTGATCTTCTGAAATAGCCGGCATATCCACATCTGTATATTTCATCACTTCAGGACCACCGAACGACGTTACAATGATAGCTTTCATTATATATCCTCCTAAATTTGACTATATAAATCATTTTAAATGTTCATTAGAAATTGGAAAATTATATAATAGTTATGTGTGATTATAAGTGAGGCTTATGAACTGATTGAATCATTATATTAATTTATATAAAAAAACTTTTGAAAAAATCGAACGAAATATCAATTACTTACCAATATAAAGTGTAAGACAAAGGAGGGATGGAATATGAAGGATGAAACGGTGTATATAGATTTAATCCAATTAACTTTATCAGGCAATAAAGAAGCGTATAGCGAATTGTATGATAAAACGATTCAAGAAGTATATAAAACAGCACATTTTTTAATAGAAGATAAAACGGATGTAGATGATATCGTTCAGGAAATATACATACAACTATATGAATCGCTTCGTAAATATGATGTCGAGAAGCCATTTCGTCCTTGGCTAATTGGACTTGCAATTAAACAAATTCATTCTTATAGAAGAAAGAGATGGATGCGACTACGAATTATAAAAAAAGCAGAAGAGCAAAGAAAACCAGTACAAATTGATTTTTCTAACGATGTTATAAGTAAAATATCAAATCAAAAATTAATCGAACTTATACATAAATTACCGTATAAATTGAAACAAGTTATTATCTTAAGATACTTACACGATTATTCACAAGAAGAAGTAGCACAAATATTACATATTCCAATTGGTACTGTGAAATCTAGAATTCACGCGGCATTAAAAAAACTACGTCAAAAAGAGCAAGTAGAAGAAATCTTTTTAGGAGAGGTAGGGAATGTGAAATGAGCTTAGATTGTAGAGTTAGAGAATCTATACAAGAAGAAGCGAAGGGGATTATTGCCCCGCCGGAGTTAAAAGAAAAAGTAATTGTCCAAATAAAAATGAAGAGCGGGGGAAGTAAAAGGAAGAAGCGCCTTATCGCAGGAGTGCTTGCGGCAGCATTTTTACTCCCAACGACTGGTTTTGCGTATCAATCTATTATGGCGGATGGTATATACGGATCGTTTGAGAATTTAAAAAAACATGCTGGAGCAATGACGTTAGAAGCATATATGCGTTTTAATGCAAAATTATCAGAAGCGAAAGATGAAATGGGTGCGAAGGAATATGAAGAATTTACAAAAGAACTAAAAAAATTAACAAATGCAAAGCTTGCGTACGGGGATTCGAACGGTAATATTGATTATGATCAATTATCACCAGAAAAAAGAGAAGAAATGAAAAAAGTAAGTATGGGCCTTCAACCATACTTTGATAAATTAAATGGTCATAAATCTAGTAAAGAAATATTAACGCAAGAAGAGTTTGATCGCTATATGGAAGCTTTAATGACACATGAAATAGTACGAGTGAAGACTAAATCAACTGGTGGAATAAAAGTAGAAGATATACCTGAGGCATACAAAGAAAGATTTATGAAAGCAGAGCAGTTTATGGAGTATGTAGATGAAAAGGTGCGATAAATAAAAAAGCTCATAGCCTAAGCTGTGAGCTTTTCTTATTGAAACGTAAATATATTAACCACCTATTCCTTTTGCTAGCAATAAGAAATATACAAATACTAATATTACTGCATTTAATGCTGTACCAACTATTCCGAATAACCAATTTTTTGATGCGATCGCAAAAATAATTCCGAGTAATGAAAGTATACTGAGAATCGCAATAATTAAAGTTAAATTTGCATGAGGTCCTCTTAAAATAAAGAAAGAACATATACTTGCGAGAAACGTTAGAAACGAGAAAGTACCTAATTTCATAATAAGTCTCCCTTGTTTGAAATGTATTTTGACTTAGTGCGCGACTTTCTTAAGTTTAACATAAATTTCCTATTACCGATTGAAAATATGAACAATAAAAAACGAGTATAAAATCTATGCGATTTCATACTCGTTTTGTTATTACATAAATTTCCTTACCGCATGTATAGCAACTCTTACAAGGAGTATTGCACTTATAAATAAACTACCATAACCAACGACACTTAAAAATTGAACATTAAGTTCTTTTGCATACAAGTCAGGGCATAATTATCTTGATTTGCTTAATAAAATAAAAGTGGGAAATCACTTAGTTATATTCCTTACTATTCTCCTTATCTTTTTGTATAAAACAATCTAAAAGAGAATAGCCAGCTATTAAACTTATTATCGTAACAAAAGTAGTATTTATAAGAATAATATTAGTTAAATAAGGCAGGTATGCACCAACTGGTGAAAAGAGTAGAGCTGGAGAAAAGGAAATGAATAGCGTAGGCACAGTAATAGCGATAAATTTATCCGGTTGAAAGCGCCAGTTTTGTTTACTTGTTTCGCGATTAGTGGATTGAAGGAATCGTAATAAAATGCCAACTATAAGAGGGAAGAGTGTAAAGTAGAATAATCTTGGATATACGTTAAAGTTCACCTGCGCATCTGTATCTAAATAAAATTGAATTTTCACTCCGACAAATAATAATAAGACGATAAATAATGTGAAGCAGAGATATAGCATCACTTTTTGCATTACATTCCACCATCCTTTACTCAAAATATATTCAAAAAAAGAAGAGATATACAATAACTACTGTTGTATATCTCTTCTTTTACGGTTATTTAATAGTGGAGTTTGCTTTTTCTTGCTTCGTGAAATAATCTATAATGCCCATCGCACTAATTTCTATATCTAGATGTAAAATGTTGTAAACAGAATGATCTGATGGAACGTTTAACTTTGTAAGATGAGAAGAGATCTTATCCATTAATACAGTTTGTAAAGCTTTAGTCGCTTCATCGAAATCCGTGTACTGTTTAAAGATCTCTTTTCCAGTATGAACGAAAATAGGTAGCCAATGTTCCAGTTGGTTATATACTTCTGTAACATTAGAGGATGCACCGTAATGACCGAAATAAATAGTATCTACATTCATACTTTGAATGTGATTTTTAGAAGCAATCATCGCATCTGGTTGGAATTGTGAAGGGGACGTTGATGGTAAATATAGTTCGACACCAAGGTCTGCGAGTTCTCTATAATAAATTCCAATTGTATCGCCAGTAAAAATGCCGTTTGTTAATGAATCGTGAATGCTAATATGGTGTTTAGCATGTCCCGGTGTATCGTAAAATGTAAGTGTACGGTCTGCGGCAATTTTTAACGTATCACCATTTTGTACAATATGAACACGTTCTTCTTCTATAGGAAGAATTGGATCAAATAGTTTATCGAAATCTTCTTTGTATACAGCTTTTGCACCTAAAATGAGTTTTGTTGGATCAATCATATGACGAGCACCGCGAGAATGCACATATAAAGTAGCGTTTGGGCATTTTTCCATCATTAAACCAGCAGCACCGGCGTGATCTAAATGAACATGTGTAACGATAATGTTTTTAACTTCGTTTAAATCAATATGTAATTGTTGTAAGCCGTCTAAAATATACGGAAGAGAAGGGGCTGCACAAGTTTCAATTAAAGTAATATCGTCACCTAATAAAACGTACGTACCAGTTCGTTCATTATGTTGTAAATCAAAATCATCAATAAGATATAGGTGAGAAGATAATTGCTCTACTTTTTTCATCATTACCACTCCTTAGTTACTGTATGTTTCTATTATACGCTAAAATAGAAAAAAGGCAGAAAACGAACGCTCGTCTTCTGCCTTTTTAAAGTGTTATTATTTCGTTTGTTCTTTATTGATAGACATAACGAACAGTCCAACTATGCCACCAACGATTGGAAGCATAATTTCTCCTGCTAAATTAAAGTAGGAGCTTAAAAATAAACCATTTACATCGATTACCCAGCCAATCACATACAATAACATCATATATAGTACGAAATAAAACTCGCGATTTGAAATCGTTTCATGTTGTGCAGTTTTCATAATGAACACCATCCTTTTCTTTTATAATGGAATATAAACTGTCACATTTTGTTCACAATTTAATTGTAAAACTTTCCAACATAAAAGTCTAGTAGTTTGTGTCGAATTTTTGAACAGAAATAAAGCGCTATCATTTTAGCCTGTAAGTACGTAATAAGAGCTGTATATTCATGAATGTAGTATAGTATAAACATAGAATGATAGTGAAGAGAGGGGTAAGGAAAATGGCAGTTTATGATTTTTCAGCTAAAACGATAACAGGAGAAGATAAATCGTTAAAAGATTACGAAGGAAAAGCACTTCTTATTGTAAATGTAGCTAGCAAATGTGGTTTTACACCACAATATAAAGGATTACAAGAAGTATATGATAAATATAAAGACCAAGGACTAGAAGTACTCGGTTTCCCTTGTAACCAATTCGGAGGACAAGAACCAGGTACAGAAGCAGATATTACTAGTTTTTGTGAATTAAACTATGGTGTGAATTTCCCGATGTTTGCAAAGGTTGATGTGAAAGGTGATAAGGCACATCCGCTTTATACATACATGACAGAACAAGCTCCAGGTTTACTCGGTATGAAAGCAGTGAAATGGAATTTTACTAAGTTTCTAATTGGAAAAGACGGGAATGTAGTAGGGCGTTTTGCGCCGCAGACGAAGCCGGTGGATTTAGAGGTTGAGATTGAGAAGGTACTTGGAGAATAACTAGAAGTTTCACTTTATTAAAAAAGCCTCAAAGAACAATGTAGTTCTTTGAGGCTTTTTCTATCAACTCACATTATCAAGATTAAATCGCTGAATGGAAGTCATTTGATTTAGGCGGAGAGGCTGCTTTTTTCATAAGAATTTCCCATAAGTGTACGGATTTCTTCCATTCTGCTACGGCCTGTCCCTTTTGATACATAGCGTTCTCATAACTGAAAGTAAGTTGTTGCATATGAGCCGAGTTGTAAAGTGTATCGATGTGGAGAGCATATTCTCGGAATGTTTGACTTTCCCCACGTGGTATACCAATTCTACCAAATTGTTTTAAAAGTGCACCGTAAGCTTTGCTATAAACAGCATCATCTTTTCGGTATTTGTAGAAAAGAATAATAAAAAATGTAATCCATTTCATTCTAGTAGCGAAGAGAATGTATCCGATGATACTAATTAGTATCGTAGAGAGGAATACGTACCACCAAGAAAGTCCATTTTTAGAATTTGTAAGCTTTTTAGTAGGAGCGTCTTCTGTATCTTCCATTAAACTTTTGAGTTTTGCTTCATTGTTTCTTTTGTGCATTTGCGCATTTTGAGACTTAGTTTCTTCGCTATTTTGTAAAGTAGGAGCTGGAGTATTATTTGTGAAATTATAGGGATTGGTAAATCCTTTTGTTGGTTCGAATGGAATCCATCCGTATCCTGGGAAATATACTTCGACCCAAGAGTGTGCGTTATCGTTCGCAATTTTATATACATCCTCACCTTCTGCACCAACTAGTGTGTTATCAAGAGTTCCTTCTGTATAACCTTTTACCCATCGAGCAGGGATCCCAGCAGAACGAAGTAACACAATCATAGATGTCGAAAAATTATTACAGTAGCCGCTTTTTGTATCAAAAAGGAATTGATCAACATAATCTTGATTTTTGGCAGGGAACAACACATTCATTGTTTCATATACGAAAGAATGGTCGGTGAAGTAATTTTCAATAGCTAATACTTTATCATATCGGTTGTCTTTATCATTTGTTAGATTAACAGCTAAGTCTCTGACTCGCTGCGGTAATGATTCGGGAAGTTGCGTGTACTTTGTTATGAAATAAGGATTTGTTTCTTGACCTTCATTCGTTTTTACAGCTTTTAAGTTTTCTATGGAAAACTCCGGGACCTCATACGTTACTTTATATGAATGTAAAGTAGTAGAGGAATCTCCGTTCATCGTATAGATTTTTTCAGAAAATGGGTCAACGCTGTATGAAACATTAGAAGAAGCTTCAACAGATACTAACCCTGCTGGATAGGTAAGGTGAGGATAACTTTTTTGCATGTTGATTGTTGCCTTTGTTGTCTCCGTTTTTGTATTTTGTTCGTACCAGCTCACGACGTCGTTTTTATTTTTAAAAGAAATCTTATTTTGATTTTCAGAAACTTCCCAGCCTTTTCCGGTATAAAAATCTTTCGTTTCAACTCTCCAATATTGTTTGTTTTGCGTTTGCGCTGTGAAAACAATTGTAGGATCCGCCTTAAAAGGACCGCCTAGTCGCGAGTCATCTAAACCATACCCAATTTTAGAAACCTCTTGTTTTTTACTTGCTTCGGATGTGTTGAATTTAAAAAAATCCATTGGATTTGGCCATTGAGGGCCAAATTTTGGAGCGAAGTATGCGATAGTTGCTGACAATACAATAAATATTGTAAGAGGTCTAAGTAATTTTGAGATTTCTCTAGCAAAATTTTGTAAGTGTTCCATCTCTTTTATTCGTTCTATGCGAAGAAGACTAAGCATAAAAAAGCCGATGACAACAGTACGAATAATAGCGTAGTTTGCATTGTATAAATGTAAGTTATGAAAAATGGTGATATAAATAATAGTCAATATAAGAAATAACAACCCACGTTTTTTATGAATCATCCAAAAAGAGATGAAAGCACTCAAAAACCAAAAGGATAAAAAAAATAAAAGTGTTGGAAAAACTGGAAAGATATCCAGCAAATTCCCCTGAAATAACAAGGAGGAATTTCGAGAAATATCAGTGAAAAATTTCGTTAGCCAAAATGGATTTATAAAAGCATTTTTATAATATAGGAAATGAATGATGAATAAAATCGTGACGATCTTTATTGGAATCTGCCATTTTATTTGAAAAAAAGAGAGAGTGAAGCAAATCCCTATAAATATTACGAAAACATCTAATCTACCTACGTTTGTAATACCTACGAGGGGCCTTAGCCATTCTAGTAAAAGTAGAAATGCGCATGCATGCATGAAAAATCTAGTCATATCCCATTGTTTTTTTGCCTGTAATGTTATCATTTGCTCACCTCAAAAAACACGTTTGTATACTGGTTTCCATAAACCACATTTACAAATATTTGTCGTTTTTGTAGAGTTTCTAGAATACTGAGTTCTCGGTGTGAGAGTTGATTTGCTTTTTCTTTTACGACAAACACCATTAATTTTCTATTTTTTATAGCAGCAAAGTCAGCCGCCTTTTGAATATCGGGAGAAAGATCGCTTATCACGAGTATAATCGTGACGGGCTCATAGATTTTTCTTAATTCCATTTCTACACTCCGGGAGAGCGGGAATACACTATCTGCTTGTACTTTCGCTAAATGACAAAAGATTTGATGTAACTGACTATCTCCATTGTCTAAAGGGAAAAAAGTTCGTTCTTTTCCGACAGATACGAATGACGCCGGTGAATTTTGCTTCAAGACAGACCTGACAATAGAGGCAGTAAATGTGACGACTGATTCGAATAGAGGGGATGGGGTTCTGTCCATGAATATCATAATATTATGGCTGCGCTGTTGTTCAAACTCTTTCGTCATAATGTTGTTTGTTCGTGCAGTTGCTTTCCAATCAATCCATGAAAAGCGGTCACCAGGTTTATAGTCTCTCACACCGACAGAAATGGTAGAGTCTTTTACTAAATTTATATTTGCTGAAAGTGCTCCTTGTTCGAAATGATTTTCCATTTGTCGATATGTTATATCTACATACTGAGGGTAGACTAAAAATGTATCTGGAACTGAAAAAGTTACTTCTTTCTCCATCATACCGAATAAATCACCAGTTTTGACACGTACGCTTGAAAAAGTGTGCTCTCCTCTAGGTATTGTGTCAATTGCATATTGAAACGAAATATTTCGTTTTAATCCTGGAAAGAGTATTACTTTATTCATCTTCGTTTGTTTACAATTTGTAAATTGTGATGGCAGTTCATCTTCTATAATTAAATAAAGTAAGGGAAAAGGGAAACTTCTTTTTAGTGTAATCGTACTTAAAAATGGTTCTCCTGCTACATATTCGTCTTGATTTGTTATTCGTTTTACCTCGGCGTTCCGTAAAGCAAAGAAGGGAAGCAATAGTGAATAAAGGCCAATAGGAATCGCACTGTAAAACAAAAACCAACTTACAAATCCTCCTTGAAGCATAGCGTATACAAATGTTAAGACTAGGCATAACGGAATGAGTGATAACTTAGTAAAATGATAGAGTGCTCGTAGTATCCGTTTCATCAAAGGTTCATCTTCCTTTGAGTAGGTACGGTAGTTCGCGCAACGATTTTTGCGATAACTTGTTCTCCTGTTATTCCTTCAAATTTTGCCTCCATTTTTAGAATGAGTCTGTGAGCTAAAACGTAGGGAGCTAAAAATTTAACATCGTCAGGAATAACATAATTTCTGCCATGGATGAATGCATAAGCTTGTGAAGCTTTCATTAAAGCAATCGAGCCACGCGGACTTGCACCTAGTTGTATAGAACTATAAGAACGAGTCTGACTAACAAGCTTTACAATGTAATGCTTGATTGCTTTGTCCATGCTTACTTCCCGTATGCTTTGTTGTAAATAAAGTAATTCTTCTATTGTTGTAATAGCTTGTAAATGGGAGAGGGGATTGGTTTTTTCCATCCTGTTTAAAATTTCAAATTCTTCTTCTTGTGTAGGATATCCCATTTTTAGTTTCAATAAGAAACGATCGAGCTGTGCTTCTGGTAAAGGATATGTTCCCTCATATTCGACCGGATTTTGTGTAGCCATTACAAAGAACGGTTTTGGTAACGGTCTTGTTATGCCATCTATTGTAATATTGCCTTCTTCCATACTTTCAAGTAAGGCAGATTGTGTTTTTGGAGATGTACGATTAATTTCATCAGCCAGTATAAAATTTCCCATGATTGGTCCAGGCTTGAACTCAAATTGGAGCTCTTTCGGATTATAAATAGAAACACCTGTAACATCTGACGGCAGTAAATCAGGTGTGAATTGAATGCGCTTGTAATCAGCATCAATTGATTTAGAAAGTGCACGTACTAACATTGTTTTCCCAACGCCAGGCACATCTTCTAATAGTACATGACCTTCAGCTAAGAGAGCTGTCAAAGCTAAGATCGTTTCTTTTCGCTTTCCGACCATTAACTTTTCAATATTGTTAATTATTTTTTCTATAATGGGATGTAATGAATCAAGCTGGTGCATCGTAATCCTCCTAATGTTATTATCGTTTTTTAATCTATTTAGTGGAAAATAGAGTGTATCCATCTAATTGCGGGCAGTAAAGATTTTATCTTCAATTCTAAGAATATTCAGATTATTTATTGTGATTACATCTAGTATAATTGTTTCCGTAACTTAGGGCAATATGGTAAATAATGATTTCTCGTTTTATGTGAAAAGAGAAGCGGATAGGAAATTTAGTTATATGGATAGAGAGAGTGGAGAAGTATCAATATTTTTCACACAATGAAAAAGAGGGACATGAGCATTGCTATTCATGTCCTGTGACTTATTTATTCAGCTATTTGCCGGGAGTAAAACTTTCATCTCAAAATTCGGTTGGAGCAAAGAAGTTAAGTGTGGGCTAATAATGAGTGGGATAAACAAAACCGCTCCACTTATTATAGTTTCACTTTATGCTCTCGTAATGGCACGTGGAAATAAAATATTATTTTCTAAATGAATATGCTCAAATAAATCAGACTCTAGCGCTTCAAGACGTTGGTAAACAAGTCGATAAGTACCGCAAGCGTCTTCTGGAGGAGTAAAGTCATTTGTCACTTTACGAATTTCTTTTATAATATTTCCAGCATGATTGTGCTCATTTTCTAGTTCATCTACTACTTTACGTAACTTTACATAATTTTCATCAGTTGGATTTTGTTCAAATTCTAAAATTAATGGAAAATCTTCCGTTTCTTCTTTAATTAAATGCTGTTCTAATTCCATTTTAAGTTCATGAAACAGCTTATGAATTTGAGCTAAATGAGGTTGATTTGCTCCATGAACGCGTAATACTTTCGTCACATATGGACTTAACTGCGGTAACTCTTCATGTAAATAACGATGATGCTTATGAATTACATAATCAATCAATTCACGATAAGAAGCATTTTTCCAATCAATTTCAGATTCATTTAATCGTTTCGTATTATGATAAAGTGTATTTAACTTTGTAATTACTTCAGAAGCCGATAAATTTCTTTCATGAATTGCATCAATAAGCGGCTTATTACCACCACAACAAAAATCTATTCTATAAGATTTAAAAAGATCACTAGATTTCGGAAATTGTGTAACAATCTCACCAACAATTGAAGTTTCAGTAAATGTATGTTCCATATGAATGCCTCCATAAAGTTTAAATGTAATATCTAAATTAAGAATAGCGATAAATGAAAAACAATGTGGTGATTGAAATCACTTATTATGTGTCTGATTTGAGAATAATAAAATGAGTTTTATAAAAGGAAGAGGGAGGGGAGGTAAATAGTTGCAATACTATGTAATAAAAAAAGAAGCTTACTAGAAGCTTCTTTTTTTATTACTATTTTTCACATGCGACTCCATCACCATCACGATCAAGTTTAGAACTATAACCTGGTTGGTCTCTATATAAAGGAGCTTTCCCAGCACTTCTAACTGCGGCACAATTTGCGTAAGTTACATTACTATTGATACTTACAGCAGGTTGTGTTTGAGCTTGCTGTGCTTTTTTCTGTTCCTCTTGTTGTTTACGAGCTTGCTCATCAGCCTGGCGTTTTTGTTCCTCTTGTTGTTTACGAGCTTGCTCATCAGCCTGACGTTTTTGCTCTTCTTGTTGTTTACGAGCTTGTTCATCAGCTAGACGTTTTTGCTCTTCTTGTTGTTTGCGAGCTTGCTCATCAGCTAGACGTTTTTGCTCTTCTTGTTGTTTGCGAGCTTGTTCATCGGCTAGACGCTTCTCATCTTCTTGCTTTTGAGTTTTCTCGTCCGCTTCTTTCTTTTTATCATCTTTTTTCTCTGCATTATTAGAAGCGACTTGTTTATTTGTTGCTGTCGTCTTTTCAGAAGAAGGAGCTGAAATACTTGATAATGCAACAAAAATGACAAATAAAATAGCAGTGATTATAAATTGTTTTTTTGCTACACCTGTCTTTTTAATTACGGATAAGATTGCTAGAACAAGGAAAAAAATAAATAAAATTAAACTTAAAGTAGCAAAAAAATCGATGACTGGGTGTTCAGATTTTGTAGTGCCCATTCCTGTTAAGAGAATTGAAATCATAAAAAGAATAACAGTAGGACGACCATATTGTTTTGCTTTTCCATTTTTCTTAAAGAATGAAATGATACATAGTATTAAAAGAATAAAAGCAATAAAAAATAAAGCTGCATCAATATTACTCAAAATCGCCATTTTTATACCTCCATTTGTAAGATTTTCACTATTGATTATATAGGAACTTATTGGATATTACACGATTTATATAAATTTAGAAAATTAGTATTTTTAATAGACTTATAAACATTTATTTCGCATATAAGGAAAAAATAGATATATTCCCTATTACATTTTTGAAGAGAATTCATAAAGTATAATATAACGATTGAAAGGAGGGGGTTTAAATGGAATTTCAATTATTGGTAACTTGTATATTACAAGAAGGTAATGCTTTCTTTTTAGTAACGAAAGTAGACGATGTTATTACGTTAAAAGTACCGATTACTGCGGGAGTAGCAGGTTTATTCTTAGCTTTAGGTGTACCAAGATGTTCTTAATTTAAGTTTCTAGAGTAGAAGGGAAGGGATATACCTTTCTCTTCTACTCTTACATAATATTATTATGTAAACTGAAATATTGTTTTGTAATAGCACGTTTAAAATGGACATGCATATACTATAATGTTTCATTGGATGTTAGTGATGAAAGGTAGTTTTCACACGTGCATGTAGTGATGTTCATTAAGTTATGAAATTAAAGAGGTGCTATTATATATGAAAAGAAGAACATTGGATATTCCAGTTACATTGCGAAGAGAGTGGTTTTTAATAGAATTAGCCCATTTAACGAAAAAATATGGAATTGAAATTGCAACTAGCAAAATGGAAGCTGCACCGTTTTTAAGAGATCAAGTTACGGAATCAAAAATAGGATCAGGCCTCCAATATGATAAATATGATGATGAGTATATCATTGAAAATTAAAGGATACCAGCAAAAAAATTCTTTATAACAAAATATAAAATAAAGCAGATTCTAAATATGGAATCTGCTTTATTATGAAATACTTCTAGTCAACTATCCTCTTTCTAGTGTTTTTCCTACATATTTTTCTTGTGTTATTCCAAAAGATTCACGAAGAATGCGAGCATAATCTTTTGATTCTATTGGTCGTTTATTTTTTGTGCCTTTAAAGGTTTCTGTATAATTTTTATTTGTTAATGATACGTGACCATAATCAGTTAATTTACAAGTAATAGCCCCTTTATTAAAAGGCGATTCTTTATGCTCTACAATCACTTTTTGAATGTTATTCACTTTTTTCTCATCTATTGGATGTAAAGTGAAAGCATAGCCTATTTTCCATTCGTGTGAAGGTTCAGATTGCAAGAAATTTGTAGATTCCCCGTTAGCTCCTTTTCTCATTTCTAAAATGTGTGTACCTTTTCGGGTAGTTTGTTTGCGAATTCGATATTCTCCCGTTTGAGAAGAAATCACTTCTCCGTTAAAAGGGACGGGATGTAGAGGTAGATGAGATGCAAAACCTGCGTCTATAACATAATCTTTATAATTATGATTTAATATGATAATGACATGACCATCATCGGGTTTCCATTTATTATCGTAAAGATCATAAACAGTACCAGCTACTTTATATACTTGAAACCCACAATCCATTAAAAAGTAATACAATAAGGAGTTTAATTCATAACAAAGACCGCCTCGTTTTTGAATTAGTAACTTTTCTACTAAGTTATTTTTTGAGATGTTTTTAATAGTACCAGCCATAATATCGAGATTTTCATAGGGGAGAATCAAGCCCATTTTCAAGAGAATTTCATCTAAATCATTAAATGTTATTTCTTTTGCAGGAATTTTTAGTCGTTTAAAAAACTCCTTTTGTAAATTGGTCATCATAAAGCATTCTCCTTTCTTTTTACAGAATTTTCTTCTGCTCACCGATAGGTTAGTATTTATAAAAGTTTAATTCAAGTCTGCGAAAATTATCATAATATATGTTTCTCGAAATATTATTTTCTATTCGGAAATTTCAGTTTAAAATTTAATGGTAGGAAAGTCTTACAGTATAAGCCTCTATTCGTTTGTTTTGTATAAAATTAAATAAAAGTACATATCTTCATTAATCTTTTTTATAACTAGGTGGTAATAAAGTGTTTTTTTCCTAAAGTTTTTTCAAGATTTGTATACTTTATATAGACAATAATGATTTAGAGATATTTGGATTTAGTACGGTTAACAATTATTGAGAAACTTTTTTATAGTGTTCTCTCAAAAGGAAGAGATAGAAACAAAGAGAATAACGTGAGTTAAGAAAGAAGGTGTACTAGTAATCTCTTGCAAATAGGGACAAGATTTTGTTTAAGTAAAAAGATTATCTAGTATTAAGAGAGAAGATAAAAAAATATTACAAAGAGCACCTTCTTTCAAAAAAAGTGGGGGGAGTAACATGCGATTGATGAGAAGATGTGTTGCCTTACTGATTGTATTTTTAATTATGGCTCCAATGATTAGCACGAATGTACGGGCAGAAGTTGTAAAAGAGCTTGGAAAGGGATTTCCTGATACAGAAGTATTTACACCTGGAGAATGGTTTTTAGGTCAAAAACCTGCTAATTATGATGAGAATAAGCCTCCAATTCTTTTTGTACAAGGAAGGAATGGGAATGCTGATAGTTGGTATGGAAAGACAGTGTATCACGATATAAATGATATGTATGACTATGCTTTAAAAGCAGGTTATCAAACAGTATTTATACAATTATATGATGCTGCTGGGAAAGGGTCAGCTAGTCAGTGGGATAACGGAAAATTGTTAGCACAAAAATTAGAAGAAATATATAATCATTTCGGTAAAAAAGTTAATATTGTAGCACATAGTAAAGGCGGTATCGATACACAGGCTGCATTAGTAGGATATGGTGCAAATCGATTTGTCGGAAATGTTATTACACTTGCGACGCCACATCATGGATCAAACTTAGCGGATTTATCATATAGTTGGTGGGCAGGATGGCTTGCTTCTATTTTAGGTCAAAAAGATGATGGTACGTATTCATTACAAATGGGGGAAATGGCAAAATTTCGTTCAACGATTGATAATAATCCAGCAGCTAAATTAAATCGTTACTATACGGTTACTGGTACTAGCTGGGGACCAGTATTTTCTGCGTTATCTATGGGCGGGTTCTATTTGTCATCATACGGTTCAAATGATGGACTAGTAAATGAGTGGAGTGCTAAGTTACCGTATGGAATGCATTTATTTACAGATTCCAGATTTGATCATGATAATATAAGAAAAGGATCTGCTGTTTTCTCTCGAATTGAACCATATTTACGTACATCAAATGTAGCTGTACCAGCTTTAGTAGCATCCAGCACTAGTTCAAATGAAAATATAGAACAACTAAATACAACTTCAAATCAAAACATTTTAGGAGGAGAATTGCCACAAAGTCAATGGATAGAGCAAACTGTTACGGTTGATAAAAAAGCTGAAGGAATAGTTTCTATCTTAACAGCGTCTTCTGATGTAGAAGTACAAATGATGTCTCCAAAAGGAAAAATGTATACAAATAAGGATAGCGTTATTACTACTGGTGAAGGTGAATCTTTTTTTGGTGGTGCGACAATTAGAACATTTAAATTTGATAAAATGGATGTAGGAGAATGGAAAGTTAAAATGATGGCGAAGCAGTCGAAAGATGCATTTTTAATTGTAAGCGATTACAAGAGTGGTGCACCATTTGTTCTCCAAATGCCTACAAAAGTTAAAGTGAATAAATCTGAGTATAAACTGACAAAATCACCTGTGGCACCTGAAATGAAAGGGGATCTTTCTATAACAGTAAGAGTAGTTAATAAAGAAGGGAAACTAGTCTCTGAATACAATGAATTACAAAAGGGTAATAACAATACGTTTACTGGTGCTTTGAAGGACATAAAGCAACCAGGAGTATATAACGTTACGATGGATATAAAAGGGACGAATAAAGAAGGACAACCGTATAATCGTACAATTGTTAAGTCGGTTTATGTGGAGAAGTAAGAAAGAATGAGAAGTTTTTAATATAAAAAGTACCGAACTTTTGTAGTAGAAGAGTTCGGTACTTTTTTCATGTTTATTAGATGAACAGAAACGTACAATGGAATTTATGTTTGATTATAGGAATCAAAAGAGCATTATTCAATAAAAAAAGATGCTGAAATAGCATCTGAATGTGAAGAGGATTATTAACTTAGTTTTATAACTGTTAATTCAACTGAATTAATACCATTATCACAAGTTGCAATACTTTGACGATTAAAACCACTATTATTTTTCAGTTGAAGAGTGGAATTAGCTGTCACTGTAACAATCGTTTCGCCAGCTAGTTGAAGACATTCGTTATTTGATGAAGTATTCATTTGGAAAGCGAAATCACCTTGACTATTAGCAAGTGGATTATTATTTAAAAATATAGTCATGACTGGAATATGTGGAAATACAGGATTTGAAGTAGTGTTAATCGTTGAAATGAAAGAAACTCTATAATCACCAGCTTGACTAAATTGTATAGTAGTAGGGTTTAGTAAGGAAACTCCTCCTGCTATAGGGCCAACGTGATTAAATGGAAAAGGATCTCCAAAAGGAACAGTTATAAACTCAGTTTGCCAAAAAGTGCCGTATGCTGGACAGCTTTTTTTATGTGAATGGTCGCATGAACATTTTTTATAGGAACTAGAAGAGGAGTTGCATGAACATTTTTTATATGAACTGGAAGAAGCGTTACATGAACATTTTTTATTTGAATTTGAAGAATGATAGTATGAACCCAATATATTACCTCCTATTATGAATGAAGTGTATACTCATAGTATTTTATGCTTGTCTTATATAAAAGGTGATAGATTTGGAGTATAAAGTGCTAATACGATGAAATATAGTAATAGAATAGTATCTGTAACGATTTTGAAGAAGAAAAGGTTGATGTTTTGGTGGAAATATCAGTGGAATATCTTGAAAGATTGAAGTAAAGCGGGCACGCATATTTTACATGTGAAAGTAAAACCATTATCCTCAGTTGTAATGATGTGATCGTTTAAGTGAATGTCTATTTTGTAGCGTTTGCATATTAGAGTTTATGGTTATTATCTTTTATTTACGTAGTGGGGCAGGAAGAAGACGAAAAGTATCGAATGAATGTACATATGTAGCATTGTTTGCTTTTGGTGTGAATAGTAATAAAAGATACGTTGAAATATTTTAAACCGTAACAAAAGAGCGATTAAATAATAGAGGGAGCAACTTACATGGAAAATATATTAAAGGTATCTTCAAAATCAAAACCAAATTCAGTAGCAGGTGCAATAGCTGGTGTACTAAGAACAAGTGGCAATGTGGAAATTCAAGCGATTGGGGCAGGTTCTATAAATCAAGCGATTAAAGCAATTGCAATCGCAAGAGGATTTGTTGCTCCAAGTGGTATTGATTTGGCCTTTGTTCCAGCATTTCAAGAGGTTACTATTAATGATCAAGAAAGAACGGCGATTAAATTAATTGTAGGTCCTAGAAGGAAAAGGTAACTGCAGTAATTCAGTATTGAAATGACATTTAACATAACAAACAAAAAGTGTCACAAATGCTTATGAAATAGGCATTTGTGACACTTTTATAGTTTTGTCAGAATAAAAACCTCTAAAACTGCTCATTCTTCTCCCAAGATTCCACAATATAATGTGCAATCGTCGGGTTGAACCCTTTCCCAACTAAAAACATAATCGCAGCAACTTCTGTTAAAGCGTGTTTGTGTGATGTATGTTTTGCTTCATTTAAACCGTAATCTACCCAAGGTTTTACGAAATCTAGTACAGGTTTCTTTAAAGGTAAAAACTGTGTACCGACGACTTGTTGAATTTGTTGTTGTGTTGGTTCTGTAATTGGTCCAGGCGGTAAGATTTGCGGTTGTGTAATATCAAATGTTGGTCCTGGTGGTAAAATTTGTGGTTGTGTTGGATCAATTGTTGGTGGTTTAGGCGGTGAGACACGCGCGTTGTAGTTTGGTTGGTACATTTGTTGTTGGTATTGTGGTTGTTGCGGCTGAGTTGCGTATGGATTTTGTTGAAATTGTTGCTCTTGATTTTGTGGTGCTACATATGGATTTTGAGGGTATTCATAATTTGGACGTGAGTCGTATGGATTTTGTTGATATTCAGTTTCTTGATTTTGCGTTGTTGCATATGGATTTTGCTGATATTGTTGTTCTTGATTTTGCGGTGCTGCATATGGGTTTTGAGGATATTCATAATTAGGACGTGTGTCGTATGAACTTTGTTGATAATTAGCTTCTTGGTTTTGCGGTGTTTCGTATGGATTTTGTTCATATTGTTGCTCTTGTTCTTCATATTGTTCTGTGTATCTTTGTTCTTGTTGCTGAGGATAAAATGGTTGTTGTGGGTAAGGCGGTTGATTATTATAGAACATGTTTATTCCTCCTTCATGA
This sequence comes from Bacillus sp. GW823-FHT06B01, assembly GCF_058952315.1. NCBI lineage: Bacteria > Bacillati > Bacillota > Bacilli > Caryophanales > Bacillaceae > Bacillus > Bacillus sp. GW823-FHT06B01. The sequence continues at coordinate 1,070,630 of NZ_JBXAHR010000001.1, read as the reverse complement.
TGATGCCTACCACCCAGTGTATGGGCGGACAAGAAAATATGTGATGAAAAAATGCGGGCGTGTTACAATAAGTAACTGGGTGAAGATAAAATGACAAAACAAGAAAAGATTCAAAAAACAATTACTTTTGTAAAACATATTTTAGAAAAAGATGCGAGTGGGCATGATTGGTATCATATTGAGCGCGTACATAAACTGGCGATTTCTTTATCCGAGCAAGAAGGGGGAAATCGTTTTATAATTGAAATGGCAGCATTACTTCACGATGTGGCAGATGAGAAGTTAAATGAAAGTGAAGAAGCAGGAATGAAAAAAGTTTCTGATTGGTTAGAAGAGTTACATGTTAAAGAAGAGGAAAGCAAACATGTTCTTCATATCATCGCCAATATGTCTTATAAAGGTGGTCATGGCGGTAAAGTGGATTCACTTGAAGGGAAGCTTGTTCAAGATGCGGATCGCTTAGACGCTCTTGGAGCAATTGGAATAGCTCGCACATTTGCGTATGGTGGAGCGAAAGGGAGATTAATGTATGATCCAACTATTCCTCCGCGTGAAGTGATGACGAAAGATGAATATAGAAAAAATAACGATCCATCTTTAAATCATTTTTATGAAAAACTTTTGAAACTAAAAGACTTAATGAACACGAACGCAGCAAAACAAGAGGCTGAAGTTCGTCATCGTTATATGGAACAGTTTATTGAACAATTTATGAAAGAGTGGAATGCACAAATATGAAAATGTTAACTGTGGAAAACTTATCGAAATCATACGGAGAAAAACCGTTATTTGATGGATTATCATGTAGTATTACAGAAGGACAACGTGTCGGAATTATAGGTGTAAACGGTACTGGGAAATCGACATTATTAAAAATTATTGCAGGGTTAGAAACTCCTGATACAGGTGATATGACGCATTCACGTGGTTATACAATTAGTTATTTATCACAGCAACCAGAGTTTGATGAAAAGCTAACTGTATTAGAGCAAGTGTTCCATGGTGATACACCTTTAATTCGTCTTCTTTGTGATTATGAACAATCGTTATTAAATATCGAAAAAGATCCAAGTAATGAAAAAGTACAGGAACAATTATTTGCAGTGCAGCAACGTATGGATGCGATGAGTGCATGGGAAGCAAATGCGAATGCAAAATCGTTATTAACGAAATTAGGAATTACTGATTTTACAGCAACTGTTGGAAACCTATCTGGTGGACAAAAAAAGCGTATTGCAATGGCGCAATGTTTTATTGAAACACCTGATTTATTAATTTTGGATGAGCCTACGAACCATCTTGACCATGAGACAGTTGAATGGTTGGAAGAATATTTAGCAAGATATAATGGTGCGGTATTACTTGTAACCCATGATCGTTATTTCTTAGATCGTGTGACAAACCGTATTTTTGAATTAGACAATGGTAAACTATATAGTTACGAAGGAAACTATAGTACATTTTTAGAAGCGAAAGCACTTCGTGAAGAACAAGAAATTGCACAAGAATCAAAACGTCAAAACTTATATCGCCGCGAACTAGCATGGATCCGCCGCGGTGCAAAAGCTCGTTCGACAAAGCAAAAAGCACGTATTCAACGATTTGATGAGCTGAAAGGTCAAGAAGGACCATCTGCAAAACAGTCAGTTGATATTGCGCTTAGCGGGAGTCGTCTTGGGAAAAAAGTACTTGAGTTAAAAGATGTAACGAAAAAATTCGGTGATAAAACGGTATTACACAACTTTAATCATATTGTGAAACCAGGAGATCGTATCGGAATTATTGGAGCGAATGGAAGTGGGAAATCTTCTTTATTAAATATGCTTGCAGGTAAGCTATCTCCTGATAGTGGTGAAATTGAAGTTGGACAAACCGTAAAAGTTGCTTATTATACACAAGAAAATGAAGAAATGAATTTAAATCAACGTATGATTGAATATATTAAGGAAATTGCAGAAGTTATTCATACGACAGACGGAAAAGTAATTGGTGCATCTCAAATGTTAGAACGTTTCTTATTCCCGACGCATTCACATGGTACACCGCTGGGTAAGCTATCTGGTGGGGAAAGAAGACGTTTATATTTATTACGTATTTTAATGGGAGAACCAAACGTACTATTACTTGATGAACCTACGAATGATCTAGATACACAAACATTAACAGTACTGGAAGATTATTTAGAAGATTTCCCAGGTGTCGTTTTAACTGTATCGCATGACCGTTACTTCTTAGATAAAGTAGTAGATGAATTGTTCATCTTTAGTGGCGGAGGCGAAGTGCGTGAATTCCTAGGTAGTTATACGGACTTTTTAGAAATGGAAAAGACGAAAGAACTTATTGAGAAGGCGGAAGTTCAAAAAGAGAAAAAAGTGGTAGAAGAAGCTCCGAAACAACAACGTAAACGTAAACTTTCATACAATGAGCAGCGTGAATGGGAAACAATTGAAGATACAATTGCCGAACTAGAAGAGAAAATTGAGTCAATTGGAGAAGCACTTGCGAAAGTTGGATCTGACTTCACAAAGGCACAAGAATTATCTGAAGCACAGCAGAAAACAGAAGAAGAGCTAGAAAAAACGATGGAAAGATGGAGTGAACTATCAGACATCGTTGAAGGATTAAAATAAAAACAAGCTGCATATATTGAAAAGTAAAGAGAAAAACTTTACACTATTGGTAGAACCTATTTTAGGAGGGAAAAAATGAGAACATCTAATCCAATGTTGAAAAAAGAGGCATTCCGTAAAGAGGGAGCAAGCGCTTCTGCGATGACGATTGGTGGAACAGTAGGCAAAACGTTTATTATGCTTATCTTGCTACTTGCAACGTCTGTCTATTCATACATACAGATGATGCAGGGGACGATGAAGATGCCAGTACTAATTGGTGCTTTAATCGTTGCGGCAATCATCGCATTTGCGTCTATGTTCTTCCCGCGTATTTCACCTTTTGGTGCACCAATCTATGCAGCGGTAGAAGGGGTTGTATTAGGGAGTATTTCAGCGGTTTATACAATGAAGTTTGGCGATTCTATCGTTTTAAATGCTGTATTACTAACAATCTCAATTCTATTTGCAATGTTAGTGTTATATGCAACACGTGTAGTAAAGGTAACGGATAAATTCCGTACAGGCGTGATGGCAGCAACACTTGGAATTATGGTTATGTATTTAGTCGTATTTCTACTAAACATGTTTGGTGTAACGGTTCCGTATATTCACCAAGGCGGTACGATTGGTATTATTATTAGTGCAGTTGTTATCGTAGTTGCTGCTTTAAACTTATTACTAGATTTCGATCTAATCGAAAATGGTGTACGTAGTCAAGCTCCAAAATATATGGAGTGGTACACTGCGATGGGACTAATGCTTACATTAGTTTGGTTATACTTAGAAATTCTTCGTTTCGTTTCTTACTTTACGAAAAATGACTAATAAAAAATCCTGCATGAAAAATGCAGGATTTTTTTATTTTCAAAGATAGAGTGAAATTTTAATCAGTGAGGCTTATACTGCCTGTTAATGCAGGGTAATTTCGGTAATGGTATAATATGGTTGTTGGTAATTCAAATTGAAGGGGGATGGAGTATGATGAAAGAGAAGAAAGGGATTATGAAAAAACTATTTTCTAAAAGTTTTTTCATAGAACTAGAAGATGCTTTAACGTATCCATCATCAGAAGTTATTATTTCCGCTATTGAAAGGTATGCGGTTGAATGTCAGGAACAATTGAATTTTGAGAGTAAAGTTAAACCGATTACTTTTTACTTAGAAAATGTAATGTATCGTGTTGAGATAAAGATGGCACGCGGTGGATATTACATTTCCTGTAGTGAAGTATAAATTTTGAAACCTTACATGTTTAATATATGTAAGGTTTCTTTTTTTCTTTTACAGCATATAAAATAATATTTTTTATTTTAAAATATATTATTTTACGCTTTTTACCCTTCATACATGTTTCTTTACAATGAAGAAAAATATGTGAGGTGGTATAACATATGATGAATCGAGTTGTATTAATCGGTAGATTGACAAAGGAGCCAGAATTATACTACACAAAGCAAGGTGTCGCTTATGCACGAGTATGTGTTGCGGTGAACAGAGGTTTTCGAAATAGTTTAGGTGAGCAACAAGTAGATTTTATTAATTGTGTCGTTTGGAGAAAATCGGCTGAGAATGTAACTGAATATTGTAAGAAGGGGTCACTTGTTGGAATTACCGGACGTATTCATACGAGTAATTACGAGGATGATCAGGGCAAGAGAATATATAGAACTGAAGTTGTGATAGAGAGCATTACATTTTTGGAGAGAAGGCGGGAGGGCGCATCACAATAAGAGAGGACGTTAAACAATGGTTTGGGGGAATTAGGTGGAAAGAGAAAGAATGAAAAAGTATGATGATGGAAAGAAATCAGCAAGATAAAGCATCCGAGTAGGTTTAGAGAGGTGGAACATGTTACAATACACGTAAGAACACGCAATAAAGGAGAGTTTTTTACGTGAAGATTAAAGCAATTGAACCGACGCCAAGTCCAAATACAATGAAAGTTATTTTGAATGAAGTATTACCATCAGGAGCGCGAAATAATTATACAAATGAAAATAAAGAACAAGCACCAATGCAAGTGCAAGAAATTTTGAAAATTGAAGGCATTAAAGGTGTATATCATGTAGCCGACTTTTTAGCAGTGGAGCGAAATGCGAAGTTTGACTGGAAAGTTTTATTACAACAAGTTCGTTCTGTTTTCGGCGAACAGGTAGTAGAAGAAAGTGAAGAACAACAACTTGCTCATTTTGGGGAAGTGAAAGTGTTTGTTCAAATGTTCTTTACAATTCCAATGCAAGTAAAGTTAACAGATGGAACATCGGAAGAACGTGTTGGCTTACCAGATCGTTTTAAAGAATCAATTATGAAAGTACAAATGTCTGCACCAAACGTTGTAAAAGAACGTAAATGGGTGGAACAAAGTACACGTTACGGTAATTTTGAAGAAATCGGGAAAGAAGTAGTAGAAGAGATTGTTGCTGCTTATTCAGAAGAACGTGTAAATGAAACAGTTAAAGAATTATTAAACCAGGCAGGTGCTGTTGAAGTAACGATTCAAAAGCGTGAGCCATATAAAGTAACAGAAGAGATGATGAAAGATGCTGACTGGAAAAACCGTTTTGCAGCATTAGAACAAATGGATCCTACTGAAGAAGATATTTCAGTGTTGAAGATGGCGTTAGATGATGAAAAAGTTTCAATCCGCCGTTTAGCAACAGCGTATTTAGGTATGGTAAAAGGTGATGGAGTATTGCCGTTATTATATAAAGCGTTATTAGATCGTTCAGTAAGTGTTCGCCGTACAGCGGGCGATTGCTTATCAGATGTAGGTGATCCAGCAGCGATGTTCGTTATGATTAAATCTCTGAAAGATTCAAGTAAATTAGTACGCTGGCGTGCAGCAATGTTCTTATTTGAACTTGGAGATGAAAGTGCGATTCCTGCATTAAAAGCAGCGCAAGATGATCCGGAGTTTGAAGTAGCGATGCAAGCGCGTCTAGCATTAGAGCGTATTGAAGGTGGAGAAGAAGCAAAAGGTTCTGTATGGAAACAAATGACGGAGTCTCGTAAAGGGGAATAATGTATGATTGTTTTCTATGATAGTTGGTGTCCGATGTGTACGGCGGTTGCAGAACGTACGAAAAAACTAGATAAAAAGGGTAAGATGCAATTTGTTTCATTTCGAGATGAAGATGTGGTTGAGAAGTATGAACTTTCTCAAGAACTACAAAGTAAGATGGAACAAAGATTGTATATTTTAAAAAATAATAAGTGGTATACCGGAATTCATAGCATACATGTATTAGCAAAGGCAGTTCCATCTTATTGGTTTGCCGTTCCTTTTATAAAACTATCTATCGTACTCGGATTTGGAAGTAAAGTATACGATTATATCGCTAACAATAGAAAACTTGTCCCAGTTGGACATTGCCGCGGTGGGGTTTGTGAAATCCCTACAAAAAAATGAAATCATCGTTATCTTTCTTTTGCACCTAGTAATAGAGCGTGATATGATGAATTTGGAATGAAAGTTGAAGGAGAGATTACACGATGTCAAATGCTTATGAAGAATACATGCGCCAAATGGTAATCCCAATGCGTCAAGAATTAGTGCGTTCTGGGTTTGAAGAGTTAACTACAGAAGAAGCTGTAACAGAATTTATGGAAAACACGGCAGGGACAACTTTAGTAGTTGTAAACTCAGTTTGTGGTTGTGCAGCTGGTTTAGCACGTCCATCAGCAGGTCAAGCAGTTGTTCGTGCTGAAAAACAACCAGATCATCTTGTAACTGTATTCGCAGGTCAAGATAAAGATGCTACTGCAAAAATGCGTGAATACTTCGGAGAAATTCCTCCATCTTCACCATCTATGGCATTATTAAAAGGAAAAGAAGTTGTTCACTTCATTCACCGTCATGAAATTGAAGGTGCAACTATGGACGAAATTATTACGAACTTAGAACAAGCTTTCGAAAAGAATTGCTAAAGAAGGGGGAGAGTAAATCTCCCTCTTTTCTTTATATAGAGGTGAAAAAATGATCGTAACAACAGCAGGAAGAACGAACAAAGAAATGACAGATTATGCAAATAAGGTAGCAGCAGAATTAAATCGTTCTTTCGTTAAACGTAATGACGTACCAGTACATAAACTGCATGAGCAGTATGAACAAGATGTACTTGTTGTAGGGAAAAACCGATTAGCTATTTATCCGAGAGGAACGGAAGAGTCATTTTTCTTTCATCCAAACTCAGCGATGTTTCGTGTGAAAAGGTTAATGCGCGGAGAACACGATCCGTTTGTACAAGCCGCGCAATTAGAGAGCGGAATGACAGTATTAGATTGTACGCTCGGTATGGCATCAGATAGTATTGTAGCTAGTTATATTGTTGGTGAAAGCGGAAAAGTAACGGGACTTGAAGGCAATGAGTATATGGCTTATATTATGGAAAATGGTTTAAAAACATGGTCTTCAACTGTTTCTGAAATTGATGAGGCAATGCAACGAATCGATGTGAAGCAAACGGAGCATTACGCATTTTTAACACAATGTGAAGACAATAGTTATGATGTTGTGTACCTTGATCCGATGTTTGAAGAAACTGTTATAGAATCAGATGGAATAAAAGGATTAAAACACTTCGCTTTGTATCATGATATTACTGACGAAACAATTGCAGAAGCGAAGCGTGTGGCGAGAAAGCGTGTCGTTCTGAAAGATCATTTCCGTAGTTCTAGATTTGAAAAACATAATTTTCATGTATACAAAAGAAGAAGTGCTAAGTTTCACTTTGGTGTAATTGACCCTTGCTAATTGTTTGAAAAGATGTATAATAAGCAATAATTAAATATACTGTCGGTGATGAAGAGAGTAGTCTTTTTTTGAAGGAAAGCGAGCTAGGGATGGTGTGAGCCTAGTGCGGAAGAAAAAGATGAAGCGCACTTCGGAGATGCTTCTTGAACGAATAGTTAGAGTAAGCCGAGGCCCCCTGTCCTCGTTATAAACGGGAAAGTGGTTCGTAATGAACAACAAGGGTGGTACCACGGGTTTAAACTCGTCTCTTTTTAGAGACGAGTTTTTTGTGTTTTAAAAATGAAGGAGGTTGTAGTATGGATTATAAAAAGCAGTTTGCAAAAAGTTTATCCAATATTTTTACAAATGAATTAACACAAAATCAAATTTTAGATTTAATCGAAACGCCGAAACAAGATGAATTCGGAGATGCGGCATTTCCATGTTTTTCACTTGCGAAACAATATAAAAAATCACCAGCTATTATCGCAAAGGAAGTTGCGGAGAAATTAAGTAATCCATTTTTTACGAAAGTAGAGGCCGTTGGTCCTTACGTAAATGTATTTTTTAATCGTGAAATTGTAAGTGATGCAGTATTAAAAACGGTTTTATCGGAGAAAGAAGAGTACGGTCAAAATCACTTTGGCTGTGAAAAAACGGTAGTTATCGATTATTCCTCTCCGAATATCGCGAAACCTTTTTCAATGGGGCATTTACGTTCTACGATGATAGGTAATTCATTGAAACATATCGCTGAAAAATGTGGTTATGAAGTTGTAGGAATTAATTATATTGGGGATTGGGGAACACAGTTTGGAAAGTTAATTACGGCTTATAAAAAATGGGGAAATGAAGCAGTAGTTAAAGAAGATCCAATCCGTGAGCTATTTAAGTTATATGTTCAATTCCATGAAGAGGTAAAAACCGACGAAGCACTAGAAGAAGATGGACGCGCTTGGTTTAAGAAATTAGAAGAAGGTGATGAAGAAGCGGTTGAGCTTTGGAATTGGTTCCGTCACGAATCCTTAAAAGAATTTTCTCGTATTTATGAACTTCTCGGTGTTGAATTTACTAATTTTCAAGGAGAAGCTTTTTATAATAATTTAATGGAAGATTTTATTGGAATTTTAGAAGAACATGATTTGCTTGAAGAGTCTGACGGCGCGTTAGTCGTTAATTTAGAAGAAGAGGGAATGCCGCCTTGCTTAATTAGAAAATCAGATGGTGCGACGATTTACGCAACACGTGACTTAACGGCAGCTGTATACCGTCAAAACACATATGCATTTGATAAAGCGTTATATGTAGTTGGCCCAGAACAAAGTTTACATTTTAATCAATTTTTCACTGTATTAAAAAAGCTTGGTTACAATTGGGTTGAGGGTATGGAACATGTACCGTTTGGGTTCATTTTAAAAGACGGTAAGAAAATGTCGACACGTAAAGGAAGAGTTATTTTACTTGAAGAAGTACTTGAAGAAGCAATAGACCTTGCAAAACAAAATATTGAAGAGAAAAATCCAAACTTAAAACAGAAAGAAGAAGTAGCGAAGCAAGTCGGTGTTGGCGCAATTATATTTCACGATTTAAAAAACGAGCGTATGCATAATATCGAATTCTCATTAGAAAACATGCTGAAATTTGAAGGTGAAACAGGACCGTACGTACAGTACACACATGCACGTGCTTGCTCTATTTTAAGAAAAGAAAGTATAGAATTTGAAACGTGTATGTTTGCATTAAAAGATGATCATAGCTGGAGCGTCGTAAAATTACTAAATAAATTCCCGCAAGTAATTGAAGCAGCCTTCAACAAAAATGAGCCATCAATCATTTCGAAATACGTATTAGATGTAGCACAATCGTTCAATAAATACTACGGTAATGTTCGTATATTGGAAGAGAGCGAAGAGAAAGAAAGTAGACTGGCATTAGTTTATGCTGTGACAGTTGTATTAAAAGAGGGATTACGTTTACTTGGGGTAGAGGCTCCTGAGGAGATGTGAAACAAATAGGTATACGTATCATAGTAGATATGTATGCCTATTTATTTTTATAGAAAATGTGAAAGCAGAAGTTTTATTTTATTAAATCTAAATTTTTCTAGAATTGTTTCAAGTGTAGGAATGTCCTTATTAAATGGAGAATTGTAATGTCATATATAAAGGAGGCGTGAAATTTGGAAACATACGATTGGAACAGTAAACTAGCATATTTAAAAAACACAAGAGATTTATATTACAACGACGATTATGTAAGCTTTTTAGTAAATATGGTTTGGAAGATTACTAAGCCAGTACATATTATTGATTATGGTTGTGGATATGGTTATTTAGGCTTATTATTAATGCCTTTACTTCCAGAAGGATCAAAGTATACAGGCATTGATAGTGGAGAAACATTATTATCTGAAGCGAGAGAGTTGTTTCGTTTACTTCCGTATGAGACAGAATTTCTTGAGGGAGATGCTACAGAAATTGAATTGAAAGATACATATGATATAGCAATTTGTCATGCTTTCTTATTACATATGAGTTCGCCAAAAATGATGCTAAAAAAAATGATACATTCAATTAAAAAGGGCGGAAAAATAATCTGTTTTGAACCACATTGGATATCAAATATGTCTTCATACTTTTTAGATGGAGAGAATCAATCGGAAATTATTAGGCTAGGTGCTTTGCAGAAGTTATTTGAAAATGACATGCAGAGAAGCGGAAAAGATGGAAATATTGGTATGAAAATACCGATGTGTTTAAGTGAACTAGGCGTAAAAAATATTGAATGTAGAGTAAGTGATAAAGTGAACTTTTTAGATTCCAATATGCACAATAATGATAAACAAAGGTTGTATCATTCATTAAAAGAAGAGGGGATTGCAGGGGATCCGGGTGATAAACAGCATTTTACAGAACGTTTAATGGCTAGAGGATTAACATATGATGATGCGCTAGCTCAATATGAAGCTGAACTCCGATTTTTTAAGGCATTTCATCTACATTCTTCTTTAGTATATGCTCCGAATATGAAAATTACATTTGGTGAAATAGTATGTTAAAAGATAGCGATTTATTGAGGAGTGTCATTTTTTGTCGGTAAGTCGACATCCACCGTATAATCGCTGATATATTTAAATTATCGCCGATATAATTTCATGTACGGATTTCAGCTTCCAAAAGATAAAATCCTCATGTTACGTTATTCCATTTAATTAAACAAAATATGGAGAAAAACAATCATTTTTACTATATTTTGTTATAAATTTGAATAATATTAATTAATACCATCCATTATAAGAGATTTTAGTTGAATACCTACAATATGATGTGTAAAATCTAAGCAAGTAGCAGTACAAATAAATATTCGAGGTGAATACATGCTAGATTTTAAGCAGTTAGATGCTTGTTTGAAAGACAAGAGATTTATAGATGGATTACAGGAAATAAATAATGAAATTTCATATATAAAAGAAAAGAATACTTTATCTTATTTGAAGAGTTGGCTTGCTAGTGTTCCTTCACATAAGGAGTTTGACATATTAATACGTCTTACTGATGAAGGGCTTATGCACCAATACAGTTCATTCCTCATTCGCTACGCCTACAAAAAATTCCCAAATATGAGAACGCTCTCTTTATATTGTGATGAGTTAATTGATGAGCGGAAAATACTTGAAGTAGAACAGTTGTTAAAAGACTCATTAGAAGAGGTAAGTAAAGAAGAAATAGAAGCTGATCTTTTAGCGAAAACATATTTTACGTTAGTACGATGTTTGTTGGAAATGAAACGAAATGAAGAAGCCCTAATCTATATGCAAAAGGCAGAGGAGTACAGTTCACGTGCCGTATTTGATAAATGGGGCTACGTCTATATGCATACAGGTGAATGGGAGAAAGCAGAAGAACAATTTATAGCCGGCATGCAGCATAAAGATTGTGAAGAGCTATCTACCTATTTATTATCACAATTATATGCGAATCAAGGAGAACAAAAACGTGCATTACAGCTAATTGATGATGCGATTGTAAAGTTCCCGCAAGTACCATATTTTCATTTTGAAAAGGTAAAATATTTATTAGATTTAAGGAAGTATGAAGAAATGTTAGCGGTAATAGATAACATAAATAATCAGCTTCCTTATCATGCGTATAAAGCTTACTTTGTACATTTACGTGCAGAAGCGCTTTACAAAATGAATAAACTTGTAGATTTACAACAGTTATTAAAAGAAGAAAAAAGTTTAAAAGAGTCTTTATATCATAATTTAGAAAAAAATCCAGATGGAAAAAAGGTGCACTTACCGATAGTTCCTATTGTACAAAAGGATAATTATTGTGTTCCGACAAGTTTAGAAATGATGTTGCAGTTATGGGGAGAAAAACGTACACAAGATGAAATAGCAGAGTTTATTTTTGATATGACAGGCTCAAAGTTTTCAGATACTGTTTCTTATTTAGAAGAATTAGGTTATGAATATCGTTATTTTAAAGGGAATGAGGAAAATTATAAGAGACTGCTGGATGAAGGGATTCCTGTTTTATTAAGTATAGATATTGAGCATGCTTCACATGTACAAGTGCTATCTGGATATGATGATACGTTACAAGCTTTTTATGTTCAAGATCCGAACTTTATAGAACCAGTTATTGTGGAATATAGTAAGTTACAAGAAAAATATCGTTACACAGGTTGTTTAGCGATTACGTTTGTTCCGAAAGAAAAGAAGGAGCAATTAGCATTTTTTAATGAAGAAGAAAATTATTATTTTAAATCTATTTTTTCTCTTACGGATCATTTAGATGAACATGATAAAGAGGGGATTTATAACTTAGTACAATTTTTAAAAGAGTCGAGTGATAATCCGAATACGTGGTTATATACAGTTAAGCATTTAGATGTTGAAGTAGATAATGAGTTTATTATATGTTGTATTGAAAAGTTAATGGAGAAGTTTCCGAACTCAGATTTTGTTAAATTGCATGGTGCGCAGTGCTTTATTCGCCTTCAAGAATTAGAAAAAGCCGGGCAAATGCTGACAAGTGTTGAGAAGAAAAATAATCGTGCTTTATATCATTTAATAAACGGAAGATATGCTTTTGAACAGGAAAGTTATATAGAAGCGATTTCAAGTTTTCGTACATCATTACAATTAGACGCAGATCAGCCGATTGCTTGGAGTTTTCTCGCTCTATCATACATGTATATCGATCAATCTGAAAAGGCGTTGCAGTTTTCTCAAGTTGCTTTAGAACGTAGTCCAGAAAGATTCACTTTAACGAATCACGGATTAATATTAATAGATTTAGAAAGATATGAAGAAGCGTATGAAATTTTTAATGACTTATTAAGAGAGAATAAAAATGAGGCACATGTATGGTATGAGCGCGCGAGATGTGCGCATCATTTAGGGAAATTACATTTAGCGATAAAAGGGCTTAAAGTAGCGATTTATTTGGATAGTAATGCACCTTACATCTATACGAAACTTTCGGAAATATACGAGTCTGATTTGAAGGATGAGGAAAGTACGAAAGAAATTTTATTAAAAGGTATTGAGAATTGTGACGATAAGGCACCTCTATACGTAAAACTCGGTGACTATCATTTTCAAAATGATAGTCTGGAAGAAGCAGAAACATTGTATAATCGTGCTTTAGAAGAAAATCATGATGATGTTTATTCTCACTTTGGACTTACGCAAGTTTATATGGCGAAAGAACAATACAAGGAAGCGAAACAATATATTCTCGGTATTGAAAAACAAATTGAAAAGAGCCAAGATTTTCTTATGAATGCGGGAATGGTTCTATGGGATGCTGAGGTTGAACTTGGTGGAAATGAAGAAGGGTTTAAAGTAGCTTTGTCTAAGTTAGAGAGTGGTATAAAGCAGAGTGAATATAATGTGGCAAGTGCGTTAGATGAATATGTGAATCGAATTAAAGGAACGGTATTTGTACAAAGAGGTATAGCATTCTTAAGAACGTTACACAAAGAAAGAAATGAAATAAGCGAATACGGTTGTTATACAGGTATTTTATATGAATCTATTGGGCAGTACGGCCAAGCGATGAAAAGGTATAATAAGGCGATAGAACAAAAGGAAACGGCATTACCGTATTACCGAATTGGTGAAATACTTATGGCATTAGGACAATTGCCGGAAGCAAAACAAGCGTATGAAACATGTTTAGAGCTTGATGAGAATTTCGTAGGTGTGCATTTACAGCTTGCAGAAATATATGAAAAAGAAGAAAATCGTTCTAAAGAACAAAGTCATATGGTTCAGGCTATGAAAGAAGAGCCGATGCATATTAATATGGAATATTTGGCACAGCTTTCAGTAGAAATGAGTCTTCAGGAAGAGTTACTGACAGAACTAGAACAATTAGCGGACGAAGCACCTGAAATATGGCGATTAGATGCGATTGCATATGTGTATGGAGCGATGGATGAAATAGATAAAGAACAAGCACAGATTGAAGAGGCACTTCAATTAGATAGTGAGCATATAGAAGTTCTATATCATTATGCCAAAGTGTTAGTGAAAAAAAGAAATGCAAAAGCAATTGAAATTGCAATGAAAGTTATACAAAAAGATGCAAATAATGAACGAATATTTGATGTGTATGTAAAAGCGATAGAACAACATAAGAAATTGTCTAATATACGAGATTTTCTTCATACATTAAAGGTGAAGAAGGCAGAAAGAAGTATGGCATTTATGTATGCTGCATCTGCGGTGACGGAAAGATGGATTGAACGTCAACAAAATGAACAGCCGAAGAAATCCATAATTACAAGAGCTTTTTATCGCATGAAAAACCGTGCGAAAGAAATTTCGATTATTACTACAATTATTGATTTATATGAAATCTCATTAAAGTTAAATCAAAAAAATAATATGGCAGCGCAGCGATTTTCACTATTTTACGAGAATGTGGCGATGTATAAAGAGGCGATAGATGTATTGCAAACATCGTTAGAAAATAAATGGGATTACGATATAGCGAAGCAACTTGTAAATCTTTTCATGGCGTGTGAGGAAGAAGATATGTTACGGGATGCTTCAGAATTAACGAAGCAAATGGTTCGAGAGTTACCAGATGATTATGATACGCTTCTTTTACAAGCACAAGTATTCTTTAAAATAGGAGAAGAAAGAAAAGCAGAAAAGATTACCTTACAATTAACGGAGCAAACACCGTTTGTAAGTAGAGCGTTTCTTGCTTTAGGAGAAATGTATCAAAGTCAAGAAAGGTTTGAAGAGGCAATTCATGTATTGGAAAATGCGTCTATACATCATCCAAATGAAGCAGCAATTCTTCTTTCTTTAGCATCTTCGTATCATGGTGCCGGACAAACACTAAAGGCAGAAAAAATAACAAATGATGTATTAACAATAGATGCGAGTGATTTGTTAGCAAGATACGATCGCGCTTGTTATTTAGCACAGTTAAATAGAATTGAAGAGGCGAAGCAAGAGCTTGAAATTGTTCTTCGTGAGGATGAATCAGGATTCTTTGCTGAGCTTATTGAAGAAGATGAAGATTTAGCCGGAATACAAGAATTTAAGAAATAATTGTATAGGAATTGTGAAAAAAGGGTATAATTAAATGTATGTTTCGAATTGGTTGACAATTTATTGCCCAATGGCATAAAATAGCTTTTAATAAAGTATACAAATCTGAAGACGAGAACGAGTAAAATAATGAATTGTTCCCCAGAGAGCCGGTGTATAGCTGAAAGCCGGTGTGCAGACGTTATTTGAAAATCATCTCCGAGGAGCCGAGGCTGAAAATAAGTAAGCCCGGACGGATGTCTACCGTTACAAAGAACACGTATGATAGTACGTTGCTAAGTGCTATTAGCGAAGAGCTAATAGAATTAGGGTGGTAACGCGGTTAAACCCGTCCCTACTTCATAGGGACGGGTTTTTTGTGTGTTTTAAAATATTCAAAAGGAGTGATTGTAGATGAAGAAAGTAGATGTAAAAGAGTCAGCTGTAGGGAGGGAAACACGTATTCGTAAGCAGTGGAACGAGCAAAGTATTTTCGAGCAATCAATTCAGAATCGAGAAGGCGCACAGTCTTTCGTATTTTATGAAGGACCACCAACGGCGAACGGTTTACCACACGTCGGACATGCACTTGGACGGACAATTAAAGATGTAGTAGCGAGATATAAAACGATGGCTGGTTATAAAGTGCTACGAAAAGCGGGATGGGATACACACGGTTTACCTGTAGAATTAGGTGTTGAGAAGCAACTCGGTATTTCTGGTAAACATGAAATTGAAGAGTATGGAATTGAGCCATTTATTCAGAAGTGTAAAGAGAGTGTATTCACATATGAGAAGCAGTGGCGTGAATTCACTGAAAGCATCGGTTATTGGGTAGATATGGATGATCCATACGTTACGCTAGAGAATCCATATATCGAAAGTGTATGGCATATTTTAGGGACGATTCATGAAAAAGGATTATTGTACAAAGGGCATAGAGTCTCACCATACTGCCCAAGTTGTCAAACTTCACTAAGTTCACATGAGGTTGCACAAGGGTATAAAACAGTAAAAGACTTAAGTGCAACAGTTAAGTTTCAAGTAAAAGATAGTGAAAATGAATATTTCCTAGGGTGGACAACGACACCTTGGACACTTCCAGCAAATGTTGCGCTCGCTGTACATCCAAATATGGAATACGTGAAAGCGAAACAAGAAGGTCATGTATACATTATTGCGAAAGAACGTGTACAAGATGTATTAAAAGAAGACTATGAAGTATTATCCGTTCATAAAGGTGAAGAATTAGTAAACACATCTTATATGCCGCCATTTCCAATGAAAGAAGTTACAAATGGCTATCACGTTATCGCAGCAGATTTTGTCACGGCAGATAGTGGTACAGGACTCGTTCATATCGCTCCAGCATATGGGGAGGACGATTATAGAGTCGTTCAAAGTGAAGGATTGTCATTCTTGCATGTTGTAGATGAGAAAGGTGAGTATACAGAAGCAGTACCATTTTTGAAAGGGAAATTTGTAAAAGATTGTGACGTGGATATTGTTCGTCATTTAGCAAAGGAAGGCTTACTATATCATAAAGAAAAGTATGAACATAGCTACCCACATTGCTGGCGTTGTGATTCACCACTTCTTTATTATGCAGGAGAGAGTTGGTTAATCCGAACAACTGCAATTAAAGATACATTTTTGCAAAATAACGATTCTGTTACTTGGTATCCAGACCATATGAAACATGGACGCTTTGGTAAGTTTTTAGAAAATATGGTGGACTGGAATATTAGCCGAAATAGATATTGGGGAACACCATTAAACGTATGGGAATGTGAAAGTTGCGATCATCAATTCGCACCGAAAAGCATTGCTGATTTAAGAAAGCATAGTACAAAAGAAACACCGGAAGATTTGGAATTGCATAAGCCATATGTAGATGAAGTGCAAGTTTGCTGTGAAAAATGCGGAAGTACAATGAATCGTACACCAGAAGTAATTGATGTTTGGTTTGATAGTGGTTCTATGCCATTTGCGCAATATCATTATCCATTTGAAAATAAAGAGTTATTTGAAGAACAGTTCCCAGCGGATGTTATTGCAGAAGGCATTGATCAAACACGTGGATGGTTTTATAGTTTATTAGCAGTATCAGCACTATATACAGGAAAAGTGCCTTATAAACGAGTGTTATCACTAGGACATGTATTAGACGAAGAAGGACAGAAAATGTCTAAAAGTAAGGGGAATGCACTAGATCCAGTTGATTTAGTAAATCAGTTTGGTGCAGATGCTTTAAGATGGGCGCTACTCGTTGACAGTGCACCGTGGAATGCGAAACGTTTTTCTGAAAAAACAGTACTGGAAGCAAAATCTAAGTTTGTAGATACATTAGTCAATGTGTATAGCTTCTACGTTTTATATGCAAATTTAGATGGGTATAATCCGAAAGAAACGTATGATGTAAAGCGGACGAAATTGGATGAATGGGTATTATCAAGATTGCATAGCACAACGAAAAAAGTGAGAATAGCACTTGATGATTATCAATTTACGAATGCAGCTCGTGAAATCGCGGCGCTTGTAGATGAAGTAAGTAACTGGTACGTAAGACGATCACGTAATCGTTTCTGGGAATCTGGTATGAATGCTGAAAAAGCAGCTGCTTATGAGACACTACATGAAGTACTTGTGACAATTAGTAAGTTAATTGCACCATTTACACCGTTTGTCGCTGAGGATATTCATTTGAATTTAACTGGAAGTAGCGTTCATTTAGAGGATTATCCAGTTGTAAATGAATCACTACTTCAGCCGAAACTAGAAGCGGAAATGGATGCTGTTTTACAAGTTGTTGAACTAGGAAGAAGTAACCGTAATCAACATTCTTTAAAAGTAAAACAGCCGTTAGCGGAACTTGTATTACTAGCGCATAATGAAAATGATATGGATTGGGAATCTTATCGTGATATCGTCATGGATGAGCTAAATGTCAAAGCGTTTCATGTTGAACTCGATGAAACGAAATACACGTCCTATCAATTAAAGTTGAACTTTAAAACAGCTGGGCCGAAGTTTGGTAAAAATGTGAATGCAATAAATGGATGGTTAAAACAATTATCAAAAGAAGAAGTACAACACTTTGTATCTACAGAAAGAGCAGTTTACGAAACTGCACCAGGAGAAGAAGTAGTTGTAACGGCTGAAGATGTAGTAGTAGAGAAAGTTGCGAAATCAGGGTTCTCTAATACGACTAACGGACAATATACAGTTATGTTAGATACGAATGTAACAGAAGAGTTGTTACAAGAAGGAGTGGCGCGTGAATTTATTCGAGCGGTTCAAGAATATCGTAAGCAGTTAAATTTACCGGTTAATTTACGAGTAGATGTTATTCTTGATACAGAGGAAGAGCTACAACGAACATTAACGAACCATAAAGATTTATTGGAAGAAAATTTACTCGTTAAGCAATTTACATTTGATCACTTAACGAATGAAGACGATGAACTATCTTTAGGTGAAGCGAAAGTTCGAATTAAATTAAGCGCGGCTCATTAAAGAAAAAAGGAAGTTGGAATCATTCCAACTTCCTTTTTGTATGATGGAAATTTATCCGGCTAACTTTCTCATAATCCGTTCGATAGGTCCTCTAGTAAATGTCTTTCTTCATAGCACACTAAAGAAAATACTGTAGAAATATATTTCTACAGTATTTTTCTCATTTTATACATAAATATTGAGAAAATTTCACTCAACCTAAATGGAAAGGTAATAGAATTGTTTATAGAGAATTACTCGTAGATTCAATTTTTATCCCCCCATTTTGTGGGGAATGATTGCCTAGTGGTAATGGGATAAGGTTGAGCTACTTTATTAGGGGGAGTGGTTCTATGTTTAATAAAAAAATGGTGGCAATGGCAATGACTGTACCGTTAGTAATGGGGACGATTTCTACGGTTTCGGCATTGGAAAAACAGCAGCAAGTAAAGCTAGAAGCTTATTCGCCGCAGAAAAAAGCAACTGAATATTTAAAAGAAAATGCTGCGCAGTATGGATTAAAAACAGACCTTTCAGACTTGCAATATATTTCTACAACAGAAACGTCAGTAGCTTCATATGTTAGGTTCCAGCAAGTTGTTAATGGTACACCTGTATTTTCAAAACAAATTACAGTTACTCTTAACGGAGAGGGAAAGGGCGTACTTGCTGTTTCTGATTATCAATCCGTCAAAGGTGTGAAGGAAGTAACGACAAAAATTAGTGAAAAAGATGCAATACAAAAATCAATGGCGTATGTTGGAGAAGCAAGTGAGCAAAACTTATGGGCTCCTACAGAGAAAGAATTCGGATATATTGTGGAAGAGGGAATTGCTCGTCCAGTATATAAAGTGGTAGTCCATTCTAATAATCCATTTGGTGCATGGGAAACATTTATTGATGCGGAAAATGGGAAGTTAATTAAAAAGGTTGATATAAACCGAAAAGCTGAAGGGACAGGAAAAGTATTTTTACCTAATCCAGTCGTATCTAGCGGTAGTAAAGTAGGCTTAAAAGATAATAACGATGCGGATTCAACAGCGTTAACGAATCAATTGAAGACTGTTACGTTAAAAGGTTTAGATGGGACAGGATTTTTAATTGGAGAGTATGTGACGATTTCTTCAAAAGCAAAAACAAAATCTACAAATTTACAATTTAACTATACACGTGCAAATGATAGCTTTGAAGATGTTATGTCGTATTATCATATCGATACATTACAGCGTTACATTCAAGGGTTAGGATTTAAAAATATTAATAATCGCTCTATTAAAGTGAATGTGAATGGAACGACGGCGGATAACTCATTTTATTCTCCGACAACGAAAGCTTTAACTTTTGGTACTGGCGGAGTAGATGATGCAGAAGATGCTGGTATTATCGCACATGAATACGGGCATTCCATTCAAGATAACCAAGTACCTGGCTTTGGTAGTTCTGCAGAAGGCGGAGCGATGGGAGAAGGATTTGGTGACTTCTTAGGTGCTACGTATGAAGATGCAGTATCGACAACAGGCTACGGAAAAGCATGTGTTGGAGAATGGGATGCGACTGCTTATTCTAGTTCAGATCCGACGTGCTTGCGCCGATTAGATACGAATAAAGTGTATCCGAAAGATGTTACAAATGAGGTACATGATGATGGGGAAATTTGGGCACAAGGTCAATATGAGATGGCACAAGCTTTTGGACGTGATGTAGCAACGAAAATTATTTTACAATCACACTGGTCATTAACACCAAACTCTAAATTCAGTGATGGAGCAAAAGCGATTAAGCAAGCGGATGCTCTTTTATATGGCGGACAACATGCTGCTGATATCGATCGTATTTGGGCAGCAAGAGGAATTAGTACGAATTAATATAAAAAGTCGTGGCGTTTATAAGCCACGACTTTTTAATTTGCTTAAGCACTGGTACTAGTAAAGTAAGCTATAGGAATGCTAATGTAAATTCATCCGTATTCTAGTTGTTTTTATCGTCTTTAAAAACAAAATGCTCTTTAAATTTTCTAGACTCAACTTTTTGACCGTTTCTCATGGAGCGGAAAGGGTGTTCTTGCCAAGTAATGATTACATCAACTTCATCTGCTTTTGTGGCAACTGGAAAATTAGTATGTTCAAATCCAGTTTTTCCACTTGCTAAGCGACTTTCCTTTCGTGAGAAAAGTTCATATTTCGTTTTCGTTTTTGGCTCGTTGCGGAATACTTCGACTTGTACGTTATATACTTCACTGTTACCAACATTTTTTACTGAAAATTGATATGTTTTAAATTCATCTTCTTTAGCTTGAAGCATATTTTTATCTATGTTCTTCGGTTCATCAATATTCACTTTCCATTGATCAGAGTTTTGGGAGATTGGTAAAGATTTTGGTGAATAGGCGTATGTTTCATTCACTGCAATTAGGCATAACAAAAGAAGAAAGAAACTAATCGCTTTTTTCATATAAACACCTCGCTATAAAATTTTTATCCCGCTATTTGCCGGGCAGTAAGACCCTCCACCTCAAAATTCAGGGAAAGCAAAGAAGTTAGGTGGGGGGGCGGGCTTACCGTAAAAGCCCGATTGGTGAGGGCTGATAATCAGTGGGGAGGAACAAAATCCCCACTGATTAAAGTTTCACTTTATCAATATGCGTAAATGAAACGGAAATTATGTAATAAAATGGAAAAAGGTGATAATTTGATTCAAATGAATTTGAAAAAACTTGAAGAGGTAGTAGGCGGTGAAGGGTTACAAGAATCATTTCATCACATAGAGATACATGGTGTCTGCATAGATTCCAAAAGCATTAAAGAAGGAAGTGTATTTGTTCCAATCATTAGGGTGAAAGATGGACATGATTATGTAAAAGAGGCATTCGATAATGGAGCTGTCGCTTCCTTATGGAAAAAGTCTTACAGCACTCCGCCAAAAGGGATGCCAATTATATTTGTAGATGATACTTTATTTGCTTTGCAACAATTGGCACAATTTTATCGGAAAGAGCTAAATGTAAAAGTAATTGGAATTACAGGTAGTAATGGCAAGACAACGGTAAAAGATATAATAAGCACGATTGTAAGTACAACTCATCGTGTGCATAAAACAAAGGGAAACTTTAATAGTCAAATCGGTTTACCATTAACTATTTTAGAAATGAAACGAGATACAGAGTTTTTAATTCTTGAAATGGGGATGAGTGAAAAAGGACAAATTCGAAACTTATCAATAATAGCACAGCCAGATGTAGTGATCATTACAATGATTGGTCATTCTCACTTAGAGACGCTTGGATCAAAAGAAGAAATTGCGAAGGCTAAATTAGAAATTATTGATGGATTAAAAGATGAAGGATTATGTTTGTATAATGGTGATGAGCCATTGCTGTTGAAAAATAAGAATTTATCGAGTATAACTTGTAAGGCATTTGGTGAAAAGTATACAAATGATTTGTTTCCAACAAACGTGCAATTAGATGAATATGGTGTTCATTTTAAATTAAATGATTCAAAAATACAGTACGATGTTCCCTTGCATGGAAAACATAATATTTTAAATGCGATTGTCGGAATCGCCGTAGGTCAATTTTATAATGTCCCCACAGAAAAAATACAGAAAGCATTGCGACAAGTAAATATTACTCATATGCGCTTTCAATTTTTAACTGCTAAAACAGGTTTTACAATTATTAACGATGCATGGAATGCCAGTCCCTCTTCAATGAAGGCCGCAATTGAAACGTTACAGACATTAAATGCCTATAAGACAAAAATGATAGTAATTGGGGATATGTTGGAGTTAGGGAAGAATGCTGAAACATATCATAGAGAAATTGGTAAAATGTTAAATCAAGAGAGCATTCAATATGTATTCACTTATGGAGAGTTAGCTGAAATTGTAGCGGAAGAAGCGAGAAAGAAATATGATATAGGAAAAGTACAGTCATTTAATAGTAAAGCCAAGATAGCAGAGGAAGTATCAAAAGTTATAACGAAAAAGGATATCATATTATTGAAAGGCTCACGTGGAATGGCTTTAGAGGAGATTGTACAAAATTGGATATGAAAGATCAAAATATATTTAAAAAGGCTTGCGTTTTATAAAACAAAGAGATAGAATACTCTGTAAATATAAAAAGTGAGGATCAGGAAAAGTACATGATGCAAAGGTCTACAGAGAGCAATCGGTTGCTGAGAAGATTGCGATACCGCATGATGGAAAGACACCTGTGAGTGTTGCTTTGAACGTGATAATTAGTAAAAGCAAACGGTACCTACCGTTATCAGGGCTAAGATGGTCATTATGACAATTTGGGTGGTACCGCGGAACAATCCGTCCCTATTTATAGGGGCGGATTTTTGTATTCTTTGAAAGGAGGTGAGTGACCGTGGATGATGACGATGACAATAACAATAACGTAAATAAATATAAAATTACTGGAGGGAAATGTAATGAAGCGTTCACTCACAAAAGAATGTACGGAGCAAGGCGGCAAGATTGTATTACTTCAAGGATGGGTAAAAAAAATTCGTCATCTAGGTAATATTAGTTTTTTATTAATAAGGGATCGATCAGGAGTTATGCAATGTGTACTAGAAAATGAGTTAGCTGGATATAAGGTAGATGTGGAAAGTGTCGTTCAAGTAGTAGGCCAGATAGTAGAGACTTCGAAAACAGAATTAGGAGTTGAAGTGCTCGCTCACGACGTGAAAATATTAAATCGCGCAGAACCACTTCCGTTTGAAATAAATAAAAAGAAATTGCAAGTTGGCTTAGATCAACTACTGAATGAGCGGGTATTATCATTAAGACATGAGAGAACTGCGGCGATATTTAAAGTGAAATCTACACTTGTTCAGAGCTTTAGTGAATTTCTTATAGAGAACGATTTCACACGTATATTTACTCCGAAAATTGTTTCACAAGGGGCAGAAGGAGGAGCGAATGTTTTTAAGCTTCCATACTTTCAAAAAGAAGCTTATTTAGCACAATCGCCACAGTTTTATAAACAGATGATGGTAGCTGGAGGGTTAGAACGTGTTTTTGAAGTTGCACCTGTTTACAGAGCGGAACATCATAATTCTTCCCGTCATTTGAATGAATATATATCGTTAGACGTAGAACTTGGATTTATTCATGATTTTTATGAAGTGATGCAATTAGAAACGGATGTTTTACGATATATGTTTCAACAAGTAGCAAAAAACTGTGAAAAAGAACTACAACTATTACAAATAGAAGTACCTGTTATTACAGAAATACCTAAAATTACATTGTTACAAGCGCAAGAAATTTTGAAAAATAAATACCGGAAAGAATCGCCAATTGGGGATTTAGATACAGAAGGTGAAAAGCTACTAGGGAAATATGTGAAGGAAACATATAGGAGTGAGTTTGTTTTCATTACACATTATCCGAAAGAAGCTAGGCCGATGTATACGATGCCAAATAAAGAGAATCCATCTATTACTGATTCGTTCGACTTACTATATAAAGGATTAGAAATAACTTCAGGGGCGCAGCGAATTCATGATTACGAAATGTTACTAACTTCTTTTAAAGAAAAAGGATTACATCCAGATACGTTTCAATCTTATTTAAATACATTCCGATATGGTTGTCCCTCGCACGGTGGCTTTGGAATTGGATTAGAGAGAGTTGTATACAAACTATTAGAATTAATAAATGTACGAGAGGCGAGTGCTTTTCCAAGGGACTGTACAAGACTTATCCCTTAATAATAGGGGAAGAAAATTACGCATTTTCTCATCAAATTTTAATATAGCCCTTGACAGTTATAAATATAACCGATATACTTCATATTAATTTCAAAAGAAAATATATTCTAAATATTAAAATGTGTTGAATAGGAGTAGTAAGGTCGTATATTTGTACAGAGAGCTATGGGTTGGTGTGACATAGTCAAATGACATCCTGAACTCGCCTAGGAGCAGTAAGGTGGAACGGAATCACATTCTTAGTAAATCTTAACGGTTAACCTTCGATATTAGGTTTGTAATCAAACGATTACTACTAAGGTGGATTCATAATGGAATCAATAAGGGTGGTACCGCGTTAAGTAAATGGCTTAGCGTCTCTTTATATAGAGACGTTGAGCCATTTTTTTATTTTATGGAAATAGAAATGGAGGGTTTATTCGGATTGGTTTATAAAATTTAATTATTTATATAAAATAATTTAAATAGGAGGAAAATAAGATGAAACAGACGGAGCAATGGACTTCGAAATTAGGTTTTATAATGGCTGCAGCAGGATCAGCAATTGGACTTGGCGCAATATGGAAGTTTCCTTATATCGCTGGGAAGAGTGGGGGAGGGGCATTCTTTTTAATCTTTATATTATTTACTGTATTAATTGGATTACCACTACTTATAGCTGAATTTATGATTGGGCGCAGTACACAGAAACAAGCAGTTGGCGCATTTAAAAGTATCGCACCTAATACAGGATGGCACTGGATTGGACGCCTTGGCGTTGGAACATGTTTTATACTACTTTCGTTTTATAGTGTTGTAGGTGGATGGGTGTTAATTTATTTATTCAGAGGAGTAACGGGACAACTTATTACTCCGGGACAAAATTATGGAGCGTTATTTACTGAAACAATTGGAAATCCCGCTTGGGCGATTATGGGACATTTCGCTTTTATGTTCATTACGATTTGGGTTGTATCAAAGGGTGTACAAAATGGAATTGAAAAAGCAAGTAAATATATGTTGCCAGCATTGTTTGTTTTATTTGTTGCTCTTATTATTCGTTCATTAACACTTGATAATGCAATACAAGGTGTGAAGTTTTTCTTACAACCAGATTTTTCAAAGGTTACTTCAGAAAGTATTTTATTCGCGATGGGACAATCATTTTTTGCGATTAGTATCGGGATTTCGATTATGGTTACCTATAGCTCGTATTTAAATAAAAAAGAAAGTTTACCAAAATCAGCAGTTACAATTGTTGGATTGAATTTATTTGTTTCATTATTTGCAGGTCTTGCTATCTTTCCGGCCGTATTTTCATTAGGAATGGAGCCGACAGAAGGACCTGGATTATTATTTATCGTATTACCATCTGTATTTAGTCAAATTCCATTCGGCGGGTTGTTCTTAACAGTATTTCTTGCACTATTTACATTTGCAACATTAACATCGGCATTTTCTCTACTAGAGACAGTTGTTTCAGCATTAGCAAATGGTGAACAAGAAAAAAGAACGAAATTATCATGGATAATCGGTTTCGGCATTTTCTTAGTAGGTATACCATCCGCGTTATCATTTGGAGTATGGAGTGATATTACGATTTTCGGAAAGAATATTTTTGATGCAGTAGACTTCTTATCTAGTAATATACTAATGCCACTTGGTGCACTATTTATTAGTATTTTTGTTTCATTCAAAATGGAAAAGAAGGTACTAGAAGCAGAGTTTTTTGTAGGTGGAAATTATGGAAAGAAAGTATTTATTTGTTGGGCGTTTTTACTTCGATTTATAGCACCACTTGCAATAATCATCGTCTTTTTAAATGTAATAGGGATTATTTAAAATTAAATGTTATAATATTCAGTAAAAAAAGAAGGTGATGGTCATAAAAGCGAATTTGATAGAAGTAGGAAAATATATGAATATTAGGGGGAAAAAACTATACGTTGAAACGCATGGAAATCCTAAAAATAAACCAGTCCTATACTTGCATGGTGGACCAGGAGAAAGTTGCTATGATTTTTCATTTCATCAAGCGGAACGTTTAAAAGATTCTTTATATGTAATAATGATAGATCAAAGAGGTGTTTGTCGCTCAGAAGAAATTACTGAGGACGAAGCTTTTGGATTAAAAGATTTAATTGAAGATTGTGAGGAACTAAAAAAAGTATTACAAATTGAGAAGTGGTCTATAATTGGACATTCTTTCGGTGGATATGTAGCATTGTTATATGCATCGATATATCCAAGCTCAATAGAGAAAATAATATTTGAAGGACCAACTTTCGATTTCGCATTAACAAGTAGAGCTTTGTTACAAAAGACAGGGCATTTATTAAAAAAGTATGGAAAAGAAGAAGTAGCAGAAGAGTCTATCGCTTATTCATCTAGCAATGCTACTTCAGAAGAGTTGCTAGAAGCTTATATAAGACTAAGCAATGAATTAGAAGAAAATAGAATGGAGATTTACAATTATAAGGAAGATGTGACAGACGAGAGTTTGCATAGTGATGAAGAGTGGGAAGTATTTTCAAATCGCTCCAAAATTCATTTTGATAGATTAAAAATAGAAGGAGCAGTTCATACTTCCTTATTACGAAAAATAAAAGATGTACAAAATCCAATGTTATTAATTGTAGGAAAATACGATGCAGTAACGTGTGAAAAACAAATTGAAATATTTAATAAAGATGCTCAAAATGGGGATTGTATTGTATTCGAAGAGAGTGGTCATACACCGCATTATGAAGAAGCAGATCGATTTGCGGAAATAGTCATTCAGTTTTTGAAATAAAATAGAAAGGGAGCTTCGTATAATGAGAAGCTCCTTTTTTAGATTTTAGGATAAGTGATTGCAATGTTAGGCCATATGTTTTGCCATTTCTTTTTATTAACTCTAGTGTTGTACATATGTAATCGCTCTTTTGTTTCAAGAAAATGAGCTGTTGGCCTCACTTGTAAGGAAAGTACATCTTCAATACCGCATGGGGCCGTTAATATGACGTTGTTTAATTCATCAAGTGTAACTCCTAAAGCAGTTGCTGTTTCAGGAAATTTAGAAATAGCATCAACAGAAGAAGAATACGGTGGCATATTATTCACTACATGCATACGAGCTTGATTTTTTACCGACCAAGGTATAGAAGCATCCATATTTACCAGTGCTTTCTCTAGTGATTGCTCATATACCTCATCTGTATGTAATTGATCAAAATAAATGACATCAATATCTGGTGTAGCCGTTCGTATTTCGTAGTCATGTAAAGTATCCCAAATTTTAGAGCGAACAAATCCGGCGCAAATCCACCAATCTGGTAGCTCTAGTGATTTTGCTAATTGTAATACGTTCATCATCCATTCGTCGTTTTCTATTAAGCGAATTATATCTTGCTCTGTTTGTATAGTCATTTGTTATCCCACCTACTATTGTTATAGAGGACTAATTCATCCGATTCTATTAAAATAATTGTAACTTTTTTACTTTATCATATGTATTACACTTTGTAACTGAAAGTATATGACATAGAAGAAATAATTTTTCGAAAAGATAAATAATGATAGTATAGTAAAAGATGGGCATGAAAAAGTCTTCCATATAATATGGAAAGTAAAAAGGAGCGGGGGATTAAATTTGTATACAACATTTCTATTTGATTTAGATGGAACATTGACGAATCTGAAAGAAGGAATTGTATGCATTAAAAAAGATTGGAATTGAAGAATTGCATGTAAGCGAGTTAGATTCATTTATTGGTCCACCCATCCAGCAATCATTCGTAGAAAGATACAATATGAATGAAGGAGAAGTAGAACGAGCTGTTTTTTATCAATTTAGCCAAGAAGACTCCTTCCTCAAGGAGCGTGAAGGACGTAGCCCAGCGAGTAGGTGGGAGATGAATTGTTCGACATATGTAAAGTGTTACCGGACAATTTGTCATAATCACTTCACTATCGATCGAATGTATGTTTGGTGTATAATAGACATATATCAAAATGGAGGTGAAACGAAGGATGATCAATAAAGCGTATAATTTTCGTATCTATCCAAATAAAGCACAAGCGATCCTGATCAATAAAACGATTGGTTGTTCTCGTTTTGTATTCAATCACTTCCTATCTTTATGGGATAATGCATACAAAGAAACAGGAAAAGGTTTGGCATATGGTATATGCTCTGCCAAACTTCCTGCCATGAAGAAAGAGTTTGTTTGGCTAAAAGAAGTGGATAGTATTGCTATTCAATCGTCTGTTCGCAACCTTGCGGATGCTTACACACGCTTTTTTAAAAAACAAAACAGTGCCCCGCGTTTCAAATCTAAAAAGAACAACGTACAATCTTATGCGACAAAACAAACAAATGAAAACATTGCTGTTGTGGGAAACAAAATGAAATTGCCGAAACTAGGTCTTGTTCGATTTGCCAAAAGTCGTGAAGTAAAGGGACGTATTTTAAATGCTACGGTTAGACGGAACCCTTCTGGCAGATACTTTGTGTCATTGTTAGTTGAAACAGAAGTGCAAGAACTTCCGAAAACACATTCTTATATTGGAATGGATGTAGGATTAAAAGATTTCGCCATTTTGTCAGATGGAACAACCTATAAAAATCCTAAATTTTTTCGCTCATTGGAAGAGAAGTTGACAAAAGCACAACGTGTTCTTTCTAGAAGAATAAAAGGATCTTCTCGCTGGAATAAACAACGAGTAAGGGTAGCTAGAATTCATGAATACATAGCTAATGCTAGAAAAGATTACTTGGACAAAATCTCAACTGAAATCATCAAAAGCCACGATGTTATCGGTATAGAAGATTTGCAAGTATCGAATATGTTAAAAAATCATAAGTTAGCAAAAGCGATTAGTGAAGTATCTTGGTCGCAATTTAGAACGTTGCTAGAATACAAGGCAAAATGGTATGGGAAACAAGTCATTCCGGTATCCAAAACATTTGCTTCAAGTCAATTATGTTCTTGTTGTGGGTATCAAAATAAAGACGTTAAGAATCTAAATCTTCGTGAATGGGATTGTCCTGAGTGCGATAGTCATCACGACAGAGATATTAACGCAAGTATCAATCTTAAAAATGAAGCTTTAAGGCTTCTAACCGTAGGAACTACGGGGATAGCCTAATGAATTAGAAGCCACTAGGCTTCTGTACTTAGGAATCTCCCACTTCAAACAGTCCGTAAGGACGTTAAGTGGTGAGTAGTTCAATTCAGAGAGTATTTAAAGCAGCGTGGATTGTGAGGGTATTCCAAATCTCTTAAAACAATTAAAAGATACCGGAAATCGTTTATTTATTGCAACTTCAAAACCTACTATATTTGCTGAACAAGTTATAGAACATTTTCAACTAACGAAGTATTTCGAAGGTATCATTGGAAGTAATTTAGATGGTACGAGAATAAAAAAAGAAGAAATTATTTTTCATCTTTTACAAACAAATGAAGAACTTAATAAAGAAGACATTGTTATGATTGGAGATAGAAAGCACGATATAATCGGTGCGAATCATAATGAGATTGCTTCAATTGGTGTTTTATACGGTTATGGTAGTAAAACAGAATTGACTGAAGTTGGTGCGACTCATATAGTAAATGATGTAAAAGAACTACATCATTTTTGTGTAGACAGTAGTTTGATAAAGAAGTAAATATAGAGACTGAAAATCCCTTTATAACGTATGACGATGAAATCGTTTATGTTTAAAGGGATTTTTCATATGTAATCGAATACTTATAATTAGACATTTTTAGCATGAAAAATTTGTATGAATAGGAGGAGGGGTGTCAGAATCAAAAGATTAGTAGAAGTTCATCTATAAAAGTTCGAATTTTCAGTCTAAAAGGGGGATATAATTGGAGTTAGTTATTATATTATTAGCACTTAGTTTACTAATGTTTGTAGCATATAGAGGGTTTTCTGTTATTTTATTTGCACCGATATTTGCATTATTTGCGGTATTTTTGACAGAGCCTAGTTTTGTATTACCTTTCTTTTCGAATATCTTTATGGAGAAAATGGTAGGTTTTATTAAACTATATTTCCCTGTATTTTTACTTGGGGCAATATTTGGGAAAGTAGTTGAAATGTCAGGAATTGCAGACTCGATTGCAAAGACAATTATAGAGTTAGTTGGTGAAAAACGTACGATATTAGCGATTGTATTAATGGGTGCTATCTTAACGTATAGCGGTGTTAGTGTGTATGTAGTAGTGTTTGCTGTTTATCCGTTCGCAGCTAAGCTGTTTCGACAAGCGAATATTCCGAAGCGTTTAATCCCTGGAACGATTGTACTTGGAGCAGTCACGTTTACAATGGATGCGCTACCTGGATCACCACAAATTCAAAACGTAATACCTACAACATTTTTTAAAACGGACATTTATGCTGCGCCGATACTTGGTATTGTAGGTGCAATTTTTGTACTTACGTTAGGTTTACTATATTTAGAGAGTAGACGTAAGAAGGCGAAAGCAGCAGGAGAAGGGTATCTTGGTTTTAACGATGGGGATACTGAAATGGCAGCTTCTTTGCAAGTAGAACAAAAAGATATGCCGTTACTTAAAAGTATTGAAATTACAAGAGTTCAGCAAGTGATTGCTTTTATACCACTTATTTTAGTAGGTGTAATGAATAAGGTGTTTACTATTATGATACCGAAGTGGTATCCGAATGGTTTTGATTTTTCTGCAATTGGTATGAAAGCATTTGGCAAAGTAGAATTAAGTGCAGTAGTTGGAATTTGGTCAGTAGAATTGGCACTTATTATAGGTATTGTAACAACGTTATTATTATATTGGAAACGAGTAGTAACAGGATTTCAAGCTGGATTGAATACAAGTATTGGTGGAGCGCTACTTGCAACAATGAATACAGGAGCTGAGTTTGGATTCGGTGGTGTCATCGCAGCACTTCCAGGATTCGCGATTATGAGAGATGGTATTTCTGCCACATTCACAAATCCTTTAGTGAATGGAGCAGTAACGACGAATATTTTAGCCGGTATTACAGGCTCTGCATCAGGAGGAATGGGGATTGTTTTAAGTGCGATGGGAGATAAGTTTATTGCAGCGGCCAATCAATTTGATATTCCATTAGAAGTAATGCACCGTATCGTGTCAATGGCATCGGGAGGAATGGATACATTACCACATAACGGAGCTATTATTACTATTCTTACAGTAACAGGTTTAACACATAAACAGTCATATAAAGATATTTTTGCCATTACAGTTTTGAAAACGGTTGCCGTATTTTTAGTAATTGCATTCTACACTGTAACAGGAATTTATTAAGTCGATATTTTATAAACTAAAACATTAACTAGGGTAAGAAGGGGTGGAGTACTTGCAAGAAGTTGCTGAATTTCGTATGCCGAAGTCCGTATTATATGGAAGAAATTCGCTTGAAAAGCTGGGGGAACAATCTAAGAAGTTGGGGAAAAGAGCGTTTATAGTTACGGATACAATTATGGAGAATTTAGGATATGTTAAGAGGTGTATACAACAATTAAATACGAAAGGTATTACTGTTAGTACATATAATAAAGTAAATGCTGAGCCTACAAATATACACGTGTTAGAAGCGTTAACACTTTGTAAAGAAGGAAAGTGTGATTTTATTATTGGTATTGGTGGTGGAAGTTGTATTGATGCAGCGAAAGCAGTTGCGGTGTTATATACAAATGGTGGAGAAGTGGAAGATTATGTCCAAAAAGATATGGAAATAGACAACGATCCGCTACCACTAATTGCAATCCCAACAACTTCTGGTACTGGATCGGAAGTAACAAGTGTAGCAGTAATTACGAATAAAGGAACCGATGTAAAAATGATGATGAAACATCCGAGTTTTATCCCACAAGTAGCGATTATTGACCCGATTTTAACGCGTTCGGTACCATCTCATATTACAGCAGCAACAGGGATAGATGCATTATGTCATGCAGTTGAAGCATATATTTCTAAAGTTTCACAATCACTTACCGATGTACTTGCACTTTCCGCTATTGAAAGTATTATGAAATATTTACGTATTGCATATGAGGATGGAGAGAATATGGAGGCAAGAGAAGCGATGATGATTGCTTCCTTACAAGCTGGAATCGCATTTTCCAATGCATCTGTTACGTTAGTTCATGGAATGTCAAGGCCGGTAGGAGCGTTATTTCATGTACCACATGGTATATCGAATGCAATACTATTACCTACAGTTTTACAATATACAAAAGTTAGTGCAGTAAAAAGACTAGCGGATATTGGACGTTGTTTAAATAAAGATTTGTATTCCTATTGTGATGAAGAAGTAGCCGACTACACGCTGAGGGAAATAAAAAAACTTTGTTTTGATCTTCGTATTCCAAATTTAAAAGAATACGGAATTGGTGAAGTTGAATTTGAAACAGCTATTTCTAAAATGGCATCAGATGCAATTGAAAGTGGAAGTCCAGCAAATAATCCACGTGTGCCATCATATGATGAAATTAAACAGTTGTATCGAGAATGTTTTCATTATCAATATGAAGATTTTATAAAAACATCAGAAAAATAATTTCAGAATATTCTTATAAAATTTCCTTGGAAATAGTTAAAACAAGACTTTATAGTATAAACGTAAAGTCTTGTTTTATTGTGTATAATATACATAATAAAATGTTGTGATTAGTTTTAAAAAATAGTATAAGGTGGGTGTTGTGTAATGAAAACAATAGGTTTAATTGGTGGTATGAGTTGGGAATCAACTTCTGAATATTATCGAATCATAAATGAAGAAATAAAAGAGAGATTGGGAGGATTACATTCAGCAAAATGTATGATTAATAGTGTGGACTTTGAAGAGATTGAACGATTCCAGTCTAACGGAGATTGGAATGGAGCAGGAAAAATATTAGGAAATGCGGCATATTCGTTACAGATGGGAGGAGCAGATTTTATAATTATTTGCACAAATACAATGCATAAAGTAGTTGAGAAAATAAAGGAGAATATTCATATTCCAGTCTTACATATCGCTGATGCAACTGCGAAAGAAATTAAAAGGAAAGATATTCAAAAGGTTGGTTTACTTGGAACTAAATATACAATGGAGCAAGACTTTTATAAATTACGCATAGAAGAGAATCGTATAAAAGTAATGGTTCCATCAGAAAAGGATAGAGAAAAGATAAACGAAGTAATATATACAGAATTATGTTTAGGAAAGATAACATCTCAATCTAGAGAGTATTATAAAAGAGTTATAGAAGAGCTAGTACAAGAAGGGGCCCAAGGAATTATATTAGGTTGTACAGAAATAGGATTATTAATAAAGCAGGGAGACATATCAGTTCCGATATTCGACACAACTTATATACATGCAGTTGAAGCAGTTAATTTCGCTTTACAAAATAGATTATAATTATATTATGTAACCTAGTCAAGCTTGTGGAAAACATTCAGAAAATATTTTATAATGTAAGTGGTTACAATCGAGGGGGAATGCGTATGTTTTCAGTTCAACCAATCGCATTTGTACATAATGAAAGAAAGGAAATAAAAGATGATGAGTGGGGAGAAGTAAGATCCTGTATTACTTTAACTGAAATGTATACAGAGGAAAGTATACAAGGGATTGAAGATTTTTCTCATATTGAAGTTGTTTTTTATTTTCATAAAGTAACTGATGAACAAATTCAATATTTTGCTAGACATCCTAGAAATAATAATGATTATCCTAAAGTAGGCATTTTTGCACAGCGCGGGAAAAATCGTCCGAATCGCATAGGAGCAACAATTGTAAAAGTGATCAAAAGAGAAGGTAAATCAATTATTGTTGAGGGGTTAGATGCTATTGATGGCACACCTATATTGGATATAAAGCCGATAATGAAAGAGTTTATGCCGAAAGAAGAAATTGTACAGCCTAAATGGGCAACGGATATAATGAGACAGTATTGGAAGGGGAATGGA
Organism: Bacillus sp. GW823-FHT06B01; assembly: GCF_058952315.1. Lineage (NCBI taxonomy): Bacteria > Bacillati > Bacillota > Bacilli > Caryophanales > Bacillaceae > Bacillus > Bacillus sp. GW823-FHT06B01. Next base: position 1,036,578 of record NZ_JBXAHR010000001.1, on the reverse strand, counting down.
GTAAAATGAGAATATATGAGGCAACAATTGCAGATTTAGATGGACTAGCATCAATTTTTAATAATTATCGTATGTTTTATAGACAAGATTCCGATATAGAAGGAGCAAAAGTATTTTTACGAAATCGAATCGAGAGAAAAGAATCCATTATTTTCGTGGCAGTTGAAGACGGTGAATATATTGGATTCACACAATTATATCCATCATTTTCTTCCATTTCGATGAAAGAATTATGGATATTAAATGATCTGTTTGTACAGGCCACTAAGCGCGGAGCAGGAACAGGTAAAAAATTACTAGAAGCTGCTAAAGAATTTGCATTAGAAAATGGTGCAAAAGGTGTAAAATTACAAACAGAGATTGATAATTTATCAGCACAGCGATTATACGCTGAAAATGGTTATTTGAGAGATAATCGTTATTTCCATTATGAATTAACATTTTAAAAAGATATAAAATGAAAAGAGACGTTTTCATTGTGAAAACGTCTCTTTTCATTTGTATTATAGTTGATTTAAAACCCAATTTGTAGCATCTTCAAAGTTTTCTGCAATGTAGTTCGGCTCAATATGTGCCCATTTGTGACGGTACGTATGTAAAGCATCATGTCCAGCGCCTGTTCGAACTAATATCGTCGTCGCATGTACAGTTGCTCCTGCAACAATATCAGTCCAGCGATCACCAATTACAGCGCATTTTGTTAAATCAAGCCCATATTTTTCGGCTGCTTGCAGCAGCATACCTGTACCAGGTTTACGGCATTCACAACCATCACCGTGTTTATGAGGACATACGTATATATCATCAAAACCGAAGTCTTCTAATTCTTGTGCAAAATCAGCTACAGTTGCTATCCCATCTGCGATACCTGGTTGATTTGTGAAAGAGAAAATTTTTATATTTTGAGCTTTTAGTTTTTGCAGAGCTGCTTTTGTGAAAGGAAATAATGTAAAAGAGCCTGGATAATGTATTGTAGTGTCACCACCAATTGTACCGTCACGATCAATAAAAATAGCTTCCATGTTTGTCATAGTTATAGTCCTTTCCATTTATAAGTAGTTTAAAAGTGTTTCACAAATCGATATCCATTCACTTCATATCCTAATTTTTTGTAAAAAGGATGTGCTTCTAATCTTTTTGTTCCACTGACTAGCCATGTGCCGATACAATTATGTTTCTTTGCTAATTGCTCTGCGTAATCCATTAATACTTGCCCAATGCCTTTCCGTCGTATTGTAGAATCAACGCTAATAATTGAAATTTCCCCGTACCGAGTTACATCTTCTAAATTTTCACGTATACGAAACCCAAGTAATCCAAATATAGTGTCCTCTTCTTCATAAACATATAGAAAATCAAAAGGACTCATTTGTACGAATTGTAATCGGTTGTTCATATCTTCATATGAAATAGAGGAACCTTTTAGTTCTGTTGTTAAAGAGCAAAGTGCATCTATATCGTCTATCGTAGCTTCACGAATTTGAAAAGACATATTATCCACTCCAATTAAATGTAATCAAACATTAAGTATTCTGTTAAAAAATATTTATTCCTGCTATGAAAATAAATATTTTATAATGATATATAGATAGTTATATGTTATTCTTTTCCTAGTTTGTATTGGAAATGGAAAGAAGGGGAATGTATGTTAGAAGTAAATATCCGTTCTGCTGGATATGAAATAGGTGAAAAAACAATTCATGATATTGCCTTTTCGATTGAGCAAGGCGAATTAGTTGCACTTATTGGTGCGAATGGTGCTGGGAAGAGTACGACGATTAAAACGATGCTCGGTTTACTTGTAAATATGAATGGTGAAATATCATTTGGTGAAAAGAAAAATCCTTATGCATACGTGCCGGAACACCCGACATATTATGATTATTTGACGCTTTGGGAACATATCGAACTATTAATGGCTGCTCGCGAGAACGAAGTAGGAAGCTGGGAAAGAAAAGCAGAAGAGTTATTGCATATGTTTCGAATGGATAAACATAAGCATGAGTATTTATCAAAGTTTTCAAAAGGTATGAAACAAAAATCGATGCTCATTTTGGCATTTTTAACTGAACCAGATTTTTATATCATTGATGAACCTTTTATCGGTTTAGATCCAGTAGCTACGAAAGAATTTTTAAGTTATTTATATAAAGAAAAAGAACGTGGCGCGGGTATATTACTTTGTACGCACGTATTAGACACAGCTGAAAGAATTTGTGAGAGATTTTTACTCATTTCACAAGGTACATTAGTTGCAGATGGACATTTAGAAGCAATCCAAACGTTAGCAGAAATGCCAGGGAGTTCATTATTAGACTGTTTTGATGGAATTGTAAGGCGTGAACAACATGATTAAACAACAATTTTATAAAAGATTGCGCCATGAACTGGGCCGCAAATGGAAGTCCATACGTTCTATAACGGATTGGACAGTTGCGCTATATATTCTTATTCCAGCATTTATATTTATGGGGATTTATTATCGTTCACTATGGACGGAAGAATTATCGATGGGAGAGACTATTTATTTCGGATTAGGTCTACTCGCATTTTATGTGATGACATATGGAAGAGGAGTTCGCTCATTTTTTGAGCAAGCGGATAGTTTATTTTTAATTTCGTATCCCGCTCACATGCAAAAGTTAATCCAGTATGGCATGACATATACGTTTATTCGAATAGCGATAACGAATGTAATAGTAGTAGTTGCTATGTTACCAGTATTGATGAAAAGTATCGGAGTGACGAAAATACAAGTCGTATTATTTTGGCTGTTTTTTACTGTATTTCGATTTCTGTTGTCATTATTAACGAGATTTATTCATGTACGTGTGGGGAAACGATGGCTACTATGGATTATAAAAAATGTAATGTTTTCTATAAGTTTAACCTTTTTTGGAGTGAGTCTGCTTCTTATTTATAAAAATCCATTTTATTCTATACTAAGTATCGGTCTAGCAGTTTTACTAATTATCGTATTGATAAAAGAAAAATTGAATTATAAAAATTGCTTTTTTAAAGAAGTTGAGAAAGAGAAAGAAGAAAGTATGCGCTGGACAAGTGGGATTATGCAAGTTGGTGGTCATACAGCTAAACCGAGTAGTTCGAATAAAAAACCGTGGATGTTTCCGCGTTCTAAAAAGTTTTTAGGGAAGAAAAAGGAATCTCGTATTGTTGAATCCTTTTTAAAAGAATTTTTCCGTACAAGTAGTGCACGAATATTCTATATTCAAATTGTATGTATAAGCACTGTCAGTATTATTATGAGTCCGAGGTGGATTGCAGCTATTATTCTTGCATTTACTTTAGTTGCAATTTCTCGTTATGCGCGCGATTATTGGAATGAATTTACGAAAAAAATGTTTCTTCATTTATATTGTGATGAAGGAAAATTACTATTGTTAAGATGGAAGGCAGATCGCTATTTATTACTTCCAGTACTACTTTTGTATGGAATAGTTATCCTTTCTCATTTTTATTTATTACCAGCTGTAATTACCGGGGGTATTTTTATAATATGGATTGGTTGGATTGTATTTTTACCATAGAAAAAGAGCCGCTAAACGGCTCTTTTTCTAATCTGTCACACATTGATAAAGAAAATATACTAAAACGAGTATGCTTGCGGCGGAATACATGACGTCTAAAGTCATCGGATTGCCTCCTCATTGTTGTTGTACTTATATTGTATGAAATCTTACAATTTCATATTCAAGTGAAAAATATGTGAACGTTAACAAAATTGTAAAGTGCAAAAATTACAATCATTTTGTATAATAGAAGGAACAACCGTTATATAAAACATAATGAGTGAAAGGGGAGGGAACATACATGCCAAATTGGTTTAGAAAAACCTTAGTCGCATTAATTACCGTATTTACATTTGGTTTAGTGACGCCTCCTTCCATATTGCTTGATAATGCCAAAGCTGCGGACAAGCCTACGAGCACAGCTGGGCAACAAAATTTGGAGAGTACGTCCTATACATATGAAGAAACGAATGACAGGTTAACCACTGATACTTTTATTACGTACGCAATGCAAGAAGCAGAGAAGCAGTCGATGCAAAAGTTTGGCACTAAAATTGGTCCAGTAATTGAAGATGAGTTTAAAGATGTAATATTACCGAAAATTGAAGAGGCAATTGCTGAGCTTGCAAGTGATGTGCCAGAGGAGTCATTGCAATCATTAGCGATTTCTCAAAGACCAGCTGGCGGAAATAATGAAAAGATTTTTCATGTGTATGACACGAAATCAGGAAATGACTTATTGCGATTTCATGTAAGAAGAGATCATCCACCGCAAGATGGTTATTATTTTAATTTCCACTATCACCGTTTTGATGATGGGTACTCAGGACACCATGAATTAGGGAATATTTATTGGAATACGAATATACCGCCAAAGTGGCTTTCTTAAAAAGAACAAGAGAAAATCTTGTTCTTTTTTATGTATATAGAAGGGTAAGACAACTACGGTGTTGAATAAGATAGGTTTAGAAAAAGAAGCAAAGGGAGTATGGGAATGCAAAAGTATATTGTTTTTGACTTTGATGGCACATTAGTAGATTCACAAAATATATTTGTACCAATTTATAATCAACTTGCTGAAAAGCACGGATATAAAACGGTAAGGGAAGAAGAAATTGAGTATTTACGTAAATTAACGATGCCAGAGCGATGTAAACAACTCGATGTACCACTGTATAAACTACCGATATTAGCACTTGAGTTTTATAAATTGTATCAACCTGCTATAAAAGATCTTATTTTGTTTCATGGGATGAAGGATGTATTAGATGAACTACATAAAAAAGGATACGGAATTGCCGTTATATCTTCTAACTCAGAAGAGCACATTCGGGCATTTTTACACAATAATGATATAGAAAATATACAAGAGGTATATTGTTCTAAAAATTTGTTCGGTAAAGATAAAATGATAAAAAGATTTTTAAGATCGAAAAAAATAACAGAGAAAGATATGTTATACGTCGGTGACGAACAGCGAGACGTAGTAGCGTGTAAAAAGGCAGGGGTGAACGTAATTTGGGTATCTTGGGGGTATGATGTTATTGAAACAGTGAAAAAAGATGCACCAGATTATATGGTCAATACACCAATGGAAATTGTGCAAATAGTACAAGGGGCGTATTCTTAATATGAATACACTTCGAGCAGGTATTCATCATATTGAATTTTGGGTAGCGAGTTTAGATGAATCTATTTCTTTTTACGATATGTTGTTTTCCATAATTGGATGGAGAAAGCTAAATGAAGTATCATATAGTACGGGAGAAAGTGAAATATATTTTAAAGAAGTAGATGAGGAAATCGTAAGGACGTTAGGCCCTAGACATATTTGTTACCAAGCTATTCATAGAGAAGTAGTTGATGAGGTAGCAGAGTTTCTTTCTAGTACGAAAATAAAGATAATACGTGGTCCAATTGAAATGAATCATTATTCGGAAGGGTATTATACAATTGATTTTTACGATCCGAATGGATTTATTATAGAAGTAGCGTATACACAAAATGTAGAAATGTAAGGGGAATATACATGAAAACAATTACAGCATGGCAAAACAATATACAGATAGTAAAAGATGCAGTTAATATTGAAGAAATTTCTAAAGGTTTCTCTCCTGATAAGAAATATATAGTTACGACAATTGATAATGAAAAATATTTGTTACGGATTGGCGATATACAAGAGTATGAAAGAAGGAAAATAGAATTTCAAATTTTAAATGAAATGGTAAAACGTAACGTACAGGCACAAAGGCCGATTGAAATAGGTGTATTGGAAGAAGAAGGTGTATATAGTATTTTCTCATATATAGAAGGGGAAGATGCGAAGAAACTATTGCCTACGTATTCACCAAAAGAACAATATGAAATTGGTATAGAGGCAGGAAAAGATTTAGCAAAAATGCATACATATGAAGCTTCTAAGGATATTCTTCCATGGTATGAAAGAGCAATGAAAAAACACCAAAAATATGTAGAGGCATATAAAACATGTGGAATAAAAATAAAAAATGATGATAAAATCATAAAGTTTATAGATGAAAATGAAAAATATTTAAAGAACCGCCCAAATCGATTTCAACACGATGATTTTCATTTAGAAAATATAATTGTGCGAGATGGGAAATATGTAGGTGTTGTTGATTTTAATGGCTATGACTGGGGCGACCCACTTCATGATTTCGTAAAGATTGCACTATTTGCAAGAGACATTAGTATTCCGTATTCAATCGGACAAATAGAAGGCTACTTTAATGGGAAAATACCAGAGGAGTTCTGGAATTTATATGCGGTATATGTTGGCATGACGGTTTTCTCATCAGTTGTCTGGTCATTACGAGCAGCACCACATATGTTAGATGATACGTTAGAACGCCTTACTATCGTTTTAGAGGATCATAAAAACTTTGAGTTATTAAAGCCAATTTGGTTTCAACCAGAAAAGATTGATATGAAATAGAAAAGGTAGGTGTGATTCACATCTACCTTTATTTTTTACCATTCTTCGTTTTGAAGCAGTTGTAATGCTAACTTTACATCTATATCTTCTTGTATATGTTCCGGAGTCCATGGGATATGTATATGTGGTTGTATACCAATTCCGGACATTCCTTCGCCTTTATCTATAATAGAAAGCCGTGAAGTAGGGTAATAAAGAGCGAATGTATCAGCCCATTTCATTACCGCTAAATTAGAATAATCATTTAAACCAGCAGTAGGACGACCTATTACTTTTACTTTCGATGATTTTTTTGCAACTTCTACAAAAGAATCACCAGAACTTCCGCATGTAACATCTGTTAATATCACTACTCTAGTAGGTGATTTTCTACCGTGTATTGTTAATGATTGAAGTTCTTTTGGTAATTCAGAAGGATCAAATGTAACGAACCCTTTTTTATAATTCTTTTTTAAATCTTGAATAAATATATCTGTGAATATTTTGGAAAGTTCGTCTAAAGAATCATAATCTTCCATTTCGATGTCTTTCATACGTAAATGAAAGTTTCGTTCCGTATGATTTAATTGCATTGTATCTGAAGAATCGAAAAGGGAAATCTCTTTGTCTTTGAATATGTAAGGAAGTAATTTAAAAAATGCATCATCACTTCCACCACGATTCAAACGCACATCAATAATTAAATTGGGAAAAGAATTTAGCTCATTTTTGTGTGAGTCTAATAATTTATTAATAGCTTCAGTGTTTGCGAAATCTGTCAAAGTAATTAAAAGTGTATCTTTATTATGCTGTTTAAATGAATGAATAGGCGTGTATTCATTTTGTTTATACTTTTGTAAAGTAATTGTTTGAGTCAATCCATCTTCATCTATAAGTGTACAATTTGACGATTTTAATAAAACATAATCCCATTTTTCGCGTTCATATGTAGCTTCATTTAAATACTTCTTATATTTTATTAATAGCTCAGGAATTTTCATATTATCTAATGCTAGTATAGACTGTCCTTTTTTCACTCTTACTTCGTGTGAAGTGGATGTAATATATAGGCGATCTTCGTATCTTTTCACTTGGAAGCCAACACTGTTAAGTGGTTGATTGTTAGAGTACATTTTGAAAAACATATGATTATCTTTAAAGTCTAGTAAGTAATCACGTACAATTTCAGTGAAATGAACTGGTGTCAGTTCTCCGTGTTTCTCTAATTTCTCGATTGTCTGTAAATAAGTAGTAGGATCGTCCCATCCTTTTTTATCAATACAACCGGAATAATCGTGATGAGTAATCGAAACAACTTCTTTGAAAATTTCTGTGTACACAGCTTTTCCTCCAGATAATTTAATTAGTTAAATAATAGAATTCTGTACCCTTTACGTATTATCCTTTTTTGCATAGAGAAAAGAGGAATAGAGGGATGTGTTATCATCCCTCTATTAAAATATTTATTTAATTTTCTTAAATGCAAGCGGCTGCGTACTTAACATAGCTGGTACATGTAACTGAAGGGATGGGAATTCACCACTTATATTCATTTCATAAACGAATAATAAACTCATTTTCATTTGGAATAAATCAACTTTTGCAGAGAAGATGTCGAAATGATGATGCGCTAATTGAATATCCATCTCCATAAATTGTACATATAACGAATCATCTCGTTTGTATACTTGTAATGTTCCATATGCAGGATGCTCGAAAGTACCGGTATAATCCTCTAATTTGTGAGAAGGTGTAGTCCCTTCAATTTGTTTAGGAATGGATTCAGTTGCTTCTTTCATCATTTCCTTCATTTTTTCAGTATCTGCTACAGCACGTTTATGCCAATTAATGGATTCTAATTCAAGTAGTTCGTCATAAATTTGATTAGCGAGATAAGTAGGAAGTAGTGTGCCTCCAGCATTCGTTAAAATGACAAGGCCTATGTTTTCTGTTGGTATGAATGAAACAAGTGCTGAAAACCCATCAATATTACCGCCATGATGAATTACCTTATTACCACGATAAGCGCTAATAAACCAACCAAGGCCGTAACTATTTAATGGAGATTCAGGAAGTGATAAAACTGGTTGATCTGGAATGGAATTATGTGGTGTATACATTTGTTGTAATAATTCAGAGGAGATTAATTCATGATCTCCAAATTTCCCTTCGTTTAAGTGAAGAAGGACCCAATTTGCCATATCTTCAATTGTAGAATTAATACACCCAGCAGCGCCAACCGTATCAATATTGCGGAATGGAACTTCTTTTATTTCATCTTCATTTTCAACGTAAGGTAAAGCATAATCATCTGTAGTTTGTGAATCTGTAACAGAGAAATTTGTATGTCTCATATTTAAAGGTTCTAAAATATGTTCTGTAGCGTATTGCTCCCACGTTTGATTCGTAATGTTTTCTACAATGTAGCTAATTGTTGCATACATTAAGTTGTTATAAAGAAATGCTGTGCGGAACGGTGCATCAAGTTGTAAATGTTTTATTTTTTCAACGAGATCTTTTCGAGATAAGGAAGAGCTGTACCAAAGAGCCTCATGACGACTAACCCCAGTGCGATGGGAAGCTAAGTCTCGTCCTGTAACTTGTGAGCTAGCAAGTAGTTCAGATAAAGAGAAGTTAGGTATATAAGTCTGGACAGGAGTATCCCAATTAAACTTTGTTTGCTGTGCCAACAAGCTTAATGAAAGTGTCCCAAAAGCTTTCGTTGAGGAACCAATTGCGAACCGAGTACTCGGTGTAACAGCTTCTTTTGTTTCTATATTTCGATAGCCGAAACCTTCTGAAATAATAACTTCACCGTCTTTTATAACAGCTACAGCAGCGCCAGGAACATTTAAATCCTTCATCATTTTTTCAACCGTTGTTTGCAAAGAAGACATAACAGGAGTTTCAATTTTAGACATACTTCTAACCTCCAAATATAAATTTTGTTCTACCGCACTATACTTTCGGTAATAGAAAATGAAAACCTTTTTAATTATGGAAAGTTAATAATTTTGTAAGAATGAATAAAATTATTATTTATTTAGAATTTTATTTTTATTACAATTAATTTAAATTAATATTTAGAAAAGATGGTGAAGAAGTGTGCTAACAATAAAGAGAGTGCTTTGTGATAATAAAAAAAATCCGATAGGTATAGATTCAAAAGTTGTGAAAATGAGTTGGCAGCTTGAGTCGAGTAACCGAAATGTAAAACAATTTGCTTATCAACTGCAGGTTGCGAAAGATAGAGATTTTGAAATTTTAATGTTTGATTCGCAAAAAGTAGAAACAGATCAAAGTTTACATATACCAATCAATTCATTTTCATACAGAGAAGAGACACGTTATTTTTACCGGGTAAAGGTATGGGATAATTACGGAGAAGAATCATCTTGGTCTAAAGTAGGATTTTGGGAGACGGGGTTACAAGGGCAAGATAATTGGAGCGGAAACTGGATTACTGCGAAAAAAGAACGAACGCAAGTTATGTCTTTTAATAAAAGTTTTTCTATTAAAAAAGCAGTTAAAAAAGCACGCTTATATATCACTAGTTTAGGAATATATGAGGCTTCTATTAATAGAGAGCGTATTGGAGATTGTTATTTTACTCCTGGATGGACAAGTTATGATAAGAGAGTATTGTATCAAACGTATGATATAACACATGTATTAAAGATAGGGCAAAATGATATTTCTACTCTGGTAGGTAACGGCTGGTATAAAGGGCCGATTACCGTGCATCATGTACGTAATTATTACGGGAGAAGACGAGCAATAATTGCTCAATTACATATAACGTATGAAGATGGAACGAAAGAAAAAATTGTAACGGATGAAACATGGAAGGTAACTTCAAGCCCAATTTTGTACTCAGAAATTTATGAAGGTGAAGTATACGATGCTAGACTAGAAGAAAGTGTGCAAGAGCTAGAAAATGTTGAAGTACTTGAGCATTCTAAACAAATAGTTGTTGCGCAAGAAAATAAATCAATTCGTAAAATGAAAATTATAAAACCAATTTCTATTTCAAAACTACCGAATCACGAATGGCTTATTGATATGGGGCAAAATATGGTAGGTTGGGCTCAATTTATAGTCCGTCATGTTTATAGTGGTCAAAAGATAGAATTGCATCACGCTGAAATATTGGATAAAGACGGTAGTTTTTACGCTGGAAATCTCCGAAAGGCAAAACAAAAAATAGTGTATATAGCAAAAGGAGAGGAAGAGGAAACGTTTGAGCCTCATTTTACATATCAAGGCTTTAGGTATGTGAAAATAAGTGGATTAACCCAGCCGCCTCAAATAGCAGATTTTGAAGGGATTGTATTACATACAGATATGGAAAAAACGACTGAATTCGAAACGTCCAATCCATTAATCAATCAACTTCATCATAATGTGGAATGGTCTCAAAGAGGGAATTTTTTTGATGTGCCAACAGATTGTCCGCAGCGAGACGATCGACTCGGATGGACAGGAGATGCACAAATGTTCATTGGGACAGCTACGCAAATTATGAATGTCCAATTGTTCTTTAAAAAATGGCTTCAAGATTTATCGCTTGACCAAAATAAAAACGGAGCTGTGCCTTTAGTTATACCAGATGCGTTTGGAAAAAGAGCGGATTTTAATCTGGATACTTCCGGTGGTTGGGGCGATGCAGCAATTATATGTCCGTGGGTTCATTATTTACATTACGGAGATGTATCGATTTTAAAAGAACAATATGAAAGTATGAAGAAGTATATAGATTACATACGTTCACAAGGTGAGAACGAGTATTTATGGGATACAGGCTATCATTTAGGGGATTGGTTCGCATTAGATACGAAACCAGATGTATATGAAGGCGGAACAGACAAGCATTTTATTGCGACAGCTTATTATGCCTATTCTACATCGCTTTTACGAAGGATTGCTGAGATTTTAGGTGAAAATACAGATGCTAAATTATATGCAGAGTTACATAGGAATATTGTTCAAGCATTTCAAAATGAATTCGTTACACCAAATGGTAGGTTAATTTCAAATACACAAACAGCCCACATATTAGTACTTCTTTTTGAACTAGTGAAAGATGATGTGAATGAGAAAGTATTTAATCGCTTAATTGAGCTACTAAAAGAAAATAAAAATCATTTAACAACAGGTTTTATAGGAACACCGTATTTGAATTTAATATTAAGCAAGTTTAACCGGCATGACCTTGCTTGTAAGCTTCTATTTTATGAAGATTATCCATCATGGTTATACCAAGTGAAAAAAGGTGCCACAACGATTTGGGAACATTGGGATGGCGTGAAAGAGGATGGAACACTTTGGAATGATAGCATGAATTCTTATAATCATTACGCATATGGCTCTATTGTTGAATGGATATACCGATATATTATTGGATTAGAAATGGATGAGACAAAACCTGCATATAAACATTTTTATATTCAGCCTCATTTTAATTCTAATTTAGACTGGGTTTGTATAAAGCGTGAAACAGCATATGGAGAAATTAAAATTGATTGGCGTGTAGAACATGGACAAGCAGTATTAAACGTTGATGTGCCAACAAATACATCAGCCACATTACGAATAGTGGAAGATGATTGGAAGGCAAGTGATATGCCTGAAATGAAATTAGGTTCAGGCGCATATGAATTTAGATTTTGTAAGAACATACAGAAGTAGAATTTTGTTAAGTATAGAAATGTTTTTTTATAAATTTAGTTTGTTCAATCTGTTAGCATTAAATTTATGATAAAATCCATATAGACTAGAGATTTGAAAGAAGGTTTTTCTACATATGAAACATGCTGAAAATGAATACTTAAATTTATGCCGCCATGTAATGGAGCATGGTACGAAGAAAGAAGATCGTACAGGGACAGGCACTGTATCTGTATTTGGATATCAAATGCGTTTTGATCTAAGTAAAGGTTTTCCTTTATTAACGACAAAGAGAGTGCCGTTTCGCCTTGTAGCAAGTGAACTGCTTTGGTTTATGAAAGGTGATACAAATATTCGTTATTTATTGCAGCATAATAATAATATTTGGAATGAATGGGCATTTAAGAGCTGGGTAGAAAGCGATGAGTATACTGGTCCTGACATGACTGATTTTGGTCTTCGTTCACAACAAGATGAGGAATTTAAAGTGCAGTACGATGAGCAAATGGAATTGTTTAAAAAGAACGTTTTAGAAGATGACAATTTCTCGAATAAATATGGTTATTTAGGAGATGTATACGGAAAGCAGTGGCGTGCCTGGAAAACGACAGCTGGTGAGACGCTTGATCAATTAAAAGATGTAATTGAAATGATTAAAAAAACGCCAGACTCCCGTCGCCTTATTGTTTCTGCTTGGAATCCTGAAGATGTACCAAGTATGGCATTACCGCCTTGTCATACGCTATTCCAATTTTATGTAGCAGATGGCAAACTTTCTTGTCAGCTATATCAAAGAAGTGGTGACATATTCCTTGGAATTCCATTTAACATTGCAAGTTATTCACTGCTAACACATTTAATTGCACATGAATGTAGTCTTGAAGTGGGAGAATTTGTTCATACAATTGGAGATGCACACATTTATACGAATCATTTTGAACAAGTAGAAAAGCAATTGGCACGTGAACCACGTCCATTCCCGAAACTTACATTAAATCCAGATGTGAAATCTGTATTCGATTTTGAAATGGAAGATTTAACGATTGAAGGATATGATCCACACCCAGCAATTAAAGCACCGGTTGCAGTATAATTGTAGAGGAGATGAAAAAATGATTGTTTCATTTATGGTCGCAATGGACGAGAATAGAGTAATTGGCAAAGATAATAATTTACCTTGGCGTTTACCAAGTGAATTGCAGTATGTAAAGAAAACAACGATGGGCCATTCACTTATTATGGGCAGAAAGAACTACGAAGCGATTGGTAGACCACTGCCTGGAAGACGTAATATTATTGTAACTCGTAATGAAGGGTATCATGTTGAAGGTTGTGAAGTAGCACATTCTGTAGAAGAAGTGTTTGAACTATGCAAAAATGAAGAGGAGATTTTTATTTTTGGTGGAGCGCAAATTTATGATCTCTTTTTACCTTACGTAGACAAGTTATATATAACAAAAATCCACTACGCATTTGAAGGTGATACATTCTTTCCAGAAATGGATATGACAAATTGGAAAGAAGTTTTTGTTGAAAAAGGTTTAACGGATGAAAAGAATCCGTATACGTACTATTATCATGTATATGAGAAACAACAATAATAATAAGGATTGATGTGAAATTCACATCAATCTTTTTATTTGTATTCATTAATATAAGTTTATAGATGATATTCAATAGTGCTATAATGAAATCTAGCATGTAAAAATGCTAAAATTTTCAAAAGTATTCATATAGAAAGAGGAGGAGAATTGATTGAGAAAGATATGGGGGATTCTTTTTCTTTGCTTAACATTCATGTTAGTTGGATGCGGTAAAGAAGAAAAACCACAAGAAGCGTTTGATACATATACAAAAGCATGGAATAAACAAAAATTTGCAGAAATGTATGATCAATTATCAGAAAAGGCAAAAAAAGATATTTCGAAGAAAGAGTTCACTGAGAAATATGAAAAAATTTATTCTGGCATTGAAGTGAAAAACTTAAAAGTAGAAGCAGGAGAAGTAAAAGAAGATAAAAAAGATGAAGGTCCTGTTCCTTTTAAAGTAAGTATGGATACAGTCGGTGGTAAAATCAATTTTGCCCATGAAGCAAAAATGGTGAAAGAAAAGGATGGAGATAAAGAATCTTGGAAAATAGATTGGACTCCTGATTTTATATTCCCAGGTATGACAAAAGATAGTAAAGTGCGTATGCAAACGACAGAGCCAAAACGTGGTGAAATATACGATCGTAATGGAAAAGGTCTTGCAACGAATGGGAAAGCTTCTGAAATTGGAATAGTTCCAGAAAAATTAGACGATACTGCTCCGCAAACGAAAGAGACAGTAGCGAAGTTGTTAAATATGTCTGTAGAAGAAATTGATCAAAAACTAGCTGCTAAATGGGTAAAACCAGGGTATCTCGTACCAATTGGAATTTTGCCTGAGGGGGCAACGCAAAATACGTACATTGATTTACCAGGTGTTTCAACAAAACCTGTAAATGTTCGTACATATCCGTTAGGGGAAGCGGCAGCTCATCTGACTGGTTATATTGGAAAGGTAAATGCTGAAGATTTAAAAACGCTACAAAAGAAAGGCTATCAAGCTGATGATCCAGTTGGTAAAGCCGGTTTAGAGCAAGTATTAGAGGAAAAGCTACGCGGTAAAAAAGGTGGCCGTGTCTTTGTAGAAGATGCGCAAGGAAAAGAAATTAAAAATTTAGCAAAAACAGATGCTGTTGATGGAGAAAATGTAACTTTAACTATTGATAGTGCTGTTCAAGAAAAAACGTATAATGAAATGAAGGGCGAAGCTGGTTCAAGTGCAGCAATTAATCCGAAAAGTGGAGAAACAATTGCACTAGTAAGTAGTCCAGCATATGATCCTAATATAATTGCACGAGGGACATCGAAGGCACAACGCGAAGCATGGAATAATGATCCGAAAAAACCGATGACGAATCGATTTACACAATTATCAGTTCCAGGATCTGTATTTAAGCCTATTACAGCTGCAATTGGTCTTGAAACGAAAACGATTGATCCAAAAGAAGAGTTGAAAATTGAAGGATTAAAATGGACAAAAGATTCTTCTTGGGGTAATTATTATGTAACACGTGTGAAAGATGCAAATCCGATTGATTTGGATAAGGCGATGAAATACTCGGATAATATTTATTTCGCACAAGAAGCTTTGAAAATCGGAAAAGATAAATTTATGAGTGAAGCGAAAAAATTCGGATTCGATGAGAAATTACCAATTGAATATGGATTCCCAGCTTCTAAAATCGCCAATGATGGTATTAAAAATGATATTCAAATGGCAGACACAGGTTATGGACAAGGACAAGTCTTAATGACACCGCTCCATCTAGCATTAACGTACGCGCCAATTGTTAATGATGGAAACATACCTTCTCCGTATATTATTAAGACAGATAAGCAACCAAAAGTTTGGAAAGAGAATGTCATTTCAAAAGGCAATCAGGATATATTAAGAACTGCCATGACGAAAGTAATTAATGATCCAGATGGTACTGGGAAAATTGCTAAAATTGATGGAATGAATCTTGCTGGAAAAACAGGTACAGCGGAATTAAAAGTATCAAAAGAGGCCGAAGGAAAAGAACTAGGCTGGTTCGCTGCATTTGATTTAAATTCACCAGATATGGTCATTACAATGATGATTGAAGATGTAAAAGGTAGAGGCGGAAGTAATATTCCAGCTGAAAAAGTGAAACATGTGTTTCAAAAATAGAAAATGATGAAGACTATCTCCATGGAATGTGGAGGTAGTTTTTTGTTTCACCAGAAACATATTGAACAGATAGTGTTTATTAACTTACGAAAAAAAAGTAGCTATTTTTTATTGACATTGAACATAACTTTTTGTATTATACTTACATAAGGTAAGTTATTTACTTTCGAATTATAAATCTCAAATTAAAGATAAGATGTGTAAAAGGGAGAGAATACAATGACAAAAGTACTATTTATTACAGCAAATCCAAATTCAGCAGAAGGTTCTTTCGGAATGGCAGTAGGAGAAGCTTTCATCGAAGCTTATAAAAACGAACATCCACAAGACGAAGTTGTAACAATTGATTTATTCAACACTACAGTACCAGCAATCGATGCGGATGTATTTGCTGCTTGGGGTAAATTTGCAGCAGGTGAAAGCTTTGAAACTTTAACTGAAGTTCAACAACAAAAAGTTGCAGCAATGAACACAAACTTAGAAACATTTATGCATGCGGATCGTTATGTATTCGTAACTCCAATGTGGAACTTTAGCTATCCACCAGTAGTAAAAGCATACTTAGATAACTTAGCAATCGCAGGTAAAACATTCAAGTATACTGAAAATGGCCCAGTTGGCTTATTAGAAGGCAAAAAAGCACTTCACATTCAAGCAACAGGTGGCGTTTATTCTGAAGGAGCATACGCAGCTGTAGACTTCGGCCGCAATCACTTAAAAACAGTATTAGGATTCATTGGTGTAAATGAAACTGAATACATTGCAGTTGAAGGTATGAATGCAAACCCTGAAAAAGCACCAGAAATTAAAGAAGCAGCAATTGCTAATGCTCGTGAATTAGCAAAACGTTTCTAATATAGAATACTTAAAAAATGTCCAAGCACTTGCTGTTTGGACATTTTTTCTTCTTTTTCCTTCGTTTGTCTAGTATAATGAAGGTCGGAATGATAATAGGTGGGGGTTCTGTATGATTCAAACGTTTTTTAAAATCTTTTATTTAATTTTAATCGTAATTGCGATTACACCGAGAATGTGGCGTCTGAAAAGACAAGTAAATACGATGTCGCCACAAGAAAAAGATAATGTTGTGTATAAAACGACAAATTGGTTTGGTAAGAAAATGGTGCGTGTAGCTGGTGGGACAGTTGAAGTAAAGGGACTGGAAAATGTTCCAAAAGATAAGCCGGTACTAGTTGTAAGTAATCATCAGAGTAATATGGATATTCCTGTTTTACTAGGTTACTTAAATAAACCAATTGGATTTGTTTCAAAAGCAGAGATTAAGAAGTTTCCAGTTGTACCAACTTGGATGGAACTTATGAATTGTGTATTTATGGTTCGTAATGATCGTCGTCAATCTCTTCAAGCGATTAAAGATGGAATTGAGCTGTTAAAGAACGGGCATTCAATCGTAATCTTCCCAGAAGGGACGAGAAGTAAGGGTGGCGAAATTGGAGAGTTTAAGGCTGGGAGTTTTCACCTTGCAGTAAAATCTGGTGTAGCAATCTTACCTGTAACATTAGATGGGACATATAAAATGTTTGAAGCGAATGGAAACCGTATGAAACCCGCTCATGCAACAGTAACAATTTCTAAGCCGATTACAGCTGAAGAGTATGCGAATATGGATATTAAAGAATTAACGAAGCATACACAGGATGTTATCGCATCACAATTACATAAGTAATAAAAAAAGGTTTCAGCTTAATATAAGCTGAAACCTTTTTTTATGCTGTAGGTAAGACATAAAAGAGTACGCAGAAGAACATCATCGCACTACCACCTAAAACGAAAAGATGCCAAATGGCATGATTGAAAGGTAACTTTTCCCAAAGGAAGAATATAGCCCCTACAGAATATAAAATTCCGCCTGCTAAAAGTAGTGAAAAACCATGTCCAGTTAGATTTTCATAAAGTGGTTTAATAGCAACGATTATGAGCCATCCCATTATGATATAACATAATGTTGATGCCTTAATAAAGCGACGTACAAAGAAAATTTTGAAGATGATACCTCCGAGTGCTAGTGTCCATATAATAGCGAGTAACGTCCAGCCTAATGGTCCGCGAAGCGTAATAAGTAAAAAAGGAGTATATGTGCCAGCGATTAATAAATAAATGGCTGAGTGATCTAGTATAGTAAATAATTTTTCTACTTTTGGATGATGAATGCTATGTAACAAGGTCGAAAACAAGTACAGTAAAAACATGCTTACACCATAAACCGTAAATGCAACTACAGCAGATGCGGTACCATGCTTAGAGGCATGAATAATTAATATAATTAAGGCAGGGATGCTTAAAATGGCACCGATACCATGTGTAATTGCATTTGCAATTTCTTCTTTCACAAAATGTGTCATTCGTGTCATTTTTTCAGTCATAATGCAAATCCTTTCTACTATCATAAAATAATATGTCATTTCCCTTACCATATCATACACAAGGGCAATAGAAAATGAAATTTGTATAATTGATTATATTTTTGAATTTTTTTGACAAAAGGCAATGGATTTGTTGACGTTTTCAAACTTTTTTGACAAAATAAAATTATGCAATAGTAGGACAAGGAATCTACTAATAAAGGGGATGGAGAAATGTTTTCAAATATTGGCTTTCCAGGATTAATTTTAATTTTAGTAGCTGTACTCATTTTGTTTGGGCCGAAAAAATTGCCGGAAATCGGAAAGGCTTTAGGGGAAACGTTAAAAGAATTCAAAAAATCAACGAAAGAATTGACTGATGATGCATTTCAAGAGAAGGAAAAGAAAGAAAAAATGTAATGAATTTTCCTCGAAATGGATAAATAAAGTGTGGTGAACGAGATGGAAGATCGGGAAATGAGCGTAGTAGAACATATTGTTGAGCTTCGCAAACGAGTAATATATACAGTACTATCCTTTGTCCTATTTTTAATTATCGGATTTACTTTTACGAAGGATATTTATTTTTGGCTAGTAAAAGATTTACCAATGAAATTAACTGTTCTCGGTCCAAGTGATGTATTATGGATTTTTTTCTCGATTGCTACAGTATTTGCTATCGTTTGTACAATTCCTTTTGCTGCTATACAAATTTGGTTATTTGTAAAACCGGGTTTACATCCAAATGAACAAAAAATGACAGTAATGTATATACCGGTATTGTCTATATTATTTGTTGCAGGTTTATGTTTTGGATATTTCGTTGTAATGCCGTTTTTATTTCATTTTTTAACTACGATAGGTAATGAAATGTTTAATACGATGTTTACGACAGAAAAGTATTTTCATTTTGTTCTTAATTTAACAGTTCCATTTGCTGTAATTTTTGAATTACCTGTAGTTGTCATGTTTTTAACGAGTATTGGACTGTTAACGGCGGAATTGCTAATAAAAATAAGAAGGTATGCTTATGTAGCATTGATTATCATTGCATCGTGTATATCACCGCCGGATTTTTTATCACATAGTTTAGTAGCGGTACCGCTTATTTGTATTTATGAAATTAGTATCGCTTTATCAAAGATTGTCAGTAAGCGAAAAAAGAAAAGAGAAGAAATACAGTCGAAAAGTGCCTCGTTATAAAGGCACTTTTTTTATTTATTTGTTATACTTTAGACATAAACGTATACAATATATAGAAGAAAAAAATTATAGAATCTCCAAAATTTAGACAAACTTTGCGCTTTGCTAAGTTTATACTAAAATTATTAAGCAATATACGGATAACGGGATTCCTGTCTGATCGGATATTTAGGATGGAGGATGAATAGAGTATAAATCTTCTAACCAAAAGGACTACAGGGATTGACTAAGGATACTTTTGTATTCATAGAAGTCTCCACTTTAAACAACGTGTTACAGCGTAAAGTAGAGGAAGTTCAAAAATCCAATGAAAAAGAGGATTGATATTGTGATTACGAAAAGTTTTTATTTCACTCATTCAACAGGGGATTGTATTAAAATATTCGAAATCCCTGTCCTACAGGCACAGCATCCATTATCGTTTCTAATTCAGTCTCGTCTTCAATTATTTATTGCAAAAATTCAAAAACAAAAGCACCCAAGATTTTCGTATTCTTTCCGTGAATATTTGCAAAATTGTTTGAAGTGGAATGATTATTTAAATGTATATAAAACAAATACCCTTGAAAAAAATGCATGATACAAAGTATGGACAGGGTTAGTAAACTCTGTCTTTTTCATTTTAGGTATAAAAATATAATTAATTTGGTGAAATTTGTTCGAAATTGTTGAAAGCACAGGGAATGCTAGTATAATAACAAGGAGAGCGTATTGGAAAGGGAAGAATATAATATGCAAAAAATTAAAATTGTAACAGATTCAACTGCAGATTTAACGCAGGATGTAATCGAAAAGTATGGCATTCATGTGCTACCATTATCAATCTCTGTAAATGGACAAACATATTTAGATCGCGTTGATTTACAACCTGATGAATTTATTGAAGAAATGATCAAATCAGAGGAATTACCAAAAACATCACAACCGGCAATGGGTACATTTGTAGAAATGTATGACAAGTTAGGTGAAGATGGAAGTGAAGTACTTTCCATTCATATGACAAGTGGAATGAGTGGTACTGTGGCAACTGCCAATAGTGCTGCATCAATGACCGACACAAAAGTAACAGTTGTTGATTCTCAATTTATTACACATGCTTTAGCATATCAAGTAATAGAAGCTGCAAAAATGGCAAATGAAGGACGCTCACTAGAAGAAATTTTAAAACGTGTAGATGAAGTGAGAAAGAATACTCGTTTATATGTAGTAGTAGATACATTAGAAAATTTAGTGAAGGGTGGGCGTATCGGTAAAGGAAAAGCGTTTATCGGTTCGCTACTTAATATAAAGCCAATTGCTAGCCTTGAAGATGGTGTTTATAACCCTGTAACGAAAGTGCGTAGCCAAGGTCAAATTGTAAAAACGTTAGCTAAGTTATTTGAGGAAGATACAGCTGGAAAAGTTGTAAAAGCTGTTGCAATTCCGCATGCTAAAGCAATTCCTTTAGCTGAAAATGTAAAAGCGGCTGTTGAAAAAGTGAGTGGATTTGCTCAATCAGAAATTTTCTTTACAACGCCTATTATTAGTACTCATACAGGTCCGGGTGCAATTGGATTTATGTATTTAGCAGAGTAATAAAAAAGCTACTTGAAATGAATTTTCAAGTAGCTTTTTTTATGTGAATAGAAAGTAAGAAATAAGAAGGGTTATACAGGCACTCCCGCTAATTATATAGCGAGTCTGTAAATATTCATTCATAGAAAACACCCACTGATTAAAGTTTTACTTTATGATTTTCTATAGTATATGTTGGATATAGAAAATAAGTAGTTACGTTATACGTGTAATGTTTCAATTTTTTCATTTACTTGCTTACCGTTTGTTGCGTTATTATAAGTAAAGGTTTGGCCTAAAAAGAGTACATGCAGTTGTTCCCACGGTAACATACGTAAATTCCAATTATTTCGAAGCCTTGTTACTGCCTCGCGGGGTGTTTCATCGGCGAGGGCAAAAGCTCCGTAATGCATCGGTATAAAGTGTGTAGCGTTTAAATCTAAATAAGCTTGCACTGCCTCTTCAGGTGAAACATGAGATGCTTTCATAAACCACTCTGGTTCATAAGCGCCAATGGGCATAAGGGCAATATCAATTGAAAAGCGTCTGCCAATTTCTTTGAAACCTTGGAAATAGCCACTGTCACCACAAAAATAAACGGTTTCTTTCGTTGGTTCATTATTAATAATCCATCCACCCCAATGTGATGTATTCATATCAAATAAGGATCTTCTCGTCCAGTGCTGAGCAGGTACGAAGTGAAAGGAAACATCATTAATGATCGTATTTTCCCACCAATTATACTCTTCTACACGAGTAAATTTTTTGCGAGTAAATAGTTTTTTCAGTCCAATAGGTACAAGGTATAAAACATCATCATTTAGCTGGCGAAGCGATGAAAAATCTAAATGATCATAATGACCGTGTGAAATGAGGACAATATCAATTTTAGGTAGTTCTTGTATAGAAAGACCAGGTTCAGTAAGTCTTGGAACTAATTTTAATTTAGTAGCCCATACTGGATCTGTTAATATATTCAGCCCATTCGTTTGGATAAGGAATGTGGAATGACCAATCCAAGTTACAGACGTCTTTTCAAAGTTGTTTTGTAGGAATTTACTTTGTTTAACAGGTGATTGTTCTACTAAAAAAGAAAAATCCTTTTTATTTTGTTTTCGTTCTTTTCGCCAACGTATAAAGGAACGAATTGATTTTTTTGTACTCACATTATCCATGTTTTCATAACGTTTTGTCATGAACATCACCTCATTTAAAATCGTTGTAATTGTATTGTACCGAAATGTTGTTAAGGAATACAGTGTATAACATGGATGAATGTTTAAGGAATTGTAAAAAAATAGGGGGATGCGTTTACAAAAGTAACAATAAAATTAGTTTTGCAACTTCTATTTAGAGAAATAATAGTAAAAAAATAAATTTTGTCTAGTAATTGGCTTGAAATAAAGAAGTAACATACGTAAATTCGTACGATTTCGTGAACAAATGTAGTAAACAATTTTCTCGTAGTGTTAACTTTTGTTATGATAAACATAACCTATTTAAATTTAGGATAGAGAAAAGAGGTTTATAAATGAAGCGTTATCAAAAAATAATTGGTCTTATGGTTGTATTTTGTCTCTTTGTACTTGCTGGATGTAGTGGATCGGGTTCAAAGCTTCGTAAACCATTGAATTGGGATTTAGAAACTTTCCAATTTACAAATCAAGATGGAAAGTCATTTGGTACAAAAGATTTAAAAGGGAAAGTTTGGGTTGCTGATTTTATGTTCACAAATTGCCAAACAGTTTGTCCGCCAATGACTGCCAATATGGCAAAACTGCAAAAGATGGCCAAAGAAGAGAAATTAGACGTTCAGTTTGTTTCGTTTAGTGTAGATCCAGACCTTGATAAGCCGGAGAATTTGAAGGCTTTCATTCAAAA
Organism: Bacillus sp. GW823-FHT06B01; assembly: GCF_058952315.1. NCBI lineage: Bacteria > Bacillati > Bacillota > Bacilli > Caryophanales > Bacillaceae > Bacillus > Bacillus sp. GW823-FHT06B01. The sequence continues at coordinate 1,013,701 of NZ_JBXAHR010000001.1, read as the reverse complement.
GTTTACAGAGGATACTAGTAACTGGAATTTATTAACGGGTTATTCATTAGAAGATATTACAAAGTTTTCCAAAGATAATTTCCAATCACTTGTAGATAAACCTGAGGATGGTCAAGTTATACATGGTACATCATTTTATTTAATTGATCAAAACGGAAAAGTAATGAAAAAGTATAGTGGTATTAGTAATACGCCGTACGAAGACATTATACGTGATATGAAGAGATTAGTGGATTAAAAAGAAGGGTGCACAGCACCCTTCTTTTTTTACATTAGTCTATGGATAAAATGTCATGTTGTTGTGGAAGTTTTGGTGCCCGAATTTCTAACACGCCGTTTTGATACGAAGCTTTCGCTGCTTTTTTATTAATTGAGTACGGTAATTTAATCAATCTTGATGCTTCTGAAATGGAACGTTCTCGGCGATAATAGTTATGAGACGTTTCTTCCTCGACCTCTTCAAGTATCTCTTCTTTTACAGAGACTTTTAAGTATTCACTTTGTATTTCAATTTGAATTTGTTCTTTTTGTATACCTGGTAGTTCAGCTGTAACAACGAGTTCTTCACCAACTTCATATAAATCTACGGGGAATGTTAATAAACGATTTCCTTTTTGGAAAAAATGATTTAAATCAGCGATTACATTGCGAAGTGGTGTTTGCTCGAAGAAATCATCAATTTGTTTTAAATAATTGCGAACCGGTGGGCGAGAAGAGTCTTTTTTTTCTTCACTCATGGTATTCCCTCCTAGAAATCAATTTGCAATATCATATGACAAAAGCGGAGAAAGGTGATTGCCTAGTTTTCATGTTTTCATAAAAAATTGTTAAAAATGTGAAATGGAGTGATTTTTTTATAGTTTTTGGTCGCCATATTCAATTGATTATGCTAGTATAAATAGGGTTGATATAGTAGTATATAGACAGAATGAAAACTGAAAGAGGGTAAGAAGTATGTGTGGTTTTGTAGGATGTTTATGTGAAAACCCTAGAGAGTTTTCAGAAACAGAAAAACATCAATTTGAAAATATGAACACGATGATTTTCCACCGCGGTCCAGATGACGAAGGATATTTTCGTGATGAACATGTACAATTTGGCTTCCGCCGTTTAAGCATCATTGACTTAGAGGCAGGACATCAGCCGCTAACTTATGAAAATGATCGATATGTAATTATTTTTAATGGTGAAATTTACAACTATGTAGAATTACGTGAAATGTTACTTGAAAAAGGTGCAACGTTTGCAACACAATCTGATACAGAAGTTATCATTGCATTGTATGCACATATGAAAGAAAAATGTGTAGACTATCTTCGTGGTATGTTTGCATTTATGATTTGGGATCGTGAAGAGAAGAAACTTTTCGGTGCACGTGACCACTTCGGTATTAAACCTTTATACGTCGCACAACAAGGTGATACTACATTCTTTGCATCTGAGAAGAAAAGTATTATGCATGTGATGGAAGATAAAGGCGTTAATCCAACGTCGCTACAACATTACTTTACGTACCAATATGGTCCAGAGCCAGAAACATTAACAATTGATGTTAATAAAATCGAGCCTGGTCATTATTTCGTAAAAGAAATCGGTAAAGAGATGGAAATCTATCGCTACTGGAAACCTTATTTCAATGCTTCAAGCGCAACGAAAGAGGAGCATATCCAAGCAATTCGTGATGTGTTGTATGATTCAGTAAAAGTGCATATGCGCAGTGATGTACCAGTAGGTTCATTCTTATCTGGTGGTATCGATTCATCTATTATCGCTTCTATCGCAAGAGAAATGAATCCAAATCTTTTAACATTCTCAATTGGTTTTGAACAACGTGGTTTCAGTGAAGTTGATGTTGCAAAAGAAACTGCTGAGAAATTAGGCGTTAAAAACCATAACGTATTCATTTCAGCGAAAGAGTTTATGGATGAGTTCCCAAAAATCATTTGGCATATGGATGATCCTTTAGCAGATCCAGCAGCTGTACCATTGTACTTCGTTGCAAAAGAAGCACGTAAGCATGTAACAGTTGTTCTTTCAGGTGAAGGTGCAGACGAGCTATTTGGTGGTTATAACATTTATCGTGAGCCAAACTCACTAAAAATGTTCTCTTACATTCCTAGCCCAGGTAAGAGCGTTCTAAAAGCATTAAGTGGTGCTCTTAAAGAAGGATTTAAAGGAAAGAGCTTCCTAGAACGTGGATGTACGCCAATTGAAGAGCGTTACTATGGAAACGCGAAAATCTTCCGTGAAGAAGAGAAAGTTGAATTAATGAAGTATTACAATGAAAGTGTTAACTATATGGATATCACGAAACCATTGTATAACGAGATTAAAGATTATGATGATGTAAGCAAAATGCAGTACATTGACATGTTCACATGGTTACGCGGTGACATTTTATTAAAAGCTGATAAAATGACAATGGCAAACTCATTAGAACTTCGTGTACCGTTCTTAGATAAAGAAGTATTTGATGTTGCATCTAAAATTCCAACTGAATTTAAGATTGCTAACGGAACTACGAAAGCTATTTTACGTGAAGCGGCACGCGGAATCGTCCCAGATCACGTATTAGATCGTAAAAAACTTGGATTCCCAGTACCAATTCGTCACTGGTTAAAAGACGAAATGCATGATTGGGCTATCAATATTATAAACGAGAGTAAAACAGAGCATTTAATCGACAAACAGTATGTATTAAACTTACTGGAAGCACATTGTGCAGATAAAGGCGATTATAGCCGTAAAATTTGGACTGTACTTGCGTTTATGGTATGGCATCAAATTTATGTTGAGCATAAATACGATACGAATAAGTTCCACGAAGAAACGAAACGTGCGTATAGCTTAGTTTAATTAGAAAAACCTTAAGATCGCATATGGTCTTAAGGTTTTTTTCATAAATAGGACGTATTATTGATACAATAATAGTAAAAGGATGGACAACATATGATTACGTTTGAAAAAGTAACTGTAGATAATGAAAGCGTTGTTAAAGAAATGTTTCGCTCACATAGTTTAACTGAGAATCAAGTACAGTATTGTGTGAAAGTTGATGATACATATATTGGTGTAATAGACTATAGTGTACAAGAGGAGAGTGCAATTTTATCGCAGTTAATTATTCACTTTGATTATCAAAGTTACGGTTATGGGACAAATACGTATTTTACATTTGAAACGATGATGAAAGAAAGAAACGTGAAAGAGATAAAGGTATTACAAACGGAATTAACAGAACAAGCAAAAACTTTCATAGAGAGCATTGGTTTTAATGAAGAAGATGGAATATATGTGAAGAAAATATAACGATGAGTAGTTGTGCGAGATAAATATAAGGCAGGTGGATATATGACGATGACTTCTGGTCTTGTATTAATTGGAGGGTGTTTTATAGTAGCAGAGCTAATCCATATGTTCATTCGAAAAAGAATGAATAAGAAAAGAAAGCCGTATGAATTACAATATGCCCCTGTGTTTTTCCTTTTATTTTGTATGCTTATTACATTACAAAACATAACGAACTTTCCACCGCTTTTAAATATTTTTTTAAAGTTCGGTTTGCTGTATAGTAGCACTGGAATAGCCCTTTTATTTCTTTTATTTTGCATACGTTATATTCACTATCAATCGTATATATTTATTTTAAATTGGTTAAAGCACAATGATAGAAACCGCCTTACATAAGGCGGTTTTTTTATTTGTAATTGTAATGGTTTTGAAAGTTATATGTATGCTGATTTATTTAATAGTAGTTCCATATATCAAAAAACAACGAGGTGCAATTTGACATGGAATATAAATAAGTGGATAACAAGATACAGATGTTTTTGTATATAAAGCTCAAAATTTCATTAAAATTTATAAAAATAATTAGATGATTTAACATATTATCTATTATTAGTATGTGGTACTATATATTCTTAATCTGTAACGTAAGTAGGTGTATAAATTTGAAATGTTAATCAACTAGTTTATCTTAAGTGCTGACAAATAGCAGGATTAAATTTTGGGGAGGTTTCGTTTTTTTTATGTTTAATTTGGATATTTTATTTCTTGAATGGATGACCAGTGTGGAGGGAAGTGTGCTTACAATACTTTTTAAATTTATATCTAGTATTGCAAATGAAACGTTGTATTTAGTCATTATTTCGATTTTATATTGGTGCGTTTCTAAAAGAAAAGCATTTCATATGATTGTTATGCTTTGTTTCTCTGGGTATATAGGGATAGTGGTAAAAGAATTCATGAAAATCCCGCGACCGTATACATACGAAGGAATTCAGGCTTTATATGAAAAATCAGCTGCAGGTTATTCTTTTCCAAGTACACACGTCCAGTTAGCGACAACATTTTGGGGCTCTTTTATGATGTTATGTAAAAAGAGAATCATTTGGATCATTGGAATTATTTTTATAATATTAGTTGCTACTTCTCGTCTATATTTACGTGTACATTGGCTCAGTGATATAATAGGTGCAATTTTAATTAGTGTCATAGTTGTTTATTTATATACGAAAGTAACAGGGGAATTAAGTGATAGGAAATTTATATTGTTACAACGAATTGTATTGGCAGTTTCACTTACTATGTATTTTATGACTGACCAAATAGATAATTTAAAATTACTTGGAGTTTTGACAGGTTCTACGATTGGTATCATGTTAGAGAATCACTTTATTAAAATAAGTGAAAGTAATAATTTTAAAATACAAGTAGTAAAAACAGTTTTAGGCCTTAGTTTCATGTTAATGATACAGCTCATACTAAAAAAAGTAATACCTGATATGTATTATGTACGTTATGCATTGACTGGAATTACAATTACTTTCTTATGTCCGTTTATGTTTCACATGTTACGGTTAAAAAGTGAATAGCAAATAAGTACAAAAATATTTTGAATAAAAATGAGGTCGAAATTATATATATTGAAAAAGTTTTCTGATATATCTATTGACAATGCATGAGATATACATTAATCTTTAAATGTTAATGAAAATCATTTTCAACTAGGAGGATTTATGACACGCACTAAAAATATTTTTATACTTTGCATTATGTTATTAATGGTCATAATTGCAGGTTGCGGTAAAGAAGAAGAGAAGAAAGATAAAGATACATCAGTAAAGGCAAAAGATTCATATAGTATAAAGCATGCAATGGGCGAAACGACAGTAAATGGTACACCAAAAAGAGTTGTTGTTTTAACGAATGAGGGTGCTGAGGCACTTTTAACTGTTGGAGTAACGCCAGTTGGAACGACAAAACCACGAGCTGGGGATGAATGGTATCCTCATTTAGCGGATGAGTTAAAAGATACGAAAGTAGTAGGAACTGAGCGTGACATTAATTTAGAGGCAGTAATGAAGCTTCAGCCGGATTTAATTATTGGAAATAAAATGCGTCACGAAAAAATATACGAGCAGTTAAAAGAAATCGCGCCAACAGTATATGCTGAAACATTGCGCGGTGATTGGAAAGAAAACTTTACGCTTTATACAAAAGCTGTAAATAAAGAAAAAGAAGGGCAAAATGCACTTAATGATTATAAAAAGCGTATTGCAGGAATAAAAGAACAATTAGGTGATAAAATTAACTCTAAAGTTTCAATTATTCGCTTCGTCCCAGGTGATGTTCGTATTTATCAAAAAAATTCATTCTCAGGCGTTGTATTAAATGATATTGGATTTAAACGACCACCACTACAAGATAAAGATGAATTTACGATAAAAGGAATTACAAAAGAACAAATTCCAAATATGGACGGGGACTACTTATTCTATTTCACATCTGATAAAGATGCGGATAAGAATAATGAAGGAAACACGTTAGCGAAAGAATGGACAGAAGATCCGCTCTTTAAGCAGTTACAGGCTTCTAAAGATAATAAAGTATTCGAAGTAGATGAAGTGATTTGGAATACAGCAGGTGGTATTGTAGCTGCAAACCTTATGTTAGATGATATTGAAAAATATTTTTTAAAGTAAATGAATGGTCGAGTACATCACCTTAAATGGGTGATGTACTTTTTTATTTGTGAAAATACAGAAAATTCCTTCTTTTGAGCGTGGATAAGTTGTACAATTAAACCAATTATGGAATAAAGGAGTGGGAATGAATGAAAGCTACTCATAAAGATTGGATTTTGTTTAACGGAAGAATTGTAAATACGAAGGAAGAACAGCCGATGATTCCATTAGAGGAGAGAGGCTTTCAATTTGGTGATGGTATATACGAGGTATTCAGACTATATGATGGGAAGCCACATTTATTAGATCTACATTTGGAACGATTCTTTAATTCTATGGAAGAAATAAAACTAATTCCATCTTTTACTAAGAAGGAGTTAGTGGAAGAGTTGCATGAAATGATTGAAAAAAATCAATTTCAAGAAGATGGGAATGTATATTTGCAAATATCAAGAGGTGCTCAAGCACGTAATCATGTATATGAGTCAAATATGCAACCAACATATTTTGCAAATATTGTTTCGTTTCCAAGACCAATTGCTGCTATGGAACTGGGAATAAAAGTTACGGTAGAAGAGGATATACGGTGGAAGTTCTGTCATATAAAATCTTTAAATCTGCTACCTAATATTATGATTAAAAATAAAATAAACGAACAAGGCTATCAAGAAGCGATATTAGTACGAGATGGAATTGTAACTGAAGGGTGTCATTCAAATTTCTTTATGGTGAAGAATAATAAATTGATTACACATCCGGCTGACAACTTCATTCTACATGGCATTACACGTCACTTCGTTATTACATTAGCGAAAGAGTTACATATTGAAGTAGAAGAACGAGAATTTTCACTACAAGAAGTATATGAGGCTGATGAGTGCTTCTTTACAGCGACACCACTTGAAATATTCCCAGTCGTTCAAATAGGTGATGAACAGTTTAGAACCGGCGAAAGAGGACCAATTACAAAGAAACTCCAAGTTGCATATGAAGAAAGTATTCGTTTGTTTAAAGTTACGAACTAATATTGAAGAAAAAAGCTGGTATTCCTCCAGCTTTTTTTCATGATATAATTCAAACATAGGACAAGATTTGAAAACGTTGTAAAAAGGGGATTTAATGTATGAATTATGAAGATTTTAAAGAAGTAATTCACGGTAGACGAAGTGTTAGGAAGTTCACAGAACAAGAAGTATCCATTAGTGACATAAAAGAAATTATTGATTGTGCTCGTTATGCACCGAGTGATACGAACTCACAAACTTGGGAGTTCTTGGTCATTATGAACCGAGAGAAAATTAAAGAAATTGAGCAAATGACTTGGGATGCATTACATAAACTTGCGGCAAAAGCGGCAGAAAACGGAGAAGAGAAAGCAGGGAAACTACTTACCCGTTCATTTGGACCATATGCAACAGCTTTCTCAGAGGCACCTGTATTAATCGTGTGTTTGGCAACACCATATGAATCAAAATTTCGCGAAAAGATATTTGATCCAATTGCTTTTGTTCCAGATTCAGTTTGGGAAGAAGAAGGAATTAAGAGTAGCTGTTTAGCGGCACAAAACTTAATGTTGGCTGCACATGCGAAAGGGCTGGGTACTTGTCCAATGACAGGACCGGTATTGTTAGCTCAAGATGAACTACGACAATATTTACAAATTGAGTCTGAAAAACAAATAAATATGGTTATTTCACTCGGTTTTCCGAAAGATAAGCCGAAGAAACTTCCAAGAAAAGAAGTAGATGAGATTACAACATTTGTTTTTTAAAGCTTAAAATAAAAAGACATTGAATGAACAATGTCTTTTTATTTTGGACAGGTATGTAATTAATTTGTTGGGCTAAAATGATAGATAAGAGGGAATTACTATTTATTTCATAAAAAAAATTAATGTTCTATTAAGGAAAGTATGATACATTAATCGTGGGCAAGATTTTATTTGTTCATGAAAGTGTTGAAAATAGTTTTAAAATTTAAAAGTTATTTTTGTATAATAAATTATAATGAAATGACAGGGGGGATGAATTTTGAAAAAATTCATAATCACTGGATTGTCTGTATTGTTATTAGCCGGTTGCGGTGCTCCACAAGAAAAAGAGGATGCGCAATCAAAGCAGGAAGAACGAGTTGTAAATGCAAGTAATGAGAATATAGTAGTATTCCCTGAAGGTGCAGTACCAGTTGGTGAAGGAAAAGTAAAAGTTATTACACCAGATGGTACTTCTGAAAACGGCAATATACCAACTGTATTCATCAAAAAGGATACTTTAATTCAACATGTTGAATTAGAGCTTTCTAATTTTCAAAATGATAAAGAAACATTTATATTTGTAGATCAAGTATATGCAGATAAACATCAAGTCACTAGTACAACACAGACAACAGTACAATTAAAAGAAAAGACACTTGAGACAGGTAGTCATACGATTACTGCAGTTCAGTATGAAAACAATGATCCAAAAGGAAAGGTTATTAGTTTAAATCAAGCAACATTCGAAACAAAACCAGCGTCATAAGAAGAATAAAAAGTACATTACTCAAAAAGTAGTGTGCTTTTTTGTTTATACTAGAGGATGTAACAGTGAATAACTTGTTTCTTTTTCTAATACGATTAAGTAAGAAGAAATCACTTGTTTCTACTATGATAGAGAAAGAGGCTGGAGATGTGAATCGGTGTATTCGTATCGTCTTAATTATTTTAACGATGTTAGTCACTTGGTTTATGGTCCAAGAGGTGACTCAAATTACCCTCAATTAACAAATTCATGATTTGTTAATAGGAGCTATTTGTTTTACCATTGTTTATCTATCATATGATAAACTCAGGTTAAGGTAAGTTTTACATGAAAAATGTAGGTATTTCATTTGAAATGTCGAATAGTACATACGATGTCGTAATAACAAATTTTCTATTGTTTACTGTGAAACAGGAGAAGGGGAGATAGTGGTTATGAAACGAGCTCTTATTAATATTGATTATACATATGATTTTGTAGCTGAAAAAGGTGCTTTAACATGCGGGAAACCAGGACAAGAAATTGAGAAGGAAATTGTCCATATAACGAAAGAATATATTGAAAATGGAGATTATGTTGTCTTTGCGATCGATAAACACGATGAAAATGATGTATATCATCCAGAATCAAAGTTATTCCCGCCTCATAATATAGCTGGTACAAATGGAAGAGATTTGTTTGGTGAATTACAAGATGTGTATGAAACATATAAAAATGCAGAGAATGTATATTATATGGACAAAACACGATATAGTGCATTTGCAGGAACAAACTTAGAGATGAAGTTAAGAGAAAGAGGAATAGAAGAAGTTCATCTTGTAGGTGTTTGTACTGATATTTGTGTTCTTCACACAGCAGTAGACGCTTATAATAAAGGATTTAAAATTGTTGTTTTTGAAAAGGCGGTTGCATCTTTTAATGAGCAAGGACATGAATTTGCCCTTGGACATTTTAAGTCATGCTTACATGCAGAAGTGAAGTGAAAAAAAGAGGCCTTTAAAAAAGGTCTCTTTTTTCGTTTAAATGGATACGAGGTTTCGCTCGATTAGTTTTTTTATGAACGGACTAATTTTTTCTGGTAACCCATTTAAGTCAAAAAATTGTACATGTAATGATTCTAATCCATCAGCTTTTAACGTACCACCTGTAATATCTTTGCAAAGATATGCGATTATTATAGGGTAAAATTCATCTCCGTTCGGTAATTTTACAAAAAATTCTTTTCCGGAAAATACGCTTATTAACTGTAAAGAGCCTATTTCAATCCCTGTTTCTTCAAGCACTTCCCGTTTTCCGGCTTCTTCCGTTGATTCGCCAAGTTCAACGAATCCACCAGGGACAGCCCAAATACCACTTCGTCTCTGTTGTAGTAATATTTGTCCTTTTTCATTGAGGACAGCTACAGCAACGCCAGATAAATTGAGTGGTCTTGATCCAATAACTTCTCTTAGTTCTTCGATATAGCCCATTGTTAGTTAACCCCCCGCGAGTCAAAATATTTACAAATGAACTATTCGGTATTGTGTTAATATTTTCCTTTTTCGAGATATGTAGCGCAGTCATAAAATAAAGTCGGTTATAAAAAAATTCTAATGTAATCTCCCTTTAGATAATGAAAAAGGGTATATTTATAGAAGAAAGTGTAACAAGTTTTAAGGAAATCAAAAGGTATGACAATAAATTAGTTTTTCATGAAATTTTCATTAGTTAAGGGTGTGGATGGATGAGTTTATTAACGTATACTGAAGAATTTTTTAATTATGTACGTGAGTTTTTACTTTTAAGATTTTTACTATTTGCATTAGTTTTAATCATTATCTCTTTTGTAATCAACCGTATTATTGATTGGTTTTTTAGGAAATCAAGCTTTTTTGATGAAGAGGTAGAGCAAACGATTCAAAGTGTGATTCGATCTATTTTTAGATATATCATTATCATCAGTCTAATCATATATTTAATTAGCCAATTTGTAGATATAAAAAGTATCATTGCAGGTGCAGGGATAGCGGGAGTTGTTATTGGTTTTGCTGCACAACAGATGTTAAAAGATGTTATATTAGGCTTTGCGAGATTAGCGGACAAAGAGTTTCGTGTTGGCGATTTTGTTACTTTTAACGGAACAAATTCAGGAACAATTGAGGAAATTAGTATTCGTTTTATGCAAATTCGTGAATGGTCAGGAAAACTTCTTACGATACCACACGGAGAGATTAGGACGATACAAAATTTTAATAAAGGATGGATGCGCGTAATTGAACGGATTACGGTAAGTTATCAGGAAGATCCTACAAGAGTTAAGGAATTGTTAGAAAAAGTTTGTGTTAATTGTAATGAAAGATTGGCTTCGAGTCTTTATAAAGTAGAGGATGAAGCTGTTGAGCCGTTTAAATATGTTGGTGTCACAGATTTAAACCCGAACCTTAAATATGTTGGATATGAATTTTGTATTACAGGTTTAATAAAGCCAGAAGATTATTTTGAAACTTCTAGACAAGTAAGGTTTGAATTAATGTCTATGTTCCATAAGAATCAAGTGCAAATGCCAGCAGCAAATATGGTCGTTACTACTGAAAGTTTACAGCATAACCATGGTGGACAATCTTTATCGGACAGCTAAAATAGAATAGTTTGTTAACAAAAATCTAGCTTCCAACATTGAATAGAAAAACAATAATAAAATGATTAATTTAAAGAAAGAACTGAAGGAATTCAGTTCTTTCTTATTTGTAGAATTTAGAAATTTCTTAATGTTATAATGGTAGATGGTGATGAAAATGAACTTTGAAGAAAAAGAGATGCATCGTTTAGAAGCATTAAAAGCAATTGCAGAATTATTAAATGAAGCAACAGACTTACAAGTCATGTTAGAAAAAGTGTTACATACATTGTTACAAGTTATGAATTTACAAACAGGGTGGATATTCTTTATCGATGAAAGTGGAAAGCACCGTATGCTTGTAGATGAAAACTTACCACCGGCTCTTACATGGAAAGAGAAGAAGCCGATGTGTGAAGGGGACTGCTGGTGTGTAGAGCGTTTTGTGAATGGCAGATTGGAAAAAGCGACAAATATTATTGAATGTAAGCGAATAGAGGATGCGATTGAGTGTAATTGGGGAGAGACAGAAGATGTTACGCATCATGCGACGATTCCACTTAGGTCTGGATCGGAGAAGTTTGGTCTATTAAATGTAGCCTCACCTCAAAAAAAACACTTTTCAGAGGAAGAATTGGCATTATTAGAATCGATTGCATTTCAAATAGGAACGACAATACAACGTATTCAGTTAGTAGAGAAAGAACGTAAATACGTAGTGGTAGCTGAAAGAAATCGACTTGCACGTGATTTACATGATTCAGTAAAACAATTGTTATTTTCTATTATGCTAACAGCAAAAGGTACTTTAAATATGACGCAAGATAGAGACTTGCAAGAGATGTTGAGCTATATTGGAGAATTATCACAGGAAGCATTACAAGAAATGACACTTTTAATTTGGCAATTAAGACCGGAAGGATTAGAGAAAGGTTTAGCAGAAGCAATTAAAAATTACGGAAAGTTGTTAGGGATCCACGTGGAAGTTCGAATTGATGGTATGGTTTCAATTGAAGATGAAATAGAAGAAGTTTTATGGCGTATTAGTCAAGAAGCAATACATAATTGTAAAAAACATGCTTCATGTGAAAAGGTAAATGTTCTTTTAAAAATAGAAAATAACCAGTTGTATTTTTACATAGAGGATAACGGAATAGGATTTATACAAGATCACGTAAGAGAGTCAGCGCTCGGTTTAAAAAGTATGAAGGAACGTATTCAGTTAATGAGGGGATCATTTCAAATAAAAACTGAGCTGAAAAAGGGTACAAAAATTGAAATTCAATTGCCGGTTTAAAGGGGAGAAGAAGATTGAAGATTAAATTACTACTAGTTGAGGATCATCATATCGTTCGAAGAGGACTTGTATTCTTTTTAAAAACGAGAGAAGAATTTGAAATAGTTGGGGAAGCAGAAAATGGTGAAGAGGCATTAACATTCATTCAAACGGAAAGACCAGATGTAGTATTAATGGATCTATCAATGCCGAAGATGGATGGTATAGAAGCAACAAAACGGATAAAGCAATATGATAAAACAATAAAGATACTTATATTAAGCAGTTTTTCAGAGCAAGATTATGTTTTACCAGCACTGGAAGCTGGAGCAGATGGTTATCAATTAAAAGAAGTACAACCAGAGCAACTTGTTGCTTCTATCATTGCAGTACATGAAGGAAATGCGAATTTTCATCCGAAAGTAACACCAGCACTATTCGGACGATCAGCAGTCAAGAAAGAAAAAGAGAACCCTTTTTCCATGTTAACGAAAAGAGAGCAAGAAGTACTTCATGAAATTGCGAAAGGGCGAAGTAATAAAGAAATTGCAGCAGAGCTTCATATTACAGAACAGACTGTGAAAACACACGTTTCAAATGTTTTAGCTAAATTGGAAGTAGATGATCGTACGCAAGCTGCATTATATGCGGTGAAACACGGGGGAAATAATAAGTATGAATAATTATGTACCATGTTACGACAGAATACATAGGAATATTTAAAATTTATTCCGCTATTTGCGGGCTTATAATTAGTGGTAGATGTACAATACTCTCACTGATTAAAGTTTCAATTTATAGTAGTGCTAAATAAAGGTTTTTCTTCTTTCTATAATTAGGTACAATAAAACTACGATGGAAGGGGAAGATATGCTATGCCAGGTACAAGAAGTGGGATTGGAAAAATTCAAGCTTCGTTAAACGGTTTATCACCGAAATTGCGAAGTATTGCCGAACATATATTGAAACATCCACAAGATGTTGTACATAAATCTATTACAGAATTAGCTGAAGTTACGAATAGTTCTGAAGCTACGATATTCCGCTTATGTAAGCACCTCGGTTTTCAAGGGTTTCAAGATTTAAAGATTACATTAGCTCGTGAAATTGTACATACTCCTATGCAAAATATTCATGAAGAAGTATCGGCAGAAGATAGTATGGTAACTGTTGCTAAAAAAGTTTTTCATTCGCATATTACAGGACTGCAAGATACATTGCATTTGTTAAATGATACAGCGCTAGAGCAAGCTGTAAAGGTATTGCAAGATGCAAGTCGTATTGAGTTTTATGGAAATGGTGGTTCTGGTATTATTGCGATGGATGCATATCATAAATTTATGAGAACGGGTATTTCTTGTATTGCTCATACAGATTCACATTTTCAAATTATGGGTGCGGGTTTACTCACTAAAGAAGCAGTGGTAATTGCAATTTCACATTCTGGTAGCAATAAAGGGTTACTAGAAGCGTTAGAAGTAGCAAAAGCAAGGGGAGCTCACATTATTGCAATTACGAGCTATCAGAAATCAGCATTAAGTCAACTTGCTGATATTACTTTGTATACCTCAACACGTGAGACAGAATTCCGTACAGAAGCAAGTTCATCAAGATTAGCACAGTTAAGTTTGTTAGATACTTTGTACGTTGGGTTATCGTTACAACGCCAAGAAGAAACGTTGCAAAATTTGCAAAGTATACGTGAAACAATTTCGATGAAACGAATATAAAAAGTCCTTCAGTTGAAGGGCTTTTTATATTGTTTAATAGTCTGATGATACATACTCTATGTGTACTCGTTATAATCTAATCTATTGCGAAAATTATAATTTCCTGTGTTAAAAAAACTTTATTAATTGAGCCTTATACTCCGCATATTGAACTCTAATAAACTTATATATGGGTGAAATTTCAGTTTTCCTTCAAATATAGTAAGAAAACATTTGGTTAATAATTCAAATATTGTTCAATATTTAACAATAAGCTTTTAAAATTACATGTTATGATGAACGTGTAATGATGATTGAACATTTAAATTTGGTGCAATAATTGGCCGAAACAGTGCAAGTAGAAGTTGTGAGATGAACTCATTAAAATTCTAAAACACTAAAGGGGAGATCACATATGAAAGCAGTAGTAGTTAATAAAAATAGTAAAGCAAACATTGAAGTTATTGAAAAGGAATTACGTCCGTTACACTCAGGTGAAGCGCTAGTAGATGTAGAGTATTGTGGGGTTTGTCATACTGATTTACACGTTGCAAATCATGATTTTGGAAACACAGATGGCCGTATTCTTGGTCATGAGGGTGTAGGGATTGTTACGAAACTTGCTGATGATGTAACTTCACTAAAAATAGGTGATCGTGTAAGTATTGCATGGATGTTCCAATCTTGTGGACGTTGTGAATATTGCATAACTGGTAGAGAAACATTTTGCCGTGAAGTTAAGAATGCTGGTTATTCAGTAGATGGTGGTATGGCAGAACAATGTATTGTTACAGCTGATTATGCTGTGAAAGTACCAGAAGGATTAGATCCTGCTCAAGCATCATCAATCACATGTGCGGGCGTAACTACATATAAAGCAATAAAAGTATCAGACATTAAACCTGGTCAACCTATCGTCATCTATGGGTGTGGTGGATTAGGTAACCTAGCTATCCAATATGCTAAAAACGTATTTGGTGCAAAGGTAATTGCAGTAGATATTAATGACGATAAATTAGCATTAGCAAAAGAGGTTGGTGCGGATATGACTATCAATCCAATTTCTCAAGGTCCTGCTGATAAGATTGTTCAAGATGAGTTTGGTGGTGCTTATGCTGCTGTAGTAACAGCCGTTTCTAAAGTAGCGTTCAATTCAGCAGTTGATGCAGTACGTGCTTGTGGTAAAGTCGTTGCAGTAGGTTTACCAGTAGAAACTATGGATTTAAACATTCCGCGACTTGTACTAGATGGAATTGAAGTAGTTGGTTCTCTAGTCGGTACTCGTAAAGACTTAGAAGAGGCATTCATGTTCGGTGCAGAAGGAAAAGTAGTGCCGGTTGTTCAAACTTGTTCTCTAGATAAAGTACAAAATGTATTCGAAGAAATGGAACAAGGTAGAATTCAAGGGCGTATGGTAATCGATTTTAAACAGCATAATTGTGTGTGATTGCAAATAATTCATTTTAAATATAAAAAGCATGAGTCTAGCTAAAGACATGTAAAAAAGTTAGACGGCAGAAAGAAGATGATCCCTGCATTCAACAGGAATCATCTTCTTTGCATTCCACTACTATCAATGTCGACTAACGAGAAAGGATTAAAGGTTCACTTTATCTACAAACGAAAAAGAATCTTTACTTTTAACAAATTTTTTATGATTTGGAACGGTTTGAATTGCTACAACTTGCGAATCTCTTGCTTTCAGTGCATCTTGAATCCCGATTGTCATAAGCTTTATAAATAGAATCGTAATAAAGAATGAAACGAGAGTATACAAAATAATCCACCATGAAATATTCATTTCATAACGATTTAATCCAATAAGGCCTGCCCAATCATTAGATAGAGAAACAGGTTTGAGTACTCCGTCATAGAGTTCACGCATTTGTATCCCACCAATTACAATATCAAGCAACGCTAAATGGATAACGAGTATGAGAGTTTGAACGATATGTTCCATAAATAACACAAATAAGCGGTCAAGTAATAAGACTCGTAAGTGTTTTTTGATAATATGAAAACGGCTAGCCCCTAGCAATTGGGAACTTAAAATGTAATCTTGTTTCATAAATTCATCAACCTCTGAGGATATATATAAAGAAAGTGTAGGCAGAGCGACGAAAATAAGTACGAGTACTTGATAAAACGCAAATGAAATATTTGCATCTAATCCATCAGCATTTGATACGATTACAATATTAACGGGTGTGATGAGTATAAATGCGATAAATAAAGTAGGAATGTAATAAAAAACTTCTGAGCATGACTGGAAAAACCTCTTGAATTTTGGAGCATATAAACTTAAGAGGATTCCTATACATGTTCCGAATAAAATTCGAAAGAAGCTAATTGCCACAGCTAATAAGATAGTGAATTTTGCTCCTTCTATAATTTGTAAGAAAACAGACTCTCCAAAACGATCAGATCCAAAAGGAGGTATTAACGATGGTGGAAAGGGGGCCTTTCCAAGTAATTCGTTATTGTCATTGTAAAGTAACTGAGGAGGTTTTGGGATGTTATCTTTAAAGAACCAACTATAAATAAAACTAGCTGAAACAAGTATGAATAAATAAGTAAAGCCGATTAAAAAGCGTTTTGATTTCCAAATAGATTTCATAAAGCTACTCCTTTCAATTGTTTTTTCCATCTATTCATCATGAGAGAGATTATTTGAAAAATGGTATAAAACGGTAAAATAATCATGACAAGTATAATAAATGCAGCGGGAGGTGAAATAAACGCCTTCTTAAATAAAAATTGAATAATACCTTGCATATTAAAAACAAATTCTAAAATGAATAAGTTAGAAAGTAAGAAAACAAAAATCGTTTTTAAATGGTAGAAGAAGTGGATAGATATATTTTTGAATAAATGAATGCATAGTATATAACTTGATGAAAGACCTTTTCCATATGCAACCTCTACGTAATGTTTTCCATGTTCTTCTTGGATGTATAACACCATCATCCGAAACATTTGTAATGTAGGTAAGACCGCTAAAGATAAAATAGGGAGTAAATAAGCGCGATTTTCATTAAAAGAAATAATGGTGAAAGGAGCTTCCCCAAATTTCTTAAGTACCCAAATGAAAAATATTTGCAAACAAATCATCATCATCATATCAGGGACAGCTTCTAATACGAACACAATTCGGTTTATCCATTTTTTTATATAATCTTTTGCTAAAAAATAAAAAAATGCCATGCTAGATGAGATAAAGAGCGCAAGCAAAAAGGCCACAAATAATACAATAAACGAATATAGGTAAGGTTCTAAAACAGTTGGAAATAATGGTGTTGTTTTTAAATGACCAAACTTTGGGTCTGATCCTATAACTAACAATGATTCAGGTGAGAAAACCTGTTTTAACATAGTAACGATCTGGTTAAAAAAATAAATTGGTTGAAAGGTGAATCCTTGTTGAGTGATAAATAAATAAGGTAAATTTAATAATAGTAACAGTGATAAAAGAATGGATGAAAGCTTAATTGTGAATTGAGATATTTTATGTAACATTAAATCCCTCCGACATCTTTTTACAACATTATACAATAAAGTCTAAAATATTGTTTTATTTTTCTGAAAAATAAAAATTCTATTAGATTGTATAGTATGGAACATATATTTACAAGTTAATAAAGTGATAGTAGGATCCGCGCTCTAAGTTTATTAAGGTAATAGGATGAGTCAACCAAAAACAATTAATAGAGCAAAATGTACAGAATTCTTATTTGGAGAGGTAGCGGCTATGTTACGCGACTTCATCGCGATAAAGCTAAGCTTATGCAAAGTTAATTTTAGACGAGATGGTTTCTTCTTTTAGGCTACTTGTAGGAAATTAAAAAAACTCCTAGGGATCAATGAATTCCTAGGAGGGCACCTGTGGTTCAACAAAGAGATAATTCTAACAAGCTCTAGAATTATCTCTTTGTTGAAGTTTAATGTTTAAAACCCCATAAGATTCTTTACATGTTTAGCGTTCTGTTTAGATGTTAATTTTTCAAGTAATAAAAATGCAACATCAAAAGCTGTACCTGGATTTGAAGATGTAATAATATTTCCATCTTGAACAATTAAATCATTTTGTACTTTTGCACCGAAATTCTTTAACTGCTCTTTTCGTTTACTCGTTGGATGACTGTATGTGGTAGCTTTTTTATCTATAAGAATTCCACTTTTACCAAGCGCTAATGATGCAACACAAATACTTGCAATAGGCTTCTGTTTGGTATGAAAATGTTGAATAACATGTAAGAATTCTTTACTGTATGCATCCCGATAAAAGCCAGCTTCTTCAAACCCTCCTGGAATAGCTAGTGCATCAAACTCATTCAATTGAATATTATCAATCGTTTTTTCGGGTATGACAGTAAAATTCCAAGTACAGGTTAATTTATCCCGAAGACCAACTGTTATGACCTCGGTCGATCCATCACCTTCCCACTTATTCCAACCTAGTACGTCAGTAAATACACTAGCTTCTACTGCTTCAAATCCGTCAGCTAATAATAATAAAATCTTTTTCATATCGTAAATCGCCTCCTGATATCCTTATTTTATATAAATATAAAAAGCTGATGAATAAGTTAAATAAGGATTTTTGGTTGTTTGTCTTTATTATATAAAGGATTTAGGTTATTCTATTTTATAAAAAAAGGTTGGTTAGTTTATGGATCAAATTGATAAAAAAATCGTGGGGTTATTACAGTCAAATGCAAAAATTTCAATGAAGGATTTAGCTGAAGCAGTTCATTTATCTTCTCCGTCAGTAATTGAGCGAGTAAGGAAGTTAGAGGAGCAACAAATTATTGAAGGTTACCATGCACATGTTTCTCTAAAAAAAATTAATCGTCCAATTTCGGCACTTATATTGTTTAAATCAACGAATTGTAAATCATTATCTAACTTTTGCTATAATCATCCAGATGTAATTGAGTGTTACAGAGTAGCAGGGGAAATTAGCTATATTGTCAAATTAGCAACGTATTCTGTAGAAAGTTTAGAAAAGTTTATTGATGATTCGATGCAATATGGTACGCCATCAACAAATATCGTGTTATCTTCACATGAAAAAAAGATAATTGATCCCTTTATTAGTGAAGAATAAAAATACTGGCCTAATTAATTAACCATTGCTTACTTAATAAGCTTTTAAAAATAGCCCTTATTTTTCGGACTTGTATAAAAAATAAGGGGCACTAATTGTTTTTCTTAGCTTTATGGTTATGTAAAGTGCCCCTTAAAAATGAATATTGCTTCTCAACTCCTTTTTCATGCAAATGAGTAGAACGTAAGGAAGGACTATGTATGTATGTGTTGTTAATGAAAGAAAAAGAGAGTGTGTAGCGTAACGTAACGAATATAACGCAACTTTACCGCGCGGAAAATCTAAATTTAGTATGTAAGTGAAATGGAATGAAGGGGATATATTTTTTGTTATGAAAAAAATTTTCTTTTTAAAACTTGATTAATGAAAAAATATTTTATATACTAATTCATGTAAACGGTTTACTAAATCGTATTTTGCTAGAAACGAAGGGAAGATTCGCATGGAAACAAGGGGGAGAGTAATCGGGATTGATATCGGTACCACAAGTACAAAAACGGTTGTGTTCACAGAAAAAGGAAAAGTCGTTGCATCACATGCAGTTGATTATCCAATTATTCAACCGAACGTCGGATGGGCTGAGCAAGATCCTGATGTAATATGTGCCGCTGTATATAAAACTGTAAGCGTTGCCATAAAGAAAGGTAACGTGTTACCAGAGGATATTTCTTCAATCGGTATTAGTACAGCAATGCACGCATTAATTGCAGTAGATAAAAACGGTGCACCATTAACGCGTTCTATCATTTGGGCAGATAATAGAAGTACGAAACAATCGGAAAAGTTATTACAACATATGAATGGGCATGACATTTATAGACGAACAGGCACACCAATTCATCCGATGTCGCCGCTTTCTAAATTATTGTGGATGAAAGAGGAAGAGCCAGAATTATATGCGAGCGCTTATAAATTTATTTCCATTAAAGAGTATGTTATTTATCAATTGTTTTCACGTTACGTAGTGGATTATTCAATAGCATCTGCTACTGGGTTATTTAATTTAGAAACATTAAACTGGGATGAAGATGTTTTAACGTTGTTACATATGTCACCAGAACAATTATCAAAACCTGTGCCAACTACATATATTTTATCGGGTATGAAACCTGAATTAGCACAAAAGATGGGCATTCGTGAAGATACGCCGGTTGTTATTGGTGCAAGTGATGGTGTTCTTGCGAATGTAGGCGTTGGGGCAATATCGCCTGGCTCAGCTGCAATTACAATTGGTACAAGTGGTGCGGTTCGAACAATTTCATCAAGTGTTAATACAGATGAAAAAGGAAGAACGTTTTGTTATGCATTAACAGACGAGCACTGGGTGATCGGCGGACCAACGAATAACGGCGGAATATTACTGAGATGGTTACGTGATGAATTTGGTAGCCCGGAACAAGAAGTTGCAAGGAAGCTTGGCATTGATCCGTATGATTTATTAATTAAGTATGCGGAAAGTGTACCAGCTGGAGCGGGTGGATTGCTATTTTTACCGTTTCTATCTGGAGAACGTGCACCTTACTGGAATGCAAATGCTCGTGGTACATTCTTTGGAATAAACCTTCAGCATAAACGAGAACATTTTATACGTGCAGTCATGGAAGGTGTTTGTATGAGCGTATATTCTGTTGCACTCGCAATCAGGGATTGTACAGGGCCACTTACTGAAATACGCGTTTCAGGAGGTTTTGCGAAATCTGCATTTTGGAGACAAATGTTATCCGATATGATGGGAAAAGAATTGCTTGTTCCTGAAAGTCATGAAGCATCTGCGCTTGGGGCAGCGGCAGTTGCTTTATATGCTGTAGGAAAAATTGATTCTCTTGAAGAGGTAAAGGATTGGATTGATATTGTTCATCATCATGTACCGAATAAAGAAAATACGGCTATATATTTAGAAATGTTTTATATGTATGAACGACTTTACAATCGCTTGAAAGAAGAATTTGATTGTATAGCTGCTTTCCAACGTAAACAATAGGGGGATTGGGAGAAATGGTAGTTGGAATCGTACTAGCGGCAGTTGTCATACTACTTTTACTTATTACAGTAGTAAAATGGCATCCGTTTGTCGCGTTAATTTTAACAGCAATTGGTGTAGGACTTGCAATGGGAATGCCATTGATTGGAACTTCCCAAAAAGATCCAGGGATTATCGATTCTATTAAACTAGGGCTTGGTAATACGTTAGGGTTTTTAGCGATAGTATTAGCATTAGGAACGATGCTTGGAAAAATGATGGCCGAATCTGGCGGTGCTGAACGAATTGCTAACACATTAATTAATCGTTTTGGGAAGAAACGTGTTCACTGGGCAATGATGTTCGTTGCATTTTTAGTAGGGATTCCAGTGTTTTTCCAAGTTGGATTTGTACTGTTAATTCCATTAGTATTTACAATTGCGTTAGAAACAGGGGTATCACTTATTACAATTGGTATACCACTAGTAGCAGGTTTATCTGTTGTACACGGACTCGTTCCGCCACATCCAGCAGCGATGGCAGCAGTAGGTATTTTTAAAGCAGATGTAGGGAAGACAATTTTATATGCTTTAATCGTCGGACTTCCAACTGCAATCATTTCAGGTCCGCTTTACGGGAAATGGATTGGTGCTCGTATACATAAAGAAGTACCATTAGATATAGCGGAGCAATTTATTGAGAGAGATAAGAAGAAGGAGCTTCCTAGTTTCGGAAATACATTGTTCACAATTTTACTTCCAGTATTTCTAATGCTAGGTGCATCAATTGCGGAAGTAGCACTAAACAAAACAAGTCAACTTGCACAAGTATTGCACTTTATTGGAGATCCAATCGTCGCGTTATTAATTGCAACGATATACTCTTTCTTTAGTCTTGGTTATGCAAAAGGTTTCTCAAAGGATAAAGTATTACAATTTACAAACGATTGCCTTGGGCCTATTGCGAACATACTGTTAGTTATTGGTGCAGGCGGCGCATTTAATAAAGTATTATTAGATTCTGGAATTGGAACGACAATCGCAGAAATGGCGAAAGAATCTCATATTTCACCGATATTATTAGGCTGGGGAATTGCGGCACTTATCCGAATCGCAACTGGATCGGCAACGGTTTCTATGATGACAGCAGCTGGAATTGTTGCGCCGATTGCAGCAAGTATACCAGGTGTAAATGTTGAACTACTAGCACTTGCAACAGGTGCAGGGTCATTAATTTTATCACATGTAAATGATTCTGGATTTTGGATGATTAAAGAATATTTCGGAATGACTGTGAAAGAAACATTATTAACATGGACTGCAATGGAGACAATATTATCTGTTGTAGCACTTGGACTCATTTCGTTATTAAATATATTTGTATAGAATGGGAGATTGATTAATATGAAACTAGGTTTAATTGGATTAGGAAAAATGGGATTCCCATTGGCGGAACATTTATATGAAGACAAACATGAAGTTGTTGTATATGACGTAAATAAAGAGCTTGTTGAAAAGGCTGGGGCTTTAGGAATTACTGCACGTCATACATTAAAAGAAATGATTGCTGAATTAGAAGCCCCTCGTACAATTTGGGTAATGGTACCTGCGGGAGAAGTTGTTGAGTCAGTATTAAAAGATGTATATCCATTATTAGAGGAAGGCGATATCGTTATTGAAGGCGGAAATTCATTCTATAAAGATACGTTACGCCGTGCGGAAGAAGCGAAAAGCTTTGGTTTACATTACGTTGATATTGGTACATCAGGTGGTGTAGAAGGAGCTAGATACGGAGCTTGCTTAATGGTTGGTGGAGAAAAAGAAATTTACGATCAATTAGAACCTTTATTTAAAGATTTAGCAGTAGAGAATGGGTATTCTTATGCAGGCCGCGTCGGAAGTGGTCATTTCTTAAAAATGGTTCATAACGGTATTGAATACGGTATGATGCAAGCAATCGCTGAAGGATTTGAAGTGTTAGATAAAAGTGATTTTGATTTCAATTATGAAGATGTTGCTAAAGTATGGGCAAACGGATCAGTTATCCGCGGTTGGTTAATGGACTTAACTGAAAAGGCATTTGCAGATGATCCTAAACTGGATGGCATTAAAGGTGTGATGAACTCTTCAGGAGAAGGGAAATGGACTGTGGAAACGGCACTTGAACTTCAAGCGGCAGCACCGGTAATCGCAATGTCATTATTTATGCGCTACCGTTCTCAAGAAGATGATACATTCCACGGAAAAGTAGTTTCAGCTCTTCGTAATCAGTTCGGTGGACATGAAGTTGTGAAAAAATAAGGTTGTTTTTAAAAAGAAACTTGTGCATAGGCGCAAGTTTCTTTTTTTATAGTTTAAGAAATTTCTAATTTAAAAATATCAATCATTGTTTATTTGTACTGGATGTATCAAATATAAAGGGAAGCATGAAAGATGTCCCAACATAAAAATAAGAATAAATAAAATGAAATTTTCATAAATAGTAAAAGGATGATTATGTCATCAGTGTAGCTATGAAGTGGTGTTACATATGAAAAGAGCGTGTTAATAAAATATGAGGTGGTTAAATGGGAAATGAGCAAGTGAAGAATGCAGGGGAAGAAAAAAAGTTATGTCTTTGTATGATTGTTAAAAACGAGTCTAGAATTATGGAAAGATGTTTAAATGCTACAAAATCAATTGTAGATTTTGTTTCTATTTGTGATACGGGATCAACTGATAATACCCCTGAAATTATTGGAAATTGGTGTGAAGAAAATGAAATCCCTGGAACAGTTCATCATGAATCATTTCAAAATTTTGGCTATAACAGAAGTTTAGCAGTTTCATTAGCACAAAAAACATATCCAGAAGCAGATTATTTATTAATATTAGATGCAGATATGATATTAGAAGTTGATCCCGAGTTTGATAAGACTAGTTTAACGGAAGACCACTATCTTACAATGCAATATGATATTCATATTAAGTATTGGCTTACACGCCTTTTGAAAGCTTCTTTACCATGGAAATCTGTCGGTGTTACTCATGAGTATTGGGATATAGATCGTTCCAAAGTTGGTGCGAATTACAATACGAGGGTAGCTAGGTTAGAGACGCTTGTCGTTAATGATCCTGGGGATGGTGGTAGTAAAGCTGATAAATTTGAGAGAGATGAGCGGTTGTTGTTACAAGGATTGAGTGATCCAGAAACAACGCCAGATTTGCATATAAGATATTTATTTTACTTAGCCCAAACTTATTTTCATTTAAGTCAATTTGAAGATTCGATTAAATGGTATAAAAAACGAGTGGAAGCAGGGGGATGGGTTGAAGAGGTGTTCTATTCGTTATTGCGAATAGGATTTTGTTATGAACAATTAGCAAACCGCTCAGCAAATAAACAATATGAAGTAACAGGAGCGGATGAAAAAGAAAATGCTAAGACGCAGGAAGAGCAATATACAGCATTAGCTATTCTTTATTTTCAAAAAGCGTGGGAATATAGACCAACTCGGGCTGAGCCATTATACCAACTTGCAAGAATGTATCGATTAAAATCTCAAAATAATATTGCTTTGATGTATGCGTTGCAAGGGAAGGAAATTCCTTTTCCGAAAAATGATCTGCTATTTGTAGATTATCATGTGTATGATTACTTATTTGACTATGAGATTTCTATAAGCGCTTTTTATATACCGCATAAAAAACATTTAGGTGCAGTATCACAAAAATATTTGGAATCGAAAAAAGAAGAGCTACCGTTGCATATAGCAAATATGGTAGAAAGTAATGCGAAATTTTATTAAATACATTTTCGGTTAAAGGAGTAGTGGAGTAATCATGGAATTAATACGATGGGCGCTAGAACTAGGGGAATCAGTGCATGGAAATACGTATGAAGAATTGATGCCACTACTAGATTATTATTATGATCGTGATCATTTAAAAGCGTATTGTATCGCAAATCTTCTTATAGACATGGACGTAGCAGAAGAGCATCGGCAAAAAATCGAATTAAGAAGGTGCATCGCTGCTTATTATGCTGGAATGTATAAAGTAGCAAAAAAACATGCAAGTGAGCTTTTAATTAAATATCCGGATGTGGATTTATATAAAAATAATTTAAGACTAATGGAAGCTTATTTGAATAAAGAATATGATTATTGTCTTTTTATATGCCCAAAGACGTATGGTAGTTTCATAGATGTCGCGCGAGCTTTGAAATGGCGATTGGAGCAGGAGGGAAATACAGCAATCATATCAGAAACAATACTAGAAAATGTGAAAAATACAATTGTTTTTGGAGCGCATACATATGCGCATAATCCGAATCTACTCCCGAAAAATGCAATTATTTATAATTTAGAACAGCTATATGAAGGAAGTCCTTATGCGCATCCTCTTTATTTAATGTTATTAAAAGATAAGGAAATTTGGGATTATAGTAAACAAAATATAGAATGGTTAAAACAAAAAGGAGTAGGAAAAGGAATAAAACATGTGGAAATGAACTATGCCCCAACTCTAGAAATAAAAAAAGATGCATTTGATGAAGAGTTAACTGAAGACATTGATATACTGTTTATAGGTGCTCTTAACCCAAGGCGACAAGCTATTTTAGATCAATTAAAAGTAGTTGCCCCGAATTTAAATATTGTTTTTAAAAATAATGCGTGGGGAATAGTTAGAAATGAGTTAATTGCTAGGTCTAAAATTATATTAAATATTCATTTTTACTTATCGGGTATTCTCGAAACGCCTCGAGTTTCTTATGCAGTGGCAAATAAGAAATTTATTATCTCTGAAAATAGTAATCCCGAGGACGAGATAGAGTGGCCGGGAATAGTGTTTACTCCGTATGAAAAAATAATAGAAAGTATTATGAAATATGTAGCTTTACCAGAAGAGCGTATTAAATTAGCAGAAAAAGCGTATAACTATTTTGAAGCGAAAGGAAACATTGGCATACTGTGTCATAAAGAGGAGGAAAAGTAATTGTGAAGAACTCATACTTTCGTATGAGTTCTTTTTTTCGTCTATCATACTATTTTATCAAGCTAGTTCCCTCTTTATATTGTGTTTTGTATAGAAATTTCTGATAATATATAAGTATAACTGAAAAACAAAGGAGAGAAATAATTATGAAACTAGTCGTTATTAACGGTACGCCAAGAAAATTCGGTAGAACTCGTGTGGTGGCAAAATATATTGCTGATCAATTTGAAGGGGAGTTATACGATTTATCAGTAGAGGAACTGCCTTTATATAACGGGGAAGAATCACAGCGTGAATTAGAAGCGGTAAAAAAATTAAAGGCATTAGTGAAAACTGCAGACGGTGTAGTACTATGTACACCAGAATATCATAATGCGATGAGCGGAGCGCTGAAAAACTCGTTAGATTACTTAAGTAGTGGTGAGTTCATCCATAAACCTGTCGCATTACTGGCTGTTGCAGGGGGCGGTAAAGGAGGAATTAACGCATTAAATAGTATGCGAACTGTTGCTAGAGGGGTATACGCAAATGCCATCCCAAAACAAGTTGTACTTGATGGGCTTCATGTACAAGACGGTGAACTGGGAGAAGATGCAAAACCATTAATTCATGATTTAGTTAAAGAATTAAAAGCATATATGAGCGTATATAAAGAGGTGAAAAAACAACTAGGAGTTGAGTGATATGCCATCTCTGTATAAAGATTCACGCTTGTATTTCATTCTAGGGGCCAATAGTTTATCAGCTATTGGTTCCGGTATTGTTATGATAACGATTCCGTGGTTGTTAATTAAAGAGAGTGGAGGAGAGACAACGTTTGGTTATGTCTCCATCATCGCAACTCTTATTATGTTTTTATTAACACCGTTTATCGGGCAGAGTATTGATCGTTTTTCAAGAAAATCTTTATTATTATGTAATGAAGGTATTGGGATAGTTGTTATAGGGATGATGGCTATATGGGGATTTACTGGGCAACCTTATCATTCTATTCACTATATTCTTATATATATAGCAGGGTCATTTTACTATTTATTATTTTATCCTACAATATTTGCGTTTAACCAAGAGATATTTCAAGCAGAACATTATAAAAATTTAAGTGGAACAATGGAAATACAAGGACAGTTAACTCAAGTTATTTCAGGAGCGGCTGCTAGCTTCCTAATTGAAATCATTTCTTTAAAATGGATCTTGTTAGTAGATATGTTAACTTTTGCCGGAGCTTTCATCCTTTTCTTATGTATACCGTACGTAAAGAAAAAGGAAGTGAAAAGGAAAGTAACATTTAAGAAGCAATTATTCGAAGGGATTCACTTTATGCAAAAGCGTCCTAGGTTATTTTGGTTTTTACTTGCGACTTATATGCCGTTTATCGGTGTTATGATGGCAAATTATTTAATCCCGGTATATATTTCAGATATATTAAAAGCCAGTGCCTCTGTATACGCGATAGAAGGTATGATGTATGGTGTGGGAGCGGTTCTTGCGGGAATAAGTATTCCAATTATGATGAAATATATCAAAATAGAAATTTCAATCGTCATGACGATGTTCCTATATGTAATTTCAATTACCGTAATGATTATTGAACCTTCCGTAATGTTGTTATATGGACTTGCAATTTTTCATGCAATTGGAAATGCGGGTACAAGAGTGGCGAGAAATGTATTAATGATGGAGGAAATTCCAAACGAAGTAATGGGACGTGTAGACAGCTTATTTCGATTAATCGGTACAGGAATACGAATTGTATTATTAATGCTGTTTACAGCTGGTGTATCTAAAGCTGGGGTAATGCTCCCGTTTTACGTACTTAGCTGTATATTGATTCTATCATTAGGAATTGCTCTTTATTATGTATATTCACAACGTAAAGTAGGGACGAACGTTTCTAATAAATCAATTGTTTAAAAAAACTTCTGCCTTCCAAGCTTTTTCTATCATGCCTTTCGAGAGAACTCCCACCTCTAAACGTAAGTGAAGATGGGGGTCCTCTCGAAAGAAATATTTTATTTTCAAGAAAAACCAGAAACATACGTTCTGTTTTTACTATAATATCCTTAACAAGGAGGTGAATAAAATGACAAAGGAAAATCCATCAAACTATAAAACTCTTCAAATCTGGATTAAAAAAGGGCATCGTATGTATTCTTATTTTCAAGAATGTTGTCATAACGCTAAGAATATGTACAACACCACAAACTTTTATATACGCCAGGTGTACACTGGATTAACACAAGAAAAAGAGTTGCAGCCTTTGCAAAAAGAAGTTCTGGATAATATTCATAAAAATATTGGTAAGATGAATGACACACAACTTCTTGTCTATCAGAAGAAATTGGAAAGAGAGAAATTAAAGCCTAAAGAAGAACAGAAAGAGATTACATGTAATTTGTTTTCAGAACCTAATTTTGAAAACCCTTATGTAGATTACAACTTTCTAGATGCACTATTTAAGGCTATGATTCAAAATGATTATCGAGCTTTGCCTACGCAATGTAGCCAGTCAATCATGAAAGGGGTGTTCCAAAATTGGAAATCTTTTTTTGCTAGTTTAAAAGACTATAAAAAGAATCCAAACAAATATGCTGGAATGCCTAGGATCCCAAAGTATATTCGTTCTTCTGAAAAAGAGATTCTGTATACAAACCAAGATTGCATCATTAAAAACGGTAGATTTTTAAAGTTTCCAAAGACGAAATTACAATTAAATATTGGGAAACTAGGTTTCACTGAAGGTAAACTGAAACAAGTTCGTGTGATTCCAAAATACAATGAATATGTAGTGGAATTGGTGATTGATGTTCCTTCTGAACAACAAATTATTGAAGAGAATGCTCGTTATATGAGTATTGATTTAGGGATTGATAACCTTGCAACCATCGTAACAAACACAGGTATGAAACCTGTCCTTGTTAAGGGCAAACATGTCAAAAGCATAAATCAATATTACAATAAAATGAAGATTCATTTTACAAGCATTCTTAGAAATGGAAAACAAACTAATGAAGGACCTTTTACTTCTAAAAGGATAGAAAAACTTCATCAAAAACGTTACTTGAAAATAAAAGACGTCTTCCATAAAGTTAGTCACCATATCGTGAAACTAGCTCAAGAAGAAGAAGTTTGTAAAATCGTTATTGGTCAAAACAAAAGTTGGAAACAAGAAACGAATATGGGAAAAAGAAATAACCAATCGTTTTGTCATATCCCGCATAATTTACTGATTCAAATGATTACATACAAAGCAAATGCTGTAGGCATTCAAGTTGTTGTAACTGAAGAATCATATACATCGAAAGCAAGTTTTCTGGATAACGACTTCATTCCAACGTTTGGAGATAATGACCAAAATACAACTTTTTCAGGAAAACGAATAGAGCGCGGCATATATCGTTCAGCAAATAAAACTTTAATTAATGCAGATGTAAATGCTGCGGCTAACATTTTACGAAAAGTAATCCCAAATGCATGGACAAATGGGATAGAGGGGTTAGGCGTGAAACAGCTCGCTAATGTGTTAACTCCCCTGACGTTAATCGTCCGTTAGGTTGAAACGTTAGAAACCCCCACTTCAAGCTTTGCTAAGTGGGGGAGTGTTCATATAATAAAAAGAAAGGGAGTGCAAACGTATATATGAACAAATGGATATTACTTATAATCTTATTATTACCTCTACTATACATCCTTTATATGACGTTTCGAATGAAGAATGTTGCTCGTGAAAAATTGAGTAATCACTCTCCGTACGTTCTTATATTAGGCGCAAAGTTATTTGGAGATAGACCGTCTTTATCTCTTCAAAACCGTTTGGATGTAGCGTTGGAATATTTATATTCCCATCCTGAAGTGAAAGTAATTGTTTCAGGTGGTCAAGGAGAAGATGAAGATATACCGGAAGCTCATAGTATGAGAAACTATTTAATGGTACATGGTATAGATGAGAATCGTATTTTAATGGAAGATCAATCTACAAATACGTATGAGAATTTAAAGTTTAGTATGGATTTATATGATGTGAAACATGCGGTAGTTGTAAGTAATACGTATCATTTGTATAGGACCAAAATAATTGCAAAGCGTTTAGGTATGAAGATGGAGGCACTAGCTGCTGAAACACCAATGCGCTCTAAGAAAAAAATGTATGTACGTGAATATGTTGCAATAATGAAAACGATATTGTTCGACCGTTAGAGCTCAAATTTGAGCTCTTTTTTAATTATAAAGCGTATCATTTGAAATGAATGCCGTATTCCATCAAAATAAAGGAAACAACATTAAAGGAGTTGTATTTGTGATTCAATTTAATCATGTGTCAAAAGCGTATGAAGATGGCATGAAAGCAGTGGATTCATTGCATTTAGAAATTAAAAAGGGAGAATTTTTTGTTCTCATTGGTCCGAGTGGTTGCGGGAAAACAACGACAATGAAAATGATTAACCGTTTAATTGAAACGACTGAAGGATCTATTTTAATCGATGGAAAAGATATTCAACAATATAATATTAATGAATTGCGTTGGAATATAGGATACGTATTGCAGCAAATCGCTTTGTTTCCGCATATGACAATTGCAGAAAATATTGCAGTTGTTCCTGAAATGAGAAAATGGAGCAAAGAAAAAATAAAAGCTCGTGTCGATGAGTTGCTACAGATGGTCGGGCTAGATCCAGACGTATATCGCGATCGCATGCCTGATGAATTGTCAGGAGGGCAAAAGCAGCGCGTTGGTGTCGTAAGGGCATTAGCCGCAAACCCGAAAATCGTTCTTATGGATGAACCGTTTAGTGCGTTAGATCCATTAAGTAGGGAACAGCTTCAGAAGGATATCGTACAATTGCAAAAAAAGATTCAAAAAACAATTGTATTCGTAACACATGATATGCAAGAAGCATTATCACTTGGAGATCGTATTTGTATTATGAAAGAAGGAAAAGTAGTTCAATTAGATACACCAGAAGGTATTATACATAATCCGAAAAATGAGTTTGTAGAAGAGTTCATTGGAAATCGTGGACAACCTTGGTATGAGGGGAAAAGTATAGAAGATGTATTGCCACTTGATGAAAGTATACGGGTAGAAGGGGATGCATTATCATTGCATTCTTCTTTACAAGAAGCATTAGTTCGTGTACGAGCTGACGAAGTCGTTCCAGTTGAAGAAAATGGTCAATATGTTGGAGCTTTAACAAGTCGTCATATTGTTAATTACATTGTTGAACAAATGAAGGAAAGAGGCTAAACAGTGACTGATTTTATACAAACGTTCCAAGAGCGAAAAATAGAATTACTAACTGCATTAAGTGAGCATTTACAAATATCGCTTATTTCACTATTTTTTGCAGTAATTATTGCGGTGCCACTTGGCATTTTATTAACGAGAAAACAACGAATGGCTGAATTTATAATAGGAACTTCTGCGGTTATGCAGACAGTGCCATCACTTGCATTACTCGGACTTTTAATTCCGTTAGTAGGAATTGGAAAGCTCCCAGCCATTATTGCATTAGTTGTGTATGCACTATTACCTATTTTACGAAACACATATACAGGAATAAGGGAGTTAGATGAATCTTTAATCGAAGCAGCGAGAGCTATGGGGATGAATAGCTGGAGAAGACTGTGGAAGGTAGAGCTTCCTCTTGCATTACCAATTATTATGGCCGGTATTCGTACGGCGATGGTATTAATTGTTGGAACAGCTACATTAGCAGCTCTTATAGGTGCTGGTGGGCTCGGAAAACTCATATTACTTGGTATCGATCGAAATGATCATGCGCTTATCATTTTAGGGGCCGTACCAGCCGCGTTACTCGCTTTATTCTTTGATGTAGTACTTCGAGTGCTTGAGAGTCCAAAACGCTCTTCTAAGCGTATTATATTGACGATATGTATTACTTGTATAATGATTGCTTCTCCCTTTCTTTGGAACACACAAAAGAAAGATATTGTTATTGCCGGAAAACTTGGATCAGAACCTGAAATTTTAATTCAAATGTATAAGCAGCTTATTGAACAGGATACCGATTTACACGTAGAATTAAAACCAGGTCTTGGAAAAACAGCATTTGTATTTGAAGCATTGAAATCAGGAGAAGTAGATATATACCCTGAGTTTTCGGGAACAGCTTTATCTACTTTCGTGAAAGAAGAGCCAAAAAGCACAAATCGGGATGAAGTATATGAGCAGGCTCGCATTGGAATGGAAAAGAAATATAATATGGTTATGTTGAAGCCGATGGAGTATAACAATACATATGCACTAGCTATGCCGAAAAAAATAGCAGATCAAAATAATATAAATACAATTTCTGATTTAGGAAAAATGGCACAGGATGCTAAAGTAGGATTCACATTAGAATTTGTTGATCGTGAAGACGGTTATAAAGGAATGCAAAAATTATATAACTATAAGTTTTTAAATGTGAAAACGATGGAACCGAAACTACGTTATAGTGCAATTCAATCAGGGGATGTTAACGTAATCGATGCATATTCAACTGATAGTGAACTTGAGCAGTATGGACTGAAAGTGCTACAAGATGATAAAGGATTATTCCCACCGTACCAAGGTGCACCATTATTAAGAAAAGAGACGTTACAGAAATATCCTGAACTTGAAAAAGTATTAAATACATTATCTGGGAAGATTACAGATGAAGAAATGAGAAAAATGAATTATGAAGTAAATGTGAATGGGAAAAGTAGTGAAGAAGTTGCGAAACAATTTTTACAAAAAGAGAATTTACTTCGTTAATTTTACAAGAAATATACAAATTTATATGTATGAAATGACCGTTCATTACAAAATGAACGGTTTTTTTGTGCATACTTATACATTTTTTCAAAAAAGTATTCCATTTTTCTTCATTTTCTTTTAGAATAAGTAATGTTTTCCTGAAAAAATATAAGAGAAACGTCTATTAGAGAAAAAGGTGACTTTAATAGTTGAACGAACATAACACCTAGAATGACAGATGGGGTGGTACAAATAGAAAAGAAGTTAGGTTTTTTTCCATTAATTGCATTAGTAGTCGGAACGATGGTTGGTGGCGGTGTTTTTAGTTTACCGCATGATTTAGCAGTAGGAGCGAATAGCGGCTCTATAATAATTGGTTGGTGTATTACAGCGATGGGAATGATTCCACTCGCGCTCGTATATCAAACGTTAGCAAGACAAAAACCGGAGCTTGAGGGCGGAATTTATAGTTATGCACGTGCTGGTTTCGGAGAATATATCGGATTTAACAGTGCTTGGGGATATTGGCTAGCGGGAATTTTAGGAAACGTTGCAACAATCATGTTACTATTTAGTACATTAGGTTATTTCTTCCCCATTTTTAAAGGTGGAAATAATGTTGCGTCTATCGTAGGAGCATCACTTTTATTATGGACACTTCATTTTCTAATTTTATTTGGAATTCGTGAAGCATCTATTATGAATGTTATTGCAACGATAGGGAAATTAGTTCCAATCGTATTATTTATTGTTGTAATGGTAACAGCGTTTCGCTGGGATACATTTACACATGATTTTTGGGGAGAAGGAACTATATCAGTTTCCTCTATACTTGGTCAGGTGAAAAATACAATGCTTGTAACTCTTTGGGTTTTCATTGGGGTTGAAGGAGCGGTTGTATTATCTGGTAGAGCGAAAAATAGCCGAGATGTTGGTAAAGCGACAGTACTTGGACTTATTTTAGTAATGTCTATTTATATTTTAATTTCTGTCTTGTCTATGGGAGCGATGACAAGAGGAGAGCTTTCCGTGTTAGAAACCCCGTCAATGGGACATGTATTAGAACATGTTGTTGGGACATGGGGCGCCGTTGCGATTAACATTGGGTTAGTTGCTTCACTTGTAGGTACATTAATAGGCTGGTTTTTACTTGTTTCTGAAATTTCCCACGTAGCAGGAAAAGATGGCGTGTTTCCGAAAGTCTTTACGAAAACAAATAAAAAACAAACGCCACATATGGCATTATGGATTTCAAATGGCGTTGCCCAAATTATATTTATAATCGTTCTGTTTTCAGAATCAACATATCAAATTATGTATTTTATTGCTTCAACATCAATTTTAGTACCATATTTATTATCAGCGTTATTCCAATTTAAATTAGTTATTACAAACGAACTAAAAGATGCAAAAGTAAAAAACGGCTCGTTAGCTTTAATTGCTTCTACTTATTCTGTATGGCTTCTATATGCAGCAGGTTTGAAAAATTTATTACTTGTTTCAATCGTGTATGGAATTGGGATTATTGTTTACATGTATGCAAGAAAAGAAAAAGGAAATCGTTGTTTTAAAGGTATTGAGAGATATGTAATGTGGGCAATTGTTATCGCAGCTATCACATCACTTTATATGTTATTAACTGGAAATATAAAAATGTAAAAGTCCTTTTAAAAAAAGGGCTTTTTTCTTTGTCTAGAGAATATTTAATACATAAGATATTCAGGAGGGATGAAAATGGAAGAAAAAGAACAGTTAACCAGAATTGTTGATTTAGCGAGTGAAGTAAGGAAAGTATTAGTGCAAGAATCCTTTTTTAATCATCATCCTGAACTACGAGGAGTGATTGAAAATTTAGCGAGTGCTGTAGAGAATTTGGCGGAATTACAGCAAAATACAGATGAAAACGCTGAAGATCGATTACGATATGTACTTGCTAAAATGAAAATTGCTCATAATGCCATTTTACAAGAGAAAAAAGCATTTCCATCTCATTAATATACGTTTTAATTTTGAACCTGGCGGATAACGTCAGGTTTTTTGTTTCTAGTTTTTCGTTTCTTTCATACACTAAGAATAGTATGAAAAAAAGAAGGTGACGAAGGTGAGATTACATAAAGCTCTTCAGCCAAGTTTTATAAAAAGAATGTACTATATGAGGTTTATCGGAAAGTTTACAAAAGCAGAGAGAGAGAAGAATGGAGAGAACTTCTTTGTACAATGCCTATCGCCAATACCATTCACGTTACAAGAGCAATTAAAAAATGAACCATACGTATTTGAAGGTTTATGTAGCAATAAAAAGAATGAAAAAGTCTTTTCGGAATTAAAGAAAAGAAAATTAGAAAAGCAATTGGTTATGTTTCGTCTCTATTATGAAAGAGGACATATATATGTGGAGTTAATTTGTGCAGAAGAACCACAAGAAATGGCCAATGGCTATAAAATGATTCCAGTACCTAAAGTTTCCGAATACAAAAAAGGAGAGTCTTTAGAAAGAAAACTTGGAAATGGCTATTT
Organism: Bacillus sp. GW823-FHT06B01; assembly: GCF_058952315.1. Classification (NCBI taxonomy): domain Bacteria; kingdom Bacillati; phylum Bacillota; class Bacilli; order Caryophanales; family Bacillaceae; genus Bacillus; species Bacillus sp. GW823-FHT06B01. Next base: position 978,330 of record NZ_JBXAHR010000001.1, on the reverse strand, counting down.
GTCATTTCTAATGCCAAAATATCCGAAAGACTTTGAGCCTCCCGAATTATTGTGGCACGATGGAAGGTTATATGGAAATATATCTTTAAAGTCATCATCAATTAGTTCAATCGCATATTTTGAACAGCAGCGGGAATGTAAGTATATAGACTTAAATGACTGGATGAAGTATGTGGAAATAACGGTAGAAGATCAATTGTATTTTGTAAGCAATCACATGTATGAGCAATTAAAAAAACGAATGACTGAAGAAGGTAAGCATGTAGAAGTAGAGGAAATAAAAGTGCACAAGGATGAATGGGAATGGGATGAGCGTGAATCCGTCTTTTTACAGTATGTAAAAAGTTTTGTACGTAATAAAGGGCTATATTTGGATGAAACGGACATTTATAATTTCCATATAAGTGCGAAAACAAATATGTTGACGATTCTAGGTGGTATACCAGGCGCTGGGAAATCTCGATTTGTGCAAGCTTATGCAGAAGCACTTGGATTACAGTATGGGGAAGAATTGGTTTGGATTCCGATTTCACCATCGTATCAAGAACCACATGATTTACTTGGTTACCTTCACCCAAATGGTACTTTTATTGAAAGTGAAACAAAATTAGTTAGGGCGTTAATGAAGGCAAAAGAAAATCAAAATCAACTATATATAATCGTTTTTGATGAAATGAATATGTCACATATTGAGCATTGGTTTACTCCATTTCTATCTGTTCTTCAACTTGAAAAACAAAACCGTATTCTAAATTTGTATGAAGGTGTACAAGAAAAAGAAAATCCAATTCCATCAACGATTGAAATTGGTGAAAATATTATATTTGTAGGTACAGTAAATTTTGATGAAACAACGAAAGAACTCTCAGATCGATTATTAGATCGGACGAATTTAATAACGTTACAAAAGATTCCGTTTTGTGAGATGTGTATGGAACAAGAGAAAATTGTATTACAACCACCTTTGAAAGTAACTGCAGGAGAATTTCGTATAAGCTGGGTCAGGAATAAAGCGATGATTGAGGTGTTTTCTGAAGAAGAGTTAGAACTATTAGATAAGTTACATGTTGTATTGTCATCACATGATATGTCAAAGGGAATTTCATTTCGATGTGCAAACGCAATCGCTACTTACTTGCAAAATATACCGTTCCAAAATAATCATTCCTATATGATCAGTAGAGAAGAGGGATTTGATTTACAAATCAAGCAACGTGTATTGACGAAAATAAGAGGTACTGAAATGATGGTTGGGTCTTTACTTTCTGAAGACGTAAAAAGGGGGGCGACATTACTACCTCTTTTGCAATCGCCACTTGCAAGCAGAGTATCTACATTTGAACACTCTTTAGCATATATAAGAGAAAAGCGTAGAGAACTGGAGCTGTATGGCTATGCAAAATGAAGGGCGATATGAAACAGAAATCGTTGATACGAAAGAAACACTCCCTTTTGTATTAAAGTTAATCATTGGAACTGAGGCGAAGGGGGAATATATTTTATTAAATCGTCTTTGTACATCTACTACAGCATTAGTTCAATGTATTTATAAAGTACAAGAATTAAAACCAATTAGATTGCATTACCATTATGAAAGTCCAATGAATATTACTTTTATATGGAATAAAGTATATGAGGGACAGAAAAATATAAAAGAGTCAAAATATGAAATAAATGAAAAAAAACAAAAGGTATTAATATATGAACATGGAAAAACGGAATTCTTTTATCCATGGCGTTGTGGATTATATCATTTTGAAGTGAATATAGAAGATAGAACATATTATGGCGCATTTCAAATCGTTCCCAAAAATTTTTTTGATGATCAATTTGAAATGATTCAAAACTATGTAAAGTCAATTTTGAATGAGTTGATTTTAGATAGAGGTTATTATAAAAAGACTTTCTCTGCACTTAGTGATATTGAAGATTCTTCTTATTTAGTGTTACTTAGAAAGTTGCCGCAAAAAATGAAAAAGATAAAGCAAATTTTTAAGAAAATAGAATCGAGTTCAAAATTTATACATGAATATAAATGGGAAGAAAAAGAGCGGAAAGCAACGAGAAAAGGAGCCATAGTGGCGGAAAGAAAACCGTATGCAAAATATTATAATCGTAAGTTTATAGAACAAAAAAATAGTAAGGAAAATGCATTTCTTAAATTTAAAGCGATGCAATTTTATTTCTATTTACTTGAAGCTGAAAGTTTTTTGCGTCAAACAATTGAAATATTAGAAAGAGCAAAAAGGAAGAAATCAGAAGAATTTCAAGCTGTAAAAACGATTATACAAACAATTGAGCGTAATGGATCAGTGACCGATAGAGAGAAACAAAAATATAAAAATATTCATTTACTAAAAGAGGCGGATTTGCGAAAAAGCTCTATGAAGATACAAGAATATAAAATATTAGCGCACTTTGTACATGAAAGTGTACAATACTTTCAAACTTTAATGCATTCTCCATTTTGGAGAGAAGTTTCCGAAACAGGTAACATGTACTCACATAATTTACCGATACCACATCAACAACTACTACAGCATTTAGATGTACTTCCACAATATACAGAACAATCTCCATCTTTATTATTTGTTTATAAACCAACATTTTTAGTGTATGAATATTACGCTTTTTTTATCGTTATTTCCATGTTAGAGCAAATTGGTTTTGAGGCTAGAAATTCCATTCGTGAACAAATTCAAGAACATTTTTATGTAGATGGATTACAGGATGGAACGACAGTAGTTTTACACCGAGATGATATTAGAGTACATGTCGCATTTAATGATTTAATTGAAACTCATCCCCTTATTGCATTAAGTAAAGGGAGTAATTTTTATAATGGAGAAGATACGAAGAAGCCAGACATTCGCTTAGACTGTTATGTAAAGGAAGAAGGAAAATACGTATATCAATCTTCTATTATTATTGAAGTGAAGTATAGCCCAATGTACAACATTTTTCAGCACGTTGGAAATACGAAGGCAACTGAGCAAATGTATAAGTACTGGTCTATAAAATATGTAGAAGAACAGGATGGAAAGAGAGTCTATTATCGAAGGGCCATTTATGAAGTTATTTGTGTATATCCAGGAAGTCATATGCATAGTAAAAAAATTGAGTCTGGATGTGGTGTGTTCTTGCAATTATATCCATATAAAACGAAACAAGGGGAAGAGAAATTAGCCGGAAAACATGGAATGGTACAAATTTTTGAGAAGTGGTTAAAAAGCATGAAGAAGTAAAAAAATCCTTTTTTATAAAGGATTTTTTTAGATTAAGAAGAAATATATGCTGTATGGAAGACAGCTTTATACGATTTGAATTTGTAAGTAATATAAATATATTGTTAGAAGAACGGTACATGAGGGATAAAAGACGATTAAGATGGAATTTAATTCGTTTTGCAGAATATAATAAGTCATAAATATTTTTAGTTGCATACGAAGATTTGTTCTTATATGATAGATAGTGAAAGCGTTATCAAAAACAGAGCGGCGATGGGAAAGGCGGGTAAATATGTTCCAGCGTGTTCAAACAAAAGAAGAACATTTTTGGTTCGAGCAACTATGGGGAGATTTTTGTGAAGAAAGAAACTTAATGTTCGTAGAACGTAATTTAAATCCATCACGATTTTTATTAATAGAAGATGAACATCATATTGGTACAGTAGAATGTATTAAGTATACGGAACCAGAGCAATCGAATTCTGAGTTTTTCTATCCGTTTTCTAAAAATGATCTAGTGAAAGATTTGAAAAATGTGTATGAAATAGGCAAGTTGAGTATTGCGAAAACGTCTCGTGGGAGAGGACACTTCAAAAGACTAACAGCTATTTTATTTATGCATGCATTAGAAACGAAAGCAGAATGGTATATTGCAGCAGTGACAAAAAGAATGTATATGTATTTATTAACACTCGGTTTCCCAATTGAACCGGTAGATAAGCCATTTCAGTTTCATGATACTTTACAAGGTGTACCAGTGCGAATTCATGCCCGAAAAGGGGCTACGCATTTGTATTCTTTAAAAGAATTTCGAGATGTGATTCAAGGGAATGCTCATGCACAGGCATTAATCGCAGAATACAGTAAGAATATTATGTTAACAAAATAAAGCGAAATGAATATGTATAATAAAGAGAATACTATTTTAATATGAAGTCATTCTTCATGAAAAAAGACCCTTATTATTTTAATAAGGGTCTAAAAATTATAATCCAAATATACTAAAAATCATTTTGCGGCGCTTCGGCTTCTTTTCTCGTTCATATGTTGGTTTTGAATCGGGAGTAATATATATTGGTTCTTCTTTCTTCAGGGAAGCTTCTAGCTTTTGAATTCGCTCTAACATTTCTTCCATTTCACGGCGATGTTGTAAAAGTTGGTACGTAACAACATCATTTGCCTTATCTTGCATTTGTTCTTCCATTCGATCTAGCCTTCGCGTAATAGTGTTTAATTGAGCTGCTAATTGCTCAAATTCATGTGATGATTTGTCTTGAACAATTGTATTTACTTGAGTTTTTAATTCTTCAACATCATTTGATGATGTTTTTTGAGTAGGGTGAGAGTTTTGAGACTGCTCTATTTGTGAAAGATGGAATTCTAACATTTGATCTAAATCTTCTTGTGTGAAAATAAAGTGACCATATTTATTTTTTTCTATCGTAAGATTTAATTGTTGTGCAATCCGGACAACAGCCTTTGGGCTAACACCTAATTTTTTTGCGATAAATGGTGTTTTATATTCCAAAATAATCCCTCCTATATATATCCTGTTGAATGATTTCGATCTATGAAGGAAGTTCCCTTCTAGTGTGACAAAAGAAGTGTGGAATCGGCAAAGAAAGTGTTTTTTCACGAAATGAACCTGTGAAGAATATATCGTTTATATAAAATGTTTTATCTTAAGATTTAGAACTATTTGACTAAGGGAAATGAATTAGATTATCATAATGATAAATATCTTTTTTATGTATGCATATAATATATAAAAAGGTGGTTGCTAATGTAGAATTTTGTTAGAGTATTAGAATGCTTACTTCACTTGAATAAAATTAAGTAGGAGGTGGCTTCCTTGCTTACAATGTAAGTAAGGAGAAGTATTTGGACATATATAGTATAAGTATAGTGATTGTTTTAATTGCCTTAACGGCATTTTTCGTCGCAGCAGAATTTGCAATTGTTAAAGTGCGAAGTTCACGAATTGACTATTTAATTGCAGAAGGAAATAATCGCGCAACATCTGTCAAAACAGTCATTACAAACTTAGACGAATATTTATCTGCTTGTCAGCTAGGAATAACAGTTACAGCTCTGGGGATTGGGTGGTTTGGTAAACCGGCGTTAAAGCAAATGTTTGACACGCTTTTTGTAAATTTGAACATTTCTACTCAACTAGCAGACATTTTTGCTGTAATTTTAGTGTTTTTGTTTATTACATTTTTACATGTTGTAGTAGGGGAATTGGCCCCAAAAACATTCGCGATTCAAAAAGCTGAACAAGTGAGTTTGTTTGTTGCTAAACCGTTAATTTTCTTTTATCGTATGGCGTTTCCATTTATTTGGCTATTAAATGGATCAGCCCGAATTATTACGAAGTTGTTAGGGCTGAAACCACCGAAAGGGCACGATGAGGTTCATTCAGAAGAAGAATTACGGTTGTTAGTTTCAGAAAGTTACAAAAATGGAGAGATTAATCAATCTGAATATAAATATGTAAATAAAATTTTTGAATTTGATGATCGTATAGCGAAAGAAATAATGGTACCCCGAACTGAGATGCATATTATAAGTAAAGAAATGCCTGCTGAAGAAGCTTTGCAAAAAATGTCTCGGGAAAAATATACGAGATATCCAGTTGTAGATGGGGACAAAGATCACGTAATAGGCTTTGTAAACTTTAAAGATATTTTCACAGATTTTGTGCAGCATAATGCAGTAAGTAATAAGAAAGTAGAGCAATATATTAGGCCAATCATTTTAGTTATCGACTCTATCCCAATACACGACTTATTTTTAAAAATGCAAAAAGAAAGAACGCATATTGCTATATTGATAGATGAATATGGTGGTACGTCTGGACTTGTTACAGTTGAAGACATTTTAGAAGAAATAGTGGGAGATATTCAAGATGAGTTTGATACGGATGAACAGCCAGAAATTCAACAAGTTAGTGAAACGAAAACAATACTAGAGGGAAAAGTACTTGTTAGTGAAGTGAATACGTTATTAGGTTTAACAATTGATGATAATGGTGTTGATACAATCGGTGGTTGGATTTTAACGAAGAATATAGAAATTGCTGAAGAGGATTTCATTGAAATTGAAAATTATAAGTTTTGTGTAAAAGAATTAGATGGACACTATATAAAGAGATTAGAAGTTACAAAAACTGTAGAATCAATTGTTATTTTAGAAGATGAAAAACAAATTTCATTTCAAGAACAAATTAGTTCGTAGACTCTGCTATATGGCAGGGTTTTTTTGAGCATAATATTTTTGGCAGAATAAGGGCTATGATACAATGGCATAAGCCAGACCTTTCACTAGGTGAAATGTTTTTGTATACATATATTTGGAAGGGGAAGAGTTATGAAAAAGCATTTATATATAAATGGAGATTGGAAGTCTGTAAACACTTATAAACCATTATACGCACCATATTCTGAAGAAACGTTAGCGGAAATTGCACAAGGAACGGAAGAAGATGTACAAGAGGCTGTTACTGCTGCAAAAAATGCAATGAAAAAAATGAATACATTATCTGCATATGATCGTGCGACTATTTTAGAGAAGGTTGCACAAAAAATGGATGAAAGAAGAGAAGAATTTGCAGAGATTATTGCAAAAGAGGCTGCAAAACCAATTCGTGCTGCGAGGGGAGAAGTAGATCGTACCGTTCAGACATACAAATTTGCAGCGGAAGAAGCGAAGCGTATATACGGCGAGACACTGCCACTTGATGCAGCACCTGGTGCAGATGGGCGTATTGCATACACAATACGAAAACCGATAGGGGTTATAGGAGCTATTACACCATTTAATTTCCCATTAAATTTAGTGGCACATAAAGTCGGCCCTGCAATTGCTGCCGGAAATACAGTTGTGTTAAAACCAGCTGATCAAACACCATTATCGTCTTACGCATTAGTTGAATTATTTGAAGAGGCAGGATTGCCAAAAGGAGCTTTAAATATTATTTCTGGTCCCGGTTCAACTGTAGGTGAGGCGATAGTTACAAATGATGATGTTGCTTCCATTACTTTTACGGGAAGTCCGAAAGTTGGAATTGGAATTAAGGCAAAGGCTGGGTTAAAGCGAGTTACGTTGGAACTGGGATCAAATGCTGCTGTTATTATTGATGAAGATGTAGAATTAACAGATGAAGTAATTGAACGTGTAAAATGGGGAGCATATGTAAACAATGGACAAGTTTGTATTTCGGTACAACGTGTTTTTGTACATGAAAAGAGAATGGATGAATTTCTTTCAAAGCTAAAGATAGCGATGGAAACAGTTATTGTTGGTGATCCATTGCTGGAAGAAACGGACGTATCGGCTTTAATTTCGAAAAAAGATGTAGAGCGAATAGAAATGTGGGTGCAAGAAGCTATTAAGGAAGGTGCTACTGTTTTATACGGTGGTAAGAAACGTGATGCAAGGATTTTTGAACCAACTGTATTAACAAATGTTCCAGAGTATGTATCTGTTCAGTGCCAAGAAGTATTTGGTCCACTCATGACAGTAAATACATTTAAAGAATTTGATGAGGCAATTGAGCAAGTAAATCATTCACGTTATGGTCTACAAGCAGGTGTGTTTACAAATAATTTGTTTAAAGCAATGCGTGCAATTGATGAGCTAGAGGTTGGTGGTGTCATGATTAATGATATTCCAACGTTTAGGGTAGATCATATGCCTTACGGTGGTGTTAAGGAAAGTGGTACGGGGCGTGAAGGAATTAAATATGCAATAGAAGAAATGACAGAAATGAAATTAGTGTGTATTAAAAAATAAAGTAGAGCGAGCTTAAATATCCTAATAAAAAACGAGCTGGAAATGTTTACGATTCCATACTCGTTTTTTTATTGTTTGTTTTACGTTTCTCGGAACGATTTAATTTAACCAAGTGTACCTTTTACTTCATTTCTTGTTTGAAAATAGCATCTTCTACATAAATTTGTTCTTTGTCAACAGCAGTGCTATGAGATAATACTAAACCGATTGGTGTTTCTATGCCTTTATTTTGAACAATTGTAAAAGGAACATTTTTTTCATTTGCTAATTTAATGTATTTTGATAAATGTGGGTAAGCAATGCCACCATTTAGGAATATTTGTAATGATTGAGAAGAGCGCATGCTACTAGCTACTTCAGAATATACATTACTTTGCATTACTTGACCGATAGTTAAAGCGATTTCTACACGCTCACGTAACGTAGTTAAATACATATTACGTTCTTCTGGTTTGTTCTGCTTTTGGCCGTAAATGCCTTCTTGGAGATAATCTTCCACATTTTTATTTACCATATTTTTCACACCTTTCATTTTCTATTGTACGAAAGAATGAAGCAGGATGCAAAAAAAGTCGCATCGAATGTAAAAAACTTTGAATGAAAGGAAGGAAAATGGAATGTATCAATCTAAACAATTAATAAGGACATTAAAAATTTTATCAACACATATTAACAAAATGTGACAATAATCTATTAACGAATCGCATTTTTTGTGTTAATATTCAAAATATAAAGGGTGTTCGTCGCATGGAAATGGAGGGAATGGGGGTTTTTCCAATCGATAAGGATATTAAAGAAGTATTTTGTTCGCACTTGAAAAACAACAGGCACCAATTCGTTGAGAACTGGAAAAACAAAATGATAATTTCCGATAAAGATCCATTTAAACTAGAAGCAGTTCAAAATGGAGAGGATTTATTAGAGTTAATTATCGAACTTACTATGGAAGAAAAAGATATAGATTATCTTCAGCCATTATGCGAGAAAATTGCTATTGAACGTGCAGGGGCAGATGCGAATATTGGAGACTTTGTTTATAATGCAAATGTGGGAAGAAATGAACTTTTCGAAGCGATGTGTGAATTAGATGTTAGCGCACGTGAATTGAAACCGATTATGGCCCAAATACATACTTGTTTTGATAAATTAATTTATTATACTGTTTTAAAATACTCGGAAATTATATCAAAAAATTTAGAGGAAAAACAGCAATATATTAATGAAACACATAAAGAAAGGCTGACGATTTTAGGGCAAATGTCAGCAAGTTTTGTACATGAATTCCGTAACCCACTCACTTCAATTATGGGGTTTGTTAAATTATTAAAGGCAGATCATCCAAGTTTATCTTATTTAGATATTATTTCGCATGAATTAGACCAATTAAATTTTCGTATTTCGCAATTTTTACTCGTATCGAAAAAAGAAATGTGGAATAAATCAGAACAATTTTGGCTTAATGATTTGTTTCAAGATATTATACAGTTCTTATATCCGAGTTTGGTCAATGCAAATGTTTCGATTGAAAAGAATTTACCGTATCCAATTCCACTTGTTGGCTATCGGAGTGAAGTGAGACAAGTATTTTTAAATATATTAATGAACTCAATTGACGCTCTAGAATCAATGAAAGAAGAGCGGAAAATTATCATTGATGTATTTGAAGAAGATCAATCGATTCGAATTGTGATAAAAAATAATGGGCCAATGATTCCAGCTGAAAGTGTAGAAATGATTTTCGAACCATTTGTAACTACTAAAAAGTTAGGAACTGGTATTGGATTATTTGTATGTAAACAAATTGTAGAAAAACATAATGGGTCCATCATGTGCCGTTCAGATAACGAATGGACAGAATTTCAAATTGTATTTCAAAAATAAACAGTCTACACCAAATGAATGGTGTAGACTGTTTTAATTCGTAAGTATAACGGCTTCTAATTTAGGATTTTTAGTTGAATAACCTAAAAGTGAAATTGTATATATGATGTTCGGTTCGACTTTGAAATTCGGTATAGTTAGTAAGACGCTGGGATTATCGGCGAGTGAAACTTCAATATCTGCTGTACCAGGACTAACTTCCAAAAAATCTGTTATTTGTTTAAAGAGTACATTTTCAAATAAATGATCTCCACCTTTTAAATCTACATTTACAACAGGGGTATCTGGAGAAAAATGTGCAAAGCGTATTTTTGCTTGACCAGCTGGTAAATGTGTATTATCAAGCATAGGTTGTAATTGTAGATGATTGTCACTATTTATTGCGGCAAAAGTATAAGTGTGATTCCCCATTATTGGTACTAAAGCTGAAAAGATGGGAGTTTCATTTCCAACAGGGACAATATCTATACGGTATTTACCTTGCACTAATGTTAAATAGGGACTAAATTGTTTAAATGAAATATTTTTAATAACCTTTTGCCCGTTTACTAAAATGTCAACCGCAGGTGTATTGGAAGCAGAGTGAAAAAAACGTATGTGTGACGGTAAAGCAGCTTCTTGTGAATCTCTTTTTTCATACGCCTGTACAAGTTTCGTAAGCGCATCGTAATATTTCATATATAGTTCTACATATTTTTTCGGATTTTTAAATTGATAGTAACGAGCGAGCTGTTCGTAACGTGCAGCTTCTTGTCCATATTTTTCGATTTCAGATTGAGACATGAATATTCCTCCTTTGTCATCATTAAAACTATATGCTTAACAAGAAAGAGGTTATGCGAAAAAATTGTTTTTTGAAGGAGAAAAGTTGAAAATTAATAAAGAGTATTGCTTATGGATAAGTGTTTTTTAGGCGAAAGAGCCTTATAATTTTCTAGAGTATACAGCAATATATCATCTATGTTGGATGATGATATACCGATTACAATGTATATTTCGAAATAAAAAATCTTAAGAGCGTATGAAGTAACACATCGAAAACATGTCCAAAAATCCTTAGGAAACTAGGGATTTTTTTAATAATGGGCAAATACACATACAAAGTGATAATTGTCCTACATAAATTATAAAGGAAAGGTAGTTTAAACATAAGGAAAGGAATAAAATATTGGGATGGGGATATCCAAAAAGGAATTGTGAATGGAGTTATGGACGATTTTGTGCTTTACGATGTAGGATGAATTTTGAATTTGTAACATTATTTTTTCTATTTACGTTAGCAAGTGGCAATATTAACCGATAAAAGAGCGTCGTGCCGAACTGATTAATGTGGTTAATCGGTTCTTTTTTTATTGTATAAAACGGAGGAGAATGTATGTGAAATATAGGTTTCTATAAAAATAATTGCTATGCATTTAGTAGGATTAATTGTCGATATTTGTTTGAAAATATGCAATATAAAGTAGGAGAATAGGAAGGAGTTTAAAGGGAGTTTCGTCGAAGTTTACACAATGTCGGCAATTTAGGGAAGCTGATATTATTTTAAGAAAATATGTAGTGAAGCGTTTATTTTATATAAAGGAGGGTTATTGGAGCGTATAGATAAGGGTTGGTCTTCGTTTTAAGTTCTGAATTTTCTGTTTTTGAAATTAATATTTAGCACTCATTTGTATATTTTATAATAGTTTTTTGATAAAATCACTGCTTTCGCAGAGGGTTCTTTTTTATGAAAGAAACGTCAATTTTCTTCATATATATATACAAATTGGAGAAATGGGGGAGCGCTATGCGCGATTACTTAATTAAACCACTTGTTGGTCAGCCGTATCCAATGATTTCACATGGAAAAGGTGTGTATTTGTATGATCAAAACGGAAATAAATATTTTGATGGCTCGTCAGGGGCAATTACGGCAGGTATTGGGCATGGCGTAAAGGAGATTGCAGATGTTATAAAAAAGCAAGCAGAGGAGATTGCTTTCGTTTATAGATCACAGTTTACGAGTGAACCAGCTGAAAAATTAGCGAAGAAATTAAGCGATTTAAGTGTAGGAGATTTGAACTGGAGCTTTTTTGTGAATAGTGGTACGGAAGCAAATGAAACAGCTATGAAAATTGCAATCCAGCATTTTCAAGAGCGAGGTATTCAAGGGAAGCATAAAATTTTGTCACGATGGATGAGTTATCACGGTATTACGATGGGAGCCTTATCAATGTCTGGGCATCCACTGCGCAGACAACGTTTCGTGTCAATTTTAGAAGATTATCCAACTATTCCAGCTCCATATTGTTTTAGATGTCCGGTGCAAAAGGTATATCCAACTTGTCAGCTTGCTTGTGCGACTGAACTAGAAAGATCAATTGAAAGAATTGGTGCAGAACATATCGCAGCTTTTATCGCTGAACCGATTATCGGAGCAGCTGGAGGCGCAGTCGTTCCGCCGAAAGAATATTATAAAGTCATTAAAGATATTTGCAGTCATTACGATATTTTATTTATTGCTGATGAAGTAATGACAGGGCTTGGTCGTACTGGCGCATGGTTTGCGATGGAGCATTGGGGTGTAGAACCGGATATTATGACTCTTGGTAAAGGTTTAGGAGCTGGATATACACCGATGGCAGCGACGATTGTAAGTGACCGTGTTATGGAGCCAATTTTACGTGGATCGCGTTCTGTAATGAGTGGGCATACGTTAAGTGCAAATCCATTATCTGCAGCAACAGCTCTAGCTGTTATTGAATATATGGAGAAACATAATCTACCTGAAAAAACAGCAGAAAAGGGAGAGTATTTAATAAAAGGACTACAGAAAGTTCAGCAACAATCGACAATCATTGCTGATGTGCGCGGAAAAGGGTTGCTGATTGGAGTAGAATTGCAACCGTTTACAAAAGCGTCGGAACTTATTTCGGTTGCAGCTAAAAATGGTCTTCTTTTATACCAAGCTGTTTCAGGGCAAGCAGGAAAAGAAGATAGTGCACTGCTTGTAGCACCGCCGATGACAACTACATATTCCGAGTTAGATGAATTACTTTCAATTTTTGCAAAAAGTGTAGAAGAAATGATGCAAAAAGGAGGGCATAGTATCGCATGACAACTATTACGAATACATTCGATAAATTAAAAGAGATAGAGGAAGTAATTTCTTTGTTCCACGATGATATGACATTAATGTTTGGAGGATTTGGGGGGATTGGATCCCCTCCATCTTTAATACAGGCGATTTTAGAAAAAGGAGTTACAAATTTAAATTTAATAGGAAATGACACGGGATTTCCTGATGTAGGAATCGGTCGTCTTGTTACGAATGAAAGAGTAAAATCATTAATTACTTCACATATTGGTTCAAATCCAAATGCAGGAAGACAGCTAAACGAAGGAAGGTTACAAATTGAGTTTTCTCCTCAAGGAACATTAGCAGAGCGTATTCGCGCTGGTGGTGTAGGACTTGGAGGTGTATTAGTTGATGTAGGTGTTGATACGATTGTAGAAGAGGGAAAACGTACAGTTGAAATGAATGACAAGACATATTTAGTTGAAACAGCATTAACTGCTGAGGTTGCAATTGTATATGCGAAAAAAGCGGATCCGTTTGGTAATCTTGTGTTTGATAAAAGTGCTCGTAATATGAATCCTCACGTAGCTATGGCAGGGGATATAACGATTGTAGAAGCAGAAGAAATAGTTCCACTTGGAAGTTTAGATCCAGAAGAAATTGTTGTCCCAGGAGTATTTGTAAATTATATCGTACCGTCGGAAGGAGTGAATTGGAAATGGGTATGGGCGTAGAAGTGAGAGATAAGATTGCTAGGCGCGCGGCGAAAGAAATACAAAATGGTATGATTGTAAATTTAGGTATTGGTATACCATCGCTTGTACCGAATCATCTTCCTGACGATATAAACGTTATGTTTCATGCGGAAAATGGAATTGTAGGTATGGGACCTACGCCAAGAAAAGGGAATGAAGACGAAAATTTATGTAACGCAGCAGGTTTACCGACTTCTCTAATTACAGGAGCGAGTTATTTTGATAGTTGCACAGCGTTTGGGATGATTCGAAAAGGTTTATTAGACATAACGATTCTTGGTTCATTACAAGTAAGTGAGAATGGTGATTTAGCGAACTGGATTGTACCAGGAAAACGCGTTCCAGGTATTGGGGGAGCGATGGATTTGGCACAAAAAGCGAAGCGGGTCGTTGTTGTGATGAATCATGTCGATAAATACGGAAATGCAAAGATTGTTTCGGAGTGTACATTACCATTAACTTCAAAGAAATGTGTAGATTTAATTATTACGGATATGGCAGTTATGGAAGTGACGCAGGGTGGACTCGTTTTACAAGAATTAATGAGTCCATACACAGTGGAAGATATAAAACAACATACAGAAGCTGATTTCAAAATTGGCTCTAACTTACTAGTAATCGAATGAGGGGAGATGTAATATATGGAGCAATTAAAAAAGAAAATTTGTGATTATATCGAGAGTCATGAAGAGGAAAGCGTAAAATTTTTAAAACGATTAATTCAAGAAAAAAGCGTATCTGGTGATGAAAGTGGTGCGCAGGCAATTGTGATTGAAAAATTACGTGAGCTAGGTTTAGATCTTGATATTTGGGAACCTTCATTTTCTAAAATGAAAGATCATCCTTATTTTGTATCACCGCGTACAAGTTTTTCAGATAGCCCGAACATAGTGGCAACTTTAAAAGGAAGTGGCGACGGGAAATCTATGATATTAAATGGACATATTGATGTCGTACCAGAAGGAGATGTGAATCAGTGGGACCATCACCCTTATAGTGGTGAGCAAATAGGGAATCGTATATATGGTCGTGGAACAACGGATATGAAAGGCGGCAATGTCGCACTGATGCTTGCGATGGAAGCTATTATTGAATCTGGTATTGAATTAAAAGGAGATATTTATTTCCAAAGTGTAATTGAAGAAGAAAGTGGCGGGGCAGGAACATTAGCGACTATATTACGAGGATATAAAGCAGATGGTGTCATTATTCCAGAACCAACAAATATGAAGTTTTTCCCGAAACAACAAGGGTCCATGTGGTTTCGTCTACATGTGAAAGGCAAAGCAGCACACGGTGGAACGCGTTATGAAGGAGTAAGTGCAATTGAAAAAAGTATGTTTGTTGTAGATCATTTGAGAAAATTGGAAGTGAAGAGAAATGACCGAATTACAGACCCGTTATTTAAAGGAATCCCCATTCCAATTCCAATTAATATTGGGAAAATTGAAGGTGGGAGTTGGCCAAGTTCTGTTCCTGATTCATTAAATTTAGAAGGAAGATGTGGTATTGCGCCGAATGAGACTATAGAGGCAGCAAAAGAAGAGTTCGAGAATTGGATCGCTGAATTAAATAATGTGGACAATTGGTTTGTTGAAAATCCTGTAGAAGTAGAATGGTTTGGAGCGAGATGGGTTCCTGGTGAACTAGAAGAAAATCATGAGTTAATTACGACACTAGAGCATAACTTTGTTGAAATCGAAGGGAATGAACCGATTATTGAAGCATCTCCGTGGGGGACTGATGGAGGTTTATTTACACAAATCTCAGGTGTACCAACGATAGTATTTGGTCCAGGAGAGACGAAAGTAGCACATTATCCAAACGAATATATAGAAGTTGATAAAATGATAGCTGCCGCAAAAATTATTGCATGTACATTACTAGATTGGTGTGAGGTGAAAAAATGAGATACTATGAATCTTTTAGAGAACAGACGAATGGCTATACAGTAGAAGGCGTTTTAGACTATTTTAATAAACGTATTCGAGTAGACCACTACACAGGAAATATTGAGAGGATTATCCAAACAATTGACGAATTAGCAGAGAAGCATTCTTTCACTAAATGTATTATTAAAGGAAAGGGAGAGCATGTTTCTACATGGCTCTCTTTCGGTTTTTTATTGGAAGCAACAATACCGCATTATTTTCAAGGTCACGATGCATACTTCTTCGTGAAATTTATTAATGATGAAAGACGAAATAGTATTCATTGGGCTGAGGAAGATACCATTTTAAGCGGTGTTAAAGCAAAAGAAGTAAAGGAAAAAATAGTACCAGAGAAATTTTTATTAAGAAAAGCGACAGAAGAGGATGCGGAAGAATTAGCGGCTGTCTTTGGAAAAGTATTTGAAGTTTATCCGACTCCTTTAAACGAAGCGAGTTATGTAAAACAAACGATGAAGGAAGAAGATACAATATACTATGTGTACGAATTCGAGGGGAAAATAATTAGTACAGCATCTGCAGAAATGAATATAAAAGAAGGAAATGCAGAATTAACGAATTGTGCTACTTTACCCGAATATCGTAAGCATGGGTTTATGAAAAGTTTACTAATTAAGTTAGAAGAAGAACTGCAAGAAAAATCGATTTTCTGCTCCTATACAATTGCTCGATCGCTTTCTTTCGGAATGAATGCGGCCTTTCATCAGTTAGGTTATACGTATACAGGAAGACTGGCGAACAATTGCTACATTTTCGATAAGCTGGAAGATATGAATATATGGGTGAAAGATTTGTCTAAATAGTACGGTATAAAAAATGGAACGGAATCGTCATGCTTATAATCGCATATAGGTATGCCGGAAATTAGGCATGTGATTGCTGAATTTTCGGCAAAAGGGGGGATGACATTGCTAGCAGTTTCGACACAAGAAGTCATTGAAGCGATTTTGGGCAGTATTGATGAGGCTATACATGCAGTAAATGAAAATGGTATTACAATTTTCTATAATACTGTAGCTGCAAAACACGATGGGTCAAAAATTGAAAAAGTGTTAGGAAAACATTTGTTAGAAGCGTTTCCTTCTTTATCTAGGGAAACGAGTACGTTAATGAAAGTGTTAGATACAAAAAAACCAATCGTTCATCAAGTTCAGCATTATCAAAATTTAAATGGGGAAGACATTTGTACAGTAAATACGACGTTACCTATTTTTATAGATGGAAATATTGCTGGGGCTGTTGAAATTGCAAAGGATTATTCCACAGTTCAAAAACTTACGGATACAATTGTAGATTTGCAGTCAAAAATAAAGCGGTCATCTAGAAAAAAAGCAATTAAAAAGCATGTTGCATTTGAGACGATAGTGACGGATGATGCTCGATTTAAACAGACGAAAGAATTAGCACAAAAAGTAGCGCCAACTGATGCAAATGTTTTAATATATGGGGAAACAGGAACAGGGAAAGAGTTATTTGTACAAGCGATTCATGAAGCTTCTAAACGGAAGAACAAGCCATTTATTGCACAAAACTGCGCAGCTTTGCCAGAGTCGCTATTAGAAAGTTTATTGTTCGGAACGACGAAAGGTAGCTATACTGGGGCAATTGAACGAGCGGGATTATTTGAACTTGTAGATGGTGGGACATTGTTTTTAGACGAACTGAATTCAATGCCTCTCGATTTACAAGCGAAAATGTTACGTGTATTAGAAGATGGTGTTATTCGTCGAATTGGTGATAATAAGACGAGAAAAGTAGATGTTCGCGTTATTACTGCAATGAATCAGCCACCAGAAATATGTTTAAGAGAGAATAAAATTCGTACTGATTTATATTATCGATTAAATGTCTTTTCATTATATATTCCGCCGCTACGTGAAAGAACTGAGGATGTCTTATTATTAGCGTCTTATTTTTTGAACGAATATAATAAAAGTTATAAAAAAGGTGTACTTCAAATGGATAAGGAAGCGAAAGAAAGACTACAAGCTTATCAATGGCCTGGCAATGTTCGTGAGCTAAAACATACAATTGAACATGCTGTCATTATTGCAGAAGGGGATACACTAACAGCCAATTGTTTACCGCGTACATTTCGGAAAGAGAATCTGCCAAAGAATAAGAGTATATTGCCACTTAGAGAAGCACTTCATCAAACGGAAAAGGAATTAATAGATCAAGCGTTAATTGAAACGGAAGGGAATATATTACAAGCTGCAAAAATGTTAGGTATCCCTCGCCAAACGCTTCAATATAAATTGAGTAAGTACGACAAAACCGCCGAATAATTGGCGGTTTTTGTGTGTTTGCACCAATAAAAGAGCGTTTACATATATAAAAAGTAATGAATATGATAGTATGTATGGATTTTATACAGTGCTTACAAATATTTTTTCGTTTATGTAATAGCGTTCACCGTACATTTACTTATCAATAATGTAAAGTTGGCATAACTATTGCTTATATAAAGGATGAGCGTATAAAAAGGGGGAATAGCAATGTTACATGATGTATACAAACCAAATCGTCACTGGAAGGATATCGAGTTGTGGAAGGATGTTACTGAAGAGCAATGGAATGACTGGGTTTGGCAATTAACGAATACGATCAAAACTTTGGATGACTTAAAGAAAGTGATCAATTTAATACCTGAAGAAGAAGAAGGTGTTAAAATTTCAACAAAAACGATCCCGTTAAATATTACACCGTACTATGCTTGGCTAATGAATCCTGATGACCCACGCTGTCCGATTCGGATGCAATCTGTACCGATCTCGGAAGAGTTATATAAAACAAAATATGATTTAGAAGATCCGCTTCATGAAGATGAAGATTCACCAGTTCCAGGGCTAACACATCGTTATCCAGACCGCGTATTGTTCTTAGTAACGAATCAATGTTCTATGTATTGTCGTTATTGTACACGCCGTCGTTTTAGTGGACAAATTGGAATGGGTGTGCCTAAGAAACAATTAGATGATGCAATTGGTTACATTCGTGATACACCACAAGTACGAGATGTATTAATTTCTGGTGGTGACGGTCTTCTTATTAACGATAAAATTTTAGAATATGTATTAAAAAATTTACGAGAGATTCCGCATGTCGAGATTATTCGTATCGGAACGAGAGCGCCGGTAGTATTCCCGCAGCGTATTACAGAAAACTTATGTAATATTATTAAAAAATACCATCCAGTATGGTTAAATACACATTTCAATACTTCTATTGAAATTACAGAGGAATCGAAAAAAGCATGTGAAATGCTAGCGAATGCTGGTGTTCCAGTTGGAAACCAAGCAGTAATTTTAGCTGGTATTAACGACAGCGTTCCAATTATGAAAAAACTTATGCATGACTTAGTAAAAATCCGTGTACGTCCATACTATATTTATCAATGTGACTTATCTGAAGGTATTGGTCATTTCCGTGCACCAGTATCTAAAGGTCTTGAAATTATTGAAGGTTTACGCGGTCATACATCTGGTTATGCGGTTCCAACATTCGTTGTAGATGCACCAGGAGGCGGCGGGAAAATTGCGCTTCAACCAAACTATTTAATTTCGCAAAGTGCAGATAAAGTTGTGCTTCGTAACTTTGAAGGTGTTATTACAACGTATCCAGAGCCAGAGAGTTATATCCCAGGAAGAGCAGAAGGGTACTTTAAAGAAATCTATCCAAACTACGAAGAAAAACGTTCAGATGTTGGTATCGCAGGTCTTATGAGTGATAAGAAATTTAACCTTGTTCCAGACGACTTACAGCGTATGAGCCGTCGTAAAGACTATGAAGATAATGACACTCATGCATCACTAAAAGATAAACGTGATAAGCGTGATCAACTTAAAGATAAAAAGTATCAATCGCAAATGGCTAAATTAGAAGAAAACGACAAAAAAAATGAGGGTGATGCAGTATGAATTGTATGTGGTGTGACAGTACAGAAGCGAAAGAAAGCTTGAATACTGTATATTGGGAATTACCAGATGGTACGAAAGCCATTGAAATCCAAGAGACACCATGCATTTCTTGTTCCTCATGTGGTATGGACTATCAAGCAGATCAAACAGTGAAAGAAATAGAAGATCAATTGTTTCTAATTTATACGAAAGATTTACCAAAACAACTAACATATGAAGAATTAATGGGAAGACCACGTCTATTAAAAAGAAATTATTTCGACTTTTAACCAGCTTTTATGCTGGTTTTTTTCTTTTTTGCCTTGTATAATGTATCCAAGTTAGAAAGGCAGGGAATATTTTTGAAAAAGACATTTTACCACTATATGATGAAGCATCGTGCAGCTTTATTTAGTAATGAAGTATCGAATTTAGCAGAAGCAATGTATGATGATTTAAGCTTTCCAAAGCAATCTGAAGATTATGATGAAATTAGTTCATACTTAGAGTTAAGTGGATTGCTAGAAAGTATGTCTATATTTGATGAAGCTTGGGATTTATACATACAAGAGAGATAAGAACTATATGAAATTTTTGACGTGAAGCTAGTCTATTTGCTAGCTTTTTTTACGTTGTAAATAATTTTTTTATACGGTGATATTTTTTATTGAAAAAATTTATGAATATACGCTTCTGTGATAAGCGTTTTTATGTAGGTTGCATATACTGTTATCAAAATCACGACGTCAAAAAAAGGAGAGATATAGATGGCGAGAAAAAAGCAACCTAAATATAACGTAGGGGACATAGTCGTGATTACGCTATATGGAACCGTTGGTAAAATCACAAATATGAAGGTTTTAGATGGAGTTTACGTTTACGAAGTCAATAATCACGATGGGTTTTACGTAGAGCAAACGTTGCAGCACGTTTCAGAGCAAGATATGAAAAAAGGTGAAACTGAGTGGATTGAATTAAATTATAATTTCACATTTGGTGATCTCGTGCAAGTAACAGGATACGATAAAGATGTGTTTCGAATTGTTGGTTTTCGTACAGAAGTATGGAGATATAAAAATGACGCATGGGAAGATACTATATACGAATTGTCACGAATTACGGATGGTGAATGGTTAGAAGCGGATGAATCAGATTTAACGTTACTTGCCAATGCTCAAACGGCAAATGCAATTTTGAAGAAAATGAAACAAGATAAAGCTGGTATGAATAAATTAGATTTAGGAAAATTAAAGTCAATTAACAACTCAAAAAAAGTGAGTGTTAAGACAAATCGTCAAGAGATCATTGATGGATTACTTGATATTTATAACGATTATCAATTGTTATTCGATACATTTAAAGATGAAGAATATAAAATTGTTATGGATGTTGTTCATAATTATTTAGTTAAATTGACAGAGAAAAAATAGTTAACTAGAAAGAGAGAATGAATTGAACAACAACATATGCAGTATAAGGTATGCCTACAATTATTAAAAAAATAAAAAGCCATTTAATAAGAGAGTCTGCCCATTGATCTTCATGCATGAACTCTTCTTTTGTTTGCCCTACTTCTTGTTCTACCTCATATTGGTATTCCATAATTAAATCCCCCTTTTTGATAGCTTGTACTACCATCGTATGCATCTCGTCCAAAGGATATGACCTATAAAAAAAGAAAAACTATTTTTCTAATCTCATATACATAATTTTGAGATTTTTTCATAAAACAGAAATAAAGGAGTGATGCTCATGAAGGAAATTGAGGTCGTAATTGATACGGAAGAGATTGCGGAGTTTTTTTATGAGCAACTAATTGAAAGAGGGTACGTCCCAAAACGAGAAGAAATTGAAGATCTCGCAGATATTACATTTGAGTATTTATTAGAAAAATGTATGATTGATGAAGTTTTTGATGAAGAGGATGAGTGAAAGTAACGGCGGGCTTAACTCGTCGTTTTTTACTCTTTACAAACTTGTCACAAATATAGTCGGAAATTATTGGTATAATTAAAAGAAAATTTTACTCAAGAGGTGAAGGGATGTTCAAAAAAATTATTGATTCTTTATTAGGTAGGAAAAAAAATCGTTCGTATTCTAGTAGTGATTATCGCCATAGAGGTCGCTCTTATTCAAGTAGCGATTATAAACGACGTTCATCTGGTTATGGGCATCAGCATTATAAAAGAAAACGTAAAAGTCGTAGCTTCTTTTCAAGTAGCTGATGAAATGGCGTCGTATACTAGCTTTATTTGATAGACCACTGCGAAAAAATACAATCGTTGCAGAACGTTATAAAATTGAATCAATAATTGGAATGGGCAGTTATGGGGTTACATATGTCGTTAATGATTTACAAATAAATAGAAATAAAGTCTTAAAACAATTAAGACAGAGTAAACAAAGATATGAGTCTGGTAGAAAATCATTTGAACAAGAGAAAATGATTTTACAAACATTAAATCATCACGCAATTCCTAGTTTATATGATCATTTCGTATGGGAGAAAAAAAGCTTTTTCGTGATGGAATATATGCCTGGTAAAAATTTCGAAGATTATATTTTCTTAGATGGGCATGTATATACAGAACGTGAAGTTTTAAAAATTTTATATGAAATATTAGAAATTGTATCGGTGTTTCATAATAAAGGTATAATTCACCGAGATTTACGCATTCCAAACATATTAATGAAAGAAAACCAAATTAGTATTATTGATTTTGGATTAGCTAAATTGAAGGGTGAGGGTGATGAACGAGCTACAGCTTATGAAGGTGAACAAGCTTTGATGCGAGAAGTTCACTTTCGTAGCGATTTTTATGCGCTTGGTCATTTCTCGTTATTTTTATTATATGCAGGCTATGAATCTAATGAAAAACATGAAAAACCATGGTATGACGAATTAACTTTGGAAAATTATAACCGTGAAATGCTTATGCGAATGTTACAAATAAAAACGCCGTACTATGAGAATGTACAAGATTTAAAAAAAGATATAGCTTTTGCTTTAGAAAGGATGGAGGTTCCGTGTTTCAAAAGTTTTTAGCAAGTGTTGGTATTGGTAATGCAAAAGTAGATACAGTTCTTGAAAAAGATGAGTATATTGTTGGAGAAGAGATACTAGGGAAGGTTCATATAACTGGTGGTTCAGTTAGCCAACAAATTGAAAGCATTTACTTAACATTATCGACGTCGTATGTACGAGAAGTGGATGATAAAAAAGTAACAGCAACATATGATTTAGAGCGAGTTCGTTTAACAGAACCTTTTTCTGTTGAGCCGAATGAAAAAAAAGAAATTCCATTTTCATTTATAATGCCAGTTGAAACCCCGCTTACACTTGGAATGAAAACAGTTTGGGTGCATACAGGTCTTGATATTAAACGAAGTATAGATCCAAGTGATCGTGATTACATTCAAGTGTTGCCCAATGCACTATTAAATAGTGTGTTAGAGAGTGTAAATCAATTAGGTTTTAAAGCGCGTCATATAGAATGTGAAGAATTACCATATCGATTACGTAAGCAAGTTCCGTTTGCACAAGAATTTGAGTTTGTTCCTGTTTCCGGAGAGTATTATGGGAAATTAGATGAACTAGAATTATTAATCTTACCAAGCGTTTACGATCGCCTAGAGATTATTATGGAAGTAGACAGAAAATCTCGCGGATTAGCAGGTTTATTTGCAGAAGCGCTTGATCTTGACGAGAAAGTGATTCGCTTTACAGTAACGAATGAAGATATTCCAACAATGCAAGAAAAAATTAACAATTATATTTTTAAATAAACTATGCATAAAAAAGAAATGGAGAGGAAAACTAAAACAACCGCTCCATTTTTTTGTATAGTGAGGTTATGTATGTGAAACGATATCGACATTTATACTTGTTAAGTTTTACGCTACTCATTTGTTTTGTCGTATTATCACTTTCGTATCATACCGCTTGTATTGAGAAATTTGACAATATAGTCGCGCATTTTATTCAAAGCTTTCGAAACGATTACTTGACAGCTTACTTTACTTGGGTGTCTTTTATCGGTTCCAAAAGAATATATTTTCCGTTACTCATCATTCTTGTAATGTATTTTCTCGTTAGAAAAAAGTTGCTTAGTGCATTACTTCTAACAATTAATTATTATGGATCTCGTTATTTAAACAGTATGCTTAAACTATGGTACGAACGAGCAAGACCTGATGTAACGCAGCTTGTTACTGCAACTGGATATAGTTTTCCGAGCGGTCATACGATGAATGCTACTGCTTTTTTAGGATTTATTGCATACGTCACAATTACTGAAGAACGTATTACATTGCATAAAAAATTGTTGATTATTTTTATAGCGAGCTTTGTTGTATTATCTATTTCAGTTAGCCGAATATATCTTGGCGTTCACTATCCATCTGACATATTAGCAGGATGGGCAGCTGGCGGTAGCTGGCTCGTTTTATGTGTTATATTTCATAAAGCGTTCATTAAAAAAGAACCTATGTCATAATAGGTTCTTTTTCCATTGGTTCAACATGAATGTGTGCATGGTAAATGCCAAACTTTTTCCGAAGCATTGCCTCGATGTTGTCAGTAATACAATGACTTTCACCAACCTCCATACGAGCATCTACCTCGATTGTAATATCAACGTACGTTTGATTCCCGTACATACGCGCGCGAATGTCTACGATGTTTTCCACGCCACCAATATGTTCAATAGCACCAGCGTACTCTTCCATCTTATCTGGATCGATTCCATCCGTTAACATATGAGAAGCTTCTACGAAAATCTCCCATGCAGTTTTACAAATAATAAGGCCGACAATTAAAGCGGCAATAGGATCTAAAATAGGCATTTGGAACTGCGAACCGACAATACCTACTACTGTACCGATACTTACGAGAGCATCTGATAAATTATCCTTTGCAGCGGCTTCTAATGATTTACTTTTTGTTCGTGCTGCAATCTTTTTCGTATACAAATATACAAAGTACATAACGACAGCAGAAAATAAGGCTACCCATGCAGCAAGTACATTAGGCGCTGCTTGTTTCGGATTAAAAAAAGATTGAATGGCGCTAATAACAACTTCTAAACCGACCGTTGCCATAATAAAAGAAGCAACAAGTGATGCAATTTGTTCTGCTCGTGAATGCCCATAAGGATGATCTGGGTCACGAGGTTTACGAGAGATTTTTAGACCAATTAATATCGCTAAAGAAGCACCGATATCCGTTAAGTTATTTAAACCGTCAGCACGTAATGCGCTAGAGAGGGTAATATAACTGATGATAATTTTCATAGAGGATAAAAATATGTAGGCCATAATGCTGACAATAGCACCTTTATCAGCTTCTTTATGAGAAAGAGTATCCATTTTGATCACTCACCTTTCTACAAGGAATTTCTTTCTATAAATAGAGTACCAAACGAAACTCGTGTGGGTCTATACAAACATTGTTGACGTTTTTTAGGTTTTTAAGAAGGGGATAACAAAGTTTCGTTAAGGAAAAATATGTTGTAAAGTGCAAAGTTAGGGTGTGAACGCGATTTGGATCGAGGGGATAGGGAAAAGGATAGATGTATTATGATGAATCCGTACGTATACTACACCGCTCAAAGGTGATTGGGCAAAATAAAAACCCTCTAGAAAATATATTTTAGAGGGTCTTCATCTTAGTATGCTTCTAAAAACTCAGTAACTTGCTCTTCAGTTTTTGCGTTAGCACTATGTAAGTGGCCTAGTTTCTCACCATTTTGATATACAAGTAAACTTGGAATACCCATTACTTGATACTCTTCAGCGATACTTGGGAATTCATCTTTGTTAATAGAATACCATTCAAACTTATTGAACTCTTCCATTACATCTCCGATAAAGTTGTCCATACGCACACAATCTGGGCACCATGTAGTAAAGAACTTAACAACTACTGGCTCCTCACTTGCGATGATGTCTTTGAATTCCTGTTCAGATTTGATTTCTTTCATGTTTTTGTCTCCTCTCAATGTCACACGGATAAGCTAGTATTTTTATGCAAAATCCGCGATTGCAAACATTTTGCAAACATTAGTGTTTTTGAAATAGGTTGTTTGCAAAATCTTCGACTGCTTTTTCTTGTAGGCCTGGTACGACGTGTGAGTAGGTGTCCAATGTGATACCTACTTTTTTATGTCCTAATCGTTCACTTACGATTTTCGGGTGAATACCCTGTTTCAACATTAATGTCGCATGGGTATGCCGTAGATCGTGGAAACGAATATCAGGAACCCCACATTTCTTTATAAGCTTTTTCCAGAGCTGTGTCAAACTTCTGAAATTGCAGGGGTTACCATTATATGTTGAACAAACTAAATCATAATTATTATATCCATCTCCATACCGTGCTTTTTCTTCATTTATCTTCAGTAGGTGTTCTTGAAGAGCCTGCAAAGTAATTTCAGGCAGAACAATTAATCTTTTTCCTGAAGATGTCTTAGGTTCATGAAATTCTTTGGTGATATGAGAGAGGGACCGATTAACCGATAAAGTTCTTCTCTCAAAATCAATATCCTTCCATTGGAGCCCTAAGATTTCACCTTTACGCATTCCGCATGTAATTGCAAGAAGGTATGCAATATAATAACGACTTTCTTTTGCATTCTCTAAAAAAAGAAGAACTTCTTCTTCAGTCCAAGTATTTACCGTTCTCGTATCGGCACCAGCAGTAGGAGGGCTAATGACATCAGCAACATTCTTTTTTACAATTTCATGGCGTACAGCGTAAGATAATGCAGTTCGTACGATTTGATGAATGCTACGAACTGTGACAGGTTTCATAGTTTCGGATAAATCACCATAGAACTTTTCAAGATCCACACCTTTTAATTTTTGCATTGGAATGTTTCCGAGTTTTGGTATAATATGATTGTTAATATGTTTTCGATAGTTATAGTACGTGGTTTCTCGAAGGTTTATCTTCCTAGCTTCAAGATATTGAAGGAAAAATTCGCGTACTCTCATTTTTGTCGGCTTGTGCTTCTTTTTTTGTTTTATACCCAGAAAAACATCTCTGTCTTCTTCCACCTGGCTCTGGATCTGGGCCGATATCTAAAACGAAACTGTACTTACTTCCTCTTTTTATAATATGCCCTTTCACTGTATACACTCCTTCATCTCATCTTGATTCATGTTGTGTAAGTCTAGTTGTAATTTTGCTGCTATGAAAATTACATAGTTGGACATATCAGCGATGGATACATTTTACCATATATGAACAAATTCAGTTATAGGATTTGATTGTCAGTAATTTTTTATTTTGTTCGAAAATTATTGTGATTCATATGTGAAAAACAAAGGGAGGAACGTAATTTGTTTGAGATAAAATAAAGGTTTGATAGAATTTCATTTAAACGTATAATATAATAATTAAAATAGAGTGTAGTGAGTTTATGAATTTTGAATGGATATCTATAGACACAAATTGGCTCGGATTCTGGGGAGGAGTTTTAGGTGGTTTCATTAGCGGTGGGCTTACTTATTTAGGAGTAAGAAAAACAATTAAAAACGAAAGAAAAAGTTTTTTCACTAATAGAATTTGGGAAGAAAAAAAGGACGTTTTAAAAAAATTGATGGAACATCGGATTTGGCTCGTAACTGGTGATAAGACTGGTGAAAACTATCTGGAATTTATGAAAGCACTGAATTCATTATTGATAGTTTTTAGTGATAGTCCAGGTGTTTTAGTAAAATTGGTAGTTTTTCATGATTATGTTAATGTTAAATGTAATGGGAATGCTAATGAATTATTAATAGAATTATTTAAGGCGATGTATGAAGATCTTGATTTGGAGTTTGATGAAAAACTTAAAGACGTTCTCTTAATTGCATTTAAATAACTGTATAATTGAAAAAGAGCCAAATGGCTCTTTTTTGTTGTACTCATGTAAACAGAATTGAAATCGTTTTACAGGCAACTACCAAAGTACACACCGTCGCAATCACACTAGCTAACTGTTCTGGGGCATGGATTTTTAACAGTATTTTGTAAACTATTCCAAAAGTAACGCCCATGGCAAGAAACATAACAGCTGCTTGCAAAACTAATTGATTGACAGGTGATTGTATAGAACTAAAGTCAATTTGATTCATTCAATATGCCCCTTATAACTATTTATACGTATATTAATATATTTCATTTGAAAATGAAAGTGTATAATCCTACAAAATACCAAAATAGTTAATTTACAGGTGTAGAACATATAAGCTAAAATAATTGTAGATTCCAATTGAGAAGGAGGAAAGGAGCCATGAAAAATACATATGTTAAAGATCCAGGTGGATGGAATTACACTCAAAAGAATAGTGAAGTAGGACCAGGTGGTGGCGCAGGATATACCGGTAAAGGTAGTGAAGCTGCAGTATCATTATATAGATTTGCCCTTACTTACATTGTTTAAAGGCGGTGATTAAAAATATGAGAACATTTTATGTGTACGACAAACAAACAGGAAGATATTTAGAAAATGTGATTATATTCCCTTCATATGACACTAAAACAGATAATGACGGGAATATGATTGAATGGATTCCTGTTTACAAAAACATTCCAGAAAACGCCACAGAAATACCATTACCGCAGCCAAATTGGAAACCTGTATGGGATGGAGAAAAGTGGATTGAAACGATCACGGAAGAAGAATTAGAAGAAATGAATAAGCCGCAACCGCATAAACCAAGTGAAATTGAAAAACTCAACGCCCTTATTACTGAAATGAAGGATAAACAAGAAACATTAGAAGAAGAGAATGCGGGATTGGTACTTTCTTCTATAAAAAAAGAAATGACTCTTGAATTGATGCAAGAAGAACAATCTGCGCTTGTTTTAAATTTAATTAAAGGTGGCGTTTTATAAATGGCTCAATTAGATTTTTACGCACTAGCTAAGAGATATTATAAGCGCTTTTATTCAAACGAAGATGTAGGTGTATTTGTTCAAGCTAAGAAGATTACACCAGAGCAATACAAGGAAATTACAAATTTTGATTATGTGGAGCAGCAATAGCTGATTCAAAAAGCTGTAGATGAGTTAATCATCATTAGTATTCAATAAAAAGGAGCTGACGCAAAATGGCTGAGTACATGGCACAACGAGTAATCGATGAAGTTTTTACTTATGCGTTTATCATTGTAAAAATGAAGGCGTACAAAGAAAGAATCTATAAATACTTAACTGAAAACGGAAGAGCAGATCTAATTACCGATAGCGCACAATAGTGGGCTTTTTATTTTGCATAAAGGAGTGAAAGAATGGATCGTATTGATGTATTAACGAAAACGTTTATAGCTGCATTTGGTGGATTCTGCTGGTATTTTTTAGGAGGATGGAATGCAACATTGAAAATCTTAGTGACGATGGCAGTTATTGATTATTTAACTGGCATGATAGCAGCAGGATACAACGGAGAACTAAAAAGTAAAGTTGGTTTTAAAGGCATCGCCAAAAAGGTGGTGCTTTTTCTTTTGGTTGGAGTCGCGACTCAGTTAGATACAATACTTGGAAGTAATAGTGCTATTCGTGAAGCGACAATCTTTTTCTTTATCGGAAATGAGTTGCTTTCACTTTTAGAAAATGCAGGGCGTATGGGAATCCCGTTACCTTCAGCGTTAACAAACGCAGTAGAAGTTTTAGGTAGTAAGAGCAAAAAAACAAGCTCTGAATATGATAATAAAAAAGGAGTTGTTGAATAATGGGTTATATTGTAGATATTTCCAAGTGGAATGGAGACATTAATTGGGATGTAGCAGGACCGCAATTAGATTTAGTAATTGCACGTGTGCAAGATGGTTCGAATTATGTAGACCCTTTGTATAATGGATATGTACAAGCGATGAAATCAAGGAATATTCCTTTTGGAAATTATGCATTTTGTCGTTTTGTGTCTATCAACGATGCCAAAAAAGAAGCACAAGACTTTTGGGCTCGTGGTGACAAATCAGCTAAGTTTTGGGTAGCTGATGTTGAAGTGCAAACAATGAGTGATATGCAAGGTGGGACACAGGCGTTTATCGATGAACTACGCCGACTAGGAGCTAAAAAGATAGGGTTATATGTAGGGCATCATACGTATGATTCGTTTGGAGCGCGTAATATACAAGCTGATTTTGTATGGATTCCGCGATATGGCGGCAATAAACCAGCATATCCTTGTGATATTTGGCAATACACGGAGACAGGTAATGTGCCAGGTATCGGCAAATGTGATTTAAATCAATTAATAGGTAATAAACCACTTTCATGGTTTACTGGAGTAGATGAAACAATTGCAAATAGTCAATATGATTCTAGTTGGTTTACAAAACAAGACGGTGTATTTAAGTTAAATACATCTATTAAACTTCGTACCGCACCATTAACTGATGCTCCAATTATCGCTACACTTAATGCAGGAGATGAAGTAAAGTATGATGCATTCGGTTATGAAAAAGACGGTTATGTATGGATACGTCAACCACGTTCAAACGGATATGGTTACATTGCAACTGGTGAAACTTCAAACGGAAAACGTGTAAGTAGTTGGGGTTCATTTAAATAAAAGAATAGTTTGATTAACATAAATAAGAGCCGTCCTATTGGGCGGCTTTTTTTAATTTATATTCACTAATTCATCCAACTTAAACTCGGTATTCAAACCGAAAACGACGTACTCTTAGAATAGAGCACGTCGTTTGTTATGAAGTGAACCCCGAAAACGGGACACCAATCAAAACACCTAAACCACTTGTTCCCTAAATTCTTTAGGGGATAGGTGGTTTAATTTTTCTTGAATTCGCACACAATTGTAGTAATGAATGTATTCTAGCACAATCTTTCGCACAGTTGTGTTGGATACTTTTGTTATCTCTTGTGAATAGAAAGCTTCACTTTTCAAATGACCAAAGAAGCTTTCCATGACGGCATTATCATGGCAATTTCCTCTCCGGGACATGCTGGTGATAATGCCGTTTTCTTTGGCATACGCTTGAAATTCTTTTGCTGTATAAATACTTCCTTGATCCGAGTGAAGAAGGACATCTTTTACTCTTCGCCCTCTCATTGCTTGTTTCAATGTCTTCATCGCTAATGTCAGTGTTTGTGATTCGCTGAGGACACAACTAATAATTTCACGATTAAAGGCATCCATGATCGTTGATAAATACAAGGTACGCTCTCCAAATAAGAGGTACGTCACATCTGTAAACCACTTTTCATTTGGTCTGGATGCATCGAATTCACGCTCCAATCGATGAGGGGCTACCATTGGTTCCGCACCATTGATATATTTCTTTTTCTTTCGACGTACTTTTGAAAGAATGTGATTTTGTCTCATGATTCGTAATACTTTTTTATGATTGACACACAGTCCCATTTTTTGAAGAGTAGCGGTCACTCTTCGATATCCATACCGAAATTTATGCCTAAGACGGATGTCCTTTACTTTCTCTTCTATATCATCTTTCCGATCTTCCGTTCGTTGTAACCAGCGATAAAATGTGGAACGGGGTAATTCTAATACGTTACACAATTCTTTTATCGTTATTTTTGTTTTTACATTTTTCCATAAAGTAACTACAGTTTCTGGTTTCAGCCTCTTTCGATTTCCAGATACTTTCCCCATACAAGTAATTTTGTTTTTAAATGCTTATTTTCTAGACGTAGTTGTTCTAATTCACTGAGCTCTTTTGGTCCTTTTCCATAAGAATATTGTTTTCCTACAGGTTGTTGAAAACGATATGTTTGATCTGTACGATACCATTTCATCCATGTCTTAATTTGGGAAACATTTTTAATTCCGAGTTTCTCCATAATTGTACGATTTGAATAACCATCTTTCTTCATTTCAATTACTTTCCACTTTGTTTCTTCTGGGTAATGAACTCTTGTCGTCATACGAAAAAACACCTCCATTGAATTTGCATACTTAGTATGCGAATTTAGGAGGTGTTTTTTTCATGTACCACTATTCGGGTTCACTTCACATTGTTTGTGAGAAACAAGAAGGTGAGCTTCAATTAAAAGAAACGAATTGGATTTGTGAAAATTGTGCCCGAATTACGCATGAACAAGGTATTGAAAGAGATACCTATACCCTTTTACACCTTATTCCATAAATAAGAAAGCTGGTGGGCTTCTGATTCAAGAGCTATTAAATGATCATTATTAATAGTGTTATTTGTATACATTTTGTTCTTTTGGATGTTAAGGACAGTATAATTCACATCGTTATATTTATTTGAAAATGTTGATTCATTTAATAATGTCAGTGTTGAATTGATGTTATATTTATCAATTCGCTCTTTTTTTCCTTTGAAAAATAGTTTAATAAGATGCGGCTCATCATTAATGAGCAAACCGAGTTCAGGTGATGAGCGGACGATTAAATTATCTGATAACCAATGTGATTTACCTGGATCAAACCAAGAGACTTCTTTGTTTTTAATAAATTTTTTGTACTGCTTTATAACATCAATGTAGTTTTGCTTTTTCTTCTGATCAACAGTTTGTACTAATGTTTCAAAACAATCAAAAGGTAGTTCGTTTTTATGAAATTTAATAACAGTTTCTCGTAATTGTTTCCAGTAATCAAAAACCGGGTGATATTCAGGTTGAGATTTTAAATTCTTTACAAAATTTGTTTTAGCTGCACTACTTTTCAGTGTGAAGTCTAAAAATTGTGTAAGTCCCACTTTAATTTCCGCCATGTTACACCTCCTTTCCAAATGTTACTAATTCAATATTGGAAAGGGAAATCCTGCATTTTTAAGGAGGTGAACTAGATGCTAGAAAAACCGATGTTCATACACAATGGCTATTGTATTTCTTGAGCTTGGTATTCATGGAATACTTTCTAAGAGGAGGTAACAGCAATGGATCTACACCCAGTAAATGATAATAATACGAAAAAAACATTGGAAGGGTTTTTAAAAGCAGTGGGAAAAGACCAAAAAGAAGAGAATGAAAAATCAAAGAAACCAAATAAAGTAGATGAGTGAAGCGCGCTATCGTTAAAATGACGAATAACGTGCTTGTATATTTTTTTATAAAGCGTATGCATATTCATGGATTTACAGATATTTGTTACGTGGGCATAGTGTTTTTGATAAATAATATTATGGAAATAAAAGGGAATGAGATTATATAAAAAAAGGTCCTGTTGTTTCCAACAGGACCTTTCCTAAAATGGCAAAGAGTAACTCTTACCTTACTATTCTCGTATATATTACATGAAAAAGATAGATGTGTATACAACAAGAAATTCCGATATAATTATTCTGATATAGTATTTAAGGGTAATAAGGTAGAATTTTAAATAAGGAATTAAATTACAAATGTTGATTTGTCAGGTGATTCAAATGAATTTCTATCAAATTGTAGTTAATAAAGTGATATTGAGATAATAAGATATGTAATTTTGCATATCAGATTTTTAAAGTGAACAAGGGTATGGAATATTTAAATGATACGGAAGTTGAGGGAGAGTAATACTAAAATTTCATTTGTTTTTTACTGTAATAAATAAATTCATTTGAATAGAAGCGAAAAATAGAGGTTTGCATTAGTCATTTATGAAAGTCAAGAATATTTATAACCATAGGAGTAAATACACAGGTCCGATTTTTGTAATGATGGAGGGAATTGATGTGGACATAACTCAAAGTATGGCAAGAATAGTGGTAAATGGAAAGGATCTTCCGTTTATTTCAGTTAGAACTTCTGTATGGAATCAAGGACCTGTAAATGATTTAATTGTTTCGACAAACTTGAGAGCCGAGGAGCTTTATCAGTTTATGTGGTCACAAGTGCCAGTAATGCTTGCGATGTATTTTCTTCAAGGAGCGGACTTAATGCGGTTTGCTAGAATTAATGGGATTAATCAAAGTGTAACGGGAGAATATATTTATCATTTCTCTTGGGGATAAAGCGAATGTAAAGTAGCTTAACAGATTTATTTAATGATATGGAAGTGGGTGGGGAAAATGTTTTATTCATATTTTGCTTCTCAAGCAGATATTCGCCCAGCGTATGGTACATCAATAACGTTTAGCGGAGCACAAAGTACAGTTCAAGCTGTTCAACAAGCGTTACAAATGCAACAACAAATGCAACAACAAATGCAGCAACAAGGGATCCAGCCGTATTATTCATCCATGGAGTATTTTTACCCAGTGCATCAAATCACACCGTATGGAAGTTCTTTTCTTACTATCCCATATGGAACTGTATTTAATCTATAAATTGAAAGTTTAATCAGTAGGGGGCAGGTATCCCAAACTGATTATTAGTCCTCACCAATTGGACATATACGGACGATCCGGCTCCTACCTACCTTTCTTGCATGTTCCGAAATTTTTTTGGGAGCCTTATTACCCGCAAATGGAGAGGGGTATATGTAAGCGCCAAATAGTCCTCACCTACAATTTGTAATTAACCGATGAGATAATCTCCGTACATACTACAAGTGTTTTTTTTTGATGAGAAGATACCGATTAAAGAAAAAGTGAGAATTATCTTATTATGACAAATATAATATCTAGTATTTTGTTTATAATTGTAAATAGTTATTGAAATGTGTAAATGTTATTTTTTTATTAATAAAAAAAATAGGAAAAATAATGCAACTTTTTAATTTGTTTATTCGTGTTATATATGAGAGGAGGAGGGGGATGGAGATTGAAGAAATATATAAGGTTTATATAAACGATGTGTACCGGTATTTATTTTCCCTTTCTCGTAGCCATCACGTAGCAGAGGACTTGACGCAAGAGACTTTTTATCGAGCGTATCTTTATTTAGAAGACTATGAAAATCAAAAGGTAAAATCATGGCTTTTTAAAGTGGCATATCATACTTTTATTGATTTTGTTAGGAAAGAAAATAAAGTAACTTTTGTAGGAACTGAGGAATTAGAGACGATACAAGCGGGGGAATCTACAGAAGAGTATGTAGTCGCAAAAAATAGTTATGAAAAGTTAATTCAGATTATTCATAATTTACCGGTGGTAGAGGCACAAGCTATTTTATTATGTGACGTACATCAATTAACGTACGAAGAGGGTGCTTCTGTACTAGATTTAAAGTTAAATACGTATAAAAGTCACATATTTCGTGGGAGAAAGAGATTAAAAGAATTGTTAAAGGAGGAAAAGAGTCAAAATGAAAAATGATAAACCTCATTCTGAACAAGATGATTATAAAGAATTGTTACAAGAAGCTCTTCATCAAAGACCGGCTTCACTTCCTGATGGAAAACAAGAGCAAGTGTTGAAAATAGGTAAAAAAAGAGCGCGTATTACGAATGTTTTAATTGTATTTACTTTTTTATTACTTATTCAACCTATTTTATATATATCAACACTCTTATATTATACATTGGCACCAACAAACGCAATGGAGATACGGAATGTAGTAAATCAAACATTAAGTGTAACAGAACCAAATGTATTTTTGAAAGATAGGGACATGGAGCAAACATTGTTACCGCTTAGTTTACAATTGCATTTTGATTTGTATAAAAGGGTAGGGAAGAAAGATATTCGAATAGGAGAAGAGAAAACAGATTATGTATTTAGTAGAGCAACGAAAGTTAGCCGTGAATATACAACAGATGAAAAAATTCCAGAAGTCCCATATATAGATAATGAGGTATTGTCTCATCCTAATAATTATAATGCATCCTATAATAGTAGTGAAGAAGCGCAGGTATTAAAGGGTCTTCCGCAAGAATCTGTTGTAGAAGCATTTATATCTTTTAGAGAATTGTTGAGTGTACAAGAGGTAACGAATATGTTTCCCACTATTGATATCGTCTGGTATGCCGTTAATACAGGGTTAGAGGAGAAGCAAACGAATGACGAGGGTATGTATGTTGCTCCGATTGGCTTTCCGGCAGATATGATTTCAAGACCAAGTGGTGCTTTTGTGAGTGATTCACCTCATGAGGAACAATTTATTGAGGTGTTAAAGTCATTACAGAAGCATGAAAATTTAGCAGTGAAGCTATCTAGAGCAAAAGTATTAGAGTTGTCAAAGCGTATTTCTTTCCTTGAAAAAAATGGGGTAAAAACATACGGGATGGTTGTAACTGGGCCTAAAGTAGAAGTTGAAAAATTGATGAGCCACGAAAAAGTTAGAAAATTGAAAGTAGGTGAAGCGAGGTTATGGAATTGGCATTCTTAAAAAAAAGAAAGAATCGTATTTATAAACAGGAAACGTGGATGGGGACTCTTTCATTAATTATTGCCTTTTTAGCGTTATTGTATTTAAATATTATATTGCTTTTTCAAGAAACATTTATAGATAAAGGTTTTCTACAAATAGTTGGTATTGGAGTGGTGTGCTCAGTCGTAGGTATGATCACAAAAAGCAAAAGTCGAAAATATGCATTGTGGGCATGTAGTTTATTTGTTTTTATGCTACTGTTTGCTATATTTGGATTTATGTTAGGTTGGATGGTAAGCTTTGGGCCATAAATATGTGGGAAAGAGCGAATGTAGATTCGCTCTTTTTTGTATTGAAAGTAAAATAGATGTATCGTGCAATCCATTAAATTTGAATGGATTGCACGATACATCTAGGTTGTGTTTTTATTAATATGTTTTCCTCTCAAGTGTATATAAATAGGCGACAAGTATAGTGCTAAAACAATAGCTCGTCCAAACATTGCGAATCCCTCTTACATAATATGTAGTAATAAGCATGAAAGGGGAACTAGTATGTCTTGCTATTACTACTGTAAGTATTGTAAAGAGTATAAAAAGAAACAGCATGATTGTTGTAAGAGCACGAGTAAGTGTAATGACAACGAGGAGAAGCTTGTTAGGGCATCTGCATTTAGAGCTAGAAATACGGTGAATCAAACGGTTCCTGCCAATACTTTTGTAAAGGTATTGTTCCAAAATGAACAATTTGATTTAGCAAATGAGTATAATCCAGTAACGTCTATTTTTATTCCGAAGACTAGAGGAGTTTACTCTATTATTGGAACGATTGGTTTCTTTCCAAACGATCCTAGCTTAAATTATAGAGCTCGTGTAGAAATTCGTGTAAATGGAAACGCAGCAATAGCTATAGATAATGACTTTTTCGGTCCAATAGGTTTTGGAAATGTAGTAAGTGTTTCGACGATTATTCAATTGAATGAAGGAGATCAAGTTGAGGTTTATGCACAAAGTAGCATAGACGGAGTTTTAAGTCCTTCAGAAGACGGCTCACATTTTGAAGCTGCAAGATTCCCTTCTCCAATTAAATAAAGTCGAGTAAACAAAAGAGAAAGAATAATCCTCACCAAGATGGTGGGGATATTTTATTCTATTGAAAATAGTAACAGTTTGTCCAAGCTATTCTAATCTATATTGCATAGTATGTAATAATAAATTTAAAGGGGGACTTACTACGTCTTATTATTACTGTAAGTATTGTAAAGATTACAAAAAGAAAAGTCACGATTGTTTTAGAAAAAATAGTCAATGTGATAGAAAGTATGTACAAGTGAATTGTTGTGATGATAAGAAAGAAAAGCTTGTAAGGGCGTCTGCATTTAGAGCTGTTAATACAATGAATCAACCTGTTCCGGAAAATACTTCAGTTAAAGTATTATTTCAAAATGAACAGTTTGATTTAGCGAATGAATATAATGCAGCAACATCTATTTTTATTCCGAAGACTAAAGGGGTATATAGTGTATTAGGGAATATAACATTCTCTCCAAATGATTTTAATGTAAATTACAGAGCTAGAGTAGAAATTCGTGTGAATGGAAATCCAGCAATAGCAATTGATAATGATTTCTTTGGGACCGGTGTATTTTTTAACAATGATGTTTCAGTAACGTCTATTCTTCAATTAGAAGCAGGGGATTCAGTTGAAGTTTTTGCTGAGAGTAGTGTTGCTGGAGTAATTGTTCAAAATGTTAATGGTTTGAATACGGTTCATTTTGAAGCTGCAAGATTTCCTTCACCAATAAAATAACGAAGAGAATATATTACTTTTCAGTAGGTTTAGTTAATCCCCTTTACCAAATGGTGGGGGATTATTATTGTTTTTCTAAAATATATAAGTAAATAGGTTAAATATAGTTTGTTTCAGGAGAATTTCACATGCTAGGATGTAAGGTTAAAAGTGCTAGCTTATTATGAGTATTAGATATTCTGCAGGTAATAAAAAGCGTACAACGAAACGAGTAACATGGTTGTGAAAGTTCTTAGGCATTATATTTGCTAGTCGTCTTATGGAATAGAAAAGACATCTTATTTTATAAATACATAAAGGGCCGTATAATTACGGGCGTTTTCTTTACTATATAGAAATTACATATTTAACATAGGTTTGTGTAGGTATTGCTATTGTATAGAAAGGAAAAATATTAAGACGATTACACTATATAAAAATAAAATAAATCCTAAGATGAGTAGTATTGGATACAACTTGAACATATTTGACCTCCTTGAGTATATAAAGAATTTTAATACATTTATGGTCAATTTAGAAGGGGAATATATTAATGAAAGATGATTGAATCAATATACTAATTTAACAGTGTAGTGAATGTATAATAAATAAAGGAGTATTGTTGATTACACATTGATTAAATTGTTTATAAGCAGCAGGTAGGTTGATTGCCCGTGAAATATAAAAGTGAGCAGGTTTATGTGTACAGAATGAGAGGTAAATAAAAAAAGAGCATACATAAAAAGTACGCTCTAAAGAAAGATAGGTTTTATGAGTGGATAATCTCCATACGATAATATATGCTCGACTAATAAAAACGTGTAAAAAATCAATAGATTATCAATGGAATAGCATGAAATGAGTAATGTTGGTCTATTACCAAAGTCGCGAAGCTAACCGAATTGTAAGGAGTATGAATAAAACGGATTAACAACTGGATAATGATTGTACTTCAGTTTCAAATTTCTTATAGTTTGGATATTGCGTAATAGTTTGGCACTTAGGTGTGGAAAGTTGATTAATTATAGAAACATTTGTAATTACCTCGTTACAAGGGCCGAAAAATGTAATTTTTAGTTTTGAATTGGGTGGAACTTTGACCACGATAGGTTTTTTTTCCATGAAATCAGCTCCTAAGACGCAGTATTGTATACTGCGTTTTTTGTTGAGTTTGTAAAGGCGTATTAATATATAATATGAAATTTTTAGTTGAGTTGATAATGATATGGAGATTAATGGTGTGATTAGATTATGAAAAACTAGTAGAAACTTAATTAAAAGATCGTATATTTTGAAAAAAATATAGATTTTCTTTATTTATATTATAGATAGCTAGTATTAGGCATAAGGGGCTTTCAATAAGACAAGCTTTGAATATGATATTAAAAAGGGGATGAATTGTAGTGGGGTATATTATCGATATTTCAAAATGGAATGGAACTATTGATTGGGATATTGCAGCATCTCGGCTAGATTTAGTTATTGCTAGAGTTCAAGATGGCTCGAATACGGTAGATTTTATGTATCAAAATTATGTGAATGAAATGAAGAAACGCAGTATTCCATTTGGTAATTATGCATTTTGTCGTTTTATATCTATTGCTGATGCAAGGAAAGAGGCACAAGATTTTTGGAGTCGTGGCGATAAATCTGCTAAGTTTTGGGTGGTGGACGTAGAAATTCAAACGATGATGGATATGCAAGGGGGAACACAAGCGTTTATAGATGAATTACGCCGTTTAGGTGCGAAAAAAGTAGGACTATACGTGGGGCATCACACGTATGTATCATTTGGAGCACGTAATATTGAAGTTGATTTTGTATGGATTCCTCGTTATGGAGGAAATAAGCCAGCATATCCGTGTGATATTTGGCAATATACTGATGCGGGAAATGTTCCTGGTATTGGGAAATGTGATTTAAATCAATTAATAGGAAATAAGTCGCTTTCTTGGTTTATAGGTTCGGACCAAGTAAATCAATCTATTCAATTTAACAAAGAGAATATACAGCAATCAAAGGGTATTGGTATTGCAGTTTCAAAATATCCTGATGGATATGGCATAAACGTATATGAAAATCCTACGAATCCTCAGTTTACAGGTACAATCACTCAAAAAAATCCATATTTAGTCTTACATGGTTATTGGGAAGACGCAGATAAAGATATGATTTGCTTAGGCAATGATAAACAGTGGGTATATGTAAAACATTTTGATGTAGAATGGTTTTATGCAGTTTCAAAATATCCTGTTGGGTATGGAGTGAATTATTATGCAGAGCCTGAATGTATAAATTATAAAGGAAATATTGATGGATCAAAATCTTTTCGTGTGTGGGGAAGAGCCAAAAATGCGGTAGATATCGGGCAAAATAATTGGATACTGGAAGAACATGTAACTATTAAGAATCTATAGGAATACGTAAAGGGTCATTTTACTGATAAATAGTAAGATGACCTTTAATATTTGAACAAAAAAGAACAAGATACATAGTTTATTCAAATGAAATGAATTACATGTGGAAAACACATTGTTAACACAAGTACATTGTATAGTTATTCTTATATAATAATAAAAGTGAGGTATTTTGAATTGAAAAAGAAAAAGCTATTTTTAGGAACAATTATTTCATGCGTAGTATTGGCATTATCGGCATGTGGTTCCTCAGACAATGTAGTAACATCAAAAGTAGGAAATGTTACAGAGAAAGAGTTAAGTAAAGAATTAAGACAAAAATATGGGGAAAGTACTTTATACCAAATGGTGTTAAGTAAGGCGTTGCTAGATAAATATAAAGTTTCAGATGAGGAAGCAAAAAAACAAGTAGAAGAAGCAAAAGATAAAATGGGTGACAACTTCAAATCGACTTTAGAGCAAGTTGGATTGAAAAATGAAGATGAATTAAAAGAAAAAATGAAGCCAGAAATCGCATTTGAGAAAGCGATTAAAGCGACTGTCACAGAAAAAGATGTAAAAGATAACTATAAACCAGAAATGAAGGTAAGTCACATTTTAGTGAAAGATGAAAAGACTGCTAAAGAAGTGAAAGAGAAAGTAAATAATGGAGAAGATTTTGCAGCTTTAGCGAAGCAATACTCAGAGGATACTGGTTCAAAAGAACAAGGCGGAGAAATAGCTGGTTTTGCTCCAGGGCAAACGGTGAAAGAATTTGAAGAAGCTGCATATAAATTAGATGCAGGACAAATAAGTGATCCGGTAAAAACAACTTACGGTTACCATATTATTAAAGTGACAGATAAAAAAGAATTGAAGCCATTTGATGAAGTGAAAGATAATATTCGTAAAGATTTAGAACAGCAAAGACTACAAGACACGACAGGTAAATGGAAGCAACAAGTAGTCAATGATTTATTGAAAGATGCTGATATTAAGGTGAATAATAAAGAATTTAAAAATACATTTGAATTTCTAGAAAAGAAATAATGATTGTAATTAGAAAAGGGAACCTATATAGGTTCCCTTTTCTAGTTAGTGTGTGTGTTATAAATAGATAGTAAGACAATATAATATTACATTTAAATATTAAGAATTACAATGGGAATTTATGTATTTTTTTAAAATTGGAATGATCAATGCTTCATAGAATGTTGATATTATAATGTTTCGTTTGCTTAATTTCATTCCACTATTTGCATGTAGTCTGATTGGCGCGGGCCAATTAAAACCTGAAGTGATTTAAGTTTTTCTTTATTGAAGTGGATAAACATAATTTGCAGAATGAAACATACAATAGTATTGAAAAAATATTGATGTTAAATGAAGTGAAAAGCAGAGCATTCTACTAAAAAAGGATGTTCTTTTTAGTATGAAATTTTTAGAATAAAGAAAGAATGCTTTTAAACGAATTACTTAATAGATAAATATATTATGTAGGAGGAGAAAATATGAAAGTAATTTTTCAGAGAGAAGGCGGAGGGAAGGTTTTTGAATCGCATGATGAAGATATAAGTAACTTATTAGCTATTTTAAAAGAAACGAAAGGGATCAAGATTGGGATGGTTGAGTATGAAGTATTAAAATACGAATTAGAGTATTTTCGTAACCCAAAAAAAGCAGTAACAGAGAGGGAGTTACATATAATAGTACAACCAAAATATATGTAATAATAAGGGGCAATTATTTATAAATAGTTTTATACATTATGTACGAAAAGAGAGTGTTTAAATTGCTCTCTTTTCATAAAAATTCATAAGGAATGAATTGTGGTTCGTTATAAATCCCTTAAATTTTGTGAGTTCGTTCTTTATAATATATGCTTTCATTTATAGTTGGCTAATAAACTTGAAAAATTAAAACTTTTTAGTTTATGCAGGGATTTTATATTCGAGTAGATAAATGTTCATATAAAGTATTTTGTATACGAATATTGGAGGAGTAAAAATGAGTTTAGCAAGTTATATAGGGTGCAATGTATAAATTCCGTTAACGGATCCAGATTCTAATGATGCAATTGTTTTTGGATCGTACTTTTTAGATGAGAGTATGCTTGAAATTGTACAAGAGTTTCAATTTCAAACAAGTTACACGTATGAAGTTTCAACGAGCTGGGGCATTGAACTTGTTGAGTGGCAAAGTGAAAAGGAGAAGAAAGAAGCTAAAAAAAGCTATTAGCTTTATGCTCGATTATGGAAAGTTATTTAAATGAGGGGACTATTTTGAATTATTCAGTTGTTGGGTTGGTGATGAAGATCAGGAACGAGTGGGAGAATTAAAATTAAAAATAAATCATTTTAATATAGATGAGATTTGTATTCCGGAAAGAACGATTGTCAGGATAGAAAAGTAAATATAGAAATATACGTTATTAGAAAAAGCGACTTCACTTTGTATGAAGTCGCTTTTTCTGTTGATATGTGAACGGCCTATTATATAAGAAGTGAAAAGCTCACTTGATGAAGAAAAAATAAATGATGGATAAAAATATAATATAAATCATTCCAAAAGAACGTAGGTTCGTGTATAATTAGAACGAACGTTCTTGTATGTGTAGATAGTATACGAATAAGAAATAAAGTGAAACTTTAATTAGTTGGGTGTTCATCGTCCGTTATTTATTAGCTTTCACCAATTAAGCGTTTACGGGCAGTTGATTTTTGTCTTACCTTCTCGCATATAGCGGATTTTGAGGTAGGAGCTTCACTACCTGTTAATGCCGGATAAATATGAGCCTAGCATTATGAAAGAATAATTGAGTACCATTATGTGTGAAATTGAATGGATAAATGATCAAGGAGATAAAGAAATGAATGATGTAAAGGTGCAGAAAATAGAAAGAGAATGGGTTCCATTTACAGTAATGTCCGAACAGTTGTTAAGTTTGCGAAAGGTTATTGGAGAGAAGTTTAAAGTACAAAAACCGCTCTTAACAAACGAAGCAAAAGAGAGAATTTTTGATAAATTATTAACGGCATTATTGTCTGAGAAAGAAATATTGGTGACATATTTTGAAGATGGTTACATCCTTACAAGTTATATGACAGTAGTGCATATAAACCCGCTAAAGCGCATTGTAATATGTACGGACGCATTTTATAAAACTTACGTATTTAATACTACAGATATTATTGAAATAACGTAAAGGAAGCTGAAATTTAAATTTTAGCTTTTTATTTTTGTTAAATGAGGAACAGAAAAAATGAAACGAAAAAGCAGCTAGCTTCATACTAGCTGCTAAGCCCCAGGGAAAGGGAGAAAAAGATAGGGTACTCCAAAAATCAATAATAGCTGTGTAACAGCCTGATTATAGTATAGACAAATTTATTATTCCTAAACAGTACGATGAAAAAATAGGACTAAGCTGTACCTACTTGGTTTTGATCTGCAAGGTCAGAATCAAACGTATTAGTCGCGCTCACGCCATTAAAAGTATTGACAACAAAACCAACGTTTGAAGCACCAGATCCATTATAAGCCTTCGTATTTTCTTTCGGAGAAACGTTGTAGAAATCGCCTAAGTTAAATGAACCGTTACTATTTTGTACAACTAAATTCCCTACAACTGAGGGCATAGTTTTCACCCGCTTTACAATCATTTGTTAACACTACTATATGGTCTTATAGTCCAAATGGTTCATGTAACAAAAATTGTGGAATAGTAAAACGTTTGAAGTGTAGCTTAATCCTACAATAAAAGTATGTTAAAATTAATGTAAGGTCGATTAATTTTAAAAAACAATTGTATAATTAATA
Organism: Bacillus sp. GW823-FHT06B01; assembly: GCF_058952315.1. Taxonomy (NCBI): domain Bacteria; kingdom Bacillati; phylum Bacillota; class Bacilli; order Caryophanales; family Bacillaceae; genus Bacillus; species Bacillus sp. GW823-FHT06B01. Next base: position 934,599 of record NZ_JBXAHR010000001.1, on the reverse strand, counting down.
TATGCGAAATCAAAGGAGGCAAAATGTAATGAATAATGTTATAAAAAAAGTAGATTTAACAGATGCAAAATCAAGTAATCTTGTTGCACTTATTTATAGCAATGAAGTTATTTTGGTTGAAGAAGCATTTTGTCCAAATGAAATAAAATTAAAGTTAAATGAAATTGCAATTTTATCGGCTATTAAAACAGCACATATAATGAAAGTAACCATCAGAAAAGAACTGGAAGCAATTTTTCATGACACTGGTGTCTTATTTGTGAAGCATAGTGTTGATTATGGTAACAGTCAATCTATCACTATGCATTTTGAACAATTCAAAAAGTTGCAAAATGAGATTGAGAATTTAAATAAAAGTATGTAATAAGAATAGATGAAGAAGCATTCATAGAGGTGAACTGTTCTATGTTGAAAAAATGGTTTGAAATTTTTGGGGATGAATCCCGCTGTAAACATAAATATAGTTTTATTAAGATGCAGGATAATGAAGATTTTAAAACTGGTAAGTTAGGTGTAGCTTATATGTATCGATGTGAGAAGTGCGGGAAAGAGAAGCTGAAATATAAAAGCAATAACGAAATAAATAATGATTTTTTTGATATATAAGCAAGAGTAACTGTTATGGTTACTCTTTTTGCTTACATAAAAACTCCTACTAAAGTATGAAATGAGTTGATACTTTAGTAAATGGCTGAATGAAAAGGGAGAGTGTAAAATTTTATAAAGGAGGAGAGGTACATGCAACGAAACGAAACTGGAAAAATTGTAATGATTACAGGAGTGACGCAAGGATTAGGTCGTGCAATGGTTGATCGATTTCATGAATTGGGATGGAATATATATGGCTGTGGACGTTCCAAAGATAAAATTGAAGAATTGAAAAAATATTACGGTAATATACATGATTTTCAAATAATCGATGTTTCAGACTCCCAGCAAGTAAGTAGTTGGGCAAATTATATACTTCATAGAAATAGAGCACCAGATTTGTTAATAAATAATGCGTCGATTGTTAATAAAAATGGGCCACTGTGGAAAGTAACCGCTCAAGAATTCGAAAATATAATGAATGTAAACGTAAATGGTGTAGTAAATGTAATTAGGGCATTTGTCCCAGCGATGGTAGCTAGGAAAGAAGGAATGATTATTAATATGAGTTCTAGTTGGGGCAGAGAGGGAGAAGCTGAGCTTGCGCCATATTGTGCCTCAAAGTTTGCAATTGAAGGTATCACGAAATCTATGGCACTTGAATTACCCTCTGGTATGGCTGTTGTTGCTTTAGATCCGGGCGGAAGTATCAGGACCTCAATGCTGTATTCATGTGCACCACAGTATGTAAATGAATCACCCACACCTGAAATGTGGTCACATCATGCGATTCAATATATATTAAATATAACAATAGATAAAAATGGAGCTTCATTGACATGCCCAGAATGTATGTAAATATATTTTGAATTGTATACCTATCTTTTAATTAGCATATTTTCAGTGATATACGCTTTGTCTAAAAAAAGTACCTTAAAGGTGCTTTTTTGTATGATTAACACATTTTAGAATTCACAAAATTACATATAGAAAATAAATATGAAATAAAGGATGTCATTTGTGTATGGCGAAAAAAGCACTAGAAAATTTCTAAATAGGTGATAAAAATGAATCCAAGCGGTTTAAAAGTGACAGGAGCATGGTTTCAAGTAGGAGGAAATCTTACTGCGGCTATTGGGACGACAAGAGGATTTATTGGAGAAGAGAAAGTTGAATCAGATCTTGTAATTGTAGGAAGCTCATTACAAGCCCTCGGTTATATATTACAAATAATAGCGAGTAATGATACCGGAGATGAAGCTGAAAGAGAAAATCAAAATATGTGTTTGGAGAATAAAAGTGAAATGCTCGATAAAATGGGCATTGAATTATTAGCATTAGGGAATATGTCAAATGTAATAGGAACATATTTTAATATAAATAAACAATTGAAAGAGAATGATTATCTCATAATTGTCGGGAACAGTTTACAATCGATTGGAGCTTTTTTAGGAGTAGAAGCAGCTTTGCTTCAGATGAAAGCAATACAGAGAATTATAATACTAGGTAATTCTTTGCAAAGTTTAGGTGCTGGACTTCAAGCGTATCAAGGTATTATTAATGTATCAAAGAACGAAATAGAAAATGAAGGCAGTATGGTTGATAAAAAGAATGAGAAGATAATAGCACTCATTGGTATTTGGATACAAGCAATAGGAACTATTATTTCTGCAATTGGATTAACTATAATAGAGGAAGAAGAAAAATTAGAAAAAATAAATATATGAAAATACACATTTGATAAAGGAAGGGGGATTTCAATTTTACATACGTGGTAAGATTGAAGTAGTAGGTTTTTAGGCATTTGAATAGAATATATAAGAGTAGAAAAGTTTTTCATGCTTAATTGGAATGTATGAAATATAAAAATAATTGGTTTTGTGAGCGTATGAAAAGAAGAGCGATAAAAAATACAAAACAAGGAGTTTTCAAGAGATGATGTATTTATTGGCAATTCTACTACCACCAGTAGCCGTATTATTTTGTGGAAAACCATTTCAAGCAATAATTAACTTCCTATTAACATTAATATTTTGGGTTCCAGGAGTTATACATGCGATATTAGTTGTACATGATAAAAAAGCAGACCGGAGATTAAAAAAACAAATTCGAGCATATGATGAAATGAATAAGAGGGATAGAAGGTAGCTAAGTCGTGAAATGATTGTAAAAAGAAAGGGGGACTACCTCCTTTCTTTTTTTCATTCTGTTTAAGTTTAAATTTTAGTATAGCGGTAAGAATTTTTAATATAAGTATTGTGATAATTAGTTTTAGACTGTGCGCTTAATAAACCGGTGTAAATGTTTTCAGGCACGTTAAAGAAATCATACATTCCATTCTTTAATTGAATGCGTAAAATCATAGAAAAAGGATTATAGCCAACAGCAACAATATTTTTGGAACTCACGGGAGATAGCTTCATCATTATGCAACTCCTCACTTTTCATTTTTAATAATTTCTTGTAGATGTTGAGGTTGTAGTGTTGAAATCCTTATAATTAAAGAGATATTATACTTATATGCAATATATTAAATGTTCGTTATACGTAATGATAAGGAAGTTCACACGAAGTACATATCGTTGTGCTATTTTTATTTCACCTTTGATTTATAAATAAGAAAATATTGACCATTTGAAAAAAAGGTATATTATTTATACGAGGTATGAAAAATTCACTTTTTACATTCTATGCTTCAAGGGGCAGCATTATTAGGAAAAATAGAAGTGAAAATAGTTTGTATAAGAAGAATTTTAAAATTTATAATCTGTGAATTAGGAAAATATTGAATGCTCCAGGTCAATATACTTTCTTAATTAAATTCAGTTTAGAAAGTGACCTCAATATTTTTAAGTAAATCAACGGGAGAATTGAAAGGCAGGAGAAAGTAACATGTCAGAAAATTATCGTTCTCGAGAGGAGCGACGACAAGTTAAAAAGAAAAAACAGCCAGCTTCTAAAACACAAAAACCAAAAGGTAAAACATCGTTCTTTCGTAAGTTTTTGATTACTTGTTTATTACTTGGTATTGTTGGTTTAGTGGCGGGGGTTGCTACCTTCTTCGTAATGATTAAGGATGCACCAAAACTTGAGAAAGCAAAACTTGTTAATCCGTTATCCTCAAAAATTTATGATAAAAATGGCGATTTGGTATATGAATACGGGAAAGAAAAACGGACGAATGTTACGTATGATCAAATTCCTAAATTAGTAGAAAATGCATTTTTAGCAACTGAAGATGCACGTTTTTATGAGCATAGTGGAGTAGACTTTAAAGGTACTGCCCGTGCTGTCTTGGTGAGTCTTAAAGGAGATTACGGTTCACAAGGTGGAAGTACAATAACGCAACAAGTTATTAAAAACTATTTCTTATCGATGGAAAAAACATCAAAACGTAAAGTTCAGGAAATATATTTAGCGTATAAGCTAGAACAACAATATTCAAAACATGAAATTTTAGAAATGTATTTAAATAAAATTAATTTAGGAAACCGTTCATATGGAATCGCAACAGCAGCACAAAACTACTATGGTAAAGAATTGAAAGATTTAACATTACCAGAAGTTGCGATGCTTGCAGGTTTACCGAAAGCACCAAATAACTATGATCCATCGAAACCAGAAAATGTTCAAAGGGCAACAGAAAGAAGAAATGTTGTACTAAAATTAATGAACCGACATGGTTATATTACAAAGGCAGAAATGGAAGAAGCATCAAAAGTACCAGTGGATAAAAATATTAAGAGTGCAGCTGAGCTACAAGCAATGCCATATCCTGCATTTATGGATGCAGTTGTGAAAGAAGTAGAAAAAGAATTGCCCGATGCTAATATTGGCTCAGATGGTTTAGAAATTCATACAACTTTGGATCCAAAAGCACAGAAATTAGCTGATAATATTTTAAATACAAATATTATTAATTATCCAAATGATAAATTCCAAGGTGCTTTCACATTTATGGATACGAAAACAGGTGAGGTTCGTGCTATAGGTAGTGGACGCGGTGAAAATAAAGCAGTATTTAAAGGGCATAATATGGCAATTGAATTAGATCGTGCAGCTGGTTCGACGATGAAGCCAATCTTTGATTACGGTCCTGCAATTGAATACTTAAAATGGGCTACGTATCATCAAATTGATGATTCTCCATTTAAATATTCAACTGGACAAGAACTTCGAAATGCGGACAGAAGTCATTTAGGCCCAATTACTATGCGTGAAGCATTAAAAATGTCACGTAACGTTCCAGCAGTTAAAACTGCAAAAGAAGTAGGAGTTAATAAATCAAAGGAATTCTCTGAGAAATTAGGTATTACATTTGATAAAGCGCCAGAAGAATCTACAGCTATTGGTACAAACGAAGTATCACCAACTGAAATGGCGGGTGCTTATGCGACATTTGGTAATGGTGGAAAATATGCAAAACCGCATTTTGTTAAGAAAGTAGTTTATCCAGACGGCAAATCACAAAGTTTTGAGCAAAAACCAAAACAAGTTATAGCTGACTCTACAGCATATATGATTACTGATATGCTTCGTTCAGTAGTAACATCAGGTACTGGTACAGCAGCAAATATAAGTTCTTTAGATGTAGCTGGTAAAACAGGCACAACAAACTATGCTTCAAAACAATTAGCTCAATATAACATTCCAGAAAGTGCGACTCGTGATAGTTGGTTTGCAGGTTATACGCCGCAATATACGATGGCAGTATGGACTGGGTATATGAAAGATGGTAAAGACGAGTATATTAGTAGTAAAAATACGAAAATCGCACAGTTGATCTTTAAAGAAATGATGAGCGAGATGGCTACAGATAAATCAAGATTTAAAATGCCAAGTAGTGTAATTCAAGAAGGTAGTGAGCTGCGTATAAAAGGGGAAAAACGTGATTCTTCTCCAAATACGAGCGTACCGGATACAACGGAACAACCAAAACAAGATCAACAGCAAAAAACTGAAGAAGAGAAAAAGCAAGAAGAATTAAAGAAACAAGAAGAACTTAAAAAACAAGAAGAACAAAAGCAACAAGAGGAACTGAAGAAGCAAGAAGAACAAAAGAAACTAGAAGAGCAAAAGAAACAAGAAGAAAAGAAACAAAATGAACAAAATAATGGAAATGGCCAAGGAACGACACCTCCAGCAAATAACGGAGGAGGCCAAGGAAATACAACACCACCAGCGAATAATGGAGGAGGCCAAGGAAATACGACACCACCAGCGAATAACGGAGGAGGTCAAGGAAATACAACACCACCAGCGACCACACAACCAGATACTGGCGGGAATGCAGGAGAAGCCCCTGTCAATAATGGACAATAAGAGAAGTTAATAAAAAGTACAAAAAAGCACTTAAGATTTGTGAAAATTACAATCTTAAGTGCTTTTTTATCGTTTAAATTAAAATATTGATTATTGATTTCCTATAGAAAATTCTATAGTAAGCAGTTTATAGGTTTTTAGGATTAAATAGTTGTTATGTGAAATTACTACATAATTTTCTATTTGAAGTATTATTTTCGTTAAAATGCAGCAGCTATGCAATGATGAATTTAAATGTTAAAAGTACCGTAGAAATTTTGAAAATAAATTGATGGAAAATGATAAAAGACTTGAGCCTGAGGCAATGGAGTATAACTGGGGTTGTAGAAGGTAGTACTACTTGGATGTGCGCCATGATGCCAAAATGAGGGAGTAACTTGACCGGGAATTTGATAGTGTTGCCAAGTTGCAGGGAGTTCAATTCCTGCATCGGAACTAGCTGTATGAACGGCTGGAACGTGTATCCCAGGAGTCGAAGGAACGACGGCTGTTACTCTTGAAGACACCCACATAACATAATCACTCCTAAGTTGTGATAATAAAGTAGTATATTCTTTTCACGCGTATAAAGGTACATATAGATAGGACTTTAGGCTAATGTATACTTATAAAGTTGTAAGACCAATTTAAATTGATGGTGGACCATTTATTATAAAAAGATACGTCTATTTACGGAGGGAACAGGGACTAAGAAAATGTAAAATGGAGGTGTTAATTGCAATAACATACGTGTTTATGGAGGAATTTTAATGGAACGATTATGGACGAAATCATTTATTCAAATGACTTTCGCAATGTTATTTTTATTTACAGGATTTTATTTACTAGTTCCAACGCTCCCACTCTTTATTAAAGAGATAGGCGGCAATGAATCACAAGTCGGACTTATGATGGGAATGTTTACAATAGCGGCAGTTGTAATACGACCGATTATTGGAGGGATGTTGGATCAATATGGTAGAAGATCGTTTATTATTTTCGGGCTCATCTTTTTTGGGTTAACGATGTACTCTTATAATTTAGCGACGACAATTGTCCTTTTAGCTGTTTTACGTGTTATTCACGGGGTAACATGGGCTGTTTCTACAACAGCTGTTGGAACAGCGATAACTGATATTATTCCAGATTCACGCCGTGGTGAAGGTATGGGTTGGTACGGGATGGCTATGACAATTGCAATGGCAATCGGCCCAATGATTGGATTATCGGTTGTACAACATTATTCATTTCACGGCCTATTCTTGTTAGCAACTCTTTTATCCTTTATGGCAGTTTTATTATCGTTCATGACGAAAATGCCATTCACACCACAAAAAGAAAAAGGGAAAATGCAACTGTTTGAAAAATCCGTTCTATCAATTACGATTGTTGTTTTCTTTTTATCATTTGCATATGGAGGGATTACGACGTTTTTACCGCTATTTGCATCGTCAATTGATGTGAATCCTGGGACATTCTTTCTTGTATATGCAGTTGCTTTAACGACTGTAAGACCAATTTCAGGAAAACTATTAGATAAGTATGGAGAAGTATTTATCATACTCCCGGCACTATGTATTACGATTATCGCAATAGTTGTATTAACGATTTCAAATAGTTTAATGGGTGTAGTTATCGCAGCTGCATTATACGGTGTTGGATTCGGTTCAGCACAGCCCGCATTACAAGTAGCGATGCTTACAATTGTTGATCCGAGTAAAAGAGGAGTTGCTAACGCTTCATTCTTTACCGCATTTGATTTAGGGATTGGACTTGGTGCAATTTTACTTGGAGTTGTTTCGCAAATGTTCGGTTACCGTATTTTATTTGCAGGTAGTGCAATTTCAGGACTAATCGCTTTCATTATTTTTGTCATTTTTGTAAAACAGCGATTAGGTAAAAAAGAATTTGCGTAAATGGGAGTAACAAAGATCAAAATTTCAATTGAACTTAACGATTTACAATGGTTAAAGGATAACATAATAATAATTCAATTCAGCCGGACTATTCTTTAGGGATAGTTTCTGAGAAATCAGATGGGGAAAGCGTGTCAGTTGAGAAAAAAGTCATTCTATTTTGGGAGATGTTTATAATCTTTGGTACTTTAAAAACTATCATTTAGTTAAATGTTACTATGAGGAAACGAAAGAAATTCAATTTAATTATGTAAAATAATAACTTTTTTAAAAGTAAATAAGTTTTATATAAGAATTATATTGAAGAGATAGTGAAATAAATATTATGAAGAAACGAGTTGTATATGTGTACAGCTCGTTTTTTTATTTTCTAAAAAAAAAATGGGAGAATGATATGTTCTGTAGGATTTTCTGATTCATCCTTATATTTTGTTTTAATAAGGCGGACAAAGAAGTCTGTCCTTTCTTTATAAAATATGAAAATTATTTTTGAAAAATTGTATTGTTACATCGGTAAAAGTATAGGGAACTTATCATTATAAAATAAATTGAAATCTTCTAAAAACTCTGATACATTGAAATAGAAATGTAGTTTCACGATTTTGTAAAGGCTTACAGTTATGTGCACGAAGATCTATTAGGATTGGAGGAAATAATGATGAAAGCTGAAGAAAAATTTTCCCCGGGATTAGATGGTATAGTGGCAGCGGAGACGAAAATTTCGTTTCTTGACACAGTGAAAGGTGAAATTGTAATTCAAGGGTATGATTTAATCGAACTCTCAAAAACAAAAGAGTATTTAGATATTGTGCACCTTTTATTGGAAGAAAATCTACCGAATGAGGATGAAAAAGCAAAACTCGAAAAGAAATTAAAAGAAGAATACGCGGTACCAGAAGGCGTATTCAACGTATTAAAGGCATTACCGAAAGAAACGCACCCGATGGATGGATTGCGTACAGGTGTGTCCGCATTAGCTGGTTACGATAATGATATCGAAAACCGCTCGTTAGAAGTAAACAAAAGCCGCGGGTACAAATTATTGAGCAAAGTACCAAACATTGTAGCGAATAGCTATCATATTTTAAATAATGAAGAGCCAATTCAGCCTCTGCAAGAATTAACATATAGCGCGAATTTCTTCTATATGTTAACAGGTAAAAAACCAACTGAACTTGAGGAGAAGATCTTTGATCGTTCCCTTGTTTTATATAGTGAACATGAAATGCCAAACTCTACATTTACAGCGCGCGTTATTGCATCAACGCAATCGGACTTATATGGTGCTTTAACAGGTGCAGTTGCATCTTTAAAAGGTAGCTTACACGGTGGTGCAAACGAAGCGGTTATGTACATGCTTTTAGAAGCTGGTAATGTTGAGAAGTTTGAAGAGTTGTTACAGAAGAAACTATATAACAAAGAAAAAATTATGGGCTTTGGACATCGTGTGTATATGAAGAAGATGGATCCAAGAGCACTGATGATGAAGGAAGCTTTAAAGCAGTTATGTGATGTAAAAGGCGATTATACACTATATGAAATGTGTGAAGCTGGAGAAAAGATTATGGAGAAGGAAAAAGGAATTTATCCGAACCTTGATTATTACGCAGCTCCAGTATATTGGATGCTTGGTATTCCAATTCAACTTTACACACCAATCTTCTTTAGCTCTAGAACAGTAGGACTATGCGCGCACGTAATTGAGCAACATGCGAACAATCGATTGTTCCGTCCACGTGTAAATTATGTTGGCGAGCGACATGTACTTAGTAAATAAGAACAACTGGGGAGTTGTTAGCGCCGCCCGCTAGATGGGTGTTTGACCGACACCCATCATTAATAATAACGAATTTTCGACAGAAAGGGAAGAATAGTATGATTAAAACAAATGAAATTAAACAAAAAGATGCATTATTAGAAGAAATTGCGGATTATGTATTAAATAAAGAGGTAACTAGCGCAGAAGCATTCAGTACTGCTCGTTACGTATTACTTGATACACTTGGATGCGGAATTTTAGCATTACAATATCCAGAGTGTACGAAATTACTAGGACCAGTTGTACCAGGAACGATCGTGCCGAATGGTACACGTGTACCAGGTACGTCATATGTGCTTGATCCAGTGAAAGGTGCATTTAATATCGGATGTATGATCCGTTGGTTAGACTATAACGATACTTGGCTTGCAGCAGAGTGGGGACATCCATCTGATAACTTAGGCGGTATTTTAGCAGTTGCAGATTATATTAGCCGTGTTCGTATTTCAGAAGGAAAAGAACCATTAAAAGTACGTGAAGTATTAGAAATGATGATTAAAGCACATGAAATTCAAGGTGTACTAGCTTTAGAAAATAGTTTGAATCGTGTTGGTCTTGACCATGTATTATACGTAAAAGTAGCAACAACTGCTGTAGTTGCAAAAATGCTCGGCGGAACACGTGAAGAAATCTTTAATGCATTATCACATGCATGGATTGATAATTCTAGTCTTCGTACATATCGTCATGCACCAAATACAGGCTCACGTAAATCATGGGCAGCAGGTGATGCAACAAGCCGCGGTGTTCATCTTGCAATGACTGCTCTAAAAGGTGAAATGGGATATCCAACAGCATTATCTGCACCAGGCTGGGGATTCCAAGATGTATTATTCAATAAACAAGAATTAAAGTTAGCAAGACCATTAGAGTCTTATGTAATGGAAAATGTATTATTTAAAGTTTCATATCCAGCAGAGTTCCATGCACAAACAGCTGCAGAGTGTGCTGTGAAATTACATCCAGAAATTAAAGAAAGATTAGATGAAATTGATCGTATTACGATTACAACTCATGAATCAGCAATTCGTATTATCGACAAAGAAGGTCCATTAAATAACCCAGCTGATCGTGATCATTGCTTACAATACATTACGGCAATTGGTTTGTTAAAAGGAGATATCGTTGCGGATGATTATGAGGATGTAGTAGCAAATGATCCACGTGTAGATGAATTACGTAATAAGATGGTTGTTGTTGAAAACAAACAGTACAGTTTAGATTACCTTGACCCGAACAAGCGCTCAATCGCCAACGCTGTTCAAGTTCATTTCAAGGATGGCACTGTAACAGAAAATGTGGAATGTGAATATCCACTTGGTCACCGTTTCCGTAGAGACGAAGCAATTCCAAAAGTTGTTCAAAAATTCACTGCAAATATGGCAGGTCATTATTCTAGTAAGCAACAAGAACAAATTCATGAAGTTTGTCTAAATGAAGAAAAACTAGAAAATATGAATGTAAACGAATTTGTAGATCTATTCTTAAATTAATAATAGGGGGAATTTAGAATGGCTTGGGTTGTGAATAAACAGTCAACACAAGAGGAGCTTGCGAATCGCTTCCGAGCTTTAGTAGAAGCAAATGGGATTTTGCAAATTCCAGGTGCTCATGATGCAATGGCTGCTCTTGTTGCGAAAAATACAGGTTTTTCAGCTTTATATTTATCAGGAGCTGCTTATACTGCAAGTAAAGGTCTACCAGATTTAGGAATCGTGACGTCTACTGAAGTAGCAGAAAGAGCAAGAGATCTAGTAAGAGCTACAGATTTACCAGTTCTTGTTGATATTGATACAGGATTTGGCGGTGTATTAAACGTAGCGAGAACAGCAGTAGAAATGGTGGAAGCAAAAGTTGCGGCTGTTCAAATTGAAGATCAACAATTACCGAAGAAATGTGGACATTTAAATGGTAAGAAACTCGTTACTACAGAAGAATTAGTTCAAAAGATTAAAGCGATTAAAGAAGTTGCACCAAGTTTATATATTGTGGCACGTACAGATGCTCGCGGTGTAGAAGGCTTAGATGAAGCGATTGAAAGAGCGAACGCTTATGTAAAAGCAGGTGCAGATGCGATATTCCCTGAAGCGCTTCAATCAGAAGAAGAGTTCCGTCTATTTAATAGTAAAGTAAATGCGCCTTTACTTGCGAATATGACTGAGTTCGGGAAAACGCCATATTATAGTGCAGAGGAATTTGTGAATATGGGCTTCCAAATAGTTATTTATCCTGTAACTTCACTTCGTGTTGCAGCGAAAGCATATGAAAATGTGTTTACTTTAATTAAGGAAACAGGTTCTCAAAAAGATGCACTTTCAAGTATGCAAACGAGAAGTGAGTTATATGAAACAATTTCATATCATGACTTTGAAGAATTAGATACTGGAATTGCAAAAACAGTATTATCAGAGGATCAATAGATAAAACAACTAAGGCGATGAGAATACATCTTTGGCAAAACGAACTGCTTGATGTGACAATTCATCGCCTTCTGTTTTCACAAATAAGAAATTCCACTCATCGTAGACGAGCATACGTAGTAGCAAGTAAGGCCGAAATGATAGGGGGATTCAGATGGAGAAAACAAAGTTACCGTGGGATGAATTTTTTTCACTTAATAAAGATGTGAATTATACTTTCTTTACGCCAGAAGATTTTTCAGGAGATGAAGATTTAATCGCAAAAACGACAGAACAATTCGTTAAACAAGAAATTGTTCCACAAATGGAGAATATAGAACAACATAACTATAAAATTTCTCGTCAATTATTTGAGAAAGCTGGAGAACTTGGATTATTAAGTATCGAAGTCCCAGAAGAGTACGGTGGATTTGAGTTAGGAAAGGCAGTTTCAGGGCTTGTAGCAGAAAAAATGGGATACGCTGGTGCATTTAGTGTTTCCTTTAATATACACGCTGGTGTAGGTACATTGCCTTACATATATTACGGAACGAAAGAACAAAAAGAAAAATATTTGCCGAAAATTTCGTCTGGAGAATGGATTGGGGCGTATGCTTTAACTGAGCCAAATGCTGGTTCTGATGCTTTAAGTGCAAAAACAAGTGCAGTATTAAATGAAGATGGTACTGCTTGGAAGTTAAATGGTGAGAAGCAGTGGATTACAAATGCTCATATGGCAGATGTATACGTTGTTTTTGCGAAGACAAATAAAGGAATGACAGCGTTTATTGTCGAAAGAACATGTGAAGGTGTATCCATTGGACTAGAAGAAAAGAAAATGGGGATTAAAGGTTCTTCAACGGCTACCCTAATTTTAGAAGATGTTGTCATCCCTGCTCAAAATGTTTTAGGGGAAGTTGGAAAAGGGCATCACGTAGCTCTTAATATTCTTAACTTCGCTAGACTAAAGTTGGCTTTTGGAAATATTGGAACAGCAAAACAAGCAATTGGTTTGTCGGTTCAATATGGAAAAGAGCGAAAACAGTTCCAAACGGAATTAGTAGATTTTACGATGATTCAAGAGAAAATTGCAAATATGATCATTGCTACATATGGAGCAGAAAGTGCAGCCTACCGTACAGCAGGTGTAATTGATGAAGCAATTCATGAGAGCGATGAAGATCTTATGAAGAAAATGTCTCAATTTGCAATTGAATGTGCACTTAATAAAGTAAATGCTTCTGAAACACTTGGTCACATCGTAGATGAAGCTGTACAAATTCATGGTGGTTACGGTTATATGCAAGAGTACGAGGTAGAACGATTATATCGTGACGCTAGAATTAGTCGTATTTTTGAAGGAACAAACGAAATTAATAGATTAACAGTTGCTAAAATGTTAATGAAGCAAATAGAACAAATTGAAGATACTGAAGTAGAAGTTGATGTAGCAAATATTGAAAGAAACCATCGTTACATTTTATTAGCGAAAAAATTGTTGAAACAATCTTTGAAAACGCTCTCTAAAACTCCAGGGTTAAAAATTGACCAAGAACAAGAATATTCACGTGTATTATCAAATATGTTAACGGACGTGTACGTCATGGAATCAGCATTTTTACGCACGAGTAAAGCAATTAGTAAAAACGGTGAAGAGAAAGAGCGTACGAAACAAATGATAACTGATGTTATTTGTGAAGAAGGCTATCGTAAAGTAGAAGAAGCAGCGATTTCTATACTTTCAGCGGCTGTCACAGAAGAACAAGATAGACACGTAATTTTAGCTGAAATTCGTCAATTATTAGTGCCTTTATACACGAACGTATTTACAAAAAAGAGAGAAATTGCGAAAGCTATTATAAATCGTGGAAAGTATATTGTGTAAATAGGAGGAAAGCGATATGAAAAAGATTGGCTTTATCGGTTTAGGTAATATGGGTCTTCCGATGTCTAAAAATTTAGTTAAATCGAGTTACACAGTATACGGTGTGGATTTAAATAAAGAGGCCGAAGCTTCCTTTGAAAATGAAGGAGGAATTATTGGCTTATCAATCTCAAAACTAGCAGAAACATGCGATGTGATTTTTACAAGTTTACCTTCACCTCGCGCTGTTGAAGCGGTGTATTTTGGGGAAGAAGGATTATTTGAAAATAGCCACTCGAATGTAGTTTTAATTGATACAAGTACTGTATCTCCACAATTAAACAAACAGTTAGAGGAAGCTGCAAAGGAAAAGAAAGTAGACTTTTTAGCAGCACCTGTTAGTGGTGGGGTAATTGGAGCTGAAAACCGTACATTAACGTTTATGGTTGGTGGATCGAAAGAAGTATATGAGAAAACGGAATGTATCATGGGCGTACTAGGCGCGAATGTTTTCCATGTTAGTGAGCAGATTGATAGTGGCACAACAGTTAAATTAATTAATAACCTATTAATTGGTTTTTATACAGCTGGTGTGAGTGAAGCTTTAACATTAGCGAAAAAGAATAATATGGATTTAGATAAAATGTTTGATATTTTAAATGTAAGTTACGGTCAAAGTAGAATTTATGAGCGTAATTATAAAAGTTTCATTGCATCAGAAAACTACGAGCCAGGTTTTACTGTAAATTTATTAAAGAAAGATTTAGGATTTGCAGTAGATTTAGCGAAAGAAAGCGAACTTCACTTACCAGTAAGCGAAATGCTATTAAACGTATATGAAGAAGCAAGTGAGGCAGGATATGGTGAAAACGATATGGCTGCTTTATATAAGAAAGTTAGTGAACAGTTAATTTCTAATCAAAAATAATAGACTTATATACATCATAAAAAAGGAGAGAATATAATGATTACAACTGAAATTAAACGAGTAAAAAATCATATTAATGGTGAGTGGGTAGAATCTACTGGTACAGAAGTAGAAGCAGTTCCGAATCCGGCGACTGGAAAAATTATCGCTTACGTTCCGCTATCTCCGAAAGAAGATGTTGAAAAAGCTGTTGAAGCGGCAAAAGCAGCATACGAAACATGGTCTAAAGTACCAGTTCCGAATCGTTCAAGACAATTATATAAATATTTACAGCTTTTACAAGAAAACAAAGAAGAGCTTGCTAAAATCATTACGCTAGAAAATGGTAAAACATTAACGGATGCAACTGGTGAAGTGCAGCGAGGGATTGAAGCGGTAGAACTTGCAACATCAGCACCAAATTTAATGATGGGACAAGCTCTTCCGAATATTGCTAGCGGCATTGATGGATCGATTTGGCGCTACCCAATTGGAGTTGTTGCTGGTATTACACCGTTTAACTTCCCAATGATGATTCCATTATGGATGTTCCCACTTGCAATTGCTTGCGGTAATACGTTCGTATTAAAAACATCAGAAAGAACGCCACTTTTAGCAGAGCGACTTGTAGAGTTATTCTATGAAGCTGGTTTTCCAAAAGGGGTATTGAATTTAGTACAAGGTGGAAAAGATGTTGTAAATAGCATTTTAGAAAGTAAAGATATTCAAGCTATTTCATTCGTTGGATCTGAGCCGGTAGCTCGTTACGTGTATGAAACAGGTACGAAACACGGGAAACGTGTACAAGCGTTAGCTGGTGCAAAAAACCATGCGATTGTAATGCCTGATTGTAATCTTGAGAAAACAGTGCAAGGTGTAATTGGATCTGCATTCGCAAGTAGTGGAGAGCGCTGCATGGCATGTTCAGTAGTAGCAGTAGTTGATGAAATTGCTGATGAATTCATCGACGTACTAGTAGCAGAGACGAAGAAGTTAAAAGTAGGTGACGGTTTCCACGAAGATAATTATGTTGGACCATTAATTCGTGAATCTCATAAAGAGCGCGTATTAGGCTATATTAATAGCGGTGTAGCAGATGGAGCAACTTTATTAGTTGATGGTCGCAAAATTAAGGAAGAAGTTGGAGAAGGTTACTTTGTAGGTGCGACAATCTTTGATGGTGTAAATCAAGAAATGAAAATTTGGCAAGATGAAATTTTTGCTCCAGTATTAAGCATTGTACGAGTTAAAGATTTAGAAGAAGGTATTAAATTAACAAATCAATCTAAATTTGCAAATGGCGCGGTTATTTATACGTCAAATGGTAAACATGCACAAACGTTCCGTGATAATATCGATGCTGGTATGATCGGTGTAAACGTAAACGTTCCAGCACCAATGGCATTTTTCGCATTTGCAGGAAATAAAGCTTCATTCTTTGGTGATTTAGGTACAAATGGTACAGATGGTGTTCAATTCTATACACGTAAAAAAGTTGTAACAGAGCGCTGGTTTTAATAGAGAGTAAACAGCCAAAACAGTTGTTAAATGAAAAACGCCACTCTGAAGATGTGGTGTTTTTCGTCTTGTTAATTATTTTTTTCAAAAGCTAGTTTAATACCAAAACCAATTAAGACGATTCCTGTTAAGCCTTGAATATAACGTTGCGTCCTCGGTTTTTTCATAAAAGCACTAATTTTATCAATTAAAAATATATAAAAAGCGAACCAAATAACTGTTAATACGAGGTAAGTAAGACCCATTACGAGAAGTTGAAAAAACGTATTATGATTTGGATTTAAAAATTGAGGTAAAAAGGTTAAAAAGAAGACTGCAACTTTAGGGTTTAATAAATTCGTAAGAAACCCTTGGCGAAAGCAAGAAGTGTGTTCATCTTCATTATTTAAAGATATATCGTTCGTATCAAAGCCTTCTTTGTTTCTTACCGCTAAAAGGGCTTTAATGCCAATATAAATTAAATACAGAGCTCCAACGTACTTGAAAATAGAAAATAAAAGAGCTGACTTTACAATAATTGCGGAAAGTCCGATTACTGCTGCTAAAGTATGAATTAAAAGTGCAACACATGTACCGAACACTGTTTTCACTCCACCGACCTTACCGGCAACCAATGTATTTTTCGTCGCCATTGCAGTATCAGGACCGGGTAAAATAATAAGACAAATAGACATAATGATGAAAAGAAAATAATTTTCAATCATAGTTGCTCCTCCTTTTTATTTTTAGAATATTTGATTAAAAATAGTGTAGCATACATTTTTGATTTAATAAAATTAAATTTTATTAAAAATTATTAAATGAGAAAGAGGCTATATAGTAGTGAAATTCCACTACTATATAGCCTCAATTTTATCCCGCATGACCGGACGATCGGTGAGGGCTAATAATAAGCGGGTAATGAACCCCCACTTATTAATGTTTCATCTTATTATGCATTAAGTAAGTTAAAGAACCGATTTACATCTTCTTCTGAAACATCACTTAATTGCTTATATTTATAATTCGGATTTTGATCTTTATCAACGACAACGGATCGTACTCCTTCGAAGAAATCTTCATGTCTCATGAAATTTTTAGCAAGTACAAGGTCGGTAGCGAAACATTCTTCAACGGATTTATCTTGTCCATCAATAAACTGTTTTAAAGTTACTTTTAATGAAATAGGGGATTTTGATAATAGCGTTTCTTTCGTTTTTAAAGCAAAGGAACTTTGAGCTTTCTCCAATGAATCGGTGATCTCTTCAATTGTATCGAATGCAAAATGTGAATTAATTTCTTCTAATGAAATAGAAAGCTCGCTTTCTAAGTTTGGAGCAGTTGCAAATGTACGAATGAATTCTTTTAAATGAGTATGTACATCATCTTGTTTATACCAATTTACACTTTCAAGTTCAGTAAGGAAAATTGGTAATGAATCAGATGTCATAAAGTAATCAGCAGCGTTTATAAATAATACGTCAGAAGCTTTTAAAACAGATGCTGTTAAAGCAACATAGCGGCCAGCAAACCCTGGAGCTTTATTTAAGAAATAAGCAGCACCGACATCTGGGAAGAAGCCGATATTCATCTCTGGCATTGCCCATTTCGTACGCTCAGTTACAATTCGATATTTCGCACCATTTGTAATACCGACACCACCGCCCATTACAATTCCATCTAAACAAGCGATGATCGGTTTTTTATATTGATAAATATATGTATCAATTTCATACTCTTCTTCAAAAAAACGTTCCGCATGCTGCAATGCAGCTTCATTTGAACGCGCTTCATAAAGAGTTTTAATGTCGCCGCCTGCACAAAAACCTTTTGTGCCAGCTCCTTTTAATACGATAAGCGCAATTCGCTCATCATGTTCCCATTCTTTCAGTTTTTGCCCAATTGGTTGCAACATGTCATAAGATAAAGAATTAAGTGCTTTTGGGCGGTTTAAAGTAATTGATGCAACGCCGTTTTCGCTAACAGAAAATAAAACGTGTTCAGTCATAATTCATCCTCCCTTACATATCTTCTTATTCTTAATTCTTGATACGTACTGAAATGTCCTTTATAAATTTTGTCTAAAGTTGACGGTACGTGTTAATTTGTATACCGCATATTTTGACGAGATATATTTGCAGGATTTCTGAGGTTGAAAATGAATATTACAACATTACTGTAATTGTAATTATTTGAAATTATCATGATAAACACGCTATTATATATGTGTAAATTGTGCATAATCACTTCAAAAAGAGTATTTGAAGTGATTATGCTGAAAGAAAAATTGCTTTTCATTAGAAATAGAGAAAGGAGAAATCGGAATGCCAGGACCTTTACTATTGTCGGTGATTATTTTGTCTTCTTTAATGATAGGGATAACGCAGTATTTTCATCATACAGATACGACAGAGGAAGTGAAGGATAAAGTACGACTTGTATTTCCGATTTTTATCATATCTATTTCTTTTTGCATTTTATTAAATAAGGATGGGTACATTATCGCAGTATTTTCATTTTTTGTAGCGATCGTTTTCATTACAGTTTTATATTATGTAATGAAAGACTTTATACAAAAATAAAGATGTCACATTAGACATTTTTATTTTTACAATAAATAAAATTTCACATACCGTATTATATATAAAAATAAAAAACATATAGCGGTAGAAAAGTGTGTACTTTGTCGTGTATTTACTTGTCAATCTTGCATAGCCAATATACTATTAATAGTGTAGAGATTAGAAAAAGGGGTTGTATCTGTCATGAAATTTGAGATGCACACAAAAATTATTTCAAATGAAAAAGAAGTAAGATTACATATAGAAGAAAACATATTTCAATTAAAATTGGATGGTTATCACTTATTTACAGTTCAAGAAATATTGCCTTTATATAAATCAAATGAAGAAAGAATTGGTAGTGCAATGATACAAAAGTTAGAGTGGGAAAACGGAGAAACTACAATAAACTATCAACTCGTATCACTAAAATCAGTAAATTAAAAGGAGCAGGAAACTATGAAGTTATTTCATACAGCGGATTGGCATTTAGGAAAGCTCGTTCATGGCGTGTATATGACTGAAGATCAAAAGATTGTATTAGATCAGTTTGTACAAGCTGTTGAAGAAGAAAAACCAGATGCCGTAATTATTGCAGGGGATTTATATGACCGAGCAATTCCACCTACGGAAGCAGTAGACTTATTAAATGATGTTTTACAAAAAATAGTCATTGATTTACAAACACCAGTTATTGCGGTTGCAGGAAACCATGATAGTCCAGATCGTATTCATTTTGCAAGTAGTTTAATGAAGAAACAAGGATTATTTATTGTGGGACAATTTCAATTTCCATATGAGCCAATTATATTAAATGATGAATATGGCG
The DNA here is from genome assembly GCF_058952315.1 of Bacillus sp. GW823-FHT06B01. Taxonomy (NCBI): domain Bacteria; kingdom Bacillati; phylum Bacillota; class Bacilli; order Caryophanales; family Bacillaceae; genus Bacillus; species Bacillus sp. GW823-FHT06B01. The sequence continues at coordinate 914,918 of NZ_JBXAHR010000001.1, read as the reverse complement.
AGGTTCACTTCCATCTCGTTCCATATGCGGATCCAAGCATAGTTAGACATGTTTTGAAAAACGAAGATGTACGTTCTCATGATGATGCGATGCGTATTTTTATGAATGAGCTTTCTGAAACAATGGATAAAGAAGCAAGACACGTATTTGTTGGTCATGCATTTGTAACTTCTGCGGGAGAAGCGGAAGAGAATACAAGTGATGCAGAACGACCACTTTCAATTGGTGGTGCTGAATACGTAAATAGTCATTATTTTGATAAGTTTCATTACACAGCGCTTGGACATTTACATCAAGCGCATTTTGTACGTAATGAGACAATTCGATATTCAGGTTCTCCACTTGCATATTCTATTTCTGAAGAAAAACATAAAAAAGGATATTATATTGTGGAACTGGACGAGCAAGGTGAAGCAACAATTGAAAAAAGGTTACTTGCACCACGTCGTAAAATGCGAACAGTAGAAGCGAAAATAGATGAATTATTACAACATCCAGTAAGTGAAGATTATGTGTTTGTAAAATTATTAGATGAAAATCCTGTCTTGCAGCCAATGGAAAAAATACGATCTGTATATCCAAATGCAATGCATGTTGAAAGATCTATTCAAAGACGAGAGTTCACAGAGTCAAATGAAGTAACTGTTTCAAGACATAAAACGGATGATTTATCGTTATTAAAGGCTTTTTATAAAGAAATGAAAGGCTTAGATTTATCAGAAGAGAAAGAACGTCTATTTGTAGAAGTACTACAAACAGTGCAAGAACGGGAAGGTGAACGAGGATGAGACCGATTCAGCTAATTATGACAGCATTTGGGCCATATAAACAGAAAGAAGTAATCGATTTTAACGATCTTGGAGATCATCGTATTTTCGCCATTTCTGGGAATACAGGAGCTGGAAAGACAACGATTTTTGATGCGATTTGTTATGTGTTATATGGTGAGGCAAGCGGAGAAGAACGTAGTGATACGAGCATGCTTCGCAGTCAATTTGCTGATGATAATATGTATACAAGTGTAGAACTAACCTTTCAGTTAAAAGGGAAACGTTATGAAATAAAACGACAACTTGGACATAAAAAACAAGGGAACAAGACAATTACGGGACATGCAGTAGAACTATATGAAGTGATTGATGAAGAGAATGTTCCAGCTGTTGATCGTTTCCATGTAACGGATGTAAATAAAAAAGTGGAAGATTTAATTGGTTTAAGTAAACATCAATTTAGCCAAATTGTTATGTTACCACAAGGGGAATTCCGAAAACTATTAACATCTGAGACAGAAAACAAAGAAGAAATTTTACGTCGTATTTTTAAAACGGATCGTTATAAGTTAATGCGTGAGTTACTTGATCAAAAACGAAAACAATGGAAAGAAGTTTTACAAGAAAAACAGAAAGAGCGAGAGCTATACTTCCGTAATGTTTTCAAATTACCAATCCGCGATGGAGCATTATTAGAGACATTGGTGGAACAAGAACATGTAAACACGCATCAAGTAGTAGAAGCATTAGAACAAGAAACAGATGTGTATAAGGCAGAGGTGGAGCAATTACAAATAGAACAAGATGTTCAAACGAAGCAATTAAAGGATGCTGAAACACGTTTTCATGCAGCGAAATCCATAAATGAGAAATTTATAGATTTACAACAAAAGAATGAGAAATATAACACTTTACAAGAAAATCGTACAGTTATTGAAATGAAAGAAAAATCTTTTAAACGTGCGGAAGAGGCGAAGCGCTTATTACCATTTGAACAATGGTACGAAGAAGCAATGCAAAATGAGCAGAAGGCTAAAAGTTTATTAAAACAAATAATCGCTAAAAAAGAAAATGTAACGAAAAGCTTTGAACTTGCTCAGGAGAAATATGAAGCGGTAAAGAATAAAGAACCTGAGAGAGAAAATGCAAAAAAACTTGTTCAAAGATTAGAAGAGTTACAATCGATTATTGCATCATTAGCTGAGAAACAGTTGAATTTACAAAATGCAGAAATTCAAATAGGAAAATTAAAAGAAAGTATGCAAAACTTAGATCGACAATTAGAAGAGCATACAAATCAAAAACAGCTAATGTCTGATGAATTACAGCAATTAGAACGAGCACTTGAACAATATGTAGATAAAGTAGAAGAACTAACGAATATGCGAGAAGATGCAAAAGTTTTAAAGCAAGCATATGATGTATGGCAAGAAAAGCAAAAATTCGAGAAAGAAAAAGAAGCGGCATATAATAAGATGCGATTGGCAGTTAACGCATATGAAAATATGGAACGTCGCTGGTTAAGTGAACAAGCTGGTATATTAGCTCTTCATCTACATGATGGCGAATCTTGTCCAGTATGTGGTAGTACGAACCATCCGAAAAAAGCTACAGAGCAAAGTGATGCGATCGATGAAAAAGAGTTAAATGATTTAAGAGATAAGAAGAATATTGCTGAAAAATTACATGTTCAATTAGAGGAGAAATGGAATTTCTATCATCTACAATATGAACAGGTAATAGGGGAGGTTAAGAAGCGAGGCTATCGCTCAGAGGAATTAGTTGAAACATACAGTGCACTTGTTCAAAAAGGAAAACAATTAGCAACTGAAGTAAATACGCTAAAAGCGAGTGAAGAAACGCGTAAGCAAACTGCTGTGAATATAAAGAGTGTAGAAGAAAAAGTAGATGCACTTCAGAAACAAAAGCGTGAGGTAGAAACAGTACAGCACCGTATAGAAATGGAGTGTATGCAACTTCGTACGTCATATGAACATGATAAGAAAAATATTCCTGAAAACTTACAAACAGTCCAAGCTTGGAAAGTCCAGTTTGACCAAGCTATGCATGAACTCAAATTAATGGAGGACGAATGGAAGAAAGTGCAGGAAGCGTATCAACATTGGCAAAATGAAAATATACGTATTCAAGCAGAACAGGAAAGTGCTTCTAATCAATTTGAAAGTACAAAATTGAAGAAAGAAGAGACGTTTACGCGCTTTATGAAAGAGCTTGAGCAGAGCGGATTTACCGATCAAATTACGTATAAAGAAGCTAAATTAAGTGATATTGAAATGGAGATGTTACAAAAAGAAATCCAAAGTTATTATTCATCTCTTGAAGTGCTTACAAAACAAATTGAAGAGTTACATGCTGAATTAAAAGATAAAGAGTACATGGATATTACGGCGTTAGGTGAACACATAACAGAATTACAAATTAATCTCGATATAATAAAAGAAAAACGCCAACGTGCGCAAACTGCGGTAACGTATATTTCTGATTTACATGAAAACATTAGACGTATTGATGAGCAAATTCATGAGGAAGAAAAAGCGTTCCAAGAACTTGTTGATTTATATGAAGTAATGAAAGGTGATAACGAAAGCCGTATATCATTTGAACGTTACATCTTAATAGAGTATTTAGAACAAATTGTTCAAATTGCAAACGAACGATTACGTAAATTATCAAATGGACAATTTTATTTAAAACGAAGTGAACGAGTTGAAAAGCGAAATCGTCAAAGTGGATTAGGATTAGATGTATACGACGCATATACGGGCCAAACACGCGATGTAAAAACATTATCTGGTGGTGAGAAATTTAATGCATCGCTTTGCTTAGCGCTTGGAATGGCAGACGTCATTCAATCGTATGAAGGCGGTATTTCCATCGAAACGATGTTTATCGACGAAGGTTTTGGTTCATTAGATGAGGAGTCATTAACAAAAGCAGTTGACGCCTTAATTGACTTACAAAAATCAGGCCGATTTATCGGTGTCATTTCACACGTTCAAGAACTGAAAAACGCAATGCCAGCTGTATTAGAAGTAACGAAGCAGAAGGATGGGTGTAGTCAGACTCGTTTTGTGGTGAAGTAAGTTCAAGTGTAATTCAAAGTATTGTTTGTGATCTTCTAGTAAAGAACTTATGATAAAACAAATGCCGCCTCTTTTTAGAGACGGCATTTATTTGTGATTCAAAATTAAATAATTCACTTAGGAGTTATCTGTAGAAGGCGGTGTATTTTCCAATCGATTATAAGTCTTAAAGGCCGAAATTGCCGAGATAACACCACCGACTAAAAATAAAGCTGATCCACCGACCAAAATGATACGACTGACATATGTTTCGCGTGCTTCTTCAACTTCTTCTTGTAACATTGTTGGCATTTGAATTCCTCCTAAACAACATTTATTTTGTAGATAGTATATACAAATGCCTAAAATATGTTAAAATCACTGGATAGTATTATGAGGAAGTATATAGTTAGATGTGAATTGCTTGAAAAATCTTCATTATAAATATATGCTAACTTCACATAGAGCACATATTAACATTGTATTATGTATATGTACCAAATAAATAAAGTGAATTGTATTTCGTTCTGTTTTTAAACATTTAAAATTCTATTATTTTTATATAAAGGTTTCACATCGGAGTTTTAAATATTTTGGAAATAGATATAAATAAGAGAAATTCATATAAAAGGGGAATGTCTTATGACAACATATACGAGTGAAATGAGAAAAAGTTTAGTTTCAGAAGAAGATGTAGATATTTTAAAAATTATGGCTCACCCAATCCGATTACAAATTGTAAATGAATTAAGTACGAGAAAAACTTGTAATGTAACACAATTAACAGAATTACTAAATATTCCACAATCGACTGTTTCGCAACATTTATCAAAAATGAAAGGTAAAGTGTTACGAGCTGAGAGAAGGGGCTTAGAAATTTATTATCATATTAATAATTTAAAAGCGAGTAAGATTGTAAGTGTTTTAGGATATATAAACTAATGAAGTATTTTCATATAAAATAGCCGCTGCTGGTGAGCAGGGGCTATTTTTTGTTGTTTTATGTATTCGTATTTAAAATTTTATAGTTTTTATGATTTACAATCGTTCGATCAAATTCAAAAGTACCACCGCTTACATTTGTAATTTCAACTAAGACCGATTCAGTATAAAGTTTTAATACAGATCCTGTAATCTTTAAATTATTTCGTTGAAAAAGTATAGTATCCCCTACGTTTGCTTTCATAGTACCTCCTTATTAAAGACAGAAATATTTTTTTATTATATATATTAAACCACGTATAGATATATTAGTGAATATTTAGTTTTGTTTATCAATAAAATATTTTTTATTTTATAAAAAATAAAGTGCATCGTAGTATAAAAATAGTTTTTTTGGTTGTATAGGAAAATCAAAATTTTGTAATCTAGTTATGATAAAACTTGAGACATAATTTTTATAAAAAAAGATGATAAAACAGCTGTAAGTCGTATGAATGCAAAACATAATAATAGCTATTTACGTATTTAATAATTCGTTTTTTGTATTTCGTCCTTCGTTTTCTGTAACTGATTCCATATTTTTGACGCTCTATCTTGTAAGTGCTTACATAAACGGTAACATCTTATACAATGAAGGTGTTAAATCAAAAGAGGTGGTCAATATGAACATAAAAAAAGAAAATTTAGCGAATAGCATTGAAATAGAAAGAGGAGGCGGAAAGGTATGAAAAAATCAAATGTTAATCCATGGCTTGTTGTCCTTGGTACAGTCATCGTACAAATGGGACTTGGAACGATATATACATGGAGTTTATTTAATCAGCCTTTAGTTAGTAAATACGGTTGGAGTCTTAACGCAGTTGCTATAACTTTCTCAATTACTAGTCTTTCCTTAGCGTTTTCGACTTTATTTGCGAGTAAATTGCAAGAAAAATGGGGACTTCGTAAACTTATTATGATAGCTGGACTAGCATTAGGACTAGGATTAATACTTAGTTCACAAGCTTCCTCATTAATATTGCTTTATGTACTAGCAGGGGTTGTTGTAGGTTATGCAGATGGTACAGCATATATCACTTCACTATCCAATTTAATAAAGTGGTTTCCAAAGCGTAAAGGTTTAATTGCTGGTATTTCTGTCTCTGCATATGGTTCGGGTAGCTTAATCTTTAAATATGTTAACGCACAGTTAATTGAATCAGTTGGTGTATCACAAGCGTTTATATACTGGGGTTTAATTGTTACAGCTATGATTGTAATTGGCGCTTGTTTAATCCATCAAGCTGCAGATCAAGGAGCAGTTCATGAAACAAAAACTCAGGAATATACAACGAAAGAAATGTTAGGCACAAAACAAGTATACTTATTATTTATTATGTTATTTACATCATGTATGAGTGGCTTATACTTAATTGGTATGGTAAAAGACATTGGTGTTCAACTTGTAGGGCTTAGCGCAGCGACAGCAGCTAATGCGGTGGCTATGGTTGCAATCTTCAATACATTAGGTCGTATTATTTTAGGACCGTTATCAGATAAAATCGGCCGTTTAAAAATCGTTACTGGTACATTTGTTGTTATGGCAGCTTCAGTCTTGGTTTTAAGTTTCGTAGATTTAAATTATGGTATCTACTTCGTATGTGTAGCAAGCGTAGCGTTTTGCTTTGGTGGAAATATCACTATTTTCCCAGCTATCGTTGGTGATTTCTACGGTATGAAAAACCATAGTAAGAACTACGGGATTGTGTATCAAGGATTTGGATTTGGAGCACTTGCAGGTTCCTTTATCGGTGCACTTCTAGGTGGATTCAAACCAACCTTCATGGTAATCGGTGTATTATGTGTCGTATCATTTGTTATCGCAATTTTAATTCAAGCACCTAAGCAGAAAAAAGAACAAGAAGAAGAGTATAGTAGCGTAGCATAAGTATATAAATCTTCTATCACACTATAAATACGAAAAAGCATCCTATTAAATAGGGTGCTTTTTTATGAATGATTGCAAGGAGGTTATATAATCTTTGGGATTTTCGAGACAAAAAAGCGAGTGAAATACCCAATTGGATTATATTGGAATATTAAAAATGATACATTATATCCGAAATACGTATTAAATCTTAAAATATAAACAAGACATACATCAATAATTGCAAGATATATTTTCTCGGTATTTTCAGAAAAATGTTGAGAAAATATACACTTGAGTTTTTGATAAGGCTTTGTAAATGAAGGTATCTACAGTTAGTCTTCTACAAGTTTAAAAAGAGGAATATGAATTAAATGTGTAATGTAAGTACTTATTAATGCTTTTAGATGTAATTTTATTGAGAATCAATAAAATATTTTATCTGAAAAATAAAAATAGGTTGACAAGTTCGTTGAGAAAGATTATCATTTCGGTGTAAGAATGCTAAATGAAAAACATTATCAATGAATAATGTTTTGATGAAAAGTACACTTGACCAATTAGTTTAGTAAGTGTATTATTTTTAACATCATCAATGATAATGAAAATCGTTATCATTGATGATGTTAAACTGGATTAATTTTTATATGAAAGGATAGAGGAAATGAACATAGGGGAATTTGATGGGAAAACGGTTTTAGTAACTGGTGCAGCACAAGGTATAGGTAGTGTTGTAGCAAACATGTTTTTAGAAAGAGGAGCTACAGTTATTGGGGCTGATCAAACTGAAGAGGGGTTAAACGTACTCTTAAATCAAAATGAATTAAATGAAACACGTGTGAAAACGTTTCGTTTAGATGTGAGTGATAGTGCCGCTGTTGAAGAAGTAGTAGAACGGATTGAAAATGATATAGCACCGATAGATATATTAGTAAATGTTGCAGGGGTTTTACGTATGGGAGCGATTCACTCTTTAAGTGATGAAGATTGGAATAAAACATTCTCTGTAAATTCTACAGGAGTTTTCTATATGTGCCGAGCAGTAAGTAAATATATGATGCAAAGAAAGTCAGGGGCAATTGTTACAGTTGGCTCAAATGCGGCAAATACTCCGAGAATGGAGATGGCTGCGTATGTTGCATCAAAAGCTGCAACGACGATGTTTATGAAATGTTTAGGGTTAGAACTTGCAGCATACAATATTCGCTGTAACTTAGTTTCTCCAGGTTCTACTGAAACTGAAATGCAAAGATTATTATGGGCTGATGAGAATGGAGCTGAAAATATAATTGTTGGTTCTCAAAATACATATAGACTCGGTATTCCGTTACAAAAAATTGCACAACCTTCAGAAATTGCTGAAGCAGTATTGTTTTTAGCCTCTGATAAAGCGAGTCATATTACAATGCACAATTTATGTGTCGATGGCGGAGCTACATTAGGAGTTTAATAAAAAATTCAGGAGGTTTTAATACTATGAATGAACTTATAGCCGTAAAGGAACTGTCGGAAAAATTATTAGAAGATTATAAAACTGAATCTTCGTTCTTTTTTGCTTCACCAACTCGAACGATATTGACAGAAGGAGAGTTTACTACAGTAAAACATCATGATATTGAAAGTTTTACAGAACTTGTACAAGCGGTATTACGTAATGCAAAACAAGCTGGAAATCCGAATCCTATCGTTGTTGGTGCTTTGCCTTTTGATCGTAGAAAAGAAGTTCAACTTATCGTACCAGAACATAGTAGAATTACTGAGCGTTTACAGTTAGAGACAACAAATGAGATAAAACGAAATGAGAAACTGGCATTTGAAATGACGCCTGTACCAGATCCTGAAGTTTATATGAATGGTATAAAGCAAGGGATTAAAAAAATACAGGACGGCGATTTAAAGAAAATCGTTCTATCCAGATCGTTAGATGTTGAATCTTCCGAAAAGATTGATAAGCAAAAACTTCTTCGAGAATTAGCAGAGCATAATAAGCGTGGTTATACATTTGCTGTGAATTTACCGGAAGATGAAAACGAGTGTAATAAAACATTAATTGGAGCAAGTCCTGAATTACTCGTTTCACGTAATGGTATGCAAGTTATTTCTAATCCGTTAGCTGGTTCAAGACCACGTAGTGATGATCCAGTAGAAGATAAGAGAAGAGCAGAGGAATTACTTTCTTCTCCGAAAGATTTACATGAACATGCGGTAGTAGTGGAAGCGGTTGCTGCTGCGCTTCGTCCATACTGTCATACATTACATGTTCCGGAAAAACCATCCGTTATTCATAGTGAAGCGATGTGGCATTTGTCTACTGAAGTGAAAGGTGAACTAAAGGATCCGAATACTACTTCTTTGGAATTAGCAATTGCTCTTCATCCTACGCCAGCAGTTTGCGGAACACCGATGGAAGAAGCGAGAGAGGCGATTCAAAAAATTGAGCCATTTGACCGTGAATTCTTTACAGGAATGCTAGGATGGAGTGATTTAAATGGAGATGGTGAATGGATTGTTACAATTCGCTGTGCTGAAGTGCAAGAAAATACACTTCGTTTATATGCAGGAGCAGGAGTTGTTGCTGAGTCAAAACCAGAAGATGAGTTAGCAGAAACATCAGCTAAGTTCCAAACAATGCTGAAGGCTTTAGGATTAAGAGATAATTCGCTGAATGAAAAATAGGGGGAAGAAATAATGTTATCAGGTTTCACGGAATGGCCAGAAGAATTTGCAAATCGTTATCGAGAAGAAGGATGTTGGCTTGGAGAAACATTTGGTTCGATGTTAAGAGAACGTGCTGAAAAGTATGGAGATGAAATTGCAGTTGTAAGTGGTAATATGCATATGACGTATAGTGAGCTTGATAAAAAAGTAGATTGCTTAGCTTCAGGTTTACTGAATTTAGGAATAAAGCAAGAGGACCGGGTTGTAATACAGTTACCCAACATTATCGAGTTTTTCGAAATATGCTTTGCGCTATTTCGAATTGGAGCACTTCCTGTTTTTGCACTACCTTCACATCGAAGCAGTGAAATTAGTTATTTTTGTGAGTTTGGTGAGGCGAGTGCTTACGTTATTTCAGATAAGGCTCTCGGCTTTGATTATCGAAAACTAGCAAGAGAAGTGAAAGAGAAAGTACCAACTTTACAACATGTAATTGTAGTGGGAGAAGAAGAAGAGTTTGTGAACATAAGTGATCTGTATATAGATCCCGTTCCATTACCAGCAGTTCAGCCAAGTGATGTTGCGTTTCTCCAATTATCAGGAGGGACAACAGGACTTTCTAAATTAATTCCTAGAACACACGATGACTATATTTATAGTTTACGTGTTAGCGCTGAAATTTGTAATTTAAATGCAGAAAGTGTCTATATGGCAGTTCTTCCAGTAGCACACAATTACCCGATGAGTTCTCCAGGGACATTTGGAACTTTCTATGCGGGTGGAAAAGTAGTGTTAGCAACTGGAGGGAGTCCAGATGAGGCATTTGCTCTTATAGAAAAAGAAAAAGTAACGATTACAGCGCTCGTTCCACCATTAGCAATGATTTGGCTTGATGCTGCATCTTCCCGTAATAACGATTTATCGAGCCTAGAAGTGATTCAAGTAGGTGGTGCGAAATTTAGTGCCGAAGTTGCAAAGCGTATTCGCCCTACATTTGGATGTACGTTACAGCAAGTGTTCGGTATGGCAGAAGGGTTAGTAAATTACACGAGATTAAATGATCCGGAAGAAATCATTATTCATACACAAGGTAGACCGATGTCTACATTCGATGAAGTACGGGTCGTTGATGAAAATGATAACGATGTAAAACCTGGTGAAGTAGGTAGTTTATTAACAAGAGGGCCCTATACAATTCGTGGCTATTATAAAGCAGAAGAGCATAATGCACGATCATTTACAAAGGATGGATTTTATCGCACAGGTGATCTTGTAAAAGTAAATGAACAAGGTTACATCATTGTAGAAGGTAGGGATAAAGATCAAATTAACCGTGGTGGTGAGAAAGTTGCTGCGGAAGAAGTTGAAAATCATTTATTAGCACATGATGCAGTACATGATGTAGCCATCGTATCAATGCCTGATGATTATTTAGGAGAACGTACTTGTGCGTTTGTAATAGCTCGTGGACAAGCTCCGACAGTAAGTGAATTAAAAATGTTTTTAAGAGAACGGGGTATAGCGGCTTATAAGATTCCAGATCGAATTGAATTTATTGATTCATTCCCGCAAACAGGTGTTGGAAAGGTAAGCAAAAAAGAGTTACGTAAAGTCATTACGGAAAAACTTATTACGGTAAAACAATATAAAATATAAAAATTGGAAGGAAGTGATTAGATGGCTATTCCATCTATTTCAGTATACAAAATGCCAGTTGAATCAGAACTACCAAAAAATAAAGTGAACTGGACACCAGATCCGAAACGTGCGGTTCTTCTAATCCATGACATGCAAGAATATTTTCTTGATGCATATAGCGATAAAGAATCACCAAAAGTAGAACTTATTTCAAATATTAAGGTGATAAGAGAAAAATGTAAGGAACTTGGTATACCAGTTGTTTATACAGCACAACCAGGTGGACAAACGTTAGAACAACGTGGATTATTACAAGACTTCTGGGGTGACGGTATTCCTGCTGGACCAGATAAAAAGAAAATTGTCGGTGAACTTACTCCTGATGAGGATGATATATTCTTAACAAAATGGAGATATAGTGCATTTAAAAAGACAAATCTATTAGGAATTTTAAATGAACAGGGAAGAGATCAACTTATTATTTGCGGTATTTATGCGCATATCGGCTGCCTTTTAACAGCTTGCGAAGCATTTATGGATGGTATAGAGCCATTTTTTGTAGCAGATGCAGTTGCTGATTTTTCAATAGACCATCATAAACAAGCATTGGAGTATGCATCTAATAGATGTGCAGTAACGACATCAACAAACTTACTGTTAAAAGATTTACAAAGTGTAAAAAGTGATGAGAGTGAAGGAATCACTTTACAGGAAGTGCATGAACTAGTTGCACAACTACTTCGTGAGCCAGTAGAGAGTATTGATATTGATGAGGACTTACTAAATAGAGGACTTGATTCGGTCAGAATTATGAGTTTAGTAGAGAAGTGGCGTCGCGAAGGGAAAGAAATAACTTTTGCAGATTTAGCAGAACGTCCAACTGTTTCCGATTGGTACAGTTTACTATCTTCACAGACAGCACAGGTGCTGTAACAAATAGACTACATAATAAAGGGGTAGTAAAGAATGCCTAATAGTCAAAAGGTTCGTCATTCGTTATCATCTGCGCAGACTGGTATGTGGTTTGCACAGCAATTAGATCCGCTAAATCCGATTTATAATACTGGGGAATATGTTGAAATAAACGGAAATATTAATCAAGAAATTTTCGAATTAGCAGTACGTAAAGTTGTAACAGAAGCAGAAATACTACATGTTCGCTTCGAAGAGGATGAAATTGGTCCATGGCAAGTTATTGAAGAATTACAGTTTCATATGCATTTTATTGACGTTCGTAAAGAAGAAGATCCTGAAGAGACTGCTAAAATATGGATGAAAAATGATTTATCTATGCCAGTCGATTTGAAAACAGATAAATTATTTACTGAAGCACTTATTCAAGTTGAAAATAATCGTTTCTTTTGGTATCAGCGCATCCATCACATTGTGATGGATGGCTATGGATTTTCACTTCTTAGCCAAAAGGTAGCGAAAGAGTATACATCACTTATAGAAGAAATAAGAAAGAATGAAAAGCCATTTGGTTCTCTTGCAAAAGTTGTACAAGAAGATATGGAGTATCGTGAGTCTAAACAATTTCAGGAAGATCGTACTTTTTGGTTAGAAAAGTTTGCAGATGAACCGGATGTCATAAGTTTAGCAAAACGAGCGCCGAGAACATCAAATGGATTTTTACGAGAAACAGCTTATTTATCCAGTTCTAGCACGAAAACTTTACTAGAAGATATCAATGTTTCGTTAACAAATTGGCCGGAATTTATTGTCGCTGTAACAAGTATTTATATGCATAAATTAACAGGTGCAAATGATATTATTTTAGGTTTACCAATGATGGGGCGTCTCGGTTCTGCATCTATTTATACACCGAGCATGGTAATGAATTTAGTACCACTTCGTATTACAGTAACTCCAAATATAACTCTTGCGGAATTATTACAGCAAGTTTCTAAAGAGATTCGAGAAGTACGTCTTCATCATAAATACCGTCATGAGGAATTAAGAAGAGACTTAAAGTTACTAGGTGAAAATCAAAGGTTATTCGGGCCGTTAGTGAATGTGATGCCTTTTGATTATGGGCTTAATTTTGCTGGGAATCGTGGTATTACACATAATTTATCAGCAGGACCTGTCGATGATTTATCGATAAATGTTTATAAACGTTTCGATGAAAATGAGTTAATGATTCATTTTGATGGGAATCCGTTAGTATATAGTGATTCGGAACTAGCATTGCATAAAGAGAGATTTATGAATGTATTAGAATTAGTGATAAATGACTATGAAAAAGACGTGTCGATTGGAAATATAAACATTACTCTTCCAGAAGAAAATCATAAAGTTTTATTCGAATGGAATGAAACTAAGGAAGCTGAGGATCTAATCACTCTACCTTTATTATTTGAAAAACAAGTACAAAAAAATCCAAATAAAATAGCGGTTACGTGTAACGGAGTAGACCTTACGTATAAAGAGCTAAATGAACGGGCGAATGAACTAGCGCACTATTTAGTAGAAGAAGGAATAGGGCCAAATCAGTTTGTAGCTTTAGTATTTCCAAGGTCAATAGAGATGGTAGTTAGTATGCTAGCAGTTTTAAAGGCTGGTGCAGCGTATTTACCGATAGATCCAGAATATCCAGCTGAGCGAATACATTATATAGTAAATGATGCAAAACCAGCTTGTATTATAACGCATTCATCGGTCGCATCAACTTTAGTTATAGAAAATGATATAAAAAAAATCGAATTAAATAGTGAAAAAATGAAACTAGCGTTAAACACATATTCTTATATGAATATACCATTAAGAAATGATGATTCACTTTTAAACCCAGCTTATACAATTTACACTTCAGGCTCAACCGGCAATCCAAAAGGTGTAATTGTTCCTATGAAAGCTTTAAGTAACTTTTTATTGGCCATGGATGATATGTTTTCGTTACATGAAAACGATCATTTATTAGCAGTTACAACATTTGCGTTTGATATTTCAGCTCTAGAAATTTATTTACCTCTTATTAGTGGTGCAAGTATAACAATCGCACAAAAAGAGGTAATCCAAGAACCTTCTGTGTTAACGGCATTGTTACAAGAGGAAAGAGTCACAATTATGCAAGCCACACCGACACTCTGGCAGGCGTTAGTAACTGAATATCCAGAAAGGCTACAAGGGCTAAATGTGCTCGTTGGTGGTGAAGCGCTTCCGGCCCATTTAGCAAATATATTAAAAGAATTAGGTTGCTCTATTACAAACTTATATGGACCTACTGAAACGACTATTTGGTCTACTTTCAAGAACATCGACGAAAATGAAATTGGTATACCCCCTATTGGAAAACCGATTTGGAGTACAGATGTGTATGTATTAGATGCAGGATTACAAACAGTACCGCCTGGAGTAATTGGCGAACTATATATTGCAGGAGAAGGACTTGCGAACGGCTATTTAGGAAAACCAGAGTTAACGGCTGAACGGTTTGTTGCAGATCCTTATGGAAAACCAGGGAAGCGCATGTACCGCACAGGTGATCTTGTGAAATGGCGTAACGATGGTGTGTTAGAGTACATGAGCCGCGCAGATCATCAAATTAAAATTCGTGGTTTCCGAATTGAATTAGCTGAAATTGAAATGGTATTACAACGACATGAATACATTCAACAAGCGGTAGTAATGGTACGAGAAGATCGCCCAAATGATAAACGAATCATTGCGTATATCGTTGTCGAAGGGAGTGAAGGGATTAACCTTTCAGAAATTCGTTCTTATGTTTCAGAAAGTTTAGCAAATTATATGGTGCCATCGGCATTTGTTGTGCTAGAAGAATTACCATTAACGCCAAATGGTAAGATTAATAGAAAGAAATTACCTGCTCCTGATTTTAATGAAATGAACAAGGAGAGAGTTGCTAGAAATCCGAAAGAAGAAATATTATGTGATTTATTTGCAGAAGTACTTGGTGTTTCTCGCATTAGCATTGATGATAATTTCTTTGAAATGGGTGGCCATTCGCTTCTTGCATCTCGTCTAATGGCAAGAATTCGTGAAACGTTAAGTGTTGAATTAGGAATAGGAAAACTATTTGAATCGCCAACTGTTGCTGAACTTGTGAAACAATTGGATCAAGCAAAAACTGCAAGACCAGCTATTAAGAAAGTAAGTAGACCAAATGAAGTTCCACTTTCATTTGCACAGCGCAGGTTATGGTTCTTAAATTGTTTAGAAGGTCCAAGTCCTACTTATAATATTCCATTAGTCGTTCGTATTTCTGGAAAGTTGAACGAGGAAGCATTGCAAGGTGCCTTTTATGATGTAGTTGAGAAACATGAAACGCTTAGAACGATTTTCCCTAACGTATTAGGTAGTTCCTATCAGAAAATTTTAGATATGGAAAATTTAAATCTAGAAATGATAATAACAAAAACATGTAAAGATGAATTAGAAAGTGTGCTTGTAGAGGCGGTAAGATATAGTTTTAACCTTGATGTTGAACCAGCAGTTCGTCTGCAACTATTTACAGTGAATGAAAACGAACATGTATTACTAATTCTATTGCACCATATTGTAGGGGATGGCTGGTCATTACAACCGTTAACGAGAGATTTTACAGCGGCATATAAAGCGCGATGTCAAGGTAACAGAGTTCAGCTAGAGACACTTCCAGTTCAATATGCAGATTATGCACTTTGGCAACAACAGTTGCTTGGTGATGAAACTACAGAAGAGAGTCTTATTTCAACACAATTAGAGTTTTGGAAGAAAGAGCTAGAAGGTTTACCAGATCAGCTGGAGTTACCTACAGATTACCAGCGTCCAATTGAAACGAGTTATCGCGGAGAAACAATTCATTTTCAAATAGATGCGGGTATGCATAGTAGGTTAGTAGAGCTTGCACGGAAAAACGGAGTTAGTTTGTTTATGGTGTTGCAAGCAGGACTTAGTGCGCTATTTACAAGATTAGGTGCAGGTACTGATATACCAATCGGTAGTCCGATTGCTGGAAGAAACGATGATGCACTCTCTGACATAGTTGGTTTATTTGTAAATACATTAGTGTTACGCACAAATACATCAGGAGATCCAAGTTTTAAAGAATT
The DNA here is from genome assembly GCF_058952315.1 of Bacillus sp. GW823-FHT06B01. Classification (NCBI taxonomy): domain Bacteria; kingdom Bacillati; phylum Bacillota; class Bacilli; order Caryophanales; family Bacillaceae; genus Bacillus; species Bacillus sp. GW823-FHT06B01. The sequence goes on along the minus strand of NZ_JBXAHR010000001.1, from coordinate 898,867 downwards.
ATTGAATAGAGTGAAGCAGTCAAATCTTGCAGCTTATGAAAATCAAGATGTTCCATTTGAACGACTCGTTGAAGTGTTAAACCCAGTACGTACTCGAAATAGTCATCCGCTGTTTCAAGTTATGTTAGCATTCCAAAATACGCCACAAGCAACATTTGATGCTCCAGATATTAAAGCAGACCTTGAAATCCAAAGTGTGGGCTCTGCGAAGTTTGATCTAACATTTGAAATTAGCGAGAGTAACGGAGTTCATGGTACGCCAGATGGCTTACACGGGTTACTAGAGTTTAGTACCGATTTGTATAAACGTGAAACGGTTCAACAATTAGTAGAACGATTTATTCTGTTATTGGATGATGCAGCGAAACATCCGGATCAATCAATTGGCACATTAGAAATTTTAACAGTAGCAGAGAGAAATACAGTGCTAGAAAAGTGGAATGGTGGTTTTCAAATTGTACCAGAAATGACATTATCACAATTATTTGAAAAGCAGGTTTATATAAATCCGAATTCTATTGCTGTCGTCTTTGAAGATGAAAAGTTAACTTATGAAGAGTTGAATAAAAAAGCGAATAAAATAGCTCGATTGCTAATTGCAAAAGGAGTTGGTCCTGATCAACTCGTTGCTTTAGCAATGCCGAGATCTTTAAATATGGTTGTAAGCTTACTAGCTGTTCTGAAAGCGGGAGCAGGTTATCTTCCATTAGATCCGGATTATCCGTCAGATCGTATTTCATTTATGCTCCACGATGCGAAACCATCATGTGTGTTAACAAATTCAGATGTGGAAATTGAATGTGATGAGGAACTGAAAATTTTAGTTGATGATGTGAAGACAATAAAAGAAATTGAGAAGTATAGTGAAGATAATATTGATGAAATGGAGCGCATGAAGCCATTATCTCCTTCACATATTGCTTACGTTATTTATACGTCAGGCTCAACAGGTAGACCGAAAGGCGTTATGATACCTCATCAAAACGTAGTAAGACTTTTAGGAGCAACTGATCATTGGTTCCAATTTGACGCAGAAGATGTTTGGACGATGTTCCATTCATATGCTTTTGATTTCTCGGTTTGGGAAATTTGGGGCCCTTTATTATATGGAGGGCGTTTAGTTGTAGTGCCACATACTGTAAGTCGCTCACCGAAAGAATTTTTACAGCTTCTTGTTAAAGAAAAGGTTACGGTTTTAAACCAAACTCCATCAGCGTTCTATCAATTGATGCAAGCAGATCGTGAAAATGAAGAGATTGGCCAAAAATTATCTTTACGATATGTTGTTTTTGGAGGAGAAGCACTTGAGCTAAGTCGCTTAGAAGATTGGTATAGTCGACATCCTCATAACGAACCAAAGCTTATTAATATGTACGGTATTACGGAGACGACAGTACATGTTAGTTATATTGAATTAGATGAAACTATCGTCTCTTTACGAGCAAATAGTTTAATTGGGTGCAGTATACCTGACCTTAAAGTGTATGTGTTAGACAACTATTTACAACCAGTGCCACCTGGAGTAGTTGGAGAAATGTATGTTGCAGGTGCAGGGCTTGCGCGTGGATATTTAGGAAGAGCAGGATTAACGGCTGAACGCTTTATCGCAGATCCATTTGGAAAGCCAGGTACAAGAATGTATCGTACAGGAGACTTAGCTCGCTGGCGTAAAGATGGGACGCTAGATTATATAGGACGTGCAGATCATCAAATAAAAATTCGTGGATTCCGAATTGAATTAGGAGAAATAGAAGCAGTCATAATGAAGCACCCTAAAGTTGAGCAAGTAGCCGTTATTGTAAGGGAAGATCAACCAGGGGATAAACGGTTAGTTTCTTATATCGTTTCATCAAATAATGAAGCGATTGATACGAATGAAATACGTCAGTTTGCTAGTGATAGTTTACCAGATTATATGGTTCCATACGCTTTTGTAGTAGTAAATGAGTTACCTTTAACTCCAAACGGTAAATTAGATAGAAAGGCATTGCCAGCTCCAGAATTTATCGCATCATCTTCTAGTCGTGGTCCAAGAACACCGCAAGAAGAAATGTTATGTGACTTGTTTACAGAAGTGCTAAGTGTACCTCAAATTGGAATTGATGACGGATTCTTTGATCTTGGTGGCCATTCACTCCTTGCAGTGCAGCTTATGAGCCGCATGAAAGAGGCGCTTGGAGTGGAACTAAACATTGGTACTTTATTTGCAGCACCGACTGTTGCAGGGTTAGCTGAAAGACTTGAGATGGGGAATGGTCAAAGTGCACTTGATGTATTGCTTCCATTACGAGCAAGCGGGGATCAATTACCACTATTTTGTGTACATCCAGCAGGTGGGTTAAGTTGGTGCTATGCAGGACTTATGAAATCTTTAGGAACAGATTATCCAATCTACGGTGTCCAAGCACGTGGTATTGCTAAAAATGAAGAACTTCCAAAAAGTTTAGAGGAGATGGCGGCGGATTACTTGAAACACGTTCGTGAAGTACAGCCTCATGGACCATATCGTTTATTAGGTTGGTCGCTTGGAGGAAATGTTGTGCATGCAATGGCGGCGCAACTACAAAATGAAGGGGAAGAAGTAGAGTTACTCGTTATGCTTGATTCTTATCCTGGACACTTCTTACCGAATACGGAAGCGCCTACTGAAGAGGAAGCGTTAATCGCATTACTTGCTTTAGGCGGATATGACCCAGATAACATGGATGGTAAACCACTTACAATGGAAAGTGCAGTTGAAATCCTTCGTAAAGATGGAAGTGCATTAGCAAGTCTTGAAGAAGAGACTATATTGAACTTGAAAGAAACATATGTAAATTCAGTAGGGTTGTTAGGGAAATATGTACCGAAAGTTTATAACGGAGATATCTTATTCTTTAGATCTACTGTTATACCAGACTGGTTTGATCCTATTTCTCCAAATACGTGGCTAAATTATTTAGATGGGCAAATTGTGCAGCATGATATTGACTGTAGACATAAAGATTTATGTCAGCCAGGTCCACTTACGGAAATTGGACAAGTATTAGCAAAATATTTGCAGAATAAGAAAGGGGTAAGTAGAGTATGACGAATCCATTTGAAAACGATAATTACACATATAAAGTATTAATAAATGAGGAGGGCCAGTATTCTCTCTGGCCTGTCTTTCTTGATGTACCTATTGGGTGGAATGTCGTACATGAAGAAGCTAGCAGGCACGATTGCTTACAATATGTTGAAAATAACTGGACAGATTTGAATCCAAAAAGTAATCAAGCTGGTGAAAAAATATTAGTAGGAAAACGATAATGAAAGCAAAAATAAATCCAAAAGTAGTTGTAAGCATCGTATATATAACAGCGATGTTTATGGCTGCGATGGACGCAACGATTGTAAATGTAGCACTGCAAACGATAAGTAGAGAACTACAAGTACCTCCATCTGCAATGGGGACGGTTAATGTTGGGTATTTAGTTAGTTTAGCTGTTTTCCTTCCGATTTCTGGTTGGTTAGGAGATCGATTTGGTACGAAAAGAGTATTTTTAATTGCTCTTTTCGTATTTACAATTGCCTCTGCTTTATGCGGAATGGCTAACGATATTACTTTATTGAATATTTTCCGTATCATTCAAGGTGCTGGTGGAGGGCTTTTAACACCGGTCGGAATGGCGATGTTATTTCGAACATTTTCACCAGAGGAAAGACCGAAGATTTCCCGGTTCATTGTACTTCCAATTGCTGTAGCACCAGCAATTGGTCCTATCATCGGTGGTTTCTTTGTAGATCAAATGTCTTGGCGTTGGGCATTTTATATTAATCTACCGTTTGGAATCGTTGCATTGCTATTTGGACTTCTATTTTTAGCAGAGCATGTTGAAAAATCAGCTGGTCGCTTTGATTCTCTCGGCTTTATTTTATCAGCACCAGGATTTGCGATGCTCATATATGCACTCAGCCAGGGACCATCAAAAGGGTGGATTTCTCCAGAAATTATGAGTACTGGGATAGCTGGGGTTGTATTCATTACATTGTTTATAATCGTAGAACTTAAAGTAAAGCAACCAATGTTAGATTTACGCTTATTAAAAGAACCAGTCTTTAGAAAAATGAGTCTTATTTCATTGTTTTCTTCAGCTGGTTTAATAGGAATGTTATTTGTTTTTCCGCTTATGTATCAAAATGTAATAGGAGCATCCGCACTGGAATCAGGTCTTACTACATTCCCAGAGGCAATTGGATTAATGATATCGTCACAGATTGTGCCATGGTCATATAAGAAATTAGGTGCTCGTAAGGTAATTTCTATCGGGTTAATTTGTACGGCGATTATCTTTGTTTTATTAAGTTTTGTAAATCACGATACGAACCCTTGGCAAATACGGGCATTATTGTTTGGTATAGGTATTTTCTTAGGCCAGTCAGTTGGAGCAGTTCAATTTTCTGCATTTAATAATATCACGCCACCTTCTATGGGGAGAGCAACTACTATATTTAATGTGCAAAATCGATTAGGTTCAGCGATAGGAGTTGCTGTTTTAGCTAGTATACTAGCTGGTTTTGGAAATTACGGTGCACAACATAATGCTCATTCAGATTTCTTGCCATATCAAGCGGCATTAATTGGATCAGCAATATTTTTACTCGTAGCATTACTATTTTCTTTACGTATTTCTGATAAAGAGGTAATGTCAAAAAAGAAGAAAAAACCGTTACCTGTATTACAAAAAGAGAAAGAAATTGTAAATGAATAAGTTTGATAATGGTCTTTTGAAATAAATTGATATTGGTATTTAGAAGGAGAGAGTTTACATGATAGAAAGTAAAGTTGTAGATTCTATACCGATTTTGAATGAGAATGATTGTCAAATATGGTGGGCAAGAATTTCGGATTTACAATCATGGCATTACAATTTACTAAATGATGTTGAACGAGAGAAAGCAAATTCATATCATCATTCGGCAGATCGTGCTCGTTTTATAATAGGTTGTGTAATTAGTAGATTAGTTCTAGGTAAAATACTTTCTATGTCACCAGTTCAAGTGCCAATTGATAGGCTGTGCCCAGTATGTAAGTTACAACATGGTAGACCACAATTACCAGAGGGTATGCCGCAGTTATCGGTTTCACATTCGGGTGAGTGGGTTGTTGTTGCATTTACAAAGTCTGCACCTGTAGGCGTTGATATTGAACAAATGAATCCAAATGTAGATGTTATGAAAATGGCAGAGGGCGTATTAACAGACATTGAAATAGCACAAGTTATGAAGTTACCTAATGAACAGAAAATAGAAGGTTTTTTAACATATTGGACTCGAAAAGAAGCGGTATTAAAAGCGACAGGTGAAGGACTAATGATTTCACCAGTAGGTATTACTGTATCAGCTCCAAATGATCCTCCAAATTTGTTAGTTTTTAAGGATAGGCAAGAGTTAGTAGAAAATACAATGATGGAGAATATAAGGCCAAGTGCAGATTATATGGCTTCAATTGCAATATTTAGTAAAGAAGTAACTGAAATTACACAGTTAGACGCAGTAGCGCTTTTAAATTATAAATAAGTTAAATAAAAAATCTTATAGAAGAGGTGTTCCTCATGTTAGTAGCGGAAAATAGAACAAATGAATTCACTTATAATGTACAAGCAATTAAAAATATTTTATTTTCTGGAGATACATCATCTATTCATGCTTTAGAAAAGCTTTTGAATGATACAGTTCAGTTTGAAATTCTCGAACAAGAGGTACTTGATAGACAGTACATTCCGAAAGAAGCAAAGAATTTCTTTGATAAAAACGGAACATTTCTTTACCGTGTATCCAATGTTAGTTATAAAGGAAAAGTGTTATCTGAGAATCTAATTTTTGCGGACACTTCGTTTTTACCAAATACAATTAAGAGTGAATTAGAGAGTGGAAATATTCCAGTTGAAAAACTTATAGAAAAGATGGAAGTAAGAAGAAACGTATTATACGAAGGATATCAGCCATCTGGGAATATTATTGAATTGTTTGATGGATGCTCTGTTACGGCGAATGTGTATCCAACTAGAAAATATCAAATTGTAAGTAATTGCAAATGCATATTTTATATTTGTGAAGTATATCATGCAGAGAATATAAAAAATCTGCTTAAATAGAAAATAAGAAACCAGCCTATAAAATGGCTGGTTTCTTATTTATTTCACAGCTTCTTTTAACTCTTTACCAGCTTTAAATGCTGGAACTTTACCAGCAGCGATTTGAATTTCTTCGCCAGTTTGTGGATTACGTCCTGTACGAGCAGATCTTTCGCGCACTTCAAAAGTTCCAAAGCCGATTAATTGAACTTTATCGCCAGATTGTAATGCAGTAGCAATTGTGTCAAATACGGATTGTACCGCTGCAGAAGCTTCCTTTTGAGAAATATCAGCGGATTGTGCCACGTTTTTAACTAATTCTGTTTTGTTCATGTTTTCACCTCATAAAAAGTTTTTTAGAATGAATGTTTTAGTATAATGGATAGTATAGAGAAAGCTATTTATATGGTTAGAAAGAATACTATATAGTTATGTTAATTTCGTTGTAAGAGACTGAATCCCTGCTAATAATTAGGGATTAATTAAGAATTGATGTATAGAAAATGCTGTAATATGAGGATGAGGGGGAGTATATGAATGATTTTTCGTGAAAAAAATGAGAATGAAAGTATATTAATTCGTCAACATGATCATGGTTTTTTAGCTGGAGAGATTGCAAAGCATATAAAAGAAGATCTTTTTGAAGATGAAACATACTTAAAAGAGACAATTGATGCAATATATGAGCATGATAGAGGATGGATAGAACTTGATAAAGTACCAATTTTGAATGATGCTAAAAATATTCCATATACATTTATGGATTGTCCAAGTTCATTGCGTTTTGTTTTTTATACGATTGGTTTGAATGAAATTGAAGATTCGAATCCATACGGAGCATTACTTTGTAGTAAACATTTTTTATCATTTTCATTAAATGACGAAGACGAAGAAATGATGTCTTTTTATAAACATGAATTGGAACGACAAAAAAGAATTTTGAAAACGTTAATAAAAGAACAGTTTGCGATGTTCGATAAACATTATAAATTATTAAAGTTTTGTGATGAACTTTCATTATATGTATGTATGAATAAACCTGGTGTAGACAAGACAGATGAAATTGATTTATTTAAAGGTGGTTTTGAGGGAACAGAAATGTTTAATAGTAAGGAGGAGAAACCTATTCAAGCTGAATGGGTGGACGAGGAAACAATTCGGATTACACCGTTTCCATTTCAAACGGAATTTCATACGTATGTAAATTATAAAACTATAAATAAACGTGAAATTGAAGAAAAAGGAATTGCAAAAGCTGATAGAGAATCGGAAATGGAGAAACAAAACATTCGTTTCGTACAATAAGGAGGCGATTTAGATTGAAAGAGTACATGTTAAAACAGGTGGATTACCATGCTTGGGCTAATATACGGTTATTCAATCGACTAAAAGAATTACCAAGCTATGAGACTATTTTTAATGAACAGATACAGAGTGTATTTCCATCAATTAAGGATACTTTTACGCATATTTATATTACAGATCAAGTGTGGTTACACATATTGCATGGTAAAAGTATGAATGAAGCAATACAAGACCGAGAAAATTTACGAAAACAAATCGAAACTAAATCGTTACATGAATTAGAAAAAATGTTTGAAAACATGACAAATCAATATAAAGACTTCTTAATTACAATACAAGACGTGAATGCTGTATTTGTTATCGAGAATCCATATGCAGGGAAATTAGAAACTTCAATTTTAGAGTTAGTACAACATGTTGTAAATCATGGGACATATCATAGAGGAAATATAACAGCGATGATCCGTCAACTTGGTCATCCGTCGACAATGATGGATTTTGTACTGTATTTACATATGGTGCAGAAGGAGGGGGAGTAATATAGTTTGTAAGAAGGAGAGCCTTTAATTGTAAAAGTCTCTCCTTCTGTTTTATCCCGCACTAATGGCAGATCGACTGATTAAAGTTTTACATTATTTCTTAAGAGGCTTTATTTTCTTGTAATTGCTTAGCGTATTGTATAGCTTTATATGCATTGACTCTACCGTTTTTCCAATACGTACCTGTACCACTAATTTTATCAGACGTTGACTCAATAATTTGGCGGATTTGTGTATTGCTATATCCTTGATTTGCTAAAAGAGCAGCGACTCCTGCAACATGAGGTGTTGCCATAGATGTACCACTTAATGATTGATACGTGCTTCCTTTATATGTGGAATATATATTTGAACCTGGTGCTGCAACATCTACCCAGCTACCATAAGTAGAAAATGAAGATTTTCTATCTGATTGATCTGTAGAAGCAACTGCAATCACCTCGTTGTAATAAGCAGGGTAATTAGCTTTTGTATTTCCAGCATTTCCAGCAGCTGCAACAATAACAGAGCCTTTATTCCATGCATATTGAACGGCTTGTTGTAAAGCAGTCCCACCATTTGGGGCGCCTAAGCTTAAACTAATTACTTTTGCACCTGAATCAGCAGCTTCTCTAATCCCTTGCGCTACAGCATCAAGAGTACCACTCCCTTGATTATCTAATACGCGGACAGCATAAATTGAAGTTTGTGGGGCAACACCAGCAATTCCAACACTATTATTCGTAAGTGCTCCAGTAATTCCAGCGCAATGCGTACCATGACCATTACCATCATCAGATGTATTGTCGTTATCAACATAATCATGTCCGTAAATTACTTTCGAAGCTAAATCAGGGTGTGAACCTTGAACTCCTGTATCAATAATAGCTACTTTTACACCAGGATCACTTCGTTGACTATCCCAAGCTTGTGGAGCTTGAATTTTTTGCAATCCATATTGATTTTTAAAAAATGGGTCGTTCGGAGTCCAAAAGGCGTGAACGTAATAATTCGGTTCTGCATATTCCACATCTGGATTATTTTTATAACTTTTTATTTTTTCTTTGACAGTACCTTTTGAAAATTGAACGACTTCAAAACCTAACGTATCATCTTTAGATAAAACGTTAGCACCGACAGATTTGTGAAAAGATTGAACATTACTTAAAGAGGCATTTTGTTTGAATTTAACGATTAATTGGTTAGGGACGTAATCAGTAGATGATGTTTCAGCACTTGAAGTATTTGTGTTAAAAAAGAAACCACCGATAATGAATGATAAAACAGATAGGAAAACAATGATTTTGTTTTTCAAAAGATTTTTCCTCCCTTTTCTCGGATGAGTTTTCGTCGACACTTTAATGTCGCATTCCTTTTCAACTATATAGTTAGACCATACGATTTATGTCATTTATGTGAAAAATTTTTAGTGGAATAAAAAAGGGAAAGATTGATATAAATATATTTTTAATGATATTTACTGAGTTAGAAAACGAAAAAAGGAATGCTCATTATGTATGAGTCATTCCTTTTTTTAGATTAACTTGCCTGTTTTTTATGACTTTCTTTCAATTTCTCTTCTTGTAAAAAGCAATTCGTTTCAGCAACAACAATACCACTTAACCCAATAAGGCCAATTAAGTTTGGAATCGCCATAAGTCCATTTGCAATATCAGCAAATGTCCATACGATACCTAGTTTTAAATTAGCCCCAATAGCAATCATGACGATAAAGATTGCTTTATAATATTTAACAGCACCTTCTCCAAATAAATAAGCCACGCACTTCTCGCCGTAATACGACCATCCTAAAATAGTAGAGTAGGCAAATAATATAATTGCGATACCAAGAATCATACTACCAGCAGTGCCAAATACAGATTGGAACGCAAGTGTCGTCGCTTCAACGCCAGTTTTACCTGATTTCCATGCACCTGTAGTAATTAATACTAGCCCTGTAATTGTACATACAATAAACGTATCTAGAAAAGTACCAGTCATAGAAACTAAAGCTTGCTTTGCAGGTGAATCAGTTTTTGCGGCAGCTGCGGCAATAGGGGCACTCCCTAAACCAGCTTCGTTCGCAAATACACCGCGCGCCATTCCGATTTGAATTGCAGATGCAATTGTTGCGCCAATAAAACCACCAGCAGCTGCAGTACCATTGAATGCGCCAGAAAAAATAAGTGAGAATGCTTCTGGAATTTGATCGTAGTGATAGAAAATAATAATAAGCCCAGCAATGATATAAAAGAAAGCTTTAATAGGAACGATATATCCTGTCACTTTCCCGATTTTTTTCACACCGCCTAAAATAACAATGGCGATTAAAAATGACATGAATATACCAGTTAAAGCAGGAGGAAAAGAGAAATTAATTCGCATTGCCTCTGCAACTGAGTTAGATTGCACCATATTACCGATACCGAAAGAAGCAGTTGTGCCGAATATAGCGAATAAAACAGCAAGCCATTTCTTACCTAAACCACGTTCTAAATAGTACATTGGTCCACCTGAATATTCACCATTTTCATTACTAACACGGTATTTCACCGCAAGAATTGCTTCGGCATACTTTGTTGCCATACCGAACAAAGCAGTAATCCACATCCAAAAGATTGCACCGGGTCCACCAATCGTTACAGCAGTTGCAACACCGGCTATATTCCCCATACCTATCGTTGCCGCCATAGCTGTCATAAGTGCTTGGAAGTGGCTAATATCTCCAGAGGAAGATGTATCTTCTGATTTTTTAAAAGCTAGTTTGTGAGCGTATAATAGTTTACTAAACTGTAATCCTTTTAAACGCACTGTGAGAATGATACCAGTACCAACGAGTAACAACAACGTTGGTAATCCCCACACATAGTGATTGATTTGTTCTAATACTGTACTTACTGTCTCCATCTGTATTCTCCTTTTTATGAAAAAATAAAAACCACTTCAAGTAAATGAAATGGTCTCTGGAGAAACAAGGGATAGAAAAATAAACCGATACAAATCGGCATTTTCTTTCGCTTGTCTCTGTCCTTTTACCTGAGAGATTATCCGCTATAGTAGCGGATTTGCTCCTTCGGTGCTCTTTTTCCTCCGCGCTATATAAAAGCGAGAGGGAGTCTCTCCAGAGATTCGTCCCCATGCAGTTCTACTTGTAAACAAGACCTGAGAGTTTCAAAGTTGATTCAGCAACCTTTTGCCCCGTCGGTAGATCAATAGACCTTCTCCTGAATGGTTCATCCGAATTATAAAATTTATAAAAATATTGATTGTAAATCAATAAAAACATTATAGACAGACAAAATATGAATTGCAATCTTTTTTTATTTTAAAATAGTAACCAGTTTTATTTTTTTGCAAGTCCTAATTTAACTTCAACTTCATTTAACGTAGATAAAGCGAGGACAATATGTTGGTCCGCAAGTCCTAAAGCATGTTTAGTATTTTCAATTGTTTCATTGGATGGAGTAGAGTTATTTGCTCCGTCTATAATTAAATTTGCCGCGTTTTTCATAAATTTAGAAGCAGCCTTAAATTCAGTTGCGAAATAAACTAGTTGTTCTTGTATTTGTACTTCCGATATATTTTCTTTAATTTTCAAAGTGTCTATTTCATTCATAATGTTTTCATATTGTTTGGAAATAGCAGTCATTGTGACTAATAGTTTATTTCTGTCTACTGAATTTCCGTTCGTGTTAATCTCTTCCCAGGCAGGCAACCAATCTTTTTCGATGATGTCATTATAATTTGTAGTTAATTCATTGATTTTAGGTTGTAATTTAGTTTTGAAAATTTTTGTATCCACTGTTTCTACAGTTGCTTTTTTGTTGTTATTTTTCACATTAGTAACATAGAAAATCGTACCGAAAATGATGAAAATAGAAATAACAACTGTCCATTTAGTAAAAAGAAATTTCTGCAATATGTAACGCCTCCAAAATTTAAAAACTTATAATTATAATATATAACAATAATGTTGTTTCGTGTAGAGAAAATAGGTTAGAAATAATTTAAATTATATCTTTTCTATAAACGAGTAATTAAAGTTAGTAAGATGATAAAAGAAATATGTGAGAAAAGAGGAATTTTAGTGAAAATGAATAGAAGAAAACTAGTTTCAAATATTTCAATGGCTATGTTATTAATGGGTTTAATTGCATGCATATTTATGAATAAATAATCTAAAATCAAAGATTTTCCAGTGCCAATGTCAGCAATACATATTAACAATGATAAGGAAGAGGATTATAAATATATAAGTGTAATGCCTATTACAAAGGTAAGTGGATGGGAGAACTTAGGGGAAAACGGGCATACTGTTAGTTTTAAAAAAGTGGAAAGAAAGGTAAAGATATTACATTACCCAGGAGAAATTAGGTATTATATATTTGAAAAATAATTGATAATAAAAGAAATAGGAAGTAAATGATATTGTAGGATTGTTTACTTTCCATCTCTTTTAATTTTTAATTCTGAATTATTTAAATTATAATTACTATGTGTATAGAATAAAATAATATTTAGTATGGAGATGAGATGATAAATTGCCAAGTATAAAAAAGATAGGTCGTTTTTGTCCTACTGATGATGAAGGATATATTATAAATGATGCACATATTGAAAAAGTTCAACCTATATTTATGGAGGTAATACAGGAAATAAAAAATACTTGTTGTGAATTGTTACAGGATGATTTACACAGTGTTTATATAAGAGGCTCAATTCCAAGAGGGATTGGAATTAAAGGTATTGCTGATATAGATGTAATTATATTAGTGCGAAAGGATCCTAAATTAATAGACTTAAGTTGGCGAAAGAAACTAGAAATTAAAATTTTGCAAAAATTCAATTGTATAACAGGAGTGGAATTGAGTTTTTACAGTGAAAAAGAAGTGATAAATTCCAAGAGTTTTTCTTTTATAAGCTTCATGATACAGACACATGGAGTATGTATATTTGGTGAAGATGTAACATTGTCTTTACCTAAATATAAAGTAAGTCAGGAGTTAGCCTATGAACATCTTATTCAATTGGGGAAACAAATTGGACAAGCACGCAAAGAGTTAATACATAATAAAGGCGTGGAAGATATAGCGGATTGTTGTCGTTGGATTATGAAGATAATAATCAGGTCAGGTCTAGCATTGACAATTGAGAGAGAAGGACTTTACTCCAGAGACTTATATCCTGCCTATGAATTATTTAGTAAGCATTTTCCCGAACAAGAAAAAAATATGGGAAAGGCATTACAATATGTAATTGAACCGATAAATGATATAAATGAAATTTTATTATTTTTAAGTACGTTTGGTGAATGGCTGATAGAAAGAGCGGCTGATTTTTTGAATACTATAGATAACTAATAATATATAATAATATTATGTAAACAAAAAGAAGTAGAGAGTGAAATTAATGTTAGTGTAGGTGGAAATGGAATGTAAGATAAGGGGGAATTAGAAATGCTACTAAAAACAATCTACTGTAAGGTGGAAGAAGAGAAAAAAGAGTTATTTTCAATCGCACAAGAAAAATGGCGTGATATACAGCATCTAGATGGTTTTCACGGACAATTTGGTGGATGGAATGAAGATGAGGCGTGTGTTTATACTTTATGGAATGATAGGGGTGCGTATCAATCATTTATGAATGGTGCTCACGATACCATTTATTTAAATAGTAATCAAGAGGATACGTTTCTTTCATGTGAAATTGAACTGTTTCAAACATTGTATGATATAACTGATATGCCTTTGAAAGAGGTTGTTACAGAAGGGTCATTTGTCAGAGTTGCTATATGTGATGTAAAGGGGGAACAGGAAAAGCAGTTTTTACATAAACAAGAAACAATTTGGAATAAAGGAATGGAAAAAGCAAACGGGATGATAGGTGGAGTAGTTGGGAAGTCTTTAAAAACTGAAAATCGTTACATAGTGTTAACTTATTGGAAAGATGAAATGGCGCATCAAAATTATGTAGAAGAGATTTTCCCAGAGCTGTATAAACTAGCTAATATTCATGAGGATTTAAAAGATATAAGAGGTAAACAAGCTGTATGTAAGGAAGAGTGGCTTGTATATTAAGTGTTCAAAACGTGCATAAATGAATGTATAATAAAGATATTTTCTTATAAACGAGTAATTAATAGAAGACGTTATATACCCTTTCATGTTAATATGTTTAAGTTATAATAGAAGGCTTACCCTTTTGTATTGTACGGTAGAATCAGTGTGAGCTAGAATTTTTTTGAAAAGGATGTGCCTAATTTGCGTATCAATAAATTTATTAGTGAAGCTGGAAAAGCGTCTCGACGTGGAGCAGATAAACTAATTAATGAGAGAAGAGTAATTATTAACGGTAAGGTTGCAAAAATTGGTGACCAAGTAAATCCAGGTGATGATGTACGCGTAAATGGAGAGCAACTTCGTATTGCTCGAGATCACGTATATATCGCTTTAAATAAACCAGTAGGTATTACATGTACGAGTGAAAAAGCTGTAAAAGGTAATATTATCGATTTAGTGAATCATCCATTACGAATTAGTCACATTGGACGTCTTGATAAAGACTCAGACGGTTTAATTTTGTTAACGAATGATGGTGATATCGTTAATGAAATTTTACGTGCTGAAAACAAACATGAAAAAGAATATATCGTTTCAGTAGATAAGCCAATTACACCTGATTTTCTAGAGAAAATGGCAGCTGGTGTGAAAATTTTAGGAACGAAAACGCTTCCTTGTGAGGTAACACAGTTATCAAAATATGAATTCCAAATTATTTTAACTCAAGGGTTGAATCGTCAAATTCGTCGTATGTGTGAAGCTTTAGGTTATCAAGTATACACGTTAAAGCGTACAAGAATTATGAATATAGAATTAAATAATTTACCTGTTGGACAGTGGAGAGATTTATCGAAGAAAGAGAAACGACGTCTATTTTCAGACTTAAATTACGAACCACAAGATTGGTAAAATTGAGAAGAGGAAACCAAAAATCTATTTTTGGTTTCTTTTTTTATTAAATAAAAAATCATTTTTAAACACTTGCAAAAATAAAATGAATAAGATATAGTAAATAACAATTAATGGATGTACTTTTAAAAGCAAAGAAAAGGACACGAGTTATTTTATCCGGTTTTATACAGAGAAGGAAGGAAAGCTGAGAACTTCCTAACGCAGAAAAATAACTTACCACCTTAGAGCTGCACTGGGGAAACTAAGTATCTAGTGCCGTGTAAGCGACGTTATCGCAAAAGAAGCCATTATGTTTTTTGTGATGGGAATCTGGGTGGAACCACGGATATAAGCATATTCGTCCCTATTTTAGGGATGAATATGCTTTTTTGTATTCAATTTCATAATAAGCGAAGAAAAGGACACGAGTTATTTTATCCGGTTATACAGAGAAGGAAGGAAAGCTGAGAACTTCCTAACGCAGAAAAATAACTTACCACCTTAGAGCTGCACTGGGGAAATTAAGTATCTAGTGCCGTGTAAACGACGTTACCGTAAAAGAAGCCATTGTATATTTACAATGGGAATCTGGGTGGAACCACGGGTAAAAGCACGCTCGTCCCTATTTTAGGGATGAGTGTGCTTTTATTATGAAATGGAGAGATGAAAAATGAAAGAACAGATGATTGAAATGAAATTTCCGGATGGAAGCGTTAAAGAATTTGTAAAAGGAATTACTTTAGAAGAAATTGCGGGATCCATTAGCAGTAGTTTAAAAAAGAAAGCAGTCGCAGGGAAAGTAAATGATCAGTTATATGATTTACGCCGAAATATTGAAGAAAATGCGGAAGTAGAAATCGTTACTATAGATTCAAATGAAGGGGTAGAAATTGCAAGACACTCTGCGGCACATATTTTAGCGCAAGCTGTAAAGAGGATGCATGGTAATGTAAACCTTGGTGTAGGACCTGTTATTGAAAATGGATTTTATTATGATATGGATCTTCCGAGTAGTGTAAACGTAGAAGATTTACCGGAAATCGAAAAAGAAATGAAAAAAATTATAAATGAAAATATAAAAATAGAGCGAGTTGAGGTTTCACGAGAAGAGGCAAAAAAACTGTTTCAAGAAATGAATGATCACCTGAAATTAGAATTGTTAGAAGCAATTCCTAGTGGGGAAAGTGTAACACTATATAAACAAGGTGAATTTGTAGACTTATGTAGAGGACCTCATTTACCGTCAACAGGCTATTTGAAAGCATTCCAATTAACTCACGTTTCTGGTGCATATTGGCGAGGTGATAGTAACAATCAAGTGCTTCAGCGTATATATGGTGTTGCGTTCTCTTCTCAAAAAGAATTAGAAGATTATTTACATTTCGTTGAAGAAGCAGCAAAAAGAAATCATCGTAAATTAGGTAGTGAGCTGGAGTTATTTATGTTTTCTGAAGAGGCTCCGGGAATGCCATTTTATTTACCGAAAGGACAAATTATTCGTAATGAATTAGAAGCATTTTTAAGAGAAATTCAAAAAGAGTATAAGTATCAAGAAGTACGTACTCCGTTTATGATGAACCAAGAATTATGGGAGAAATCAGGACACTGGGGACATTACAAAGACAACATGTATTTCTCTGAAGTAGACAATAAAAGTTTCGCATTAAAACCAATGAACTGCCCAGGACATATGTTAATGTTCAAAAATAAATTACACTCTTATCGCGAATTGCCAATTCGTATGTGTGAGTTCGGTCAAGTACACCGACACGAATTTAGCGGGGCATTAAATGGATTATTAAGAGTACGTACTTTCTGCCAAGATGATGCTCATTTATTTGTAACTCCAGAACAAATTGAAGATGAAATTAAATCTGTAATGGCGCAAATTGATTATGTTTATAAAACTTTTGGATTCGAATATGAAGTAGAGCTTTCTACTCGTCCAGAAGATTCAATGGGTGATGATAAGTTGTGGGAGCAAGCAGAAGAGGCATTAGAAAATGTATTACATTCATTGAATTATAAATATAGACTAAATGAAGGTGACGGTGCATTTTATGGACCGAAAATCGACTTCCATATTAAAGACGCCTTAAATAGAAGTCATCAGTGCGGGACAATCCAACTAGATTTCCAAATGCCAGAGAAGTTTGATTTAAATTATATAGATGAGAAGAATGAAAAGAGAAGACCAGTTGTCATTCACAGAGCAGTTTTAGGATCTTTAGACCGTTTCTTAGCGATATTAATTGAGCACTTTGGAGGCGCGTTCCCGGCATGGGTGGCACCGGTTCAAGTGAAGGTCATTCCAGTTTCGAATGCAGTCCATGTACAATACGCAGATGAGATTGCGGATAAATTAGCACAAGCTGGCATTCGTGTTGAAAGAGATGTACGAGATGAAAAGTTAGGATATAAAATAAGAGAAGCACAAATGCAAAAAGTTCCTTATGTTCTTGTTATTGGGGATAAGGAAATGGAGAACGGATCTGTAAATGTACGTAAATACGGTGAAGACCAGTCAGAAGTTATTGAACTAAATGGGTTTGTGGAGAGTATAAAAGAGGAAATAAAAAATAAGAAATAGAGATTGATAATAAAATACACCATTAACATGTATTACTGAATTTAAACTCATTAAAGAACCATAATAAATGATGAAGGGATAGCTTAATCGCTATTCCTTCATCATTTATTGCCATATACTTCACTTCATACCGTTAAATCATTTTCTGATTTTATATTAATGGCTTCTTGTAAGAGCTTTTGGAGAACTGCAGCAAAAACAGCAATCACGATAGAGGAGAAAATAATGATCAATCCAATTGGTATAAAACTTGGAGGATCAATTTTTTTTGCCATAAGATAGTAAAGTGGCATACCTAGTATGTATATGGTACCGATAGTGAGGGCACAGTATTTTATATTTTTTAAAGCCTTTACTGATAATACCGAGAACACTTTGTTCTTATCAATATAACTTAAAAGTTTAAAAACTTGATACAGAGCGAAGTAAAAAGGTATCGTCGCTGCGTACATATCGATTAAAACGAGAGATTTCATATAAGCAATAGCTGGATACAATTCTCCAGCGAAATTCCCGATTCTAGGAACTAAAAATATGCACAATGCAAGTACTACTATACCTATAAAAACAATAGCTAGTTTTAAAAAGAGTGTTGAAACTTGTTTCATAAAAAGCACCTCGTTTATTTAATGACAACATGATTTTATCATATAATTTATCGTTTTAAAATAAAACTATATTGTTTTTTAACTTATTATTATTGTTATTTATGTATCCCATTAATTTTGATAAAAATAAAAAACTTGCTCATTACAAAGGAATCCGCCTTATGAAATGGTCTGTAATATTTTTTACCTTACAAAAATGTAAGGTAAATGTAAGCGAAATCGAAGGAACGAGTTTTAGAAAAGTGAGAATATGTAATAGGAAAAAGGTTTACGTAACTCGTGTAATCCTTTCTGATTGAAAAATTTAAAAATTATTAAGGATTTACATGAGAAAAAGATAAGAAATATGTGAGAAATTAATTTTACACAAAAGGGATGGAGTGAAAGAGATGTCAACAAATGTAGTTACTGTAGAACGTGTAGAAAAAACGTATGGGAAAAGAAATGAGAATCAGTCAAAAGCGTTAAGGGGTGTGTCATTAAGTATTAAAGAAGGGGAATTCGTCGGGATTATGGGTCCTTCTGGATCTGGAAAAACGACTTTACTTAATGTGATTAGTACATTGGATCAAGCAACGGGTGGCAGTGTGACAATAGCTGGTACAAATATTACTTCTATGAAGGGGAATGCATTATCTGATTTTCGATCTCAAAAATTAGGGTTCATTTTTCAAGATTTTAACTTACTAGAAAACTTATCAATTTATGAAAATATCGCTTTACCACTTTCTCTGCAAGGCGTACCTTCAAGTGAGATTACGGGGAAAGTAAATGAGGTTGCAAAGAAATTAGGGATTACTGAAATTTTAACAAAATATCCAACTGCTGTTTCTGGTGGACAAAAGCAAAGAACGGCGGCAGCACGAGCTTTAGTACATAATCCAGCAATCGTATTAGCAGATGAACCGACTGGTGCGCTTGATAGTAAAAATGCAAAAAGCTTATTAGAAGCGATGCAAGATTTACATGAAAATCACAATGTAAGTATTTTGATGGTTACACACGATGCATTTAGTGCGAGTTATTGTGAGCGTATTTTATTTATTCAAGACGGTCTTCTTTATAAAGAGTTAACGCGTCAAGGAACGCGAGAAAATTTCTATCAAGACATTTTAGGCGTGCTCGCTCATATGGGCTCAGCTGCTGAGTCTAAGTAGGGGGCGAGACTATGTTATTCAAATTATCACGTCATAGTATGAAAAAGATGTTAAAAGATTATATGGTTTTACTTATTGGTCTCGTTATTAGTATTAGTATTTTCTACATGTTCCAAACGATGGCGATGAATAGTGAATTTACGAAGGATAATAGTCTTATTAGTAGTATTAGACTCGTATTCTGGGTAGGTGCCATACTATTATCGTTCATTACTGTATTTTATATTATATATGCCAATTCTTTCTTACTCACATTAAGAAGAAAAGAACTCGGTATGTACATGATGCTCGGTGCGAAAAAGAAAAAAGTAGCACAGTTATTATTTATTGAAACATTCGGTATGGGGATTGTCAGTATTATTATCGGGATCTTAGTGGGGATGTTGCTTGCAAGTGTAGCAGGAAACTTTTTAATGAATGGTATGGAAATTTCAGCGAAAGGTAGTTATTCATCTGTATATACACCAGCAATCTTAGTTACAGCTATTTTCTTCTTAATACTATTTTTTATTACTGGTTTAATGAATAGCATCCGGTTATTACGTAAAACAGAATTGGAGTTAATTCGTGAAGATGAAACACTAGATGAAGTAAAGAAAAGTAAAACTCGCATTATTATAATGACGGTACTTGGTATATTGCTAGTAAGTATAGGATACTACTTTATGATCAATGTAAAAATATATGCTGAATTAGGCTTTATAATAGCGACAATCGTTACAACTCTTGGAACATATTTTATCTTTAGTTCATTGCTCCCATTTTTTGTGATGAAAATTAAAGGGAATAAAAAACGAAATGAAACGGGCTTAAATAGTTTTACATATGCACAGCTACGCTTTCGAGTAAATAGCTTATCGAGAGTACTAGGTACAGTAGCGATGTTAATTGCATTAGGCGCAGGGGCAATGACGGCAGGTATGGCGTTTCAAAAAAATGTAGGTATTATGACAGACTTCTCTCGTGTATATGATGTCGTAATTCATGATCCAAATGATCAAGATAAAGCAGCCTTAAAAGAAATGGAAATTGTGGAAGAAAGCAAGTATAAATATAAAGTAGATGGAGAAGCGGTGTATTACTTACGTAACGACTTAACGGCGAAACCACCACTCGTTTCCGACCACTTTGATACAAAAACTTTAAAAGAGCCAGCTCGAAAACGTGTGGCTGAACCTTTAACTGAACCTGTTTATTCTGCTTTGGAAGCTCCCGAAGCAGCCAATAAACTTCCTCGTATGCCAAGGGATTGGGAAGATGCGGTTGTAAGAGAAATACAAATTACACATAATCAATTTAACGGAAAACCGGTAAGAATTGCTGATGAAGAACACTACAAAGCAGTTCAAGGAACGGAACATAGTGTAACATTAGCAAAAGTAGATGATATGAAAAAATATAAACCGTTGTTGCTCGATATAGATAAGAGACAAAAAGAGCAAATTGAAAAAACAACAGGTACCAAAGTAGATTTATTTACAAAAATGACAATTTATCAGTTTATGAACAGTTTCATGAGTGGAACAATGTTTATGGGATTTTTCCTTGGAATTGCCTTTTTAGCAATGATGGCAAGTTCGCTAATGTTCAAAATATTAACAGGTGCTTCTCGTGACGTACGCCGTTATGAAATGTTACGAAAAATTGGTGTGAGACGTAGTATGTTAACGAAAAGTATTTATAAAGAAATTTCATATTTATTTATCTTCCCAGCGATTATTGGAATTTCCCACGTGTTAGTAGGGCTTAACTTATTCAGTTTTATATTAGTTGACCCGTTTGTAAAGGTGTGGGTGCCGATTGGGATTTTCTTAGTCATTTATTTCATCTATTACTGGATTACTGTCCAACTTTATAAAGGTATGGTAATGCCGAAAGAAGAAGTAGCGAAATAGTTAAAGGAAAAAAGTCTTTGTTTTGAAAACAAGGGCTTTTTTCTTTATTTTTAATACATTTTGACTGAGTCTTTCTATAAAGTTTATATTTGAAAATTAAGAAAATGTTAAGAGTTTATATAGGGGAAAATTAAGAAGTGTATGGGATATTAAAAATGTGCAAAAGATCAAGGTGAAATTGTTGTATATTTATATTTTTTTGAGGTAGTTTTACTGAACTAAATTGATGTTTTTATAAATTTAAAAGAAAGGAAACTACTTATGAAGAAGATAAAAAAATTAATAAAACTTATTGGAGTCATCATTTTACTATTATTAATCGTAGCACTAATATTTCCTACATGGACCTCGCAAATAAAAGGGAAAAACAGTATAAGTACATTAGAGCAAGTAGAGATAAATGGGAGTGGGCATGAAATAATGATACGCGGCAAAGATAAGAACAATCCGGTTATTATTTTTGTACATGGTGGACCAGGTACTTCAGAAATACCATATGCGCAAAAATACCAAAACTTATTGGAAGAGAAATTCACAGTTGTTAATTACGATCAAAGAGCGAGTGGGAAGTCGTATCATTTCTTTGAAGACTATTCGAATCTTACATCAGATCTTCTTGTAGAAGATTTATTAGCTATGACAGATTATGTTTCAAAACATCTTGGTAAAGAAAAAGTAATATTGGTTGGTCATTCTTACGGTACATATATCGGAATGCAAGCTGCCAATAAAGCCCCTGAAAAATATGAAGCATATGTTGGCATAGGGCAAATGAGTGATACAGTAGAAAGTGAAATGGATAGTTTAAACTATGTGATTGAACAGGCACAAAGTGCTGGGAATACAGATGAGGTTGCCTATTTAAATGAGTTGACTGAAAAAATTAAAAATGGCGATACATACACTCCGAGGAATTATGTTGCAAAATATGGTGGAACATCAAGACTCATTGAAAATCCAGATGGTGATAATATTGGGATGCTACTCAGTAATGAATATAACTTTTTAGATGTAATTCGTTATAACGTTGGATTATCACATTCTCAAACTGTCTTATTAGAAAAGGATTTAAAGAACCCATTGCCTACTAAGGTGACTGAAATGAAGCTACCGCTTTATTTCCTTATGGGAAAATACGACTATAATACTTCATTTCATGCAGCGAAAAAATATTTTGATATGATTGAAGTGAATCAAAAAGAATTCATTACTTTTGAAAAGTCAGCTCATTATCCGCAATTTGAAGAGAAGGAAAAATTTTATGAGTGGATGTGCGATGCATTCATAAAATAAATAAAGTATATCCGAACTTTAGAGAATTAAAATAGTTAGCGAGACGTATAAAGATTTTAGCTACATATTATTACGTGAAGCGAAGTTAAATAACAAGACTCTTGTATAAAAAACATGAGTCTTTTTTTTATTGTGCTCTATACAGAAGGAAAAGATTGGATAATGGTCGAAAAATATAATGTAACTTCCGAGAAATGACTGAAAAAATAAAATTTTGTCGAGAGAAAGGGTTAGAAGTATGAAAGAAATGCTACAGTTATTTCGTAACAAAGTGTATGCACGTTTTTTTCTAGCAAATATTTTAGAGCGACTCGGTTCTATGATTGCTGGAGTTTCTTTAATGTTTTATTTGTTAGACCAATACGGAAAACAACCAGTTTACGCAACGATGACACAAATTATGATGGCATTACCTGCATTAATCTTTTTTCTATTAGTAGGGACAGTAGTGGATCGTTTTGATAGACAACGTATTTGTACGGTAAGTAACATATGTTGTTCGCTCTGTAATATCGGAATTCTAATTTCGCTTTATTACGGAATGATTATACTCATCTTTATATTTTTATTTTTGGAAAATGCATGTATACAATTTTTCTCTCCATCAGAACAGTCAATGATACAGGGAGTAGTTGAATCCGACCAATACGGTGCAGCAGCAGGTGTGAATCAAATGGTGAATAGTTTGTATGCTTTGTTTGGTGTAGGAATTGCAACGATGGTGTACTGGACTTTTGGAATATACGGAAGTATTTTAGTAAATACGCTCACTTTTATTATGAGTGGTATTTTGATTCAAACGATCTCCATTCCAGAAAAAGTGCGTTTGCCAAACGGTAGAACAAAATGGAAAGAAGTTAATTTGAAAATGTTAATAACAGAGTTTCAAAAAGGGATCAAGTATATATATCAAAATGAAACTTTAAAAAAATTACTTTTAGGATTTATCGTGTTTGGACTATTAAATGGTATTTTAAGCGTATCCACAACTTACATATTAAAATATAAATTAGCACCAGCAACGTATGAAAGTTTAGCGATGGTGGGTGGTGTAGTTGGAGGGATTTCATTACTAATTGGAAGTGTAGTAGCAACAAGTGTAGGGAAGAAATATGCACCCAAGCCTATTATTGTATTTGGTATGGCGGGCTCAGGGGTCTTTTTCGGTATGTGTTACTTTGTAAACCACGTATGGTCTTTTTATGTATGTATCGCTTTTGCGACTTTCTTTTTACCGTTTATTAATGTTGCAATTATGGGCTGGATGTATGAAATTGTAGAAGAATCATTCATGGGACGTGTTCAAAGTTTACTTAGTCCATTAACGACAGGATTCCAGTTGTTATCTCTCGGTGCGATAGCGATGTTGTTCCCGAAATGGATTCGTGCAGATACGTTGTATATTATTTTATTTGGTTTATTATTTTTTGTTACGTGTTTATATCAAACCATTTTACCGAGTGGGAAGAAACGGGTGCAAAGTATAGCTGAAGAGATGTAATATATGCGGTTTTTTGATTTCTGAATATTCTATCGGATGGTAAGGGGAAATCGTTATGTTGATGCGAATTGCTAAATGGTGTGGGGTTACTTGTTTACAACTAGTAGCTGCAATTTTATGTATAATCTGTCTAGGCGCGCTACCGCGTTTATTTAAGGGATTGCAAATTGATTTAATCGGTTTTTGGAACACAGTTGTATTTCTTGGAGGGAAGTTACTACAACCAGGTGAAATAACATATGGATTTCGAGACTCAAGAAAATTATTTCCGCAAATATGGATTCATTATTTTGAAACGATGATTGTATTTCTATCAGCGTTTTTACTATCTTTGCTTATAGCGTATGTACTTGTCGTTTGGGTATTGCAACGTTCTTATATGAAACAGAAAATGTGGAACGGGATTTTTCTTACGCTTGAGAGTATACCAGATATATTACTTATTTTATTATCACAACTTCTTGTCGTAATTCTTTTTCAAAAAACAGGATTTATGCCGGTCAAACTAGCTGGATTAGGGGAAGAAAGGATACGTTTGTTACCGATTATATGTCTTACCATACCAACAACATTATTGTTTATTAAACTGTTGTTATTACGATTTAAAGAAGAATTAGAGAAAGAATATAGTTTATTTGCTAAGAGTAAGGGGCTAAGCTTACGGCATATTTTGACACATCATATTTCAAGAAATGTTTTATTGACGACAATTTATTATGCGAAAACAAATATTTTATTTATGCTTTCAAATTTATATATTATCGAATGGATTTTCAATACATATGGAATGTTTGTTTTTGTAAAAGAAAATTCGAAATTAGAAATATTTACAGTGAGTCTAGTAATATTATACGTACCGCTTTTTATACTATTTCGTATATTACATACACTCTTGCAAAATGTGATAAAGGAGCGTGTGTAATATGTGGCAAGTTGTAAAAAGAGATGTGAGATTTTGGATAGGTATTACTTTTTTAAGTGTACTAATGATTGTTAGTATTGGATATACGGTGTTTTTTGATGGGAATATTCGCGAGCTTACGATGATGTATAACGAAAAAGGAGAACTAGAGGCAGCTCCATTTTCGCCATCAAGTAAATTTTGGTTTGGAAGTGATGTGAAAGGCCGCGACCTTGTTCAATTAATAATAGAAGGCGCGAAATGGACAGTTGGAGCGAGTATAATTATAGCGATTTTACGAGTTATAGTTGGAGGGGGAGTTGGTTTACTTCTTGGTATGTATGGTAAACGTTCTTTTCCAGTTATTTCATCATTTTTTGATCCTTTTAGTATTGTACCAATGGTCATGATTTCTTATTTTATGTTAAATGAAGTTTTAACGTTTGACAGTGGAGCGGAAGTTGTGCCGTTGTATTTGCGGGTGGCATTTCAAATTATAGTTCTTGTATTTCTTGCTGTACCAACAGTTATGCTATATGTAGCGCAAGAAGTAAAACGTATTAAGAAAGAGGAATTTATGTTGGCAGCTGCTGTTCTCGGCGGGAGTAAATGGCAGAGGTTGAAGCGCCATATATGGCCGCATATGTTACCACCATTTCTTTTATTAGTAGCCCAACAATTTGTGAGTACTTTATTGCTTCTTTTACACCTTGGTTTGTTGCAATTATTTTTTGGTGGAACAATAACCTTCAGTGGAATGGATCCAGATAGTGTAACAAAAGAATGGACGGGCCTAATTGGTCAAAACTTCCGCCATTTAACTACACATACGTGGATTGTACTTATACCAATTACTTTTTATAGTATGACAATTTTAGGGGGAAATCTAGTTAGTAATAGTATGCAAGATGCGATTAAACTAGGAAATGTAAAAATACCTAAGAGCAAGGATAAAGAGGTAAAGGAAGAGAAGCGAGTACAAACTAATATGAATGATTTTTCCTTTTATAGAGAGATACAAAAATAAAAAAGATAGCTGAAGACAAATTGTTTTCAGCTATCTTTTTGTTTAAAGTGGTGGTAAATCAATCTTACCTTCTTCAAATAATTCTTTTATCATATGCTTCGTATAACCAGCGGCTTGACCAAAGGTGATTTTTGCTGGCATTGGTGCTTCATTTACATCTACAACTACATCAATAATACACGGACTATTTTGTTTTACCGCACTTTCGAAAGCAGGAAGTAGTTCATCTAAATTCTCAACACGGTATCCAATACCTCCGCACGCCTCTGCGTATTTTGCAAAATCAGGGTTTGTTAAGTCTGTACCAAATTCGATATTCCCCATAACTTCTTGTTCGAATTTAATCATGGCGATTTTATTATTGTTTAAAACGACGACAACGATGGGTAGTTTATATTTAACAGCTGTTACGAAATCGTTCATTGTCATTCCAAAACCACCGTCACCACAAACCGCAAATACTTGTTTATCCGGGAAAGCAATTTTTCCAGCAAGTGCACCAGGTAAACCGCAGCCAAGTGTTGCGAGCCAGCTAGAAATAATAAATTGCTGATTTGTCATACGAAAGTGCCTTGCTGTCCATACTGTTACATTTCCGACATCGACTGATAATATTGCATCATCATGAGCTACTTGTTGCAGTGCATGCATAACGCGTTGTGGTTTAATTGGAGTAGAAGAATCTTCTTCTTGATTGTGTAATTTTTCTTCCCACTTTTTCATCATTTCTTGGTGATGCTCTAAGAAGGAATGGTCCTCGTGTTTTTCTACATTTTCAATTAACCATTTTAATGTTTTATCAGCATCACCAGCTAAGCCAATATCTGTTACGTAACGTTTTCCTATTTGGGCAGGATCAGTATCGATATGAATTGTTTTTGCTTTTTCGGGCAAGAAACCTGTGAACGGATAGGATGTACCAATCATAATTAAAGTATCCGCATGTTTCATTGCTTCATAAGAAGGTTTCGTTCCAATTAATCCTAATCCACCGATACAAAGTGGATGTTCATCAGGAATAATTCCTTTAGCTGGCAATGTAAGTACGATTGGAGCACCAATATGTTCTGCGAAAGTAAGTAAAGATTCTCTCGCATGTTTCGCACCCTTTCCAGCTAAAATAACAGGCTTTTTCGCTTCATTTATTGCGAGTTTAGCAGCATGTAAATCTTCTTCTTGCGGAAATAATTCAGGTAATGTAAAAGAAGTATTTGTAACACGAGCACCACTTTTTACTTCGAATTTTGGAACATCATCTGGAATCGTAAGAACAGATACACCTTTTTTCGTATAAGCCATTCGAATCGCTTGATTCACGACAGTAGGCAACTGTTCTGCTGACATAATGCGCTGGTTATATACCGCAACATCATCGAATAATCTTTCTAAGTTTACTTCTTGGAAAAAATCCGTCCCGAGTAAATCTGTTTCTACTTGACCTGAAATTGCTAGAACAGGGGCTTTATCGAGTTTAGCATCATATAAACCATTTAATAAATGAATAGCACCGGGCCCTGCGATTGCCATACAAACGCCGAGTTTCCCTGTTAATTTCGCATAGGCAGCTGCTGCAAGTGCACCAGCTTCTTCATGGCGCACTTGAATAAATTTGATCTTATCTTGTTTTTTTCGTAAAGCTTCAATTATAGAATTGATGGAATCTCCAGGCATTCCGTATATATGTTCTACTCCCCAGTCAATTAAAAGGTCAACTAGAGCTTCACCGGCTGTTTTCCCAAACATAATTTTTCCTCCTTATAATTAGGTAGATACTATTATGTTTTGGAGAAAAAGGAAAAATATACAAATGATTATATTATTATCTTTAATGATGACCAGCGAATAGCGTAAATACTGCAATTAGTAAAAAACCACTAGTTGCCCATGTTAAAAATGAAAGGAAAGAGAGCTGTTTCTTTGCTTTCCAAAGCATTTCATGAATTGTAACATAGCCAAGGGAACCGATAGCACTTCCCATAATGAGCCCTTGTAGATGAAGAGCTTTTCCTTCCATCAAAATGCCAAAAACAGTACCGGTACCGAGAATAAGTGAAAGTAATAAAGTTGTTAGTAAAAATGAAATATATTTATGCTTTGTAAAGAGAAAGGGGATAATTAAAGCTAATCCTTCAGGAATATGGTGAACAACGATTGCTATTAAAAAAGGAACTGCAGATTCAGCATGATTAATAAAAGCTGTACCTAAAGCAAATCCACTTGGCAAATTATGAATAAATATAGCAAAAGAAAGAAAAAGGAAAGTTTGCCACGCTTGTTGATCTTTTTTATGTATCATTGGATGGTGACAATAGTTATCTAATAAGCTCATAACTAAAATACCGATAGCTATACCAAGTATAGGCCCAATTATTTCATAGCTTGCAAATGTTTCAGGAATAATTTCAAGGGATAAAAGGCCAAGCAAAATTCCGCCACATAATGCATATAAACGATGCATTTTTTCTTCAATTAGTTGGCGCGTAGCAATGCCGACAGCACCGCCTAATAGTAATCCACCGAATGAAAAAAATGTAACTATCATAGGAATCCATAATCGTTCCATCGTATCACACTCCGATTCTTCCACTTATTTTTAGCTTACGAAAAGGAAAGTTAGATTAGTCCAAGTAATTGTGTTTGATTATAGAGAAAAAACTAATAATTCGTTATAATTTATATATTAAACTTAAGTGGAAATATGAAATGGGGAATACGTTTGCAAACAAAATGGAGTCTATCTGAATACGAAAATCCAAAACGATATGATATAGAAAATAAAAGTCTGTCAGATTTTCCGTTCTTACTATCATGGGCACAAAAACTAAATATACAAAATGAATGGATTCTAGATATTGCCTGCGGAACAGGAAGGGTTACAATTCCATTTATAGAAAACGGATATCAAATGATTGGTGTAGATATACATGAAGGTATGCTTGCTGAAGCAAAGACAAAAACTACGGATTGTAAGAAGGTAAAATGGTTACAACAAGACTGTTTACAATTAAGCATGAATGAAACAATTCCGTTAGCATTTATGGTGGGGCACGGATTCCAGCATTTCCTTACGAATACAGATCAAGATCAGTTATTAACATCTATTCATGACGTATTAGCTGACAATGGTATATTTATATTCGATACACGTTTTCCTTCAAAAGAAGAATTAATACAGCCCTCTACAGAAGAATATTGGACAACTATTAGTGATGAAAAGGGAAGAAAATGTGATTTATATACTGAAATGACATACGATTCAATTCAGCAAATACAGCACTACATAACAACAAGAAGGTTTTATGAGGGGGATACTCTAGTAGAGGAAATAAAAACAGCGATAGATCTTCGCTATACGTATCCACAGGAGTTAGAAAGATTATTAGTAGTGAATGGTTTTGAATTATTACATATATATAATGATTGGGAAGGAAATGAGTTAGGGGAAGACTGCTATTCTATGGTAGTAGTTTGTCGGAAGAAAAAATAGTGTTATTTTTAAAATATGAGTGTGAAAAGCTTTTAAGGAGAGAAAAAGATGACTTGGTACTTAGATAATGTTTATGAAATAAATAAAGAAGCGCCCTATACATTCTATCTTCCTAGCTCAGAAGTTTTGGAGAAATTAAAGGTTGGAGATTTGGTAAAGTTAATTTTTGTAACTAAAATCGAAGACGAAGATGGGTTTCATGGTGAACGAATGTGGGTGGAAATCACTGAAAGAAATGAGAAAAAGTTTGTAGGGGAACTGATCAATGATCCATATCGTTTAGATTTAAAAATAGGTGATAAAATTTCATTTGGAATTGAAAATATATGTGATACGGAATATAATGATCCAGCTTCAAAAGATTGGGACTTTTATTTTGATACGAAGGTAATTGTTAGTGATGATGTACTTGAAAAAAGAGAATTTAACTTTATGCTTAAAGAGGATTCAAGAGAAGAAGGTGACTCTGGTTGGTCAATATTGAGTGGTTATGAAAGTGATGACTATGTCAATAATCCTAAAAACTTTCAAATTATTTCAATTGGAGTCATTTTGAATATAGATGATTCTATTTTACACTTTATTGAGGAACCAGCTTTATGTGCATATGAAAGAAATGATGAAGGTAGATTCTATAAAATTGAAGACTATGATTGGGATGCTTATTTAAATGGATAGATGAAGTTACTATGTTCTAAAGAAAGCGATATATATTATTTCATGCTATGTGCTGGATGAAGGTTTTACAGATTATAATTGAAGAGAATAGTAGTAAATGGAGGAGCTAATTATGCAGCAAATTAAAAAAATAGGAAACTCATTTTGGTATATGACACCTGTTTCTGAAACAGATAGACCTATATTAGGAATGGTCGTTGGACAAGAAAAAACTTTAATGATTGATGCAGGGAATTCAAAAGAACATGCACAATTATTTTTAGAAATGCTAAAAGAACAGAATGGATCAAGTCCTGATTTCGTAGCATTAACGCATTGGCACTGGGATCATATTTTTGGATTGCCTGTATTACAAGATGCATTAACTATTGCGCATGCAGAAACGAAGAAAGAAATGCAGCCACTAGTATCTTATGAATGGACAGATGAAGCGTTGGACGCACGCGTAAAAGAGGGTACTGAAATTGCATTTTGTGCGGATTGCATCAAAAAAGAGTTTGAAGAAAAAGAGAGGAATATTAACATTATTCCTCCAACCTTAACGTTCCAGGATCAAATTGAATTAGATCTTGGTGAAGTGACATGCGTGTTAAAACATGTCGGCGGAGATCATGCACATGATTCAGTTGTTATTTACGTGAAAGAGGAAAAGATATTATTTTTAGGAGACTGTATATATGCAGATATCTTTTCTTCAAAGTGGAACTATACGACGCAACGAACGTTTAAATTAATAGAAGAGTTGGAGTCGTTTGATGCTGAAACATATATTCTTTCTCATGGGACAGCTATAAGTCGGGATGAATTTTTACAAGAGCTGTATTTGCTAAAAACAGTAGGAACATATACAGAAGCTCATAAAGGCGATGAAGAGAATATAAAGGAAGCGTATAAACGAGACGTAAATAGAGAATTAAATGAAGATGAAATAGAAACAATAACGTTTTTTGTAAATGGTTATGAAATGAATAAACTGTAAAACACAACATTAATCAAATATAATTAAATTGCACAAAAAGAGTATTGAAATGTAATTCAATACTCTTTTTAATAGTTAAATATGTAGTTTTAACCAAATTCTAAATATGGGAGTTCATCGTCTGAAGCGATGTCATTCTATCTATTTTTCGTATAGATAGAGGTTCAAGTAGAGGCTTTCTTTGCTAATTCAGTTATATAGTTAAAAAATCCATTGTGGTTTACATCATATACTACATTTACAGGTCGTCCATCAACAGTTTCCATTGTACGCCCCTGGCTAGGTCCATTTGTATGAACAATACTATTAATTGTTTGTAATTTTGCAAGATCAGATTTTCCTACAAACGCAGCAGTTAATACATCCCACAAATAGTAAGTAGAGTTAGTTGAGAAATGAACGAGAGGAGGGACCATTGCATAGCATTGACCAAGAAAATCAATTCCAATATATTTTCTCTCTTTTGCCCAACGTTCACGTATGTCTATAGTTAATGGAACTTGGTTTGTACTTTCTAACGTTACTAAGACGATTTCAATTTTTGATTCCCATACACGTGCTACTGCCTCAGGATCCCAAAATGAATTCCACTCAGCTGTTCCATCATGTTCTGGTTCATGTACATTGCCGGCAGTACGAAATGTGCCTCCCATCCAAATAAGACGTTCAATTTTTTCTTTGATTACTGGTGCTTCATATAGTGCACGCGCTAAATCGGTAAGAGGACCCGTGAATAATAAAGTTGTTTTCTCTTCAGTTTGTAGTAAAGTTTCAATTAAATGATGATGTGCAGGTTTTTCTGCTACGGGTGTTACAACTTTTCCAGACTCATTTAAAATTGGTAAAGCATCTACATAAAATGCATGCATCCGCCAATCTTTTGGAAATGGATTTTTGGCACGGGAATTTGATGCGGCTACTTCAATCTTTCCTTTGCCGAAGCGATCAATAATTTTGCGACTTGCAGACATTGCTGGTTCTAAATAGCAATCTGCAGGGATAACTGAAACCCCTGTAAGTTTGACATTATCCATCTGAAGTAATAAAAATAGTGAAATTAAATCATCTATACCACCATCATGATTAAAGTACACTTTTTTCATCATTGTAATCTCCATCCTATATGATTTAGTTAGGAACTAAATATAAACTTCGGAAAAATCATCAATAATTTCCATCACTTCAATTTTTCCATTGATTAGTAACTCAGGAAGTTCATTACTGACGTTTCCTTTCCAATACTCTCTAGCTTGTTCAATTTTTTGAGAGAAAGGAATACCGTCTTCTTTCGGTAAAAGATTTCCGTTGCCTTCAAAACAATTTCCTATCACTCGTAGTTTAACAATCTGCAAAACTTCTCGATTATAGGAATCAAATAATGCTTTCCATTTCAAAGCATCTTCATAGCTCCTTGCAGCATATAAACAAGACAATCTTGACGGATAATCAGGATACTCTTGTAGCCTAACCATCTCCACAATTGTTTCTCTAACGGCTCTAATTGTTTGATCCATATAATCCATAATTACTGTAGCATTTTCATTCTTTATATGTAATTCTTCATTTGTATAATGTTCTTTTAAAATTTGGATTGCATCTTTACCGTTAGAATTTAAATGTTCTCTTTCAAAAAAGAAATGAAATAGGGTATTCTTTTGATTTTTATCGAAATGCATGATTTGTCCAATCTTCATTTTTTTCTTTGTTACGATGTGATATGCGCAAAACTCTTGTTCATACATAGTTATCCTCCTAGTAGTAATGTAATTCAATGTTACATTTAATAATTCAACATTGAAATATATAAAACCTTTATAAGTAAAAGTGCGAATTTGAGCAGAAAGGAAAGAAAATATGATAACGCTTTAAATTTGTTCACAAAATGTTCACTTACGAAGAGGTTTCCATAATCGATATAATGACAAAGACTTAAACAGAAAGGATGATAGAAATTGCCAACAACAAGAAAGGAAAACCTCCAGTTTGGTATGATGATGTGCCTTGGGATGGTTATTGTAATGACGTTTTATAATTTATTGATGAACGGAACAGGGGGACAAATTCATATTAAGGAGATCGCATTAGAACTAATAATTGGCTTCATTATTGCACTATTAATTGAAATATGTATCGTTGGACCTTGTGCGAAAAAACTTGTCTTCGCGTTACCATTTGATAAATCGAAAAAAGTAAATGTTATTATTGCGATGGCGACAGCTATGGTTATTGGAATGGTTTTCTTCATGTCGTTTTATGGTATGGCTATGATGTATTTGCATAATGGGTTACATGGTGAATCATTCGTTTCAATGTATTTCTCGATTTTTATTAAAAACTTCATTATGGCGTATCCATTACAATTAATTATTATGGGGCCGCTTGTGCGTTTCTTATTTGGAAAGTTTGTTTTGAAGAATAAACCTGTTAATATAGCGTAGTTATAATTATTAAAATATTATATAAAGATAAAAAAATAAAAAACACACCTCAAATATTTTGAGTTGTGTTTTTTATTATTCATTTGTAGCTATTTTCATACTGATGTGACATTTGTCCTTTTGCCTTTATAGGATTATAGCTTTTAATTAAGTCAGAAATAGAAGATTAGGAGATGATTTTTTGAAAGGCGTTGTATTTGCTATTTTAGCTGGCGTATTTATTACACTCCAAGGTACATTTAATGCAAAACTTAGTTCACATATCGGTATATGGTCAACGAGTATTATAACGCATTTAATTGGAGTCCTTATTGCAACAACTGTATTTTTGTTAAAGAAAGAAGAGAAAGTAGTCGCTTTAAAGGATGTGAAAAAAATATATTTAGTAGCTGGTGCACTTGGTGGGTTAATTATTTGTGCAGAAACAATAGCAATACATTCAATGGGAGTTACATTAACAGCTGGAACACTCATGGTTGCTCAATTATTAACAGCAACTCTAATTGAAATGAAGGGATTATTTCAAATAAAAAAGATACAGATGGAGAGATATCATATTGTGGGAACAATAGTAATGATTATAGGTATTGTTGTATTTAATATGTAAATGAAAGGAGGAAATGAAAATGGAGAATAGATCAGATTTAATTATCCATTATTTGAAAACTAATAAAATGCTTGAAATTTTTTCAGAGATAGATACAGCTTATTTTCAAGTAAATCATTTTGATAAAGGTAAGTTTATATGCAATATAGATGACGCAATGGATCGTTTATACTTTGTTGTTAAAGGTAAAGTAAAAGTTTATACGATTACACCAGAGGGGAAGAAACTGATCCTTCGTTTTATCAACCCATTGGCGGTTGTTGGCGATATTGAATTAATACAAAATAGCAAAGCGCATAATGTCGTTGAAGCTTGTTCAGATGTTATAGCCATCTCTATTTCTCATGCTGTAATTAGAAATAAGTTATTACATGATCCTATATTTATGAACTTCTTGCTTGAAAACATTGCAAACACATTAAAAATATCGACTCGCTTTACAGCACTTAATTTACTTTATCCAGTAGAAGTACGTGTAGCTAGTTATTTACTTTCTATTTCTACTGATAGTAACGGGAATATGTATAAAAAAGATTTGGATGCAACTTCGATATCAAGTATTGCGGATTTTATCGGAGTAAGTTATCGGCACGTAATCCGGGTGTTACAAAAATTTTATAAAGAAAAATTAATTGAAAAGAGAAATGGAGTTATTGTAATTAAAGACTTTTTTAAAATGAAGGAAGTTGCTAAAGATAATATTTATGAGTAATGAAAGGGAGAGGAAGATTTTGATTGGATTTAGTTTAGCTATATTAGCAGGAATATTAATTAGCTTACAATCTGTTTTTAATACGAAAGTGAATGAAAATGTAGGGCAGTGGTTAACAACTACGTGTGTTCTTGGAATAGGTCTTATAAGTTCAGTGCTATTTTATATCATTACAGAGAAAAGTATAAGCGTTAATTTTTACACTACAAATTATTTGTTTTATGTAAGTGGGTTGTTTGGTATCGGATTAATTATTTGTATAATGGGTGCAATAAAGAGCTTAGGTCCAGCATATACGGTGCTCATTAGTCTCATAACGCAATTAGTAGTTGCGTTATGTATTGATGCATTTGGATTGTTTGGAATGGAGAGAATTCCATTACAAATAAATAAATTAGTTGGTATAGGTCTATTAATTATAGGGATAGGAATTTTTAAAAATCTTTTTTCGAATAAGAAATCTATTAAAATAACTGGGGGTGAGATTTAAAAAATATAAAGGAAAGGTGTTAATGATCTGATTAAATATTTATGCAGTAGAGAATGCCTTACTTATATGCCCTGTTTGTGAAAGTTTTATATCTATTCAATAAAAAAACATGAGTTAGCAATTAGCATAGTTGAAAAGAAGAGATCGATATGTCGAGGTCTTCTTTATTTATATTGTTTCGAGGTTATATGAACTTAAGTATAGGAGTATAAGAAGTTACTTTAGGCAAGAAGAATATGACCAAAAATAAAATATTACTAAACATACGTAACTAATGCATGCAATGTCTTTTTCAGTTATTATGTTGTAAATCATTTTATGATAAAATTTTTTACATAATGAAATAAAGGGGTAGTATTCTATGGGTTATTTTTCAAATGGTTTATTAGTTTTGTTTGTTCTTATCGTCTGTAGCTGTATGATTTTTGGTTGATAATATAATGATAGATTTATATAAAAGAAGTTAACTGATGTGAGGTTAACTTCTTTTTATTTTATGTTGAGAAGGAGTTATTTTGTTCTTATGGAAGTTTGTTAAAGGTCATTTCATATTTGGTTGATTTTATGAAATACAAACAAGAGAATAAGGAGTATTCACATGAATAATAGTATAAATTACACAATGGAACACCCGACAGATTTCAATGGATTATTAGTCTTATATGAATCTTTAGGATGGAATTTTCTTCAATTAACGGTTAACGAGTTAGAACAAATGTGTAAACAAAGTTGGTATGCAATTTATGCTTTTGATGATAAGAAGTTAGTAGGCATGGGGCGTGTTATATCCGATGGTGTAATAACAGGCGTTATTTGTGGTGTATGTGTATTGCAAAAATATCAGTCCATTGGCATTGGAAAAGAAATAGTGGAACGATTAATCCAGCACTGTGAACAAAACAAAGTTATTCCCCAACTTATGTGTGTGGAAAGATTGCAATCTTACTATGAATCTATAGGGTTTGAGGTATTCTCTATTGGGATGACAAAACATATTAAAAGATAGTCGCGCTTTATATTTTCAGTTTACTCGTACATATTTTTAAACTTCAGTATAAAGGAGAATTGCTGTATGGAGATTGCTAAAGGGGTAGAAATGTTACAACTTGAGTTTCAAGAATTTATCCCGCTTTAATGGGCAGTAAGACCCCCCTCAAAACTCAGCGAAAGCAAAGAATTTAGGTGGGGGATCAACTGCCCATAAAAGCCCGATTGGTTCAACTAATAATCAGTGGGGGATGAAGAAAACCCCACTGATTAAAGTTTCACTTTATTATTCACCCAATTCTTTTATGGGATGATGAAATGGCAGTGTTAATAGATACTGGTTTCCCTGGACAATTTGAAGATATACAAATAGAGATGGAGAAAGTTGGGGTATCTTTTGATAAGCTAAAAGTTGTGATTTTGACACATCAGGATTTAGATCATATAGGTAGCCTTCCTGATTTATTGGAGAATGGTGTAAGCGATATTAAAGTTTATGCGCACGAGCTAGATAAGCCATATATTGAGGGAGAGTTACCTTTATTGAAAGATGGAAATGTAGAGAATCCACCAAAAGGAAAAGTTAGTAATACGGTGATAGATGGGTAAGAACTTCCGTATTGCGGTGGGATACTAATTCTACATACCCCAGGACACACTCCAGGTCATATTAGTTTATATTTGAAACAAAGTAAAACCCTTATTGCAGGAGACCCGATGTATAGTGTGAATGGAAAGTTAGGAGGAATTTATGCCCCAACAACTTTAAATGTTAAGGAATCACAGCAGTCTTTAAAGAAGTATTCAAATCTAGATATTGAATCGGTAGTTTGTTACCATGGAGGATTAAGTAAGGAGAATATAAAGATTCAAATTCAAAATTTGTAAAAGTTGAAGAGGAATTTTTTGTTAAACTGTGCTGAAGTATAATCTAATTAATAGTTAATAAATAATAAAAGAGCATGTTTGAAAAAAAATCAAACATGCTCTTTTATTAAAGGTAATCTATTTAATATGAATGATCTAACCCGTTCCAATAAAAAGAAACGATTTCTTGGGCTAATTCATCTATATTTGTAAGAATAGGATTGTGATTTTCATCTTTAAAATTCCCAATTGATAATAAAGATACGAATGCATGAGCCGCAAACGTAGCGTTTCCTCTTGGGATTTCTCCAATTTGCATTGCATTATCAAGTGCTTTTTCTAATACTTCATACATGTTGTCTTCAGCATTTTTTAATTGTTTCAATTGTTCTTCAGATAATGATAGTTTTGCATCTTTCATAAAATTCTTCATATCAATATCCATCGTTGCGTGTAAGTAGACTTTAGCGAAGTCCAATAATCTTTCTTTTAAAGTCTTATTTGTAGAAAGGATTTGAGACATATTTTCGCGTATACGTACCATCATTTGAATCATAGTAGCGGTAAATAAATCTGCTTTTGTTGAATAGTAATAGTAGACGGTTGCTTTCGTAACACCACAAAATTTTGCAACTTCATCCATGGAAACGACTTGATAATTTTGAGTAAGAAATAGTCGAGTTGCAACTTCCAAAATGGTTTCTTTTGTAGATTTTGTATTTTTATTTTGACGAGGCCTTCCGAGAGGACGTTGTTTTTGTTCCAAATCCATTCGCTCCTGACATGTATTGTTGAGATAATTATAACACAAAGTTTTATTCATTCTTGATTAATTAACCAACCAGTATATATAATTAATGTTAGAGGAAAAAAGGAAGGTGGGTTTTTATGAAAAAGCACCCGTTACATATGTTAGGGAGGCTTGTAGCAGGGAAGCATACACAGTGGATAACTTTATCGATTTGGATTCTTATTACATTATTACTTTCATTTACATTGCCACAAGTAAACAGTACGAAAGAACCGAATCCGAAAAATTTACCTGAAACAGCTATGTCGCAGCAAGCGGAAGCACTTATGAAAAAAGAGTTTCCGAATAATGCAGGGAATCCTTTGTTAGTAGTATGGTACAGAGATGGTGGATTACAGTCACAGGATTATAAACTCATACAAGACGTTTATAAGGAATTAAAGGCCAGTCCTTTAAAGGAACAATCAACGTTACCGCCATTTGATACAATTCCAGAACAAGTATTATCAAAAAGTGCATCAAAAGATGGTACATCATTTGTTACACCGGTATTTTTTAACAAGGCAGCTGGAACAGATATATTAAAAGGAAATCTTGATGATTTAAAAAACATAGTGAATAGTAAAATCGATGAAGATCCATTCAAACGAAAACTAAGTGACGCTGGTTTACACGTTCGATTATCTGGACCTGTAGGTATTCAAACGGATGCAGTTAGCTTATTTAGTCAAGCAGATGTGAAATTATTAATTGCTACTGTATTACTCGTATTAGTTTTATTAATTTTACTGTACCGTTCACCGATTTTAGCAATTTTACCCTTACTTGTTGTCGGCTTTGCATACGGTATTATTAGTCCTACACTCGGTTTTTTAGCTGATCAAGGATGGATTAAAGTAGATGCTCAGGCAATATCAATTATGACAGTATTATTGTTTGGTGCTGGAACGGACTATTGTTTATTTTTAATTTCGAGATATAGAGAGTACTTGCTAGAGGAAGAAAGTAAATATAAGGCGCTGCAACTTGCAATTAAAGCTTCTGGTGGAGCAATTATAATGAGTGCGCTTACTGTTGTACTTGGATTAGGAACATTGTTACTTGCTCATTATGGTGCCTTTCATCGATTTGCAGTACCATTTAGTGTTGCTGTATTCATAATGGGAATTGCTGCTTTAACAATTTTACCAGCATTATTATTAATTTTCGGTAGAGCTGCATTCTTCCCGTTTATACCGAGAACAACTTCGATGAATGAGGAGTTTGCAAGAAAGAAAAAGAAAGTCGTAAAAGTTAAAAAATCAAAAGGTGCCTTTAGTAAAAAGCTTGGAGATGTTGTAGTACGAAGACCGTGGACAATAATTATGCTCACTGTATTTGTATTAGGTGGATTGGCTTCATTTGTACCACGTATTCAATACACATATGACTTATTAGAATCGTTTCCAAAAGATATGCCTTCCCGCGAAGGGTTTACGTTAATTAGTGATCATTTCTCAGCTGGTGAATTAGCGCCAGTAAAAGTTGTTGTTGATACGAAAGGAAAAGAGCTTCCTATTAAAGAAGAACTAGAGAGATTTTCTTTTGTAAATACAGTAAAAGACCCAAAAGAGGGTAAAGAAAATAAGCAAATACAAATGTATGAGGTTTCTTTAGCTGAAAATCCATACTCAATTGAAGCGTTAGATCAAATCCCTAAATTGAAAAGTAGTGTAGAAAAAGTATTAAAAGATGCTGGGATTAGTAATGCAGAAGATCAACTATGGATTGGCGGAGAAACAGCATCATTATATGATACAAAGCAAATTACGGAACGTGATGAAGCAGTTATCATTCCAGTAATGATTAGTATTATAGCTTTATTATTACTTGTTTACTTACGATCAATTGTCGCGATGATTTATTTAATTGTAACTGTTGTATTATCGTTCTTTTCGGCACTAGGAGCAGGGTGGCTATTACTTCATTATGGTATGGGAGCGCCGGCCATTCAAGGTGCGATACCGTTGTATGCATTCGTATTTCTGGTTGCTTTAGGTGAAGATTATAATATCTTTATGGTTTCAGAAATATGGAAAAACAGAAAGACACAAAATCACTTGGATGCTATAAAAAATGGCGTTATACAAACAGGTAGTGTCATTACATCCGCAGGTTTAATTTTAGCAGGAACTTTTGCAGTGTTAGGTACACTTCCAATTCAAGTTCTTGTTCAATTTGGTATTGTAACTGCAATTGGTGTACTACTAGATACATTTATTGTTAGACCATTACTTGTACCAGCAATTACAGTTGTTCTAGGTCGCTTTGCTTTTTGGCCAGGAAAGCTTTCAAGAAAGAGTGAAGAAGTACAAAAATTGGATGCATAGTTAAGAAAGCCAAGGATATTTTCCTTGGCCTTCTTCTATGTATTTTATTAATTTTTTGAAGTCAAATCATCAGTTACAGCATGATCAGCATCTTCAATAGAAGTTTCTGGCATTCCATATAAGCCGTTCATTGCTTGTTCTTCTACATTAAGGTTTACAGTATTATTATTTTGAATAGGTGTATTGTTTGCGATAGCATTATCTTTTTTATTTACATTTTTGTCATTCATGTTTGAATCCTCCAAACGTCAGTTGATTTATTAATAGTATGTGGTTGGATTTCAATAAATATGTGAATGAATTTTTGTAGATGTTATATAATTAAATAAAAACTTTAACTATTAGGAGTGAACAGGTTTGGTGAAAACAAGAAAGTTAGCCTTCTAAAATAAAAAAATTTTTAGGAGGCTATTACAATGAAGTTTTATATAATTGACAGAGAAAATTGGAATAGAGAGCAGTATTTTGAACATTATTTAAAATTGAAATGTACGTTTAGTATGACTGTGAATGTTGATATTACGAGGTTATTAAAGGAATTACATCAAAAAGGAATAAAATTTTATCCCGTTTTTATATATTTAATTTCTAGAGTAATAAATAATCATAAAGAATTTCGAACATGTTTTAACGATGAAGGAGTTTTAGGATATTGGGAGGAAATGATACCAAGTTATACAATCTTTCATAAAGATGATAAGTCTTTTTCAAGTATATGGACGGATTATTCTAGTGATTTTCACATTTTCTATAAAAACTATGAAGAGGATATGAGGTTGTATACTAATGTTCATGGTCTCTTCACGAAAGAAAACATTCCTCCCAATGTTTTTCCGATTTCTAGCATACCTTGGGCTAGTTTTACTGGATTTAATCTAAATATTAATAATGATGGTGATTTTCTATTACCGATTATAACTTGTGGGAAATATTTTAACGAAGAGAATAAGGTTATGCTACCAGTTTCATTGCAAGTACATCATTCGGTTTGTGATGGGTATCATGCGAGTCGATTCCTAGAGGATTTACAGCAACTAATTAGTAATTGTAACAAATGGCTTAAGTAATTTTTATTTTTTAATGAGAATAAGTTTTGATATTTAATAGATAAAGTAGAAAATAAAAAGAAGAGCATCTGTATATTTTACAGATGTTCTTCTTTTTATACATGTATACTATTTTTTTAGTGGAAAATATAGGTATATTCGTAGTTTAATAGAAGAGAGATGATTAGTTTGAAGTTTCTCTATTTTTAAATAAATATAAAAGTTGAATAATTTATCGGTTTTAATAGGAGGGGGAAGTAGAATGGAATTTTTACATATTGAAAATGATGAGGTTTTAATCAATAATATGGCACAGTTATATTGTAAAGTATTTGAGAAAACAAATTTTACTGAAATGATTGAGCGAATTAATAGACATATAGAATATACAGGTTTTAAAGGTATAGTAGCAATGAATGAGGAAAATGAAGTTGTTGGTTTTACTTATGGTTATCGTTCATTAGATGGACAGTACTATAATCAATTAATGAGAAAATCATTAAATTGTGGACAAGTAGAGCAGTGGTTAGAAGATTGTTTTGAATTTGTAGAGTTAGCAGTTCACCCGCAATATCGAAATGAAGGACTTGGAACAACATTACATAATAAATTATTAGAAGGTATTTCAAATAGAACGAGTGTTTTAACAACACAAATAAACAATAAAAAGGCACGTTCTTTATATGAAAGATTAGATTGGGTTGATGTATTAGAGCCATTTCATCCAAGTAAAAATGATGTTCCATATGTAATAATGGGAAAAAATTTAAAAATGAAAGTAAATGGATAACTATTTCGTTCACAAAAGTTAATGGTTTGTAACAATGAAGGGGAAAACAAAAATGACAATAATATCTATAGAAAAAGCTACAATTTTAGATGCTGAAAAGTTAACAGAAATAATGACAAAAACATTTGATGAAGAAGCAAAACGATGGCTATGCGGTCAAGGTAATGGTATTGACTATAACATCCAACCACCTGGCTATTCTTCAGTAGAAATGATGAAATATTCGATTGAAGAGCTGGATTGTTACAAAGTGATAATGGATGAAAAAATAATCGGGGGAATTATAGTTACAATCTCCGGTAAGTCATACGGTCGAATTGATCGTATTTTTGTAGATCCTGTTTATCAAGGAAAAGGAATTGGATCACATGTTATTAAATTAATAGAAGAGGAATATCCAAGCATAAGGATTTGGGATCTCGAAACATCTAGTAGACAACTTAATAATCATCATTTTTATAAAAAAATGGGCTATGAAATAACTTTTAAATCTGAAGATGAGTATTGTTATGTAAAAAGAATAACTGTAGAGTCAGCTGAAGAGAACCTAATAAAAAATAAAGATATGAAAAATAGCCAATACGAAAACTGTAATCTTGCAAATACAGAGTATTATCAAGTGAATTTAAAAAACGGTTCTTTTGTTGGTAGCAATATGATGAATATGAAGATGAGTAATTGTAATGTGAGTCAATCAAATTTTAGAAATATAAATTTTAGAAATTCTTCATATGCAGATTTAAATCTTTCTGGTAGTAAATTTGATTTTGTGACTTTAGGTGGAGTTCAATTTAAAGATACAAGTCTCGGAGAAGATAAAGATCCTATTTCATTTAATAGATGTGATTTAGAAGGTAGTACGATTAGTAATAGTAATCTGAAAAATATTGAAATAGAAAATTGTGATATATCCGGTATGAAAATAAATGGTATTCCAGTTGAAAATCTACTTGAGTTATATAATAAAGTAAAAAGTTAACCTGTAATTTGGTGTAGATAAGGTGTTCGTAAATCAGATGATACACTGAAATAATTGTGTAAAAATAACATAAAGAAACATAGAAGAGAAGGGATTTCACCTAGAGGTCTAGAATGGAAAGAAAACTGTACTGTAATGAATATGGAGGGAAGAAATTATGGGGATCAAAGTAAGAGCGGTAGAAATTCAAGATGCTAGAGCAATTCATCGTATATGCGTACAAGGTGATGTATTACCTTATATGGTTTTCTTACCTAGTATGCGTGTAGATGCGATGGAAAATAGAATTCGTAATTTAGCGCCAAATCAATTTGAATTTGTTGCAGAGTATGATGGAGAAGTTGTTGGATTTGTTGGATTAACCCAAAGCCCAGGACGTAGATCTCATTCGGGGGATTTGTTTATGGGGGTAGATAGTGAATATCATAATAAAGGCATTGGGAAAGCACTTCTTACAAAAATGCTTGATTTAGCTGATAATTGGTTAATGTTAGAGCGAGTAGAGCTTGGTGTTTTAGAAACGAATCCGAAAGCGAAATCGCTATATGAAAAATTTGGATTTGTAGAAGAGGGAATAAAAGTAGGGAATTTGAAGGCTCACGGAAAGTTTATTAATGAAATTATGATGAGTCGTTTTAGACCTGATGGTTTAATTGTACATAATGAATAGTGAAAAGCATGACAAATTAATGTCATGCTTTTTTATTTGTTAGTTGTGATTTGGTAGTTTTGGTTGTAATAAGAATAATGCTAAGCCAATAAAAATAACTGTAATGCCTAGTCCTTGTTGTAAAGAAATAGTCTCATTTAATATAAAGTACGCTAGTATACAAGTTCCAATCGTTTCTCCTAAAATGCTCATAGAGATAACTGTAGCACTCATCCATTTTAATAACCAATTAAATATTGTTTGACCTAAAATCGTAGCAATGAAAGCTAAGCCAATAAAGCACAACCAAGTTTGTGTAGAGTAATGGATGAAAGATTCTTGCTGCATGTAGGCAAATATACCGAGAAAACAGGCACTACTTCCATAACTAATTACCGAATACGGTATAAGTGATAAATATTTACGAACATGTTGGCTAATGAAAAAATAAGCGGTAATAATTCCGGCCGCAATAAATGCTAAAATATCTCCGTATAATGCTTCTCCGCTAATTTGGAAGTCTTGCCATCCGATGACGATACTTCCTGAAATAGCGATGAGGCAACCAATAACCGCTCCTTTCGTAAATCTCTCTTTAAATAGAAAGTAACCACCAATCATTGAAAATAAAG
Organism: Bacillus sp. GW823-FHT06B01; assembly: GCF_058952315.1. Lineage (NCBI taxonomy): Bacteria > Bacillati > Bacillota > Bacilli > Caryophanales > Bacillaceae > Bacillus > Bacillus sp. GW823-FHT06B01. The sequence continues at coordinate 854,563 of NZ_JBXAHR010000001.1, read as the reverse complement.
GTTGTAACGTTACGATAACTGTAGAACTCGCTACAGAAGTATATTGTAATGATTCAAACCATAGTACATAATGTGCAGCTAAAAATAGCCCGGATATGAATCCGAATCCCCATTGTCTTCTTGTTACTGTTTTTAGCTCGTTTCGATTATTTTTATTAAATAGTAATAACGGTAATAGAATCAGTGCAGCAAAAAATAAACGGTAAAAAGCAATGATAGCCGCAGGAGCATCTGCCAATTTTACGAAAATTGCTGAAGTGGATAGGGCGAATACGCCGAAAAATAAGATGCAATATGAAAGAATAGGTGATTTCACAGTTTGTCCCTCCGATAGATTGTTTATTATAATGAACTAAATACGATATAATGTACAAAGGTAAGTATATAAGTCCTTAAGGCGATAGGAAAGGATTATTTGCCTTTGTTTACTATGTCAGCACAAAGACAACGAAACATGCAATATAATGAACGAAAGGAAGGTTTTACTATGATACATGATAGACTCGGACAAACTGTATTAAGTTATCGTAAGAAAAATAATATGACAATTCGTGAATTTGCTGATTATGCAGGAATTAGTACTTCACTAATTAGTCAAATTGAACGAGGATATGCGAATCCTTCTTTAAGTGTATTGGAATTAATTGCGAAAGCATTAAATGTACCGCTATTTACACTTTTTATTAATGAGATTGATACAGATTCACTCATTTCTAAGAAAAAAGATCGAAAAAAAGTGTATCGGGAGAACAATGATCACATTGTATATGATGTATTAACACCGGATTTTATGAAAGCACGAATTGAAATGTTAATAATGGATTTAAATAAACAAGCAAACACAACGGAAAGTCACTATTCACATGAAGATAAAGAAGAGATTGCTGTTGTTATGAAAGGAGAAGTGTATGTGGAGTTAGAAGGAAAAGAATATTTTTTAGAAGAAGGTGATGTTGTACGTATTCCGCCAAATGTGAAACATCGCTTTTTGAATAAAAGTGATGAATCCAATCATATTTTATTTGTATTGACACCATCTTTAGGATGAGTATTAAGTGATTTTTATTACGGGGAAAAATAGATGGAAAATAAAACTGTTTTAAGAGATGGTCTTTCAATTATTTCTCAGTGTAAAAAACAAACAAATGATATTTGGCATGCGCATTTCGGAGAAGCTGCAATTGCTAGTTATTTTTTATGAAAGATAACAATATGGAAGAAGAGATCACTCATTGTATGTATTCCCAAACAAAAATGATGTTGAACAATCAAAACTTAGATGAAATCATCGATAGTAAAGAAGAAATTGATTTTCAAAGTGCTGAAAAACTGATTATAAAATCAATGGAGCATACAATTGATGAACTTCATTGGGTGGGGCATAATGTCATTTATGCTGCATTAAACTTATTAGCTATGAAAGAGTTACAAAAATGGGGGAATAATCAAGCAATTGAAGGGATTACTAACCTTATATTATCGTTTCGAAAAACAATTAAGTATAAACGATGAGGTAGAAAGTGAATTCAAAAATCCGAAACAATTATCTAAGTTTATTTTAAAGGAGATCTCGCAATTTAATATTATTTATAGAGCGGAAGCGCATCATGATTTAATTGGTCATTTGCTTACTTTTTCTCATGCAATTAATATTATGTATGATTTAGGGCATAGAGATATATTCCAACGAGGGATACGTCCACTGTTAAAACTAGTATACGTGTTACGTGCTAGTCAATATCTTATGCCGAATACTGAAATTAACTTGCACTCACCTATAGATCGTTTACCTTTAATCGAATCAAAACGTGCTCATGTATTACCAACAGAAAATCAATTTTGGCTAAAAGACTATAGTGTGTTTGATTGGGATTTCGGGCATGTTTTTAAATTCTCATATAGTTATTTTGATCATATAAAGAGAGCCCCAGAATATAAAGATATTACATTAGAGAAATTCCGATTTGTTATTAATACGTAATGAAGTCTAATGATCTGTATAAAGGGTTAAATTTTAAATTTTTTGTTAATAGTATATTATTTTTATATTTGTAAGATTTTATATGCTTATTTTACTTTTACTAATTATGTAAATAGGCTATACTAAAATACATATATTTTAGTATTGGAGAGAGAAGTAAAACGACATGGAATTAGTAAAATTGGAAAAAGCTATTGAAATAAAGAAAGAAGAACTTTTATATTTAGTATCAGATTACGGAATTCAACATGAAAAAGTATTGGCATTAAGTCAAGAAATAGACAAATTGATTAATTACTTTATGTTTTTAAAATAAAAAGAACTATGGCATGATTTGAAAATGTTATAGTTCTTTTTTATTTGGAAATTCAGATATATATTCTATATACTGGTAATAGGTAGAATATTCTGTTTTGTAGGAGAGGGATATATGATATTACATACGCACATTTCAGGCGAAGGGGAACCAATTATGCTTTTACACTCTGGTGGTATGACGGGTTTAGTAGAGTATGAAGAGCAGGTAGCATTTTTTCAAGAAAAAAACTATCAAGTAATTCGTCCTGATTTAAGAGGACATGGAAGATCAGGGGGGACATTGGAGAATTATTTCCTACGTTCTGTAAAGGATCTACATGATACGTTAGTACATTTACAAATTGATAGATGTCATATAGTTGGTGTTTCCCTAGGAGGATTAGTCGCTTTATTATTTGCAAAAAAGTATCCAGATAAAGTGAGAACATTAACTTTTTCAGGTATCTTTCCGGTTAAGAAAGAGAATTGGGAAGAGTCCCAGCAGTATGAAGCGAAGTGCCATCAGGAATTGATGGAAAATGAAGAAGTTGTAACTTATATGAATCAAATTCATGAAAAAAGTGATTGGAAAGCGTTGCTTGAATCGTGGCAAGTTAAAGATTGGTACCCATTCGATGAAACTGGTGATGTAGCTAATCTTCAAGTACCTACACTTTGTATTGCAGGGGGAGATTCGGAAGATGAAGTTACAGCTGCTACAACGTTTAAACAATTAAACGACAATATACATATTGCTGTTATTCCGTTTGCTGGTCATTTAGTGCACAATGATCAACCGGAAATATATTCGAATATATTGTCTAATTTCTTACAGAATGCACAAGCTGCTAGTCGAATATAAGGACTTTTGGGTATAATAATAAAGGAATTATTAATTGTATCGGTTAGGAGCGCAGCACATATGAAAACAGTTGTTGTTATCGGTGGAGGTATAACGGGACTTTCTACTATGTTTTATTTAGAAAAATTAAAAAAGGATAATAATATCGATTTAAATTTAATCCTTGTAGAAAAAGAAGAGTACTTAGGTGGTAAAATCCATAGTGTAGAAGAAAAGGATTTTATTATGGAATCAGGAGCGGATTCTATCGTTGCTCGTAATGAACATGTTATGCCGCTTGTAAAAGATTTGAATTTAGAAGAAAAAATGGTATATAACGAAACGGGTATTTCTTACATATATTCTGATAATACTTTACACCCAATTCCATCTGACACTATATTTGGGATACCGATGAGTGTGGAATCGTTGTTTAGCAGTACGCTAGTATCAACGAAAGGGAAAATTGTTGCTTTAAAAGATTTTATAACGAAAAATAAAGAGTTTACAAAAGATACTTCGCTTGCTGTATTTTTAGAAAGCTTTTTAGGGAAAGAGTTAGTGGAAAAACAAATTGCTCCGGTGCTTTCAGGAGTATATTCCGGTAAATTAAATGAGCTTACTATGGCATCGACATTACCGTATTTACTGGATTATAAAAATAAATATGGAAGTATTATTAAAGGTTTTGAAGAGAATAAAAAACAGTTTCAATCAGCAGGAAACAAAAAGTTCGTATCATTTAAAGGTGGACTATCTACGATTATTGAACGTTTAGAAGAAATGCTGACTGAGACAGTCGTTAAGAAAGGTGCTGTAACGACTGCTGTAAGGAAACAAGGTGATCGCTATGAAATCTCCTTTGCAAATCATGAATCAATCCAAGCTGATTATGTTGTTTTAGCAGCTCCGCATGATATCGCACAAACTTTATTACAGTCTAATGAGTTAAACGAGCAGTTTCATACATTTAAAAACGCATCTCTTATAAGTATTTACTTAGGATTTGATATACTTGATGAACAATTACCGGCGGACGGCACAGGATTTATCGTAACGGAAAACAGTGATTTACATTGTGATGCGTGTACATGGACAAGCCGGAAGTGGAAGCATACATCGGGAAAACAAAAGCTATTAGTAAGAATGTTTTATAAGAGTACAAATCCAGTGTATGAAACGATTAAAAATTATAGTGAAGAAGAATTAATACAAGTCGCTTTATATGATATTGAAAAGAGTCTCGGAATTAAAGGCGAACCAGAAGTAGTTGAAGTTACAAATTGGAAAGATTTAATGCCGAAATATCATTTAGAACATAATCAAGCGGTTCAAACATTACAAGAAAAAATGACGGATCTTTATCCTAATGTATATTTAGCTGGTGCTTCATATTACGGTGTCGGAATTGGTGCGTGTATTGGAAATGGAAAGAACATTGCAAATGAAATAATTGCAACATTAAATGAACCGTCAAAATAGAATACATATATAAATAAAACGTCCCTCCAGTATATTGGAGGGACGTTTTATTTATTTCACTTGAATTGAGATTTTTTTATTAGTTGTATTATTCTCAGTAATCGTTAATGTTATGTTCCCGGATTCTTTAAATGAATAGGATGAGAGTTGATAAAGCTCTTTTATGCCATGTTTCTCTTTTAATTTATTGGCTGGAAGTGATGTTATGTTCGGTTTCCATGATTCTTGCTTACCTGAAGGATAGTTAACTATTATTTCTGGATTATTTAATTGCATTGGTTCCCAAGAGGCAAAATGTAGTTCAACTTCTGTATCTTTCTTTAGTAATACTTCTGAGAAATATCCAAGCTCTCCGACATTACCGAAAACAGTAAAGTTTTGATTTTGTAATGTGATATCTAAATGTTTAGGTTGATATGTTGCTGCGTGATAGATTCCATATGAAAGAGAAAGAGTGGCGGCGATTAAAATACCGATTGAAAATGTTTTAAAGCTATTGCCTTTAAAATTAGTCATCATGAATGAATTTGGGGCGAACTTTTTTGCAAATAAAAATATGAGTAATATGAGTAAGAGGGATAAGCCGATGAATATATACATAGAAAACTCACACCTCCATAATAAAACAAGATATTGACTATATTTTACCATAAATGTATGGGGGAGGGTGTTGTTTTAGAAGGGAAAAGTGAGCACGGAATCGAATTTATAAGACGTATTATTAAGGACGGGGTGATGGAGATGAAAATGAAAATAATACAATTAATTATAAAACTAGAGCATAAAGAGGTGATCATAGTATTTTGATCACCTCTTTATTTTTTCTAATCATGCAAAAGCAAGAAGGGTTATTTTTAGTTCGTATTGAATTAAGAGGATAAGCTTCTCTAGAAATATTTGATAAATGGGACATTGAGGACTTTCCTAATTATAAATACTTTTTCTGCTATAATGAATGAGTAGAAAGAAAGGAGTGATCCTGTGGCGTTTCCTATATTAGAAACAGAACGTTTGCGTTTAGTTGAAATAGAACAATCTTATTGTCAAAAAATATATGAAATCTTTTCATTGGATGAAGTAACGTGTTATTACGGTATGAATTCTTTTACGGAGTTTGGACAAGCTTCACGTATGATTGAATCTTTTTCAAAAAATTACTTTGAGAAAAAGGCAATACGATGGGGGATTGTATTAAAAGAAACAAATACTTTAGTGGGTACAATTGGATTAAATAATTTACAACTATGGAGTAAACGATCTGAAATTGGATATGACTTACATCCTCGTTATTGGGGGAACGGTTATGCGTCAGAAGCGGCTCGAGAAATTATTCATTATGGATTTCGAGATTTAGGCTTATTTAGAATTGGAGCTATTACATACCCTGAAAATGTTACTTCTTGTAAAATGTTATCTAAAATAGGCTTTCATAAGGAAGGGTTATTACGTGGCTATATTCATCAAGGAAATAAGCAACATGATGCACTATTGTATTCTATAGTTCGAACGGATGTAGAGGATATAAATTTATAATAAAAACCCCCTCTTATAAAAGAGGGGGTAAGTAAAAATTAACCTATTTTAGGTAATAAACGTTCTCCGCTTTTCATGCTACTTTTACATAAAGGGCATTTAGGCTCTTCTTCAAATGAAAAATTCTTTCTCATCCATCCTAAACAATCCTCTGATTCACATTCCCAGACAGGGGTTTGTTCTGGTGGTACTTCAGCTACATCGTTCTTTCGATTGCGATACATATAACCACTCCTTTTATGTAAAAAATTTTAGTTATATATTAAAAAGGTTGTTAACCGAGCTGGTAACAACCTTTTTATTGTTTGAATTATAGCTTTACAACGTTTTTAGCTTGAGGTCCACGGTTACCGTCTTCAACTTCGAAGCTAACTTCTTGACCTTCGTCAAGAGACTTGAAGCCGTCGCCAGTGATAGCTGAGAAGTGAACGAATACGTCGTTACCGTCTGCAACTTCGATGAAACCGAAACCTTTTTCGCTGTTAAACCATTTTACTTTACCTGTTAATGTCATGGTAATGCCTCCTAAAATTTAAAAAGATTACAATATGATCGGCCTTATTTGAATGAAAAATAAAAGTTCACATATTATCAAACACCCATAAGGAGTACAAAATAATCCTGATTGATACTTGATAATATGCAAAGGAAATATGGTGTTAAATTGACCTTAATTACTATCTTACAACAAATGGTGGGAAATAGCAAGTGCTGGTAATACCAGTGAATAATCTTGGTGATAATAGTAAAACGCACAAAGTCATCTCTTTTATTTATATATTATTCCAAATTTAGGTTTATGCTAAACGGAGAGCATTTTTATTGAAAGTTTGCATTAGAGAAACAATATATAGTATTAATATATTTGTTAAGGAGGCGAGAATATTGCAATTTACTCAATTTAAAATAATTGAAGCAGCCAAAGAAGGAAGAAGAAAAATTCATCCAGTATTCGCTGTTATACTTGCAATTGTATTTTTAACTTTAGGTGAATTGTTCATGTTACTTATGTTGTTTTTACCGAAAGCAGAAACACTTTTAATGAAGGCAATTTATAGTGACATTGAGATGATATTGACGTTTGGCGGAGCTGTATTTTTTGTTTTTTTATGGGTTAGATTTGTAGAGAAAAGATCAATTTCATCCATTGGGTTTTGGAGAAATCAGTGGATAAGAAAATATTTGAGAGGTGCATTATTAGGGTTTGTTTTCATTTCAATACCAGTAATGATACTTTTATTAACAGGAATTGTACAACTACAAATGCAACAAATTACGCCAACCGCTATAATTGGAATTGTGGGATCTTTAGTTGCTTTTTTAATACAAGGTGCAACAGAAGAAATTGTTGTTCGAGGTTGGTTATTTCCGGTCCTTTCTGTTAGAAGTCGTATATGGATTGGGATTGTTGTGACTTCTTTTTTATTTGGTTTTCTTCATTTACTAAATCCAGGTATTACAATTCTTTCAATATCGAATATAATATTAGTTGGTGTATTTGCAGCTTTTTACGTTTTGAAAGATAGTAGTCTTTGGGGGATATGCGCATGGCATTCCATTTGGAATTGGGCACAATATAACGTATTCGGATTTGCAGTAAGTGGAATGGCAATGTATTCTACACCAATTTTTAAACCTGTAACAAAAGGATCGGAAGTCCTTCATGGGGGCTCGTTCGGTATTGAGGGGAGTATCATTACAACAATCATGCTTTCTATCGCTTCCATTGTTTTCTGGAGACAGTTATGGGGGAAAAATGCGAAGCAAAGAGATTTAAGTTAATGAAAGTGGGAGAAACTATGGGGATTATAGCGTTTGAGGGAGCAAGTGCGGTTGGTAAGAGTAGCACGTGTCGTGAATTAGAAAAAAATTATGGTGCGTACATTATACCTGAAGTGAATGTTTTATTTGAAAGACCAAAAAACGAACATAGAACATGGTATTTTGAAAAACAAGTAGAGCGCTGGAAAATAGCAGTGCAGAAATCAGAGCAATATGAATTAGTAATACTTGATGGCGACATTTATCAACCACTTAGTTATAATTGGTGTTTCCATTTTGATATATTTAATCAGCCGTTATCTTTAATAGAAAACTTTTATAAAGAAAAGCTGATACATAGGGAAATTGGTTTTCCCGATCAATATTTTTATTTATATACGAATGATGAAGAACTGAGAAAACGGAAAGAATCTGACGAGACAAAAAGAAGAAGAAACTTTGAAAAACATTTACATATATCAAAATCGTTTCAACGTTATTATGAAAATTTAAATGCTGTTACAGACGGATATTGCAAAATGATTGATGCGAAAAGTGTAAAATCGAATGAATTAGAAATTGTGAAAAGTTTAAATAGTTTAAATGTGTGTGAAGAGAGACGTTTTGATGTTTCGAGGTTAGATGCGATTACGAAGTGGTTAAAAGAACATCGTGCATAAAAACAACGAGTGCCTTATAAGGTACTCGTTGTTTTTTTATGTATTATATATTGATTTTAAAATTTGTAAGTTTGCTTTTTCATTTTTCTTAATAGCATTTGCATATTTAGCTAGAAAGAGCTGAGAAGGATAAACCGGTAGTTCACCACAAATATCGATACCATAAACATTTTTATTCCTAATAAGAGAATGTAAACATTTTAATAGTGTAGAAAGTTTCATATGTCCTTGATCCCAATTTGTAATAGTTACTTTTGAATCTAAAACATCTTTATCAATGCTTACATATATAGTATCTGTATGAATATGCGAAAGTATCGTATGTGTAGATACTTCATAAGTTGTATCTATCGGGAATACTTCTACGCATGAATAATCATTAGAATGAATGGTTAAAGAAGAAGGTCCGATAATAATTACTTTCTTTAATTTTGGGTTATTTTGAAGTGCGAACGATACCCATGACCCGCAAGAAATAAGAGTATGTTCATTTTCTTCTTTTAAGTTCATGTCAGTGTGATGATCAAATAAAATAAGGCTAAATGGTTCATCTATTTCTTTTAGTAGCAAATAAGATACATAATGATAATTTCCAGAACCGATAAAGGTGATTCCACTTTGCTTTCTACGATATAACTCCCGTTTTATACGCTTTAAAGAAGGAATCTCGCAATACAGGTTTGTGTGCTCTAAATGACTAAAATCAATATCTTCATGTGAATAAGAATGAAGTTTATTTTGTAATAAATATGTATCGTCAAAGTTTAAAAAAGTTAAACCGCTATACAATAAACTCATATTTATTCATCTCCTTAATATGTAGACTAGCATATATTTTTATAAAATTAAAACGAAATGCTTAGAGATGGATCTGCATTTGAAAAAGATGGATATTTTGACAGAATAATCTTTCAATTGACAAAGAAAAGAAATATAATATAAGGAAATATATATGTGGTTCAAGAAATAGAAAATATGAATGGGATATGTGGGAGGAAACAAGCAAGATGAAAACATTTTTTAAAATAATAGGTATTTTAGCTGGTATGGCGGTAATCGGCGTAGGTGTAACATATGGTATGCTGTATTATCTAAATAATAGTAAACCAGCTGCGAAAAAGGCATCACCAGCTGCTCCGGCAGCAGAAGTACTAGCTGATAGTAATGTAAAAGCTGAAGATGCAAAGCTTTTAGAAAATGGCAATCATTCATTACCAAATAGCGGTTTTAATAAAAATTTTAAATGGACAGATGAGAACATACAGACAGCATTACATGAAATGGCACATCAAAAAACGAAAGCTGATCAAAAGTGGGGCTATATTTTTATCACACAAGAACGAATTGAAAGTTTACTTGATATTGTAAAGAGTAATGATCTAGTACAAGGAAATACATATGCAGATATTTTAGAGAGATGGAAACAAGGGAAATATGAAAAGATGGACGCAGATCACAATAAGATTTGGAAATTACAAAGCGGGAATTTAGGCGAAGGAAAAGGAGTAATGTCAGAAGCGGAACAAAAAGAGTTAATTAATCAATTGTTTATGCAAAAAGGTACATATTCAGGTAGTAAATTAATTGCAGATGGGGGACAGACTAATAAATAAGATAATATTGGAAGAGAGTAAGTGCTTATTAGGCAGTTACTCTTTTTTTGTGCACATATTAGTCTCGCTCTAGTAAGGAAAGAAACGATTGTAAAACGGGTGAAATCCATCTAGATTTATGATAGATTACATGGCTTTGAATAACTGTTGAAGTTTCGATAGGCTGAAAACAGAGTTGTTCTTTTTGACAACTTTCTTGTACAACAATGTAAGGAAGAATTGAAATTCCTAACTCACACATCACAGATTGTTTAATGACTTCAACGTTGGAAGTTTCAAATGTTTTAGCTGGAATATTTCCGCTTTGACGTAAAAACCGATCTACCATCGGTCTATAGCCGCAGCTTTGTTCTGTAAAGATAAATTGAGTATCATTTAGTAAACAAAATGGATTAGAGTGTGTAGAGTGATGGGGAGTTAAAATCCATCCAAATGCTTCATTACAAAAAGTACGCGTAATAAAATCATTATGTTCCATACTTTCTCCAATTATGAAAATAACATCTGTTTCTCCTTCACGTAGCTTATTCATTGCTTGTTCGTTTGTAGTTGTTTCCAGTATGATATTTACTTTCGGATTCTCCTGTTTGTACATACGTAATAATTGTGGTAATCGGTACACTGCTAATGATTCGTTAGATGTAATCGTTAAAGTTCCCTCTAAATCATCACTATTTTGAGGGATTTCTTGCGCTTTTTCATAAATAGCTAGTAATTCTAGAGCATAAGGATGAAATTGATGACCTGCTTTTGTAAGAAGTACTTTTTTCCCTAATCGATCGAATAGAGGGAGACGTAAATCGTTTTCTAATGCTTTCATATGCGCTGTTACAGTAGATTGCGCATAACCTAACGCATGAGCAGCTTTAGAAAAACTACCATACTTAACGATGGCACAAAATGTTTTAACATGTCTCATTTCCATAAGCTATCCCTCTTTTATTATCATGATTTGTGAATGATTATATCACGTATTTCAATTTTCCAAATGATTAAATTCTTTATAAAATGAAATTATAGAAATATTCATTTAAATTATATTGGAGGAGAAATGATGATCAAAAAGGGCTATCATGTAGCTGTAGTTGGTGCTACAGGTGCAGTAGGACAGAAAATTATTGAACTGTTAGAAAAAGAAACTAAATTTAATATAGTTGAAGTTACATTGCTTTCGTCAAAACGATCCGCTGGCAAGTTAGTGCAATTTAAAGGACGAGAGATAATGATACAAGAGGCAAAAGCAACTAGCTTTGAAGGTGTAGATATTGCCTTTTTTAGTGCTGGAGGAGAAGTGTCTAGACAATTTGTTAATCACGCAGTCACTAGTGGTGCCATCGTAATTGATAACACAAGTGAATACCGAATGGCGCACGATGTACCACTCGTTGTTCCAGAAGTAAATGCGCACACTTTAAAGGAGCATAACGGTATCATAGCAGTTCCGAATTGTTCAGCATTACAGATGGTAACAGCTCTTCAGCCAATACGAAAAGTATTCGGATTGGAACGAATTATTGTTTCCACATACCAAGCTGTGTCAGGTTCAGGAATTCATGCGATTCATGAATTAAAAGAACAGGCAAAGTCAATGCTTGAAGGTGAAGAGGTTAAGAGTACTATACTGCCAGCGAAAAAAGATAAAAAACACTATCCGATTGCGTTTAATGTATTGCCTCAAGTAGATATATTTACAGATAATGATTTTACATTTGAAGAAGTAAAAATGATTCAAGAAACGAAGAAAATTTTGGAGGACCAAAACTTGAAAATGGCAGCTACTTGTGTGCGTGTTCCGGTCGTATCCGGGCACTCAGAATCGGTTTATATAGAACTTGAAAAAGAAGCAACTGTTACAGAAATAAGAGAAGTGTTGCTGGATGCACCAGGTGTTGTACTGCAAGATAATCCTAGTGAACAGCTGTACCCAATGCCATTATATGCAGAAGGGAAAATAGATACATTTGTCGGGAGAATTAGAAAAGACCCTGATACACCAAAAGGATTCCATCTTTGGATTGTTTCCGATAATTTATTAAAAGGGGCCGCTTGGAACTCGGTTCAAATTGCAGAAACGTTGGTGGAAGAGGGGATAATATAGTATAGGTAAATTCGGAAACTGTTAATGATTACAGTTTCCGAATTTTTATTTTATAATTGTTTTCTTTATTCCAGCCAAATTTGATTTGAAAGACAGTAAAAAACATCAAGAATGAATAAAATTCATTTGGTATGATATGGATAAATTAGGTGTAAGGGGGGATTTAGATGTACCAAGTAAAGGGGTACTTTTCATCATTAAAAGGAAGTCATTATGATATTGGAAAGCAACAAGGAGAGTTTGTGAAAAATCATCCGTATCTCATTCCACAATTTATACAGCAAGAACATTTAGTATCAGATAATTATTGGACAGAATCTAGAAATATATTAAATCAATATTGTCCAGGAATTAATGAAGAAATTGAAGGGTTTTGTGAAGTGTTGAAAATTCCTGCTAGAAATCTGATGTATTATTATCAAACACTATTAAAAGCAGGATGTAGTCATTGTGTCGTATTACCTAAAAAGACAGATTCAAAGCACACATATGTATTAAGAAATTATGATTTGTCACCCAAAATAGATGATATGCGTTTTTGCTCAACACATGTTGAAGGTGCATATGTACATAGTGGCTTTTCTACTTTTTATTTCGGTCGAACAGAAGGAGTTAACGAGCATGGGTTATCTGTTACATTTTCAGCATGTGGTCAACCAGTAGGAAATATTGAAGGCTTACGAAAGCCAGTGTTAAGTGGTTTACAATGCTTTGCGGTAATTCGAGTATTATTGGAGAAATGTAAAAATGTGCAGGAGGCGATATCACTAGTTGATGAAATGCCAATTGCAAGTAATATTAATCTAATTGTAGCAGATCCTTTAGACGCAGCGCGTATTGAAATATTTGACGGATATAAATCAATAACCACAATTGATGAGGAAAGCCATGATTTTATCGTATCAACAAATCATGCGATTAGTTTATCTGTTCAAAAATTGAATAATAGAAGATTAGAACAATCCACAAACAGATATCACATATTGTATGAATATTTAAATCAAAATGAACTAGTGAGCATGGATTCTTTAAAAGAATTAGTAGAAAGAGAGTATCCTACTGGGCTGACAGTACATAATTATGAAGAATGGTTTGGAACTTTGCATTCTGTCTTATTTGATTTGCATAATCGTATAATGAATATTTGCTTCGGATCTCCACTATTCAACGACTGGTACTCATTGAAAGTTGGAGGAAGTCTTTCATTTTCTCAGGTAAATGTGAAATTTAATAATAAAACGTATACTGACTTTTGGAGAGAAGAATGCTATTAATTGATTCAAGAAGAATAAATGAGATAAAATGGTAATAGTAAGGTGTATGTACGGGAGGGATTGCCATTGCTAAAAGTAATGTTACCGATTGTTCTTATCTTATTTGTTGCCGTTTCAATGTATATTACTTATGAAAAAAGAAAAAAAGCAGGGGTAAAAGGATTGAAGAGTGCGTTAACTTCAATTTGTTTCTTTACACTAGCAATCTTAAATTTGCTTGCATATTGGTTTAACTTTGGCGGTATTTTTATTTGGTTAATTTCAATTGTTTTATTACTAGTCGGGGCATATTTTACGAAATATATTCCAATATCTAAAAAGGTACATTGAAATTTATTTGAGTTTAAAAGTTATGTTGTATTTTGTTTTGAAAAGAGATTATCCTACTAGAGCGTTGTGAAACGGTTTTATAGGATAATCTCTTTTGTTCGTTTAGCTTTGTAAAGAACGTACTGTTCTTTTTAGTTGTTCAATAAATTCTCGAGTTGCAGCACACATATATTTATCTTTTCTATAAATAAGCCCAATTTCTATTGTTGGGGTAGGATTTTCTATTTTAATTGCTTGAATGTTTTTATTTTGTAAAAAGTCTATATACGGTTTTGGTAACACTGTAATTCCCATTCCTTTTGAAACCATTTGGATTAAAGATTCCATCGTACTAATTTCTAAAATTGGTTTTGGTTTAAAGTTAAATTTTTGACAATGAGATGTAATTAGTTCGGTTAAAAAGAAATTTTGAGGTAAAAGAATTAAAGGGTAGTTCTGTAATTCAGCAATAGATACATGATTACGTTCAGCTAATTGATGATCGGTTGGTACGACTAATGTAAGTTTACTTTTGTATAGAGGGATAGAAATAATCTCCTTATCTTGCACCGGGAGAAATGTAATGCCAATATCTAGTTCGTTTTGTAATAATTTTTCACGAATATCTCCTGTACGAAGCCCTAATACAGAAAGCTCTATATTGGGATATGAATGATTAAAATTTAATATAGCTGGTGGTAGTAAATAATTTACGACGGTTAACAAAGAGCCTATTGTTAAGGAACCTTGCTGTAATCCGTTTAGATCTTGAATTGCAGAACGAGCTTGTTCGACTTCATGAAAAATGGTTTTACTATGTAATAATAAAATCCTTCCTGCATCAGTTAAAGATATTTTTTTACCAATGCGATCAAAAAGTGGCATTCCTACTTCATGTTCTAATGCACGTATTTGCTGACTTAGAGAAGGTTGTGAAATATTTAGTTTCTCAGCTGCTTTTGTGAAATGCAATTCTTTTGAAACAGCTAAAAAATATTCAAGTTGTCTTAATTCGATTGGAATCACCTCAAGTTTAATGATAGGTTATACCTATCATTATTATATAAATAATTGGATTGAACAATGATTTTGTTGAGCTTATAATCACTTTATTAGAGAGGGATTGAAAAGTTTTTGAAGTAAGGATAGATAAGTATCGGAGCAGGGATATTTGAGTGGTTATTACATTTGCTGATCTTTTGTCATTTTAAATGAAAAATAGACAGAGAGTTTGAAAGTATAAATTAATCTATTGAAAAATTGTGGGGTAAGTAAGAGGAGCGATTAAGATGAATAAAGTATATGAGGTACTATCTTTAAACATAGGGTTACCAAAAGAGGTTACATACGGCGGAAAGGTAATTCATACAGGTATAAATAAGAAGCAAGTAAGGGAACCAGTGTTTTTATCCTTTTTAAAATTTAATGGAGATGGGCAAGCGGACTTAGTTCATCATGGCGGAGTAGATAAAGCAGTTTGTGTTTATTCTGGAGAACATTATAGATACTGGGAAAAAGAGTTGAATGAAGACCTTGTATATGGAGCATTCGGAGAAAATATAACAATTAGTGGTCTGTGTGAAGAGGATGTTTGTATTGGTGATACATTTCAAATTGGAGAAGCGATTGTCCAAGTGACGCAACCAAGACAACCTTGTTTTAAATTAGCTAAGAAATACAATATTCCAAAGTTACCACTATATTTTCAAGAAACAGGATATACAGGATTTTATTTTCGCGTATTAAAAGAAGGATGGGTATCACCTGCTGATACGTTAAAATTACTGAAGTCTGATCCAAAAGGTGTTACGGTAGCATTTGCTAATCGTATCATGCATAAAGAAAAACAAAATATAGAAGGGCTAAAAAGGATTTTAGAAGTACAGGCACTTTCTACGAGTTGGAGAAATACATTTGAAAGGCGAATGAGGGGAGAAGAAATTAACACGCAGGAGAGACTAGAAGGAAAAAAATAATAAAAAATATTTTTTATAAATGGTGCATTTCTATTAGTAAAAACGACTTAGAAAGCACTATTTTTATATAACAAACTTATTAATATTCAAAAATCCTAATATTATTTTATTCGACTTATTTTCAAATAGTCAAAACATAAAATAAATTAGACTTTTTTTTTATATTTTATGATAGTATATTGATTGGTAAGACCTATTACTTTAAGAGTAGGTTCTACAACTACATCTAATTTGATGGAATTAACGTATGGAGGGACAACATGGGGAATGTTGAAAATTTTGAAAAACTTCTTTTAGAAGAACCGAAAAGAGAGCAGTTATTTCCTTTATTTGAAGAAGTGTTTGGGATTACAATTCAAACATTGAATGATTTTTCAAAGAGAGGTTATTGGGATGATACATACAAAGCTTTATCATTTTTACATGACGATAAAGCGATTGCAAATGTTGCGGTATTTTCGCTACCGTTGCTAGTAAATGGTGCAAGAATAAATGCAGCCGGCATTCAAACGGTAATGACTCACCCTGATTTTCGTAGACAAGGACTCATGACACAATTAATAAGTAAAATGATAGAAGAAATTGATAAGAAATGTGAATGTACATTATTATTTACGGAAAAACCGGAACTATATACATCATTTGGGTTTAAAGTTGTGCAGGAGTATTTGATGACTATTCTATATGATAAAAAGAATAATAATGACTCCTTACTTAGAAAATTAGATTATTATATGGAAGAGGATAGAAAGTTAATACATGAAACTATTGATAGTAGCCAAAGACTTTCAAATAATTTTTCAACATTAAACTTCCGTCCTTCGTTTTATTTGAATATGTATGATTCTGGATGGAATGGGAAATTGTATTATTCAGAAAAACTAGATGCTCTAATTGTGTATGAAGTAGATAATGAAAAGTTGAAATTATATGGAGTATTTGCACCAGTAATTCCAGTTTTAGATGAAATATGCGGAGAAATCGCTGAAAGATTTACAGAAATCGAATTTTACTTCTCACCAGATCAATTAGGGATTGAGGATGTACAATTTACAGAATTACAGTCTAATAAGTATTTAATGGTTCGAAGTAATAAAGAGTTAGATTTTAAAGGTTATAAATTCCCTGTATTAGCGGAGTTTTAAATGTTTGTATAAAGGCTTTATTATGGAGGAACTATGAATATATCGTATATACCTAAACATGTTGAGCAGCTCACTATAATGAATGTCCCTGAATATTATAAAGTTAATGACAACCGGTCGTTTATCGTCCGTTCCAAAGCAGAAACAGATTTCTGGCTTAAAACACATTATGGTTTTGAAGTAATGAATGGTCATGTATTTTATAATGAAATGATGACAGACTTTCAAGCTGAAGTTCAATTGTGTATGAATCCAAATTCAAAATACGATCAAGCAGGTCTTTTTGTTATGATTTCGGAAAAGTGTTGGTTGAAAACTTCATTAGAGTATATTCCAGATGGCCCTTCTCATTTAGGAGCTGTCGTAACGAATAATGGATATTCTGATTGGTCAACACAAGACTTTCCAACAGAATTAGCTAACGAGCAACTTCGTTTTCGAATTGTTCGTAAACGTGGCGATTATATAATATATGTAAAAAATAGCTGTCAATGGGAACAAATAAGAATTGCTCATTTGATGGAGGATATAGGGAATGCGCCTGTTAAAATAGGTTTTTACACGTGTAGTCCTTCTAAAAACAATGGATTTGAGACTGAGTTTTTAGATTTTACAATTGAAGAGATATAGATGAAAAACCGTATTCTTTCTACTTAAGAATACGGTTTTTCTATTTGTGTAATATAAAGCACATTTATTGACCAGAAAGTCATTAATGCTTATCATTTAATAATGTTAAATATTAATTTGCATAATATAATAGAAGTACTGGAAAAATCAAAAAATATATGGCTTAAGTAAGGAGGGTATGAATTATTAAATGGTAATTTCATAGGAAAAAGGAGATTAAGTATGAAATCATTTCGCGAATTATTACAGTATTTAAAACCATACTTGTTCTTCGCAATTATTGGACCGCTATTTATGGTACTTGAGGTTGCGATGGACTTAATTCAACCGACTATTATGCAACATATTATTGATGTTGGGATAGCAAATCGTGATTTGAATTATGTAATAAAAATGGGGCTTCTTATGATAGGAGCTGCAGCACTCGGTTTAGTTGGAGGACTTGGGTGTATGATGTATTCTACAAAAGCAGCTGTTAATTTCGCTACAGACATACGAAAAGATGTATTTGCGAAAGTAGAAACATTTTCTAGTGAAAATCGTGATTCATTTGGAACTGGGAAATTATTAACGATTGTGACAAATGATATTACTTCTATTCAATCGGCGATGACGATGACATTACGTGTACTTGTTCGTGGTCCTTTGTTATTTATCGGAAGTATAATAATTGTTTTTGTAACAGCACGTGAGTTATTTCCTATATTACTTGTGGTTGTTCCAATTTTATTACTTGCGATTATATTCATTGCAAGTAAAGCGAGCGGAACGTTCAAAAAAGTGCAAGAAGCATTAGATAAAGTGAATACAAAGCTACAAGAAAATTTATCTGGAGTACGTGTTATTAAAGCGTATGTAAGACAAAAATATGAAATTACTCAGTTTGGAGATGTTAATACAAATTTAACGAAGATAAATATTCGAGCGGTGCAGCTTATTTCCATAATGATGCCAATCATTATGTTAGTTGTAAGCGGCGGGATTGTCGCAACATTATGGATTGGTGGAGAAAAAGTATTTGATGGAACGCTTCAAGTAGGAGCTATTTTAGCGTTTATAAACTATTTGAATATTATTTTAATGTCACTTATGTCTATAAGTATGGTATTTATGCAAATCGCGCGAGCATTTCCATCTGCGGATCGTGTACAGCAAGTTTTAAATACTGAGGCTGATATTACGACGGAAACAAATGCGGTTGCACCTAAGCAAATCGAGGGAGAAATTGACTTTAAAAATGTTAGTTATAGTTACACGAAAAATAATGAATATGTTTTAAAAGATATTTCATTTAACATATGTAAAGGTGAAAAAGTAGGAATTATCGGTTCTACAGGAAGTGGTAAATCTACTTTAGCAAAACTGTTACCGCGTTTATACGATGTTGATCAAGGGGAAGTATGCATTGATGGAATAAATGTTAGAGCATACGATTTACAAAAACTTCGTGCTTCTATCGGGTTTGTACCTCAAAAGGCATTATTGTTTTCAGGTAGCATAGAAGAGAACTTACGTTATGGTAAAGAAAATGCAACGAATGACGAACTGGAAGTAGCGGCTTCATCAGCTTGTGCGACTGAGTTTATTAACAAGTTGGAAGATTCATATCAATATCATTTAACACAAGGTGCAACGAATTTATCAGGTGGACAAAAACAACGTGTATCAATTGCAAGGGCACTTGTGAGAAAGCCATCCATTCTTATATTAGATGATTCTACATCAGCAGTTGATGCGAAATCAGAATCTAACATCCAATCGGCATTAAGAACAGAATATAAAGGAACAACAACATTATTAATCGCCTCTAAAATCTCATCTATAATAGATGCTGATAAAATTCTCGTTTTAGATAACGGTGAATTAGTTGGTGATGGTACACATGAAGAATTGTTAGAACAATGTGAGGTATATCAAGAAATTTATCTTTCCCAAGGTGGCAATTTACATAAAGAAGGTGGGAAAGAACAT
Source organism: Bacillus sp. GW823-FHT06B01 (assembly GCF_058952315.1). NCBI lineage: Bacteria > Bacillati > Bacillota > Bacilli > Caryophanales > Bacillaceae > Bacillus > Bacillus sp. GW823-FHT06B01. Next base: position 834,972 of record NZ_JBXAHR010000001.1, on the reverse strand, counting down.
GCGTAATTTTCAAGGGCAATTTGCTAATAAAGGTGGGCGTAACGCGCCTAAAATGGGTGAAGCTAGAAACACAAAAGGAACTGTATTGCGAGTATGGAACTATATGGGGTATCAAAAGGCTGCTCTTACGTTCGTTATATTTTTAGTATTTGTTACGACGTTACTTGGGTTATTAGGTCCTTATTTAATGGGAGTAATTATAGATCAATATATTGTACCGAAAGATTTAAACGGTACGGCGAGAATGTGTTTGTTACTTATCGCGATTTACGGTGTAACAGTATTGTTAACTTGGCTACAAACATTTGTCATGGTTAACGTTGCATTAAAAACGATACAAAAAATACGACAAGATATTTTTGAGAAAATCCAAACGCTTTCTTTACGGTTCTTTGATGTACGTTCTCAAGGGGATTTAATGAGCCGTGTTACAAATGATATAGATAATTTGAATCAAGCGTTGACGCAAAGTGTTGTACAAATTATTTCATCAGCATTAACCTTTATAGGTGTAACGATTGCGATGTTCGCATTAGATTGGATTTTAGCGATTGTTACTTTAATTACAGTACCTATTATGTTTTTCGTTACAAAAAAACTAGTTACTTATAGTGGTAAAAACTTTGCAAAGCGTCAACGAGATTTAGGAGAATTAAATGGTTTTATTGAGGAAGCTATAACAGGAGCGGATGTTACAACGTTATATGGGAAAGAAAAAGAAACCGTACAAACTTTCAATAAAATTAATGAACAATTAAGAGTTTCAGCTACGAAGGCGGATACATTTTCAGCTTTTATTTTTCCAAGTATGAACTTTATAAATAACTTAGGTATGGGGCTTGTAATTGGGGCTGGTTCAGTTATGGTTTTAAATGGAATGACAACAGTAGGTGTCATTGCGGCTTTTATTAATTATTCTCGTCAATTCTCAAGACCACTAAGTCAATTCGCCACTTTAATGAATACAATTCAAGCGGCAGTTGCTGGTGGAGAACGTGTCTTTGAAATTATGGATGAAGTACCAGAAATTCAAAATAAAAAAGATGCATGCATTGTACAAAATTTACAAGGGCATGTTGCACTCGAGAATGTTTCATTTGGTTATGAGGAAAATAAAACGATTTTAAAAGAAGTGAGTCTTAAGGCACAGCCAGGGGAGACAATTGCTTTAGTTGGTCCAACTGGATCGGGCAAAACAACAATCATTAATTTGCTAACTCGCTTTTACGATATACAGCAAGGGCAAATTCATATCGATGGAAAAAATATAAAAGATTATGATATTAATTCGTTGCGGAGTAAAATAGGAGTAGTTTTACAAGATACGTACTTATTTGCTGGGACGATTATGGATAATATTCGTTATGGTCGATTAGATGCTAGTGATGATGAAGTAATCAATGCAGCTAAGGCAGCATCTGCACATTCTTTTATTAAACATTTACCGAATCAATATGAAACAAAAATTGCTTCAGAAGGATCGAATTTAAGTCAAGGACAAAAACAACTTCTTGCGATTGCGCGGGCGATTTTAGCAGATGCAGATATATTAATTCTTGATGAAGCGACATCTAATATTGATACGAGAACAGAATTACAAATACAAGAAGGACTAAACAATTTAATGAGAGGTCGAACAAGTTTCGTAATCGCTCATCGACTGAAAACGATTGAAAAAGCAGATCAAATCCTTGTTATAAAAGATGGAAGTATTTTGGAAAGAGGGAATCATGAATCTCTTATGGAAGATAGAGGGTTTTACTTTGATCTGTATACGAGTCAGTTTAAAATTTAATAAGAACTTTGATATGGTGCGGTTTCTCTAGGAAAGAGAAACCGTATTTTTATATTTGAAAACATTATTATCCAAATAGTTGTTCACTAAATGTTTTAACTGCGTATTCTTGTATCCAAGGTAAAACATGCGTAAGCTTATGAAAACACCTTTATGACCCAATTGTTCACTTGTAAATTTTTGGATGTACAAATTGTTCCAAAAAAGTGTTGCATGAGTATGACGTAAACTATGAAATTGAATTTTTTAAATTCAGATTTTATTAAATGAGCCTTAAAAATATCATGAAATCCACTTTGATAACCTCATGTAGCTTTTTTGATGCTAACAACTAAATCACAGTCCGTGATACGCTTGACCAAGAATTGCTTTATCAGTGTGTGTTATAATTTTATGTTATTATAATGCTTTGATTGATTTTTTTAACAATTGAGACTAATCGTTTAGGAATTGAAGTTTCTGTATTTAATAGTAAAATAATTGAACTTTGATTATATAACGGCAGTGGAACAAATAGAGCGAATGAAGACAACCTTAATGAGTGTTTCACATTGTATTTATACATTTTAATGATTTGATGAATAATACAATTTTAATTTTATTAAAAAAGACACTGTTTCCAGTGTCCCAACTTACTACGAGAGTTTTATGAGGAAACTTAAATAGGTGAATTTAAGTTTCTCTATAATATATGAAACTACAATTAGAAAATCACTTATTTTTTAAAGGAGTTAATGGGTAATTGTACGTGCTAAAATCTTTATTAAAAATATCTTGTACTAATTGGATAGTTTCATGATCATAAAAACTATCATATGTTGGGAGGCGTGGGAATAAAGGGTTCGTAATATCAGCATCTGCAAAAGTACCTTTATAAATCGCCCTGTCTTTCTGATGATGCCATGATTTGGTTAGTATTTGTAAAGGAGAATTTTTTAATTGATATGTTTGTTCTAAGCGCACAATTTCAGTAGAGAAATTTTCAAGGTAGATATACTTTGTAACAAACTCTTCCTCACCTGGTTCATATTGCTGCATTAAATGAGGATCTACTTGTTCTAAATCTATCATTTGCGCTTTTAAGTAGTAGAGAAAGATTTTAAATGAAATAGGTTTATTACAAAATTCATTACCATAATAAAAATTCCGAATAGGATTCCATGCTGGGTTTTCTATATAAGGGGGGGCAATTAGTGAAAAGAATGAACTTACAGCTCTTGTATAGGGGTTTCTCACTAATTTATAGGTATCTTTTCTGTTTGAATATAAAGCCGCAGCTAGTTCAATAAAGTAGTCCGAAGAGTTTTTGTATATTTCATTTTCATAATTATGAATGAAAGAATCGTATTTTATGGCTTGTTTAAATAAATTTATTTGATAAAAAAACCAATGTGCAAGAGAGGTACAGCCACTTTTTTGACTCCAAAATAAAATTAAAGGGAAGTTAGAATTAAAGAGGGGAACGCGTCCATATTTAATAATATTTGCAAAAGACATGGCTAGCCTCCATTCAGTTATGTCAAGTACTTTTAGTTTATGAATAAAGAACTTGGCATATGAACAAGAGAAGAGAAGTAAAATAGATAATTTAAAATAATATAATTCTGAAATGAAAGAGTTATTTTATAGAAATGTGAAAAGAGCACACAGAAAATGTGTACTCATCACAATCTAAATTATTTTAAGGACCATGATATATCATCAAGGGCTTTATAAATATAACTATACATACGGTAAAAGAGATACTTTGGATTGTATTTTTGTTTCCAGTTCATAATAATCACCCCTCATACAAATAGTTTAATTATATTATATAGTTGTTAATTCGAATGTTAAGAAAATCTGATGTGAATTAAGATAAATTTAAACAAAATAGTTATTTTATAACCCAAAATAAAAGAACCCGTTTGTTATAAACGGATTCTTCACACAAGGTCTGCAAGAAATTCAAGGTAACTGGACCAGAGCACCATATAGAATTTCTTTTGATATTAATGTATTCAAAGAAATCTAAAATGTTAATAGTAATTAAACAAAATTCTTATTTTAAAGTTAAAGAGCGCCTTGTAGAGCGCTTCTTATAGCTAATTATGAATGTTTATGTTCAATCTTAGATTTCTTGCTTGGAGGAATAAAATGCTCTTGAACAAAGTTTTGATAGACAATACCGCCAATAATTACAATATAAAACACCGTACAAAAGAAGATTAAAATGTATTTTACTGCCTTGTTCATATTTGTACCGTCCTAAAAGAGAATTATTTAGATTTTAATAGGGTATGTAAAAAAAGGTGCATTTATACAAGGGAAGGGTAGCTAGCAAAAGTAAAACAAAATCTTTATTTAAAAACTAAAGAGCGCTTTTTAAAGCGCTCCTTAATAAAAATAAAAAAGAATACCTCATGATACTGTATGTATGTTTTTTAGGAATGTTCGAGATTTAATATAAAAACGCTATTTAAGTAGAAAACATTAAAAAGGACCTGATTAGGGGTGCGGGTCCTTTTAATGGAACAATAGAAGTTTGTGAAATTACCAATATATTACCATAAAAGGTAATCAATTTCCACAACCGGAGTGTTGAGAAATGAAAGAAAACAAAATAAAAAAGAGCACCATGCATAAGTGCTCTTTAAATTAGGAGGTAACACTTTGAGCTGGATGTTTAGGTTAAAAATATATGACGTAGAAAAGAAATAAGACTTAAAATTTATTTTCCACTCCATACAAAAAGAAGCTAGCAAATGCTAACTGTTTGTTGAAAAAAGAATCCAACCAAAGTTATTTACTGACAGAGTTTCAGGAAACAAATGATTAAATTAATCTAACTTTTCAATTACAATTGAAGCATTTACATTTGTTTGTGTTCCACCTGCCAAAGTCTGCAAAGTAACCGCAGCAGCGGAAGTATGATTATTAAGGGTAAGAATATCACCTGCTGCTAAAGTGAGAATTGTTTGCCCATTGTTTTGTTGAGTACCCGCACCTGATCCATAAATGGAGTTGGTAACGGGAGCCCCATTTAAAAAGAGGGCAAATTGATTAGGTTCAACTCCTGATACAGAAAAAGAAATTTTATAATCTCCAGCATTAATAACTGTCATCTGAGAAGTTCCAAGAGTATGAGTAAAACCGGATGTGATTCTACCGTGTGAATTAAAAAGAATAGGTGCTTCTAAGGCAACAACTTGAGCTGCTGTATTGAAAACATAAGCATACTGAGATAAACCAGATACTGTAAGACCGGCAGGCCCAGTAGGTCCGGTAGCTCCAGCGGTTCCTGGTAATCCAGTAGGCCCAGGAATGCCTTGGATACCTTGAAGCCCAGTTGGTCCAGTCGGGCCGATAGGTCCAATAAGTCCTGGATTACCTTGAATACCTTGGATACCCTGAATTCCAGTCGCCCCAGTTATTCCAGTGGGTCCAATAGGACCAATAGGCCCTGGATTACCTTGTATCCCCTGAATCCCTTGACTTCCTTGAGGTCCAGTGGGGCCAGGAATGCCTTGGATGCCTTGGATACCTTGAAGTCCGGTTGGTCCTGGTGGTCCCCCGGAAGGTCCAGTCGGGCCCGTTGGTCCTGGCGGTCCCCCGGAAGGGCCGGTAGGTCCAATAGCTCCAGAAGGTCCAGTTGGACCTACAGAACCAGGAATGCCAGGAATCCCTTGAGGGCCGGTCGGGCCAGGAATCCCTTGAATGCCAGGAATCCCTTGAATGCCTTGGATGCCTTGGATACCTTGAATTCCAGAAGGTCCAGTTGGACCAATAGATCCAGAAATCCCTTGAGGACCAGTAGGTCCCGGGTTACCTTGAATTCCAGTAGGTCCGGTAGGCCCCCGAGGTCCACCTGAAGGTCCAGTAGCTCCAGTAGGTCCCGAAGGTCCAGTAGACCCGATTTGAGGCAAAGGAAAGGCGCATGGAAATGGGATGTGACATTTCTTTTTAAATTTACTCATTTTTACACCTCCGTTATAAATAACTAGCCAATTTTTATTTATACTTTAACAACTTATGAGCAAGCAGACATACGGGTGTAAGGAAAAACCATAAAAATCACATGAAAGGTTTTAAGAGCAAGTCTCTATTTCACATTCCATACCAAAAAGAGCACCATATATAAGTGCTCTTCTGACCAAGACCTATTGTAAACCTATGACTTGTGAGTGTTCTCGAAATTAATATATGATTCAACAATTATTCAGTGCAGGGGATATTAAAAAGAGCGCTTCGGAAAGCGCCCTTCTGTAGCGACTATCCACCCTAAAAAGAATGCAATATATCATCTGAAGTTACGTTTGTTTAATTGAGTGTTTTTTGTATAAAAATTTCATTTTGTAGAAAAGGGGAATGGATATGAGATTCATAGGAATGGTAGCAAATATGTTTAATGAGGAAGATCGTTACTTTAATGCAATTCAAGGACCATTGAATGTAGGTGAAAAGTATGAGGTTGGTGTGATTATTAATAAAGCTGTTTTCGGGGCAGTTGATGGTGTGTTTGTGGAGATACAAGAGTATTGCGGAAATATTGAAGGTGTTCATCTGTTCTCGCGATACAGCGTTTCAAAGAGAATGTTTGTCATCACTGAAATGGTAACTGGTAAAATCGTTTCTCATTCACCAGTTAGTTCAAATAGAGCATTTCTTAAAGCGCAATATATGGTGCGTAAAAATATTGAGAAATTGTATAAGAGTTTGGAAATCCACAAAAAGAGATGTTATGTGAATGTGTTGATTGAAGACATACCGGAGCATTTAAGAGAGAAAGTGATTGAGAATTGTAAACGGAAAGTTGAAACGAAGATGGTACAAGATGCATAGCTCAATAAAAGGTGCTTATTGGGACACTTTAGATAAAATAGCCCGTAAAGAAGATGATAAGGTGTTAATTAAACTTATGAGAGATGTAGAAAATGCTGTTGATGATGAATTTCTCAAGCAAATTGAAGAAGGAACATTATTTGGAGGATTACAGAATAAAAGAGCAGCTAGCAAAAACTAACTGCCCGGCTAGTTCTCCAAGGGGGAACAAGGAGAAAGTAACTTAATGGGTTGTCTACAGTATTGACGGAATATTGAGTTTTATTCAGGGCTGGTTCCAAAAAAGTGACATACCGCCAAAATATAAAATTATTAAAAGGACAATTACTATGAAAGCAATTAAAGAAACTTTCTTCCAGGAATTTTTCATTAGTAGACCTCCTTTATGAAGAATATTAACACTTTATAAGGAACTGAACAAAATAATCCTTTGAAAAGAAAGTGAGGTTAAAAGAATGGAGGGTAACGTAAAGCTTTTAGGTGATGATGGAATGTTAGGGATGGAGTTCAAGGAAAGAACGATCTGTGTTTATAACACGGAAGACGATGTGATGGAATTATTTTCTACGAGAGTGCACACTCAAAAAGTCATTGATTTTCTTGAAGAATGTAAAAAAGAAATGAAGTAAAAGTTCAACAGAGTAGATCGAACGGAGGGGAACCGTATCGTATGAATCAATTGTTATTTTTTAAAGACATCGATGAAAAGGAGATGTGAAGACTTGTGGTGAAAGAGCTGAGAAACTACAAAGAATTGTGCGTCCGGATGAAAAATCAAGAAGAGCAGGAAAATTAGCGAAGGGAGTGTGTTTATAAGCTAGTACGTTTATATTTTGAAAACTAGTTAAGCAAGGAGAAATAAAGGAAGTAAAAAGAAGCAGAAGAAAAAGATGATTCTGTAAAAAGCAACCATTTGGGTGCTTTTTCTTTTACACAAAACAAACGAACTCAATGAAAAAAATAGCGATGTATGAGATTTTTATACTAGTGGGTTTGAAATTTAATATAGTGCGGTTTCTCTAGAAAGGGGAAACCGCACTATATTAAATTTGTAAAGATAATTATAAATATAGAGTTGGATTTTTTAAAATACACGAATAGTTAGTAAAAAATAGCAACTTCAGTGCCAGATGGAAGAATTAATTTACGTGGAATTGTAATAATCTCAAGAGCCATCTGTGCTGAATAGAGAAGTATTGGAGTTAATTCTAAAGCGGGAGTTAATAATAATATAAAGCTCGTTAAAATTGCAAAGCTCCCCCAAAAGAAACTTTTTGAAGTGTTACGGAAATCTTTTATTAAAGAAAAGAAAGAAAAAAATGCTGTAACAATGAGTATCAAAAATTTATATTTATCAGTTATTAAACCCCTCCTAAAGAACAGTAAGTTATATTATAACGTATTTGTCTGTATTATAATAAAAAGATTTTGAAATCAATAGTTTAAAGACGTAAATGCCGCAACTTAAAAATATTAGTTGTGGTTTTTATTTTTAAGTTGCTTATTTTAGAAAATAGATAATCTAGAATTAAAAATTAAAAAATAGATTAGTGCCCAAATTTTGTTTGCTGGAGAAGTACTGGATATTTGACCGGACAATAAGACGAGCTTTGAATATAGTAATAAAAAAGGATGTGGAACAATGGCTAGATATAGTTTACACGCAGGGCACAATAGTATTGTACAGGGCGCAAATTATGGGAATCGGAAAGAACACATTATGGATCGCCAAGTTAAGGATGCGGTTGTTGCTAAATTAAGAGCATTAGGGCATACAGTTTATGATGATACTGATGAAGTAGGGACAACACAAGCGCAAAATTTAAATAACATTGTATCTAAAACAAACTCACATGATGTAGACTTAGTAGTTTCATTTCATTTAAACTCATATGATACGAATGCTAATGGTGTTGAAGTACTGTATTATGACCAACAAGCTTTATCAGCAAAGATAGCAGCGCAACTTTCAAAAGATATTGGCTGGTCAAATCGTGGCGCGAAGGAGCGAAAAGACCTTTATGTATTAGCGAATACGAAAGCACCTGCGATCTTAATTGAACTTGGATTTATCGATAATGAAGCAGATATGTCAAAATGGAATCCAGATAAGATTGCAAATTCAATTGTTTATGCGTTAACGGGGCAATCTGGTGGGACAACTCCGCCAGCCAAAAAAAATATCATTCAATCAGGAGCTTTTTCACCGCATGAAACCCCCGATGTAATGGGAGCATTAACGTCACTAAAAATGACAGCTAACTTCATCTTACAATCGGATGGTCTAACATATTTTATCTCTGAACCAACTTCAGATGCGCAACTTAAAGGAATGACGGATTACCTTGATCGTAAAGGCTGGTGGTATGAAGTTAAGTAAAGATTTTAGTTTAGTGGAACAGAATATTTAAAAATCAATAGTCAAAAAAGAGGATTACTTATAATGAGTAATCCTCTTTTTATTTTATCTCGTATGAATAAGAGTAGATATAGAAGATTACCGCCTTAAAACTAAATAAGTAATGCATGTAAGCGGGAGGTTCGTTTGGTATATCAGCTATATTTGTAAATCATACTTTTAAACAGAAATGAAATTTAGAATTTGAATTTAATTGACTACAATTGAAATAGCACTAAAAACTAATAAAACGGCCATAATGATGTTAAATGATTTAGTATGTTTTAATAAAAGTTTTTGGAACATGGAACCAAATAAGCTCCAACTAAATGTACTCATTAACCCGACTACACCTAGAAATAATGAGAAAAGTAGAAAACTTGAATATGAATTATAGTAAGGGAGAATAAAAGTTGATACTACAGTCAGCCCGAATAGTATCCCTTTAGGGTTAACAAACTGAAGAAAAATTCCCACTGTAAATAAGTTTTTATTATGTTTTTCATCGGAATCTGTACTAGTTTTACTAGTGAGTATTTTAAAAGCTAAATATAGCATATATGCTACACCTAAAATTTTTAAAGGGAATTCGATTATGGGTAGGATATTAATTAGTACAATATTAAAGAAGCTACATAAGGAGGTGAGGATGAAAAACCCGAAAGCTACTCCAAAACAAAATTGCATACTCCTTTTTAAACCATGTTGATTAGCGTATGTCATAGCTAAAAAATTGTTAGGACCGGGTGTGAAGCTACTTATAAAAACAAATAACAAAAAAGAAAATATAGGCATTTCAAAACCCCCTAATTATTTAGTGTATGTTATAATGACCGAAAAGAACAATATAACGTGTGCTCTTTATTATACATAACGGTCGTTATATTGTATATAGTGTAGGGGTGTTTCTTATGGAAGAAATTCAACTTATTTTGGCGAAAAATTTAAAAACAATACGAGAGAAAGAAAAAATGAGTTTGGAAAAGGTCTCGCAATTAACAGGTGTGAGTAAAACGATGATTGGACAAATTGAACGAGGGGAGTCAAGTCCAACATTAACAACGATATGGAAAATTGCTAATGGTTTGAAAGTGTCTTTTACTTCTTTAATCAATAATCCGCAACCAGATACGAAAGTTGTTTTACGAAATGATGTTCAAGTATTATCAGAAGACAATGGGAGATATAAAGTGTATCCTACTTTTCCTTTTCAAGATGATAGGAACTTTGAAATCTATACGGTTGAAATTGAAACAGAAGGAAAATTAAGTTCGGAAGGCCATAAAGAAGGAACCGAAGAATTTATAACGGTGTTTGAAGGGGAATTGATAATTGAAATAAATGATTGTCAATATACATTAAATAGCGGAGATGCAATTTGCTTTAAGGCGGATAGACCGCACTCTTATCATAATTCCGGAAGTACGCTAACTCGGTTAAGTATGACCATTTATTATCCAACTGCATAAACTTACAATTGCATCAAGAATATAAAGAAATGTGTGTTTATAAACCATCTATAAGAGATGGTTTTATTTTTTAAAATTCATAAAAAAGACACTCGTTTGAGTGTCGACATAGTATTGCTCTCGCGTATAGGATTGGAGTATGTTTCTCAAATACGTTTTGAGATGGTTCGCATTTTGGGAAACTGTCTTCTTATTCAATGTAACATTGGCAGGGAGAAGTGTAAATTGATAATGTATATACGGAAAATTTAGTATAGATATTTTCTACTATTAACATAGTGCAAAATGTTTTTTATTGCTTAATCACTATCGTGTAGTTATTGAAAGAATATTAGCTTTAATTACGTAATCTTTTCTATTTGACCATTTAAGAATGATTATTATAAAAAAGAACGAATCATTTTTTAATCAATTCGTATAATTGTTAAAGAGGCACCAGTTGAACCACCTCCAACTAAATTAACTACGGATAATACTCCGAATAGTTGAAGTGAAATTGTATTACCAGCAATTAAATTGGTTATTAAATTATTATTATAGTTTGAAGTTGATATTGCGGGTGAAAAAATAGATCCGGGAAGTGGAGTCGAAGAGTTTAATAGTAGCCTTGTACCAGCAAGTAGAGAAGTTGTTGTATTAATTTGATAGGTTAAACAATATCTTCCAGTAACAGGAATTGTACATATATCATTTGTAGCGTTCACTGTAAAATTACCGAGACTTTGGTTATTAGAAAGTGGAATATTAGTTCCACCTAATATGACTGAGATGGGACCACCTAATGTATTATTAGCGAACATAGAGTTTGTTGTAATAATGGGTCCAGTAATACCTGTGGGCCCAGTAGGACCTGTAAGTCTGTATGGAAGAATAATTTCAAGAGCCAGTGATAATAGTTCTTTTTTCATTTTTTCATTCTTATCTTGAATATAAATCACCTCATTTTTAAATTAGAACGTAACCGATTTAGTATTTTGAAATGGAACTATCATTTTATTATATTATTACTACTAGTTATAGCAACGGTAAAAAGTTTACTATATGTAAAAATCATTTGAGAATGAAAAAAGTAGTTATGGAATTCTTCTAAAATGATAGATGTATTATTTTGTTAAGTAGTAAACAAAAATGTGGAACGAGGTATTAAAGTGAAGCGAGATAATAAACTATCAATAAATAAAGCTATGATAGAACCTGAAAACATTGGACCTACGTTTCCAGTTCTTCCCCCAATTTATATTCCAACGGGCCCAACGGGTTTAACGGGAATGACCGGTGCGACGGGTCCAACTGGTTTACCAGGATCACCGGGAGTAACAGGTCCAACTGGTTTACCAGGATCACCGGGAGTA
>NZ_JBXAHR010000001.1:763445-823039 GCF_058952315.1 Bacillus sp. GW823-FHT06B01 | reverse complement strand
TAACAGGCCCGACCGGTTTACCAGGATCACCGGGAGTAACAGGTCCAACTGGTTTACCAGGATCACCGGGAGTAACAGGCCCGACCGGTTTACCAGGATCACCGGGAGTAACAGGTCCAACTGGTTTACCAGGATCACCGGGAGTAACAGGTCCGACTGGTTTACCAGGATCACCGGGAGTAACAGGTCCAACTGGTTTACCAGGAACAACGGGAGCAACAGGTCCGACGGGTTTAACAGGAATAACAGGAACAACGGGAGCAACAGGTCCGACGGGTTTAACAGGAGCAACAGGAGCAACAGGAATAACAGGAACAACGGGAGCAACAGGTCCGACGGGTTTAACAGGAGCAACAGGAGCAACAGGAGCAACAGGAGCAACAGGAACAACAGGAACAACAGGTCCGACGGGTTTAACAGGAGTAACAGGAACAACGGGAGCAACAGGTCCGACGGGTTTAACAGGAGCAACAGGAATAACAGGAACAACGGGAGCAACAGGTTCAACGGGTCCGACGGGTTTATAACAGGAACAACGGGAGCAACAGGAATAACAGGAACAACGGGAGCAACAGGAATAACAGGAACAACGGGAGCAACAGGAATAACAGGAACAACGGGAGCAACAGGTTCAACGGGTCCAACGGGAGTTATTGGTCCCATAACAACAACTAATTTATTATTTTACACTTTTTCAGATGGAGAAAAACTTATATATACAGATTCAGATGGGATAGCTCAATATGGTACAACACACATATTACCTCCTGATGAGGTTTCCTATATTAATTTGTTTATCAATGGAATACTTCAACCACAACCATTATATCAGGTTAGTAATGGTCAGCTAACATTATTGGATAATCAACCACCAACGCAAGGTTCTTCAATTATTTTGCAATTCATCATTATTAATTAAAAAAGACAGATTCTTAAATAAAAAGAATCTGTCTTTTTGTTCTACATTAAAGTAGTTAAACTAAGTGACGATAAATTCGATTGTAATTGGAATTCCGCCGTCTAATGCATCTCCGCCAGGAATTGTAATAGCACCAGTAGGTCCAGTAGTAATACTGGAGTTCACACTAGGTTGAAGAATGCCGTTTACATAAAAGTTGTAATACGTAAAAGTCGGAAAAGCAGTTGCAGTAGTACCAGCATCGTTTAAACAAGCTGTAGCAGCAATTGCAAAAGCTGCACCTGTTCCTGTTCCAGCGCCTAGTGTAGATGTAAATCTTCTAGATGCCATAAATGGTTGAATGATAGGCAATTAATTCTCACTCCTATTCATATTTTATTGGAACGAAGTATGGAATAACTTGTCCACTATATTGTATGAGAGTTTTCTATAATAGAAACGGCTTTAGGATTAGAAGAGTGGCATAATTTTATTAAATGTATAATTTTTACTACAATTAAAAAGTGATGTTGATACTTGTGGAATATATGCTAAGGATAAATTTGAATTTTTGTATTTAAATACATAGGTGTTTTTTGGGTTTAAGAGATAAACGTGGAAAAATAAAATAAACGCTTAAGTTTAGGTGTTTAATCTAAGCACTCAATTATTAAAAACATATAATTAATATGTGAGTCATGAACATAATTAAATGACGTTTTCAAGTTTGATTATCATTCATGTTTCCTATTTTAAGAGAAACATATAACTCAACTACTTTTTTCAATCGCATCTTTTATAGTACTTAGAATAGGAAAACACTCAACTATAAGAAAAGTAAGGAGGAAATAAATGAAACATAATGATTGTTTTGATCATAATAACTGCAATCCGATTGTTTTTTCAGCAGATTGTTGTAAAAATCCACAGTCAGTTCCTATTACTAGGGAACAATTAAGTCAATTAATTACTTTACTAAACTCATTAGTATCAGCTATTTCAGCATTTTTTGCAAATCCAAGTAATGCAAACAGATTAGTGTTACTCGATTTATTTAATCAATTTTTAATTTTCTTAAATTCCTTATTACCTTCCCCAGAAGTTAATTTTTTGAAACAATTAACTCAAAGTATTATAGTTTTATTACAATCTCCAGCACCTAATTTAGGACAATTGTCAACATTATTGCAACAATTTTATAGCGCCCTTGCACAATTCTTCTTCGCTTTAGATCTTATCCCTATATCCTGCAACTCAAATGTTGATTCTGCAACTTTACAACTTCTTTTTAATTTATTAATTCAATTAATCAATGCTACTCCAGGGGCGACAGGTCCAACAGGTCCAACAGGTCCAACGGGCCCAGCAGGAACCGGAGCAGGTCCAACGGGAGCAACAGGGGCAACAGGTCCAACAGGTCCAACAGGAGCGACAGGTCCAGCAGGTACTGGTGGAGTAACAGGAGCAACAGGCCTAACAGGAGTAACAGGAGCAACAGGAGCAACAGGCCCAACAGGAGCGACAGGTCCAACGGGAGCAACAGGCCCGACGGGAGCAACGGGAACAACTGGTGCAACAGGTGGCGGAGCTATTATTCCATTCGCTTCAGGTACAACACCATCTGCGTTAGTTAACGCATTAATAGCTAATACAGGAACTCTTCTTGGATTTGGATTTAGTCAGCCTGGCATAGCTTTAACGGGTGGAACTAGTATCACTTTAGCGTTAGGTATAGGTGATTATGCATTTGTAGCACCACGAGCAGGAACTATTACGTCGTTAGCAGGTTTCTTTAGTGCAACAGCTGCATTAGCTCCATTATCACCTGTGCAAGTGCAGATACAAATATTAACTGCACCAGCAGCAAGTAATACGTTTACAGTACAGGGAGCACCTCTATTATTAGCACCAGCATTTGCTGTAATAGCGATTGGTGCTACAGCATCAGGAATCATACCTGAAGCTATTCCAGTAGCTGCTGGAGATAAAATACTGTTATATGTTTCATTAACAGCAGCAAGTCCAATAGCTGCAGTTGCTGGATTTGTAAGTGCAGGTATTAATATCGAATAACTTGTGGTAATGTATTTTGTATATAGCCCTTCCTAATTTTATTAGGAAGGGCTATATTTTATGGGAAGATAGGTGATAAATCAAAATGTATGCTTTAAATTTTATTGTTAATGGAATAAGTTATATAACTTAAAAAATTACCTATAAATAAAAAAGATGAATTCTATTATAAATAGAATTCATCCATTACATAAACGGTATACAAGTGAAGTAAGATATTTATCATGAGCGTTGAAATGTCATAGTTCAAATTAGTAATAAACTATTTGTTTTTATTACAGTTACATCCTTTTTTCTTTACATAGCCTTGTTCGGCTAAATCTCTTTGCGATTGGGAATTGGAAGATTGAGAATTCGAAGACTGAGAGGATGCTGATGAACTACTATTTTTATTATTAGAGTAGTTTTTTCGATAGTTATAATTACTCATAGTACTATCACCTCCAATTAGATATATAAATATTATATGTATGTACTCTATTAATTGTTACGAAAAAAATAGGAATGGTAGATATACAATAAAAAATCTCCTGCGTATTTTCCGAGGAGATCAATAATTGTTTATTAATGAAATAAATTAATTAATATCCCCAGTAAAGAGGGAAATAGTATGAATCTTGGTAATATAAATTTTGTTGTTGGTTAGGAGGCTGAGTTGTTGGGGTTATCGTGCCGCGGTTCTGATTACAGTTTGCTGGAGGACCAATTACTGTAGTGGATTGAATAGGGGATATCGCTTGTTTCCATTGCTGTTCATCGAGACAGTAAGTATGAGCCATCATATTAGCGGGAGTTAATCTTAAAATATCAGAACCAAAAATAACTTCTGGGGTTGGGGCATTGAAAATAGCTAATAAGTGAGTACTATCTGCTGTAGCAATTTCATAATGCCACCATGCTTGTGGGATGTTGGCAACTTGACCTGGTTTTATCGGTAAGTTTAATATTTGGTTTGTAAAAGGATTAAGTAAGGAAACAACAGCAGATCCTGAAATACAGTAAACAAGTTCAGCTGCATTTTGATGAATATGTGGCTCTACAACATTTCCTGTACTTAAATAGATATCTAATAAAGAAGTATTTTCTAAAGTATTTAATTGTTTTATGCCAAGTACATTTATATAATTTTGGGCATTTTTTTTAAAAAAATTACTTTTATTTAAATCATGGGTGAAATTGGTTGAGGGGGAAGTGTAGTCGATATTAGAAGTCATTTGTATTACCCGCCTTTCTATTGGTAAGTATAGATACAACTTTAGGATATGTGCCTAGTGTTAGTTATGTGCATTTGTCTGTATTATAATAAATTCACATGTTTTATAAAGAATATAGGTTGTACTTCTTATTTATCATAATGTTAAGACAGATAAAAATTAGAGTGAACTAATGAAAGTCGGAATTATTGATGTTAGGTTAAGCTTAAATATATTGAGATTAAACTATATTCGTATATCCATTCATACTTTGGATTGATGGAAACAAGTAATGAACGTGTTAACTTAAAATTACATCAATCATTAATAAGGAGTGAATATTCATGTCATTTAGTGAAATTATTAGAAATGAAGTGCTCAGCTGGGCTGGTGTTTCTGAAAAACCGCATCGATTTGGTGGTATTGAAATAAATTATGGTAAGAAAGAACTTGGTCATCTGCATGGTGATAAGTTAGTTGATTTACCATTTCCGAAGTTAAAGCGAGATGAATTAGTGAACGAAGGATTAGTGAAACCACATCACGTATTACCTGAATCAGGATGGATAAGTTATTATATAAAAAGTGAAGAGGATATACCGTTTGCAATTGAGTTATTTCGTATGCAATATGACCGAATCAAAAAATAATGAAATAAATTAGATAAATAAAAATATATTTTTATGTCACATCCCCCCTTAATCGTTCGTCTTGTATGTAGAACGTATAAGGAGGGATTTTATTATGAAAAATTTTGATGTAGCAATTGTTGGTGGTGGGCTTGCTGGATTAACAGCATCTATATATTTAGCGAAAGCTGGAAGGAAAGTTATTGTATTAGAAAAGTCCAGTCACTTCGGCGGTCGAGGGATGACTATAAATAAAAACGGCATTTGTATGAATCTTGGTGCACATGCTTTATATAGAGGTGGAGAAGCGTTTATAACTTTTAATGAGCTAGGAGTAAATCTTCCAGGTGGAATCCCATCTACAAAAGCACATGGAATATGGAAAGGGGATATTTATACCATTCCAACAGATTTTCGCTCTATTTTATCAACACGGTTACTTTCATGGTCTGCAAAAGTACATTTCGCTCGTCTTATGATTCATTTAGGAAACTTAGATGTAGGAAAAGTTCCGAAAATAAGCCTAACTACATGGGCAGAAAATGAAATTAAAGATCCAATGGTTCGAAATATATTTTATGCATTATGCCGAACAACAACATATACGTATGCTCCTACAATACAATTAGCATCTTCCGTACTAAAGCAAATACAGCTTTCTATGAAAGAAGGAGTACTTTATGTAGATGGTGGTTGGGAGACGATAATAACAAATTTAAGAGGAATAACGAATACTAGTGGTGTACAATTTCTGGCTAAAAAGCATGTTTTAAAAATAGAGCATTGTGAAGGAAAACAAAGAATACATTGTTTTGACGATGAAGTATTTGAAGCAGGGGCAGTTATTGTAACAACTCCACCGAAAGAGGCATGTAAAATTATAAAAGGTACAGAAGGAACAAGTTTGCAAAAATGGAGTGAACAATCTATACAAGTGACCGTGGCAGCGTTAGATATTGGTTTAAAACAATTACCGAATCCTTTACATCATTTTGCATTGGGATTAGATCAACCTATATTTTTCACGAATCAATCGAGAGCAGCTAAATTAAGTGAAGATGGATCAATTGTAGTGAGTCTAATTAAATACCATAACCCTGTACTAGAACTGAATCATATTCAAGAAGAGAAAGAACAGTTAGAAAATATGATGGAATTGTTACATCCGAATTGGAAAAGAGAAGTTGTTGCACAGCAATATTTACCGAAAATAACGGTAGTATATGATTTTCCTCATATTGACCGTGTTGAAAAACCAGGCCCTAACATACCTGGAATGCCAGGTGTTTACGTTGCAGGAGATTGGTTAGGACATGATGAAATATTAGCTGATGCTGCGGTAGCAAGCGGAAAACGTGCAGCGTTACACATATTAAAGCAATCCGAAAGTGAGGCAATTCATCATGGAAACGGAGCAATTATATGAAACGTATCAATCAGTATTATTTTCGTTAGCATATAGAATCCTTGGGAGTGTTATGGATGCTGAAGATATCGTCCATGACGTATTTATAACACTTAATAATATAGAGGACGTTCAATCTATAGAAAATATGAGAGCCTATTTATGTAAAATAGTAACAAATCGCTCAATTGACAAATTACGTTCGGCAGCACATAAACGGAACGTATATGTCGGAATGTGGTTGCCAGAGCCATTTGTGGAAGAGGTTGATGATCCATCAGAGTCATTTGTAATGAAAGAATCAATTTCTACGGCATATTTATTACTTTTACAACAATTGTCTGAGGTAGAGAGAGTTGTTTTCATATTAAGAGAGGTTTTCAGTTATGAATACGAAGAAATCGCTTCAATTGTAGATAAGAGTAATGCGAACTGCCGAAAAATCTTTCAACGTGCACGAAAAAGTATTTTGGATAAGCCGAAGCAGTCAACATTAAGTACGAAGAAGATGGCTGCCTATGTGGAGAAATTTGTATCATCATTGCAGTGTGGGGATGCGCAAGGCATGTTAGAAGTATTAAAAACAGATGCGATATTAAAAGCTGATGGTGGTGGTAAAGCTACAACTGCAATCCATCCAATCTATTCTGCAGATAGAATTATACGTTTATTCTTTGGAATTGGGAAGAAGTTCCCGGAAGAGTACAATGTTGATTATAAGATGGTAAATGGTGCCCCAGGTGTTATTGTTAAAGTAAATAATAAAGTGACTTATGTGCTTTCATTTACATTTGAAAATGAGAAAATCTCAAACATTTATATGATGGTTAATCCTGAAAAACTTATGCACTTAAATGTAACAGTATAAAAAAAGACGCATTTCTTTAGAAGTGCGTCTTTTTTTTATTTCTCTAACATTTCAAGAGGTACATCTTTTTCGCCTGCTACCTCAAATTTAATTTCCCCATCTTCTTCATAAATACGTGAAATAATCGGTATAGTAATCATTAATTTTTTATGCTGTTTGCGCTTTCGAGCAGCATCTAAGCTAATCACGTTCATTGTAAGCATCCTTTCTTCTAGAAATATATAAACAAAAGAAAATGCGTCCGGAAAGGGCGCTTAATTGAATTTGAAATACCGATTCATTTAATTGGGGTTTATATTTTTTAATAACTGCAATTGAATTAAAAATAGTATGAATGGAATAATTGCACGTAGAAATTAACTTTACCAAAAAACGAAACAATATGCTATAAAAAAATTCAAATCTTTGTCATATAACGAGAAAAAGGTTTTTGTTTCGCATATAATGAAAGTAGACGGGCAGCAAGAGCTTTTTCATCATATTGCTTTGGAAAGGCGATGAAAAAATGGATACGTTAGATTCATTATTATTTCAACTTGAACAATATGGAGAAGAGCATGATCGAAATAAAAAAACACGGGAAGAAAAGTTACGGAATATTACTCGTGAGATGGGGCAGTTTTTATCGATTTTAGTAAAAGGGTGTAGCGCAAAAAACATTTTAGAAATCGGAACTTCTAATGGCTATTCTACATTGTGGTTAGCTAATGCGGTAGAAGAAACAAATGGAAATGTAACAACTGTAGAGCTTTCTTCAGAACGAGTTGGAGAGGCACTTGTCAATTTTGAAAAGGCAAACCTTTTACAAAGGATTGATGTTCATAATCAAGAAGCAGGGGCATTTTTAGATGCGCAATTAGATCACTCATTTGATTTTATTTTCCTAGATTCAGAGCGTACGCAATACATGTGGTGGCTTGAGCATATAAAACGCATTTTACAACCAAAGGGTTTTCTTGTTGTTGATAACGCAACCTCTCATGCAAGCGAATTAGCCGAGTTTAGAAAAATGATTGAAGAAGATGAAATGTTTGAAACGGTCTTATTGGCATTTCAAAATGGAGCATTTGTAGCGCTTAAGAAGAGTTAGGATTGAGCGTAATATAATTATCACATTGAAAAAGGGTGTATGTCAAAAGGTTGAGTACAGTAGGATGGGAAGGACGTAATTTATATACGTAACATACGAAGAATCCGCCTTCAGCATGTTGTTCTCTAGGTCTTAAGTCTGAGGAAAATAATGTTGAGAACAGGTATACTTATAGTAAGAAACAGGGAATGACTGCATAAACAGGCATTTCTAAAAAAATCGATTTCAAGCAGTTAGAATGTATATGAAATACGATATAATAGATGAAATATAGTGCATATAAATTCGCACATATAAATAAAGGAGCGATTTTGTTGACTGAACTCGAGAAAAAAGAACCTGTATCCATTGTGAAAGATAATAATGTAGAAGTAGTAGTAGATACAGTTATAAAAGATCAAGAATTAGAGGAACTGAATAAAGAAGCTGATCTTTATGTACAAAAATTAAATAGCGAGCAAAATACGGATTTATCAAAAGTATTGTCACAGCTAGGAGATTTAGGGGATAAAGAGCAACAAGCAGCAGGACAAACGTTATCAGCATTAAAACGTCCTGTAACAGCGATGATGAATGGAAAGAATGAAGAAATTCCAAATACATTGTTAGAATTACGCAAAGTGGTATCAGAGCTTGATCCGAATTCATTAAAAGCAAGTGGTATGAAGAAAATTATGTTTAAAGTATTCAAGAAAAATCCACTTGAAACATACGTGCATAAATATCAATCTATAGATAAACAAATTGAAGAGATTATAAGATCCCTTCTAATTGGTCGTGACAACTTACAAGAAGATACAGTTGGTCTTGAAATGCTTAAAGAACAATCGCACGATAAAATTCACGCTCTTGATAAACAAGTATACTTAGGAAGAAAACTCGCTGGTATGCTGGAAGCTGAGAAACAAAATCCAGAACGTCAAAGAGATATTCCATTAATTAACGATGCATTAGAAAAAATTCTAGTACGTACACGAAATATGCAGCAAGCGAAAAGTGTGCTATTACAATCTATCGCATCTGTAGACATTATTAAGAAAAATAATGAAAAGTTAACAGAGGCAATTCGTAATGCAATTACGATGACGCAAAACGTTGTAACAGTTTCAGCTGCTATCCAGCTAGCGTTAACAAATCAGCGTAAAACAATTGATGCAGTGAATGCGACAAATGAAGCAATTGAATCAATGGTATTAAGTAACTCACAAGCATTAAAACAAAATACAGAAGAAACAACAAAACTTCTTGAAAATCCTGCTATTAGCATGGATAAATTACGTGAATCATTCCAAAATGTATTTGCTGCGATTGAAGCTTCTGAGAAATCATCAGAACGTATTATCGAGTCAAGTAAGAAGTTTGTAATTGAATTAGACACATTTAATGATGAAATGAAACAAAAACTCATTCAGCGTCCAAGGAAATAACAGACTTTTAGAGGAGGTGAAAAAATGAGTTTCATTCAAACAGTATTAGTACTATTGGGTACATTGCTTTTAATCGCATTTACTGTCGTTGTTTTAGTTGTATATTTCGGACGTAAACTGTATTTTTCATGGACGAAACCATATAAAAGAGCCCATGATTCTTTAGATAAGTTATCGAATAAATCATTACCGTTTCTACAAGAATTTACACAACACCCACTCTTTTATCGCTGGATTCGTACGGAAGGAAAGAAAGAACAATATACATTAAACACTCTTTTCTGTGCATCGGGTCAACGTACGAGAGAGCAAGTATTCTCAATGTTACCGAAAGAAAAACAGAAAAAAGTACATGTAATGGCAAAAACAACGAAAAAACTTACAAATGAAGATATTGATGTAGCGGCGATGAAAGTAAAAGATTTTTTAAGACAAGAAACGCAGCAAACAGTAAAACCATCAGACCTTTCGTTTTATAAATTGTATTTTTATGATCGATATCCAGATGCATTAAATACAATTCAAACGTATAAACGCTCAATAAACCCTTCATTACAAAGAACGGTTGATGAAATTACAATTTCAGTATTAAATGCCTTACCGTATTATCAGGAGCAGCGTATGTTTGAACAACAACATAAACTTGAAACATTCTTAATGAAAGATTTAACAGCGATGCTATCGTTAGTCGTACAATTACCACCTTCACAACGACCAGAAAAAGAAGAAGAATTAAAAATCTACTTGCAAAATTTCCAAAAAGAAATGGAAGTAGTCGAGCGAGATATTCGTGACTCGATTGATCACGATTTGAATGTGAAGATGAGAGCAGCGACTGAGAAATTTAAGAATAAATAAAAAAAAGCGCCTTAAAGCTATAGTTCTTAGCTTTTAAGGCGTTTTTTTATTAGTTGTTATTTTGCTTTAACGGTAATATGACTAGATGCAACACTCTCATTATGCAATCGATCAACTGCAGTTACTACATACGTATACGTTTCTCCAGAAATAGCTGTTTTATCTACATAAATTTCTCCAAGTTTTGTTTTTCTTACAGTAGTAAGTAAATGTTTCGGATTTTCTATATCCACTTCATTTTTTCCATCCACACGGTAAATGGCGTAATAAGCAGAATCATTCTCTCTATCATCAATGATACCTACAGCAATACCTTCATCTCTTGGAATAGCACCTTTTAAAGTCGGTTGTTTTGGTGGATCATGATCAAGCCAGGGCATAGATGGGATTAATGCAGGATGTTTATATATGTCTTTTGCGAGTCTATCTTTAACCCCTAGTGGATTGTTATTCATATCTTTTAAGCTAAAATGCATACTACCTTTTATTTCAGGATATAACCGATTTAATGCAATTTGTCTTGGGTATTCTTCAGGATCAGACCAAGCTGGGACAGAATTATTATTAATTTTATACGCCGCCTGACCGATGTATAGGTGAATCGGTTTATTATTTGTTTCTTTTACCCACCAATCTACTAATATGTCATATGCAGCTGGTGTGAAACCAATATTCCAATATATTTGCGGTGTAATGTAATCAATATAATCTTTTTGTATCCATTCACGTGTATCAGCATAAAGGTCATCATAGTTTCTTTGACCTGCAGTTGTGTTGGAGCCAGTTGGATCGTCAGCTATATTTCGCCATACGCCGAACGGACTTATGCCAAACTTTACGTATGATTTTTCTTGTTTTATAGCAGTATTTAAACCTTTGACAAGTTCATTTACATTGTCACGTCGCCAATCTTCTATATTTGTAAATCTACCATTATTATACGTTTCGAACGTTTTTTGATCGGGGAATTCTTCACCAGCTACTTTATATGGATAAAAATAATCATCCATATGCAAAGCATCAATATCGTAATTTTGTACGATTTCTAAAGCGCCTTCTGTAATAAATTTTTTCACTTCTGGAATACCAGGGTTGTAATATAACTTTCCTCCATAAGGTACAACCCAATCCGGATGCTGTTTTGCAGGGTGGTTATCCGATAATCGATTTATATCAGTGTGATTCATCGTTATTCGGTATGGATTAATCCATGCGTGGAATTCTATATTTCTTTTATGTGCTTCTTCAATCATAAATGCGAGCGGGTCGTATCCGGGATCTTTTCCCTGTGTACCTGTAATGTATTCTGACCAAGGACCGTAATTGGAAGGGTAAAAAGCATCAGCGGTTGGTTTTATTTGTACAACAACTGCATTCATACCAATGTTTTTTACATCGTCTAATAATCTAATAAACTCTTGTTTTTGATTTGCGATAGGTAAGCCAGTTTTTGAGGGCCAGTCAATATTAAGTACAGAAGCAATCCATACAGCACGTAATTCGTGTTTTTTATACGTAGTATTTACTTCAGCGTAAGTAGAGTGAGGAGGAATGAAAGAGAAAGGAATAAAAAAGATGACGATACAACATATCACTAATAAACGTTTCATGATTATTTATACGCCTCCCTATTATATGGTTAGCTAATATGATATCCGAGGTGAGGTTGTACTTACAATTGAGAAAAATAAATATTGAAACATTAATTTAATAGGAAAAATATTTTTACTGAAATTTACTTTCAATATAACTAAATTCTTTTACTTCTTCATATGCTTGTTAGTAAAGTGAAACTTCCTTTCATCCGAAGGGGATAATTTATAAGTATAGGAGGATTAATAAATGAAGGTTTTATTCGTTTGTTCTGGAGGGATGTCCAGTGCAATTGTTGTAAACGCTTTAAAAAAAGAGGCGGAGAAAAAAGGTGTAAACATGGAAGTCCATGCCATTGGAACAAGTGAGATAGAGGAAGAAGTAAAGAATGGCTGGGACGTTGTAATGGTTGCACCTCAAGTAAGACATAGATTTGACTCTGTTAAAAAATTCGCAGAAGAGGAATCTATCCCGTGCGGTATCATACCGCCACAAGCATACACGCCGCTTGGCGGACCGACTTTATTAAAAACTGTAAATGATTTAATTAGTTAGGGGGAAGCGTTATGAATAAATTTGTCACGTTTCTTGATAGAAACTTATCTGGACCGATGGCAAGGCTTTCTGAACAGAGGCATTTACAAGCAATCCGTGATGGAGTTATTTCAGCGTTACCATTTATTATAGTAGGAAGTTTCTTTTTAATCGTAGCATTTCCACCATTACCGAAAGATAGTTTCATATCTGTTTGGGCATTAAAAAATCAAACAAGTATATTAATACCATATCGTTTAACGATGTTTATTATGTCTTTATATATAGCATTTGGAATAGGGTATAATTTAGCGAAAAGTTATAAGCTAGATGCTTTATCAGGAGCACAGCTTGCAGTATGTTCATTACTATTAACATTAACGCCTGAATTAATTGATAAAAAAGGGTTTATGCTTCCGATGACAAATCTCGGAGGTCATGGATTATTCGTGACAATGATTGTTTCTATTTTATCAGTTGAGATTTTAAGATTTTGTAAGACGAAAAATGTAATGATTAAAATGCCAGAACAAGTACCGCCGTCTGTTTCACGTTCGTTTGAAGCACTTATACCTGCTGCATTCGTTATTATTTTAATGAGTTTAGTAACTGTCGTTTTTAGTATTGATTTACATCATGTAGTTGATAAATTAGCGGCACCGTTAGTAAAAGCTGGTGATAGTTACTTCGGTGTAATCATTCCAGTATTTTTAATTACATTTTTTTGGTCATTCGGAATACATGGTGTGTCGGTTGTTGGAACTGTTGCCCGGCCATTATGGGAAGTATATTTAGGGAAAAATGGTGAAGCAGTTGCTAGTGGCGCAAATCAGTTACCATTCATTTCACCAGAACCATTATACCAATGGTTTATATGGATTGGTGGTTCTGGTGCGACGTTAGGACTTGTATTAGCTATGATTGTATTTGGTCGATCAAAATATTCGAAGGCATTATCAAGAACTTGTATTGTACCTGGTATTTTTAATATTAATGAACCTGTTATTTTTGGATTACCAATCGTACTAAACCCAATATTAATTATCCCATTTATCATTACACCACTAGTAACAGCAACTATTGCATACTCAGCAACTGCGATGGGGTTTGTTACACCAACACATATAATGCCTCCATGGACATTACCAGCTCCAATTGGTGCATATTTAGCAACAGGTGGGGATTGGAGAGCGATTGTACTCGTATTTATAAACATAACAATATCATTCCTTATTTATTTACCATTCTTTAAAATGTACGACAAAAACATGCTTGAAATTGAGAAAAATGGTGATGGGGAATCTGTTAATCCGTAAGTTTTATATTTTATTTTTGAGTGATAGGCATTTTGTCTATCACTTCTTTCACATGAAGTCCAGAGAGGGTGAAATGGAATGAATATAAAATTTAGTTATAAAGGTGTATTTTTATTATTATTTGGAGTGGTATGTGCGAATTTACTTTTCGTACCTTTATTAAGAATGCTACATTTATCAAAAATGCATAGTATATGGCTCGTTACAAGCATTGCGGCAAGTATTTTGCTTACAGTAGTTGTTTCTTTTATTGATGGATCGTTTGCATCGAAAGCTCAGTTGTTTTATAGATTTATATTATTTTCCATCGGTTGTACGTTTGTAACTTACATGATTGTTTATTAGTAAATAGGAGGTCATGCATGTTATGTATATTGCAGGGATAATGTCCGGTACTTCGTTAGACGGAATAGATGTAGCACTCGTTCATATAGAGGGGGGTGGTGTAGAGTCTAAGGTCAAACTCATCCATTTTACTACAGTTCCATTTTGTAATGATATGAAAAATGAGATCCAGCAGGCATTATCAATAGAAAATTCAAATGTACAACTCATATGCAGTTTAAATTTCAAACTCGGTTTATGCTTCGCCAATGCTTTAAGGGAAGTTTGTAAAGAGGCCAATTTTCCTTTGGGACAATTAAATTTAATTGGTTCTCACGGACAAACGATTTATCATCAGCCAAAGCAAGATGGTAATATGATTCCTTCCACATTGCAAATTGGAGAACCAGCAGTTATAGCATATGAAACGAATACGACGGTTATTTCTAATTTTCGAACGATGGATATCGCAGCAGGGGGACAAGGTGCACCACTTGTACCATATTCAGAGATTATTTTGTATCGTCATCTAACTAAAAATAGACTATTACAAAATATTGGCGGGATCGGTAATGTTACCGTAATACCAAGTCACCTAAGTGATAAGAACGTTATAGCTTTTGATACTGGTCCAGGGAATATGGTAATTGATGAAATGTGTCAAAGGCTATTTCAGTTATCATATGATCAAAATGGTAAGATTGCAAAACAGGGAGTAGTTGTAGATGAAATATTGACCTATTGTATGAACCATCCATTTTTGAAAATGAATCCACCGAAATCAACTGGTAGAGAACAGTTTGGAGAAGAATTTGTCAGTGAGTTGTTGAAGCGGTATGAAAAGCATAGTAAAGAAAATATAGTGACGACTGTCACGATGTTTACAGCAAGTTCAATTGTTTATCAGTATAAGGAGTTTATTCTGCCGTATTATGAAATCGATGAGGTGATTTTAGGCGGTGGTGGCAGTTATAATCGTACACTTGTTGAAATGATACGGTATGGATTGAAGGATGAAAAATGCGCCATATTCATTCAAGAAGATATAGGCTATTCTTCAGAGGCGAAAGAAGCAATCGCCTTTGCCATTTTAGCAAACGAAACGTATCATCGTAATCCGAGTAATGTGCCAAGTGCAACAGGTGCAAAGCAATCTGTAGTTTTAGGGAATATAACATTCCCTCCAATTCGAAGAGAATGAGGCGAACATATGAAATATATGATTGGAGTAGACGGCGGGGGAACAAAGACAGAAGCAATTGCATTTGATCAAGAAGGAAGTGAACTTGAAAGGGCTACAAGTGGTTTTGGAAATATATTAATAGATTTTGAAGAAGCACTTTTTCATATTATGGAAGCGATTGATCAATGCCAAAAAGGTTTATTAAATGGGCATTGCGTTTGTATTTGTTTAGGATTAGCGGGTGTAAGCGGAGCAAATACAAATGAATTAACATTGCGTCTAAAAAAGAAGTACGGAACACAAATTGAAGTTTTTAATGACGCAATGATTGCTCATGCAGCTGTTTTAAAAGGAAAGGATGGAATTTTAACAATTGGCGGTACAGGTGCTATTTGTATAGGAAAGAAAGGGGAAGTGTACGAGTATAGTGGGGGATGGGGACATATTTTAGGAGATGAAGGAAGCGGATATTGGATTGCGTTACAAGGTTTAAAGAGAATGGCAAATCAATTTGATCAAGGAGTTACACTTTGCCCATTAAGCTTAAGAATTCAAGAAGAGTTTCAACTTTTGACATCGTCTCATATAAAAAGACTAGTATATAGTTTTTCAAAAGATAAAGTTGCAGCAATCGCACCATTCATTATTGAGGAAGCGAGAAATGGGAATGATGACGCACGTGAAATTATGGTGCAAGCGGCTACGGAATTAACGAGAATTACGGTGAATATTTACAATAAGATGCAGTTTGATTTATCAACTTCAATTGCAGTAAGTGGCAGTATATTACGTTTCGTTCCTGAAATATATGCTGAATTTAAGAAATACTGCGAGAAAAGTATGGGAGAAGTTATATTTGTATCACCATCAGAACTAGCAGTGAAAGGAACCTATTACTTAATGAAAAATTTATATTTTAATAAATAGCTATATGAGAATTTTTGTATGATTTGTAAAAATATGATGTTAAAATGTATAAAGGGATGTAAAGTAAGAAAAGTACAATATATATAGTCATTGAATATTGTATAAGTACTCCCATGTAGAAAGTGAATGATTACATGATTAATAGTATGCAATTTTTGTATTTGGTGGCTTCTTATTTATTTGGAAACATATTGACCGCTTATATAGTGACGAAATGGAAACATAATGTTGATATTCGGCAGGAAGGAAGCGGTAATCCTGGCGCAAGAAATATGGGGCGGGTATATGGAAAAGGGTATTTCGTCGCTACATTTTTAGGTGATGCGATCAAAGGGGCAATCGTAGTTTCTATTGCAAAATACCTTTTTGGAGATTCTACATTTGTAATGTTAGCTTTACTGGCTGTTTTACTTGGACATATTTTCCCAATTATATTTAAAGGCAAGGGCGGAAAAGGCATTTCAACATTTATTGGAGGATTAATTGCATTTGATTATTTGATAGCGCTTACCCTTGTTGCTGTTTTCATTATATTCTATTTAATCTTTAAAGGATTTACTAAGCCGGGGCTAATTACAATCGCTTGTTTACCAGTTTGTATGATTTTGTATTCTTACTCTATTGTTACGACTATTGTAAGTGCTCTTATCATTGTACTTATTTTATATGTAAATCGAGAATGAAATGAACTTTTAATAAGTGGGGTTAATCTCCACTTATAATTTTTATTAAATACATAAAGGAGATACAACATGGGGTTAATTTATAAAGTTGCTGATCAAGCTTGGGAATTTGAAAGTATACATAAGTTGAATTATAAAACATTTGTAGAAGAAATTCCGCAACATGAAGAAACGCAAGAGCGTGTTCGTATAGATCGTTTCCATGAAGAAAATACATATTTAATTTGTTTAGATGACGATAAGTTAGTAGGTATGGTTACATTGCGAGGAAAACGACCATTCTCGTTAGATAATAAAATTCCAAATCTAGATTATTATTTGCAAGAACATGGAGAAAACGTATATGAAATTCGTTTACTTTCAGTAGAACGTGAATATAGAAATGGAAGAGCGTTGTTAGGTTTAATTCGCTTTTTACATCGTTATTTACTTCTAAATGGATATGAATTGGCACTCATTTCTGCTACAACACGTGAACTACCTTTATATGAGCAAATGGGATTCAAATCTTTCCATACGTTAGTTGGTACAGAAGAAGCAGCCTTCCAGCCAATGTATGTTACGCCTGCTATGTTTGAAGCGTCGAGCGTTGGAGGGGTTATGACGAAAGAATATTCGTTTTTACCTGGTCCAGTAGATATTGAAGAAAATGTTCGAAAGGCATTTTCTACTAAGCCTATTTCGCATCGTTCTAAGTTATTTCAAATGACAATGGAAAATGTGAAAAAACGGTTACTTCACATGACAAAAGCAAAGCATGTACAACTTATGTTAGGAACAGGGACGTTAGCAAATGATGCCATTGCTTTACAGTTACGTTCTTTAAAAGGGAAAGGACTAGTATTAACAAATGGGGAATTTGGTAATAGATTAGTTGGACTTGCAGCACGCGCGCAATTACATTTTGATACGTATAAAAAAGAAATGGGAGAACCATTTATTTATACAGAATTAGAACAAATAATGGAAACTGGCAATTATGAATGGCTTTGGTTTGTTCACCATGAAACATCAACCGGAATGTTAAATGATTTAGACGAACTAAATGTTTTTTGTGAAAAGTATAAAGTGAAACTATGTGTAGATTGCATTAGTTCAATTGGAGCAATACCGATAGATTTGAAAGATGTATATTTTGCAAGCGGTGTAAGTGGAAAGGCAATTAAATCGTTTACTGGATTATCTTTCGTTTTTTATAATCACAATGTGAAAGTAAATGAGGCATTACCGGCCTATATGGACATTGGCATGTACGAAGAAAATGACAGTATTCCATATTCTCATTCATGGAATTTAATTTATGCACTGCAAGAAGCATTAAAGAGATTTGAAGATGCAAAAGCATTTGAAAAAATAAACGAGACGTATGCATATATTGAACAAGCTATTACTAATATGGGTTTAAATCTTGTTTCACCTAAAGAACATGCTGCATCAGTTATACTTACCATTCAATTAAGCGAAGGTCTTTCTTCTAAAGCGGTAGGTGATATGTTAGCGCTACAAGGATATATCGTCCATTATGAATCAGCGTATTTACAAAAGAATAACTGGATCCAAATTGCATGCCTGAATCATTACAAAGAACGTGATATGAAGAGGATGTTGAATTGTTTGCATATATGTACAGTAAATAATAGCGTACATATATGAGGAATGATTTTTTAACAGGGTTGGTTGCGTATAAAGGAGTTATTGCCTACGAAAACTTAGGAATGAGACAAATAGTAAATCATAAATCATGAGAAGGGGGTATTAGTATGATAACTAAAAAACTACCATTACATATAGCAGACATTAAAAAAGCTCAAAACATTCTAGACAGAAATGCTCGTAAAACTCCATTAGTAAAGTCTTTTTATTTGACTAGTAAAACAGGTGGAGAAATTCACTTGAAATTAGAAAATATGCAATTAACGGGTTCTTTTAAATTTCGTGGTGCATTTAATAAAATGTCACAGTTGACAGATCAAGAAAAAGACCGAGGAGTAATTGCCTGTTCGGCAGGTAATCATGCACAAGGTATTGCTTTATCTGCTCATTTGCTTGGTATTAAGAGTAAAATTGTAATGCCAATTTCTGCGCCTTTAGCGAAAGTTGAGGCTACTAGAGGATATGGATCAGAAGTTGTTTTATACGGTGAAACTTTTGATGATGCGAAGGCAAAATGTGAGGAGATTATAAGAGAAACAGGTGAAACATATTTACATCCATATGATGATGTAGAGGTAATGGCTGGTCAAGGTACAATTGGTTTGGACATTCTTGATGATATGTGGGATGTTGATACTGTCATTGTACCAATTGGTGGAGGTGGCATTATTTCTGGTATTGCTGTTGCATTAAAATCTTTTAATCCATCCATTAATATAATTGGTGTCCAAGCAGAAAATGTTCATGGGATGAAGGCATCTTATGACAAAGGCACGATTGTAGAACATTATGAGGCACCTACTATAGCAGATGGTTGCGCAGTTAAAATACCAGGCGATTTAACTTTTGAAGTTGTAAACGAATTAGTAGATGATATCGTAACAGTGTCAGAAGGTGAATTAGAAGTAGCGATGAAAGACTTATTACAACGTGGAAAAGCTGTTGTAGAAGGGGCTGGCGCATTAGCTACTGCTGCTCTACTTGCAGGGAAAGTGGATCCATATATTAAAGGGAAAAAGGTAGTCGCGGTTATATCTGGTGGAAACGTAGACTTGCAGCGCATTTCCAGTGTTTGTGAGCAATTTTTTGTAGCCAATGAAGTGAAATAGTATTTAAAAAACATAAATTTTATGGAAGAAGAGCTAAGAAAACTAGTCTTAGCTCTTACTTTTTGTCTAATGTGTAGTACAGGTTTTAATACACATGCCTTATTTTCCGTATAGTGAATTATTTTATTTAAGCGTCTATTTTCATTGATAACTCAAATAATTATATCAATATTGTCGAAACGGAAACAGAAATTTATTATAATGGTTTTAACGTATGAATGAGCTGTTAGGGGGATAGGCCATGAATAAGGAAGAACAGGTCATGAACGGTTTCAGGGAATTATATAATAAGATGGTTTGGCTTAATAAGGATAAAATGGAAGAAGGTCTTAAAGGTTTTAAGTCTTCTGAAGTACATTGTATTGAATACATTGAAAACAATTCCGGTTCTAACGTGACACAACTTGCAGAGGCTTTTTATGTGACTCGCGGTGCAATAAGTAGAATGACTAAGAAGCTCATAAACAAAGATCTTATCGAAAGTTACCAGAAATCAGAGAATAAAAAAGAAATCTATTTTAGGCTTACTGAACAAGGGAAAGAAATATATAAAATTCACGAGGAGTTGCACAATGAGTTTCAACAGCGGGATAAAGCTGTATTTGAGCAAGTAACCGAGGCAGAATTCGACAGTATTATTAACTTCGTGGAAAAGTATAGTAGGCATTTGGATGCAGAAATAAAGAAACAAGGGATACATATAAAGTCGTAATAAAGTTGAAGCATTCGGGCAGTTAATCTCGAAAAACTAACTTGTTTGCCCGTTCATGCGAGATACATTTAAATAATAAAAAGGTAGCCTGTTCACAGTAAGGCTACCTTTTTATTATGTTATTTTTGTTGACTAATCAACAAAACAGAGTTATTATTTTTGTTGACAAAGCAACAAAATGTTCTGAGGGGAGAAATTAAATGTCTATTTTTAAATCAAAAAATGAAACTGAAAAAAACATAGATAAACATGCTTTAATATTCGGTCTTATTTCTGTATTTCTTTGTGGTATAGGTTTCAGTATCATTATGCCTGTAGTGCCATTCTTAGTGGAGCCTTATATAAGTAGTCCGGAAGAACAGGCTCTAGTTGTTACGCTACTGACCTCTGTTTATGCGGTCTGCGTGTTTTTCGCTGCTCCTGCACTCGGAGCTTTGAGCGATAAATATGGCCGTCGTCCATTACTTTTAATATGCCTTTTCGGTTCTGCAATCGGATACTTAGTTTTTGGTATAGGAGGTGCTTTATGGGTACTATTTGCTGGACGCATAATTGAAGGTATAACAGGCGGGAGTATAAGTACAATTTTTGCATATTTTGCAGATATCATTCCTCCAAAGCAGAGAACGAAGTATTTTGGGTGGGTGAGTGCAGTGGTAGGTGCAGGAACCATTATCGGACCAACTCTTGGGGGATTACTTGCAAATTTTGGTCATTCTGTACCTTTATATTTCGGAGCGTTCATAACTTTATTAAATGTCTTATATGGGATGAAATATATGCCTGAGAGCCTAGACAAAAATAATAGGTTAAA
This sequence comes from Bacillus sp. GW823-FHT06B01, assembly GCF_058952315.1. Lineage (NCBI taxonomy): Bacteria > Bacillati > Bacillota > Bacilli > Caryophanales > Bacillaceae > Bacillus > Bacillus sp. GW823-FHT06B01. Next base: position 801,750 of record NZ_JBXAHR010000001.1, on the reverse strand, counting down.
AGAGATTAATGTTATAAGGTTAAATCCTTTTGTACAGCTTGCAAACATACTTTCCATGAAAAACTTAAAATGGTTACTCATCTCAGCGTTTTTACTATGGATACCTAACGGATCTTTACAAGCAATTTTCACACAATTTACGATGGATACTTTTAGCTGGAAGCCTGCACTAATCGGACTTATGTTTTCAATTATGGGCTTTCAAGATATCATTTCACAAGCTTTTATAATGCCAAAACTTTTGATCAAGCTTACTGATAAACAAATAGCAATACTTGGGATGGTTTCGGAGATTATTGGCTACAGTTTTATTGCCGCATCTGCTTTATTTTCCCTATATCCGCTTCTAATCGTTGGGATGTTACTGTTTGGTTTTGGTGACTCGATTTTCGGACCTTCATTTAATGGGATGCTTTCAAAGTCTGTCGATTCTAGTGAACAAGGAAGGGTTCAAGGCGGTAGCCAATCTATTCAAGCTTTGGCAAGAATGATTGGGCCAATTATTGGAGGACAAATCTATGTATCACTTGGTCATGCTGCACCTGCTTTTATGGGGATGATGCTTATAGTAGTGGCAATAGCAGTTTTGTATAGGGGGACGCATGTAACTGTATAAACTATCTGCACTAATATGGTCTTTCTTTATATAAGGATGTCTCTACGGGAATCTTTCCTGAATGAATTGAATAACAGATAAATATAAGAACAAATAATAGGGTGTCAGAACTTAGAAACAAGTACTGGCCCCTATTTGTTTACGGCTTGAGAGCTAAGAGAAATTAAGAATTTATTCTGTAATGCTCTCATGATGAAGCTTAAATAGAATTATCAATAATTAAAGTTAGCTTTTTTGAAAGTAAAAAGCTAGGTAAATGACTAGATAGTTTCATTATACTTGTGCTGAAGTAAATAATGACTCCATTTTTACTTTGCTCTTCTCTCGAATTTCAGCGTCCGCATGGCGCATTACAAATTTATGCGCTATAGCAATTGCTAAAACATCATCTAATAAGCCAATCCCAATAATAGCAGCTATATCTGGAATGAAGTCGATTGTTAATACGTAATAGGTTAAAGCGGCTAATATTATGAATTTCGCTTTAGTAGGTAACCCTTTTTTTCTCATTGTGTAGTATAAAATAATACTTTCATATACGCTAGATTTCCCGAGGTTTGCGGAGCTTTTTTTGAATTTTTTCCAAAGTGTCTGTTTCTCCATAGTAACACTCCTTTTACAAAAACATAGATTTTTTAAAAGGATAGACAAAAAAGTGAAGAAGTAATCAATTTTATTATTTATCTTATTGTATATTTCCATAAAAATAAGGAATTACCTGTTCAAAATAATAGAATGTTTGTTATGTAACGACTCATAGTGTTTCGTTACATAAGTATGTACAGTAAAATGTATGTGGATGATTTATTAGCAAACATCTAATAAAGGGTATGGGGGAAAAAAGTGAAGATAATAGAACTACCAATTGAATTTGAATTTAATGGGGCAAAACAATGTATATATCCGAGCTTACTTATATTAAACAAGGAATTAACTTTAGTAGATACAGGTTATATAAACTTTTTACCTTTAATTGAAGATGCAATTGTAAAACATGGGTATGAGATGAAAAACTTAAAAAATATAATTATTACTCATTATGATGACGATCATATAGGATCTTTATATGATTTCAAAGTGAAATATCCTCACATTAATATTATTGCTAGTGAAATAGAATCTAACTACATTAATGGTGAAATAAAATCGGAGAGACTAGTTCAAGCTGAAGAAATGTTAGAACATATGCCAATTGAAGAGAAAGAATTTGGTGAATGGTTTATACAGCAATTAAAAAATATAAGACATATTTGCGTCGATGAAAAAGTAAGTGATGGTCAAATGATTTTAAATGATGAATGTCAAATAGTAGCGACGCCAGGACATACTTCGGGGCATATTTCATTATATTTTCCGGACTTAGAGTGTGTAATCACAGGGGATGCGGCAGTTCAAGATAATTGTGAATTAGTAATAGCTAATCCGAATTTTTGTTTAAATATAGAAAAAGCGGAAGAATCTTTAAAGAGAATAAAAAACCTTAAAGCAGCAGCGTATTATTGTTATCATGGAGGAAAGCTTACTGTATAAAATAATAAAAAACCGATCTTTCCCATAACGATAAGATCGGTTTTTTTAATTCATAGATTCTGCAATTTGAATTAAATCCTTTACGTTATATTTTCCTTTTATAAAGCGTTTGTTACCAATTGCAATTGTATATTGAAAACCATTCTGCTGAAAGATAAGCTCATATGCTGAATCAAAATGAGGATTATATAATGCTTTTATATTATTTTTTAAGCTGTAGAACTTAGCTCCCCTCAGTACATAGAAGCCTAATTTATTTTGAATTGGTGAAACAGTGATTTTAAAAATTCCATTAATATCTTCATTGTAGTATTGGAGGTTTAAGTAATCGTTATAGATGTACCCTTGAAATTCGTGAATTTCGAACGGGAATTTTGTAGGAGTAAGTATATGTTCCTTACACTTCATTTCATATTCTTTTACAATAGTAGCTTCTTTCATAAGAGGATTAGTTCCATCATAAATTTGATTAATTTGAGATATTTTATTGTTTTTTGTTACAATTTCTAAAATGTAACCGAGAGTAAATCCATCATTAGTGTCTTTGAAATAAGAAATAAGAATTGTAGTATCCTCTTTTGGAGACGGTACTATTTTAATTTTATGAATATGTTTATCTGTTTGGAAAGTAGGTAGTTCAATCCCTTCTGTTACATATGACCTCATTAATTTTTTATCATTTTTGAGTAAAGCTTGTTTGAAGTCACTTATCACATTTGTTTGAGATTTCGCCATAATAATTGAGTTGGATTGAAAATATAGTAAGAAAAATACGCAAAAAATTTTTATGTATGTAGTGGTCAATTTCATCACCCTTTAACTATATTTCCGTAAATTTGAAATATATATGTATAGGAGGGGAGAAGATGAGTTTATTGCTTGATGTAATAATGGCTATAATTACATTTTACCCTCGAAATGATATGAAACTAAAACGTCATATTGCCAAATTAAGTGAATTCAATTGGTTTCGAAAGCTACATGAAGATACAAAGTATACAAGATTAATTTGGAGTAATAGAAAAATTAAAAAGTTCATTTTGTCTACTACTAACATGGAAGCATTAATAAAATCAGAGAAAAAACAAAAAGAATTTGTCCATCTAGTACACGATGAATATAAAAAAAGAAGATAAGAATTTTTTTATTTTTCATATTTGGCGAAACAAATGGTACAATGAAAGCTAATGTGAAAAATAAGGAAAAGAAGTGGTCTATTTGAAAAACTTTTTAGAATTAGGAATTAGTGAAACTTTTAATCATACATTACGTGAAAATGGAATTACAGAAGCAACACCAATTCAAGAGAAGGCAATTCCTGTTATTATGTCAGGTAAAGATATTATTGGGCAGGCGAAAACAGGAACGGGTAAAACGTTAGCATTCGTGTTACCGATTTTAGAAAAAATCGATCCAGAGTCTAGTGATGTTCAGGCTTTAATTGTGGCACCAACAAGGGAACTAGCACTGCAAATTACAACTGAAATTAAAAAAATGCTTGTTCAAAGAGAAGATATTAATGTACTAGCGATTTATGGCGGGCAAGATGTAGCACAACAATTGAGAAAATTAAAAGGCAATACACATATTGTTGTTGCGACACCAGGACGATTATTAGATCATATACGTCGTGAAACAATTGATTTAAGTAATCTTTCAACAATTGTACTAGATGAAGCGGATCAAATGCTTTATTTCGGTTTCTTATACGATATTGAAGATATTTTAGATGAGACACCTGATAGTAAACAAACGATGTTATTCTCAGCAACGATGCCAAAAGATATTAAAAAATTGGCGAAACGTTATATGGATGAGCCGCAAATGATTCAAGTGCAAAGTGAAGAAGTAACGGTAAATACAATTGAGCAGCGTGTCATTGAGACGACAGATCGTGCAAAGCCAGATGCACTTCGTTTTGTTATGGATCGTGATCAGCCATTTTTAGCAGTTATTTTCTGTCGTACAAAGGTTAGAGCAAGTAAGCTGTATGATAATTTAAAAGGACTAGGTTATAATTGTGCTGAACTTCATGGTGATATACCTCAAGCGAAACGTGAAAGAGTCATGAAGAGTTTCCGCGAAGCTAAAATTCAGTACTTAATTGCGACTGATGTAGCAGCTCGTGGACTTGATGTAGATGGTGTAACGCATGTATTTAACTTTGACATTCCTGAAGATGTAGAAAGTTATATTCACCGCATTGGCCGAACAGGACGTGCAGGTGGATCAGGTATTGCAATTACGTTCGTTGCAGCGAAAGATGAAAAACATTTAGAAGAAATTGAAAAAACGCTTGGTGCACCAATACAAAGAGAAATAATCGAACAACCGAAGATAAAACGTGTAGATGAAAATGGAAAACCGGTACCAAAGCCGGCTCCGAAGAAATCAGGTCAAAATCGTCAAAGAGATAGCCGTGAAGGTTCAAGAAGTGGTTCAAGAAGTGATTCAAGAAATAGTTCAAGAAATGAAAACAACAGATCATTTAATAAGCCAAGTAATAAAAAAGGTAGTACAAAGCAAGGTCAGCAAAGACGTGGCCGTTAAATAGTTATAATTGTAAAAGAGTCGCAAAATATTGTGGCTCTTTTTTGTTTGTATAGAACCAGGATGATGCCAAGAAAAAACAAAAATTTCATTCACCGTATTTAAAATTTATTAAGGGAATTTTAGAGTCCAAAACCAGTAGAGCAAGGGTATTACTACCATGTCGCAATTCGAGAACAAGTGCAACTTACGTATGAAGAATATTTAACCGAAAAAAATCGAGGGAAAGCAATTTGTACTAACGACCCTGATGATGATACGGATTATGAAAAATCAATTCGTATAACAATACGAAAACATCTTTTACTAACAAAGAATTGGAAGATTTGGTGAAAGAAATTCGTAACATATTCAAACGGTACTGGAATGTTATGCTGCAGCAAAAAGAGAACGGAACTTATTATGTTTACTATTTCGGCAGAACACTTTAGTTGAAAGAAAAGGTATTGAAGCGAGAGAGTATTTTCATTACACATTCCGCAATTATTGAAATGGAACAAGAGAAGTTTATGAAGGATTTAACTCGTATTGGGATACGATCGTTGGAAACTGGAAAACTAATTTGTTCGTTTTGCTCGATGGGGAACTTGAGAAGCACAACTGCCATCCTTATTGGGAAATTGCTTACTACGACGATGAAGGTAATGTAGTACGATAGTATGCGATATAAGAAAAAAGGACTAGCAGTCGTACCTGCTGTCCTTTAATAGGAGAAAAAGTATTCTTGTTTAGAACTACGCATAAACAGAAAATCTGCTTGTAATTAGCTTTACCTTAAATGTACGTGTCTATACAAAAAGGGATAAGTAAAAAATACTTATCCCCAGGAAGGGAAATCCCAAGCACCAAAATGGTTCGTATTGGTCTGCAGGTTCAAAAGTAGTATATGTAAAACGAAAAATCTCATACAAAAAGCAGACAACGATTTTGGCTGTCTGCCAGTGAGTTCAATGAGTTAGCTAATTGTGATAATTTGCATCCCCCATTACGAGAAGAGTGAAGCTGCTAGTTCAAACAGCTTGTTGGTATTATTTTCGATTTCTTAAAAAAATACAGAGAAAGCAGATAAGTGAAGAACCTACCTGCTTCTGCTGTAACAAAAGAAAGAAGTATTAGCCGTGGACACGGCGGCTTGAAAATAGTATGTATTTTTATTTGAAAAATATTCAAGGGGTGAAGAAACATGGAACGTTTGATAAATGATGTCTGTGAAATTAATCAGCTAATTAATAAAACAAAAGAGAAAAACAAAGAGCAAATATAACAATAAAAAGGTTGAGCTAGATGGTTGTATCTTTAATTCAGAAGCTGAGTCTAAATATTATGAGCTGTTAAAAGAAAAGCAAGGTGCAGGTGAAATACAGGCAAATGAAGAAGCCCTAGGATTAGGGGAGGCTAGGGCTTCAAGTCATGGTATATCTCGCACGACATTATAAAAAGAAAAGAACGTACCGAAGATAACAAATGAATGTTTCATAAATGTATCAAAAAGTGAACAAAATAGTTATTTAAATAAAAAGTAATTAGCTTGCGCTAGGCTGCTTTGCTCCTAAATGGAGTTCTCGTTATGTGATTTAGAAGAAGATACCACCTACTAGGAATAAAGCTCCTAGCAAAATTAAAGAATCAATTAAAATCAAGAATTGGTTTTTCTGTGGCTTTCGAAATTCCTTTATAAAGCTAAAAATCGCACTCATTCAGAAACAAATATATAACAAAATCATTATTGTTTCTGACATGATTTACACTTTTGGGGACGATTTTTGAGGTTTTTTAAAACAGGATCATACACTATACCTATACAGTTCTTTGAAAAAAGAATAGTGTGGGGATAACGTATCTATGCGCTCAAAATTGATGACCATAGCCCCTTTATCAAAACGTTACTCGGTCGGAATGGACGGAGAATAAAAAAGAAGAAAAGACCAATTGAATTTATATATTCAGCCACGTTGCGTAAGTGTCGTGGCTTTTGTGTTGCTTATTGAGTCTGGTAATGTTGCTTGTCTAATTGATTGCATAATGTATTAATATAGTAAATAATTAAGTTTTTTAAGGTGTTTGTTATAGAGGAATCACGAAATCAATTCAGAGGGGGCAGGTACATTATGTTTTGACTAGGGTGTTTTGTAGGATTTGTTGTAGGATCATTCATTACTTGTGGGTTATTCTATTTTGGTTTTAGAGCTGAAGAAAATAAAAAGGCAGAATTACATAGAAGAAGTTTAGATGAATCGGTAAGGAAGGAAATGGAGCAACTGATGGAATTGTGCAGAAGAAAGGATGAATAACCATTTAACAGGAGGTTGATTATGTGTTTGATTTCTAAACGTGATCATCACTAGTATTAGACAACGTAATTAAAATAACATGTGTTTGTATGGGGATAGCAGTTATCTACGCTACTTTAAAAGCGAGAAAAACAGAAACAAAGACAACAAATTAAAACTGTAGTAGATAATATGGAGAAGGGATTAAATAAATAGTAATTATCGTAGGCGCTGCCATGAACTTGGTTAGCGTTTTTTGTTATTAAGGAAAGATAGCGAGAAAATAAAAAAGAGAGCTAATGCCCTCTTTTTTATTGGTACGGTAATTAATCGCAGATTGGTATTCCAAGCACTCTTAAAGCTAATGCTACTTGAAGAGAAATCTCTAATCTAGCAATTTCGATACCAGCTACTGAAAGAACTAAAAAAGGTTGTCCGTTTACAAACACAACGCAACTATCCATGGTTACGCCTCCTTTCTAACAATCTACTATAGTATATGAAGGAAACGTTAATATGTAATAGTTGAACTGATGGATTTAATAGAATTAATAGATTAACCTATTTAAACAAAACAAACGAACACAATGAACGAAAAAACAGCGGTGTATGAGATTTTTATTTTATTGCATTTAATTTTAAATAAAATGTGAAACCTTTCAAAAATAGATATTTTTATTTTGTATAATAAATCTAAGTTGATTTAAGTAGCCAATACTACCTTATACTTATTGGTTTTCCGCTTAACATCCATAAAAACTAATAGTGCTGCAATAGCGCAAAGACCTTTAAACCAAAGTAATTCAGAAGAAAATAGTCCGCCAAAGAAAGCGACCGAGAGTACAAAACAAGTACTACCAAATAATCAAAGCATGAACTTTAATTCTTTTGATGAATATTTATAGTTTTTAAATCTTTCCCACATATGTATCAACTCCTAATCTTATGATGTTCTATAGTTTTACTTGATGATATCTCGCATGTTTCAGATAAAGAAAAGTAGGAGTCTTTCTTTGTATGAAAGTTCTAAAAGATATATAATAATTTTCTGACTATTAAAATTTGGAGGAGTACATATGAAAAATGAAACGTTGCACAAGCAAGAAGACATTATTAAAATGCTTGATTCATTATTAAGACCGGCAGAACCATTTTGGAATGAATTTTATGCGAATAGAGAAAAAGATGTTCCGTTTTTTGCAAATGTTCCAGATGAAAATCTAGTTTCATATATAGAAACAGGATGGATTTCCAGAGGGAAAGTGCTGGAACTTGGATGCGGTCCAGGAAGAAATGCAATTTATTTAGCGAATGAAGGATTTGAAGTAACAGCAGTGGATTTATCGATAGAGGGCATTAATTGGGCGAAAGAGAGGGCGTTAGCAAAAGGAATAGAAATCGATTTTATTTGTGATTCGATTTTTAATTTAGAGTGTCAAAATGATTTTGATTTTGTGTACGATTCGGGCTGTTTACATCATATTCCACCGCATAGAAGAATAAATTATGTGAATTTAATTAAAAACTCCTTGAAATCGGGTGGTTATTTTGGATTAACATGTTTTTCGGCAGGTGATTTAGATGAGCGAAATGGATCAGAAATAACAGATTGGGATGTATATAGAGGATGGAGTCTACAAGGTGGCCTTGCATATTCAGAAGAAAAATTAAGAGCTATATTTGACGAGTTTGAAGTGATCGAAATTAGAAAGATGAAGCAAATTGACCAACCAAATACTATGTTTGGAGAATCATTTCTTTGGACAGCATTATTTAAGAAGAAATAAGAAAGTAGATAATTGACAAACTCATCGTTTTTATAGACAATATATTTATAAGAATATACGTTCGGTTTTTACTTGCCGGTGTATGTTTTGCATAAATACATAACAAGGGGTTGTCTCTATATGAGTAACACAAATCAAAAAATTACTACGTTTTTAATGTTTGAAGGTAAAGCTGAGGAGGCGATGAATTTTTACACGTCGCTATTCGACCAATCAGAAATTGTAAGTATCTCTCGCTACGATGAAAACGGACCTGGTAAAGAGGGTTCTGTCATTCATGCAACTTTTACGTTAAATGGCCAAGAATTCATGTGCATTGATAGTTATGTAAATCATGGTTTTACATTTACACCATCTATGTCTCTTTATGTAACTTGTGAGACAGAAGAAGAAATTGAAAAGGTCTTTCATAAACTAGCACAGGATGGATCTGTACTAATGCCTTTAGGTTCTTATCCATTTAGCAAAAAGTTTGGCTGGTTAAATGATAAGTATGGTGTGTCTTGGCAGTTAACGCTTGCGGAATAAAAATTTAATAAGAAAAAGCGTAGCTATAAATGGGCTACGCTTTTTCTTATTAAGAATTTTGCTTACCGAATCTTTTCGCAAGTTTAGCTAACAATTCAGGCTGATCCCCTTGGCTCATTACAACTTCAACAAAGATAAGTCGATTTATATTAAAATTTATTTTAGTTAAGACTTCTGCTAACTCTGTTTCATTTTCCACTTTACATGTTAAGCTTTTTTCTTCTGAACTGAATACGTTTGCTAGTTTCGTGTAATCCCACATTTGTATGTCATTATACGGTTGATTTTGGCCGTGAATTGCACGTTCAACAGTGTATCCATTGTTATTAATTAAAAATATAATCGGTTTTAAATTTTGACGAAGTATAGTCGATAACTCTTGAACAGTTAATTGGAAAGAACCATCACCAATAATTAAAATATTACGTCGCGATAAATCAGCGAGCTGTGTACCGAGTAGAGCAGGTAATGTATAACCAATTGATCCCCATAATGGTTGTGCTACATATGTAGTGTTATTTGGTAAAGGGATAGCAGCACTACCGAAGAAAGGGGTTCCTTGCTCAGCAATTAAAACATCGTTTTCTTGTAAGAAATGGTATATTTGTTGCCAAAAACGTTTTTGTGTAACCATTTGAGCTGTTGGATTGAACTCTTCTGTCATAGATAGTAATTCTGAAATAAAGGGCTTAATTTCAAGTGTTTCCTCGTTGCGATGTTCGATTAAATCACTTAACTGTTGTAAAACATCTTTCATTACAACGGGTCCATATTTTTTATCTATAATTTTCACAGTATAGGGATGGATTTCTATAACTTGCTCTTTCATAAAGCCTTGTGTAAAGCCACCAGTAATAATATCAGTTAATTTCACGCCAATACTAATAATACAGTCAGATTCATCAATTCTTTTTCGTAAGTATGGAGAACTAACATCCCCAGTATAAATTCCTATAAATTGAGGGTGTTGTTCAGGGAATATTCCTTTTCCCATACTTAATGTTGCGATAGGAAACCCAGTTTTCTCTACGAATTGATGCAAATATTCTTCCGCATGAAAACGAGCCACTTCAAAATCAGCTAAAATAACTGGTTTTTTGGCACTGTTTATTTTTGAAGTCGCATGTAGAAGCATTTTATCCAACGCATCTTTATTACTTAAAACTGGTTTATGTAAAATTGGTTCTGTAGGTTTATTAATTGGTTTATTATACACATCAATCGGTAATTGAATATGAACAGGGCGTTTCTCACTCCAACATGCACGTAACACACGGTCAATTTCTTCAGCGGCATGCTCAGGTGTTAATTTTGATTGTGCTACCGTGATTTCTCTATACATATTGGAGAAATGATCGAACTTTCCATCACCTAACGTATGATGAACGAGTGCTCCATTTTCCATTACTTTAGTTGTTGGCGTACCTGTTATTTTTATAACTGGTACGTTTTCGGCATATGAGCCAGCAACACCGTTAAGGGCGCTTAATTCTCCAACGCCAAAGGTGGTAATAAGAGCGGCAATTCCTTTTATACGAGCGTATCCATCTGCAGCATATGCCGCATTTAATTCATTACAACTGCCAATCCACTTTAGCTTTTCATGTGCGAGTACATCATCTAAAAAAGCTAAATTATAATCACCAGGAACACCAAATATATGCTCAATTCCTAATTCGCTTAGTCGATCTAATAAATATGTACTTACAGTATATTGCGATTTCAAATGAATCCTCTCCTAATTGTGCATTGAATATTTCAATAAACTAAAGAAGTTCTAATGTGTTCGTTAAAATATTCAATACTAGATTGTGGTATAATTTACATACAGGGGGAAAGTAGATGACACAACATAAAGAAGAACAGATGAATGAAGCATTAGCATTATTTTACTTTGCATATAAAACATTTACTGAAAAGCCAGATGAAATTATAAAAGAGTATGGCATACAACGAGTACATCACCGAATTTTATTTTTTATCGCACGATTTCCAGGGATAAGTGTAAATGAGTTATTATCACTGCTAGAAATAAGTAAACAAGCTCTTCACGGACCACTACGACAACTTGTGGAAAAGGGTTTAATTGAGAGTAATGAAGCTACACATGATCGCCGTGTGAAACAGTTATCTTTAACAGAAATAGGTGTAGATTTAGAGAAAAAATTGAGCGATGTTCAAAGACAACAGATGAGTGCTATTTTTTCAAAATTTGGTGAATCGTGTGAAGAAAATTGGCATCAAGTTATGAATGAAATGGCAAATAGTCGATCAGGTTTTGATGCTTGGATATCAAAACGAGAAGTTGTAATCGATCAAAAATAATAAGAAATATATCTGTTTTTATAGTTTGAAAAAGAACAAATTTTATCCATACATTTGGCAACTTTGGATTGGTCATAGAGTGAATGGATAAAAAGATACATTACTAGATACTTTATACGTGTACGCAATGGAACAATAAAATTCACATTTCCGAGAGGGGAATTATTATGATAAAACTTGTACTTATTCGTCACGGACAAAGTTTATGGAATCTTGAAAATCGTTTTACTGGATGGACAGATGTAGATTTATCAGAGAATGGATTAAGTGAAGCGAGAGAAGCAGGAGCAATATTAAAGAAAAACGGATATACTTTTGATGTTGCTTATACATCTGTATTAAAACGAGCAATTCGGACTTTATGGATTGTACTTCATGAGATGGATCTTGCCTGGGTGCCAGTACATAAATCTTGGAAGCTAAATGAAAGACATTACGGTGCATTGCAAGGGTTGAATAAAGATGAAACTGCGAAAAAATATGGTGAGGAGCAAGTTCATATTTGGAGAAGAAGTATTGATGTAAGACCACCTGCTCTTACTGAGGATGATCCTAGATATGAAATGAATGATCCAAAATATAAAGCACTTAAAAAAGGTGAGTTTCCATTGACTGAATGTTTAGTGGATACGGAGAAAAGAGTACTTGATTATTGGCATTCAGAAATTGCACCGTCATTAAAAAATGGTGAAAAGGTAATTATTTCATCACACGGTAATACGATTCGTTCGCTAGTGAAATACTTAGATAACCTTTCAAGCGATGGTGTTGTTTCATTAAATATTCCAACGAGCATTCCACTCGTTTATGAATTAGACGATGATTTACGTCCGGTTCGTCATTATTACTTAAGTATGGACGGAGAAGTACCAGAAGGGGAAATTCCGAAACATATTTCTTTTTAACATGAAAATTTGAAACGCATGCTTGTCTACATATACAATGTAGATTCATGATAAAGTGAAACTTTAATCAGTGGGGGGCATCCGCCATTGATTATTAGTTGAACCAATCGGGCTTTTATGGGCAGTTGATCCCCTACCTAACTTCTATGCTTTTGCTAAATTTTCAGGTGGGGGTCTTACTGCCCGTTAATGCGGGGTAAAAGACGTGGTACCTTCTAATGTATATGCGATATTGCTAAATTTAGAAGCTTGTCCACGTCTTTTGTCATAAAGAGAGCTGCTTGTGCATGTAATTATATCGTGAGTAGTTTTTGAATGGAGGGTGATGTCATTGGTGATCTCTAACATTCGAATCGGCTTATTTATTTTAGCAATCGTTTTTCTCGTTCTTGTGTTCTTTTACTGGAGAAACGAAGAGTTGTACGAGGAGAAAAAGCAACGTATTAGAAAGACTTGGTATGGTTTGTTTATAATATCAGTCACCGTGTATTTCATGATAAAAGGAATTGATTTAACCCTCTGGAAAAATCTTTTAATGTTCACTGCAATGGTTATTTTCGTTGATATCGCATTTATTTTAACACCAAATATTTCAGAAATATGGGGAGCGAAATTTAGCGATATCGGCAAGACTGTTCAATCGATAAAACGGTCATTAATTGCTTCTAAAGCAAGAGGAGAAATATACACAACAATTATTCAAAATGTCAATCCAGCAGTATTCGGTACAATGGAATGGCATACGGAAGAGGAATATACAAAGAGCTTAAACGCATTTTTAGATTCGTACGGAGAAAAGATTGGTGCGAAAATTGTTGTATTTGAAGCGGCAAAGGAATTAAATACAAACTTTCGTGGTATCCGTTCTCAATTTAGTATTATCGTTCCGTTAGAACACATTGAGCAATTGAATGAGCAGAAAGCGGTGCAAGTAGAAAATGTCGGAATAATACCAGCAAAAATGGTGAGTGATGTTTTCATTGTTATTGATGGGAAGAAAAATAACCTGCAAGATCGAGATTTTGAAAATGTATATAATTTAACAATACATCATAGTTATTTTAGTAAATAAGGACAGGATTTTCTTCTGTCCTTTTCACTTATACATAAAGGACTTGTATAAAATCGGACAATCATTCCTACACTAGCACGTAGAGGTGATTGTAATGATAAAAGATTATGACAATGATTTTTTTAAAGAAGATAATGAAGATACAACAGATTTCTCGTTAATAAAAGGAGATACATTACAGCAAGTAGAAGAATTAGAAGAAGAATTAAAAAGAAAATGATACGTGTACACGCTGTCTACATTTGCGATATAATATAAATAGAAGATTGTATCTTTTTGAAAAGGGGGAGAAGAGATGGCTGAAGTAAACGTACAAAAGTCTTCATTTTTTAAAGAAAAAAAAGAAGAACCAAATACAGATTTCTCTCTTGTGAAAGGTGCATTAACGGAAAATATAAATCGGTTAGAGAAATTAATGAATAATGGTACTTCAAAATATATGAGAGCAAAAAAAACGAAAGAAAATGCATAGTGCATTTTCTTTCGTTTTTTTTATACGATTAAATATTTAAAGGGTGGATTTTAAAGGATGAAATAGAAAGGGAAAGTAACGAATCATGGTATAATGATAGCAGACTTACATATTATTTTGTCATTTTGAGAGGAGCTTAAAAATGTATTCTACTTTAGAACAATTAACAAAGCACCCTGTATTTTATCATTTTGCAGAAATTTCAAAGATTCCTAGAGGATCTGGTAATGAAAAGGAAATTAGTGATTATTTAGTTGGTTTTGCAAAAGAGCGTAACTTAGAAGTGATTCAAGATGAAGCAATGAATGTCATTATTAAAAAAGACGCAACTACTGGCTATGAAAATGTACCAGCTATTATCATTCAAGGCCATATGGATATGGTATGTGAAAAAAATCAAGCAACCGTACATGATTTTGAAAAAGATCCAATTGAATTACGAATCATTGGGGACATGTTATATGCAAATCAAACGACTTTAGGTGCTGATAATGGAATTGCAGTTGCGTATGCAATGGCTTTATTAGATGCATCAGACATTTCGCATCCAGCACTTGAAGTAGTTATTACTACTGAAGAAGAAACGACAATGGGCGGGGCTTTCGCTGTTGATGCAAATCACTTTGAAGGAAAGATTTTTATAAATATCGATTCTGAAGAAGATCATAAATTACTTGTCAGTAGCGCAGGTGGTGCGAAAGCTGTAGAAACAATTCCAGTAATATGGGATGAAGCGCCAGTGAATACGGATGCATACCGTCTATATGTTGGTGGTTTAAAAGGCGGACATTCTGGTATGGAAATTGATAAACAACGCGGTAATGCGAACAAAGTATTAGGACGAGTATTACGAGATTTATCAGCAAATATTCAATTTGAAATAAGTGAAGTTCACGGCGGATTAAAAACAAATGCAATTCCGCGTGAAAGTGTAGCTACAATTGTATTAGCTACAGAAGATGTAGAGAAAGTAGAAGAAAAACTAGTATCATGGACAAGAGTATTACAAGAAGAAATGCGTGCTGTTGATCCAGATGTTCATGTAACACTTACAAAATTGGATGAGAAAGTAGAAAAAGTATTTGCTAAAGAGACACAAAAGCAACTTATTTCATCATTATTCTTAATTCCGAATGGCATTCAAAGTATGAGCATGGATATTAAAGGTCTAGTAGAAAGTTCAACAAATTTAGGCGTTATTGAAACGTTGCAAGATGAAATTAAATTACGTAACGAAGTGAGAAGTTCTGTCAGTAGTTTAAAACAACATATTGCAAATGAAATTAAATGTATTGCCGAATTAGTTGGTGCAACATTTGAAATAGAGTCAGAATATCCAGAATGGCCATACAATCCGAATTCACAAATTCGTAATTTGTTTGAAAAAGTGCATCAAGAAAAATACAACAAGGATGCTGAAATATTTGCTGTACATGCAGGTATTGAATGTAGTGCATTCGTTCAAAAGATGCCTGACTTAGATGCAATTGCATTTGGTCCAGACATTTTTAACGTTCATACACCAGATGAACATATTAGTATTTCTTCTGTTGTGAATAATTGGGGATTCTTCGTTGATGTAATGAAGGGTACGAAAGAATTAGCTAAATAATATGGATGAAATGAAAAGTAGCCTATAAAACTTTATAGGCTACTTTTTTGTATTGATCTTTATTAGAAATTCTTTTTTACGTTAGTATTTAATTTTTACTTTTATTTCTAGAGGATATTGTACCAAAGATTGCTCCGGATATTGCACCGATTAAAGTCATAAAAATTGCACTCCATGCTGCAAATGACATTATTACACCTCCACATAATAAATTATTGTTTCTTAGCCTTTTGAATAGAAATGATAATTGCAACAACTATTAAGAAAATAAGAGGAGACCAAGAATAGAAAGACATGTAATATTCTCCTTTCAATATTAATTTTATAAATTAGTATAAATAAATTATCGCATTTTTAAAGAGTAAACATATAAAATATGCAATATTGCATATTGAATTGTAAAACTTATAGAAGTGGAAACAGTTATTGAATAAAAATGCTAATTTATAAAGAAAGTAAGAATTTTTTTAAACCTTAAAAAGGGCAAACAATCAAAAAGCTCCTCTATCTTAAATAAGGTAGAGAAGCTTTTAAAATGATTTTTGTCTAATAAAAATGTATCCAATATTTTTTTACTGATGAGATAAATGTAAATTATTTTGAGATTTTAAAGCTGCCCCCATAATAATAATTTTCTCCAAGTTTCATAACGGCTACATATGTTCCTGGATTATAAACCTTAGTAATAGGTGTTACAAATCTACCATAATTATGTTTTAAACCTGAGTCATAAATGGTTTTATATCTATGCAAGTTTATTTCATTATTTTCATTTTCACTCAATTGATATATTTTTACAATACCAGTATCTTTACCACCAGTATATATATTAACATCGAATGTATCTCCATGCTTTAAGTCACCAACTGCTAACTCTTCTATAAAATCTGCATTATGATGTAATAAAAAATAGCTTTGCCACCGCCAATTATCTAAAATTCGTGATTCTTTTTGTGTAAGTTGCGATTCAGCAGACACAGGTGTGATTGTACTAATTGTATTTGAAAATAAAAATCCTCCAACAGTCAATGCACCAATAATTGTTGATTGCCTTAAAAGTTTCATGTTCTAAACCTCCTATTTACTTAAGGATTCAGAAATCGTTTTTGTGAAAAACTAGCTGTGAAATCTAATGGATGATAATATCTTCTATAATCATATTAACATTTGTTGATTTATCAGACAAATTAATAAATAATAAAACTATATCGAGGGAGTGAAGGCTAATATAAGAAAGAAGTTAGATGTATAGCTAAGAAATCTTTATTATATGTAATTGGGATTTGTTATTTGAAAACTCGATTGTTTTAATGATGAAATTTCAATTCATACTTCAAGTTTCAGTACATAATTTTACAATTTGACTTATATAATTTATCACGATATGATTCCTTTATAATAAAAGAAAGGCTTGAAGACAATGATTCGTCGTTTGAGAAAGCTAAAAAATGTAGCAGTCGTAGTAAGCTTCTAAGTAAATAGCAAAATATATAATACTTAGAAGCGAGGAATAAAGTTATGAAGCATCCATTATTTAATCATTGGTCAGAAACAAAGTATTTAAAAGATATAGTAACAAATTCACTCATTGAGGTAGGAGAGTACTCCTATTATTCAGGTTATTATGGTCATCAAAATTTTGAAGATGGCTGTGTAAGGTATTTGTGGGGGGATGCTAAGTCCCGAGCGCTGTTCAATCCAATTGAACAGATGGGATGGCATCTTGATAAACTCATTATTGGGAACTATGTTTGTATTGCGAGTGGAGTAGTCATTTTAATGGGTGGTAATCATAATCATCACTCAGAATGGATTACAGTATATCCATTCGCTGAGCAAATTGAGCATTCATATGAACCGAAGGGCGATACAGTCATTAAAAGTGATGCTTGGATTGGAATGAATGCTATTATTATGCCTGGCGTTATAATCGGTGAAGGGGCAATCGTTGCAGCGGGATCTGTCGTAAGTAAAGATGTTCCGCCGTATACAATAGTTGGTGGAAATCCTGCTAAGGAAATAAAGAAACGATTCACTGATACAGAAATGAAAATGCTAATGGAAATGCGTTGGTTTGATTGGGATAGAGAATTAGTTGAGAAGGCAATGCCGCTTTTATCTAGTTCATCTATTGAATTATTATATGATTTTTATAACAAGGAAGTAAAAAATAGATAGATCTGTGAGGGAAACTACATTCTATATAGGATGTAGTTTTTTTATTATAAAAAATTAATAGTCTAGACTAAGGAAAATTCATCTCTGGTATGAGTATAGTAAATAGCTGAATTAAATAATTAAAATCCTTGATAGCTAATAAAACCAGTGTGTCTCGATATTTAATCGGGATACACTGGTTTTATTTTTTGTAAATATGGAACAAACGCATTATTTAGATTGTCTATTCATTGTAATCCTAAAAAATATATTGGAGGTAAGAGGATTGAAAGGAATGTTTTACAAAAAATTCATTGTAATAGTAACAGTGCTTACACTATTTTGTAGCATAATTGTTACATCTGGAAGAGCAACAGCGGAAACAGTCCCTGTTTTAGATGTAGAAGCAGGATCAGCAATTTTAGTAGAAGCGAATTCCGGAAAAATTTTATATCAAAAAAATGCGGATGAATCACTAGCAATTGCTAGTATGACAAAAATGATGAGTGAATATTTAGTTCATGAAGCGGTGGATAAAGGAAAACTTAAATGGGATCAAAAAGTTAAAATCTCTGAATATGCACATAAGATTTCACAAGATCGCTCATTATCAAACGTTCCATTAGAAAATGGTGGCTCTTATACAGTAAAAGAGTTATATGAGGCAATGGCAATTTACTCTGCAAATGGTGCAACAATTGCTTTAGTTGAAGAAATTGCTGGAAAAGAAGCCGATTTCGTGAAAATGATGAATGATAAGTCAAAAGAGTTTGGAATGAAAAATTATAAATTTGTAAACTCTACAGGCTTAACAAACTATGATTTAAAAGGATATCACCCAGAAGGGACAACTCCAGACGAGAAAAATAAAATGTCCGCAAGAGATTGTGCGATTTTAGCGCAACGTCTTATTCAAGATTTCCCAAAAATGTTAGATACAGCAAGAATTCCCAAAAAAACATTCCAAAAGGGTGGCAAGTATCCAATTGATATGGTGAATTTTAACATGATGTTAAAAGGTTTAATTAAGCAATACGAAGGTGTAGATGGGTTGAAAACAGGAACTACTCCAGAAGCCGGTGATTGCTTCACTGGTACAGTAGAAAGAAACGGTATGCGTCTAATATCTGTAGTGATAAAAGCAAACTCCCATACAGCACGTTTTGATGAAACGAAGAAATTATATGATTATGGATTTGCGAATTTTGAAGTGAAGAATATCTACGGAAAAGATTCAGTAGTAAAAGGGCATGAAACTTTGCGAGTTGCAAATGCAAAAGACAAAGATGTAGTAGTTCAAACGAAGCAAGCTGTTTCACTTCCAATACCAAAGAGCAATAAAGATGTTTATAAAAAAGAATTTAAAGTATCGAATAAAGAACAAGAAGCGCCTATTAAAAAAGGTGTAACAATAAGTAAAATGATTATCTCGCCTAAAGATAATACAGATCCTGGGTTCTTATCAGGTAAATCATTACAAATAGACCTTGTAACAAAATCTGATGTAGAACAAGCAAATTGGTTTACACGTTTTATGCGCCAAATTGGATCTTTCTTTAGCAGTATATGGGATAGTGCGGTTGATATAGTAAAAAGCTAACTTTATAAGATAAAACTAAAAATTAATCTGAAATACAGAGTTTCAAAGTATTATGGATTTTTATGTAGATAGCTTGGAATGGTAGATTGCATTAATTCTCAAATTTGGCTCTTCAGAACTATTTGTAGTGGTAGTGCTATCAAGCTAAATTAAATTTGTATCTATATAATCAAAAAACGCTATTCTTTTTGTAGAAATATACAGAAAGGATGGCGTTTATTATGTATTTTTTGATTCAAAGCATTCTAGTACAAAGTTAGTTTAATAAAGTTACATGAAGAAAAAAATCCATTTTTTCATTAAATGACAATAAAAAAATAATACCCGGTACGTATTTCTGTAATTAGATTTTATAAAAATTTAATAAAATCTTTTCTTTGTATTAAATATTTTGTTTTAAATTATGTATATAAAGAAATGGAGGTCAAATTAACTTTGTACTGCTTATATTAGGAATTTAAAGAAACAATATGTACAATTCTCCCACTACATTCGTATAGTGGCCTTTACGAACAGCAAAATCTACAATTTACAAGGAGAACATTTTATGAGTAAGAGAATAAAAGAATTAGATTCTATACGAGGGTTAGCGGCACTTACTGTGGTATTTGGACATTTTTGTTTAATGCTACCATCGTTGCCTAATTCTATTAAATTTTCCCCGCTTAGGTTTTTATGGGCGGGTGGGGAAGCTGTTATCGTTTTTTATGTACTAAGTGGTTTTGTGTTATCTATGGCACTTTATCATTCAAAAACAAATTATTGGGGATATTTAATTAAGAGATTTGTAAGAATCTATATTCCTTATTATTTTTGGATAATCGTTACCTTTGTTTTATTTATTTTATTTTCGTCGTATGAAGTGGTAGGACTACGGGATTGGTTCTATGATAGGTGGCAAGGGTCTATAACAAAATTAGATATTCTAAACCACTTTTTGCTTCTTAATAACTTTTTTACGGAAAATTATAATCCAGTTATTTGGTCATTGGCTCAAGAAATACGTATATCTATTGTGTTTCCTTTATTATTCCTTCTTTTTTATAAACTGAATTGGAAGAAAACGGTACTATTTGCTTTGAGCCTTTCTTTCATTAGTGTTTTTCTTAATATGTTGCATATTGGGAAAGCTGAAGGATTTTATAATGGTTATGCTGATACACTGCATTTTACATCTATGTTTATGGTTGGAATGTTACTTTTTAAGTATCAGGAAAAACTTATTTACTCATATAGGAATATGAAAAAATTTAAAAAAGGATTTCTTATTGCATTAGGGATTATTTTATATTTATATTCCATTTTAATTTATGGTTTTTCCCGTAATGATACTACTTTCTTATTAAAAGATTGGGGTGTCGTAATGGGGGTTAGTATATTTATTATAATGGCTATGAGTAACCTAAAAGTAAAAGCATTTTTAAATAAGAATGTATTTGTATATTTAGGAGAAATTTCATACAGTATCTATTTGTGTCATTTTCCAATCATGATGGTACTATTTAAACTTTTGTATACAAAGATACCTATCTTTTTCCTTCTTACTTTGTGCATTGCAATGACACTGCTTTTTTCTATAATTTCGTATCATTTAATCGAAAAGAAATGTATAAACTGGGCAAAACAAAGAACAACCAATTTTTTGAAAAAAGTATAATTCCTAGAGAGATTTTATTTCTTTAGTAAATATACGAAATTGACCGATTCCTAAGTATACTTAGGAATCGGTCAATTTTGAATTCTAAATGTAAATATAGTAAAGTGGAATATAATTGAAATCGAAAACCACTTAGAAATAACAATTACGGTGTGAGCTATTGTATAGTATAGATATGGTTAATAATAAAGGGGGACTACATATGTGGAAGCGATTTGTATCGATTGGTGATAGTTTTACAGAGGGCATAGGGGATGAAGTTGAGGGAATAGCATTAAAAAGCTGGGTAGATCATTTTGTTCAACTCTGTGTAAACGATATAGAATATGCTAATTTTGCAAAACGTGGGTTGGTAACTAAAGAAATTCGCTCACAGCAATTGGAAAAGGCATTAACGTTTAATCCAGATTTGGTTAGTTTAATTGCAGGTGCAAATGATGTATTAAAAGGACGTTGGAATCATCAAGAATATAAGAACGAAATGGAATTTATGATAGATACATTAAGTAAAACAGATGCTGATATTATTATAGCAAACCTTCCAGATTTTACAGTTCGGCTACCTATTTCTTCTGAAAAAAAACAAGTGTTAAAAGAACAATTATTAGAGGCAAATGAAATTATTCTTTCACTGAGTAGAGAGTATAAGCTTCATCATGTTGACTTTTGGAATCATCATTTAGTAAACGATAATACGCTTTGGTCTACGGATTTGATTCATCCAAACTCAAAAGGATATGTAAAAGTTGCTGAATTGATTTTTAGTAGTTTGCCTGTACATGACTCTTCTAAATAAGCTTTAGAATGAACGCATCGAATCCCCTGTCGCATACAGCGCAGGGGTTTTGATGCGAAATAGAAGGATATAAAGCGCCTATAAATTATACTTTCAATAATTCTTTTTATTGTTTATACTTAGTTATTTTCTATTGTAGGACCCTTAGTATAAGGGGTCTTTTTTGTTTCAAATATCTACAAAAAAGATAAGAGCGGAGAACTCAAACTAAAAGGTATTTTAAATAAAATTGTTAAAACAGCACTAATAATGACACCGATTGCTAAATAGATCCGCTTTTTTATTTGTAAGAATTTTAAAATCTTCCCCTTCGAATGCATCTGAACCATAAATTAATTTCTTTTGTAAATATGGAACAATCTCATTACTTACACTGTCTATTAAGCGTTACACCATTTTTTATTTAATATATCAAGAAAGGAATAAATATTTTTAACTAAGGGAGAAGATTGAATTGAAAAAATTATGGATGTTGGTTTTCTTTTGTTTTGCAGTTATGTTGGTAGGATGTAATAAAAACGAACCGCCAAAACAAGCATTTGAAGAATATATAAATTTATGGAATGATAAAAAATTCGCAAATATGTATGATCATTTATCAGAACATGCCCAAAAAACGATTTCTAAAAAGGAATTCACCGAGAAATATCAAAAAATTTATGAAGGTATTGGCGTTAAGAATTTAAAAATTAAAACGAAAGGAGAGAATGCTAAAGATAAAGAACTTTTTCTATTTGAAGTTAAGATGGATACGGATGGAGGAACAGCTTCATTTATCCATGAAGCAAAACTTGTGAAAGAAAAAGAATCTTGGAAAATAGATTGGACACCAGATTTCATTTTTCCAGGTATGAAAAAAGATTACAAAGTACGTATGCAAATAGAACAAGGAAAACGCGGAGAAATATATGATCGAAATGGGAAGGGTCTAGCAACGAATGGTAAAGCGACTGAGGTTGGAATTATTCCAGAGAAACTAGGCGAAACGGCAGCGCAAACAAAAGAAATAGTAGCACAGTTACTGGATATGTCTATAGAAGAGGTCAATCAGAAGCTTACAGCGAAATGGATAAAACCAGACTCCTTTGTACCAATTGGGATTTTAAAAGAGGGAACTAGACAGAATGATTATATTGAATTAGAAGGAGTATCATCTCGCCCAGTAAATATTCGTACGTATTCATTAGGAGAAGCAGCGGCACACTTAACTGGATATATAGGAAAGGTGAATGCAGAGGAGTTAAAATCGCTTCAAAAAAGAGGTTATCAAGCTGATGATTTAGTAGGTAAGACAGGTTTAGAGAAAGTATTAGAGAATAAATTGCGTGGCGAAAAAGGTGGACGCGTATTTATAGAAGATGAGAATGGAAAAGAGATTAAAAATGTAGCAAAAAAAGAAGCAAAAGAAGGGAAAAACGTTACGTTAACAATCGATGCTGCAATTCAAGAAAAAATCTTTAATGAGATGAAAAATGAAGCAGGATCTAGTGCAGCGGTCAATCCTAAAACAGGTGAAACTATTGCACTTGTAAGTAGCCCTGCTTATAATCCAAATACAATAGTTAGAGGAGCATCAAAAGCCCAACGAGAAGCATGGAATAACGACTCGAAACTACCAATGATGAATCGTTTCACACAAGCATTTGTACCAGGTTCCGTATTTAAAACGATTACTGGTGCAATTGGTTTGGAAACAAACACTATAAACCCTAAGGAAGAATTTAAAATTCAAGGATTAAAGTGGGCAAAAGATTCATCTTGGGGAAATTATTATGTAACACGTGTGAAGGAAGCTAGTCCAATTGATTTTGATAAGGCAATGAAGTACTCTGATAATATTTATTTTGCTCAACAAGCTTTGAAAATGGGAAAAGACCAGTATGTAAATGAATTTAAGAAATACGGATTTCATGAAAAATTACCAATCGAATACGAATTTCCTATTTCAATCATTGCAAGAGATGGGATAAAAAATGATATTCAACTAGCAGACACGGGATATGGACAAGGTCAAGTATTAATGACACCACTTCATTTAGCATTAACATATGCACCGATTGTGAATGAAGGGAATATTCCGTCGCCTCATCTTTTAAAAGAAACAAAAGTAGCGGGGAATTGGAAAGAAAATGTGGTTTCTAAAAAGAATCAAGAGATATTAAAGAGCGCATTAATAAAAGTCATTAATGACCCTGATGGCGCGGGGAGAATTGCTAAGGTTGATGGTATAACTCTTGCTGGTAAAACCGGTACAGCAGAACTGAAGGAGTCGAAAGAAGCAGACGGAAAAGAACTTGGATGGTTTGCAGCTTTTGATGCAAATGCGCCCGACATGATCGTTACCATGATGATCGAAGATGTAAAAGGAAGAGGGGGGAGTAACGTTCCAGGCGAAAAAGTAAAACATGTTTTTCAGAAAAAATAAGTAACTATAAGGTGAAATCTTTTACTACATTCATTGTTTGCTTAACACGAAGGTATAAAGTGAGCAATACAAAGAACAATTAAGTTTCGAAAAAGCATTCTCCTTAATCGAGAATGCTTTTTTGTTGTGGCTGAATAAAGATAATAACACATCTTTGTTTTCATTTTTGAAAGGTTGGTATTGCTAATAGTAAATAGAAGAGTAAAACAAATTGAAAGGGACAAGTGAGGGGGAATTATAAACGTTAACAAAACAGTTATTTAGTAAAACATAAATAGAGCACACAAATAAGTATGCTCTAAGAAAAAAAGTGATACAAGTGGAGTGTTGCGTGAAATGCACAAATAATAATCAGATTTTTTATGAGTGTATTTTTAACATTGTATGCTTTACTTGTTTTTTCGGAGCCTGTCATGTAAAAGAATGTATAGATGATTATTTTATGAAAGTAATTGCACACCTTTACATTTTTAGGAGGATTTTTTTATTAAAAAAAGATAAAGAACGGAACAAATGAAACTTGTATCTTGTCTATATATTGAAACCATAATAAAAGTGAGGGCAGTTTTATCTTTATTCAAATAAGTTCGAGGTGTGGAAATGGAAGAGACGTTTATTGAAAAGTGTATTCATGATGAGCTTGACTATGTTATAAAAGACTATTGGCAAGATGTATGGAATTATTCATTTATTATTACGAAAGATCCACACTTATCAGATGATATCACGCAAGATGTATTTATAAAGGTATTTAAAAATTGGAATTCATTTCGAAAGGAGTCATCTATTAAAACGTGGATATTAAAAATTACAAGAAATACAGCAATAAACTATTTGAAATCCTCCTATTTTAAAAGGATATCATTAGTAGGTTTTTTTAGTGATGATAAGCAATCTCCATCGGCAGAAAAAGAATTTTTTAATCAAGAGGAAATGAATGAAGTGTGGGATGTTGTATTAAAACTACCTAAAAAACACCGTGAAATAATAATTTTAGACGCGAAATATGAATTATCTTATGAAGAAATGGCCGAAACACTAGGAGTATCCATTGGAACTGTAAAATCTAGATTAAGCCGAGCGAGAAGTAAGGTTTCAAAATTAATAGGGGAGGGTAGTAGTGATGAACAATAAACAAAATCCTGACTGGTATAAACAATTAAAAAAAGGCCCAATGGAGAATCGTAAAGATGAAGAAGAGTTTATTTTTAAAATAAAGCAGTCTATATATGAAAATAATGAAGCGGATCTTGTAAAACATAAAAGACCGTTTCGTAAAAGAGCATTGCCTATAGTAGTTGTTTTGGTTTGTACAATGTTATTTGTTATCGTTCAACAACCATGGCTTGATGATAATAAATCACCGGTCCAAAGTAGTACACAAATTAAGCCTAAAACTAAAGATGAGTCTGCTCAAGATCCAACATTAAAACAATTTATGAATGAATTATATCAAAGTACAAATTCAAAAAATGAAAATGACTTGTATAGAGCGTTAAATGATGAAGTTCTATTTAAAGGGAAGAGTTATAAGAAGGATGAATTGAAGTTTGATGAAGATATTTTTCATGAGTTGCAAGTCGCTCTTACAATGGGGGGAGAATTTGCAAATGATACAAAAAAAGTATACAAAGTACCAAGTGGATTGACAGAAAGTAACGAACCAAAGCAAGCGCATTATATATATGCAACTGTTACTGGAAATAAAACGAAAATTTTAGCTGAACCAAAGCGAGAATCACAAGTTTTATATGAAGTATCTAATGAAATGGTAAAAGCTTGGATTCCAGAAAAAGTGCAGAATAATGGATATATAAAAGTATCGACAATTAGCGGTAATACTGGATATGTACAAAAAGAGTATGTTTTAACTGATATTAAATATTCTTTCATGTTCGAAAAGGATCATGAAGGTAAATGGAAAATAATGAATATAGATTCTATATGGTAAAGAGGAAGGTTCACTTTAATGAACCTTCCTCTTTGTTTTTATTCTCTTATTGAAGAGTATTCCAGTACTCTAAAATTTCTGATGTAACGAGAGCAGCAATGTTTTTTTCTGAATTACTACCAGGAATAACGACAGAAACGGCAATTTGTGGATCTTCCGTAGGAGCATATGCAATGAAAAGAGAATGGTTTATCATTCTTTCTTGCTCATTCGGAGCACCTGTTATGCCTGTTTTACCTGCGACATGAAAGGGTAAGTTTTTAATTTCCTCTATATTTTGGCTCATCCCACCTTGCACGACACTCCAAAATTTCACCGGGTAACGATTTGAACTTTCTAAAATTGGTTTAAACTTTTTGGTTTCCTTACCATTTTGATCAATAATAGCACTTAAGATTTGAGGTTTATATTTATCACCTTTACTTGCTAAAGTTGCTGCATATTGAGCAAGTTGAAGAGGCGTGTGTACTTCATTTCCTCCCCAAGAGGCATTTAATAAGGCGGAGATACCATTTTCAAACTTGTTTGTTGGATGAAATTCATATTGTCCGTCTTCTTCAAAAGGTAAATCAACCCCGGTTTTAGAACGAAGGCCGAATTGTTTTAAATACTCTGTCCATATATGTGCAACTTTTTCTATATTCCCATTATTTTGGTTGAATAAGGGTAGAGCTACTTTTGCTGTCATAAATGTGTTAGATGAATTAATGATAGCCTGCCTCGGTGTAATCTCACCTGTTGGAGTTCCAGGTGCATTCGTAATGTTATTTTGATTATCATATTGAAAAGTACCTTTATCTAAATAAGTATCTTCAGGTTGAAAAAGCTTTTCGTTTAATCCAATTAAAATAGTAAGTGGCTTTATAGTTGAGGCCATATTTACATAAGATTCACCATACTTTAATTTTTGAATTGCTTTATTTTGCGAAAGTGATTTGATGTTTTCTTTTTTAGATGATACTTGTTCATATAATGTATTTGGATCAAACACTGCTGAGTTGGCCATAGTTAAAATTGCGCCAGTTTTCACATCGGTTACCACAACGTAACCAGCATTAACATCAGTTATTTTCTTGATTTGAGATCTTAATGCTTCCTCTGTTTTTTGCTGCAACTTAGAGTCTAAAGCTAGCCGGATATCTTTTCCTTTTTGTACTTTTTGAATGTTCCATAAGAACTTTTTATTATTCATTTTAAAAATAAGAGTTTTTCCGGGTTTTCCTTTTAAATCATTTTCATATTGCAGCTCAATCCCGCTTTTTCCAACGGGTCCATACTTAGAATTAAGGTCATTTTCTACATACCCAATTAGCTGTGAACCAACTTCGTGTTTAGGATAATATCGAATCCATTCATCTTTAATTATTACATTATTGGGTTTGTTCTTGTTTATGAATGTAAGTTCACTCTCATTTATGTCAGAGTATAACGGTAAATCATTCATAGTCTGCTTTTTACAAGATTGTTGTAATTGTGATTTTATGTCCTCTGCCGAAATGTCATGTTGAAACTCGTTTGAAAATTGTTTAAAAAAAGCTAATGTGTTTGATGTATCTTGATTCGATACCTTTTCATCATTAGAAGTGCAATATAGAGACTTAACTTTCTTATTTGTAGCTAGTATTACACCATTTTGATCGGAAATTTTTCCTCTTTCAGCTGAAGAAGTTGCGATAGTAATTGAGATGAAGTTGATTTTTAATAAAATTAGTAAAATCAAACCTACAATAGAAAGAACCGCAAAAAATCTCCATCTTTTTATATGTAACATATAACCCTCCCTTATGTAGCCTATTTCATCTTATAGTTAATTATTTTTTTTGTAAATGTGGAACAATTTTATTATTTAGGTTGTCTATTAAGTATAACAGCATGAAGAAAGGAATAATTAGTATGAAAAGTTACTAGCAAGTCTATGTGTAAGCTTAATATGAGTCATTATACAGTTTAGCATTTCTAATGCAAGCAATAAAAAAATAGAGAGAAAAACAGGAAAGGGGATTTATCAATTACGCGGCTAAACGAAGAAGGCTTGATGCTTACAAGGATGTAGAAAAAAAGATAAGACACTATTTATAACTGAATGGTGATTTCTAATATATAGGGAACGTATTTATTTACTAAGTATTAGTGAGGAGTTCCGGAAGAATTATATGGAGGATTTATGAAAAAACAAAAAGAAACAAAGCAGCAGACATATATATCTATTCGATTAAATATAATGTTCCTTTGCATATTTCTACTATTCTCAGCCATTATTATGCAGCTAGGAAAAGTACAAATCGTTGAGGGAGAGGCTTATAAGAACCAAGTGGAGAGCAGTCAAAATGAAACAACTAGTATACCAGTTCCACGTGGACAAATACTAGATCGAGAAGGGAAAATAGTCGTTAATAATAAATCTCTTCGTACGATTACGTATACAAGGGTAAAGGGAATTACTAGTGAAGATATTTTAAAAACAGCAAACAACTTAGCGAAAGTACTTGAAATGTCTGAACAAGATATAAATAAATTAACAGATATCGATAAAAAAGATTTTTGGATGCAGTTGAATACGAAACGTGCGGAGACAATGATTACTAAAAAAGATATAGAAAAGTTAAAAGATAAGGGAATAGAAGGAAAAGAGTTAGATAAAAAAATAGAAGACTTAAGACGAAGTCGTGTTACAGAATTAGAATTGGCAGAATTAACAGCACAAGATTTAAAGGTGTTAGCTATTAAAAGTAAAATGAGTTCAGGTTATCAACTAACACCACAAATTATAAAAAAAGATGTAACAGATCAAGAGTATGCGCGAATAAGTGAAAGCCTTGCTGAGTTTCCAGGAGTAGATGCAACAGTTGATTGGGAACGTAATTATGTAAATGGTAATCTATTTCGTTCCGTGTTAGGTAATATTACGAGTAGTGAAGAAGGATTACCGAAAGAAAACTTAGATTCTTATTTGGTACGTGGATATAACCGAAATGATCGTGTAGGAAAAAGTTATATTGAACAACGATATGAAGATGTCTTGCACGGTGCAAAAGAAGAAGTGAAAAACATTACTGATAAATCAGGAAACATTATAAACACAGAAATAATCTCTAAAGGAAAAAGTGGTAATAGTTTAACATTAACGATTGATATGGAATTACAAAAGAAAGTGGAAGAAAGTATAGAGAAAAATTTGAGAGCGTTTAAGAGTTCAGAGCCACTGTTGGACCGAGCTTTTGTCGTCATGACGAATCCAAATAACGGACAGATTTTATCTATGGCAGGCAAAAAGATTGTAGAAAAAGAAGGGAAAATAGAGATTGAAGATTTGGCATTAGGTAACATGACAACCTCGTATGAGCTAGGGTCAGCTGTAAAAGGTGCAACTTTATTAACTGGATATGAGACAGGGGCAATACAGCCAGGAGATCAATTTTATGATGCACCTATGAAATTTAAAGGTACACAAGCTAAGAAATCGTGGAATGTATCCGGATTTGGTAATATTAATGATTTACGAGCACTACAAGTATCTTCGAATGTATACATGTTCCAGACAGCTTTAAAAATTGCGGGAGTTAATTACGTACCAAATGGTTCGTTGGATATAAAACAAGGAGCATTTGATACGATGCGCTATTATTTTAAACAATTTGGATTAGGAGTTCCAACAGGTATTGATTTACCGAATGAAATAATTGGACAAACTAGAAAAGTAGATAGTCAGCCTGGGTTTTTACTAGATTTTTCTATCGGGCAGTATGATACGTATACACCGTTGCAATTGGCGCAATATATTTCAACGATTGCTAATGGGGGGTATAGAATGCAACCTCAAATTGTACAAGAAATACGAGAGCAATCAATAAAAGAAGAAGAGGTTGGCAAAGTTATACGCTCTATAGAGCCTGTCGTATTAAATCGAATTGATATGAAGACAGAACATATTGATCGGATAAAAGAAGGGTTTAGATGGGTATTCCAAGAAGGTGATGGAACTGGCGTGAAGTATTTCAAAAACGCGCCATATAAACCAGCAGGAAAGACAGGGACAGCTCAAACTGTTTATGGTGGAGATGATCCAATTGGTAGAAATGCAAAAGGAGAACGTATGGAATGCTACAACTTAACGTTAGTTGGATATGCTCCATATGATAATCCAGAAGTAGCATTTTCTGTAGTAGTTCCATGGCTTCATAACGATAAAAGTGGAATTAATTCTATAATTGGAAAAGAAGTTTTAGATGTATACTTTGATTTGAAACAGCAACGTATACAGGGGGGAGCTCCTAGTACAGGTATTTCTAAGCAAAATTAGTAAGATTTTAGTACTTTTCTCAGGGAAGAGACCCTGTTTATATAAAGGTATTTATAAGTAAAAAAATGAGATGTGAAATAAGAGATAGCGGCGCTCGTAGCTGCTATCTTTTATTTTGTTAATATCTTGGCTACTAGTTAAAAAGTTTTAAATTTATGGAACAAACTTGTTTCTTAGATGGTCTATTATGTGTACGTATAAAAACAGATGTTGAAAATTTGAAAGGAATGATGATTTTGAAAAATAAGAGGATGCTAAAAATAGGTATATGCGTTGGTATATTAAGTTTAAGTCTTACAAGCTTAGAAGCTTTTAAAGGAGGGCCATTGCAAGTTGAGGCGAAAGAAAAGACAGGACAAGTGAAGCATAAACATCAGGCGACGTATAAAGAGTTCTCTCAACTTGAGAAAAAATTCGATGCACGATTAGGTGTATATGCGATTGATACTGGTACAAATCAAACAATCTCTTATCGACCTAACGAAAGGTTTGCCTTTGCATCAACATACAAGGCGTTAGCGGCAGGGGTATTACTACAGCAAAACTCTACTGAGAAATTAAATGAAGTTATTACTTATACGAAAGAAGAATTAGTGGATTATTCACCTGTTACCGAGAAACATATAGATACTGGAATGACACTAGGAGAAATTGCTGAGGCTGCTGTTCGTAACAGTGATAATACTGCAGGGAACATTTTATTTAACAAAATAGGCGGACCGAAAGGATATGAAAAAGCGCTTAGGCAGATGGGTGATCGGGTTACTATGTCTGATCGCTTTGAAACAGAATTAAACGAGGCTATTCCAGGAGACATTCGTGACACTAGTACAGCGAAAGCAATTGCTACGAATCTGAAAGCTTTTACGGTCGGAAATGCGCTTCCGCTTCATAAACGTAACATTCTTACAGGGTGGATGAAAGGAAATGCTACAGGAGACAAACTTATTCGTGCAGGCGTACCAACTGACTGGATAGTTGGAGATAAATCAGGAGCTGGAAGTTATGGGACACGAAATGATATTGCTATCGTTTGGCCGCCAAATAGAGCACCCATTATCATCGTAATTTTATCTAGTAAAGATGAGAAAGAGGCTACCTATGATAATCAACTAATTGCAGAGGCAACTGAAATGATAGTTAAGGCTCTTAAATGATAATTTCTCAATTCTTTATGTAACGTAATTGATAATATGAACCTAGAAAGCGATTCTTTTCATGTGAAAAGAATCGCTTTTTTGTATTTCTATAATGAATAGTAAGTATATAAGTAAAAAAATTTGTTACATAGACATTCTATCCCCTAGAGTGCATGAGGGGAGTTTTCTCCTGTGGTGTTCGTAGTAACAATATTATTATTTATACGATAATAATATTGTTGGCGTATGTATGCTAGTTACTCCTAGATGGATATGTAATTTTACATATCCATCTAAAAGACACATATGCGTCAATTACTATTAAATTATATTAAAATCATTTTTGAATGAGGGATTGATATAGGTTTTGGTGAATAAAAGGATTTTTATGTTTAATTATCATAGTATAATTATTTCACTTTATGAAATGAAATTTGGATTTAACTTTTTTAAATATAATATTTTATAATTTGAATAATAAATATCTGAAAAATCAAATTTAACAAAAGCAATTTTCTAGTTTACTTATGAAAAACATAGTGTTTAAAATGAGGGGGAAGTAAGGTCCTTATATTTTTTCAAAAATAAATAAAAAACGAGATGGAATTACTTTTTTGAAAAAATCTCTATCCTCAAGTATGTGTGAAGAAATCCTAACGTTAGGTTGTACAACATTTACGATTAAAACTGTAAAAAACAATAGTGAAGAGGTGTACGGAATGAAGAATAAAATTATGACAGGATTTTTAATAACATCAATCGTTACTGGAGCGACTATTCCTATCAATACTCTCGCAACGCCAACCGTTCAGGCAGAAACGAAACAAGAAAATATAGATATTTCCTCAGCATTACGAAAAATAGGTGCACACTCCAAATTAACACAAACCTTTATAGATGGAGCCTTAGCAAGTCCGAATGTGCAACTTGAAGAAGTTCCATCTTTAAATACAACTCAATTTCTAATTAAACAAGATATGAAAGAGTGGTCCTCAGAACTAAATCCAAAATTAATTCTACTAAATTCAAAAAGTAAAGGATTTGCAACCAAATTTAATAGCTATTATCCAACATTAAAAGGATTTGTAGATAATAAGGAAGATAAAGAAGGGTTTTTAGATAGACTGGAAGTTCTTCAAGATATGACTACAACAAACCAAGAAAACGTGCAACGTCAGATTAATGAGTTAACAGATCTTAAACTACAGGTAGATAAGAAACTGAAAAATCTTGATACAGATGTGGTAAAAGCACAGAGTGTACTTAGTTCAGAGGGAACAGGAAAAATAGACAAGTTAAAAAATGAAATGCTAAATACAAAAAAATCAATTCAAAATGATTTACAGCAAATAGCATTATTACCAGGAGCTTTAAATGAACAAGGGCTAAAGGTATTCCAAGAAATTTATAGTCTATCAAAAGATATCATTGAACCGGCTGCTCAAACCGCAGTAGTGGCGTATAACAAAGGAAAAGAAATAAACAATGCTATTGTAGAAGCAGAGAAGAAAGCAGAGCAAGAAGCAACAGAAAAGGGAAAATCAGTTATAGAAATTGAAGCTGCCAAAAAAGAAGCACGTGAAGCGATAGAGAAAAGTAAAAAAGGTGAAATTGCTGCAGCTGCAGTTACAAAAACGAAAGAGTATGATCTTATGAAAGTGATTGATCCTGAAAAAATTAAAAAAACATATAGTACCTTTGCCGAAATTAATAAACTAACAGCAGAGCAAAGAGCATATTTAAATGATTTAGAGAAACAAAATCAAAAATTATATGACTTAACAACTAAATTAACAGTAGCAGATTTACAAAAATCAATGATTCTTTTCATGCAAAATGATTTGCATACATTTGCTAATCAAGTAGATGGAGAGATTGAGCTAATGAAACGTTATAAAGAGGATTTGAATCTAATAAATAATAGTATTACAAAATTATCGAATGAAGTTGATACGAATAACACTCAGTCTCAAAAAGATACATTAAGACGACTAAAGAATGTAATAAATCAACTCGAAGAACAAGTTAATAAATTTCAATATTAAGAAATTAGGTTTAACAAAAAATTATAATGCAACTGAAAATAAGGAGGAGAATCAAATAATGAAATTTCCATTTAAGGTCATAACTTTGGCCACTTTAGCAACGGTTATAACTGCTACGAATGGTAGTACTATTCATGCACTTGCACAAGAACAGACAGCACAAGAACAGCAAATAGAAAATTATGCGTTAGGACCTGAAGGGTTAAAGAAAGTATTGGCTGAAACAGGCTCTCATATTCTTGTAATGGATTTGTACGCAAAAACAATGATTAAGCAACCGAATGTAAATTTATCCAACATTGAATTAGGTTCAGGAGGGGGAGAATTAATTAAAAACATTCACCTGAATCAGGAACTGTCACGAATCAATGCAAATTACTGGCTAGATACAGCGAAGCCAAACATTCAAAAGACAGCACGTAATATTGTAAATTATGATGAACAATTTCAAAATTATTACGACACACTAGTAGATACTGTAAAAAAGAAAGATAAGGCGGGCCTCAAAGAAGGAATAGGGGATTTAATCGGTACAATTCATACAAATTCAAATGAAGTTACGGAAGTTATTAAGATGTTAGAAGCTTTCAAAACAAAGTTGTATACAAATACTGTAGATTTTAAAAATAATGTTGGAGGTCCAGATGGACAAGGGGGATTAACGGCTATATTAGCGGGAAAACAAGCACTAGTCCCACAACTTCAGGCCGAAATTGAGAATTTACGTTCTACGCAGAAAGCACATTTTGATAATGTATTAGCCTGGTCAATTGGTGGTGGATTAGGAGCAGCTATTTTAGTTATTGGAACGATTGCAGGAGCGGTAGTAATTGTTGTGACCGGTGGCACAGCGACACCAGCTGTTGTTGGTGGTCTAACAGCTCTAGGGGCAGCTGGTATCGGTTTAGGAACAGCAGCTGGTGTTGCGGCATCTAATCATATGAACTCTTATAATGAAATTTCTAATAAAATCGGAGAATTAAGTATGAAAGCCGATCTTGTTAACCAAGCAGTTATTTCACTTACTAATACAAAAGACACGTTGACATATTTGTATCAAACAGTGGATCAAGCAATCATGTCTCTAACGAATGTTCAGCAACAATGGAATACGATGGGAGCGAATTATAAAGATCTATATGATAATATCGACCAAATGCAAGAACATAAACTGTCTTTAATACCTGATGATTTAAAGGCTGCAAAACAAAGTTGGAATGATATTCATAAGGATGCAGAATTCATTTCAAAAGACATTGCTTTTAAACAAGAAAAAACAAACTAAAAATCAATATATATGTATAGGAGGAATTAAAATGAATAAAAACTTTCCTTATAAACTACTTGCTTTATCGACGTTTTTAACTGTGACAACAACTACTGTAGTTTCTCCAGTGGCAGCCTTCGCAAGTGAAAGTAAAATGGAACAAACTAGTACCGAAGATATATCTCTTTCTGTAAACAGCGAAAAGATGAAAAAAGCTTTGCAAGATGCTGGAGTATTTGCAAAATCTATGAATGATTACTCTTATTTGTTAATTAAAAACCCAGATGTTAACTTTGAAGGAATTGACATTAAAGGATATACAAATCTACCTAGTCAAATTCTACAAGATCAAAAGAATGCAAGAGAGCATGCTACGAAATGGGATTCACACATAAAAAAACAACTTTTAGATACACTGACGGGGATTGTAGAGTATGATACTAAATTCGACAATTATTATGACACATTAGTAGAAGCGATTAATGAAGGGGATGCAGACACATTAAAAGAAGGCATTACAGATTTACAAGGTGAGATTAAACAAAATCAAGCATATACACAGAATTTAATACAAGAACTAGCTAAGTTAAGAGATAGTATTGGAGAAGATGTCCGGGCATTTGGAGGTCATAAAGATATTTTGCATTCGATTCTGAAAAACCAAGCATCTGGAATTGATGAAGATGAAAAGCGCCTAAATGAAGTTTTAGAGCAAGTTAGACATTTTAAACAAGTAGAATCAGATGGAATAATAACTGTATCAATTCCCTCAATTCCTACGTGGATTGCTGGTGGTGTAATGATAGGGGTAGCAAGAAATAATTTAGGTACGTTAGAGCCATTGTTAGCACAATTACGTCAGACTATAGATTATAAAGTAACATTAAATCGTGTAGTTGGTGTTGCGTATAATAATATTAATGAAATGCACAATGCGATTGGATCGGCTATTAATGCACTTACCTATATGTCTGCACAATGGCATGATTTAGATTCTCAATATTCGGGAGTGCTTAGTCATATTGATAAAGCATCCCAAAAAGCGGATCAAAATAAATTCAAATTCCTAAAACCTAATTTGAATGCAGCGAAAGATAGTTGGAAAACATTGAGAGCGGATGCGTTTACATTAAAAGAAGGGATAAAAACATTAAAAATGGATCCTGTTTCTTCAAAAAAATAGCGGAATACGGTATTTGTTGCAAGGGCACTTATACAGTTATAAAATGATTTTTTGTTCTTTATAAATTGAAAAGACGGAGGTATAATCAGGCCTCTGTCTTTTGTTTTATTGAAATATTTTTATAATTCCATCCTATATGTAGAAAGTAGTTATACAAGTTTGAATTTTTAAGGTGAATGATTTTTATGAATTTTTCCGTAAAACCTAATCTATGATTAGTGAGCTTTATATTCTTATTTTCCTAATTGAATACTTTTATACAATTAGATGGAAGTTAAGAATACTAAATCAAAACATAATAGGTTGTTATTGATGAGTTTATCGTAAAGTTGTTATTTTATGTGTCATCAAATAACATTTATAAACAATTAGAAATAAAGAAAAGGAGACTATTATGAGAAAAAATAGAGTATTAGATACAACATAAATAGCGTAAATAGTTTTTAATGTAAAAACATGATAAATAAAATAATAGTCCTTACATGTACTAAGGGAAAATGAGGGAGATAATATGGGGAATAACTCAAAATATAAAACTAGAAAAATACTTGCAGCCACCGCTACAGTAACTATGCTTGCGACTGCAATGATTTCTACAACAGATATCATTGCAGAGGAAACAAAGCAGCAAAATAAAATATCGACATCATTGCAAGAGGAAAAGTCAGTTAAATTAGAAAACAGATCATATACAGTCCCAGGAAAAGGGGATGTTGAGGTATTGAAACAACAGGAAAGAAAAAGTATGGCATTTAGTCCATATGAACCGACTGGTTTATATGCAAAGCCAAATGAACAAATAACGATTAATGTAGAAGGAAATGAAAATATTCAAGCATACATTGGAACGTATTCGTATGATGCTTCTTGGAGAGAAGATTCTAAAATAAAATCATTTACATTAAAACCAGGTATAAACACAATCCAATCTCCAAATGGAGGAATGATTTATTTTTACAATAAACAACAAGGTGGTACCATTCGAACAACAGTCACAACTGGTGGAACGACTACTCCTTTCTTTGAACTAGGCAAGCATACGAAACAAGATTTAATAGACATGCTGAACCAAAATCCAAATGCACATGCAGTGGAGCTAAAAGGAGAACGTGTATTAATTACGGCCAGCCCTGCACGTGTTAAGAAATATTTGCTTGGTTCTAATACAGATCCTGTACAACTCTTAAAAAAGATGGATGAAGCTACCCGAATTCAAGACAAAGTAGCTGGATTATCCGAAGAACAAGCAGATAAACATTATATTCATTACGTAGAAGAAAATCATTCTCCTGATTATTATATGTATGCAACTTCTTATCGAACCGCATATGTGGGAGACGCAATCCAATACGTGTTAGATATTAATAAATTTATAAAAGATGGTTGGGGTCCATGGCATGAGGCAGGGCATTTGAGACAGCAATCACCTTGGAAGTTTTATAATATGACAGAAGTACAAAATAATATTTACAGCCTTTCTGTAGAAAAAGCATTTACATCTAATCAACCTTTTAGATTGCAACAAGAGGGTGCTTATACTAAGGCATTTCAATACTTAGAACAACCTAATAAAAATTATGACGAAGTTAGTGATGTTTTTGTTAAGCTTGTTATGCTTTGGCAACTACAGTTAGCATATGGAGAAGACTTCTATCCTAAACTGCATCAATTGTATAGAGATATGCCTTCTAATGAACTTCCACAAACTGATGAAAATAAAAAACAATTATTTATGATCTCAGCATCAAAAGTAGCCAAACAAAATTTGATGCCTTTCTTTGAGAAGTGGGGATTACGTCCAAATAATGATACCATTCAAAAAGTGGCTGCATTAGGATATCCGGTTTTAACAGCAGAGATTTGGAAGGGGACGGATTCTAATCCGATTAAACCAGATGTGCCTAATGCAAATAATATTTTAGAAGGAAGCCAGTTTGCATGGTCAATGAAAGGGATTAGTGATTTTGAGTTTGCCAAAATCAATTTCAATAAGTCAGCAGAAGAAATGCAAGTAGACTTAAAAGCAGGAATACCGCATCACTATTTTAATGAAACATATGCGAGTATTAAAGTACAAAATGCATCAGGCAAAGTAGTATATAATAAAGACATTTATGG
>NZ_JBXAHR010000001.1:309705-763345 GCF_058952315.1 Bacillus sp. GW823-FHT06B01 | reverse complement strand
GCTACTTTAACAAATGTAGATAGTAGTAAACAAGAAAGCTTTGGAAAAAAAGCAATGTACGAAGTTACAAAAGAAGGCTTGAAAAAAGTAGAAAAAATTCCAGAAGTAACAATTTTAGATGGAAATCAATTTGCATGGTCAATGAAAGGGATTAGTGATTTTGAGTTTGCTAAAATCAATTTCAATAAGTCGACAGAAGAAATGCATATTGACTTAAAAGCAGGCGTACCGCATCATTATTTTAATGAAACATATGCGAGTATTAAAGTACAAAATGCATCAGGCAAAGTAGTATATAATAAAGACATTTATGGAAACAAACAACAAAATGCCGAATCGAAAAAAGTTCCAGTTAAAGTAGGAGATTATATTGAGTTAACACATCAAGAAGGTGTGCATAGAGCTACTTTAACAAATGTAGATAGTAGTAAACAAGAAAGCTTTGGAAAAAAAGCAATGTACGAAGTTACAAAAGAAGGTCTGAAGAAAGTAGAAAAAATGCCAGAAACAACGGTTTTAGACGGAAATCAATTTAGTTGGTCGTTAAAAGGATATAGTGATAGAGAAATTGCAAAAGTAAATTATAA
Source organism: Bacillus sp. GW823-FHT06B01 (assembly GCF_058952315.1). Taxonomy (NCBI): domain Bacteria; kingdom Bacillati; phylum Bacillota; class Bacilli; order Caryophanales; family Bacillaceae; genus Bacillus; species Bacillus sp. GW823-FHT06B01. The sequence continues at coordinate 762,758 of NZ_JBXAHR010000001.1, read as the reverse complement.
TAGGATAACAGAGAAAATACAGGTGAATTTAGAAGCAGGCGTACCACATTCTTATTTTAATAATACGTATGCGAGTATCAAAGTACAGAATTCATCCGGTAGTGTTGTGTACAATAAAGAAATAGTGGGAAATAGACAGCAAACTGCTGAAAGCCAAACTGTGCCGGTCAAAGTGGGAGATTATATCGAGTTTACCCATATAGAAGGGGAAGCAGTAAATGAAAAGACACGGGCTAAACTTACTAACCTTGAGAATAATAAACAAGAATATATAGGCAAAAAAAGAATCTATCAAGTTACTTCAACGGGATTAAACAAAATAGATTAACATGAAAAACATTCAAATTTTTAGTTAGATGCTTAATAGTCGTTCATTATGAACGGCTATTTGGCATTTATTTAATATAAAGTGAAATTAATTTTTAAAATATGTATGAGTACTGAGTGATGTTTAGGTGCTGTAGATTTGAGAAAAAAGAAACAGAATAATAAGGTATTTGTTGATAAAGATTCTCTATCATTACAATATTTTACATATTTGGTATGATGTATATGAGTGCTATATATTAAGGGAGGAATGAAAATGAAGAGGTTCATAGCTCATGCAAATGATAATAAGATCTTTAAAAAGTTAGTTTTAATGGTGTTACCAATGGTTCTAATGATAATGATGATAACCCCATCGAATGATGCATTGGCAGCCGTCCAATCAAATGCAAGTTCACTAAAAGGTGTGAATCTATTTAATGGAAGCTGGACTGTTGCTATACAAGCTGCAAATTTACAATATGTGTCTGCTGAACCATCGGGAAATGTAGTAGCAAATCGTAGTGCAATTAATGAATGGGAGAAATTTGAATTAATTCCGACTGGGGAATTATATACGTTTGCTTTAAAAGCGAAAAGTAATGGAAAGTACGTTTCGTTTGAGCCAAATGGTAGAGTAGTAGCAGATCGTACATCAATTGGGGCATGGGAAAAATTTATCTTATATAATGGTGGAGACAATAGGATATATGTATTACAAGCGCTAAGTAATGGTAGATTTATATCAGCAAATGGCGGTAGAGAATTAACTGCTAATAGTTATGTAGCTGGAAGCTGGGAAAGATTTGTTATTGTTTACTTCTAAATTTGGAAGTGTTATGTATCTAGATGATAATGACATGTGTAATTCATATGCATGTCAAATAAAACAAAGAGTTAAGTACTTAATATAAGTGTATATTTAGGTACAAAAAGGACTGCAAGTAATTGTCAGTCCTTTTTGTATGTTAATTAAGTATCTGCTGTGGATGTAATAAGAAGAAAAAGAACCCTATAGGGTTCTTTTTCAAGGCATATTAACCGTAAGGAGAATCATGAAATGCTACTTCAAATCTTTATTAGGGGAAAGATTTTGAAAAAGCTTAACATACATCTATTTTTACATAAATGTAATATATAGTAAATTGATAATATTTATACTTACTATTACTAATATTCAATTAAGATAGTTAACACTATGCTTATAGTGTTAACTGGTGTTTAGTGAAGTATACATTGAGATATCTAGTATTAGATTACAATTTTCAAAAAAGCTAATAGATTTATCATTTCAAATTTTAACTAAGATTTAAACGATTTTAATTGAAATTGGGTGTGTATTAACTCCATACCTATCAACTTAATATATTAAATGCCCTCATAACAAAATTTTTCTTTCTACAGTTATTTATGTAAATTTAGCTTATTTTTTGTTTGGGGACTAATTCTTAAATACAGTCCTCATGCTGGTATTCTTCACAAATATTTAGATATTGATAGTAGGATACTAAACCGATTGATTTCGAAAATTCCATATCTTATACTTTTTGAAAAGTATAAGGTACGGAAATTGTCCTATGATTTCTACTGATTTTTATCCGTAACAATCTTTTGTACGGATCTATGCTCTACATCAACTAAAATTTTGTTTTTCCAATTTCCTTCTGTTTTTCCAACTCTATCAATATTTATGTTTATAGTTAAAGAATTAGGGAATTTTTCTCCTTGAAGTTCTTCAAAAACTACTGCTCCTTCTGGTTTATCATGAAAAGCCAGCGCAGTTTCATAAGCTTTTCCTGTTGCATCAGTTAAGTAAAACATACCAATATCCGGTGCATTTGGATTACCAATTCGATCCTTTTGATAGCTGTCTAGATTATTGTTACTAAGAAAACGCAATTCACTTACAGTATTAAATTTTTCATTCTTATACGTTGGACTTGCCACTTGCTTACCTTTTTCTTTACCACTGGATATGATATGCAATCCATTTGTATTAAATTCATACGGAATTATTAATCCATCTTGTTGTTCAAATCGGTAGTAAACAAGTATTTTATCCTCTTGGATTAACATTTCTTTTAAATGAAGCGTAATTCCTTGATCTGTTATTTTTTGATCCAAAGGTATAGATTTTCCCGCTGCTGCATACTTTCTAACTTGATCAGTAATCATGTCATTCAATTTTAATTGAGGTTGCGTAAAATAAGAGTTATTTAGTGCCATTGTACTAGTTGGTATAATGATAGCTGCCGCTAAACCTGTTATTAATAATTTCTTTTTCAATTTCTTTTTATTCTCCCTCTTGTGAATTTGCGTAAATGAGTGATATGCACGCTCTTTAACTTCTTTAGGAACTTCTTGTTTCATTTCTTTTTTTAATTCATTTGAAAATGACATTTGATTTATATTCCTCCTCATCAATTTCAATATTAGATTGATTCCGAATTTTTTCTAACGCTCTATGAATTCTAGACCTTACCGTACCTATAGGGATTTGTAATAATTCCGCAATTTCTTCATATGTATAATCGTGATAAAAACGATACACTATCACAACTCTAAATTTGAACGGCAATTCTTGAATCAATGTTAGCAATTCCTTTTGTGTTTCCTTTTCAAGTAATAGTTTTTCTGGGATTTCTACAACTGACTCCTGCATTGAATGCTGTTTTTCAAATAAACGCATCCTTTTCCAAACTTGTTTTCGCCATTGACTAATTTGTTTATAGACAATGCCATTCACCCAAAATAAAAAAGGTCTAGATTGATCATATTTTGAGATGGATTTCCATAGTTGAAAGTAAACCTCATTTACAATTTCATTTGTATCATGACTATTTTTAACTATGGCAAATACGGTGTCATATATCCTCTGATTTGTTAAATCAAATATATATTCAAAAGCTTCTTCGTCACCGGATAACAGACGGTCTATCCATGTGCTTATGTTGTCATTACTAGCCAAACAGGCACCCTCCTTAAAATTGATTTCACTATATATTGGACAGTAATCAAGATAAAGTTCCAATTTTGATAAAAAAATATATTTTTTTATCTTCTCTTAAGACGTATATAGAATACGTAGATTTTTAAAGAATTTACACTGGACCTTTAGAAAAAAGAGAAAATCTCATATGAAATTAAACCTATATAATCTTAGCTTGATGGGCATGTGTATTAACTCGTGTAAGCTAAATAAAAGTAAATAAAATAAAAAAGGACCCTGTAAAAAATACAGGGTCACAGGGTTAAGGGAACGCATAGTTTCTTAAAATCATAATAGCATATATTTTTTGTATAGCTATATGAGGATTTTGACCAAAATAAGAACAAGACAGAAAATCTTTAAGAAAGCAAATTTAGTGCTGGAAAATTGATTTGGAATTAAAATATTAACATGTTGATATAGATGAGCCCTCTTGAGCACCGTGATCAAAATGTCTTTTAATTAGAGGTTTGGGTTAGTGAGATAATTAAATCTTCCTGAAAAAGAAAAATGTTTTTTTAGATTAAAAGAAGAAAAGACACCATTCGGGTGTCTTTTCTTTTGGTATACAGCTCACATATTGTTGAATTAGATACGAAACCATAATTCGACTATGAAATAAACAACATAAGAAATTTTAACATAATCTGGACTGAGCAGAATATGTAATAGTGCATTTTTAGTTTTCATTTGGTTTATTGGATAGAGAACAGCAATATAAATAAAAAAGGGCATGCAGTCGTATCTGTCGCCCTTTTTTAGGAGGAATTTAAGACACCAATAGGACACGTATTGGTAAAAAGGCTCAAAAATAGTATATGTAAAAAGAAAATGTCCTATACCAAAAGTGGACTGAGCTTTATCTTTTTTACTTATTCAAAATCTAATTCCGTCCTTTTCAAAATCAGTAAAGCGAACGTATGGTTTGGAATGAAATTAGAAAAAGTATACATGAAACTGGCAGACAACAATTTTGTCGCCTGCCAGTGCCAATGGACTGAATGCGTTAGTCAATTACTATAAATTACTATCTCATTACCAGAAGAGTGAAGCCGCTAGTTCAAACGGCTTAAATCTAGTTTGCCTGATAAAGAAAAAATTATGAGTAAAAATTTTGTTTGCTCTATATGAAAAGATAAATAGATATTCATCAGACAAGGATAATACAGCATACCTTGAATAGTGTGTAGGAACGAATTAAGGAAAAGAATGTTTATTAAGGAAGGGACTGAATCAGTAGTGGGAATTTCGGACAGGATTTGGGGAGCCGTGGCTGTCTTAGGCATTGCGACTAATATCGTTGCTTGTATAATGGCAGTATAAATTCAAAAATATGAGCTAATGATAAACTGCCTTACAAATATTTTATTTTTAATTATTATAGCTATAACGTTTATCAAGATGAAAATTAACAAGTGGGTGGCATTAGGATTTACGTTAGTTGTAATAGAAAAAGGTATTAAGGCAGGTTATGACTTCTACACACATGATTACTATGGTGTCAGTTGGAGTTTAGCTATCATTGCCTATTGCATATATTGTATTTTCGTTAAAGCAAGGCATTATTCTCTCATAAAAAGGAATCACTAGAACAATATGTGATTCCTTTGAGAAATGCTATTAAATCTAAGACTAATTTCTAATGGTCCCAGTATCTTTTATTTTGACGTGTGTCTTTACATTTATTTTAGCCTTTGCTAACGCTTGCAACCAATCTCCTTTTACTTTTTTCCATTCTTTATATTGAAAAGCTCTAGCATATAGGGATAATCCGATTGGATCAATTTTATTCTGCTGTATTTGATTCAACATATTTTGTAAATTATTATTAATTTCTTTTTGAATAGCACTTTTTAAATTATTTATATTTGTTTTATTATCATAGTGCCCCTTAATTAAATTCGCATTGGTTTTTTCTATTAAAGCTACATTAGCATATATATTGAAATTAAATATAAACTTTCCGTTTTGAAAATCAACATCTACTTTCCTTGTCGCGTTCTGTACGAAGATAGAGGTGTTTGTTTTTTTGTTGGACTTTTTAGGAGGAAGCGCAAGGTGTAGTATCATTCGGCCGTTACTTTTTGGCTTATTAATAAGATTGAAAAATTTAACATCTTTTTTAGGGATATGAGTTAAATATTTCCCTTTTCGATTTAAAAATGCAATTCCTACTGTGTCGATTTCATTCTTTGTTTTTTTGATAATTGGAACAGCTTGCGTCATTCCTTCTTCATTTTGTTCTCTCATTAATTGTTGAATTGTAGAAGAGACGGATTGGTTATTTTGAATTGAGGATTCGATTACACCATTTATATAAGATGAAAGTGATGGTTTACTAGGCTTATGAATTTTAAAAATTTCTTCTGTAGGTCCATCTACAAGTACTACTTTAGTATTAATGGTAGCGTAAGGATCACGGTATGACGAATCAAGCTCCTGCAACCAATTTGCTTCTTGCGCTAATTTTTTCCCAATTAAAATGATTTCAGCTTTGGAAGCTGTCATATAGCCAGTTAATTTCGTATCTATCTTACTGAATCCAGTATATACAGTTGATGCATGTGTCCAATGTTCTATAGTACTTTTTTGCTGTTTATGATGAAAGAGTGGTATGCTTGTTCCAACTTTTATGTCTCCATTAGGGGTTTTATCCAAGCCAATTAACAGGATTAATGAAACCTTCTCAAGAGGAATTCTCTGACTACAACCAATTATATATACACAACAAATTACAATCCATATCCATTTTCGAATCAAAGTTGCTTCCTCCTAATAATCCAAGTAAAAAGAATACTGTAAGAGAAAAATAAGATTGGTAATAGAATAAAGAAAACGACATTTAAGATATCCATAAGAGAATATATAAACAAATATTGATCTACATCGGGATTTAGGAAAATAAATATGCCAACTATAAATAACATAAAAGCAAGCAGCGCCCAATTGCGGGTGTTTTTTGGAAGTGAAATGGTCACAGATTCAAAACTGAAAAATAAATACGGATATATCGTAGTGGAAAATACAATTAAATAGTAAGCGATATATATAATTTCTAATCGTTCCATGAATGAAAAACGAACCCCTTTTAACAGATGAAATACTGGCCAGATTACGTCTTTTATCCCCTCCGGACTAAAGTATATATAAGAAAGAATAGTCACATATAGATAGAAAAACATAGTTCCAGTATTCGCAATTAGTAGTCCTTTTATGGCTTTTTGTTTTCTTTGTAAGAACGGGTATATATAATATGCAATTTCTAAGCCAGCATAAGGAGTAATGGTTTCTTTTGTTGCCTTTACAATAGGGTATAATCCATCTTTAAAAATAGGTAGTAGGTGTAAAGGGTTGTAGTTAGTCTGTAGTGAAAAAAGAAGAAATAGTGGCATCCAAGTAGTGAAGAAGAAAACAAGCATAGAATAACTAGTAAGAGCCCTTAACCCACTCAGGGCTAAAATAATAAAAGGTAATAGTAATAATATGGTGATTTGATAAGCAGGAGTGGAAGGGAATATCCACACTTTTACAATATCAGTTGCCTTTAATAAAGTATTAAAGCCAGCAAAAAATAGATAAAAGGCATATAAAAGAAAAAGAATTGTCCCTATCCATTTACCAAAATATCTTTTTAAGATTTGTGAGAAATTTTTGTTAGGATTTTTTTGTAACATTAATATAATAAATACGCCGATTATAGAAGTAACTATCCATCCAAGAATGATGGAAATCCAGCCATCTGTGCCAGCTGTAGTAGCAAGTGGACTTGGCATAATTAACATACCTGATGCTAGTTGCAGTGAATGAATGAAAATAATAAATTCGAATAAAGTTAGGTTTTGAAATTTAAGATTCCCCATGCGAACCACCTTCTTTTTTCTTTTTTTGTTTCGGCTGTCCTGTACTCGAGCGGGTGGTAATCATAGAAATAGGAAATCTTACAAAAGAATCTTTTAATTCTTTGAGCCGAAATGGCGCGATTGGCAATCCGTATGGTGAACCATAGGAAGTTAGTGAAACAAAATGAGCGAATAAGAGCATTAATCCACTAACAATACCTACAATCCCATAAAAGTATGCCAATAACATCATTGGAAAACGAATAAGGCGTATAGAACTTGATAAATCATAATTAGAAACAATAAATGATGCAATGGCTGTAATCGATACGATAATAACCATAACGTTACTCACAAGACCAGCTTGAACAGCAGCCTGTCCAATTACAATCCCTCCAACAATTCCTATAGTTTGTCCAATGGGTTGTGGTAAGCGAATACCAGCTTCACGTAGCATTTCTAGTGTGATTTCCATTATAAAAGCTTCCAATAAGGGAGAGAAAGGGACTTTGACTCTTGACGTTGCAATAGAAGTGTATAAATCTATAGGAATGATTTCAAAGTGAAAAGAGACTATAGCAATATAAAATGCCGGTAAAAAAATAGCTATAATAAATCCTGCAAATCGTAATAGGCGAAAAAAAGATGCAATGAGCCAATGAATATTATAATCATCTGGAGTTTGAAAAAATCCAATTAAATTCATTGGAACAATCATTGCACCAGGGGATCTATCCATTAACACTGCTACTTTCCCATCAAGTAAATGATTTGAAATGGCATCTGGGCGTTCGCTTAAATAAGCCTGTGGAAAAGGAGTCCAATTTTGATCTTTTGTATAATTAGATAGTTCTCCAATGCTCAATACCGCATCCGTTTTAATTTTACAGATTCTAGTTTCTATTTCTTGGACAACATCTGCGTTTGCTACATCACCTAAGTAAATTAAATAGACTAATGAAGTTGCTCGTTCTCCAATCGTCAGCTTTTTGATTTTTAACTCTGTAGAAGGAAGATATCGACGAATTAAGCCTATATTTTTTGTGGCATTCTCAATAAATCCATCATGTGAGCCTTTAATAGTAACTTCTGAAATTGGTTCTTGAATTGCTCTTTCTGCCCAGCCTTTTGTATTTATTAGAAGTGACCGCTTTTCTCCTTCCATAAATAGAACACATTGACCTTCAAGTAATCCTTCTTTAATTTCATTCCATGTATAAACTATTTTGGTATGAGTAGCAATAATATTAGAATTAAATATTTGGCTGTCCTCATTTACTTTTTGTAATAATGGTGTAACAACATTTCCTTTTAAAGCGACACCATCTGTCAGCCCTTCAAAATAATATAGTAAAATATTCGTGTTTGTTTTTAATTGCAAAGGATGTTCGATTAAATCTGCACTAATATCAAAGATATTTTCTAATGTATTTTTAAGCTCTTCTAAGTTACTTGTTTGGATCTTTTCAATGTTTTTATCTGTTTTAGTTTCTAAGGTCTCTTCATTTAAGGACAAAATTGACACCTCTTTAATATATAACGATTAGTTGTATTTATTATTTTTATATGATGGAATTTTATTCATAAATTTAAACAAATTTGGAATGGAAATTAATAATTGAGAGTAAAAAAGTAGAGGGAATTTGTGTGGAAATCTAAGTATCAAGATAGAATTGAAATTTGAATGATTATAACAAAAAAGAACCCTTGTAAGGCTCTTTTTCATAGTTGGTAAATATGTTGTCAACAATAGAGGGAAATTAAGATAGTAATTTAGATAGTAATTTAGATGTCTTTAAGTTAATCAGCTGAATTTTGTAGGAAGAATACTTTTTTCATATTTTAATGATCGATTAAAAAGACATTACATTTATTTGGGTGTTCTAGTGTATTTGAACTTTGCATGCTAACAATTTTTGTTTAGGGACAAAATGTTTTTTTCTAAATTGAAAGAAAAAATTAAAGTGCAAAATTCCTATTGTTTATTTTGGAAGGTATCAAATATTTCTTTGGCCTTATTTACTTGATGTTACCGTACGTTTATATGTTCCTAAGGGAAAGAAATACTTTCATTTTTATTAGCCTCTATTATTTGATTAAGATGGTAACATGAAATTAAAACGTTTACAACCAGAAAATAAAGAAAAAATATTAAAATACGACTTTTTTCGACAATCTTTCTGTGTTAATATCTAATATTTTTATAGGAAAAGGTGGAAGGAAACGTACCTTTTCCTATAAATTGTTGTGTAGGAATTAGAAATAACTAAAGTAGTAATAATAGCTTAAAATTAAAATGAAATTCCATGAATTTGATCCCAAAATCATGGAAACAATTGATAACGTTATAATTGAATTTTTAAACTGTAAGAGTTATAAAAGTATGGTCAAACTTTAGTCCACTTTGCGTTTCTTCCTTTTGTAACTAGCTTAATATGCCCAAATAATTGCAAGGAATTTAAAGCCTTACTGATTGTACTCTCTGCAATGTCTGGATAAGTGCTACGAATACTCTCCTTAGTAAAGGGGTGTTTTTGTTTAAGTATAAAATCCTGAATTCTCTCAACTTTAGTATGTTTACATATAGAATCTAGAACTGTGTTATGAAGATCTTTGTAAGCCTCTAAAATAATTGTTAAAAACGTTTTTAACCAAAAGCTACTATTATGTTCCTCGCAGTACCAATTCACGGAAGATTTATAAATCGAATTGTAATAATCAGATTCATTTTTCTTAATATATTTATCCAAACATACATATTTTACAAATGTATGTCCACTCTTAATTAACAGTAATTGCATTAACATAAATGCTAGCCTGTTATTACCTTGATTGAAAGGGACAATGCAATAAAAATTTAATATAAAACGAGCTATTAATAAAAGCGAATGTAGTCCCTTACTAGTATTTAATGAGTTGTATTGATCACATAATTGCTCCATAAACTGCGGAATAAGTTCATGTGGAAGAATGCGGTAACTATTCAAGTGCATTCCATGCTCAGGAATACCTGGAATAATAAAAGGTTTTTCACGCCATTTGGCACTGTCAGAGGTAAGGTAATGTATTAGTTGAAAATGTAATTCCTGTATAGTTGCTGGATTAATTAATAAAGTACAGGAGTTTTTATGTACAAAAGAAAGTGTTTGATAATAACAAAAAATAGCATCTTCTGAAATATTTTGAGGTACTATATCATCTAAAATAAGCTCTTTTAATCTTTTATTAGGAACTTTTACATCTTCATAAATAGTTGTGAAATTTTTTATGTAATGTAGTGGTATAGTTTTTTCTAAATTATTAAATATGTCAGGGTTTTGTTCCTGATAAGCAGCTAATTTTCCTTTGAACTCGCTAATGTCACTTATTAAATTTATTAACCTCCTTTTTAATTCAATATTTTTATACTTATCATCAAAAAAGTCTCTCATTTTTGTTCCCCCTGTAACCCCTTAACACGTTGTTGCATGTATCTTTCCATTCTAAAGGTATTCCACGACATCATTGTAAAATAACGACATTTTTATTCTGATTTTGATCGTGTTTCAGAATCTATATTTTTATTTGATATTTAAAATATAGAAATTATAAAGAAGAATCGTTAGGATTCAATTTTAATAGGCATAATCCTAACATCAAATGTACAAATGTACAATAAAAAAATAAAAAATATAAAACTATCGACTCTTTTGAAAGATAATAAATTAATTGTAGGTATAAATGTGTTTTAGTTTAAGAGTAAATATTGAAGTGGTAATAAAATTTTCGTAGTTAAAAAAATAGAAAAGTGATTAATTTGTGACAGTTATGTGCCTAATCAATTCATTTGCAATGATGAGAATTCCACAATTAAATCCTAACGAGCCTAAATTTCTATATTTAGCCTAAAGATTAGGGGGCTATATTGATGAAATGTATCATTAAATATAGAAATATGTAACGTTTAACACTTGTATTGTAAAATATATTGACATAAGTTAATTTAAATACTAGGTACAGGAGCAGTTAATAACAATTCAGTAAAGTACCCTTTAAACGTTTCACCCTAAAAACGTTTATATTTATAATAATCGCAAGCACACTGAAGTTTTTTGTTTGTTCCTGTACCTTATTAGGTAAAAATAATATAATAAATTGATAGAATGTTATGGAGGAAATTGGATTTTCAATTCCTTTCTTTTACATTATCAATCTCTAGATGATTTGTTTAAAATAAGGATTTACAGGGTAGAAGATGACTATTCACCAGTACTATAAAGTTAAGTTGGATATCTTATGGTATTTTATAGGAATAAATATAAGATTAAAAGGATTTGTGTACATTCACCATGTGAATATAAGTAAATTATTTATTGTGTTTTTTAAAGTTTAGAAAATATGTGTGAATTTAGCTTTGGAAATCACTTATTTGCAAGTTATATAATAGAAATGTGAAGTCTGGAAGAAACTGATATTATGAGTTCCTTCCAGACTTTTTTACTTTAAAAGTGTATTTTTTCTAAATAAGGTATAATTCCTTAAATTAATATTTGAATTTTTTGTGAAATTAAGTGAGGTTTTCATTCCTCTATTAATACATAATGTTACAAAATAGAGCTATTGTATTTATTTTATTTTTATATGAGATTAAAAATAATAATAAATGTAACAATGTATGAGTGATATTAGTATATTTACTAGTAATTTGTTCGTTTATCTTTATATTGCTATTATATTAGCGATAACAATAATATATTGGGGGGACAAGAATGAATTTGAAATTTACTTCTAAATTTGAAAGATTAATAAAAAGTAAAAAAGGAATTGGTGCTTGTGTTTTAGCTGCAGGGGTGACGGCGATTACAATGATTCCTCAAAGTGCGTATGCACATGGATTTGTTGAAAAGCCAACCAGTCGTGCTGCTTTATGTAGTCAGAATTATGGAGCATTGAATTTAAGTTGTGGAAATATAATGTACGAGCCTCAAAGCCTAGAATCACCTAAAGGATTCCCAGATGGTGGACCAATTGATGGGAAAATCGCTTCGGCAGGAGGACTATTTGGAGGAATTCTTGACCAACAAACATCAAATCGCTGGTTTAAAAATACGATTATGGGTGGAGCAAATACATTTACATGGAAATATACAGCTGCACATTCTACAAGTAAATGGCATTATTACATTACAAAAAAGGGGTGGGATCCTAATAAGCCATTAACACGTGCTGACTTAGAACCAATTGGAACTGTGAAACATGACGGTTCGGCCGCATCAAATAATTTAACACATACAATTAATGTACCAACTGATCGCAATGGTTATCATGTTATTTTAGCTGTATGGGATGTAGCAGATACGTCAAATGCGTTTTATAATGTAATTGATGTAAATCTAGTAAATAATGAAACTCCCGATACAGTAGCTCCAAGTCAACCAACTGGATTAAATGCGTCTAAAGTTGTTGCCAATAGTGTTGCACTAACATGGAAGGCCTCTACGGATAATATAGGTGTAAAAGAGTATCAAGTGTTACGCAATGGAGAATTAATTGATACGGTACCAGGTACAACATTTATTGATAAAAAGCTAAAAGCAAATACGGAATATACCTATACAATAAAGGCATTAGACTCTGCTGGAAACATATCAAAAGAAAGTGAAAAACTAAAAGTTAAGACAACAAATGAAACCCCAGATATAGAGGCTCCGACTCAACCGAAAGGAGTACATAGTATGAGTACAACAGCAACAACTGTTGACTTGATGTGGAGTCCGTCTGAAGATAATGTAGGTGTAGACCATTATATTGTATATAGGGAAAGCGCTGGAGTTATGAGTAAAATTGGGACAACAGATAATACATCCTTTATGGATAAAGAATTAAAGGCTAATACATCGTATAAATATGTAGTAACGGCGGTTGATTTAGCTGGAAATGAATCTAGTAGAAGTGATGTTTTGAGTGTAACAACAAAGGCAGAGGATTCCACATATGAAAAATGGGATGCGAGAAAAGCATATACTAAAGGTGATAGAGTAGTACATGAGGGAAAAGTGTATGAAGCAGTTCAAGATTATCAAGGCAATGGTGACACAAATTGGATTTTTGCTCTATCGCTTTGGAAGGCAGTTTTGAATAAATGATAATCAGGAAAATGTAGTTAACATTTTTGGGTTTTTCTTTGAAAATAAAGGGCGTTCGAAAAATAAATTCTCTAATGGTTTAAATGATGTACTAATACATTTAATCCCCATCTAATGTTTACGAAATGAAATTAATAAAAAATCCCAATGGTATTCCATTGGGATTTTTTATTTTCTAATTTGTAATAGCGTATATTTTCACAGTGAATTTATTAGTGGCACCAATGGGACTTGCGATATAATATTTAGTATTTGTGTAAGCTTCAGTCCTAGATCCATGTGAAATATTTTTCCAACGAATAGAATCGATACCTAGGGAAACATCAATCATTACATTGAAAGAGATAGTAGAAGGATGATCTTTTTCTGAAGGTTCAATAACCCATTTTAATTCTTTGGTACCTACAGGTAAACTATCAATTTTAAAGTTTTGACTGGATCGATTTTTTTGTCCGGATAAAGGGCTAGATTCGGATGGAATTTGCGAAATTAATATCTCTTTTTCATTTGAATGTACACCATTTAATTTAATGATACTATCAATTAAACCTGGTCCAGGAAAATCAGCTGCGATAATACCAGAATGTTTAATTCCACCTTGTTGTAAGAGTTCGGTCCCAAGTGTATTCATCCCACCATAATATACTTGCCCATTTCTATCGCGGGGAAAATCACCCCACGCATTAGTGGAATTCGTTTGAATTAACTTAGGGTTACTATAAGTATTTCTATTCTCTTTTCCGCTAGCAACAAACCAAGGATATACATTATTTAAAAATGCAGCTGCACCACCCGTACCACTAAAATGGTTAAGATATATTTTTCCATTATTAAAGTTAGTATTTGCACTTTGTAGATGAATTTTTATCGCATTCCATTTTTCATATATTTCGTTTGGTCCGCTTCCAATTTCAAATTTATCTTGTATATTCAAACTATCGTAATCAATACCGTACAATTGAGAGGATGTAAAGTTTTGTAAGACTACAATTTTACCTCGGATATCTCCTAAAGTAGGGTTGTTTTTGTCTATAGTTGGTACGGAATTAGGATCCCAAAAATATGAAGCATTAACGTTTTTATATTTTAAAAATATCTCCTCAAATGATGGAGATCCACTTTCAGGTGTAGTTTCTTCTTTTAAGCGCATTAAAATTGTTTCTGTCGGATAATCTTTTAAAAATTGAATTGCGTCTTCTAATACATCTTCAAACACTGCGTTTTGATTTACAATGCCATGGTACATTGCAAAAGAATCCTTTACACGTTTAACGCGCATATCTACATATCGAATTCCAGAATTTAATTGTTGGGGTAGACTCATAGTTTGATTTCTTGTCAAATTTTCATCAAGAAAACTTGCTCCATGTAAAGCCATTGTACCATGAGTTCCTGGAATAGATATTTCACTTAATTTTGTTGAATCAGCTACTTCTGACATCCATGATGGATTCTGATATCCTATATTGGGTTCATAAGAATAACCTGGATGACTATCAGCTAAAATAGTAGATGGTGCACTTAAAATTGCTAGTGTAAAATAAGTGAGGATACTAATTTTAAAGAAATTTTTCATTTTTATTTTGTTCATTATATCTCTCCTGACTTTTAAACAATAGCTATAATAAGATGGTTTTTTACTATATTTATTGTTTTTTTATTCCTAATGTAATGAATTTTTGTAATTAAAAAGAGGTAGTGAGCTAACTTAAGATATTATTAGTTTATTGTAATAATTTATATCTAATAGCCAAACGGATTTTTAAAAAATTGAAGCATAGATAGGTAAAAATAAGCTTTTTGCTGTATTGTATACAAACAAAACAGAAGCCTTAAAAAGACTTCTATTTTGTGACATATTATGAATGATAAGGTGGTTAACAAATTAAGATAGTGTGAGTGAGCGGTAAAAATCTATTTATAGCTGTTTCAGGAATTTCTTATAACAAGGCTATTTAGGAAAAGTGGTCCCTACAATGCTAATAAAAATTAAAACATTTTACTCATTAAAACTTAGACTAACTACAGTTGCGATAGATTGGGCTGCATGTTCCCAGCTTCCATCTATAACTTTACCAATCTGCTGACCAAGTGTATTTAAATCATTTGGATTAACTGGAATTCCATTATACGCAGCAAGAATTGATAAAAGTGGAGCAGCAAATGGTGTCCAACCACCTCTATCAATATTAAATACAGGCTTATCTACTACTTTTCCATCTTGCACAGTAAACTCATAATAAAATTGATCATCTGGACGGAAACTTAAATGATGAGAAATTTGTCCCTTAACATATTTTTTTCCTTCACTTAGATTTACTACTTCTATTTCTTTTACGTTAAATTCATGCTCAAATACTTTTATTTTTTTGATTTCTGGACCATTTAAGGCAGCATTAACAGCTGTTTCTAAATTATTTTGTGCTAATGGTTGAATACCCATTTGAGCCTCTTTTTGTTGGATAGGAGCCTCTTTTTCTGCAGCAAACACTGATGTAGTTGGTAGTGCACCTGTAGCTAATGTAGCTGCAAGTGCTGTTGTCATCATGATTTTTCTTTTCATCTTCATAGTTTTTCTTCCTCTCTTAAAGTTTTGATATATAATCTTTTAAAAACTGACATTGTGCAATATTTTATTTAATAATGCACAAAAAACTGGTTTAAGAATTATGTGGAATTATGTCAGAGAATTAAATTTAATTATATATGTATTTAAGATGATATCTATCTACACATGTTTTTTCAATTTTTAGATAAATGTAATAGTAATGACTTCTTAAGAGTCAATTTAGTACCTTGTTTATCTATAGAAATCCTATAAACAAACTAATTTCATAGTGAATGTAATATATTTGATATTAAATGTCTTACATAATGCTATAAAATTTCACAATTTTATAGCATTATATATATCTAAAAAAGGTAACGGTATATGAGTGATATGTAATGCTTGTAATAGGTGTGAATTATGTGATGCCACCTATTGTAACAGCTAATATGTAAGTTCTTATCTTTCTTAAAAACATTATCTATCTAGCTTCGTGAAAAGCAATTTGATGGATTATTTTTATTTATTAGATAAGTTTAAGCAGAAACTTTTGTTTTAATTATGTCGATTCACGGATAATTAAGTTTGTAGGATATTCAATAATTTTACGTTTAATAGATTCATCTGTATTTATATATAGTAGAATCTCGTTAACGGTACGTTTACTCAGTTCAACAATTGGAATATCAATGGTACTAATTGTTGGAGTTGTAACTGTACAAATTAATTGATTATCATAACCACAAACAGCTAAGTCAGTTGGAATAGAATATCCTTTTATAGTAGCTCCTTTAATGACTCCAGCAGCAACTTGATCATTTCCAGTAAATAATGCAGTAGGTCTATCTTTTAATTTATCTAATTTCTCAAAAATTCTAAATCCATCTTTAATAGTAATTGCATCTCCAAATAGCCATTTTTTATTGAATGGTAATTGTTTTTCTTTTAAGGCATGCAAATATCCTTGTTGGCGTTTTAATTGTGCTTGACTATTAAGAGAATCAAAACAAAAGCCAATTTTTTTATGACCTTTGCTTATTAAATGTTTAACAGCTTTGTATCCAGCTTCAAATTCATCGTAACAAATTATTGGAATAGGTGCATTTTCCTCATACTCATTACAAAGTAATATGGGCCCATATGCTAAATAATGCTCTATATTTTCCCAACTATTTTCTAGGGATGCGAGAATTACACCATCTACAGCTTTATTCTTTAGTAATGAAAGTAATTCTAGTTCTATTTTTTTCTCATAAAAAGTCTGATAAATTAGCAATTTGTAATTGTGTTTTAATAATTCTTTAGAAATTTCTCTAGCTAATTTTCCGAAAAAAGGATGATCTATATTTGGAATTGATAGAGCAATGGTTTGTGTCTTATTTATCCTAAGATTCCTAGCAATAGAACTAGGAGTATAGTTGAATTCTTGCATTACTTTTATTATTTTCTCACGTTTTTCTGAATTTACATAAGGATGATTATTTAGAACCCTTGAAACCGTAGCATTTGATACATTACATAATTTAGCTATTTCATTAATTGTTACCATAGAGAAACCCTCCGTAAAAAATATGTTGACATGTAATCGATAACATAAAATATAGTCTACTCATGATTTTCAAAATAATTTCTTAGAGGTGATTTAACGTGAAAACTCTTACTACAATTTCTGGACATAGTAAAGACAATTTAGCTTTATTAAAGTGCCTACAGGGGGAAACAAAAGAAAAAGAATTTGAAATTAGTAATATATTACCGAATCACAAGATGAAAGAGAAATTATTTAGAGAAAACAAATTGAAAATAGATATTGATATAGAAAAAGATATTTTCAATTATAGCAGAAAAAATATACAGAAAATAGAATTTATGCCAGTTAATCGGTTGATTTCTCAAGATGAGGTTGAAAAAATTATAGGGGTTTTAAAAGATATTTTACCGACAGGTCAATTCACAAGTGGACCATTTTCAAAAAAACTAGAAGAAGTAATCGGAAGTTATTTGAATAAAAAGTTTGTAATTGCAACAAGTAGTGGTACAGATGCTCTTATGGTGTCATTGTTATCTATCGGTATCCAGCCGGGGGATGAAGTAATTATGCCAGCTAATAGTTTTGCTGCTACTGAAAATGCCGTGTTAGCAGTCGGAGCAAAACCTATATTTGTAGATATAGATCAGCAGAGTTATTGTATTGATCCATCTAAAATAGAAGAAGCTATAACCAAAAAAACTAAATGCATTTTACCTGTACATTTGTATGGTAAACAATGTGAAATGAAAAAAATTCGTGAAATTGCGGATCTATATCAATTAACAGTTATTGAAGATGCATGTCAAGCTATTGGTTCTTCAAATCTTGGAGAATATGGAGATATAATTGTCCTTAGTTTTAATCCATATAAGAATTTTGGTGTATGTGGTAAGGCAGGTGCAATAGTTACTAATAATGAAACTCTTGCAATTCGTTGCAATCAATATAGTTATCATGGATTTGAGATTGATAAAAAAAATAAAAAGGTATTAGACTTTGGATTCAATTCTAAAATTGATAATGTGCAAGCAGCTATTGGTTTGGAAAGAATTAAGTACTTATCATATAACAATTTAAAAAGAGCGTATTTAGCTCAACGATATATACGTGATTTAAAGGAATTAGAGGATAGAGAATTAATTAAGCTACCTATGATGACAGAAGATAATGTCTGGCACCTTTTTCCGATTAGAGTTGAAAATGGAAGAAGAGACGAGTTGAAAAATAAATTGTACCAAATGTATAACATTGAAACAGATATTTATTATCCGGTATTATCTCATAAACAAAATACTAAGTGGATAAAGGAAAATGATTTGCAAAACAATATATTAAATACAGAGCAAGTTCATAAAGGAATATTACATTTACCTTTACACCCAAATATGATGTTAGAAGAGCAAAATTTCGTTTTGGAGGGATTATTCAATGTCAATAAGTAATGAAGTTTTAAAGTCTTTAAATTTTGAAAGACTACCACAGGTTAAAAAGCCTAAATATGTAGTGTTCTGTGATTTTGATGAAACTTATTATCCTCATAACATGGATGATTCTAAAAGAAGCAATATGAAATTGTTAGAAAAGTATTTGTATGAACAGGGAAGTAAAGGGGATTTAGTAATTGGTTGGGTAACGGGAAGTAGTTTAGAATCAATTGTTGAAAAAATGAAAAAGGGTGGTATTCAGTATTTCCCTCATTTTGTGGCGAGTGGGTTAGGTACAGAAATAACGTACTTTGATAGTAATGGGACTACTATAGATGATCAAATTTGGGAGGAGAGAATTATAGGGGGTGGTTTTGATTCTTCAAAGATTGAAAGAATTCTTAAATTGCTAGAATCAAAATATGAAATTTTTTTAAGACCTCAGACACAATTAGGAAGTTCTAAGTACAAATTTAATTTTTATTATGAAGAGCAAAATGAATTTATTGATGCAAAGAATTTAGAAAAGATAGAAGAAATCGGAGAAATATTCCAAGTGGGAGTTAATATTAACAAATGTAATCCACTAGCTGGTGATCCAGAAAATTGCTATGATGTAGATTTTATTCCACTTGGAACAGGTAAAGATGAGATAGTGAAGTTTATTTTAGACAAGTACGAACTAGATAAAACAAATGCTATTGCTTTTGGAGATAGTGGGAATGATTTAAGAATGCTACAAGCTGTAAGACATGGTTATTTAGTAGAAAATGCAACAGAAGAAGCCAAACACACACACTCAATGTTAGCTGAAGGTGAATACTCGATTGGAATTTTAAATACTCTAAAGCACATTATTAATTAAAAGGGGATGTTCATATAATGAATATTGGAATTATAGGTGCAGGAAGTATTGCAAGAGCTCATTCTAGAGCATTATCAACTGTTGATAGTTGTAAATTAGTTGGAGTATATGATGTTAATAATGAGAATGCCCAAAAGTTGGTAGGGAATTTTGGTGGGAAGGTTTTTAATAGCTATGAAGAGTTACTTGAAGTAGTTGATGGGGTAATAATATCTTCACCGAATTTTTGTCATAGATCTCAAGCGGTTCAAGCGTTATTAAAAAACAAACATGTGTTATGTGAAAAGCCAATGGCAATTTCTTGTGAAGAAGCAAAATACATGATGACAATAGCAAAAAATACTAATTTAGTCGCTTCAATGGGGTTTAACTATCGCCACCTATCTTATGTTAAGGCTTTAAAACAATTAATTCAAAATGAAGAATTAGGGGAAATAGTAGTGGTAAGATTGCATTTTAAAAAGAATAGCGCTTTTAGGAGAACTTCGTTTACTTGGCGAGATGATTTTCAAAGTAATAGAACTAGCGGGGCCTTGGGAGATTTAGGAATTCATCTAATAGATTTATTATGGTTTTTATTTGAGAGTGATTTTAGAGAGGATACTGTTCGAACTAAAATTAAAACAAATGTTAAGGAAAAAGAAAGTAAACCAGTTTTTGTTGATGACTATGCTGAGGTTTATGGCCAATTGAAAAATAAGGTTTTTGTTAATATTACAACATCTAAAAGTTCATTTCTTGACGATTGTGGTTTTAGTATAGAGGTAATAGGTACGAAGAAAGAATATAAGTATTCTTCTAAAGAGCCAAATAAATATATACTCTTTGATGGATTGGAAAAACATGAAATCCCGTTACCATTACCTTTACTAGTCGATCCAGAAAACGAGATTTTTGAATGGTCTGATTCTTTTAGAAGTGAAATTATAGAATGGGCTAAGGCTGCGGAAGGTGGGCCAAATAAGTCTGTAGCAACATTTGAAGATGGATTTCGTTCACAAGTAATATTGGATATGTTTTTTGATAAAAGCAGTAGTAATAAAGAACGATCTGTAGCAACTATTTAGTTTTATGGTAAAAACAGGGGTTTAAAACTTTTACTTAAATCCCTGTTTTTATTTTGGATTGGAGTTGAGAAAAGGTGCGGTTAATATTTTATTATGGTTGCTTGTTTTATTTTATTGTAGGAATAATACATGTTTGCATAGGTAGTTTAATTCCTTCATTAATACAATATTATGGAAGAACCCCTGATCAATTAGGTGTTTTAATATTTTTTCAATTTACGGGTTTTTTATTTGGTGTTCTAAGTTCACCCATACTAGTAAGAAAGTATCATTACTTTAAAACAATAACATTAGGTGTTTTAGTAATGTCCATCGTCCTAGGAGGTTTTATATATATTAAAGAATGGGCATATTTAGCCGTTATTTGCTTTGTATTAGGCTATGGAGCAGGTTTGTTAGAAACTACGGTGGGTTCCTTTATTATTTCAGCAGAAAGGAATAGTGCTGCTAAATTTAGTATTCTCGAAGTATGGTTTGGGGTTGGGGCGCTAGGGTTTCCGTTACTAGTTAATTATATTACAAAATTTTATGAATGGTATTTTATTCTTTATGGGATGTTACTATTCTTTATTTTTACACTATTTGTTTGGTACATGCTTGGACGTACAAAATTTCTAAATTTTTCTCCTCAAAAAAATGAAAAGGGAGGAGCATCCCTTTCATCATTCACTCTTAAATTTAAAAGTGAAAAGATTAAAGTTATAGTATTTATTTCACTTTTTGCATTCTTATATGCAGGCATAGAAACCAATCTTGCAAATTTTTTATCTACAATAATGATTCTTACCAATAATGAATTAATCAGTTCAGTAAGTATATCTTGTTTTTGGCTAGCCATAGTTATAGGAAGAATACTTGTAGGTAAGTTTGCTCATAAATTTAATTATTGGACATACATTACATCTAGTTGCTTTACATTAGTGATTCTATTATTTCTATTCCCCTTTGTTCAAGGTACAGGTATGTATTTGTTTATCATCTTCATTATTGGTTTAGTTATAGCGGGTGTTTTTCCAATAACATTAATCTTAGCTTCCCGTATTATGGAAAATAATATTGATGAAGTGACTAGTTTATTTATTGCATCGGCCAGTTTAGGGGGGGCACTAGTATCTTTTCTAATTAGCTGGAGTCTGTCCTTAAATACTATAAAGGTTACTTTTGGGATATTTTCACTTTTCGCATTTAGTTTAGGTTGTATTATTTTAAAAATGAGAAAAATTTCCACTTACAGTAATGAAAGTGCCAAAAAAGTAGAAAATATGAAAAATTTATAGAAAAATTTTTATAATGTGAAAAAGATAATTATATTTGGGATTTCCAAAAAGATTGATAAAGTTAAAAATTCTGTATTTGGAGTTTGTTTTAAATATTGTAATGTGTAATATATAAAACAGAGATACTTCAACAATAAAAATGATTTGCACCAGTGACCAGTTCTCAGTTGATTGAATGTTATGACATGAAAAGGTTACCTTGTTGTATATACAATAAGGTAGTAAAAACATATTTTCATAAGTATTAAAAAGTTATTTTAATTAGCATTTAAGATTAATCTAAGAGGGGTTTGTTATCGAATGGAGATAAAGATAAGTAAAAAGGATTAGGTTGATATCTCTAAAAAATTAAAGTCTTTTTTAGCTGAACAGTATTCACTGGAATTGGGTGAATACATAAGCTATGAGTTACTTGAATTCATAATAAAGGAATTAAATCCACATTATAATCAAGTTACTAAGGATAGGTTAGAAATGTTGTTAAAGAATATAGAGAAAGATATATACAGTTAATAGATTTTAAATGACAATTGAAAACCTAAGATATCATTTTAGATCTCTTAGTACCCAGTAAGAATAAAATAAGTAATGCGTTACAAAATACCCATCCAATTTTATTGATAATAAAGGATGGGTGTTTTCTCTAAGTAGGATGTTATGAAAACCTGCCGATAAAAGTCTATATTAAAGGCGGTCCCGCTTTTTTGTATGCTATAGCACACTCTACAACTAAGACCTAATGATATATATATACTAATTCAAAAGCGGAACGGTTAATAAATGACAGAATAGAAATAAAATTAGAAAAAATACCTATATAATGGTAGAATATGGTTGGTGAACTTATAGATGAATAATCAATAAATCTAGTTTTAAAGGGGGAAATAATTTGGGGAATAGGAACAAAAGAATGAAAATTTATTTTCAAAGGTTAGTAGCTGTAAGTGTTTGTTTTTTGTTAGTTTTTCTGGGGAGCAATTATTCAAAAGCCGAAACTGTTGCACCTATAACATTAAATCCTAAAGATGTAGAAGCATTCACCAATAAAGTAATTCCAGAGAAAATGAAAAAAGAAAATGCAGCTGGTGTAGCTCTTGTCGTTGTAAAGGATAATCAAATTTTATTTCAAAAGGGATTCGGATTTTCCGATAAAGAAAAGAATACTCCTATCGATCCCAAAAAAACAGTTTTTCGATTAGCGTCAATATCAAAAGTTTTTACTGCTAGTGCTGTCATGCAGTTAGTTGAACAAGGAAAAATTGATTTAAATAAAGATATAGTAAATTATATGGGGGGATTAAAGTACCAAAATAACATGGGTGAACCAGTTACAATGGAGCATTTACTTACCCATACAACAGGGTTTGATTACGTAGATCCAAGACCAGAGGATATCCATTATCAAGATAATGATTATACAATGCTTAAAGACTATGTAGAAGAAAATATGCCCACAGTAGTGAGAATGCCAGGAGATACATATACATATGATAATTTCGCTTCTATGCTTCAAGGGTATATTGTTCAAAATTTGACAAATACACCTTTTTACAAATATATGGCCAAAAATATTTTTTACCCTCTAGAAATGCATAATAGTAGTTTTGTTATGACTAATTTTATTAAAGAAAAGCTTGCAACAGGCTATGATGCTAAAGGCAATGCCATCCCATTTTATCAAACAAGACCAACAGACATGCCACAAGGCAGTATGTTTTCTACAGGAAGTGATGTAGCCAATTTCATGATTGCTCAATTGAATAATGGTAAATTTAAAAATAACCAATTACTACAAAAAGAAACCGCAGAAGATATGCAAAAAACAAAATTTGCTTTACATCCCAAATACCCTAATATGACATACGGATTTGAGTTCTTTTCACCACAAAGCCATAATGGGCAATATGTTTTTGGTAAAGGTGGAAATATACCAGGCTTTTCATCTTTAATGTGGTTAATTCCAGAGCATAAAATTGGAGTTTTTGTTGTTACAAATAAAGATAGTTCAGCACTTCCTGTTGAAGTATTTGATGATTTTATGAATAACTATTTCCCAGATAAAACAAAGCCTGAATATTTAAACCCTAATGAAGAAGAATTAAAGAAATTTGAAGGTGTTTACCGAGATTTGAGATTAAAAAACCTAATGTCACATGTAAACATAAGTGAAGGAAAGTTATATGTAAGTGATAAAGTATATGGTAAACAGGAGCTAAAACAAATAGACCCTTTACTATTTGAGGATGAAAAAGGAAATTATATGGCATTTAAACTTCACAAAGATGGTACTGTGAAAGAAATGATACATTGGAACTCTGGCAGCTCAGCGGTGAAGTTAAGTGAGCCCGAGAGATTTAAAGACGTAGATGAAAATCATCCGTATGCTAAGTTTATAAATCCTTTACATCAATACGAGGTATTACAAGCAAATAGGGAGGGGAATTTCACTCCAGAATCTTCTCTTACACGAGCAGAATTTGCATATTGGTTATCTCAAATTGCTTACTTTACGCCACCTTCAAAAAAAGAACCAGTGTTTTCTGATGTGAAAAATCATCCGTATGCACCACATATTCAAAAGTTATATGAGATTGGTATTTTATATGAAAAAGAAGGGGAACAATTCCATCCAGACCGTGCAATTACTAGACAAGAAGCAGCATGGATTACCTGGCAGTATTTAAAAATGTTAGGAGCGCCATCTGCAGATGCAACATTAAAGGGAGAAACTGATGATTGGGCAATAGAATCCGTGAAAAACATTGTAGGTCATCGTTTAGTAGGTCCTGAGGTTATATATAATGAAGATGGATCAGCAGATTATCTATCAAAACAAAGTATGAAACGACAAGAGGCAGCTGCATTGTTATTTTACGTTTTGTTATCTAGTTAATTTGTTTTGAGGTAAATTTTACAAAAAGAGAAAATCAAGAGAGCTTGAAATAATTCACAGAAAGAGAATAGTCTTAGAGCAATTGTTTATCGTAATAAACAGAGGGTGGATGAGTGATCACCATACCCAAAATCTTAAGTAGAGCTGTTATTAGAAGGATTTCTTAAGTGTTTTGTAATGTAAGTAGCTCCTTTCAGGGGGCTTTTTTTATTTTATTATCAATAATTTCATGTACCGTAATTATTAATAACAAAATAAAAATCTATACTAAGGGGATTTAGTCCAAGATAGGTCAAACCAGGTCACAGTAATACATTAGTTACCAACTAATATGATGGATAAAAAAATTGTCTTCATCTTTTTTCTTTTTGAAGGAAAATAATATTAGTTGATACGATTGTTTACACAACAGTTTATTTATTAATATTACCTACTGCTCACATTATTGAGGGGCTGGAAAACAACAAAGACGTTCTCAAATGTATGTATAAACTTTAATAACAAAGATAAAAAAATAGGTCATTGGAAATGTCGAAAGAATTAAGTTGTTATTAAAAATTGAAGGTGATACCATAAAATTAAACATTGTTTAAAACATTGTTTAATTGATGGATTTTAGAGGAGGAGATAAGTTGAGGGGAAATGAAAACATATCTACGAAAGAAAAGATTTTAAATACAACATTGGAGTTAATTAAAGACAAAGGCTTCGAAAGCGTAACAATAAGAAAAATTGCGGCATTGTCAGATACAAATATTGCGCTTGTAAATTACCATTTCGGCTCAAAAGAAAAGTTGATTAATGAGACGATTAAAGTCTTATTAATTAGCTTTCAAGGCGCTTTTTCTATTTTAGATGATATTAATGTGCCAGCAAAAGAAAGATTAAAAATATTTTTACTTGATTATGTACTTGTAATTCAGCAATACCCTGAGTTAGTTAGGAAAATTATTGCAATGGGAACTACGGTATTTACATCTCAATACGAATATGGAGATTTTTTGAAGAGGATTGGTTTTAGTAAAGTGAAGGATATTTTGAGTGAAATAACAAATGAAACGGATCAGGAAATTTTAATGATGTTGACAGTGCAAATATTCGGATCCATTTTTCTTCCAGCATTAATGATGCCAATTCTTGAATCAGGGGCAGACATAAGAATACTGCCTGTAGAAAAACAAATTGATTTCCTATTTGAACGCTATTTTTATAAAAATTGAGATAGTGGGTGATTGAGATGATTAGTTTTTTTAGAAAGCATTGGTGTGATGTAGGATTAGTTATGGCAATTGTTGTCGTAGGTTGTTTAGTCGCAAATTTTGAAGAAATGAGTGAAATAAAAGTACTGTTAGCATTAAGTTTTGTAGCCATTTTAGTGCATCAATTTGAAGAGTATCGTTGGCCGGGTTATTTCGCTGGTCTGTTTAATGTAGTTATATTTAAAAGTGATATACCAGATCGCTATCCATTAAACACGCAATCTGCTATGGTAATAAATATTTTGATTGCGTATGTTTTTTATTTACTTCCGGTTTTCTTTCCAAATATTATATGGCTTGGGTTGGCACCTATTTTAATGGGATTTTTTCAATTCATATGGCATGGTATTTTTGCGAATATAAAGGCTAAAACAATATACAACCCAGGATTAGGTGCGGTTGTATTACTACATGTTCCGATTGGTTATGCATATATGAGATATGTTCTTTTACACAATCTAGCTACAAATTTGGATTGGATATTAGGACTAATCTATTTTCTAGTAGCTACCTATTTTTTAATTATTAAAGGAAATATGTTACTGAAAAGTAAGGAGACAATTCATTACTTTTCTAAAAAGCAATTAGGTCCGTATAATGATGCATTAAAGTGATTCAGAAGGAATTTTGGATGCTTAAGAGAATACAAGTGAGTTACAAAAGAAAGGTGCGTAGGCGCCTTTCTTTTGTATGAAGGAGATTTTTGTATTTTGGGGTAGCGTCTCATGCCCATCAACCTAAGAAATTCATTGTTCCTCAAAACGAAAAAAATGACCTGAATTCTCATAAATAATGGTTGTAGTTATATAAAATTTTTGTTTTAGGGATACCTCAAAGTGTTAGCTTAATAAGAATAATCCTTAGCCTCCTTTAGATGAAAAAGGGGCTTTTTTACATATGAAATCACATGGGTCTTTAAAGATAGCTTTGAGCGTAGAGAGAAACTGAAATAAAAGTAAGATCGGGTAAAGACTAGTATTGAAAAATATAAAAGATGGAAGTAGCATAGGGGATTTACGCATAAAGTAATATCGATGGTAAAATTAACAAAATTTTCATTTGATTCAGATAAATATGTGGTGCTTTTAACTTATAATAATGTTAATACAATGAAAATACGGCTGCGAATTAGTTGTTTTAAAAATCAAATTTAGATGGGAAGAGGATAATGAAGACCAGAGATAGTTATAAAATTATTGTAATTGGTGCTGGGACGGCAGGAATATCTTCTACTGCACATTTGTTACGAAATGTACCCCTATTGAAAGAAGATATAGCAATTATTGATCCATCAAAAAAACATTATTTCCAACCACTATGGAGTTTAGTAGGGGGAGGAATTGTTTCAAAGGAAAGTACGATGCGTGATCAAGAAGTGCTTATTCCAAAAGGTGCAACGTGGATTCCTAAAAGTGTCGTTAAGTTGTTTCCGGAAGAAAATAAGCTACTTTTAGATGATGGACTGCTGCTTGAGTATGAAATTCTTATTGTAGCAGCCGGTATACAAATAAATTGGGATGGTATTAAAGGCTTGAAGGAGTCTATTGGGACTAATGGGGTTTGTAGCAATTACTCTTATAAATATGTTGATTCTACTTGGAGAGAAATTGAAAAATTTAAAGGAGGAAATGCAGTTTTTACTCACCCCAATACGCCTATTAAATGCGGTGGTGCTCCACAAAAGATTATGTATTTAGCAGAAGAGTATTTTTGTAATAGCGGTGTAAGAAACAAAAGTGAAGTAATGTTTTATACTGCGAACGCTAACATATTTCAGGTTCCACTTTATGCAAATACATTAGAACAAGTAATTGAAAGAAAGCAAATTATAACAAATTATTATAAAAACTTAGTAGAAATTATCGCTGAGAAGAAAGAAGCAATTTTTGAAGATACGCAAACACTGAAAAGAGAAACAGTACCATATAGTATGATCCATGTTGTTCCACCAATGGGGCCACCTAGTTTTATTAAAGAGAGTGAGATAAGTGATTCTCAGGGGTGGGTAGATATAAGCCCTTATACTTTGCAGCATGTACAGTATAAGAATATTTTCGGACTTGGAGATTGTACCAATTTACCCACCTCTAAAACTGGAGCGGCAATTCGAAAACAAATACCTATCTTAAAACAAAATATTATGGACGTACTTAACGGAAGAGACTTACAGGCTAAATATGATGGATATACATCCTGTCCGATTGTTACAGGTTATAAAAGTCTAATACTAGCTGAATTTAACTATGAACATGAACCTCAAGAAACGTTTCCGTTTAATCAAGCGAAAGAACGGTATAGTATGTTTTTACTTAAAAGATATATGTTGCCCTATATGTATTGGAACTTTATGTTGAAAGGGATTCTATAAGAGGAGAGAGAAAGTGGTAATAAAAATTGAAAAGCAAGTTGAAATAACTATTTGGAGGGAATAGCTATGCTTTTAAAATATTTTTATGATGAAAAATTAGCACATGCTTCCTATTTAGTCGGTTGTCAGAAGGAAGGCGTAGCAATTGTAATTGATCCAGGTCGCTATATAGAACAATATATCGAATTTGCTAAGAAAGAGGGAATGGAAGTAATTGCTGCGGCTGAAACTCACATTCATGCAGATTTTCTTTCTGGGTCTAGAGAACTTTCTAATCTTTATGATGCAAAGTTATATGTATCTGATGAAGGAGATTGTGATTGGAAATATCAATATCTTAACGAAGGTCGATACAAATTGGTTAGAGAGGGCACAGAGTTTAAAATAGGTCATATAAAATTTAATGTAATTCACACCCCAGGGCATACGCCTGAAAGTATTTCTTTTTTAGTAACGGATACAAGTCAAAATAATTATACGAATGAAAAGCCAATGGGAATATTCACAGGTGATTTTATATTTGTAGGAGATATAGGAAGACCGGATTTATTAGAAACTGCTGTAGGTATGAAAAATACTGCAAAAATAGGAGCGAAACAATTATTTAATTCTATACAAAAAATAAAAATACTCCCTGATTATTTGCAAATATGGCCATCACATGGTGCAGGAAGCGCATGTGGAAAAGCATTAGGAGCAATTCCAACTTCTACATTAGGTTATGAAAAGATGTTCAATTGGGCATTTCAGTGTAATGAAGAAAGTGATTTTGTATCGACTTTATTGAGGGGACAACCAGAGCCTCCAAAGTATTTTTCATTAATGAAGAATTTAAATAAGTCTGGTCCTCCAATTCGTAAGAAGAGAGAAGTTATTGCTATTGATACAGTAGAAAAACTTCAAGAAGTTATGACAAGCGTTCAGCAAATAGTTGATATAAGGGAGGTAGAGAGTTTTGCTTCTGGTCACATCGAGAAATCAATTAACATACCGCATAACAATTCCTTTACAACTTGGTGTGGATGGTTACTAGATTATAAAACAGAAACTTTAATCGTTCTAGATGAGGAAAAGGTTAGAGTGGAGGAAGTTATTAGAGACTTTGAATCTATTGGGCTCGATAATATTATTGCTTTTGTACCTGTAAAGGTAATACAAAGATTTAATAGATTAGAAAGTTACAAAGAAGACACATCAATCGAATTATATCCGCATATAAAAGGTGGAAGTGTTAAGGTAATCGACGTGCGTAGTAAAAAAGAGTGGGAGGAAGGACATCTTCATAATGCAATACATATCCCTTTAGGAAATCTATTTAAGCAGCTAGATTGTATACCAAAAGATTGCCCAATAGTTTTACAATGTCGAACCGGATTGCGTTCCGCTATAGCAGCTAGTATTTTACAAAGAGCAGGTATAAAGGAAGTAGTGAATTTAAAGGGAGGATTTCTTGCATGGAAAAAAGAAGGGCTTCCTTATATAACATGTAATCGCAATGTGTAGGGAAATAATTTTTATTAATTTATCCGATAAGGAAAATTGCGGATTACATAGGAGTATATCTATATATAGGAGCAATACAGTTAGATAGTGTATTAAAATAGGAGAAATAGATGATTTATTCTATAGACCTGAATTTATTCAGAATTATGCTGATGAGCAAATAGATATAGTTTTATCAGGACACGCTCATGGTGGACAATTTAGGTTACCATTTATCAGCAAATTAGTGGTTCCAAATCAAGGTGTTTTACCTAAATATACAACCAGTTTATATGAAAAACAAAATACGTCTATGGTAGTAAGTAGAGGATTAGGCAATAGTATCATTCCGCAAAGAATTTTTAATAGGCCAGAACTTGTAGTCGTACAGTTAAATTGAACTGTACGATTTTTTGTACAGAAAAAATAGGCCATATGCATTTTATACAAGTTAACATTACAGTTTTGTTAAAATTTTTCTACGTTACATAAAGTAACAAAATTTGACCCGGAGAGTTTGTTATAGTGTAAATAATCAAAAAACTTAAAAATTAGTCGAGTGAAAAGTGTGATAAGCAATTCAGTAAAAAACTTAAAGGGGTGTACACATGCATAAAGAATATGAAATTGAAGAGTATACGGCGATTGAGGAACAAATACATTATTATTGTAAATGTTTATTAGTAAGTCATCCTGATCAAATTATAAAGTATTTAGAAAAAAGGTTAGAAAAATATGCAGAAACATTACAATATGCCCATTTATATCCCGACACAGTTATATTACCGTTACAGCAATTAGTTATCGAATATTCTTTAGATGTTGCTAGAATTAGAAAATATATGAATTTAAAAACGTAAAATGAAATATATAATTTAAATGAAACAGAGTCGACTTTAAGAAATGAAATTCTAATGTCGACTCTGTTTCATTGTTTAAGATTGAAAATACATACTAATCAATGAAGTTTGACATATAATTACGCAAGAGTAAAATGAAAGTGAGTACTCACTCATTTTGAAAAGGGAGAAGAATACATGCAGCAACCTGCCATTATTTTACGAACCGTGTCAAAAAGTTTTTGGAAAAAAGAAGTTTTACACAATCTTTCATTGCAAGTTGAAAAAGCAGAGATATTTGGTTTAGTTGGGCCTTCAGGTTCAGGGAAAACGACTCTTATTAAATTGATTGCAGGTATTAATGAGGCAACGAAAGGTGAAGTGCTTGTATACAACACGAACATGCCTAATTTAAATGAAATGAAAAGAATTGGTTATATGGCTCAGGCTGATGCATTATATGAAGAACTATCAGCATATGAAAATGCAGATTTTATTGCAACGATGTATGGATTAAAAGGAAAACATAAAAAAGAAAGAATCGAAGAGGTTTTTGACCTTGTACAATTATCAAAACATATAAGACAGCAAGTGCAGCATTTTTCAGGTGGGATGAAGAAGCGTTTATCATTAGCGATAGCACTCCTTCATGAACCTGAAATATTAATTTTAGATGAGCCAACAGTGGGGATAGATCCACTTCTTAGAAAAACAATCTGGGAAAAATTTTATGATTTGAAAAAGAAAGGCACAACTATTATTGTAACGACGCACATTATGGATGAAGCTGAATTTTGTGAGCATTTAGGGTTGATTAGAGAAGGAAAGCTAGTTGCGACTGGAACACCTGAAGAATTGAAAAAACGGGTATCATCAGGACGGATTGAAGATGTCTTTTTGTTGGAAGAGGTGGCCCTATCATGAGAGTTACTGGTGTAATCATTCGTATTATTCGCCAATTTTTTCGAGATAAACGTTCGTTAGCGATGATGTTTGGGGCACCAATGTTATTACTTTGGTTATTGTCTCTAGTGTTTACACAAAAAGACTATGTACCGCATATTGCTGTAGTTGATGTGCCTGCTCCTATTGTAAAAACAATGAAAACTCAAGAAGCCTCAATTTATGAATACGGCAAAGAGAAAGCAATTTCAGAGTTAGAACAGCAAAAGGTAGATGCAGTAATTTATTTAGAGAATGGGAAAATGAATGTTTTATTAGAAGGAAGTGATTCATCAAAAAATCGTGCTGTACTTCAAGTTTTACAAAAGAGTTCAGAAAAGAATGATGTATCAGTTATGAAGCCTGAAGTAAATTACTTACATGGCTCTAAAGACTTTACAATGTTTGATGGGCTTGGCCCCGTATTGATTGGTTTCTTTACATTTTTCTTTGTATTTATATTATCTGGAGTTTCCTTTGTTAGAGAACGTTTAAGTGGTACATTAGAGAGGTTATTGTCCACTCCAGTGAGAAGATGGGAAATAGTTGTAGGATATATTATTGGTTTTGGAATCTTTGCATTTATACAATCAATTATAATCGTGAATTTTTCAGTTTATATTTTAGACTTGTATGTAGCTGGCTCCATATGGCTAACGCTACTTATTACATGTATGCTTTCTTTAACAGCACTAACTTTAGGGACATTTTTATCAGCATACGCAAATAATGAATTTCAAATGATTCAATTTATACCGCTTGTCATTGTGCCACAAATTTTCTTTTCTGGGTTGTTTCCAATTGAATCTATGAATAAGTGGCTACAAATGTTAGGGAAATTATTTCCGCTCACATATGGAGCTGACGCAATGAGACAAGTGATGATTCGAAATCAAGGATTTACAGAGATTGCGTTAAATCTAACTGTATTACTACTTTTTTCTCTATTATTTGCAATAGGGAATGTATTTGCATTAAAGAAACATCGGAAAATATAATGATGATACAAAGGGGCATTATAGATGAAGAAGGATTGGTTGGATGAATTAATTGCCGCAACTAATACGGATAAACGAAATGAACGTCAAATGCGTATTTTAGAGGCAGCTGTTGATATGTTTGGAGAAAAAGGATATGCATCAACTTCTACAAGTGAAATTGCAAAGCGTGCTGGTGTAGCGGAAGGAACAATCTTCCGCTACTATAAAACGAAAAAAGATTTATTGTTAGCAGTCGTCATGCCGACATTAACAAAGTTTGCTGCACCATTTTTCGTACAAGCCTTTGCAAAGGAAATATTTAAATCGAAGTATGAATCATATGAGGGACTTTTACGATTTGTCATTCATAATAGATTTGAATTTGCTCAAAAGCACTTTCCTATGATTAAAATATTAATTCAAGAAGTACCATTTCAACCAGAGCTAAAAAATGAAATACAACAATTATTAGAAACGGAACTTTTTTCACATTTCAAAAAGTTGATTGTGAAGTTTCAAGAAAAAGGAGAAATTATTGAGATACCACCATCTTCTGTATTACGTCTTACTTTATCAGCTGTATTAGGTTTACTATTAACACGATTTTTATTATTGCCTGAAGAAAAATGGGATGATGAAGTGGAAATTGAAAATACGATTCAATTTATATTGTATGGATTAACGCCACGAATCTAACTATAACAACATTTTAGGGGTTTGATTTTTGGTATTTAAATAAATGTAATTTAATAGGTTTAATCATAAGTAAAAATATGTTGATGTGTGAATTACATATACTATTTTTAAGCAAATAATAAATCGCCTTTAAAAAGGCGATTTATATTCATTATACAATTTTGATAGATAAGTACTTGTTTACGAAAAACATTCTAGATTAACGTACTTCTTTGTCTCTTCTTCTAAGACCTAATAATCCTGCTAGACCTAATAAACCCAGCCAAGCCCAATTATTATTTCTATCATGATTATTATTTATATCATTTGTCGTATTTACATTTCGAGTTCTCACATCATTATTAACTCTGTTCAAGTTATTATCATTAACTCGAGTTGACATATCAGTGTTATTAACTCTATTCATATGATTTCCATCGTATTCAGCTTGGGCAGATGTGCCTAAAAACATAATAGATAGTGCTAAAACACTTAAAATAGATGATAATTTTTTCCTCATAAATTTCCCCTCCTTTCCTATGTATTAATTTCTCCATTGCTTTTGTACATTATTCGTATCACAGTATCTAAATCATAAAGTTAAAATTATTAGAACTATCTTTAATCTCCATTATTAAAAGGACAGGTAAATACAACGAAGCGGTTAACAAA
This sequence comes from Bacillus sp. GW823-FHT06B01, assembly GCF_058952315.1. Taxonomy (NCBI): domain Bacteria; kingdom Bacillati; phylum Bacillota; class Bacilli; order Caryophanales; family Bacillaceae; genus Bacillus; species Bacillus sp. GW823-FHT06B01. The sequence goes on along the minus strand of NZ_JBXAHR010000001.1, from coordinate 728,677 downwards.
AGTTAACCGCTTACTCCATGTTATGCTTGATCAGATTGAAGAACATGTAAAGGAGGAGGAATAATCCAGCCTTTTTTCTTATTTAACCGTAGTAAGGTAGCACCTGCTTGTGCCTTTTTCATATGGAATTGTCCAAACATCATTCCTACGTCTTCTCGAAGTGATTGTCCCATCGCTTGGCTACATGCTACTAGTCCAGCAGCAAGATCCATAGAAACTTTAGCTGCAATTTCTGCGTCATTAATACGAGCACCAGGAGGGATTGTTTCAATAGATGCAACTGGACGCTCTGGAGGTGCTGGTGGTAATGCCACACCGTTTGATTTTAACAAGTTTTTTAGTTCTTCAACTTCTGATTGGATATCATTTTCTATAAGATTTTCTAAAAACTTTTTTAAGTCCTCGTCTCCAGAATGATTGACAAGAACTTGGTAACCAGCAATTGCACCTTGTGCCCCTGCAAGATAGCTCCAAATGGCAAAGACTTCTCCGTAATGCATTGGTTCATTTTGGGGATTACCACTTAATACTCCCATTTTAATATGCCTCCTTAAAATGAATGGATTTTTTGAAATATTTTTTACCAAAGAAAAAATGCTTCTGAAAATGTTCCGTAATAAAGAAAGTAGGTTTCTAAAATTCATTTGGAACACCCTAACTACAAGTAATACTTTCTCAGTCTATAATGTACAAATATAAAGAATATATTCCAAATAACTTGGGATTAAAATTCGTATTAAGACTTATTTTAATTTAAATGTAAAGAGGAGAGGAAAGAATCTGTAACTATGCTAGTAAAGATGGATTGTGTTTAGACAAAAATGTATTAACAAGTTTGTACAAGAACTTGTTAATACATATACGAAATAGATTTGAATTGCAGTTGATATAGCATTAAATTTATAGTTATTATAAAAATAATCAATATAAACAGACTTTGCTTAAGATACTAATATCAGTACAATTTAGATTGTATGGATTGATACAATGGAGGTAATGAAATGCGGCAATTTGCAAAACCAACAATAGTTGTAAGTAAATGTTTAGAATTTGACGCCTGTCGTTATAATGCAGAGATGATACCAGATGTAACAATACGAAATTTGCAGCCATTTGTTACATTTATACCTGTTTGTCCAGAAGTCGAGATCGGATTAGGGACTCCTCGTGAAACGATACGAATTGTAGAAGAAAATGGTGTGAATAGGCTTGTACAGCCGTCGACACGAGAAGATGTAACTGAAAAAATGGAGCAATTTTCAAATGTCTTTTTACAAACGATATCTGATGTGGATGGTTTTATTTTAAAGAATCGTTCGCCGAGTTGTGGTACGCGTGATGTGAAAATTTATTCTAGTTTTGAAAAAGCACCAGCAAAAGGAAAGGGATCTGGTTTATTTGGCGGAGCAGTAATAAAAAATTTTTCGCATCTTCCAATTGAAGAAGAGGGTAGATTGTCGAATTTTATTATTAGAGAACATTTCTTTACAAGGCTGTTTACAATCGCGCATTATAAAATGATTAAACATACTAAAAACATAAAAGAACTCGTATCATTTCAATCAGACTATAAGTATTTATTTATGGCATATAATCAAGTGAAACAAAAAGAATTAGGGCGTATTATTGCAAATCAAAAAAATGAAACGATTGAAGTGGTATTTGAAAACTATGAGAAGACTTTATATGAATTATTTATGCGCACACCCCGCTATACATCGAATGTAAATGTATGTGAGCATATTTTTGGATATTTTAAAACTAAGCTGAAAAAACAAGAAAAAGATCATTTTTTAGATTTGATACAAAAGTATATAGAAAAGAAAATCCCGCTTAGTAGCTTACTTGCAATTTTAAAATCATGGGCCATTCGATTTGACGAAAAGTATTTATTAAGACAAACATATTTTGAACCTTACCCTGAAGCTTTAGTAGAAATTTCTGATTCGGGAAAAGGTAGAGATTATTAAACGATAAACTACATAATTCGACAAGAAAACTCCTATGTTGTTGTAGAACAATGTAGGAATTTTTTTGTGCATTAGTACAGAATCTGTTTTAAAATTAAGTTATGACAGAATTATAGCAATTATCTAACTAATATTCGTGTCTTTTAATTCGTAATGTTTGTAGTAGAAACTCGCACGCTGTCGAAACTCAATATTCGATAAGGGGTGTGTAGCGGAATGGAATTTACTCTAACTCGCGAAAAACAAATGATTAAAGAAATGGTACGTGACTTTGCTGAAAAGGAAATCGCACCGAAAGCTGTATATTATGACAAAACTGCGGAATTTCCATATGAAACATTTCAAAAAATGGGCGAACTAGGATTATTAGGAATCCCATTCCCTGAAGAGTATGGAGGTTCAGGTGGCGATACTGTATCGTACGCGTTAGCAGTTGAAGAAATTGGTCGTGCTTGTGGTGGGACAGGATTAAGTTACGCTGCAACAATTTCATTAGGTGCTTCTCCAATTTATTATTTCGGTACAGAAGAACAAAAACAGAAATATTTAATTCCAATGGCATCAGGTAAAACTTTAGGTGCTTTCGGATTAACTGAGCCGAACGCTGGATCTGATGCAGGTGGTACACAAACGAAAGCTGTATTAGATGGAGACGAGTATGTTATTAGTGGTGAAAAGTGTTGGATTACAAATGCAGAGTATGCAAATACAATTATTGTAACCGCTATCAACGGTGTTGAAGATAATGGTAGAAAGCGTATTTCGGCATTTATCGTACCGACTACAAGTGAAGGATTAACGATTTCAAGTCCTTACGATAAGATGGGTGTTCGTGCTTCTAATACATGTGAAATCGTACTTGATGGTGTACGTGTACCGAAAGAAAATATTCTTGGTGATGTAAATAAAGGATTTAAACAATTCTTATATACACTTGATGGAGGACGTATTTCAATTGCAGCATTAGCAGTAGGTATTGCACAATCAGCATTTGAACGTGCACTGCAATATGCGAAAGAACGTCAACAATTTGGAAAGTCAATTTCTAATTTCCAAGCGATTCAATTTAAATTAGCTGATATGGCGACTGAAGTAGAGCTAGCCCGTAATTTAGTACATAAAGCAGCTTGGTTAAAAGATAACGATAAACCTTTCGGTAAAGAAGCGGCTATGGCAAAACTTTTCGCATCTGAGGCTGCTAGTCGTATTGCAAATCAAGCGGTACAAATTCACGGTGGATACGGCTATATGCGTGAATATGAAGTAGAACGACATATTCGTGATGCAAAACTATTAGAAATTGGTGAAGGAACTTCTGAAATTCAACGTCTCGTAATTGCTAGACATTTAGGATGTAGATAAAAAGGAGGAATCACTATGTTTCAAAAAATATTAATTGCCAATCGCGGGGAAATCGCAGTTCGTATTATGAAAACTTGTCAAAAACTTGGCATTCGCACTGTTGCTATTTATTCTGAGGCAGATGAAAATGCCTTACATGTAAAAATGGCAAATGAAGCTTACTTAGTAGGTGGGCCGCGTGTCCAAGAAAGCTATTTAAACCTTGAAAAAATTATTGAAATAGCTAAGAAGACAAATGTTGAAGCAATCCATCCGGGATATGGATTATTATCTGAGAATCCATCTTTTCCGGTTCGCTGTAAAGAAGAAGGAATCGTATTTATCGGTCCTTCAGAAGAAATTATAACGAAGATGGGAAGTAAAATCGAATCACGTATTGCGATGCAAGCTGCAGATGTCCCAGTAGTTCCAGGCATTACTACAAATATTGAAACTGCTGAAGAAGCAATTGAAATTGCTAAACAAATTGGTTACCCATTAATGTTGAAGGCATCCGCAGGCGGCGGAGGCATTGGAATGCAGTTGATGGAAACTGAGCAAACGCTCACCAAAGCATTTGAAAGCAACAAAACGAGAGCACAAAACTTCTTCGGTAACGGAGAAATGTATTTAGAGCGCTATATTGCAGATGCACATCATATTGAAATTCAGCTTTTAGCAGATACACATGGTAACACAGTGTATTTATGGGAGCGTGAATGTTCAGTACAGCGCCGAAATCAGAAAGTAATTGAAGAAGCACCTTCACCATTTTTAGATGAAGGTACACGAAAAGCGATGGGTGAAGTTGCTGTACAAGCTGCTAAAGCTCTAGGGTATACAAATGCTGGTACAGTTGAGTTTCTAGTAGATGATCAGAAGAACTTCTATTTCTTAGAGATGAATACGAGATTACAAGTAGAGCATCCGGTTACAGAAGAAATTACTGGTTTAGATCTTGTAGAACAACAACTTCTAATTGCATACGGTGAGAAACTATCATTTACACAAGATGATGTAAAACGTAGTGGTCATGCCATTGAGGCACGTATTTATGCAGAGGATCCGAAAACTTTCTTCCCATCACCTGGGAAAATTACAAATTTAACGCTTCCATCAAATGTACGTATTGATCACTTTTTGGAGAATCAAGTCACGATTACACCTTTCTACGATCCAATGATTGCGAAAGTCATTGCTCATGGTGAAACTCGTGAAGAAGCAATTTCAAAATTACATGATGCTTTAGAAGAATTAAAAGTAGAAGGTATTAAAACGAACACGCCAATGTTACTTCAAGTATTGGAAGACGATGTGTTCAAAAGTGGTATTTATACAACAGGTTTTGTAACGAAACAACTTGTTAAAAAATAAGATTTAACAATATTAAGGGGGAAAAAATGATGACGAAAGTATATGCATCGATGGCAGGAAATGTATGGAAGATTGTTGTAGGAGTAGGAGATACAGTAGAGGAAGAGCAAGATGTCGTCATTTTGGAATCTATGAAAATGGAAATTCCAATCATTTCAGAAGAAGCTGGCACAGTTATGAAAATTAATGTGCAAGAAGGCGATTTTGTAAATGAAGGAGATGTATTACTAGAAATTGAATAGGGAGATATAGGGGGAAGCGAATTGAAACTACCTAATTTTGCTGTCATTAAAGAAGTCGGGCCACGTGATGGCTTACAAAATGAAAAAAAGATTGTTGGCACAAAAGATAAAGTAAAATGGATTCAACTACTTACAGAGGCGGGATTATCGTACGTTGAAGTTTCCTCATTCGTTCACCCTAAATGGGTCCCTGCATTAGCAGATGCAAATGATGTGTTTTCTGAGCTAAAAAGGGAACCAAATGTTACATATGCAGCGCTTGTTCCAAATCAAAATGGTTTGGAACGAGCTTTTTTGCAAAATGTAGATGAGGTGAATGTTTTTTTATCAGCAAGTGAATCTCATAATAAAAGTAATATTAATAAATCAATTAAAGAAGCATTAGTTGTAATTGAAGATATAACAAAACAGGCATTATTCGAAGGGAAAAAGGTAAGAGGCTATGTTTCTACTGTATTTGGATGTCCTTATGAAGGGGATATAAGTGCCACAGCAGTTGACGAATTATGTAATCAACTATTTTCATACGGCATTTATGAAGTATCTCTTGGTGACACGATTGGTGTAGCGAATCCACTACAAGTAGAGCGAGTATTAGAGCATTTATTAAAGAAATATGATGCTTCGCAGTTTGCAATGCACTTCCATAATACGTATGGAATGGCTCTGGCGAATGTAGTTAAGTCATTAGAATATGGTATTACAACATTTGATAGTTCTTGTGGTGGTCTTGGTGGATGTCCATATGCACCAGGAGCATCAGGCAATGTTGCAACCGATGATTTAGTTCATATGCTTCATAAGTTAGGGGTCCAAACGAATATTGATGAAGAGAAGTTATTGAAAGCGAGTCAATTCATTCAAAGTAAATTAAATATCCAATTACCGAGTCATGTGTATAGAGCGCTTCAACATAAAACGATAAGTAGGTGAGAAGATGCTACAACTACAAAACATTTCAGTTAATTATGTAACACCTCACGTTGTAAAGATTTCGTTATATCGTGAAAGACAAGCAAACTCATTATCTTTAGCGTTATTAGAAGAGTTACAAAACATATTAACTCAAATAAGTGAAGAGTCCAATACTCGTGTAGTTATTTTAACAGGTGCTGGTGAAAAAGCGTTTTGTGCTGGTGCTGATTTAAAAGAACGTGCTGGTATGAATGAGGAACAAGTTCGCCATGCTGTTAGTATGATTCGCACTACTATGGAAATGGTTGAACAATTACCACAGCCAGTTATCGCTGCTATAAATGGAATCGCACTTGGTGGTGGTACGGAATTAAGTTTAGCTTGTGATTTTAGAATTGCGGCTGAATCTGCAAGTCTTGGTCTTACTGAAACTACACTTGCAATTATACCAGGAGCAGGTGGTACGCAGCGTTTGCCAAGATTAATTGGTGTTGGTAGAGCGAAGGAATTAATTTATACAGGAAGACGTATTTCGGCGCAAGAAGCAAAAGGATATGGTTTAGTAGAATTTGTTGTACCAGCTCATTTACTTGAAGAGAAAGCAATTGAAATAGCAGAGAAAATTGCTAGTAATGGTCCTATTGCTGTTCGATTAGCAAAAGAAGCAATTTCAAACGGTATTCAAGTTGATTTACATACCGGATTACAAATGGAAAAACAAGCGTATGAAGGTGTAATCCATACGAAAGATAGATTAGAAGGATTACAAGCATTCAAGGAAAAACGCACACCAATGTATAAGGGGGAGTAAATATGTTAGACCAAAAACAACAATCGAATACATTTGAAGAACGAGTTGAAGCGATTAAACAAGGCGGCGCACCAAAGTATCATGAACAAAACAAAGCAAAAGGAAAACTATTCGTTCGAGATCGCTTAGCTCTTTTATTTGATAATGGTGAATATGTAGAAGATGCATTATTTGCAAATTGTGAACAAACAGGATTACCTGCTGATGGTGTTATAACGGCAACGGGTAAAATACATGGTCGTACTGCATGCGTAATGGCAAATGATTCAACGGTAAAGGCTGGATCATGGGGCGCACGTACAGTTGAAAAGATTTTACGTATTCAAGAAACGGCAGAAAAATTACGTGTTCCGTTATTTTATTTAGTTGACTCTGCTGGAGCGCGTATTACAGATCAAGTAGAAATGTTCCCAGGGCGCCGCGGTGCAGGAAGAATCTTCTACAATCAAGTGAAATTATCAGGTAAAGTTCCTCAAGTATGCTTATTATTTGGACCTTCGGCAGCTGGTGGCGCATATATTCCAGCCTTTTGTGACATTGTTATGATGGTAGAAGGAAATGCATCTATGTACTTAGGTTCTCCTCGTATGGCGGAGATGGTTATCGGCGAGAAGGTAACTTTAGAGGAGATGGGCGGAGCTCGTATGCATTGCTCTGTATCAGGATGCGGAGATGTTTTATGTAAAACAGAAGAAGATGCGATTACACAAGCAAGACAATACATTTCATATTTTCCAAACAACTACTTAGAGAAGACTCCATTGGTTACACCTCAAGAACCGAAACAATTCGAAAAAACGTTAGAACAAATCATTCCAGAAAATCAAAATGCTCCTTTCAATATGAAAGATCTCATTAATAGAGTTATTGATGAAGGTTCTTTCTATGAAGTGAAAAAATTATTTGCTCAAGAACTAATTACAGGCTTAGCACGTATTGATGGTAAGCCAGTTGGTATTATTGCAAATCAACCGCGTATGAAAGGCGGCGTATTATTCCACGATTCAGCTGATAAAGCAGCGAAGTTTATTAATTTATGTGATGCATATCATATTCCATTGTTATTCCTTGCAGATGTACCTGGATTTATGATTGGTACTAAAGTAGAGCGTGCTGGTATTATTCGTCATGGTGCAAAGATGATTTCTGCAATGAGTGAAGCAACTGTACCGAAAATTTCTATCGTTGTTCGTAAAGCATACGGTGCTGGTTTATATGCAATGGCAGGTCCAGCCTTTGAACCAGATTGCTGCCTAGCATTACCGACAGCTTCTATTGCAGTAATGGGTCCAGAAGCGGCAGTCAATGCTGTATATGCAAATAAGATTGCAGCTTTACCAGAAGAAGAGCGTGATAGCTTCATTGCTGAAAAACGCGAAGAGTATAAGAAAGATATTGATATTTACCATTTGGCATCAGAGATGGTCATTGATGGTATTGTTCATCCAAACAATTTAAGAGAAGAGTTAAAAGGACGATTCGAAATGTATATGAGTAAATATCAAGTATTTACAGATCGTAAACATCCTGTTTATCCAGTTTAAAGCCCTATTTAGGGCTTTCTTGCTCAAAAAGTCAAGGAGGGGAAAACATTGAAACAAGCAGTTTGGTTTCCAACAGAAGAATATAAAGAAAAAACGCGTTTATATGGTTGGATGAAATCATTGGGCTATGAAGATTATGAAACGTTTTATAATAAATCTATTGAAGAAACAGATTGGTTTTGGGGAGAAGCTGAGAAAGCGGTTGGCTATCAATGGATGAAGCCTTATACAGAAGTGCTAGATTTAGAAAATGGTACGCCGTTTGCACAGTGGTATAATGGCGGAACATGTAACGTTGTAGAATCAGTTTTATCACGCTGGCTTGCAGATGATGAAACAAGAACGCAACCAGCACTACAGTACGAGGGAGAGAATGGAACTTCAAAATCATTTACATATGAAGATCTTGACAACTGGGTAAGTCGCGTTGCAAACGGTTTGAAACATGCGGGTATTGAAAAAGGTGACCGTGTAACAATTTATATGCCGATGATTCCAGAAACAGTTGTTGCAATGCTAGCTGTTATGAAAATCGGAGCAATTATTTCACCAATATTCTCAGGATTTGCGTCTGATGCAGTCATGACTCGTGTACAAGCGGCAGGGGCAAAAATGATCATTACTGCAGATGGTTTTTCACGCCGGGGTAAAGTTGTTTCATTAAAAGACGAAGTAGATAAAGCTTGCGAACATTGTCCAACTGTTGAAAAAGTTGTTATTGTTCGTCATGCAGGAAATGATTTTACACCACATAATTATGATTTCTCATGGAGTGCGCTAGAAAAAGAAAAACCATTTACACATGCTGAAGAGATGAATAGTGATGATCCGTTAATGCTCATTTATACATCAGGTACAACTGGGAAACCGAAAGGAACAGTACATACACATGCTGGTTTCCCTTTGAAATCTGCATTTGATGCAGGATTTGGAATGAACATCAAACAAGGTGACCGCGTATTATGGGTAACTGATATGGGCTGGATGATGGGACCGTTTTTATTATTCGGCTCTCTCATTAATGGAGCAACGATGGTTATGTACGAAGGTGTTCCAGATTTCCCAGAAGCAGATCGTTTATGGGAGACCGTTGATAAATATGAAATTACACATCTCGGTATATCACCAACATTAATTCGTGCGTTAATGGCAAAGGGTGATGGGTATGTAAATAAACATTCGCTCAAGAGTTTAGAAGTATTCGCATCAACAGGTGAACCTTGGAATCCAGATCCTTGGATGTGGCTATTTGAAACAGTTGGAAAAAATAATGTACCAATTTGTAACTATTCAGGCGGAACTGAAATTTCTGGTGGGATTTTCGGAAACGTCCTTATTAAACCGATTGCACCGATTAGTTTTAACGCATCTTTACCAGGAATGGCAGCGGTTGTGCTCGATGATCAAGGCAATCCAATTCGTGATGAAGTTGGAGAATTATGTTTAGAGAAACCTTGGGTTGGTATGACGAAAAGTTTTTGGGAAGACGATGAGCGTTATGTGAACACGTATTGGTCACGTTTTGAAAACAAATGGGTTCATGGTGACTGGGTGATTTATGATGGTGAGCAATATATTATTACAGGACGCTCAGATGATACGTTAAACATTGCTGGAAAACGTATTGGACCTGCAGAATATGAATCTATTCTTGTGAAGCATAATGATGTCATAGAAGCTGCCGCGATTGGAGTACCTGATGATGTAAAAGGTGAAGTTTGTCATTGTTTTGTAGTATTAAGGGACAATGTAACATTCACAGGAGAGTTAAAGAAAGAATTAATGAGTTTAGTAAACTCTCATATCGGAAAAGCATTGTGTCCAAAAGATATTCACGTTATAGAAGATTTACCAAAAACACGTAATTCTAAAGTAATGCGACGCGTCATTAAAGCTGCTTACTTAGGAAAAGAATTAGGGGATTTATCATCACTTGTAAATCCTGAAGTAGTTCCGTTTATTCAGGGGTTACAGTCTAGCAAACTATAAAATTACGAATGAGCTCTATGTAAATAGAGCTCATTTTTAATGTTTACAAAAAGATAAGAGAGAAAAAGTAAATTTGAAGTTAAAAAATCTACTATTAGTGTTAAGTATATGTGTTTGTTTTTAGTTTTTATCAAAATAGGATACTATGGCTGTCTATTCAATGGAGTGATTGAATTTTGTTAAGAATGAAAATTTAGTGAAGAAAAAAGTAAGAAATAAAAGGAGAAATCCCTGGGGGACAGGGATTCAATAAGGGAGATATCATTGTCGTTCAATGTCGAAATTTGGCGTATTCGACAAATTAATATTATCACGAATTTTCAGGAGATTGTGATAGTGGATGTGTCAAAAATGTGTACGGGTTTCATATAAAAGTGTTAATTAAATAGGAAAAGGGAAAAGAATTAAGTTCACTCGTTCTTAAGGTTTTTCCCTTTTAAATTTACTGCTTGTTCGTTGTTCTATATACATCTGAAATTGGTAAATCGTCGTCATGTAAAGCTTGAGTACTGTCCTTTTTGTTTGAATCATGTGCCTCCTGAGATGTTTCTTGCATTTGCTCTTGGGCTTTACTAGGGGTATTCAGCGCATCCGATGACACATAATCAAGCTGTTGACTTAATAGATTTTTTTTATCCATGTTATGTAGCTCCTTTTTGAACTTAGATATAAAAACGAAGTGTTTTTAAATAGTTACGTGGGTATTATGTATCTTTGAATGGAGTTATATACATAAACTATATTGAGAATTTAACTAATTATAAAAATCACTTGTGATGACAAGTTTAAGAAATATAAAGATCATTAGTTCTTAATAAAGGTTTTATTTTAGTAGGGTGTTTCGAAATTTCATTTGAAAGGAACATCCCAATGATAAGATGAGCACTGTAAATCAGTGCTCATCTTATCAGAAATTGCTTAGTACTTAAAGATAAAACCATTACGGACAATTCACAATGGTAATAGTGACGCTAGCCATTGTTCCAGGAGAATCAAGAAGTGAAGCAGTAACGGTTACTGTTCCAGGCCCATTAGCGGCTAGAAATACAGCGGTAAAGTTACCTGAAGCATTTGTAATGACAGCAAGAGGAACCATGAAAGCAAGAGAAGGATTACTAAATGAAAAACTGACCACTACTCCTGGAGTAGGACTACCGTTTACTAATACTTGACCCGAAAAAAATAAAGTATTATTTCCTTGAGTGGATACACATGTCGTGGTTTCGTTAGAAGTCAAAGTAATAGATGCAGGCCCAGCAGGAAGATTAAATCCAGTTGGTCCAGTTGGTCCAGTTGATCCAGTTGGTCCGGTTGAACCCGTAGCTCCTGTAGAACCGGTGGGACCAGTAGGGAATTGAAAAGGTTGAACAGGTGGAAGTGTAGGTCCAATAGAACCCGGATTAAGTGTAGCAAAAGATAAAAACTTGTCCATTATTTATCACCTCTAAAAATCGTATTACTAATAGTAAATGTAATGATAGAGCAAAGTGAAATGGACAAGCGGTTGTATTTTAATAAATTAAACAAAATAGTTATTTGATAGAAAAAGAAATTAGTATGTTTATTTTAGAAATTAAATATAAAAAGGCGATTATCGTCAAATCGCCTTTTTGGGTAATGCAGTGTAATTTTATTCAGTTATTTGAAATATAGTTTCATTCGGTTTGGAAAATCCATACAGTTTCCTTGCGAATTTTAAAACTTCTTCTTCACTACCTGTTAAAACTTTAACATCATTTTTAAGGGTATGACCATCCTTCTTTAAAGAAGATAATTTTTGTTGCCCCGTATTAACCGTGATTTGTTTTTCTTTAATCATTTCTTGCTGGTTATTAAGAGAATATTGAAGGACAAAAATTATAGGTAATATAAAAGCTAAAGTAGTTATAATACGGCGTCTTGTTATTTTATTATTACCTTGTTTGGTGTTAGCGTTCACTTGTTGTGAGGGTATATTAGGATTTGATTGTTGTGATGATATTTTTGGGATGTTTCCCATTAAAATGCCTCCATTACTGATTGTAGAATTTAAACTGTTTAAAAGTATTATAAATGTTCAATGGGAATTTTAGAAGATAGTTTAATATAAGTGAGTTTTGTAAGGTTTAAACAAAATCCTTATTTAAATAAAAGGAACCCCGATTGTCTGCGGGGCTCCTAAGGGTAATCGTCAAGTAATGACGTACTCGACTAGTTAACGATATCATGAATTTTTTGGTAAATATACTGGTAAATGCGTCCAAATTAATGAGAGCATTATTTGAAACAAAAACGCTATTTTAATAGGGAGGGGAATAATGATGATTCCATGGGACAAGCGAGTATACATTGTATCAAGGTGATTATTTTATTACAGAGGGGACAATTTTTCAAGAGATAGTTGAGAGAACTACTGGTTATGATATTAATCAACAAACACTTGTTGAAGGAAACGTTAAGATTTTAAATAATATCTTATCTTGGAGTACGCTTTTCTGAATGTATATTTCACAACAGCAAAGGTACTATATTAATGCAAACAAAGCCTATGTATATGGTATATGTGAAGTAATAGGAAAAGCTGGGGACTCTTAAAGGAGCTGACTTATAAGAGGTTGTCTAAACTTTAAATTCAGCAGAATTAAATCCAATTCCCCTCATTAAACAAGCTTCAAATTGTTAGAGGCCTGTTTTTATAGTTAATAAAGAAAAGAATGTCTAATACAATTGTTTGTTTTTTCCTTTCTATGTGTTTGTCTCTTACACTTTTAAGCTTGTGGACATACTTTACTAATAGAAAGGATTAGGGGGTGAGGTTTTGGGTTCTCGATTTAATAATTGTAGAAAAAAATGTACGTGTAAACATGATGATTGTTGGGATGTTTTTGAAGAGTGTAAAAAAGAACAGCATGAGAAATGTGACAGCTCTTGTGTACAAGGAATTAGAGACGAACTTAAAAAATTAATTAATAAAACAGTGCGAATTAACACTGAAGGACGTACTTATATAGGTACTGTTTCTTCTGTAACTTGCGATGTTGTTAAGCTGGCTGCTATTCCTGGTTCAGTTGCAGCAATTATATCTCTTTGTAAAATTGAAGCGATTTTACCACCTGCTACAACTGTTGCTGATGAGTTTGATTTTAACGGTGTTGACGTAGCAAATAAAGAGTAATTATGCTTTATTGTTGCTAAGCCATTCTTATGAATGGCTTTTTATTTTGTTTAAAAGGGAATATATTTTTCATATAGAAATAAATTTGAAGGTGTATAAAAGGTAGTGGGAAAGGAGAATGAGAGTGATTAAGCTGAAACAATTTACAAGAACTGATTTCAAACAATTAATAAATTGGATTGATTGCGAAGAATTTTTAATACAATGGTCGGGAAATGTATTTACATACCCTTTACATGAACAACAATTAGAAAAATATATTGAAAGCAAAAATACGCTTGCATTTAAAGTAATAGATGAAGAGACTAGAAAATTAATTGGTCATATTTCACTTGGGCAAATTGACAATATAAATAAATCTGCAAGAATTGGAAAAGTGTTAGTTGGTGATACGAAAATGCGAGGGCGTTCTATAGGGAAACATATGATGAAAGCAGTATTACAAATTGCATTTAAAGAATTAAAACTACATAGAGTAACTCTTGGTGTTTATGATTTTAATACGTCGGCCATCTCATGTTATGAAAAAATAGGATTTGTAAAAGAAGGTTTATTAAGAGAATCCAAAAAAGTAGGAGAAACATATTGGAATTTATGGGAAATGAGTATGTTAGAATATGAATGGAGTGATAAAAAATAATAGTTTTTTATAATTATGTTATGTCAATTAAAAGGGGTATGGTGGGAAGTTATGAATAAAAATACTAAAGTAATTTCAGTTGCAGCTGTTTCAGGAGGAGGTAAAACTACTGTTACAGAAAGTTTAACTCACAAGTTAATGAATTCAAAAGCACTATATTTTGATAGCTATGACTTTGATAATTGTCCTGCTGATATTTGTAAATGGATTGATGATGGAGCAAATTATGATGAATGGGTACTTACGCCATTAATTCATGATATTCAGCATCTTATACGAGAGGCTAATGTAGATTATATTATTTTAGATTATCCTTTTGCATACTTAAATAGTGAAATGCGAGAGTTTATTGATGTAACTATATTTATCGATACACCTTTAGATATTGCGATGGCTAGAAGAATTTTGCGAGATTTTAAAGAAGATACAATAGATGAAATACATAATGATTTGAAACATTACATGACATTTGCGAGAAAAGCATATTTAGAGGCAATTCATACTGTTAAGCCGAATTCGGATATTATATTGGATGGCTCTTTATCTGTAAGTGAAATAATTAATCATGCTGTAGAGGAACTTGGCCTGAGAGAATTGATTGTCAATGGTTAAATGTATAGAAGAATATTTACAAGTTGACGATTTTAAAATGTATACGAAAAAGTTCCAAGGAAAGAAGCTGCAGCCAGTTATTATAATGGAGGCAGGTTATGGTGATTATTCAAAGACATGGGATCATATCGCTGAAGAGTTGACGGAATATGGGACGGTACTTACATATGATCGAGCGGGCTTAGGAAAAAGTGGGAAGAGTTCCAAGCGACGTATTAGTTCTGAAATGGTAAAAGATTTAAGAAGTTGCTTAGCGCAACTACAATTGAAACCACCTTATATTTTTGTAGGACATTCTTTTGGCGGTATAAATGCACGTTTATTTGCGACTTCTTATCCCAAAGATTTGCTGGGAATCGTTTTGGTTGATTCGACACCGGAAAATTATAAAGAAGATTTTCTGCCAATCATGTCTCCAGAATTTCAAGAAGCTTACTATAAACAGTTTGTATATGAAAGTTCTTATGAAGAGTTTACATTTAGTTTAAGTGAAGTAGATAGACATTGTAAATCAATGAATGATATTCCACTTGTCGTGTTAGCTGCGGGTAAAAAAGCTTTTTATTCGCCAGATGCACAAATGAAATGGTTACAATTGCAAGAAGAATTATTACGATTATCATACAATCATAAATTTGTAATTGCAGAAAAAAGCGGTCACTATATTCAAAAAGATGAGCCACATTATGTAATAGATGCTGTTAGGTGGATAATTGGAGTAGGGGAGAGATAAATATGTACACGTTATTTCAATACAATTGGCAAGTAAGGGATGATTGGTTTAAGTGGTGTGAACAACTTTCAGAGGAAGAATTACTCCGCAAGCGTGTAGGTGGTGTTGGGAGTGTTTTAGAAACATTATTCCATATTGTCGATGTTGAGTACAGCTGGATTAGTGCGCTTCAAGGAAAAGAAGATAATGAACCGCAGTTTAAAGATTATCAATCCATCCAAAAAGTGAAAGCGTTATCTAATTTATATATACGAGAATTAGAAGATTTTTTACAGTTGTGGTCATCTAGCCTAGAATGTAAGATATTAAAAGCTTCGTGGACAGATAAAACATATACATACGGTGAAGTTTTAAGACATGTAATTGTGCATGAAATTCACCATATTGGTCAGCTATCTATATGGGCGAGAGAATTAAATCTTCAGCCTGTTTCAGCGAATTTAATTGGAAGAGGATTATAAATTTAGAAACCGGCTTGCACTGTAAATGCAAGCCGGTTTTTATATAAAAGAAGATTTCCTAGTTGAAATCCTCGGATTTTTTCTGACGTATATGTAAAAACATTAAAATTGTAATGATGAAGAAAATCAACAATGTTTGTATGATCAAATTTTTAAATTGAAGCAAAACTGTCCACGATGTAACAGCATCTTTAAAAGCTTGGAGTGCAGAGTACGAGGAAGGATCAAAACCGTACTGTAGTAACTTTTTTGTTTCAATAAAAGTACTATTTTCTTCATTGGAGTCTAATATTACGGAAATAAGTCTAGTATCTCCTCGTTTTGCTGTACTGACAAAACTATAATTACCATTAGTTGAAAAACTAGTTTGTAAGCCGTCAACACCTTGGAGTTTAATGTTTTTATTAAGAGAATAAATCATTTTATTTGTGTTGAAAACTTTTGAGTCTTTGAAGGTAAATTGGTAAGAGGTTAGTTTCGTAACATTCAATACATCTGGAAAGTCTTTTACTAATTGTGTCGCTAGTTTAGCTACGTCTATAGCTGTTGTAGTTGATTGTTTATTTGTATCGTTATTCATTCCAGTAGCATTTAGAAACGGGGATGGTTGTGATAACTTTAGTTGTTTTGATTTCTCATTCATTAAAAGTGTAAAGTTATCTTCGTTTCCAGCAATGTGTTCTGCAAGGGCAAGTGCGGAACGATTATTCCCTGTCAAAAACAATGCATGAAGTAAATCACGAACTGTCGTTTTATCTTTCGAAGTTACTTGTATAGGACTCGTTTCTGCTCTGAAGACTTCGTTACTTATTTTTACTAATTCATCTAACTGTATGTTTCCTTCATTCAGTTGTTCCATTGCGATATACTCTGTCATTAATTTAGATAAAGTAGCAGACTGTATAGGAATTTCTTCATTTTTTTTATAAACAACTTCACCTGAATTAGCATCTATTAAAATAGCTGATTTAGCTTGAATAATTGGACCATTTACATAAAGATAAAAATATAAAACGATAAGTGCTGTAATAACAAAAGATAACAATAAAATTGTGAATTTTTTCAAGAATTGCATAAGCGATCCTCCTACTATGACATCGATAATACTATTGTAAAAAGGAATGCTTAATTAGGAAGAAAGAAAAGGTAAAGAATTTCTTAAGAATTATAAAGGATTATTAAATTTTGGATTTTAATGGAAAATAAAAGGTCCAATTTCTTATATGGTAAGAAATTGGACCTAAAATTAAGTTGTATTAGCATTTATATGGTTGTAGTCTTACAGTGAAAGTTGTTTTTTTATCATCACTATATACTTCAATTGTTCCTTTATGCAATTCCACAATACTTTTTGCAATTGCCAATCCGAGTCCAGATCCACCAGTGTTCGTAGAACGAGATTTTTCAACGCGATAAAAACGTTCAAAAATATGAGGTAAATCCGTACTAGGAATAGGTTGGCCGTAATTTGTTATATCTATAGTAATCATATTATTGCTTTCATAGGCAGCAAGGTCGATATATCCACCGTCGTTTCCATAAGCGATAGCATTTATAATAAGATTTTCAAACACTCGTACTAATTTGTCTCCATCAGCTAATACCATGAGTTTTTGAGATGGGAAAGAAGGTCGACATTCTATATTAGCTTCTTGAACTTGTATGCGGAATTGAACAGTTAATTGCCCAAGTAGCTCTACAATATCAATGGGAACAGAATATAAACTTAACTCTTTATTTTGAACACGTGTATATTCAAACAAATCATTCATTAATGCGTTAAGACGGGTTACTTTATCGTAAATGACTTGTATATAATGGCGTAATTCGACTTCATCTCTATAATTATCATGGTGGATTAAATTTACGTATCCAACTATAGAGGTAAGAGGAGTACGTAAATCATGCGATACATTTGTAATAAGTTCACTTTTTGCTTGTTCTGCCTGTCTCTCTTCATCTATTGAGACTTTCAATTGTTCAACAATGTGATTAACCCCGCTTGCTAACTCTTCCAGATAAGTATGATTTACGATAGAAACTTTATGATTGAAGTTTCCATTTGCAATATAACGAATCTCTTCTATCATTTTTTTAATACAAGTTTCATAATAAATCTTTTTTTCATGACGATAAAAAATGTATAGGTAAGATGAGAAAATAGAAAATAAAAATAAATAAGAGACGATCATCATCCAAAGAGATTCTTTTATTCCTTTATATTTTTCATAACCAAAAATTCTAATGAATTCTTTTCCGAGCTCACTTAACGTAAGTGAACTTTCAATTACACTTGTAACGAGACGATATATAATTAATTCAGTAATAGGGGTAAGTGTGATAGCTAACATGAACCAAAAAATTAACTTCCATTTTGGGATATCTTTTAATATATCAAATGCTTCATTTCTCAATTTTATAGCCTACTCCCCAAACAGTATGAATAAACTTCTCTCCATTCATTCCTGTTTCAAGTTTATCCCGTAAATTACTAATGTGAACCATTACAGTTTTATTTGAACCATAACCATCTTCATTCCAAACGCGTTCAAAAATTTCTTCGGAACTAAATACTCTTCCCGTATTACTCGCAAGTAAATATAAAATATCAAATTCAATGGATGTAAGTTTAATGTATTCTCCATTGACTTTAACTGTATGATTATGTTTGTGTATTTCAGCAGAACGAATACGGATAATACCATCTTCATTTTTGGAGGAAGTGGCATTTTGGAAAGATGATCTTCGTAACAAAGCTTTCACTCTAGCTACTAACTCTAATGGATTGAATGGCTTAATCATATAATCATCTGCACCTGTCATAAGACCTAATATTTTATCCATATCTTCTGCTTTTGCACTAAGCATAAGAATAGGTACAGTATTATTTTCACGCACTTCTTGGCAAACTTCTAATCCGTTTCGTTTTGGCATCATAATATCCAGAACCATAAGGTCAACTTCATATGTAGAAATCATTTGTAATGCCTCATCGCCATCATATGCTTTATAAATGTTATAGCCTTCATTTCGCAAATAAACAGCAAGTAATTCAACAATTTCTTTATCATCATCAATAATTAATATGTTTTTATTCATTATGTAGTTCCTTTCTTAACAAATCATTAACATTACTATAATATCAAACATTTATGTATTTTGTAGCAATGATTCCATATAAAATTTCATGTAACGTATAAAAAGGGGATTAAAACATTCATAACGAATACAAAGAAGAAAGATATTTAAATAATGTATTATACTGAAAGTGAAGAATAAGGGGGAAATTGCTATGGTATATAAAGAGATTTATTCATTTACTCCAACTGGAAAAATTGAAAATGATATAAAAGCTTTTCTATTAAAATACAATAAAGAACTTACATATAAACATTCAATTTGGGTGGCAAATGAAGCTCGAAAAATTGCGATTAAGTATCATGAAAACGGGGAAAAGGCAGCGATTGCAGCATATTTACATGATATTAGTGCAATCTTTCCGAATGAAGAGCAGATTGCAGTTGCTGAACAATTTGGAATAGAGATATTACAAGAAGAACGAGAATTTCCAATGATTATTCATCAAAAGTTATCGAAAGTAATTGCAAAAGAAATATTTAAAGTGGATGATGAAGAAATCTTAAATGCAATTGGCTGCCATACTACACTACGTAAACATGCAACGAAAATGGATTTAGTGTTATTTATTGCTGATAAAATAGAATGGGATCAAAATGGAGCACCACCATATTTAGTAGAAGTAAAAAAAGAATTAGAAAAATCTTTAGAACATGCTGCTTTTATATATATTTCATATTTGTGGGATAGAAAAGACACGTTGAAAGTTTTACATCCATGGCTAGAAGAAGCATATTGGCAGTTAAAAGAAATTGTAGAGTAGAAAGGAATTAAGAATGCGATTAAAAGAATATATGAATGAAACATTTCCTGGGGTTACATTAGTACCACATATATCCTTTCAGTGGGAAAATTATTTGTATTTTGATTTTGGAAAAGGTAAACATCAAAATCTAGAAGGCACCGACGATTTAAATATGGAATATTTCTCTCAACTTTATACATATAATAAACACTTATTTGAAGATATATTTTCAAAAAAAGATGAAGTCTTTTTAGTAACAAATGTTTATCGATTTAAAAAGGAAAATGTGAAAAATCCGCAGAAAATTAATATATATAGACGTTTTATTCATAATAGAGATTTAAAGTATCATATAAGGCAAGAAACAATACCTTTTTTATTTGAAGAAGAAGAAGCTGACTTGTATTGTACTTATCAATTTTCATTAAAATGTTTTGCTTGTGATATAAAGTATACACCGCTTATTCAAGCTGCAAATCATGAAGATTTTCTAGGTCTTTATCCTCGTTTTGGACGCAAAAAAGAAATTTCTTATCCAGATGTATTTCTCATAAATGTAACAAAAGATAATATCATGTTTATATACGATGATAGAGGATGTGAAGTAATTACGAAGAATAAAGAAACAATACGAAATTTATATGAGAAATATAAAGAGTGGATTCCAGATTATGAACGAGAAAGTATAGATAAAGTATTTACATGATAACAATAGGGGAAGTGAAGCATGTAATGAAACGTATTGCAATCGTATCCGCATGGGAACCAGAACTTACGTATTTGCATCAATATTATCCAAGTGAACGTATTGAAAAACGAGCAGCTTGGGAATTTCATTTTCATTATATTAATAATATGGAAGTTATCTCCGTGATAACTGGAGTTGGGAAAGTAAGTTGTGCTAGTTGTGTGCAATTATTAATTAGTGAGTTTCAGCCAGATGAGTTGTTTATGACAGGAATATGCGGAAGTCTATCAAATAAGGTGAAAAATGGACATATTGTAGTAGCCCTTAATGCAATACAACACGACGTTACTGCTGCTGGTTCAGGGGAAGATATTTTTAATTTATATAATGGTAGGACAGCACCTATTGAAACAACAAAGTCACTTGTAAGAAGAATAAAAAAGATACGATCTTATGATCCGATTCATTATGGTACATTTTTATCTGGAGATCAACGTATCCGTAGTTCAGAAATGAGATATTTACTCCATACTGTATATGGAGCATTAGCGGTTGATCAAGAAGTGGCAGCTTTTGCTTATGTGTGTCAAATCAATAATAAACCTTTTCTTAGTTTAAAAGCTGCATCAGATCAAGCAAATGATAAAACGAAAGAGGAACAAAAAATCTTTAAAATGTTAGCGTGTGAACGAGCGTGCGAGCATTTAATTGCTTTTTTACGTGTACATGAGATTAATGTAGTAAATAATAGATAGTAAGAGGGGTTAATATTGGAAAGTACAAATAAAATAGCTATTCTGGGTGCAAACGGAAACGCAGGGAAATTCCTTGTAAACGAAGCGTTAGAAAAGGGATATCAAGTAAAAATATTAACAAGAAATTCTAATAATATCAAAATAACAAATGAAAATTTAGAGATTATTAATGGAGATGCACGTGATTTTGTTTCAATACGCAAATTACTTAAAGGGTGTCGAGCTATAATTAATGCGGTAGGTCAACCCAAAAATGAATCTTATATTTTTAGCACAGTAACGAAGCATATTTTAGAAGCAATGAAAGAATTTGAAATAAAAAGATATATACTAATTTCTGGAGGTTCTTTAGATGTTACAGGAGATCAAAAGGGAATTGTAAATAAAATAGGAGCTACCTTGTTTAAAGTATTTTTATCAAAGATGATGCAAGATAAATATAAAGAATTGCAAACTATTCAAGGTAGTGATGTAGATTGGACAATTGTTAGATTACCATTTGTTATGGAAGGGAAGAGCATTGGAAATATAAAAGAGAGTTTAGTAGATATGCCAGGAATCAAAATTCAAAATAGTGATATTGCACCATTTGTTATAAAACAAATTAACAGTGAGAGATATGTAGGGAAGTGCCCGTTTATTTCAAATTAAATGGTTTAATTAAAAGTTAAAGAATGATGGGTAGATTGGCACTAGTACATTTTACGTATTTGAATGCTAAGTTTAACACGAGTAAGTGGGGGAGAATTTTATATGATTCAATACAAAAGATGCAGTGAAGTAAGTATAGATTTAGTGTATGAAGCTTTTAAAGATGGATTTTCAGATTACATTATTAAAATGGAAGTTTCAAATGAAGATTTTATAAAAAGGTTTTTGGGACCAGAAGGGAATTCACTAAAACATTCCTTTCTTGCTTTAGACGGTAACAAATCTGTTGGTGTAATACTTGGCGGGATAAAGGATTATGAAAACATAAAAACAATGCGTTGTGGAACATTAGCGGTTCATCCTAATTACCGAGGTATTGGTGTGAGTCAAAAATTATTTGAACTGCATAAAGAAGAGGCGCTTCAAAATGAGTGTAAGCAACTTTTTCTTGAAGTCATTGTAGGCAATGACCGAGCGATTCATTTTTATACGAAATTAGGCTATGAAAAAGTGTACGATCTATCTTATTATAATTTAAAAGATATGACTAAAATAATAAATAAAGATTGTAAGGGAATTGAAGTAAAACAATTAGAATTTCCAGCTTTTAAAGTTGAAATTCAGAAATGGTTACACTTCCATATAAATTGGCAAAATGATATGGATTATATCGGAAAAACAAACAATACATTTTATGGTGCATATGTCGATAATGATTTAAAAGGTTCTATATGTATGAATGAACAAGGTAAAATTAGTTTTCTTTTCGTAGACAAAGACTATAGAAATCGTAGTATTGGATCAAAATTATTACAAGTAGCAACAGAAAACTTAAATGTATCAAGTTTATCAATTGGGTTTCCAAACAACAATTTACTGGAAGGGTTTTTAAAGAAAACTGGATTTGAAAAGAATTCATTAGCACAATATGAAATGTATGTATTATTATAAAAAGCGAAAGGAGTCATTCTTTCGCTTTTTATTTTTGTGCTATATTGATATTTTACTTTGTATAATATTCTTTTTTTATGTAGAATAGATAGGATGGGAGGGGATGAAATGAATAATGGATTAAAGTTTAAGATTTTTGAATTGCATTGTTTCGTTCAAAAGACTTATTCTGATATTAAAATAGCATGTGATATTGCTATTTATCAAGAAAACACTTCTAAATATTTAATTTCATTAGGATTTTTAAATAAATCATTTATGACTTATATAGAAGCAAAAAGATTTTATCGTGAAAATGAAGAACTTATAAGTGTAGAATTTGATAATTTCTTTCATACATATGATAAATTAGAACAAGAATTAAAAAAAGTTATTTCAACTGAAGATAGGAATCCTTCATTGCTACATAGCAGATTTGATCAGTTTCAGCAAAAAGTTGAAAATATAAATGACTTAATAAAAGTATTGCAAAACGCTCGTTAAAGAATACTTTTTCTTTTTCATATAGAAAGTATGCATTAAAAACATATTAGGGATATGACATATTGAAGAGGTGACTTTTGTTGATGACAGAAGTCATCTTTTTATAATACAGTTTTGCGAAATGTGATGTACTTTTTATTTTTGATAGGAATACATTTAAGCAGTTTCATATTTTAGGAAATTATACGAGGAAAATAAAATGAAGAATAAAAAAGAAATAGCTATAGTTGCATTAACAACAGGATTAGTTTTAACAAGTGTAGCACCATACGGAGTAGTTTATGCAGAAGAAACGGGTCAAATGCAAATTGATATAAGAGGGTTCGTTCCGTACAGGTGAACTTACACAACCATCACAAAAGACGCCAGAGAATATAGTGAAAGATGCACTTAAGGAAAAGACGGAGCATGCTTTGTCTCCAAAACAAGTGAGTGGAGACAAAGGGGGAGATTACAAAGTTTTTCAAAAACGTAGTTCTTATGATGGGACTACACTTGTGCGTATGCAACAAATATATGAAGGTAAAGAAGTATATGGACACCAATTGACTGCTCATGTAGATAAAAAGGGTATTATTAAAAGTATTTCAAGAGAAAGTGCACAAAATTTAACACAAGAAGATTTAAAGAATACTAGTAATTTATCAAAAGAAGAAGCAAAACAATTTATTTATACGAAGTACGGAAACAATATTAAATTTATTTCTGAGCCAGAAGTCAAGGAAGTTATTTTTGTAAATGAAAATAATGGACAGGCTAGCAATGCATATCAAGTTACATTTGCCGCTGCAACACCAAACTATGTATCTGGAACTTATTTAGTGAATGCTCATAATGGTGATATGTTGAAAAATATGGTGCAAGAGTCAAGCTTAAAAGTAAGTGAAGAGCAAGTGGAATCTTTAAAGGAAACTAAAAAAAGCAATTCCATATCATTAACCGGAACTGGTAAAGATGATTTAGGGATAACTCGCACATTTGGTATTTCTGAACAAAGTAATGGGAAATATGCGCTTGGAGATTACACAAGAGGGCAAGGAATTGAGACATATGATGTGAATTATAGAGATATTAGTTTTGAAGAAAAATATT
The DNA here is from genome assembly GCF_058952315.1 of Bacillus sp. GW823-FHT06B01. Taxonomy (NCBI): domain Bacteria; kingdom Bacillati; phylum Bacillota; class Bacilli; order Caryophanales; family Bacillaceae; genus Bacillus; species Bacillus sp. GW823-FHT06B01. Next base: position 704,388 of record NZ_JBXAHR010000001.1, on the reverse strand, counting down.
ATCCTGGTATATTAGCAACTAGCACTTCAACAACATTTAATGATCCAAAGGCGGTAAGTGCTCATTTTTTAGCAACAAAGGTATATGATTTTTATAAAGATAAATATAAGCGTAATAGTTTTGATAATAAGGGGAACAAAGTAATATCAGTTGTACATGCATGGGATTCTGGAGAAACAGATGATCCTAAAAATTGGAGTAATGCATTTAGTGCTAATGTTAACAATGTTAGTATGCTTATATATGGTGATTCAATGGTTAGAGCGTTTGACATAGCGGGCCATGAATTTACGCATGCGGTTACATCTAGCGAATCTAATCTTGAATTTTTCGGAGAATCTGGAGCAATTAACGAGGCGTTATCTGATATTATGGGAACGGCTATTGAGAAATATATAAATAATGGAGAATTTAATTGGACAATAGGAGAACAAAGCTGATCAGTTCTACGTAATATGAAGAATCCATCTTCAATCAATTTTTTTGATGGAGTACCGTATCTAGATGATTATAGCAAATACAGTGATTTAAACGGAGAAGATAATGAGGGCGTCCATTTCAACTCAAGTATTATTAATAAAGTCGCTTATTTAATTGCACAAGGTGGCACTCATAACGGTGTAACTGTAAATGGTATTGGTGAAGATAAAATGTTTGATATTTTCTATTATGCAAATACTGATGAATTGAACATGACTTCTAATTTCTCTGAATTAAGATTAGCGTGTCTTAAAGTTGCAACAAACAAATATGGAGCGAACTCAATTGAGGTTGAAGCGGTCCAAAAAGCTTTTGATGCAGCAAAAATTAAAGGAACAGTGAAAGAAAACGAAAAAACTGCAGAAAACTAAGTCCCTGAATTAACTGTACCGCTTACAATTACACTGCGTGTTGGTGATACGTTTGACCCGATGAGTAATGTAAAAGCCGTTGATAAAGAAGAGGGTGATTTAACAAATAAAGTAAAACATAAAGGCGATGTAGATATTTCTAAACTAGGTACATACATTGTGAACTACTCGGTCGTTGACTCTCAAGGGGGGAATGCAACGGCTACACAGACTGTAATTGTAAAGGGAAATGGAGAAGTATTAGATTTAAACCCTACATTAACAGTGCCTACTGCAGCGACAATTCATGTAGGAGATTCATTCGATCCAATGGAAAAAGTATCAGCTACTGATAAAGAAGACGGTGATCTTACTTCTAAAGTAGCATATGAAGGTATTGGAGATATCACTAAAGCTGGTACTTTTGAAATAATATATAGTGTCACAGATTCTGTAGGTAATAAGGTACATGCAATACAAAAAGTATTAGTGAAGGATAAAGATACTAGAAAAGCTAAAGGCGTTGCTAATAACAGTAATATCCCGAACAACAGTAATACCGATAAAAAAGAATCTACATATAAAGAGCTTCCCAACACGGGTGCAAGTACAACTAACAGTGCAACAATGGGCATATGGATGATTGTTGTCGGTACAGTACTCACTTTGGTTCGCAAATTTAGACAGATATAAAAATAATAGTAGGGATTATTTCTCACACAATAATTATTAGATGAATTTTTTACTTAATAAGATTTTAGTATTTAAGTAGTGTATTTTGCATCTATAAAAATTTGTGCTTGGGCGCTATTTTGCCTACAGACCTACATTACATATAAAGCATGTTACTATTCTCATTCAAATAAAAGAATAGTAACGTGTTTTTTTGATTTAAAAATAGCCTAGATTTAAAAGGTCATGGATGTGGAAGTAATTCTAATCTGCCATTGATAAGTTACTAAAAACACTTTGTTTTAATGAAAGTTTAACTCTATATGACAACATGAGATTTTCGGTATTTACCAGGTGTTTCGTTAGTGAATTTTTTAAAAATTTTAGTAAAATAGCTTTGATCACTAAAGTTGAGCGAAGCACATATGTCTGATAAGGGATAGGTTGTGAAAGTTAATAATTTTTTTGCTTCTTCAATTCGTTCACGTTGAATGTACTCAATTAATGAAATACCGACTTCTTTTTTGAATAATATAGATAAATAATCTGAATTTACGTTTGCAAATTTAGCAAGTTGTTTAACTGATATTTGATTGTAAATATTTTCAAAAACATAGTTTTTGCAAATAGCGATAGTCTTTGAGTATTTCTTTACTTTTTGTGCTTTTACACGGTCTGCAAAAGTACAGAAAACATTTCTTAATAAATCCCAAACAGATTCTGTGTCTTTTAAATCCTCTGTCTTTTGGATGTGTAGATCGTAAATCTTGTAAGCAATCCCGGAAGGAAGTCCTCCTTTTATAGCATATCTAGTAGCAAGTGTGATGGATGAAATACAAATGTTTTTATGACGTCTTAATTGATGGAATGAAGATAAGGATGAAAGAGTCTCTTGTTGGAATTCGTAATAATATTTGAGTACGCTTTCTTTATCCCCGTTTTCTATAGCTCCAAGTAGTTGGTTCTCTATATACAAATTATGACAGATAGATTCGTTTTTTTGCATTGAAATATATACATCCTCGTTTAAGTTATTGCTATGATTTACATGAAATGAGTCACTGTTATTTGAAAAGGTACGTACATCTGATTTTTTTTTGTAGAGAATGTTATAGAACAATATTGCTATATTTACAAAGAAATTTTGATCTTTGACTGACAATGAAAAATAATAATCTCTTGTTCGTTTATAATTCGAAATAAAATTAAGGTTACTATCCGTTTTACTTGTAGAAAAATTTACATGTGTCAAGGGCCCAATAATAACAGTACCGTTCACCATATAATGACTCTTTATGTGAATTAAAATGAAGTGCCCTAAATATTGGTGAGATCTGAAGATGGGCGAATTATTTGAATCATTTTTTTGAAAAAGCACATGTAACTGTTCTATTTTTGATTTATAGAACGAATGTGATTCATCTTTTGATGTAAATTCTAAAAGAATATTTTTATTACAATCTAAAAAACAAACTGGAATTTCAAAAGATTGGAAAAAGATATTACAAATGTACTCTATCTCAACTAGACTGAGCTTTTTATTCATATTATTCCTCCTTACAGTTGTGTGTAATAGTTGAATGTTTATATATTCCTTTTTTTCATAAGTAGAAACGGAAAAACTTTATCTATAAAAATTATAAACTTCTAAGAATAATACCATAATTTAACATGATTAGCACATATTATTTGAATATACAGGTAATAGTTTTAGGGAGTAACGTAAAATATGAATTGTCACACTTATTCGTTGATCATTGTTTATATGTATCAAAAATGATTAAGATTGGATTTTAAATAGGGATAGGAAGGGAGAGATTAATGAATTGAAGTTAAGTAATTAATGAAAATTTGCGATAGAAGTTAATATGTAACGATTTTTGAAGTAGAGATATAAGTGCAATTCAGGGGGAAAACTACATATATCATACGGAGAGACAACGTAATAATAGAAAATAAGAAGAGTGAATAAGTGATTGTAAACAATGGATTGTTGGACGACTATGTTTTAGGTTACTCGTTTAAATCTGGTACTTGGCACACTATTACTTTTAAGAGGGTAATAGTAATAAAGAGATTTTTAAAATGATAGAAGTAGTAAAGGGGATAAGAGAAATGAAAAAAATATTTAGTGTGCTTTTAGTATTTTTCTTAACATTTTCTACATGGTCTAGTGTATTAGTAAAAGCAGCTTCACCATCCAAAGGTACTTTAACGATTCATAAATATGAACAAGAAAAAGATGGCGCACCGGGGCTAGAAGGTGATGGCTCTGCAAATCAAGAGGTACCAACAAATGCGAAACCGTTAAAAGGTGTAACGTTTGAAGTGAAAAGGGTTGCGTCATTTGAAAAAATTTCAAACGATGGGAAAATCGTAAAAGAAGATGTGAAGCCTGTAATGGGAGCAACTCCAACTCAAGTAGTAACAGATGATAACGGACAAGCTGTATTAAAAGATCTTCCGCTAGGACGTTATGAAGTGAAAGAAGTGGCAGGACCTCCGCATGTTAACCTAAATCCAAATACGTATACAGTGGATATTCCATTAACGAATAAAGAGGGTAAGGTACTAAACTATGATGTTCATATGTATCCGAAAAATGAGATTAAACGTGGTGCAGTTGATTTAGTAAAAACTGGTGCAAATGAAAAAGCATTAGCAGGTGCAGTATTCTCTTTATTAAAAAAAGATGGTACAGAAGTGAAAAAAGAGTTAGCAACAGATGGTAATGGGCATATTCGCGTGCAAGGATTACAGTATGGGGAATACTATTTCCAAGAGACAAAAGCGCCGAAAGGGTATGTACTAGATCCGACTAAACACGAGTTTTTTATAAAGACCTCCGGAACTATTAACGAAGATGGAACAATTACTTCTGGTACAGTAGTTAAAGTAGAGGTGCAAAACTATGAAGAACCAAATATTGATAAAAAGATTAACGGGAATTTGGAAGCGTTACCAATTAATCCGTTAACTAATTACAATTATGATATCAAAACATTAATTCCAGAAGACATTAAAGAATACAAAAAATATGTAGTAACAGATACTTTAGACGATCGTTTAATGATTCAAGGAAAACCAGTCGTAAAAATTGATGGAGCGGAAGTAAATGCAAGCATTGTAGAGGTAGCTGTAGAAGGCCAAAAAGTAACAGCCACAGTAAAAGATTTCACAAAGTTAGATGGTAAAAAAGAATTTCATTTACAAATTAAATCACAAGTAAAAGAAGGAGTACTATCTGGTTCGGAAATTTTAAATACAGCAAAAATTGATTTTATAAATAAAAATGATGTAATTGGAGAAAAGGAATCTAAACCTGTAGTTGTTGTTCCGACAACTGGAATTATCGAGTTAACAAAAGTTGATGGTGCTGATAAGAAGAAATTAAAAGGTGCGGAGTTTGTACTTAAAGATAAAAATGGAAAAATAGTTGTTGTGGCTGGTAAAGAAGTCACAGGTGTATCAGATGAAAATGGTGTTATTAAATGGACTAACATTCCGTATGGAGACTATCAAATTTTTGAAACGAAAGCACCAATTTATACAAAAGAAGATGGTATAACAGCTTCATATCAATTATTAAAGGACCCTATTGATGTAAAGATTAGCGAAAATAATCAAACGGTTAAATTATCGATTGAAAATAATAAAAGTGGATGGATTCTTCCTGTAACGGGTGGTATCGGAACGACTCTATTTACTGTACTAGGTCTTGCGTTAATGGCTACAGCGGCATTTGTTTTCTTTAGAAAAAAGGTTGCTAATAATTAAGGTTTTAGGAACATGTAACCAAGTGATGTGAAAAGGGGAGAAGCAAAATGCTTCCCTCTTTTCAATATTTTAGTATATGTAGAGGTGGAAATATGAAACGAAATCTTGTTTTAGGAGGTATTTTTTTATTTGGATTAGCTATTTTTTTATATCCTACTATTAGTAATTGGTTGGCGACTCGTGCACATTATTCTGAGATTAGCTCCTACGATAAGAAGATCAAAGCACTACAAAAGAAAGAAGTTGAACGTAGGGAAAAAGAAGCAACCGAATATAATAAACAAGTTCAAACTTCCATGAAAACATTTGCAGATCCATTTTCTGAAGAAAAAAATAATCATCAAGCATATGCTGATGCGTTAAATTTAGGTGATGTAATGGGGTATATTGAAATATCGAAAATTAATATAAAACTGCCAATCTATCAAGGGACCTCTGAGGAAGTATTGAGTCGGGGGGTAGGTCATTTAGAATATTCTTCACTTCCGGTAGGTGGAGAAAATACGCATACTATTTTAACAGGGCATCGTGGTTTACCATCAGCAAAATTATTTACAGATTTAGATAAGTTGAGTGAAGGAGATCTTTTTTATATTCATTCTTTAGACAAAATTCTTGCTTATAAAGTAGATCAAATTAAAGTAGTGTTACCACACGAAACGGACGATTTAAAAATTGTGGAAAAGAAAGATTATATAACATTAATTACATGTACGCCTTATGGAGTAAACACAAATAGATTACTGGTTCGAGGTGAGCGTGTGGAGTTTAACGAGAAAGAAAAACAAAAAATGCGTAAAGAGATATTTATGTTTAATAAGTGGACCGTAGTAGTCTTAATCCTATTATTATGTGTGTTACTAGTCGCAATTTATAAGAAAAAATTAACTCGATAGAATGAATTTATTTATCCTGTATTAATGGGCAGTGGGACCGAAAATCCAGAGATAAGTAAAGAAGGTATATAGGGGATGAAGTAAATCCTCACTGAAAAAAGTTTCACTTTATTCGACTGTAGAAAAAATACGGTAAAGGTGGGAACAAAGGAATTGAGGTTACAATTAAAGTTGGTAAGTATTCATTTTATGGTTTTGTTAATTTTATGTGTAAGTTTTGTCGTATATGCACCAAAAGAAGCATATGGATCCACGACTAACTTAGAAGGTCTAGGGGATATATCGCGTTATAATGCTGTTGTCTTTGGTAACCATATAGCAGTAGGTGGCGACATTGAAGGAGCAATTGCAGTTCAAGGTGATATGGATGCATCTGGTTATACAATTGTAGGTGCAGCAGCGGGAACATCTAATATAGTTGGGGGAAAATGGGATGACGAGGGATATCCATCCTTGTTATTGTCTGGAAAATTTAAAAAGTCAAGAGAGGAATCTTTTATCATTCAAAACGGAATAGTCGTAATGACAAAAGAGAGTGATCCAGATCGTATCATACAATCTTCTTATGATCGTATCGTTTATAAAGAAAAACTAGAAATTAACGCGAAATTTAATGAATTTCACAACATAGTGAACCAAGTTAGTAAAAATGCAGGTCAATATAAAACGAATACCCCAATTCCAAATATGAGTTATGGAATCGGAAAAGATATAAACAATCCTAATATTTATGTTTCATCAGAATTGGTAGGGAAAATCAATTTAGATATAAGAGATGTCTTTTTACCTAATGCTAAAGGAAAAGATTTTATCGTTATGTATTCAGATGCAATAGAGGTTACATTTAAAAATGGTGCTATCTTATATGACACGAACAATATTGGTAGGGCTACAGATATAATTCCTACATCACAACCCTATTCTCCTAATTCACCGTTCACTGAGTTATACGGGAAGGTGATTTGGGTTTTTCCTAATGCAAAAAAAATCACAACAGAGGGATATGGTGTCGTTGGGAGTGTGTTTGCTCCAAATGCTGTATTAGAAACAAAAGGCGGTTCGATTAATGGACAAGCATTTGTCGGTGCTGTACAACAAACTGGTGGATTTGAATTTCACAATTTCAAATTTAATTGGCAACATTGGAACAAGCCTAGTACAGGAAAAGTAAAGATAAAAAAAGTAGATAGTAATAATGATAATAAAGAATTGATGGGGGCAAAGTTTCATATTGAAGATTCAAATAAAAAAGTAGTTGGTGAGTTAGTAACAGATGAAAAAGGAGAAGCGATATCAAAAGAATTACCAATAGGTAACTATACTCTTGTGGAAACAGAAGCGCCTAAAGGTTACGAATTATTAAAAGATAAAATAGCTGTAAAAATAGAAAAAGATGCAGTAGTAGAAATTAAAATAGAAAATAAGAAATTACCAGATCCGATGGGGAAAATGAAGCTAGTGAAAGTAGATACGGGAGATAAAAATAAAAAGCTAGCAGGAGCAAAGTTTCATATTGAAGATTCAAATAAAAAAGTAGTTGGTGAGTTAGTAACAGATGGACAAGGAGAAGCGATATCAAAAGAATTACCAATAGGTAACTATACCCTAGTGGAAGTAGAAGCACCTAAAGGTTATGAATTATTAAAAGATAAAATAGCTGTAAAAATAGAAAAAGATACAGTAGTAGAAATTAAAATAGGGAATAAGAAATTACCAGACCCGACTGGGCAATTTGAAATTGAGAAAGTTGATGATAAGGATATTAATTTAAAACTAAAAGGTGCTGTATTTCAAGTATTAGATAAAGAAGGTAAAGAAGTTACTAGATTAACAACGGATGAAAAAGGAAAGGTGATTTCCAACCAGTTAGTACTTGGAAAGTATACGATTAAAGAAATAAAAGCGCCAAACGGATATATGTTACTTAGAGATCCAATAGAAATAGAAATTACAGAAGCGGTAAGGACACAAAAACTAACAGTGAAAAATGTGAAAAATAATTGGGTAATTCCTAATACTGGTGGCAGCGGAACAACAAGTTTTTATGTGATTGGTTTTGTGCTAATGTTTGGTGTGTTATGTTTATATAAGAAAAATCGTATATAAATAGTATAAAAACAGTTGTGTATTATGAACTGATTCCATAAAGTTAGAAAATCGTTTGGTTAGAAAAATTTCCAGCATGAGTTCGGTATTGTACTGGATTCATGCTATTAAATTTGTTGAAGAAGGAAGGATAATAGTAAACATAGAATATATTAATAAATCAAAATATTTATGAGGTGAAAGTGATGGCAACAAAACAAGATGAAATTAAAGTAGTAGTCGGCGCTGGCGTGTTTAATAATAATCCAGGTTGGATTCAAACACAAGAAGATGAACTTAACTTATTAGACAAAGCTACGTGGGAAGAAAGATTTGAATACAACTCTATTTCAGCTATTTTAGCTGAGCATGTATGGGAACACCTTTCTTTTGAAGAAGGTATAAGAGCAGCTGAAATTTGTTATGAATTTTTAAAGCCAGGAGGGCATATTCGTTGTGGTGTTCCTGATGCATTTTTCCGAGATGAAGCATACCAAAACATAGTTCAAATAGGCGGACCTGGCCCGAAAGATCATCCAGCAGCAAGTCATAAAATTGTTCATAATTATAAAACATTAACGGAAATGTTTAAATTTGCTGGATTTGAGGTAGTTTTACTTGAATATTGTGATGAAAATGGTCAGTTTTATTACAACGAATGGGATGCAAACGACGGTGTTATTTTCCGTTCGAAAAGGTATGATTCTAGAAATAAAGGTGATAAGCTTGGCTTTCCATCGCTAATTGTGGATGCGATTAAGCGGTAAGTCATTCAATAAAAGCAGGGATTAATACTATAATTTCATGAGTCGCAAATGCGGCTTTTTTTATTGGTGCGTAAGTCTATATTTAATAAGGAAACGGATATACATGATAATTATTTTTCAACATTATATAACTCGACTTGGAAAATATTTAAGTTTTTCTCATTACCATTAACTTTAAATTAATACTTCGTTGACATAAAGATTTATTTTATATTTATATTCGTGTAAAATAGAGTGAGAACATACATTCTGTATAAAGGGGCAATCAATATGATAGCTGAAATTGGGAAACTAACTAATGGGTATATTGTAAAATTTGAACGCCGATTTCCAAATACAATAGAGGAAGTTTGGTCTGTTTTAACAGAAAACAGTAAGCTTAAAAAATGGATGTCTAATTTACAAATTGAAAGTCTTAAAACGGGTGGAATAATAAAGTTCGACATGATGGATGGTTCATTTATAAATATTGATATTTTAGAGTGTCAACTAAACACAGTACTAGAATTTAGTTGGGATAAAGATCGTGTCCGATTTGAAATACATAAAGAAGAAAATGGTACTCTTTTACTTCTTAAAGAATACATTCATGAGTTAACAGATCATACACCGAAAGATATAGCTGGTTGGCATATTTGCTTAGATCTTTTTTCTTCCGTACTAGAAGGAAAAGAAAAAGAATTTTCTAAAGATGAATGGCAACAATGGTTTGAAACATATAAGGATAAGATCCTTGAAGTGAGAGGATAATTGTATAAAAGGTTATAGTCATTATGTAATTATTACACTGTAAAAATGATTTTAAAGAAAAATAAGAATAGAGGTTAATATGAAAGTAAATCAATTAATTGCTAATAACATAAATAAATTAGATACAGTGATTCCATTTAATAAGTCGTTTGGAATCGCTGGTTTATCAGGCTCAGGTAAAACAACCTTTTGTCAAACGATTGGTGAAGAATCAAAAAAACGATTAGTTTCTTTATTGCCAAAGGCTGAATATCAATATTTATTTCCTAACATTATGGAAACGAATTTTAGTGCTATTAAGATAGAAGATATGCCTTTAGTTCTTTTTCTAGGAAAATCATCGATTTCTTCCAATCCACGTTCAACAATCGGTACACATACTGGTGTTTTCACAGAGGTACGTGAAAAACTTGCTGATGTATTTCATCTTTCACCTGAGGTTTTTTCGTTTAATAATCAGTTAGGTTGGTGTATTGGTTGTAAAGGCCGAGGTACTACTAAAAATATTGAGTGTGAAAAATGTAAGGGAAAACGTTATAGCGAAGAAATCGAACAACATACGATAGATTTATTTGCTAAACCACATACAATTTCAAATATTAATGATTTAAGTGTTGAGTCTATTCTTTCGTTAGCGGAAGAGTTAAATATTAGTGAAGCAAAGCAACATATACTGCAAAATATAATTAATATGAACATTGGTTATTTAACATTAAATCGAATTATGGGTACGTTGTCAGGTGGAGAGTTAACAAGACTATATTTGGCTGAATTTATGGCAGTAAGCGAAAATACTGTAATTATTATTGATGAGATTTCAGTTGGACTTGATCATGAAACATTATTACAAATATTAGAAGAGATTAAGCAGTTAGGGTGTAAAAATCAAATTTGGCTCATTGATCATTCAGATACAGTACTGGATACAACAGATGAGCAATTGTTCTTTGGACCTGGTAGCGGAAAATATGGTGGACAAATTGTGAAAGAATCGCCAAGACCAAAACCAATACTGTCGGATCTAAATAAAGAAGTACCAACAGAATATTATACATTCCAAGAATTATATTGTCGCAATATCCAAATGGCGGAATTTCAAATGCCTAAAAATAGGCTTGTGACGGTTACAGGAGAGTCTGGATGCGGGAAATCTACACTTGTCAATGAATGTTTAGCTACAGATTTCTTGAAACGATATCCAAAAGATAAACTAGTTATGGTAGGGCAAGATCGCAATCAATCCATTACAAGTCGATCAACTGTAGCAACTTTTCTAGATATTAAAAAGAAACTAACAAAGTATAGTGAAGAAATTGATGATATTTTTGAGCGTTCGATTGAAGATATTATTGATGAACTTCCAAATGAAGATATTGCGTTTAAACGCTTGAGTCTACTAATTAAACTAGGACTTGGTTATTTAACGTTAGAACGAAAAACACAAACATTATCAACAGGTGAGTTCCAATGTGTTCATTTAGTTTCAGAGTTATTTGCAAACACAAGAAATCCACATACGTTATTTATTTTTGATGAACCTTCAAAAGGTTTATCGCAAAATATTTTAAATCAATTTATAGACAGTGTTAGAGGAATATTGCAAGATGAATCAGTATCCATCGTTATGATTGAACATAATAGTTACATGTTAGAAAGCTCTGATTATATTGTAGACTTCGGGAAAAGACAGCTTGAGGCTATCAATCATCTTGAAGTAGTAAGTCATGATGATTATTATCGTCAGAAAACCACTGTGAATAATGTTGAGCAAATCCATATTACTTCAGCGCTTAAGCATAAAAAAGGCGTTCACTATTTAGAAGAAAATCATATTAACTATTTTAAAAATGCTGAAAATGTTTATAAGGGTGGTATTTTAAAAAGTTTATCATCAATGGCGCGTTTAATTTATGGTGAGTATGAATCTAATACAATTGCACCGGTTATTGCTATTGATCTTGAGAGACATTTATACAGTCAATATAGTTTTTTATATGAGGTTGGTGGATTAATTAATCATATTGTAGCTGCTCATCCAACTAATAAAGATACGAGAAGTTTTGATTTCTATTCACAGGACAATCATTGTCCATCTTGTTCTGGACGTCTTCAAATTGAAGTTTTCGATAAAGATATTACAATCCAAAATAAAAACGTTCCATTTTGGGACGGTTTATTTGATCCAGAAATCATGAAAGTATTAAAATTTTATCAATATGAGAAAATAGAGTTTCTATTCGAAGAAATTAAAAATGAACTTGGTCACGATTTGTCAAAGAGTTATAATGATATGTCAGAAGAAGAAAAGCATACGTTTTGGTATGGATATTTTGAAAAATCATTTTATGATAAAAAAGGAAAGACGCGCAGAACATGGGTAGGATTTAATACGATTATTGGTGGATATATTGTTATTTCAAAAGCACCTGTTAAAGAAGAAATTAAGGCTTCTAAAGAAATGGTAACATGTCCAATTTGCGAAGGGACGGTTTTAAACCATCATAAACCACTTAAATTTGGCAACTCAGATATTCGTGAAATTATCAATCAACCAGTTAATGAAGTGTTGAAAATAGTCGGTGATTTACCTGAACTTCATAAATTGAAATATATTGTTGGTGGCAATATGAGATTGACAGAAGATGTTTCTTTATTGCCAAGAAAAGCACAAGTTGCACTAAAAATGTTTGAACTAGAACAGGCAAGCTTTTTAAACTATGAAATGGTGTTACAAAATGTCTTACCATTCTGGGGCGAAATTAAAGGGAATATCGAATCCATTAGTGTTAATAATCAAGTAACTGTTTGTGATTTCCCTAATGTTTATGAAACGAGAGAAAACATAATAGATCAGTATTTCACAAATGGTAAATATAAAAAACTTACGTATGTATACGAAGCGTTTGGATACAAAAAATTAGTTACCCAAATTAATAAAATTAAAAAAAGTGATCCATGTCCATTCTGTAAAGGAAAGAAAGTTATTACTGAAGATAATTTGCATGATGGTGTTTTTAAACTAACAATTCCATGTGTAACTTGTAATGCAAGTGGTATTAATGACGAAGGTCTAAAAGAAGTTGTTGAGGGTGTGGATGTAAAAACATGGTTAACTGGAAAAGTTAGTGATGTTGTGGATGAGAACTTATTAACAGAGGCAGTTGCGCAAATACCAATTTTTAATCGTATTCGTGAATTGGATAAACGAGATATGATGGCGATTTATGAGTGTCTTGAGCGTAATCAGTAAAGTTTTATTAGCTTATGTGTTATTAACATAACTTATATAAAACGTATATTCTTTATAATGTTTATAATAACGCAGTATGAGTATTACAAGGTAATGAAAGAAGATCCAATTTCTTAATGTGAAAATTAAGGAATTGGATTTTTTAGTATTTTTATGTCCCGTATACTATATTTCCAGCTAAGATATGGAGGAGAGATAGAGAAATAAAAGGGACAAACAGTTGATATATTATGTAATTATTATATTATAAAAGTAATTGTTAGGGGTAAAAACAGTTCGCAAGTAATATCTTTTGCTTATAATATCTTCGTTCTGTTGTCTGATTTTTTGGATTTAACAGAAATATATACTTGAATGAAGTATATATTTCTGTTAAATTTATCCTATGGATAGAACGAGTTTAATTAAAGGTCATTTAGAAATGTGTGTATTATCTATTTTGTCGAAAAAGAAAAGTTATGGTTATGAGATTATGAAAGAACTTGAAGTAAACAATTTAAAACTGAAAGGAGTGGGAAGTATTTATCCCATTTTAACTAAGTTGAAAAATCAAGAATGGGTTAATACTTATCAAGTAGTAACAGACAGTGGTAAAGTTAGGATTTATTATGAAATTAATGAAAACGGGAAAATACGTCTTGAGAAAAAAATTAATGAGTGGTTAGAATTGCAATCGGATATTCAAACATTATTAAAAAGCGGTTTGAAAGGAGACCTTCTGAAATGAGGAATAGATTGATAGGTAAAGAAAAGCAATTTTTAACAGACGTACTAAAGGAATTAAAGCAATACGATATAAGTTTAGAAGAAAGGCATAATATTAAGCGACAAATATTAGAACATATTCAAGAATGTCGTGAACATGGTGAAGATAGTATAGATGATTTAGGTACACCTCAATTATTTGTTCAGGATTTTTTAGAAGTAAATGAAATTGATTTAAAAGTTAAAATGAAACAACTTCAAAATGAAAAGGACAAATATAACACATTTATGTTACGTGGCATATTCATCGCAGTTATTACTTACCTCAGCTCACAAACTATATTTTCAATATTTTTAACTGAATCATTTAATCCAACTAATAGTAAAAATGCATTTCAGTATAATCTTTTATATCGCATATCAGAGAATCAATGGTGGAACGCATTATTAATAATGACTAGTTTGACACTCTCTGTAGTAGTATATATTAGCTTAGTAAGTTATAAAAAAAGAAAGCATCTAAAGTATAATGAAGAATACGATCTATAAAGTCTTTCTAATTTGTATTCTTTGTAATGTATTTATGCTATGTATCACACATCCAAAAGTTTACGCTCAGCAGAATGTTAAAGTTACATTAGATAAGTATATTGAAAAATTTATAAAGGAACAGAATATTCCAGGAGCTGCTGTTGCAATTGTACATAATAAAGAAGTATTCTTCACAAAAACGATGGGGGTTACTGGAGAATCTGAAAAAAAGGTAACTAGTAAAACGCCATTTGCAATCGGCTCAATAAGTAAATCTTTAACAGCTTTAGCTATAGTGAAATTAATAGAAGATAAAAAAATAAAATTAGAGGACCCAGTTCAACGATATCTCCCTTGGTTTAAACTAAAAAATCCTCAAATATCCTCAACTATAACAATCCAACAACTACTAACTCATACAAGCGGAATCAACACATATGAGGGCTTAGCATTATCAGATAAGCAATCCAAAAATTCTACAGCATTAAAAGAAAATGTAATGACGCTTTCAAATGTAAAATTAACTGCTCCACCAGGTGAAAAATATCAATATAGTAATGCGAATTATATAATACTTGGTGCGCTTATTGAGGCCGTTACAAATGAAACATATTCATCATATATGGAAAAGCATATTTTTCAGCCATTAAATATGAATGGTGCGGCAGCAAGTAAAGAGACTGCATATGAAAAAGGTTATTTAACAGGTTATCAGTCTTGGTTTGGCATGCCGAAAAAAAGTATAGTCGCCTATGATAATGCCGGGGCACCGTATGGCTATATTACTGCAAATTTAGAAGATATGATTCAGTATACTATGTTTTTGAATCGGTCAGAGGATGCTCAATTCTTAAAGCAAGAAAACATGGATCTTTACCTTTCACCACTTTATAAAATAAATTCAGAAAAAAGTTATGGTTTTGGATTAAGAACAACAAATATAAATGAAAGTGAAACGATGATTTGGCATTCAGGATCAACGCCCGATGCTCGTGCAGAAATATTTATTTTAAATAAAAGTGGCTGGGGTGGTGTGATTTTAACAAATAAAAATCATGTTTTAGAAGAATCAGCACTATCGGAATTGAAAAATGGGATTATTAGTATTTTGAATGAGGAAGAACCGGTTGATATCCCTAAAAACATACCATTAACACAAATTATTTTGTTGATAGTTACACTTATACTTTTCATAATATCAATTATATTAATTAAAAAGTATAAATATATAAAAACTGTAAAAAAGCTAATTTGGTTATTCACAGGGAGTCTATCCCTACTATTATCCATTATTTTCATCCCACTGCTTACTTATAGTACAAGTTCACCTTGGCGTACGATTAAAATATTTGCGCCAGACGTAGCTGTATTTACAAGTATTATTGTAACTTTATTAGCTGCGAACGGACTAATATCAATTCTTATAGCCTTAAGAAGGAAGTAAGTATAAGGGGAAAGAATGAAAGAAATATAAGTTAAGTGTTAGAAACAGTTGACTCTCACACAATGTCATTGTTTAAGATGAAGTTGAACTTCGAAGTAGATGTAACTTATAGGAGGAAATCATGTTTAAAATAGGAGACTTTTCAAAACTATCTTCCATTAGTATTCGGATGTTGAGACACTACGATAAAGTGGAATTATTACAACCAATAAAAGTTGATGAGCAGAGTGGATACCGATACTATTCAGCAGCCCAATTAAAGAAAGTAAATCAAATTCAAACGTTAAAAAATATGGGATTTAATATCGCTACCATTAAAAAAATAATAGAATGCGATAATATAGAGGGTATTAAGGAGCAATTTTTAAATCGTAGTGCTCAAATTAAAGAAGACATGACTAACCTCAAAAAACAATTACGTCTCCTCGAAGATTCAATGAAAACGATGAGAGAGGATGTTGTTGATATGAATTACCACGTTTCAATAAAAGAAATTCCAGAAAGATATGTAGCCAGTGTTAGAAAGGTTATTCCATCATATAATTGTGAAGGCGATTTATGGACCATGTTAATGCAAGAAATTCATATGAAAAATATTAGTATGGCCCATCCGAGTTATAGTATCGCTGTCTTCCATGATCAAGAATACAAAAAAAATGATGTAGATGTAGAAATACAGCTAAATATCTTAGGAAAGCATAAAAATACAAAAGATGTTTATTTTCAAAAAAAAGAGCCAATCAAAGTAGCTTCTGTAACAGTAAACGGAAGTTATGAACAAATAACAAACGTAAATGAAGCAGCCGCAAAATGGATTGAGACAGAAGGTTACGAATTAGCAGGCCCGATGTTTAATATTTATCATGTGAGCCCAGCGATGGAATTGGATCCTAATAAATGGGTTACAGAAGTTTGTTATCCAGTTAAATGATGATAAAGAAAAAAGGCATTATAATATGCCTTTTTTCTTTATAAACTTATCCATAAATTTTAATTAACCAATCATACATAATTATCTTTCCTTCCATCATAGCTTTCGTATCGGACTACATAGTGCAATAAAAACTTCCAGTAACTTCGTAAAGGCAGCTAAAGCAAATACATACACTGGATTATAAGCTGAAATAATGCCTCCTACTAATGCCCCGAGTGGCATAGCTAATCGTGTAAGTACACGTGAAAATCCTAAAACTCTCCCTTGCATATTTGATGGAACTGTTTCCTGGCGAACGGTGGCTACAATTGTATTCCATGCAATATTGCAAGTCATTGCAACACCGAAAGCAATTCCAGGAGCGAACCAATATGTATTCCAAAGCGCGCAAGTTAAGCCAATTGCTCCAACAAATAGGAGTAAAGGAATTAGTATGCCGCGCTGCAACCTTTTTTCTAAAGGAACTGCAATCAAGCTTCCTAAAAGACCACCTATTCCAATTAATGAATAATTAACCCCACTTTGTTCTGGGGTAAGTTGTAATGTGGATAATAAATAATACATGAATACACCTAAAACCGCACTTGCTCCAAAGTTTCCTATCATAGCTTGAAAAGATAAAGCTAAATTTAAGCGGTCATTTTTGAGCCATGTAAATCCATTAACCAAATCAGATAGTACATTTTGAAGTGTATTTTTATCTTCACATTTTTTATTTGTGTTTTTCATAGACGGTAATAACATCACAGCAACTAATGTTGCAATAAATGAAAGAACATTAATCCAAAGCAACTGAAAGCCGCCAATAAAAGAAATGAAAACCCCAGCTATCATTGGACCAAATAAACTAGCCAATTGATTGACCATTTGATAGAAAGAATTGGCCTTCGTTAAGGATTCTCCAGCAATTTGCGGAATGACTGTAACAGTTGTTACATCAAAAAGCATAGACATAACTGCTAAGATAAAAGTAATTACGTATAAATGCCAGATTTCTAATAGATGTAATGCGTGTAGAATTGGTACGAGACTTACTAAAATAATATTGGTAATATCCGCTATCCAAAGTAATTTTTTTCGATCGTATCGATCAATTATTACACCAACTAAAGGGCCGAATAAAACAATTGGCAATACATTAATAGAAAATAAAGAACTCATAATTACAGCTGAACCGGTTAATTGATAGGCAATCCAAGGCAATGCAAAAGTATATAGTGAATCCCCAATTCGTGAAATGAGTAAACCAAAAATAAAAATCTTGTATTCTTTAGAGAAAGTTGTCTTTACGGTAAATCTTTGTTCTTGTTTAAGTTTCACACTATTTATACCACCTTTATTATAGAGGAATTTGAAAAAAATCCGTTCAATATTTGTTATATATAGAATTCTATGATTCTTTTGTGAATCCTACTTTTTAGATGTATTTTAAAATTTTAAGGAGGGAATAAAAATGAAGGCTTTGGATTGAAGATTATTTAAAAACATAATAAAATTATAGTAAACTATTTTGCGAGAAAGTTGATTAAGGAGGGGAAATATTGATACATATAGATAAAAATGTACGAACATCTGGTGCATATGTAATATACGAGAACTTATTTGTTTTCCAAGTTGGGCCAACGAGTAAAGGAGATACATTAGGTGTAGTAAGGCTCGGCGGACATAAAGAAGATGAAGAAACAGCAGTAGAAACTGCTAAAAGAGAAGTGAGAGAAGAAGCTACTATCGATATTACTATTTTGAGTTCACCAAGTACATATTATAAAGAGAACTGGAATATGCAATCAAAGAAAATAAAGGTAGCAAATGAGATCAATCCAATATTAATTATTGATAGTCCAGATGAAACTTTATCTATTATGTATATGGCACATTCAGAAAATAAGCCATATCCATCTTCTGAAACGAATGGACTTTTATTACTTACTTTAAGTGATATTAGGCTAATTTGTAGTAAGGAAATAACACTAAAAGATTATATTAAGCAAGGTGGAATAGCTATATTGAAAGAAAAAATGGATATAGACTTAATCTTACAACCTTATCCGCAATTTATGTTTTTAGCAGGAATTTTAAAAGAGGATCCTGTATTACTGCAGCAGTTTCTAAATTAGCAACAAAAGCCACCGTAATAAGGGGCTTTTGTTTTAAATAATTTAATGGTATGTGTATCCTCCATCAGGAAACAATACATTGCCTGTAGTAAAACTATTTTGCATTAAATATAGAACAGTATGTGCAATTTCATCATTATGCCCAGGCCTCTTTAGAAGAGAAAGAGATTTATAAGCTTCATAAGCAGTTAGTCTATTTTCGTTTTGTTCATTTTCCCTCCGTATCGTTCCAGGGGAAACAACATTAACTCTTATAGGAGCTATTTCAACAGCTAAAGCTTTCCCTAAACTCTCAATAGCACCATTACAAGCTCCATAAGCAGGTGCTCCTTTAAGTGGTCTTTGACTAAATGCACCGGACATTAATACGATAGATCCGGAGTCTGAAAGAAAAGGAATTGCATATTTTACGGCATAATATTGTGGCCAAAACTTGCCGATAAAGCTGCTTTCAGCAATATCATCCGTAGCAGTAATTGGTCCAAGGGTATAAGAGGCTCCTGGGGTGAACAAATGATCAAAATTCCCAAGCTTTTTGAAAAAATCTTCTAGTTGGTTTTTATCCTGATTATCCAATACATAAGTTTGAAGACGGTTGTTACTTATTATTTCTTGAGCAATCATTAGTTTTTCTTTCGAACGCCCTGCAATAATAACATGTGCTCCTTGTTCGATTGCTTGTTTTGCTGTTGCTAATCCGATACCTGAGCTCCCACCAATGATAACGATACGATTATCTTTTAATGTAGTAATAGACATATTTTAGCCACTCCCTTAATAAAAACTTTAAAATAAAATTGCTATGCTTTTATTATTCGCTAAAAGATAGCGAGTGAAAAGTACGCACTTTATATGTACATAGTCGCAAATTTCGTACTAACCGCTATTCATGTGGATTTGAGAGGTGAAAAAATGGATTTACAAGAACCGAAATTAAAAGGAGTAATAGCGACATTACAAATCATCGGAGGGAAATGGAAGCCACTCATTTTGTTTATATTATTAACTGATGGAACAAAACGATTTGGTGAATTAAAGCGATTAATACCAGATATATCTCAAGGGACTTTAGCGAAGCAATTGCGTGAATTAGAGCAAGATCAACTAATAGAACGAGAAATTTATCAAGAAATACCACCTAAAGTGGAATATAGTTTATCTGAGCATGGAAAAACAGTAAGTACAGTGTTAGATAGTATGTGTGGTTGGGGAAGAAGACATTTAGATTATATAAATAGAAATAAACTATAAAATTATTATGTAAACTATTTATGCACAAGGAATATATTTTCCTTATAACTTGTATTTTATAATATATAATAAAAAGTAAGAATATTTTGGTAGTTATTGAATGAAATTAAGGGCCTTTATTTGAAAGGAGTGATATTTTATGAAAAAACAGAAGAAAATAAAGTATGAGGTAAAAATAATTTGAGTATGCGTATCATGCCTCTATAACTACGTTCGCTCAAAGCTAGGAGCAGCACATGATGAATATTAAAATTGGAAAAAATGAATACCCAATAACATTAGCTGAGGATCATAATTTTGATTGGTTAAAGGATGTAGAAGTATTTACTATTTTTGATCAGCAAGATTCAGGGAATATTAGCTTTGGTATCATTGAAAAAGGAAAACGCTACTTTTTGAAGTATGCTGGTGCACGCAATTTAGAATACAAAGGTAATGTAGAGGATGCAATCCAACGATTAATGAAAGCAAAAGAAGTGTATGAACAAATTCAACATCCTTTACTAGTTCCATATATTAATTCGATTCAAATGAAAAATGGATTTTGTTTAAGGTTTCATTGGATTGATGGGGAATGCATGCACAATCATTGGGACTTTACACCGTTTGAAAAGCACCATGCACCAAATTCGCCTTTTGTTAAGTTAAGACAATTATCCGTGACGGAGAGACTTAACATATTGACACAAATTTTTGAGTTTGCAGCCTATGTGGAGTCATTAGGCTATGTCATGGTTGATTTTTATGATGGCAGTATTTTATATAATTTCGAGCAATCAAAACTGACGATTTGTGATATTGATTTCTTTCAAAAAACACCTGTATTCAATGAAATTGGGAAAGATTTTTGGGGGACAGCTCGCTTCAAAGCACCGGAGGAATATGAACTGCATGCACAAATTACAAGCGAAACGAATGTGTATGTATTAGCCGGAATTGCTTTTGCCTTTATTGGCGGAAAAAATGATAAAAGCTATGAAAAATGGGAGAGCACACAAGAATTATATAATATATGTACAAAAGCGCTACATAAAGAAAAAAGTAATAGATATCGTACTATTCAAGCATTTTATGAAGCTTGGCTTTCATATATAGAATAAATAATTGATGATTCATTTTAAATTATATGTATTAACAAAGGGGAACACATAAAATGAACGAATTAGAATACAAAAACTTTTATGATAAAGTAGGAAGATTAAATGGATGGGATTTTAGTAAAATAAAATGTGAAACTGTAGGAGATTCATGGGACTTTTATAGAGAGGTAAAAGAAAGATGCAAGCCATCACATATTTTACTAGATGTTGGTACAGGTGGAGGAGAAAATGTACTTAACATAGCATCTTCGGCTAAATTGTTAATTGGAATAGATAATTCTAATGGGATGATTGCTACAGCACATTCTAACTTAAAAAAATCAGGCATATAAAATGTTGAGTTTCTTCAAATGGATTCTGAAGCTTTAGTGTTTCCGCATGCACATTTTGATATAGCTTCAAGTTGTCATGCACCATTTACAGCGACTGAATTATCAAAAGTAATGAAAAAGGATGCTGTTTTCTTAACGCAACAAGTTAGTGAACACGATAAATTAAACTTAAAAGAAGCATTTGGTAGAGGACAATGCTTAGGTGAAAGAGATGGAACTTTAAAAGAAAAGTATATGAGGGAACTTAGTAGTGCAGGATTTGAACGCGTTCAAGTAAGTGAATATGATGTCACTGATTATTACAGTAGCCCTGAAGACCTCATTTTCTTATTAAAACATACGCCTATTATTCCTAATTTTGGAGAAGAGGAAGAAGATTTTACTATTTTACAAAAGTTCATTGACGCAAATAGTTCTGAAAAAGGGATTCGTACAAATTCAAAAAGGTTTATGATGATTGCTGTAAAATCATAATATGTTTTATTGTAAAAGTTGCTTTTCGTTTAAGGAAAGGCAGCTTTTTTGTATGGAAACAATACTATATATTAACAATGAAAGAAGCTAACATATTCATACTAAAGTTGTAGTTTTCATTTGGAAAATCCATCCTTCCGTTTGATTCTATCTATTTATAAATGTAATACAATACGAATAGATAATAAGAAACAAGGGGGAATATAACGTGATTACACATATATCAGATATAAAACTACAAACAGTTTCCATAGAAGGGGTAAAACAAGTATATAAGAATATATTATCTTTTCCAATAAAAAAAGAAACGACATCATTTATTCAATTTGAAGTAACACCTTATACAACAATTAGTTTTCAAGAAGTATATGAACCAATTGCACCTGCTCACTTTGCTTTTGAAATTCCATATTCAAAATTTCATGAAACAGTAAGATGGCTAAAGGATTCTGGATTACTCATTGTGAAATGGCAAAATGGAAATGTAATTGGTGAAGAGAATGGTTTATTCAATGTATACTTTAAAGACGGGGATGGAAATCTACTCGAAATTATCGCACATAGTTATGTTAAAGAAGATGTATTAGTACCGCAGTCCCCTTTAAATATTTTATATGTAAGGGAAATCGGACTTCCTGTTAAAAGTGTACCTGTATTTACAGAATGGTTAAAATCCAATCTAAATATGAAAACGATGAAAGATGGGGATATTTTCAACTTTGTTATAGGTGGCACTGCATACATCGTTGCAACTTGGTGGCAGCGAAGTTGGATCCCGATTGCGATGAAGGCTTTACCACCAAAAGTACACGTATCTTTCGGAACAACAGATCAAGCATTTTTACAGCAAATCCAAATTAACTTTAAGAAAAATAGTGTCCCATTTCAATGTAAACATAACGAAGTATCATTTATTGAGCAGGGATATGCATTTTCAATTGTGCATACACCAAATTTCTCTTCCGATATTCCTAGTAAATTAAACTTACCACTTTCTGTTTAAAGATAGAAAGTGGTAAGTTTTTTATATTTTCGTGGAGAAGGGTTTCAGCATAATTACACTGAATTTATAGGGGAGTATAATGTGTCAGCTTAATTTACAGTAAGGAGAGAAATGAATTGAATTTAGGAAATCCGATAGCTAAAGGGAATACAGCAGAAATCTATCTCTATGATACTAAGATTGTAAAATTATTTAATGAATATCTGCCTGATACAGAGTCTATGAATGAAGCAAAAAAACAAAAATATGCTTATTCATGCGGACTATCAGTTCCAAACGTATTTGAAGTGACAAAGATAAAAAATAGACAGGCAATTATTATGGAATACGTAAAAGGTGACAGTATAGGTGATCTCCTGCTTAATAATCTAAATGAGGCAGAGCATTACATAAATATTTGTGTGAATGAACAAAAAAAGATTCATGCTATACGTGTGAATTCGGATGAAATGGAAGCAATGGGGGAAAGGTTAGAGCGTCAAATTAAATCTGTACATAAATTGGATGAAAAACAAAAGGAAAGTATATTGAATAAGTTACATTCAATCAAATTTGAACCTAGATTATGCCATGGCGACTTCCATCCATTTAATCTAATTTTGAGTGAAAAGTATGTAAATATTATAGACTGGGTAGATGCTTGCTCAGGTGATATTCGTGCAGATGTGTTTCGTACATATTTATTGTATGCGCAGTCTTATATAGAATTAGCAGAAATGTATTTACAAATATATTGCAGTAATACTGATCTAACAAGAGATGAGATCTTTCAATGGGCTCCTATTATGATTGCAGCTAGATTTTCTGAGAAAGTATCTCCGCAAAATGAAGTGTATTTAAACATATTATTGAAGCAGTATTTATAAGTAATAAAACAAAGGTTGTTTAGTAGATAATTAATAAATAAATGCTATTGTTTAACTAAAGTTTCCTTGTAGTTAAACAACAGCATTTTTAAATATTGATATAGGTATATTTATTTTCAATCTTCATCCTATAAAGATTCATTATCCGTACTTGTTCCTCAGTTAATTCTTCCTTATTCCAATACATATGCATTAAGCTATATTCAAAAATCTCCTTTAATTTAATAAATAATGGAAACTTGTCTATCATTTCTTTAGGTAGTTCATTTTCCTCTTGATACCCTTCAAATAGTGCTTTTGTAATAGAATGCTCATAGTCAATGATATTCCCATTTCCAGCAAATGAATATTCTAAAGCACTATAAATAGGAACTGCTAAATCGAATATATAAAAATGTTTTTCACAGTCTTGAAAATCAATCATTATTAAGTTTGAATTGTTTTCAACTAAAATATTTTCTAACCATAAATCTCCGTGAATTAAGCCGTAATTTGAAATGGATTTTTGTAGCTCTTTTATAGAAGTTAAAACGTCTGATGCAATTTCTCTTATAGTAGTTTCTTCTTGAGGGATATACTTAAGAAAATTATATTCTTCATTTTCATACCAGTCGTTTATATGTTTAACTGGTTTAGTCTTTTCAAAGCTTTTAGAAATACGATGTAATTTTCCAATTTGTTTACCAAGCTTTTTAAATATATTAGAATCCCATTCGTACTTTGGTAAATGTATACCAGGCGCAGCTTTATATAATACGGCAAAAATCTCTTTATCTAATGTTAACTTTTCTACAAAATTCCCTTGTAAAGAAGGGATTATTGGTGGAACACCTAAGCCATTTTGATATAAAAAATTCGTATATGAAACTTCTTCTAATTGTTCTTCATACGCTTTATAGTTTGTAATTCTAATGAAGTATGCACCTTGTTCTGTGAGACATTTATATATTTCATTTGTTATTGGTGTAATGTTAATAAAATTCAAAGGATATAGTTTATTTATTAATTGAAGTATTTCTTTTTCTAGCTCGTTCATTGTAACGTCCTTTCCAAACTTTAATTTTTTACTAGAGAACTAAAAGATTCGTAATTTACAACATTCGTGTTTTATTTTTGATATCCTTTAAAATGAAGCATGAAGTAATTAATGGCTCATGTTATAAAACACAAGAAATATCAAAAGAAAGAAACGAATCTCTTTTATACTTTTATATAAGGAGTGAAGGAAATGAATGCACATATACAGCAGATGATTGATTGGATTGAGAGCAATTTAAAAGAAGAATTTTCATTAAATGAATTATCCCGTTATATGAGGTATTCCCCGTATTACTGTTCTTTTAAATTTCATCAAGTAACAGGTATTAGTATTAGACGTTATGTCCTTCTTAGAAAAATGTACTTGTCTACTGTAGACCTAAAACTGGATAGAAAGATAATCGATGTCGCTTTTGATTACGGGTATTCTTCGCAAGAAGCATATAGCCGAGCTTTCAAAAATGTTTTTGGGATGAATCCAAGAGACTTTAAGCTTAACAAAATGCCAATTCAATCATTTGTTAAACTCAATATAAATAAAGAAGGGGAGTTTAAAATGAATTTTTCTAGAAAATTAGAGGTTGAGCAGTTGCGTAGTGCAATGAGTGAGCTGTTTGAGAATGATGTATTAAACATATTAAATGGTCAAATGATGTATGAAGAATTTAAAAATGAAAAGCTAATGGGTGATTCTGAATATGCACCATTTAATGAGGCAATGTGTGTGAACCTGGCTACTACACAAGTTTTTAATGATGAGTTTATTAAAACAAGAGCAGAAGGACATAACAGTTCAGTAGAAAGTTATACAAAAAAGGTCATAGATCCGTTAAAAAATCTTTTTACGAAAAAGTATAAATGCATTGTTTTATGGTTTGGTGAAGATATGTTTTGCCAAATAAATCTACTTACTATTCTTTCATATCTTGAACAGTCTTGTTATGAAGGGAAAGTATACTTAAATAGTTTCAGGGAGGATGAATTTAAAGTAAATCAAATTGAACTTGAATTGGGTAATTATTCTACTATATACAATGAATTATTAGTAAACCATAAAAAGACTTCTCATAAGGTACCACCTGTAATGTATCAGGCTATAGACTTATATTTAGAAATGCTAAAAGAAGATAATATCGTAATGAAATTCATCTCTAAAAATCAAAGTTTATCAAATCAAGAATTATTAATAAAGTTGTTTCAACTTTTTCCAACAATCGGATATGGTGATTTTCAGTACATAGAATTGATAAATAAAATAAAGAAGAAAGCTGAACCTAAAATATAGGAACAGCTTCCTTCTTACAATTGTTCAAGTGACTCTAATTCACGCTCTACAAATAACATTAATTCTTTAATCGTTTCTCTAGAAAAATCAAAACGAATACCAGCTGCTTCATATACTTCAGTTAAAGATTTAGAACTACCTAATGATAATGCCTTTTTATAATTCTCTATTGCTTGTTTAGGATTTTCTTTATATTGTTTATACATTTGCAGCGCACCAAGTTGTGCGATTGCATATTCGATGTAATAGAATGGTATTTCGAATATATGTAGCACAGGTAACCAGCCAGTTGCAACCCAATTTTCATATCCCTCAATATTTACTACATTCGATTGGTAAGTGTTATGTAATTCTAAATGTTTTTCATTTCTTTCTTTAGCTGTATGATTAGGATTTTCATACATCCAATGCTGGAATTGATCAACTATAAGCATTTGTGGTAAATATTTAACAATATCTTTAAAGAAATCTATTTTTGCTTTTGTAAAGTTTTCTGTATTCCCATAAAAAGTATCCCAATACTCCATCGAAAACAATTCCATTGTCATACTAGCTAGTTCAGCTGATTCTGAAGGGATTTCTAAATACTTTTGAAGTTCTAACTGCTTCATACAATCATTATGAATACTATGGCCCATTTCATGGAGGAAAGTAGTAACATCATAATGTGTATGATTGAGATTCATGAAAATAAAAGATAATTGAGAAGCAGGTAAATATTCGCAAAATCCTCCTGGTCCTTTTCCTTTACGACTTTCTAAATCTAAGCAATTATTTTTATGCATACGTTCCAGTAATACGGAAAATTCAGGATCTAGTTTGTGTAAAATATGAGAACTTTTTTCGATTAAATCACTCGCTTTTTCAATAGGTTTTAATACTTTTTTATTTGGAGCGGTTGCTTTTAGATCCCATGGACGAAGACTATCTACTTGAAGTTCAGATGTTTTCTCATTAAATATTTTATCGATAAGTGGTACTACGTATTTACGAATAGATTCAGCAAGCTCATAGCAATCATCAGGCGTATAATCAAAACGTTCATGTTTTTTAAACATATAATCACGATAATTATCTAATTGAATGTTTTGCGCCTTTTGATGACGGATTGCGATTAATTCATTTAATATCTGTTGTAATGTATCTTCAACAGATAAAAATGTTTCAGAAATGAGCGTTTTTGCTTTTTTTCGTATATGACGATCCGGATCTTGTAAGTAAGACTGTAGTTCAGTAATTGTTTTTTCTTCACCGTCCCATTGTGCAGTTAAACCACCTGTAATTTCGAAGTACTCGGTTACTAGTTTGTCTTCGCGCACTTCTAAATCAATGTTCTTTTCACAAAATAATGTTTGCGCATTCTTAATTTTTTTATCTAGTAAGCTATACGTTTTTGGATCAAGTTCCATTCGAAAAGGGGACTCTAAATATTTAGTATCAAATGAATTTTGATAACGTTTCAAAAGAGGCCGTACATATTGTTGATCATATTCAAAAGTATCTTTTATTTCTTTATTATCTGTATTACATTGAAAAGCGATATAATGTGATCTTAATTGTTCTTCAATTTCCCAAATTACTTTTGATTGCTCTTTTAACCAGTTTTCAAGGTCTAGTTTTGAAGAAATCCTTTTATTTAATAAAGTCGAAAGAGTTTTTTCCAATTGTAGTACATTACTAATATCAATCGTATTTACACGTTGCATTATATATCCCTCACTTTTTATTTATTCATGAAGATATTCTATTTATTAATTGTAATTTCCTTGTTAAGAGGAGAAAATGTGAAATAATGTTAAAATTTAAAGTGATAGAAGGGATGTATTTCTGTTTGCTTGAGAATGAGGAATCTTTTTAAGTCCTTGCATAAGGGAGTGAAATAATGTATAAGTATTTACATATTTTTAATGATATAGAAAACATGATTCAACATGGAGTGATAAAAGAAGGAAAGAAATTACCGTCTATACGATCACTTGTTACGCAATATGAATGTAATAAGGCGACAGTTATACGGGCACTACATGAATTAGAAAAGCGTCATATTATTTATTCCGTCCCTCAAAGTGGATACTACGTTGTTCGAAAATCAGGGAGTACTATAGAAAATAACGAGATAATTGATTTTGCTTCCTCAGCACCAGATCCAGATGTTTTTCCATATTTAGATTTTCAACATTGTATTAATAAAGCCATTGATACATATAAAAATGACTTGTTTGTATATGGCACGCCGAAAGGTTTACCGTCTTTAATTCCAGTCATTCAAAAACAATTAGCAAACTATCAAGTCTTCACTAAAGAAGAAAATATTTTTATAACGTCTGGTGTACAGCAGGCACTTGCAATATTAACTTCTATACCATTTCCAAATGAAAATGAAACGATATTAATTGAACAACCAACATATCATCTATATATTGAATATCTAGAAATAAACAAAATTCCTGTAATCGGTATTAAACGTACGAATGAAGGGATTGACTTAAATGAATTGGAACGTATTTTTCGAACAGGTAAAATAAAATTCTTTTATACAATACCAAGATATCATCATCCGCTCGGAACTTCTTATTCTAAAGATGAGAAAGAAAAAATCGTGTTATTGGCTAAGAAATATAATGTATTTATAGTGGAAGATGATTATTTAGCAGATTTAGAAACGGATTCAAAAGCAGATCCATTATATAGCTTGGATAATGGGAATCATGTCATATATTTGAAAAGTTATTCAAAGATTATTTTTCCAGGTTTACGAGTTGGAGTTGCGGTCATTCCGCCATCCATTGCAAATGATTTCCATAAATATAAAAAGATTTTAGATATCGATAGCCCTATGATATCCCAAGCTGCTTTAGAAATTTATATAAAGAGTGGCATGTTTGAACGTCATAAAAATAAAATTAAATCTTCCTATCACGATAGATCTAAAAAATTAGCAGAAACATTAGAAAGAATGCATAATGAAAACCCGCTTTTATTTACATATACAAAGCAAAATGCAATTGGAATCCACACTTGTTTAGAATTACATAAAACGAGTATTTCAGAAATGTTTTTCCAAAGACTAAGTGAAAAACAAATAAGTATTGATACAATTGATAAAAATTATGTGAGAGGTTTTCCGAAAGAAAGACTATTAAAGTTAAACGTAACGAATGTGAAGGAAGATAGGATTGAAGTAGGAATTCGTAAAGTAATTGAGGAAATCAAACAAGTGGAGCGTACAACCTTTCAATTTAAAAAAGAAAAAAATGAAAAAGGAGGTTTGTTGTGAGGCGCAAAATAATTCTCTTGTTTGTGTGTATCGCTATAATAATTGAGAATATTGTTGCGACTGCATATTATAATAAAGATGATAATTATAATCCTTAAAAGATACATGGCTAGATTTATCAGAAGATAATCCCTACAGCCAATTCTTAATTACGGGGTTATAGCGGGTGTAAAGCAATTAGAACGTGATCTGATCCGTAGGCGGAAACATAAAGGGATTGAACTGAATAAGAAAGAAGGAAAATTTAAAGGTTGGTTAAAGAAATATCATAAAAATCATGCAGGAATGAATTATGCAGTAAAGCTTTATGAAGAGGTAGATATGAATGTAAATCAAATTTGTGAAATTACAAATGTGTCTAGGGCCTAATTATGTAGAAAGCTATCGGAAAGGAACAGTTGATGAGTTATACTAAAAATCAGAAATATATAATAAGGGATAAATTCCATAGAGAGGTGGAATTACATGCCTAAAATTGATAATATGTTAGCGATTCTATGGATGCTTCGCTCAGGTAAAAAAATTACTGCAAAACAAATTTCAGAAAAGTTAGAGATGAATATAAGGACTGTGTATCGCTATATTGATACAATTTCAACAAGTGGTGTACCTATAATTTCAGAACCAGGACATAACGGTGGATACACTTTATTGAACAATTTTATTGAGGCTCCTCTTTTCTTTGATTTTGAGGAGCAAACTTCACTATTTCACGCTGCTGTTTTTGCAGAAGAAGCCGGATATTATGGAGGTGAAGCATTAAATAGGGCCATTTCAAAACTAAGTAAATACTCAAATCAAGAGCAGGAAGCAAAGATAAACCGACATTTAAGTAGTCTAGAAGTAATAAGTCGATTTAGTTCATCCTCTATGGAACATTTTTTGAAGGAGTTGGAGCAGGCCGTAACTGATGGGTATTCAGTAAAAATTCTTTATTATAAAAGTGGGAAAAAGCAATTAAATTATAGATTGGTCGATCCGTACAGAATTATCTATTGGAATAATAAGTGGTATGTAATTGGATTTTGTCATCTTAGGAATGATATCCGTAGTTTTAGAGTAGATCGAATTGAAAATTTAATACTAACCGAAAATAAGTTTAACCGGCCAGAAAATTTTTCAGCACGTGACTTTTTTATAAAAAACCTTCTTCCAACTATAGAAGATAAGGAAGGGATTATTTCTTTGGTTATTAGTGGGGATAAAAGTGTATTGGCTGATATTTGCCAACATTGGTTTTTAGGACATTATTTACAAGTGCGGACTTCAAATAAAGCAGTTTTTCTTCTTGAAAAAGATATGATACATACATATGTACCTTATTTACTTTTACCGTACAATAAATCTATTAAAGTTATTGAGCCAATAAGTCTTAAGAAAAGACTTATTGAAGTTCTGTCGGAATTAATAAAATTTCATGAAGTATGATAACTTCCCTGACGTTAACTGTCAGGGAAGTTATATTATAATATCCATATCAATTGTGATTGGAGTGATATGGGATGCAAACAAAAAAAGTTTTTCTATATGTATTTAATACAATGTCGGACTGGGAATATGGATATTTAATTACCGAACTAAATTCAGGAAGATATTTTAAAAAAGATTTAGTACCTTTAAAAGTAATTACAGTAGGAGCTAATAAAGAAATGATTACTACTATGGGGGGATTGAGCATAAAACCAGATATTTCCCTTGATGAATGTACTTTTGAGAGTAAAGATCTTTTAATTTTACCAGGAGGGACTACTTGGAGTGAAGAGATTCATCAACCTATCTTGGAAAGAGTTGGCCAAGCTTTAAAGTTTGGTACTATTGTTGCTGCAATTTGTGGTGCAACTGAGGCCCTTGCAAATATGGGATACTTAGATACTAGAAAGCATACAAGTAATAATTTAGAATACACTAAAATGGTATGTCCTAACTATAAAGGAGAAAAGTTCTACGAGTTGGGATCTGCGGTATCTGATGCGAATTTAGTTACTGCATCAGGAATAGCTCCTCTGGAATTTGCGATGGAAGTACTGAAAAAATTAGATGTATTTGCACCAGATACATTACATGCATGGTATAACCTAAATAAGACTCATAAACCTGAATACTTCTTCGAGTTAATGAATTCATTAAATAGCTGAGCTGAAAAATCAACTTAGCAGATTTATATTTGTTTAAATAATTACCATGCTCTAGACAATGTCAAAGCATGGTTTTTAAATATAACTTAAAAATGGTTATGGAGTAATGAAAAAGCCCAATTTCTCTATGAATTAACGGTGAAGTTGGGCTTTTTAGTATTGAAAATTCCTAAACGTTGTAAATCCGTATTTTCGTGACGTTACATACCCATCAACTTAAGAAAAGTAAACACCGCAAAAACAAAAATATGAGCTGACTTCTTAAAATAACTAACTGTAGAGAAAGAAAAATTTCATTTAGTGGGTACTTCAAAACCTTAGCTTGATTGCGATGGGGTCACCATATCAAAAAAAAGAAAATTGTGCGTTTAGACATATTTTTCAACCGCTTCCTGTACGTTAAGGGACTCGTTATTTTTTTTACAGTTTTTTATTATGAAATTCTAAATAACTAATTATAATAGGTGAAAAAAACGATCAATAGTTGGGGTACGAAAAGGATTCGAATTTACATTCTTTCTCAATACATATTATGGGTAAATAAAGTAAAATATGGGTTGGAGCTATGTCTCATGTTGTGTTAATCCTAACAATAAATAAGGGTACATAATATGCTTTCATACCTTTAAATAATTTTGTAATAGAAGGGATGGAGATTTAACCGGCTCAAATTGTTGGTATTGATAGATACCTTTGTACTGGGGCTTTAATCTATATGCGTGAGGGCCTTTCCCTAAGTCTTGTCAGGAAGTAAGGAACAGTAAGCAAACACTTATACAATATGAATAGAGGAGAGGAATGCCTTATGAAAATACGTAGTCAAATTACATGTGCAAGTCTGGCCCTTTTAATAGCTGGAAGTTCCCTGTTATATACAACACCAACCTCAATTGTAAAAGCAGAGCCCACTCAAAATGTATCTAGTTCGTTACAAACAAATACTCAACGAGATCGTACTTCCGTCAAGCAAGCAATGCGGGATACATTGCAACTTGGATACCCGGGGATACTGGCTAAAACTTCTGAGGGTGGAAAAACGTGGGGGTATGCCTCTGGAATAGCGGATCTGAGAACCAAGAAACCAATGAAAACAGATTTTCGCTTTCGCATTGGGAGTGTGACGAAGACGTTCACCGCAACAGTTGTACTTCAATTAGCTGGAGAGAATCGCCTGAATCTAGACGACTACATCGAAGACTGGTTGCCTGGTGTCATTCAAGGAAATGGATATGATGGTAACAAGATTACTATCCGGCATATATTGAACCATACAAGTGGTATCGCTGAATACTCAAGGTCAAAAGACGCTGATTTTACGGATACAAAAAAATCGTATACGGCTGAAGAGTTAGTGAAGATGGGTGTTTCTTTGCCTCCAGACTTTGCCCCAGGAAAGGGCTGGTCTTATTCAAACACAGGATACGTATTACTGGGCATTCTTATTGAAAAAGTAACCAGAAACAGCTATGCGGAAGAGATTGAAAATCGGATTATTGAACCACTTGAATTGTCGAATACATTCCTACCAGGCAATTCAAGTGTTATTCCAGGCACTAACCATGCCCGTGGATATGCCCAACCAGACGGAGCAAGTGAGCTAAAAGACGTTACTTATTATAACCCAAGTGCAGGTAGCTCGGCTGGAGATATGATTTCTACTGCTGACGACTTAAACAAATTCTTCTCTTACTTGCTCGGTGGCAAATTACTGAAGGAACAGCAACTAAAACAAATGCTTACTACAGTTCCTACAGGAAAAGAAGGAATCGATGGATATGGTCTTGGAATCTATGAAACTAAGCTTCCAAGCGGTGTCTCGATATGGGGACACACAGGTGGCATTCTAGGGTTTACAACTCTTGTTGGAGGTACACTTGGAGGCAAGCATACGTTGGTTGTCAATTGGAATAGTTTGGGTAGAACTGACAGTCCTAATCCTTTTAAAAATATTTTACTTGCTGAATTTAGCAAGTAGGAAAAAAGGGAAAATTTACCGTAGTTTTCATAGTTAAAAATATACTTTTCTGGTTCAAAAGCCCCACCTTATTTTCGAGAAAAATTTGGGGCTTTTTTTGTTTTGGTGGCGTTTATTCTCCTTAAGTTGATGGATGTGGGGTAGCCCCACATTACTATCAAGCTAAGGTTTTAATATATCTCCTAAATGAACATTTTCTTTTTCTACAGGTAGTTACTTTGAGAAGGTAACTTATTTTTTCGTTTTAAGGGCGTTTATTTTTCTTAAGCTGATGGATATGGAGTATCCGCCCTAAGTTAAATAAATTTTGACGTAAAAACCAGTGGTTTTAACAACGTTAGGAGTGTTTCATGCAGCACAATGTCATTTGTGTTGTATTGCAAGAAGAAAAATTACATTAGAAAAGAGCCAGAATTCATCCTGTTAAGGGTAAATCGACTCTTAATATTTAAAAGGATGGTAAAAAGAAACACAGAAGTAAAAAAACTGTGTTTCTTTTTGATTAATATATTTACTGAACTTTACGGCACAGATGTTCCTTCTATCCTATTATAAAAGCGATTCTGAAAGTAAGTAATTTGTAAGAAATGGGTAAGAAAAAAGAAATTTTCATTGTGTATGATAAAAATATAAAGAGGCGTGAAAGGCGGAACAGATATGACTTATATATGAAAAACAGACCAGTAACAAGGCTGTTTCAAGGAAAAGAAGTAATTTATGTGGTTAACATATGTGTGGAAAAAGAGGGATTTACCCAGGACAGAATAGCGTTTGTAAAAATAATAAATATGAAGATGATTACGAATTCAATGTTGACCTTTTTTCATTGGTGGAGATGGTAGCTGTGTGGTTAATACGAAATAGCAAGAAACCACCTATACAATATGAATAGAGGAGAGGAATGCCCTATGAAAACACGTAGTCAAATTACATGTGCAAGTCTGGCCCTTTTAATAGCTGGAAGTTCTCTGTTATACACAACGCCGACCTTAATTGCAAAAGCAGAACCTACTCAAAGTGTATCTAGTTCGGTACAAACAAGTACTCAACGAGATCGTAATTCTGTCAAGCAAGCAGTGCGGG
This sequence comes from Bacillus sp. GW823-FHT06B01, assembly GCF_058952315.1. Taxonomy (NCBI): domain Bacteria; kingdom Bacillati; phylum Bacillota; class Bacilli; order Caryophanales; family Bacillaceae; genus Bacillus; species Bacillus sp. GW823-FHT06B01. The sequence continues at coordinate 669,811 of NZ_JBXAHR010000001.1, read as the reverse complement.
ATACATTGCAACTTGGATTCCCGGGGATACTTGCTAAAGTTTCTAAGGGTGGAAAAACATGGAGTTATGCAGCTGGGGTAGCGGATCTAAGTACCAAGAAACCAATGAAAACAGATTTTCGATTCCGAATTGGCAGCGTGACAAAGACGTTCACTGCAACAGTTATACTTCAATTAGCAGGAGAAAACCGCTTGAATCTAGACGATTCTATTGAAAAATGGTTGCCTGGTGTCATTCAAGGAAATGAATATGATGATAAATAGATTACTATCCGGCAATTATTGAACCACACAAGTGGTATCGCTAATTACACAAGGTCAAAGGATTTTAATATCATGGATACAAAAAAACCTTATACTGCTGAAGAATTAGTAAAGATGGGAATATCCATGCCTCCAGATTTTGCTCCAGGAAAGAGCTGGTCGTATTCAAATACAGGATACGTATTACTAGGGATTCTTATTGAAAAAGTAACTGGTAACAGCTATGCGGAAGAAATTGAAAATCGAATTATTGAACCACTTGAATTATCGAATACATTCTTACCCGGAAATTCAAGCGTGATTTCAGGAATCAAGCATGCCCGTGGATATATCCAATTAGACAGAGCAAGTGAGCCAAAAGATGTTACTGATTATAACCCAAGTATGGGGAGCTCGGCCGGAGATATGATTTCTACAGCTGATGATTTAAACAAATTCTTCTCTTATTTACTTGGGGGTAAATTACTAAAAGAACAGCAACTAAAACAAATGCTTACTACAGTTCCAACAGGAGAAGCTGCACTTGGCAGATATGGTCTTGGAATCTATGAAGCTAAGCTTCCAAACGGTGTCTCAATATGGGGACACGGAGGTAGCATTCCAGGGTTTGTTACTTTTGCTGGAGGCACACTTGGAGGCAAGCATACATTAGCTGTCAATTTGAACAGCCTTAATGCTGATAGTCCTGATCCTTTTAAAAATATTTTACTTGCTGAATTTAGCAAGTAAACCAAAAGGAAGAACAGATAAATTTTATCATATTTTCATAGTTAAACAAATAAATGATGAAATTGATTACTTATCTAAGGAGGCAATTCCCTCATGAAAAATAAACTAACTGGTGTATTAGCCGTTACATTAGCGCTAACTATGATTCTACCAACAGGGGCGAAAGCATTTTCTGACAGTAAGACTACAGTTGTATCTAACGCAGAAGTAGCTAGCCAAGAGTTGAAGAAGATTGCAGCAGAGAAGGCTGCGCTACTTACGAAGTCCCATGGGACGACTAGCGTGCAGTATGCGCTAATTGATAATGGCAAGCTTACTTTGTCGGGGCAGGCTGGAAAGAACGATATGGAAGGGGAACAGCCACTAACCAAAGATACTCTATACGGGATTGGTTCAGTCAGTAAAATGTATGCAACAGCGGCTGTAATGAAATTGGTCGACGAAGGAAAAGTCGATTTGGATGCTCCTGTGGTCAACTATGTTCCTGATTTTAATATGAAAGATGTGCGGTACAAACGCATTACCCCGCGTATGCTGTTGAATCACTCCTCTGGCTTGCAAGGTTCAACGTTAAGTAATGCATTTTTATTTAACGATAATGATACCTATTCCCATGATTTCTTGTTGCAGCAATTGTCCAACCAGAGCCTGAAAGCAGACCCTGGCGCGTTCTCGGTATACTGCAACGATGGCTTTACGCTGGCCGAAATTTTGGTGGAAAGAGTCAGCGGTATGAGCTTTACCAAATTTCTACATCAATGGTTTACAGAACCCTTAAAGATGAATCATACAAAAACGCCGCAGGACAAATGGAGAGACGAAAAGCGGGCTGGACTTTATTTTCCGGCGTACCATGGGCAGCTTCCAATTGAATCTGTGAATGTGATTGGTACGGGAGGGGTCTCTTCCACGGCAGAAGATATGGTACGATTCTCACAATTATTTATAGGACAGGGAAAAGGGATCCTCTCTGATAAGGTAGTCAAGGCGATGGAGCAAGAGGAATATAAAAAAGGAATGTGGCCGGGGGATGGAGATAATATTTTTAACTATGGTCTTGGCTGGGATAGTGTGAAACTATACCCATTCAGTGAATATGGGATAAAAGGCTTGGCTAAGGGCGGCGACACGGCACTGCAACATGCTATACTGGTTGTGCTTCCGGAACAGAAAATGGCAGCGGCTGTGTTGTCATCCGGTGGACGAAGCTCTACAAATCAACTGCTGGCAACGGAATTGCTGCTCGCCACGCTTAAAGAGAAGGGTACAATTAAGAACATCAAGCCTAACAAATCTTTTGGAAAGCCGGTTAAGGTCAAGATGCCTCAAGACGTGGCAAAGAAAGCGGGATTTTATGGAAATAGCGAAACTCATTTCAAAATTGAAATTACGAAGAATGGAGAACTGTTCTTACCATCTAATCAAGAAGAAACATATGTATATACTGCGGATGGAAGCTTTATTAATGAGAAGGGTACTTCTAAGCTCAACTTTGTCACCGAGAAGAATGGAAGAACTTATTTGAGGGAGAGCACATATAAATCGACACCAGACTTAGGGCAAGGTGTGATGACTCACTATTTAGCCGAGAAACTAGAAGACAATGTGCTATCGAAGAAAACCGCTGCCGCATGGGCGAAGCGGGAAGGTGTTAAATTCTATCTCGTGAATGAGAAATTTAGTTCTATTGAATATCTCGTACAACCGAAACTTATTACCACACAAATTACTCGTAAGGAAGGCCTGGCGGGCTATTGGGAGGGCAGAAAAATTACAGGTCCGAACACCGCGACGCATCAGCTCCAAATCCCCGTGATGAATGGCCGTGATACGACGGAAACGCATTTCTATACAGAAGGCGGCAATGAATATATGGAAATGGCCGGGTTGTTATACGTAAGTGGAACCAACGTAAAACCACTTGATGCTGGCCAATCATCCAAAGTTACGCTGCAAGCAAATGGGCATGCTAAATGGTTTACGATCCCGCAAGCGGCAGCAGGAAAAAGGATGACCGTGACATTGCCATCAAAGGGTGCGTTCGCGGTGTATGATGAGAATGGAGTATGCGTCAACTTTACCATCGTGAGCGGCAATAACAAAGTAAAACTGCCGAAAAATGGAACGGTTGTAATTGCTGGGGCACCGAATTCAGAATTTGCAATTACGTTGAACTAGCTACAATTCAAGATGGACTTCAACAAAACCAGTACGAAATAGGAACGGTGTTTTGCTGGTTTTGTTTGTATTTACATATTATCTTTAAGAAGAGAATTTCAACGAATAATATCACGCTCAAACTCTGCAAAAACAGCTATCATACCAATTCAGGGCAATCATCATTTGCTCCATTAATCTTCTTGATGTAAATACGTTCGCAGCCGGTATTATGATGTACAAGCCCTATACGATACAGGAATTATCCGAGGTGTTTCAGCTACTAAGTTTACGCCATATGGCACACTCACACGTCAACAGGCTGCACTTATGTTTGAACGAACTCTAGAATATCTAGGTGTAGAAAAAGAGTCAAATATAGGGTCCTACCACATCGCTATCAAGCTAAGAAGAGTAAATACCCCCAGAACGAAATTTTGTGCTAACTTGTAGCAAAAAAGCTCATTTTTTTGTTTTGGGGTAATTCGGAATTCTTAAGTTGATGGGCATGTGACGTTACCCCTATACAAGGAAATATGATAGTAATCATATACCGAAGTGATAGAACTGAGTTATAAAAAGTAGAAGAAAAGTGTTACGTTAATACTTTTTAGAGCACTCAATTATTGAGTGCTCTTTTTGTTTAGGACATAATTGTTTTAAATGGAAATAAACTACCAATAAATGATATCCTTAAAGTATAGCATTTACTTTGAATAGGAGGGTAATCGAGTCTATGGGGGTACGTATAGTCGATGATTTACAACAATTATCGTTGTTACTTATGTTCTTTAGTACATTTATATTTTACAGATACTTAAAAAAGGTAAGACGAGAGAGAAAATTAAATGGTTTTGAATGGACAATGTATTTTGTCACTCAATTTGCGACATTAATTTGGGCAGTCACTTATTTTATTAAACACTTAGCTGAATCCTAATTTCTATTCATTTCATCTAGCTTCCTGTTATCTATTAGGGATATAAATATAGTCCGTATATAAATCAATGACAACATCGCTCGTGATGACTTCTTGTAGTAATTTTGGAATTTTTTCATAATGGTACTATACACAAAATAAGCTTAGAAGATCTTCATTAGATATCTCTTCATTTTTTACATGTAAATACATTGTTCTTAATTCGTTTAGAGAATAGTTACGGCCAATAGCATACTCATTCATTCTGTATCCATCAAATTCAATTATCATATTATCACTGTTGGTTGCTAGCCAACTTTATAGCTTAAATTTTAGATGAATCTATTATACATTGTTTGAAATTTAGTGAGAATATATTTTTATAAAATGAGAGGGTTATAAATGGAACAAAATAAATTAGTTTTAGAAGGACAAAAAAGGCTTAAGTGGGAAGCGCGCGAAATTAAGTCTATACAGGATGATGAAATTATCGTTAAAACAATTGCAGGTGCAATAAGTATTGGAGCAGAGTTACCGCAGTATAATGGATCTGATGTTACAGATACCAATCCTTTTTATCCAAGAAAGACTGGATATGAAAGTTATGGTGAAGTTATTCAAGTTGGTAATAAAGTAACAAAATTAAAAGTAGGCGATAAAGTAGTTTCTTTTTATGGACATGAAACAGTAGGAATAGTTAAAGGGGATAAAGTAATTCGAGTGCCTAGTTATATAAAATCTAAAGTTGCTTTATTATCTATTCTTTCGTGTGATGCTGCTAAAGGGGTATTGAAGCTAGACCCGCGACGGGATGAAAAAGTACTCATTACTGGAATGGGAGTGATTGGTTTACTCGCTTGTTATTTTTTAAAATACTATGTAGGTGTTGAGCATGTGGATGTTGTTGAGCCTAATAAAAATAGAAGGGAATTTGCAAAGAAGTTTGGTGCGAAAAATCTCTTTGATTTGGAAGAGAAAGTTATAAATACGTATAATTACGGTTTAGAATGTTCTGCTACAAATAGAGGGTTTCACACATTGCAAAAGGCTATTAATAGTAATGGGGCGATATGTATTCTTTCTGATGGTAATATAGAAGACCTAACATTAACCGCTGACTTTTATCGAAAAGAATTGCAAATCATTGGTTCAAGTGATGGATATGATTACCAAAAACATGCAGATTGGTTTTTTAGTCAAATAGAACAGACGCCATGGATAGAAGAGATTTTTCAACATGAAATTCATTATACTGCACTTAAAAAATGTTTTGAGGAATTAAGTGAAGGAATAATTACTCCTTTAAAAGTATTTGTCTCATATAAATAAAATGACCATGTACTTATCACGTAGCTCACTTATATTTCGTCACTAATATGATAACAAAACGAGGAGTAGAATGTACGGGGATTTTTAATAGGTACAACGGGTTGTGTAAACAGGGAAGGGGTTTTGCTTTTTCATTATGTACAAATAGTATATTATCTTTCTCAATGTACATATTAAGTAAGGTATTTAATATCATGTACATAAAAGGCGGGGTAATATGGATGAAAATAAGAAAAATGAAGAATTGATTAAATTTAAGAAACAATGGTTTAATGAAGATAATCAACCAGTAGCTGGTATAGAGTTAGCTTTACCGCCTGATATAGGTAGCATGTTAGACTCGAAATCAGTTGATGATAAAAGTGGAGAAAGTAATAATGAATAAGTTTAATCTATACGCATCCATTTGGGTGCTTTTGTTTTTTTTGACATTAGAAGATGGATCATCAAATCCTTATTGAAAAAAGGTTGGGCTAAATAGATCCATTTTCTATATATGTAAGTTTTAATTTTCACAAAAAAGTTTAATTAAAGTTCATTTAGAATGCTATATGAAATGGGAATGCTAATAACATTTACCATTAAAGGATTGGGCAATTATGCATATTATTGTTGAAAGCATTATTTTAATTCTCACTGGGATTCTTGCATTAAAAATGACAGGCAGTAAATCCGTTAGCCAAATGACAAGAGCTGAAATCATTATAGTAGTATCAATTGCGCGTATTATTGTAGAGCCTGTATTAAGTAGGAAAGTAGTCCCATCTATATTTGCAGCTGTAATATTTGCAAGCGTACTTCTTATCATTCATTTCTTTGAACTGAAATCAAGGAAGGCGGAACAATTTCTAAATGGCAGTAGCTTTGTAATTGTTGAAAACGGAGAGATTATTAAAGCGAACTTGATGAAGGCAAAAATGTCTGAACAACAACTTTATATGCAATTAAGAGAAAAAGGAATACATGATTTAAAGAGTTTGCAGCAAGTTACAGCTGAGCCGAATGGGCGTATTGGTTATCAATTAATAGAGAAAGCTCAACCGATAACTTTAGAAATGTTAGAAAAAATATTAGATCAGTACAATACAAAAAGGTAATTTCTCTTGAGGAAAGCTAATACCACAAGGGAAGTATTGGCTTTTTTGTTTTTCTAGAAAAGCATAATGGTTAATAAAAAAGAGTGGATTTTACACCAATCTTTAAATTAGATATAGGCTTATTAATATGCTATATTCAATGGACCTATAGTGACTGTGGTGAAAAAAGCAGCGTTACAATGAATAGGTCTTTCATGTGATATTAAACATGAGATAAAAATAAGGAGATAGAAATATAATGGAATTTTGGGAATCAAGCTTTATTGAGAAACAAACGATGTGGGGATTTGAACCTACAGAATCTGCACTTTTGACAAAAGATTTTTTTGTGGAAAAGAGCGTTAAAGACATATTAGTTCCGGGTATTGGCTATGGGAGAAACGCAAAGGTATTTATCGAAAATAGTATAAATGTAACAGGTATTGAAATTTCGAAAACGGCGATCGATTTAGCAAGAGAAAATGGACTAGAAGATGTTAGTATGTATCACGGTTCAGTAAGCGAAATGCCTTTTGATAATAAACTGTATGATGGGATATTTAGTCATGCACTTCTTCATTTGTTGAATGAGCAGGAAAGAGAGAAATTTATTAAAGATTGTTATAATCAGTTAAAACCTGATGGATATATGGTTTTTACAACTGTATCTAAAAAAGCTCCAATGTATGGAAAAGGAAGACAGTTGGATAAAGATTATTATGAGATAATGGAAGGTATAAAAATGTACTTCTATGATTCTGAATCTATAAAACAAGATTTTAATAAATATGGACTAGTACAAGTTTCGGAAATTGATGAACCAAATAAGAATGTAGAAAATAAACCTTCAATTAATTTCTTAATGATAAAATGTAGAAAAGACCTGTAAAAAATTAGTATATATTAATTGTATATTATGTATAAATAATAAAACACACAAGAAATTATGAATGAATTAGAAGTCTTAATAGCGATAGGTCTAGAGAAACAAGATTAGATAGCGCTTAAAATATGGGGAAATACAGTGATAAAATGAGAAACAAAATGTGTTTGATATTTTTTGTGGAGTTTTAATGTCAGAAAAAGAAGAAATGGAGAAAATAAAATATGATTTTAGGAATTTCATATTTTGATATTTTTCGTATCATAATTATTGTATTGTTTTTTTTCATTTTCTGGAGATTGAATACTTGGTATAATAAGAAATATAATGTTCCTAAGGTTTTTCAATGGCTTCCTAGAAGATGGGGGAAAAGAAAAGTTTCAGAGCATTTGTCTCAATTAGAAAAAAAGTTAGAAGCTGAAGGTAAAGGTATTTGGGTTACAATCTATGCTATAGATTTGTACATTGTAACTATTCCTTGTACCGTAAAAAAATATAAATTTTAATACATATATATTTATAGAAGGGACCGTTTCTTTTAAAAGATACAGTCCCTTCTATAAATTTGTCAATGTAATGTAATTAAGTGATGCGTAAGAACTCGTATCGTTATCCCAAAGTATCGCCTTATATACGTTTAATGAGTTTTATCCCCTCAACAAAGAAAAGCACTAAGTGTATAGTGTTCATTACAAACCATAACATGAGCTTTGAGTTCTTCACAGTTTTCAACTGACTTGATTTTGTATTAGAAAATTCTATCTTTAAAGACATTAATATAATAGTATTAGACATAAAACCTAACAATATAAATCCGAATAAAGGTAAGTTTGTAATAGCGCCTATTACCATAATTGCTATGTATACTATAGTTAGCTTTTTAATATACTGTTTATCTTCTTTTAAATTATCTATATTTTTGGTTTTGAACCAGTTTCTTACTATTCTTACAAAAATAATAGTTTGAAATACTAGTACAATTATACTAACAAAGAGAAGGAACAAAGTTCTTAAATTATTTTCCATTAAACCGTTCATTTCGTATGTACCCCTTTTATTTATGTTTATAGTATGAAAATGTAATTTTCAAAGAACCTGCATGTGATTAGTAACGGTACTCGTTCTCTATTTTCATGTTACTCTATCCTTGTTAATTATGGAAAAGGACAAATCTAAGCATTTAACTGTTAGTATGGTATACCCTTTATATATTTTAGGTTAATTTTGATTGTTTGCATATAATTTTATATTGGAATAAGTAATACGTCAAAATGTTTTGTGAAAATTTCGGCTATTAATTGCTTGTACAAAAGAAAAAGATTAGTAGGTGGTCATATCGTAATGGGCGAAGTATACCTTATCTGTTGTCTGCTTAAAATGAAGTTTAACCATGTTGAAAATATGATTTTCATTTAGTATTTCTAGAAACAATAATGTGGTTAATTATGGTGAAATTTAAAATGGAGGAAAAACGTTATACCACTAGAGTGAATATATTCAAAGCCATATCATGTGTAGTGTTTAATATAATTAGGGGGAACTATATGACAAGAAAACAGATAATCATTACCTTATTTTCAATTACAGCGTTCATACTAATTTTAGTATCACTTGGTGTTTTTGAGGAAGAACTAAAAGAAACAGATTATAGTGAAGTTGTACAATTCATGGAAGATATGAAAAACAAAGAAGAAGTTGAGATTGATGTAGTTACTTACTATTCAGGTAAGGCCTCTTTAGAGAATAGTGTACTCAAACAACCAAATGGTTGGATTATTTATCGTTTAAAAGCTCGTTATGATAAAGTAACAAATAAAAGTTGGATAGATGTGACGCCTGATCTTAGCCGTTTTAAGAATGTGGAGAAAATTTCTGGGGATCTCATTACCTCGCACCAACAATGCGGCTATATTAATCATAATACAGACGAGAATAAAGGAAAAGTAGGATACATGTTAACAGAATGCTTCCATAAGTGGGAATACGATGTGAAGCCATCAGGGTTTGAAGGATATAGGATTAATTACACAGTATTACCGATTTTAGGTTTAAAATAAATTTAGTATTTGTTTTATCAATTTGTTAATCAATTAGCTGATACTGTAGCTGAACAAGTAATGTATGATATTAAATTTATATTTTAATAATAGTTTTGGCTTATCTTTTTTAGGCTATTTGCAATGAGTTGAATAACCTTTATTCTAAAATAGTAATTAAGGAAATTATTTAGTGTTAATATAAATTCTTATATATTGATTATGCACAAATAAAAAGGACAAGCATATAATAGAAATACCTATTAACTTTAAGTAACCTTAACTTTCGTTAATAGGGTATCTCAAAATCCCCAAAAAGAGCACTTGCGGAAACAAGTGCTCTTTTATTTTTTGTTTATTGAAGATGATTAAATTTCGTCCGACTAATATGGAATTTTAAACCATTATTTTATATAAAGTGGTAAAATAAGTAGGGGGAATTTGTAAGGGGGCGAGGGATTTGAAACTAAAAGAGCTGGCGGATTTGTTTTTGATTAAAGAAACCATTGGAGATATGAATGTAGAAATTACGGGATTAGAAATGGATTCTAGAAAAATAACTAGTGGAAATTTATTTATATGTGTATCAGGTATCGATGGTTTTCTTGAAGATCGACATCAATTTGTTGAAAATGCAGTAAAAAATGGCGCTGTGGCGTTAATTGTAGAAAGAGATGTAAATATTGAAATACCTAAAATAATTGTTAATGATGCACGATACGCTATGGCAGTTATTGCGTCACATTTCTATGGTTACCCGTCTAATAAAATGAAGCTAATTGGAATTACAGGAACAAATGGTAAAACAACCACTTCCTATTTACTTGAAAAAATTTTAACTGATTATGGATTTCAAACAGGGCTTATGGGGAATAACGGAGTGAAAGTTGGTTCGAAATGGTATCCTACTGATATTAATACGCAAGAACCACCGATACTTCAGCGGAATTTGCAAACGATGAAAAATCATAATACAGATTATTGTGTTATGGAAGTTACCTCACAAGGTTTACATATGGAAAGAGTTAAAGGGTGTAACTTTAAAACCGCTGTTTTTAAAAATTTAACGCAAGATCATTTGGATTACCATGGAACATTTGAGGAATATAAGCAAGTAAAAGGCCTTCTATTTTCCAGATTAGGAAATGACTTTTCTATTACAGATAAAAAATTTGTTGTATTGAATGCAGACGATCCGTCGGTAGAATACTTTAAAAAAATTACTTCAGCTGAGGTTATCACATATGGGATACATAATAAAGCAGATGTTCAAGCGAAGAACATAACTTTAAGCCCAAAAGGAATTCGTTTTGTAGTTGCATCCTTTAATGGAGAAATAGAAATCCATCTAAATCTAATAGGCCGCTTTAATGTCTATAATGCATTAGCAGCAATAACAGCTGCATTGGTTGAAGGTATTCCGCTTACAAACATTAGTGACAGCTTATATAACTTAAAGAGCATTGAAGGTAGAATGGAAATTATAGACGAAAACCAAGATTTCCTTGTAATAGTGGACTACGCTCATACACCGGATGCGTTAGAAAATGTCCTCTCTACAATTAGCGAGTTTTCAAAAGGTAAAATCATTACTGTTTTCGGTTGCGGTGGAGATAGAGACGCGAAAAAACGATCTATAATGGGTGGAATTGCTGGAAGTTATAGTGATTTTGTTTTTATTACTTCTGACAATCCACGTTCGGAAGACCCGAAGGCAATAATTAAAGATATTGAAAAAGGATTTTCACAGAATAATAATTTGAATTATAAAATAGAAGTAGATCGTGAACTAGCTATAAATCATGCAATACACATGGCATCTACTAATGATATTGTTTTGATTGCAGGGAAGGGTCATGAAACGTATCAAATTTTAAAAGATTCAACTATTCATTTTGATGATAAAGAAAAAGCTCGACAAGCAATTATTAATAAAATGAATGAATTCAATTAATAGCTAAATAGTATTTCTAATAAAAATAATATTTTAAATGAAGTTAAAACTAATAACGAAGCAATTTTCCAAGGATTTATAATTGAAAGGTAAGGGTGTTTCTATGAATATAGGAGGAAAAAACCTTACCTTTTATAGTTTTATTTATTAAAAACAAATGTTATAGCATTTGTTTTTAATAAAATGTGTCTTTCGTTTCGGACTATATCATAAGCTAATTCTTTTATTTCAACTTTCATTTCCTTCCAGTCTTCATAAATATTTTTTAATAGATATATCATTTTATCAGTAGGAAGGTTAATTTCAACTAAAGCATCTAATTCTTCATTTGTATGTAAGTCGATTTCTTGTATGTTCGAGTTAATAATTAAACAATTGATACCACCAATCTTTGTACCTTTTTTCATAGAATGGAGCACGTTTTTTAAATCTTCTTCTGATTGAACATGCTCTAAACTTGATACTGCAATGATGTAATCATAAGTGTTAGGGGCAATATAGTAGTTTTCAATAGCTGCTTGTTCTGTTTTTATAACTTCAAATACATCATGTTCTTTGCTATAAGTTTGTAATTTTGTTAAAGCGGAATCCAGTAAGTCCACACAAGTAACAGTGCCGCTACCATTTTTTATTTTTTGTGCAAGTGGAATACTATTTCTTCCAACGCCAGAGCCCAGGTCAAGTACTTGTAAGTTAGTTTGTCCTTCAAAGTAATCCATTAAGTCCATAACGGTTTTAACCGGTTTGTAAAGCCAAGAGCCAGTTTCAAATAGTTTATATTCTTCATAGCAAAGGTCATGATATTTCTTTTCTTCGTTTCTTATGTAATCGATACGGTTCATATAGTTTCAGCTCCAATATTTTCATTCCAACATGGTCTTTCAGCTAAACTTGCTTTCGCATATAAAACTAATTCTATATTACTAATCAAGATTTTCACCTCGCTTTATAAGATATTTATATAATTCGATAAGAATAGAGGTAAACCTTTAGTCAGAGGATATTAAGATTTGTACTATAGAAAACTGATTTTCTTAAGTGATTAAAAAAATGTATAAACATGGAGAGGAAAATGCATATGATGTTTTATGAAATTGTTTGCTTTTCTTGCAAAAATGTATTTCGTGTTTACGAAGGTAGTGAAAAATATAAACGATTTAAAGAGAAACCGAAAGGAACATATTGTTGCGATGAGTGTAGCCACAAAATTCAATTAGAAGCGATAAAGCATTTATTTAGATAGCTTATATATCCGGAAAAGTTTGACAATAAAAGCATTATAAATTATCATATGAAAAAACTAATATATAAAGTGGCATGGAAGAGAAGAGTAGTTAAGAAAGGTTACGTACAGAGAGCTCTGGTTGCTGAGAATGAGCGGTATAAATCTTAATGAAAAAAGACTTGGAGCTGCGCAAGGAACTAATTTGTTTAGGGATGGTGCGACGGGTTCTCCCGTTATAGAGATAGGGTATACGCAAATTTTGCCGTACCTGAAGAGGTTAATATGGCGACATATTAACAAACTGAGGTGGTACCGCGAAGTTAACAACTCTCGTCCTCAAGATGAATAATCTTGGGGGTGGGAGTTTTTTTATTGCATAAAACTGAAAGTGTGAAAACAAAAAATCAGTTGAGGTGAATAATATATGCATTGGGCGTATGAAGTAGCACATGAATTAATAAGGAAACATCCAAACAAAGAAACTTTTGTTTGTGCATCTGGAATCAGTCCATCTGGTTCTGTTCATATCGGGAACTTTCGCGAAATAATAACGACTTATTTCGTTGTAAGAGCACTTCAAGATTTAGGGAAAAAGACTTGTTTTATATTTTCATGGGATGATTATGATAGGTTTAGAAAAGTCCCTAAAAATATTGATCTATCTTTTGCAAAATATATTGGTATGCCATACTGTGATATTCCAGATCCATATGGCTGTCATAATTCGTATGCAGAGCATTTTGAAAAAGAGTTTGAGAAATCGCTTCAAGTATTTGGGATTGAAGTGGAATTCATATACCAACATGCTGAATATAGAAGCGGAAGGTATAACAAAAACATATTAGAGGCTTTATATAAAAGAAAAGAAATATATGATATTTTAATGAGTTTTAAAACTGGAGAGTGTAGTGAAGAAGAGCGAGAGAGCTTTTATCCGGTTACGTTATATTGTGAGAGATGCGGGAAAGATGCAACAACGATTACACATTTTGATGAAGTATTAAAAATAGTACGGTATGAATGTGAATGCGGAAATCAAAATGAGTTATCGGTATTAAATACAAATAAAATGAAATTGAATTGGAAAATCGATTGGCCGATGAGGTGGATGATAGAGGATGTTATTTTTGAACCGGGTGGAAGAGATCATTCATCAGAAACGGGTAGTTATAATGTATCAAAGGAAATTGCGATGGAAATATTCAATCGTGAAGCTCCTCATTATGTTTCTTATGATTTCATTGGCATTAAAGGGAATCATAAAAAAATGTCTAGTTCCTCAGGGAATAGTATTACACCTAGCGAGCTGTTAAAAGTGTATTTGCCCGAAGTAATTCTTTTTATGTTTGCTAAATATAGACCAAACGCAGCTTTTCATATCGGCCTTGATGAAGATGTGATTCGCAATTATACAGAGTATGAACGATTAAAAGATAGTTATGAAAATAAAACGCTCAAAAATGAAGATTTATTTGATGCAATTAAACTCTCTAAAGTTGATAGCGGGTTTAAAGAGTATCCAAAGTTTAATCAGGTTGCTGGAACGTTACCGCTATTAAATTTTGATTCATCTATTTTACAAGGTATGTTAGAAAATACAGATAGGAGTTATGCATTAGATGCTATTATAGCGATATGTAACCGTGCAGAGTATTGGATAAGAAACTTTCAATCTGAAAAATTAATTGCGGTAAATCTAGAGAGAAATACAGAGTTTTACAACACATTAGATGAAAGACAGAAAGAATGGCTAGTAGAAGTTTGCAACATACTTCGTTCTAACAAAGATTACTCTAACTTAATGGAACAATTGTATTCGATTTGTCATCATGAAAATAAAAAAATAATGAAAGAAAATCAAAAACAATTATTTATTATTATATATAGGCTCATAATAAATCAGTCTAGCGGCCCACGTATACCGTTATTAATACATGTAGTAGGCATTGAAAAATTCATCACATTATTAGATTTCTAAAAAATAAAGGAAACGCAAGTACTCAGAGATCTAAGCTAAGTACTTGCGTTTCATATTTTGCTACCGTGAATACATTTTCGGACATTCATCACCACGTGGTTCATAAAAACAATGACTTTTAAACTGTCCTACAAACGGCTGATTATACCATTCAGGTGGACAAGCACCAACTGGACGGAAATACCAAAGAGCCCAACGTGCTGGCCAGCGCCATTCACCTTGTAAAACTTTTCTAGCGATATCTTTTTCTGATTCACGAGCGCGTTGATAAAAATATCCGTATTGCACTGCTTCAAATCCGCCAGGGCTTTGATATACTGCATCACGTACAGATCGAAGTTGTTTAAAATCTAAGCAATCACAAAATACACGATTTACTACTACGCAGCCAACAAGTTGTTCACCTTGTCGACCTTCTCCTTCAGCTTCAGCACGAATTAAACGAGCTAGCAAATCAACATCGCTTTCGTTATATGGAATAAGGGGCATAGTGCTACCACCTTTCTTTACCTGTTATAGTAAAGAGTGTATGTATGAAAATAAGCTAGGTGCTTTTCTATATGTAAATTTATTAATTTTTCAGAGGAGCTTTTGTGAAAAAAGCTAATTAGTAATTGTAGACTAATATAAATGGGGAGAGATAAAATGTATCGAATTCATAAAGGCCATATTATTTACGCAATGTCACCAGAAAATAAACCATGTATGGAAGTAGAAATTGGGAGTCGCCTTGTATTTGAAACATATGATTGCTTTGAAAATCAAATTGATTCTGAAGATGTTGTGTTTCAAGAATTAGATTGGAACCGGATTAATCCAGCGACTGGCCCAGTATATATTAATGATGCAGAACCTGGTGATATATTAGTTGTAACAATTGAAAAGATAAAAATTGCAGAGCAAGGTGTTTTAACTACAGGGGCAAATCTAGGCGTAATGGGTGAAGAGCTACATGAAAATACAGTGAAGATCGTCCCAATACATAATGAACATGTTTTGTTTTCAAATGAACTACAAATCCCGATTAATCCAATGATCGGTGTAATTGGTACTGCGCCGAAAGAAGAGAGCATTTCATGTGGCACACCTCATGATCACGGCGGGAATATGGATTGTAAAGAGATAAGAGAAGGGACAACATTATTATTACCTGTAAATGTTCCTGGTGCTTTATTAGCATTAGGTGATTTACACGCAGCGATGGGTGATGGTGAAATTGGTGTTAGTGGAGTAGAGGTTGCTGGTGAGGTGACGGTAACTGTTCAGATTATAAAAGGAAAGAAATGGCCACTACCAATGGCGATCCAAAAAGAAAAACTTATGACGATTGCTTCAGAGAAATTGTTAGATGATGCAGCGAATCGCGCTGTACGTAATATGGTGACATTTTTACATAAGGAATTAGAAATGTCTAAAGCAGACGCAACGCTTTTATTATCAGCTGCAGGCGATTTAAAAGTATGCCAAGTTGTGGACCCGCTGAAGACTGCTCGAGTGGAACTAGGTATGAATTATGTGGAGAAGCTAGGTTTTAATTTGAGTGAATTTCATATTAAATAAGAATGATAGAAGAAGGATGCTGTTGTATAAAAGTATCCTTTTTTAATTTACGGATTTAATAAAAAAAGGTAGTATTTATTTTATATTATTGTAAATAAGATTGTGGATCGAAAAAGGAGTTAACAAATGGTTAAAATTATGATTGTAGAAGACGATATGAAAATTGCAGAACTATTATCAACACATGTTGCGAAATACGGGTATGAAGGAATTATTGTATCGGATTTTCAAAATGTATTAGACATTTTTTTAGAAGAACAACCAGAGTTAGTTTTATTAGATATTAATTTACCAAGTTTTGATGGGTACTATTGGTGTCGTCAAATTCGCGGAGTTTCTACATGTCCGATACTATTTATTTCAGCCCGTGAAGGTACGATGGATCAAGTTATGGCATTAGAAAACGGTGGTGATGATTTCATTTCAAAGCCATTCCATTACGAAGTGGTAATGGCTAAAATTCGTAGTCATTTAAGACGTGCTTATGGAGATTATGCACCGAAAGTAGAAGAACGGATGGTTGAGCAACAAGGTCTTTGTTTATATCCTGAAAGGCTTGTATTGAAATTGCGTAATCAAGAGATTGATATAACGAGAAACGAAGCCATTTTATTAGAAATGTTAATGAAAAATTATCCGCGTGTTGTGGGTAGAGAAGTGTTGTTGAATAAATTATGGGATAGCGAATCTTATGTTGATGATAATACTTTAAGCGTAAATACAACTCGTGTGCGAAAAAAGTTAAAAACGTTACAGATTGAAGATGCGATTGAAACGATTCGTAGTGTCGGTTATAGATTACATATTACTTGGGATACTGGTATGGAGAAATGATAAAATTATTTATTCGTGATCATATACCACTTATCTGTTTTACAGCAATCCAATTACTAGCCATATTTCTTGTATATTGGTTTGATGGGCATAACCATATTGCAACGGCATTATATGCAATGTTTTTAGGTGTCTTTTTTATGGTAGTCTATTTAGTATTTCGTTACTTTACACATCGCTCTTTTTATGAACGATTAGCAAATCCGCTTGAATCTTTGGATGAATCTGTTCAAAAATCTGATTTTTCAGCTGTATCTACTGCGCTTCAAGACCTACTTGAGGTGCAATATCGCTATTATCAAAATCAGCTGCAAATACAAGAGAGAAAAAATAGTGATCATTTAACCTTTATGAACCAGTGGATTCATCAAATGAAAACACCTTTATCTGTAATAGAATTAATTACACAAGATGAAGTAGACCCACGTTTTGAAAGTATAAATGAGGAAACAGATAGATTGAAAAAGGGGTTAGAGATGGCTTTGTATGTCGCACGTTTAGAAGCATTTACCCAAGATTTTTATGTGGAAAAAGTACAGCTACATAAAATAGTGAATGATTCCGTGCATGAACATAAACGCTTCTTTATCCGGAATTTTGTATATCCAGAGCTTAAAATTGATAAGGATATTACTGTGGAAAGTGATGCAAAATGGTTACAATTTTTAATTGGACAAATACTATCGAATGCGATTAAATATTCGTCAGGTAGTAGAGAGAAGATTAAAGTAAATGCTTGTAAGGAAGGTAATAACGTTAAACTTGAAATTATCGATAGTGGTGTAGGAATTCCGAAGCAAGATTTACCAAGAGTGTTTAAACCTTTCTTTACAGGAGAAAATGGTAGAGATTTTAAAGAATCAACTGGAATGGGGCTATATCTTGTATATGAAATTACGAAACAATTAGGACATAGTGTAGAAATCCATTCAGAAGTTGGTAAAGGTACCGTTGTACGTATTATATTTTTTAATGTGTAAATAAGTGATCTAGGCTAAAGAACTTTGGAGATAAGTTTTTTAGCCTTATTTTATCCCGCTTTAATGGGCAGTCCGATTGGTTCAGCTAATAATTAGTGGGGGATGAAGAAAACTTCCATTGATTAAAGTTTCACCTTATAGCGATTATATGAAATGGTAAAAGGTCATCTTAGTATGTATAATGACACGCTATTAAATACGATTGTTAAATTAGAAGTATTTAATAAAAAGCTGATAAATAGTTTTTGTAAGAAAAAAGCCACCCCTTTGAAAGAGATAGCTTCATGAATACATCCTATGAATAAGTGTATCAACATTAATAAGTATAATGTTCGAATTCGTGATATGTTTTGTAGATTATAATAGAATTGGTCTTTTGTTTTTTCATGATACAGTATTGTAATTAAGTAAACAAACTTAATAGTTTATATCCAATTAATCCTAAAATAGTGATAGGAACCATCATTAAGAAAGAAGAAATTCGATTAGCATTAGAGCGTTCTAATACAAGAATCAAGATAATGCCGACTATCAATTCGGTATATCCAACAGGTAACATGTGACTATAGTCTTCAAAATTTAAAAGAATGTGAAGTCCATCCGTTACAAAAACTCCACTAATAAGCGCGCTTCCGAATTTATGAAGTGGATTTGTAGTATCTTTCCATAGATAACCTGCAGTTCCAAAGATAGTTCCTCCTATAAATGCACATACAATCCATACAGATATAAAATAAATAGAGTGAGCTACATTTTCAATAACTATTGCATAACCATAATAGCCTAATACCATACCGAGTAGTGCAAGGATACCAGAAAGTATAGCTGTACGCTTAGAATAGCTAAAGCTAGCCACAAAAAAGGATGGGACTAACCAAACGCTTCCTAGATTAGCTAATGAATTCCAATGTCCTGGAAGTATACCTTGCCCCAATTTAGTTAGTATACCAACAATTATCCCTACTATAATCGGGATGAGAAAAATCCTTAAAAACATATTTAACTTTGTGATTTTTAATGTCCTGTCCATAAATTCAATCCTTACATTAGTATTTTCTGTAAACATATAATAGCTTATTAAAGGGGGATAATCAATAAAAAATTATCGAAAAACAATAAGTGGTTATTGGATAACGAATAACATTTTGTTTTTATAATTAGGTGAATAAAATATCAAGAACTCGTTACTCAACCAAATGGTAAATCAAATAATATATGCAAGTAATGAAATTGCCCAAAACATGTAATTCAACTTAGTATAAATCTCTCGTATTTTCATGAAATGATTTATGATAAAAAGGAAACGAAAAGGGATTGATATAGTTTCCTCCTGTTTTTATTTACAATTTATTAGAAGGAGGGATTTTTTACTAGTTGTGAATGATAGGGGGATTGTAATGGATATTCGAAAAATAAAATATTTCATAACGGTGGCAGAAGAATTAAACTTTAGCCGTGCAGCAGAACGTCTAATGATGGCACAACCTCCTTTAAGCCAAGAAATTCGTAAATTAGAAGATGAATTAGGGGTCCAACTTTTTCATCGAACAAAAAGAGTGGTTGAGCTTACCGATGCTGGGAAAATATTTTTAGAAGGGTCTCGGCAAACGTTACTTCAAGTAGAAAGAACTATTAAAGAAACACAGCTTGCGGATGAAGGAAAGATTGGACATTTAATCATCGGTTTTGTCGATTCTACAGAAACGGTTATAAACATATTAAAAACATTTCGAGAACGCTTTCCTAAAATTCAGCTTATATTACGCGAGATGACAACAGACCAGCAAATAAAAGCACTCTATGAAAAACAAATTCACATTGGATTTATTCGTTCTAAGCAGAATAATGAAATATTGTCTTCCGAAGTTTGTTCTAAAGAACGTTTAAAATTGGTTTTACATGAAAATCACGCATTAGTTTCGTTACCTAATATTTCTATTAAAGAACTAGTAGATGAACCATTTGTTTTATTTCCTCGTCATTTCGGTACTAACTTTTATGATTTAATTATTAGTTACTTTTGGGAACATGGAGTAAGTTTAAATATTGTTCAAGAAGCAATTCAAATGCAGACGATTGTTAATTTAGTTGCAGCAGGAATGGGGATTTCTGTCGTTCCATCATCGGTGGAGAGTTATAAAAAATCGGGAGTCATATATAAAGATATTCAGGAACATACACCGGAAATAAACTTATACGCTGGATGGAGGCAGGATGAAAAGTCTGTCGTGCTCGAGAACTTCTTATCAGTTGTTAGAGAGATTTATACGACTTCACAATTTGAAAAGTAAAGGCCCATCTTGATTGGATGGGCAGTAGTGATTTGGGAAAGGTACTATATTTATTGTTAAGTCACTGACGATTTAACCTGTTTTACTTGGGTCATACTCAATGAAACCTTTTAGTACACTATCAATTTGACCCATAATTTCAGGTGACAATGTAACGCTAGAAGCAATTACATTTTCTCTTATTTGCTCCGGATCTGAAGCGCCAATAATTGCAGAGGAAACAGCTGGATTTTGTAGTACCCAAGCAACTGCGAGTTGAGATAAGGTAAGATTATTTTCAATTGCAATAGGATTAAGTTTCTGTATAGCAGTAAGTACATTATCACTCATCCAACGTTGTACGAGTTTATTGAAAAATGGTTTTCCTGCATCTGAATTAGCACGTGAGTGGGCAGGGATTGGTTTACCTGGTTGATATTTTCCAGTGAGAATACCTTGTGCGAGGGGAGACCAAACAATTTGGCCAAGTCCTTCACGTTGACATGTTGGAATCACATCAGTTTCTATAACTCGCCACAACATCGAATATTGAGGTTGGCTAGCGATAAGAGGGATTTTCAATTCTCGTGCAAGTGCTGCACCGCGTGTGATTTGTTCCGATTTCCATTCACTTACGCCTAAATAAAGGACTTTTCCTTGTCTTACAAGATCTGAGAAAGCTAACATTGTTTCTTCAAGAGGTGTTGTTGTATCGAATCGATGTGCATAATAGACATCAATGTAGTCTGTATGTAGCCGTTGTAACGATGCATTACAATTTTCTATGATATGTTTTCGTGATAAACCTCGATCATTTTTTCCAGGTCCGGTCGGATGACATACTTTTGTACAAAGTTCTATACTTTCTCGGCGTGTTCCTTTCAAAGAGCGACCAAGTACTTCCTCGGCAATAGTGTCCGAATAAACATCTGCAGTATCGAACGTTGTAATACCAACATCTAATGCGGCTTTCACACATTCATTTGCGGTATCTTCATTTACTTTTCCGCCATGGTTTATCCAGTTCCCGTATGCAATCTTGCTTACTGTTAATCCACTGTTTCCTAGTTTGCTAAATTCCATTGGAGAATCCCTCCTTAAAAATGATAACTTTATTATAAGAACTGAAATGTAGTCTGTATAATATAAAATTAATCATACAGTTATATAAAAATTATATAAGAGGGCGTGCTTAGAAGGGAATTATTAGGGGAATCTTAAAATAAAGGTATGCTTGTTCAATTTGAAGTTAAGAAATGATAAATAGACCTAGAAGAAAGCAATATTTTTAATAGCACATATAATTGCATTTACTCATACAGTACTATCATGGTACAATATGGTTACTAACGACGGAAAGGAATGATGGGTGGACGATGATTAACTAATCTTATTTTTAAATGTTGAAATGAAATAAATTTCAATTTCTAAAAAATAGGATTAGTCTGCCCAATTTCCATACAACGGTATTGCTACTTTTGTTGCGCAATAGCTTATTTGGGTATAAATATTTTTACGACTAATCCTGCCAAATTTATTTGGGAGGATTTTTTTATTCTCCCTTAATGAAAGGGATCGGTAGTATGAAAGAACTTTTAAAATTAAATGATGTTTATGTTGAAATAAAGGAAAACACTTTGTTAGAGAAAATGAATGTGACAGTAAGACAAGGGGATGTTATCGGATTAATTGGTAAAAACGGGGCTGGTAAATCAACGTTACTTCAATTAATAAATGGGAAGATTGAACCATCAAAAGGTACTGTTGAATGGATGCAAATGAATATGACAACAGCATATGTTGAACAAGAAAAAGAATCTTTTGTTAGTAAGGATATGATTGCAAAAGAAGCCGAACTTCTTGCAAAATGGGGCGTGCCAACGAACGATTTTCTAACTTTAAGTGGTGGTGAAAAGCTAAAAGTTCGATTAGCAAAAGGATTTGCCGAAAATCCTAATGTCTTAATATTAGACGAACCGACAAATCATTTAGATGAGATGAGTACTGAATTTCTCATTAAACAAATCAAAAATATGAAAGGTACAGTAATCGTCGTATCGCATGATCGATACTTTTTAGATGTTGTTGCAACAAGAATATGGTCAATTGAGGATAAGAAATTAATTGACCATAGCGGGAATTATACGAGTTATATGAAAGCACGGGAGCATAAACGAATGACGCAGCAGCGTGAATATGAAAAACAACAAAAAAAGATAGAACAAGTAGAAACTCATATAAAAGAATTAACTTCATGGTCACAAAAGGCACATGCACAGTCTACAAAACAAGAAGGAGTGAAAGAATTTTATCGTGTAAAGGCAAAGCGAATGGACGCGCAAGTTAAGTCGAAACGAAAACGTCTCGAAAAAGAGCTGGAGAAAACGAAGGTAGAACGTGTGAAAGAAGAGTATTCAGTTGAATTTTCCATTCAAGCGAGTAAAAAAGTAGGAAAACGTTTCTTAGAAGTAAAACAATTGCGGAAAGAATTTAATAAACGGACATTATTTGAAAACGTTAATTTTACAATTCAGCACGGTGAGAAGGTTGCGATGATTGGACCAAACGGTAGCGGGAAAACAACTTTACTGAAGATGATTATGGGAACAGAAACTACCGAAGGAGAAGTATGGATTTCACCATCAGCAAACATCGGTTATTTAACACAAGAAGTATTTGATTTGCCACTTGATAAAACACCAGAAGATTTATTCTATAAAGAGACATTTGAAGAAAGAGGAAAAGTCCAAAATTTAATGAAACATTTAGGGTTCCAAGCTTCTCAATGGAAAGAGCCGATTGAGTATATGAGTATGGGGGAACGAGTGAAATGTAAGCTCATGGCTTATATTTTAGATGAAAAAGATGTACTTATTTTAGATGAACCGACGAATCACCTTGATCTACCTTCACGTGAACAGCTTGAAAATACATTAGCTGAGTATAATGGGACACTCGTTATCGTTTCTCACGATCGATATTTTCTGGAGAAAACAACTAACGCAAAGCTCTTGTTTTTAAGCAATACGATACAAAAACAGCTAGAAGAACCTACGAAAACAAGAGATGAAATTGAAGAGCTACGTTTAACGTTAGAAACAGAAAGACAAGAAGTATTAGGGAAATTAAGCTTTTTAACTTCTAAAGACAAAGAATATAAAGAACTAGATGAACGGTTTATGGAACTTACGAAGCAGATTAAGGCGCTTTAACGTAAGGAAGGGGATTAAGATGGGAGAAGAGAGTTTGACTAAGTTATTTAGAATAGATTGTGGTGATATATACCTACAAGAGTTTACGGTCAAAGATGCAGAGAGTATTTATAAAATATCAAATCAACCAGAAATAGAAAAGTTTTTACCAGACTGGAAATCAACGAAAGAACAAAGAGTTAATTGGGTTACAAATGATGAAATACCAGAAAACAAAGCGTTTCTTCATGCTGTTAGAACTAGGACTAACATAGATGATCACATATTAAGACTAGGAATATTTAAGAAAACCACAAATGAATTTATTGGATGGTGCTGCACAGGCATGAAAGATGAACTCCCTGCACCTAACAGAGAAATTATGTATGCTGTTTCAAGTGAATGTCATAATAATGGCTATGCAACGAAAGCGACAAAAGGCTTGATCGGTTATTTATTTGAAAATACAAATGTGGATGTCCTTAACGCAATTGCTTTAATTAAAAATGTGCCATCAAATAAAGTTATTGAAAAATGCGGGTTTACTTATTTGGGTCAACAGATGATAGAAAATCAAATTTATAATCATTATGTATTGAGTAAATCCGGATGGATAAAAAATAGTGCTCTTTAAAGGGAGCGAAAATGAAATCATAAAAAAGCTTAGAGCTAAAACTCTAAGCTTTTTTACATTTTGTGCTTTTCACCAAAAACAGATGTATCAAGTTGTACAAGCAAGAACCATGTTATAAAAAACATATTCGAAAAGGAATTTGGGAAATTTTGTCGAATGTATTCATCTGTGAAAACACTAAATTTTCACTCGAATTATTCTGTAAATGAATTACTTTAAGCTTTAATAAAAGCATAAAGGGAAAAAAGAGTTTGTAACTAAAATTAACGGTAAAGTTTTAGTGGACTACATTTTTTAAAGTATGAAATAGTTTAAAAGAGGGGGGGAGAAAGCGTATTATAATTTGGTTTCGTAACTTACCACAAATAAGTATGGATTTATCAGAATGGAATCCTTTTATACAGAATAATTGGCATAGGAAACATTATATGAAGTTTGTATATGTACTTCAAATCATTATTTTTCTAATTCCGAATTATTTTGGAGCAAGTTTCACTGATCTTAATATATTTTATCTCATCATCATAGGCATTTTGGTCTTCATCATTCATGAATGTCTACATATTATTGTCATAAATAATAAAGGTGATATTAGCTTAACCCGTAGTGGAATATTTTTTTGGCTAAATACGAATGCAATTCTATCCAAAGCGAGATTTTGGATCTTTATGAGTTTACCTATTATTGTACTATCGGTCATTCCAGCCATTATATCATCTTTTGTATCAGGCAATATTAAATCAATCTTATTATTTGTATGTTGGATAAATGCAATAATTTCTGCTTCAGATATATACAATTCTTTGTTAATTGCGATTAAACCGAAGCACTCAATTTTTTGTAGAGGGTATTATAAAGTGAAAGAGAATTAAAATGGTGAGTCAAATACATTTCAATTAAAGGCGTAAGTTAAAAATATAACTTTGGGAAGGAAAAGACCGATAAAGTAATCGGTCTTTTCTTTTTCGTATAATAAAGATAGGATATTGTATTTCCTACCACTATACAATTATTATAAGATAGTTATGCGTTAATTTTAATTTGTAAATAGTGTTATTATCAGTTTTTTTAGAAATCTTACAAGCGTGTAAGATAAATGAAAGATGAATCAATATGAGCTATAAGAGAATTCATTTACACTCTATTGTGAGAAGTGCAAATGAAGGGAGAATAGAAATGGAAATTTTACATGCGAAAAATATTAGTAAAGTATATAAAGGGAAAATACCTTTTAAAGCATTAGTAGATATTGATTTGTCAATTCAAGAAGGTGAATTTATAGGGATCATGGGTCCATCCGGTAGCGGGAAAACTACGCTATTAAATATGGTATCTACTATCGATTCTCCGTCTTCAGGAGAAATTTTAATAAATGGTACAAATCCTTTCCAGTTATCATCAGAAGATTTAGCTTTATTTCGTAGGAAACAATTAGGATTTGTTTTTCAATCATTTAATTTACTTAGCACACTTACAATAAAGGAAAATATCGTACTGCCGATGACTTTAGATGGTGTTGCTGTGCAAGAAATGAACAAACGAGTACAAGAAATTGCAGCGAAATTAAATATAACAGATATATTGAATAAAAGAACGTTTGAAATATCAGGGGGCCAAGCTCAAAGAACAGCAATTGCTCGTGCAATTGTTCATAAGCCGCAATTATTACTTGCAGACGAACCAACAGGGAATTTAGATTCTAAATCTTCAAATGATGTAATGGAGATGTTAGATACTCTAAATAAGGAAGAAAAAGCTACGATGATGTTAGTGACTCATGATCCGTATGCAGCGAGTTTTTGCAGCCGAGTAATTTTTATTAAAGATGGTCAACTATATAACGAAATTTATCGTGGTGAAAGCAGGCAAGCATTTTATCAAAAGATTATGGATGTCCTTTCTTTGTTAGGAGGGAAAAGGCATGACTTTTCGTCAATTCGCATTTAATAATATTTTTCGTAATAAGCGTACATATGCTGCCCATTTTTTAAGTAGTGCATTTTCTATAATGATTTTCTTTACGTATGCTCTTTTATTATTCCATCCTGATTTACAGGGGGAGTTGAAATCGACAAGTAAAACAATAAGTACATTTGGTACATTAGGATTTGAAGTTTCTCAAGGTTTGATTTTTGTCTTTTCATTCTTCTTCATTCTATATTCAGTGAGTTCGTTTTTAAAAACGCGTAAGAAAGAATTTGGCATTTTAATGATGCAAGGTATGTCAATGAGACAGCTTAAGAAGTTATTGTTAATTGAAAATATGTTAATTGGACTTGGTTCAATTTGTATAGGGGTTCTTATTGGACTTATATTTTCTAAACTAGTTTTATTAATAAGTGCCAGTGTATTAATGATTAGTAACGGCTTACCTTTTTATATGCCAGTAAAGGCGGTATTATTAACTGGCATCACGTTTCTATTCTTATTTTTAATTGTTTCGCTAGTTACTTTTAAAATGATAAAAGTAACAGAACTTGTGGAACTTATTCAAGCAGGGGAAAAGCCAAAGCCTGAACCGAAATCGTCAATTTTATTATCAATTTTTTCTTTATTTAGTATAGGATATGGCTATATTTTAGTATTTCGCTTTATCCCAAGTTATAGTTTTATTACGCTCGGAATGGGTGTTCTCCTAGTAATTATAGGAACGTACTTTTTATATACACAGTGTAGCGTTTATATATTGCATCTTGTGAAAAGGAGTGAATCTTTCTTTTTAAAGAGAACCAACATATTAACATTTTCAGAATTAATATACCGTATGAAAGATAATGCAACAATGTTTTTTATAGTATCTATTATTTCAGCAGTTGCTTTTACAGCAATTGGCACGACAGCAGCTCTTGGAAACAAAGATTTGGTAAGGATGACAAACCCGTATACATTTCTGTATACAGCTCCTGATAAAAATAACATAATGGATAAACATCTCTCGATTATAAAAAAACATCTTGCTGATTCTAATATTCCATATCGAATGGCTTCCACTTCAGATATTTATACAGAAAGTAATGTAAATGTAATGAAGTTAAGTGAGTATAACGAACTTGCGAGAGCACTCGGGTACCAACAAGAAACGATTGAAAAAGAAGATGAAATGTTATTAATCCCTGGAGTCGTATCGCAAAAACAAGAGTTTAAAAATGGTGATTATAAAAAGAATATTGAAGTCATTCAAGGCGATTGGACAAAGACATTTCATGTGAAAAAAACTGTAGATAATTTAGTTTTGCCACACGATACGGAAGGGATTAATATTGCGATTCAAGATCATGTGTATGATGAAATTCCGCTTAATAGTAATCTAGATTTTGAAAATATTATTCAATATCGAACTTATGGATTTGTTGTAGATGATTGGATAAAAACGAAAGAGATTTCAAACCAATTAAGTGAAATATTCGATCAAGATCCTAGAGACATACATTTTGAATTTAGAGCACTAACTATAGAGTTGTTAAGTGCAAAACAAACGAATGGGTTATTACTTATGGCAAGTGTTTTAGTTGGAATCGTCTTCTTTACTTTCGCTGCTAGTTTTATTTATTTCCGGTTATATACTGATTTGGACCGCGATCAGCAGCAATATAAGATGATTTCGAAAATGGGATTAAGTAAACGAGAGTTGAAAAAAGTTGTAACAAGACAATTAGTATTAATGTTCTTCTTACCGATTATCGTTGCAGTGATTCATACTGTGGTGGCTTATATGGCATTACAACAATTAGTCGATTTTTCTATTATGGATAGCTCTATCATAATTTTAATTTCATTTATATGTATACAAGTTTTATATTTCTTTATAACTCGTTGGCGTTACTTACAAAAGCTTTATAAAACTATGGAACAGTAGAGAATATCAGCAAGTAAGATTGCAGAAAAGCATGTAAAAAAACAATTTGAGTTATGAAAGGAACTGTGATGAAAAAAACACTCTCTATTTTCATATTAAGTATATTAATTTTAATAAGTTTAAGTGCATGCTCTAAAAATGAAAACAGATTTCCAGCTAACGGCGTATTAATCATTGGAGATGAGAATCATACTTCAACAGTTATGAAGCGTTATAAGGAAAATACGAAAGAACATGAAGTTTTTTCGGTGAAATCAGGTAGATTTGATCAAAAAAGGGTTCTGATATTAAATGAATCTACTGCAAAAGCGATGATTACAGCAAAAATTTTTCGTAAAAGAGATCATACATCTCATTCTAAACCTTTAGATACGTTACCGAATTTTCCAAAAGAAAGTTCACTATTATTTATAAATGAAGAAGAAAAGAATATAAAAAGTATTGAAATAGAAGGTAAAGCGATACCAGTTACATATGAAAGTGATGCTTGGCTTGGTAATAATCGAAACTATGGAACACTATGGTATGTAATTGTGGCGAAAAATAATGTGTATAAAGAAATAAAAGTAAATGAAACAAAAATGCAACTTCTTCATCTGAAAAAATCTTTAGGTGACGAAAAACCTAAAATGTCGACAGATAATACATTGACTAATGAATATGTAAAAGTAAGAAAGTTAATTAAAGATTTTGAGAAAGAAGTATCAGTTCAATTTGTCACGATTGGAGAAAAATCATAAAAAAGAGTTCAAGGTTGATAGGAATTTTATCAGCCTTGAACTCTTTTTAATTTAGACCATTTAGATAACATAGTTTACATTACTTCATTTAATCGCGTCTCGCTCGGTTCTTCAATCGCATTTGAATTTTGAACTGAATTATTTTGAGATTCTTTTTCCTTACGAGACCTTTGTAGCATTTCAAGTATGATCCATAAAGGAACACCTTTATCTTTTAACATCTTCCATAAATCTAATTCGTTAAATTTATGCTCAGGTTGTTTCATTTCTTTTTCAGATGAACGAATATCAAATTTGATGGGATCATTTGATTTTTTATCTTCAAGTTTAGTAGAAGAGATAGTATTATGCTCAAGATTAGATGGAGTTATTTTAGTAGGTTGAGATAACGTATGAATATTTAATCCGATTTGCATGCCTTTTCCTCCTTAAGTAATAAAATTAGTTTTCTTATAATTATTAAAGCTATTTAACATGAGGAAACTAATTTTAATTATAAATTCAAATAATCAGATTTACAAGTTATATTGTAAAAAGTAATTCCTCACTTGAATTAATATTTATCAACATTTGTGTATGTTTTCTCTATATACAATGTATATAAAATACTTTACATTATGTTTAAGTTAAGAACTCATTTTTAATAGGGAAATGTAAACGTTTTATTAGGGGGAGGAAGCATGGGGAAATTATTTTTAAAAATATGTTTATTCGCAATAGGGACTGTGTTTTTATTCGCAGCAAAAATAACTTACGCTGAAGAGAGACAACAAAATAATTATCCTGTCATATTGGTGAATGGATTTGCTGGATGGGGTAGAGAAGAAATGCTTGGCGTAAAATATTGGGGTGGTGTTCATGATATACAGGAAGATTTGAAACAAAGTGGTTATATGGTACATACCGCAGCTGTTGGACCTGTTTCTAGTAACTGGGATCGTGCATGTGAATTATATGCGCAAATTAACGGTGGTACAGTAGACTACGGTGCCGCACATGCTGAGAAACATGGACATAATCGTTTTGGTAGAACTTATAGTGGTTTTGCACCGAATTGGAGTGAAACAAATAAAGTTCATTTAGTTGGGCATAGTATGGGTGGACAAACGATTAGAACATTAGTACAGCTATTAAAAGAAGGTAGTTTTGAAGAAAAGAATTATGTGAAAGATCACCCAGACACTAAAATATCACCACTATTTGAAGGCGGAAAATCATATGTTCATAGTGTGACAACATTAGCAACCCCTCACAACGGTACAACACTTGCGGATGGTAGTCTTCTGCTGCCGTTCGTTAAAGAGTTACTCATTACAGCTGCAAGCTTTGGAGGAAACAATAATTTATCGTTATATGATTTTAAATTGGATCAATGGGGTATAAAGAAGAATGCTGGAGAGTCCTTTTTCCAATATAGTAATCGTATTCTAAATAGTTCAATTTGGAAAAATACAAAAGACATTAGTCAATGGGATTTAAGTACTGATGGTGCAAAGGAGTTAAATAATTGGGTAAAGACGCAACCGGATGTGTATTACTTATCTTATAGTGGACATGCATCAGAAGCAGCACCTATAACAGGTTTACATTTACCTCATATAACGATGAATAAAGTGTTGATGGGGAATGCATTTTTCTTAGGTTCTTATGCGAGATATGAAGAAAACCGTCCGTTAGTTGATACTTCTTGGTGGCAAAATGATGGTGTAGTAAATACAAATTCTATGATTGCACCATCTTCTAATGTTGCTGTAAATAATAATGAGCCATTACAGGTTGGAAAATGGAATCATATCGAAACGAAAGCGAATTGGGACCATCTCGACATGGTAGGATTAAGTGTTTCAGATACGTTAGGTTTTTCTAGCATTCAAGAATTTTATAGAACAATTGCTGAAAAGCTATCACGTTTACCGAAATAGGTAATAATAAAGCGCTCTCGATGGAATTCGAGAGCGCTTTATATTATATTGAAAGAGGGATTTGGTAGAAAAATATGGGGGGATATTATGAAAATTCAAGTTGTATTATCAGGATACGGAACAGTAGGCAGAGAGTTTATAAAATTATTAAATGAAAAGTATTCATATATATATGAAACATATGGGATTCAATTAGTTGTAAGTGGCGTATTAGGGAGAAATATTGCAATACATAATGAAGACGGCTTATCTCTTCATCATTTATTGATGTATGGTGGCGGTACCGCTGCAATTGAAAAATATTTAGAGTATCATCCGAAGGAACGTGCAACAACTAGCATAAGTGGTACTGTATTGGTAGAATCAACAGTTACAAATCTTAAAGATGGAAATCCAGGGAAACAATATATGAAACAAGCGATTGAGAAACAGATGGATATAGTAGCAATTTCTAAAGGTGCGCTCGTTACAAACTGGAGAGAAATAAATGAAGCAGCAAGAAGCGCAAATGTACGAATTCGATATAGCGGTGCAACAGCCGCTGCACTACCGACACTAGATATCGGACAATTTAGTTTAGCTGGTTGCCATATTGAAAAAATAGAAGGAATATTAAATGGGACAACAAATTATATTCTTACGAAAATGAATGAGGAAGATATTACGTTTGAAGAAGCACTGAAAGAAGCGCAAAGTAAAGGGATTGCTGAAACGAACCCAATATTAGATGTAAGTGGTTCTGATAGTGCGTGTAAATTGTTACTTTTGACAAATAGTTTAATGGGAACAGAAAATACGCTTACTGATATACATATAAAAGGAATCGAACATGTTACAAAACAACAAATTCGAAATGCTAAAGAACAAAATAAATATATTAAATTAATAGCTTCAGCATATAAGGATAAGGACGGTAAAGTGGTTCTTCATGTGGAACCGTACGAAATAGATAAAGATCATCCGCTAGCAAAAGTAAATGGGACAGAAAAAGGAATTACATTCTTTACAGATACGATGGGGCAAGTTACTACAATTGGTGGTGCTTCCAATCCACGCGGAGCCGCAGCAGCAGCTTTAAAAGATGTAATTAACTTATACCGCAAAGATTTATCCCTTAGTAATAGGCAGTAAAATACCTGTTACTAAGGGATAATAATCAGTGGGTGATAATCAGCCCCATTGATTAAAGTTCCACTTTATAAGACCGTACCGCCCTTTATAAAAAATACATATGTAGTGGACCTTTTGAGAATGAAATAAATATGCAAAAATGATTGCAGGGGGTAAGGAATTGTTTAAAGATTTTAAAGTTGTGAAAGATCGTCCCGTTTATATTCAATTGAAAGATTATTTGAAAAAGATGATTATGAAAGGTCATTTGCTCGGGGATCAAAAAATCCCTTCAACTAGGGAACTAAGTGAATTACTAAGTGTGAGCAGAAATACTGTACTCGCTGCTTATGCGGATTTAGAGCAAGAAGGACTCATTTATGCAGTTAAAGGTAAAGGGAATTTTGTAGCGAAGGTTGATATATCGAACACTTCTTCTGTTGAAATAGATTGGAAAAATAAACTTAATACCGTTACCTTATTAGCGGATGAATTAGATTTAATGAAACATGGTGTTCGCTGGGAAA
Organism: Bacillus sp. GW823-FHT06B01; assembly: GCF_058952315.1. NCBI lineage: Bacteria > Bacillati > Bacillota > Bacilli > Caryophanales > Bacillaceae > Bacillus > Bacillus sp. GW823-FHT06B01. The sequence goes on along the minus strand of NZ_JBXAHR010000001.1, from coordinate 637,638 downwards.
AAGGAATGATTGTTTTTAATAGCATTGCTCCGGACGAAAAGCTATTTGATGTGGAAAATTTCAAAAGAGCTTTTCTTACTCGTATGTCCATTGAAGGGGATGTCGTATTAAACTACGGATACGCAAAAGGTTATAGACCGTTAATGAATTATCTACTTCATTATATGGAAATGAAAGGTGTAGATATTTCGAACAAAGATATTTTAATTACAAATGGATTTACAGAAGGATTAGACATCGTGCTATCCTCGTTATCGAAGAAATCAGGGCGGGTTATTTGTGAGAATCCAACTCACCATGCTGCATTGAAGCTTTTCCGTTTACATGGACTTGAAGTTCACGGGATTAATATGAATGAAGATGGCATCGATACGAACGAAGTAGAAAAAAGTTTGTGTGAAAAAGAGTTTGATTTCGCATATTTAATTCCTTCCTATCATAATCCAACCGGTATTGTTACGAGTTCGGAGAAAAGAACGGAACTGATGAGATTATTCTCCAAATATAAAGTTCCTATTATAGAAGATGGATTTAATGAAGAGCTACGTTATTCAGGTTCACATTTAGCACCATTATTAACTTTTGCTGGCGCTGGTAATAATGTAATTTATATTAGTAGCTTTTCAAAGGTACTTTTCCCTGGTTTACGTGTAGGCTGGATCATCGCAGATAAAGAACTGATTCATCATTTAGAAAGTGTAAAAAGAGCAAGAACGATTCACACATCTACGTTAGATCAAGCTGTTCTATTTCAATATTTACATGAAGGATATTTTGAAAAATATTTAAAAAAGGCAAGATCAGTTTATAAGAAAAAATATGAGTTAGCTGTTGGGGCGTGTAACGAGTACATTCCGTTTCAAAGAATGACCGGTGATGGTGGACTTCATTTATTTATAGAGTTAGAAGGAAAAATTCATGCCCGCACACTTTTACAAAAGTGTTATGAGCAAGGGGTTACATTTTCTCCTGGAGATGTTTTTTATTCTGATGGAGGAGGAGCGACTACTTTTCGATTAGGATTTTCACGTCTGAAAGAAGAAGAAATAGTTCGTGGAATAAAAATAATCGGTGATACAATAAAAACTGAAATTTGGAGTTGAGGAAATGAGAATTGGCGTTATTATGGGGGGAGTATCCTCTGAAAAACAAGTATCAATTATGACTGGAAATGAAATGATTGCAAATTTAGATAAAAATAAATATGAAATCGTACCAATTACGTTAAATGAAAAAATGGATTTAATCGAAAAAGCGAAAGACATTGATTTTGCGCTGCTTGCATTACACGGAAAATATGGAGAAGATGGGACGGTTCAAGGCACGCTTGAAAGTTTAGGTATTCCTTATAGCGGGAGCAATATGTTATCTAGCGGTATATGTATGGACAAAAATATTTCGAAAAAGATTTTACGCTTTGAAGGTATAGAAACACCCGATTGGATTGAACTTACAAAAATGGCGGATCTAAATCTTGATGAATTAGATAAGTTAGGATTTCCGTTAGTGGTAAAACCAAACTCTGGTGGATCAAGTGTTGGGGTAAAGATTGTATATGATAAAGATGAATTAATTTCAATGCTGGAAACTGTATTTGAATGGGATTCTGAAGTAGTAATAGAGAAGTATATAAAAGGTGATGAGATTACATGTTCAATTTTTGATGGAAAACAGTTACCTATTATTTCAATCCGACATGCAGCTGAGTTCTTTGATTACAATGCAAAATATGATGATGTTAGTACAATTGAAGAAGTTATTGAACTTCCAGCTGAATTGAAGGAACGTGTAAACAAAGCGTCACTGGCTTGTTATAAAGCATTGAAATGCAGCGTTTATGCAAGGGTAGATATGATGGTAAAGGACGGAATTCCATATGTAATGGAGGTTAATACATTACCAGGGATGACACAAGCAAGTTTACTACCGAAAAGTGCAGATGCAGCTGGTATTCATTATAGTAAACTATTAGATATGATTATTGAAACTTCATTAAAAGTAAGAAAAGAAGAAGGGTTTTAAGAAGCGCTATCATGAATACTTTTGACAGTAACGTGAAGTATGTTATGATGAATACAATACGAAAATTAAATATTTATCCACTAGGGGGGCCTATTATAGGCTGAGATCAAATGAGAATTTGAGACTCTTAGTACCTGATCTGGTTAATACTAGCGTAGGGAAGTGGGAAGACATTACTATTTTATGAATAAATACTGTCAATTTCACTTTCTTTACGTTTGTAAAGAAAGTTTTTTTATTTTACAGATTTAATAACTGTGGGTAAATACTTAAATTTTATACTTTATTGGAGGGATTTAAATGACATTTTCACAATCATTACGTCAAGAAGTAGATTCAATTTGGGAAGCTAGTTTTCATCACCCTTTTGTAAAACAACTTGGTGAAGGAACGTTAGATTTAGCTAGTTTTCGCTATTACGTACTTCAAGATTCATATTATTTGAGTCACTTCGCTAGAGTACAAACTTTAGGAGCTGCAAAGGCTCTAGAATTAGAAACGACAGCTCGTATGGCACATCATGCTCAAAATACATACGAGGCGGAATTATCTTTACATGAGAACTTTGCGAAGAAACTAGGGATAACACAAGAAGAGAAAGATAATTTTATCCCTGCTCCAACTGCATACGCTTATACTTCACATATGTATCGTGCTGCGTATGAAGGACATTTAGGCGATATCATTGCAGCAATTTTACCTTGCTATTGGTTGTATTATGAAATTGGTGAGCGTTTAAAAGAGTGTCAGCCAGAAGAGCAAATTTATAACGAATGGATTTCTGCTTATGGATCTGATTGGTTCAGAACATTAGTTGAAGAACAAATTACACGGTTAGATACAATAGCTGAAAAAGTGACAGAGGCAGATCGAAATCGAATGAAACAGCACTTTATTATTAGCAGTCAATATGAATATTCATTTTGGGATATGGCTTATACATTAGAAAAGTGGCCAGTGGATACAGATGTAAAAGATGTAATTGGATAATGAGTAGAGGTATTGCTATTCACAGGTATGAATAATACTTATGTATATGATTTCACAAAAGAAGTATCGCAAAAAGACGCATCGATCTAAGTGTGTCTTTTTTCAATTTATAAAAATGAGCCTATGGGAAGAATAACCTAAAAATAGGTATATGAACAAGGTGCATTATCTAGTGATAGGTCATACTTTGTAGGTGTACGTATTGAACTTAGTTGATAGCGCTATTTCTACTTAGATTTAACGAGCAGAAATATAGGAAAGCATTGAAAAGGTTGAAGTTTATAAACGGAGGTCATGAAAATGAATAAGTTTCAACAAGAACTACAAGCGTTAAGCCTTAATGATTACCAGTCTGGAAATATTGTGTATTGGGACCAGCAAAACCAATATCCATATTATTATATTGAAGATGCTGTTCGTCGCTGTGGAGGTTGTGGTGGTCGTTGTGGAGGTTGTGGTGGTCGTTGTGGAGGTTGTGCAGGTCGCTGTGGTGGATTCCGGTGTATTGGTTGCTTCGGTTGTTTTGGTTGTGGCGGCTGCGGAGGTTGTGGTGGCTGTGGTAGTTGTTCAAATTGTTTTAGTGGTTTTAATGGTACTACTGATACAACTGGTACTATTGTAACATATGAATATTGATAAGAGAAAAAAGGAATCCAATAGTGAAGTATTATATAATTTTTATTAAAGAATTTAATAAAAACACATGTAGCATTCAAGTGAAAGAATGATATTTAGATTTTTAGTTGTAAATCAAGATAAGATATATAAAGCAATGACTAGACTTAAAACCTAATCATTGCTTTTTTATATTTTTACCATCAAATAAGGAATCTGTTGCTTCTAGTTAGTGGGTAGCGAAAGAAATTATTACAGCTATGTAAGGTTAATGTAATGTTAATCGATAGTAAATGAAGATACTTGAGTGTATTTTAAATAAGATTTAAAAGAACTGTTTATTTTTAAAATATTGAGGTAAGTAAAATTCTATTAGGAAGTGTATTAAAATGATTGAACTTAAATCTATTATCCATTCGTACAAACTAAAGAGAAAAATAGCAAGGGATTTATACGGAAACAGAGATGAATTGACACTGTTATTGAATGAATTTAATAAAATGAAACACACAGTAACATGTGAAAAAAAGAAAAATAATATATTATCTCGTTTACAATTAATTTATCAACATATGAAATTAGATAAACGGTATCCTCTTCCAATTACTTTTAATTGTAAATTATTGGATCGATTAGAAAAAGAATCTCTTTATTCTATTGAGGAAGGTATAGCATGTCTACAATTAATGTTAGATATGAATTATGAGAAAATAAAACAATATGGATCGAGTACAAGTAGGTCATTTGTTCCATTATCGCAGTCTTCCATTTGTCTTGCTGATTGTATTTGCATAACTGGATTTGTATTAGGATTACTAGGTGCAATTACATTTGGGGGATTAGTTTTATCTGTATGTTCAATTACATAAAGGTTGATATTTGCAAGAAGGGCACCGACTTAAGGTGTTCTTTTTTAGTTTTATTGTAAAATTATTGTAAAAAATAAATACTTACATTAATAACATTGTATAATTCTAATGTATTAAAATAATAATATCAGAGGTGTCGTATATGATAATTACTTTTAATTATTAAATCAGTCTATTTAATAATTTATTATTCGGAGGAATGTTTTTACTTTTCTTTTAAATACTTGGTATAAATCGATTAGATTAAGAGTTAATTTTTCTAGCTTTTTGTGATCAAGACAAACGAAGAAAGGAAGTAATCATTTTATGGAAAAATTAAAGTTGTTAACATTTAAAAATATAGTAGAACCTCTTTTAAACGAAAGCGTATCATTTATATATTTTCCTATTGAATGGCTCGATATTGTAGAGATACATTATAAGACGTTTTTATTAACGAGTAAGTTGAAACGATTGAATGAAAGATTATATGATATGTTTTCTGATATATTGTTTATTCAGCATAATCCATATGTATTAAATGAAAATACACCATGGATTGTATCCAAAGAACCTATTAGAAAAGAACAACTTGATTATATTTTCCAAAGTTGGTATGAGGTGATTCATGATTGGAAACCTAATAAATTAATAGAATTGCCAAAATATGAATGGCATTACGATTTAATTTCTAATTTAACAGTACTACATGATAATGAAATATATTCTAAGTGGGTGCCCGCTTTAATTTCACATGTTTTTTGTGAACAACCTGTACGATTAGAGAATATCAACGAAGAAGATATATATTTTTCTCCTCTTAGATCACAAAATATTTGTGAGGCAATGTCAAAGCCAATTAAAGATGAAAAAACACAAGATTATTTCGCCTATGTATATCGGTTCGAATGTATAACGCGCGGTGGCGAGAATATTCCGTTATTAAATGTTTCGATAGGAATTCGGAGGTTTTATCAAGAATATAATCATCCAGATATTCCTTTGCTATTAAGACGTAAACGGGGCATGATATTGGTTTCTACGCCAGAATTTGCATCGAATAATAAGAAATTACGGTTTGTAAAACTAAAAGTACAACAAGCTACAAACGGCATAAAATGGATTAAGATATTTAGAAATTTAAAAGATGATTTTCGTATAGGTGGAGAAGTTGAATTAGAGCATATTCTTCAATATCCGAAAGATTATATGCTAGGAATAAATATTAGGGTGTTACTTCCATACAATGAGAGAATATATAAAGTTCAAGGTACTAAAATAAAACCTGGTATAAAAGTAAAGGAAAGAGAGTATCTATTTAAAGGGTTTCAGCAAAAATTCACTTATTTCACATTACTACCAGAATGTAAAAAGATAGCAACAAATAATGAAAATGAATTATTCCCTTTAATTGCACCAAAAGGATTAGAGACTATAACGTTAGAAATATGGTCTGAAAAAATATCGTTGGAAGTTGAACAAGCGTTATTTGAAAGTGAAATTGTGTTAGCTCAAATCGGTGAGTCATCTTACGTATTAAATGCAGATTCACCAGTATTATTAAAGATAGTAAGATGTAATATTGAAAAAGTATTGCAAAACCCATATAAAATGCAATATTGCCAGAAATACAAAGCGAATTTAGTAGAAGATGTTATGAAAGCGATTTATGCTACTGCAGGTGAGCGTAATGATGCGACATTAGCGTTAATCGCAATGGAAAATTGTGATGGACGTGAAAAAATTGATCCAAAGCAAATTGTTAGAGAAGGGTTTGCACGAACAAACCGTATTTCTGCATTTATTAATTTATTTATAGGACAAAGTGTATCACGTAAGACAATTATTAATTGCGTTCTTAGTTTATTAGAACAAAAAGGATTTTTGAAACGTAGTTGGAATAAGATAAATTTACCTTGTACATATGTTAATTTATCAATTGAACGAATCTCGAAATTTGATTTCTTACCTATTTTTTCACAAATAAAAGGAAAAGAAATTTTATATAAATTATATGGGAATACAGATTGGCAAACGATTGATCGTTTATTATTACATGTAAATAAACATAATACCTTTTTACCACAGCCTTCAAAAAGAAATGATATGGGAATTCAGTTTAAACAATTTGTTTCTGAAACATTAACAGGAATTTTACAACATGCAAAAGAAAAAAATGAACAAGTATATTTTATTATTGATGCAAATTTAAGAAAACATTGGATAAAAGAGTTACAAAATAAAAAAATCGATATAGATACTGTCCCTTACTTTGTTCCAGATGTGTTAAAAGTCCCAAACTTAAATATTATTAGGATAAATACATCTTTTGATGTACCAAAATACGGTGCAATAGAATGTGAAGATATACTGGATGGTACGAGTTTATATGTAGATGAAAAAGGAATGTATTATAGCACTGGTGAATATTCGCTTAATGGTAGTGAAACATTGCAGCGATACATACTTGAAATTTTACCGCTAGGTGTAAAAGCAGTAGAAAGGAATTATATTGCCAAAATGATACATTACATGTGCTGTAATACAAGTATGCTTTTGGAAAAGGATGTACACATGCCGTATTCCATGCATATGGAGAAAGTAATAAAAGGCTATATGACGGATATAGATGCAAGAGAGTTTAAAGAGTTTGATGATGAACTGGATGTAGATATAATAAAGATAGAAAAGAAAGATTCAATTATTCTACTTTAAATAATAGACAAATCGATGGAGGATATGAGAGCCGGCATATAAGCCTTTATCGATGAGTTATACTGTTTAGGTGCTAAGAAAGTTGGTTTATATGTCGGTAATAAGCCAGCATATCCTTGCGATTTTTGGCAGTACACGGAAACAGGAAATGTACCTGGTATCGGTAATTGTGATTTAAATCAATTGATAGGAGGCAAGCTGCTTTCTTGGTTTACTGGAGCAGTGCAAGAGCAAGAGCAAGTTCAAGCAACTAAACTAAATATCATCCAATCAGGAGCATTTTCAAGAGAGTATATTGAAGAGGTTATGGGAGCATTGACATCGTTAAAAATGTCAGTTAAATTCATTTTACAACCTGATGGATTAGCAGATTTTATTTCTGATCCAACTTCAGATGCTCAATTAAATGCGATGAAGGAGTACCTTGATCGTAGAGATTGGTGGTATGAGCATTTGAAGTAAAACAAAAGGATAGCTTAATCAAAAATAACAGCCGACTCGATATAAATGAGTCGGCTGTTATTTTTTTAACTATGACAACAATTCCTCTACTCCGACACCATCTATTAACAATGCTTTTAATGAAGGAGCTATTTTAATTGCTTCTTCAATATCTAAATCTCCAAAATCCACTGTATATAATCCGAATCCTTCTTTTCCATCTACATATAATAATGCTTTTCCGCCTTCATCATCACCGATTGCCAGTGAATTTGGTATATATTTTTGAATATCATGTGCTTCATTCATCTCTATGCAATCAGTAGGGCCCCAAATACGTATGTAAAGTTCATTTTGTACATTAATCTCTGCGTTTGTACAATTTTGGATTACTTCTAAATAATCTAATGGTACATCTATTGATGAGAACTTTTGTAATTCTTGAATGGCCTCTTTACTCGTTGGTGATTCCTGAGCTTCTAATGTGAAGGCCTCGTTTAATTTTTCTAGAATATTCATTAATAATCAATCCTTTCAGACTTTACCTTTAATTTATCAAGCATTTTATATTGCTGTTCTAAAGTTTCTGAAATGTTTTCTTTAGAGAATCCGGCGCGTTCAAAACCAGATACTAGATTTTTTAATTCATCTTGTAAAGTAGAGCTCCATTTTCCATTGCCTGAACTTAAACGCTCATCACGCCTTAGATTCTGTGCATTAGAAATAATGGTGAGAGGTGGTCTCGCATCATTGAACATTTGAATGAACTGCTGATTAGAGGCACCCATCCATTGAAAACACAATCGATCTATTTCGTTACATAAATTATTATGTATAGATTCTAATGCGATTCTGGTATTATTTGCACGATTGGTAAATGAATATATAGGATAGAAAGGTTAGAACCTGGTCCGCCCCTTTGTGCAACAGTTAAGAAATGCGGAAGATGCCAAAAAGCCCATAGGACGGCAAGTAGTAATGTTGCTTTTAACGCTCCAAACTTCAATTGTAACCGAGGGAGAGCGAAACCACGCCATCCGATTTCCTCAGGTAAAGGTCCACCGAAAAAGAAAGTAACTACAAAAGAGATGAGATAGGTTATAAAAAACCTAGAAGTAAGGTCATCGAAAGTAGGTATCCCTCTATTTAAAATCACCATACCCAGAAACATTGCAGCAGGGATAACAATGAGAGTAAATAAGTACCACTTCAAACCGACTTTAGTAGATATGATGCTTTTTCTAACTTTTTTCCATGAATCTTTTCCTTCAAGAGTTCGAATCATGATATATGCTGCTAACATAGGGCCTACAAATGCATTGGCAACAAAGAAAATACCAAACGCTTTTGTTTTAGGTAAAATCCCCCATTGGGATAAGATAAATGGAATTAATACAACCCACGAAAATAAATATGTCATTACAAAGAATGAAGTTAACGGATAGGATTCCAAATACTTTCTCAGACCTGATGATGAGTTTTTTGATTTTGTTAAATACTCCAACATAATCATCCCTTCAATTATAAAGTACTGCGATATATTCTAATTCTATAAGTTTTCATAAAGAACCTTTTTGATGTGATAAAGTTAAGGTTTTTGTAAGAAAGAAGCGATACGTTACCAACGAAATGTAGAAATTTTTATAACAGTTTTCTTTATTTCTGTATCTATCTTGAGTTCATCTGGGGATAGCACCACATTGCTATCAAGTTAAAAAATCTGTTGTTCACCAAAACGATAAAAATAAACTTCATTGCTATAAAAGACTCTAATTTTTCGTTTTGGGGCAAACATTATATTAAATGATGTTGAAAATAATAGATATGTTTGAATCACTAGTTTCAAAAAAGCCTTGACGCAATGATGATTGCATGAAGGCTTTTGATGTTTTCTTATTTTTTTGTCTCATTGACCCATGTAATAATGTCCTGGATGACGTACTCGGGAACATTTGCAGGGATTTCGTACTCACTTGGAAGACTCAATTCCCCGTCACCCTCCGTGAAGAAATGATTTAATTTCGGATATTCTTTGAACTGAACATTCCCGCGGTTTGAAAGTCCTTCCTGCCATTTTGTATAATCTTCTTTTACTGTTACTTGATAATCGCGTGCCCCTTGCAGAATCAGCAAAGGCTCTTTTCGTGATTTTGCCTCCTCAACTGGACGCCACCTAGTAACATCATACATAAAATGAGGAGACGGAAACGGAAAATTGTAGCCAGCTGGCGGATGGTCAGGATCGAAAGTAGGATCCAGGATAAAAGCAAACTGTCTTTTTAGTTCATCGATTACTTCCTTTGGCGCCCCAAGGTATTGACTCACATCAATGGCAGTGTCAGTCAAAGGGCGTGCAGGTGGTGCGAGTAAGATACTTCCTCGCACAAGTGAGGAAGGCGCTTTGCTCAGTATTCGCGGCATTGTGCCAGCTCCTTGGCTATGTCCGAGAATGAAAATATTATTTGGATCAATGCCTTCCTGCTGCGCTGCTGACTTTGCTGCATATATGGCATCATCTGTAGTGTCACGGTCTAACGTAACAGGTTCTGCACTCATCTTTAATGCATGTTCTAAGGTACGTTTTTCATAGCGTAACACTGCAATTCCGTTGGATGAAAGGCCCACCGCAAGGTCTCGTAAGATTTTTGTTCCCAAATAGGTAGCATCGCGATCATGAATGCCAGCACCATGAACAAGAACAACAACGGGTACCTTTTCACCAGGCTTATGTTTTGGAACTGTTAATGTGGCTGGTAATGGATAAGTAGAATTTCCAATGACGATTTCACGTTCTTGATAAGAAGCAGGTTGGTCATATCTAGGATGCGGAATGTAAGATTCCTGGGGCGGCCTTTCTCCAACTTCATCTACTTTCCCGCCAGGTGTGAATTTAATGAGTAGCGGTATGGTAGTTCCTTCAATAGCTCCTGGAATTTCCACCGTCTGATGGACCAAGTTTCGTTCTTTTATTACAGGTGTTCCCATGATTTTTATCCCACTTTGTGTCCACCAGTTTTGTAATGTGTTTGCTGTAAACTTGGATTGAAAAGCAGCAGACGTCAACTGAAGTGCCTCTGCACACTTACCTTGCTGGAGATATTCAAAAAATAATGATGTACGCTCCGTTAAAGAGATTTGTTTCTTTTCTGCAGATTTCTCCTCACGTGTATCTGCGTGAATAGCTGTTGTAAGCGGGAAAGATGAAACGCCTAAAGAAAAGAGTAGGGTAAAGGTAAGTACTGATTTTTGTATTTTCTTTTTTTTATTCATGTTTTAACCTCCAATATGTGATGGTAAAAAACAGGTATGGTAATTAGGGTTCTGGTACAAAAACTTCAAAATATTTGCAAGTAATCTCCAAAACTTTGACATACTGATATTATTACTCTAAAAAACCGTAGATTTCTCTTTTTTTTACATGCATATTAACCCCAGAAACAACCTTTCTTCCTTCACTTTATATTTTAATTATAAGAAACAAAGCTCTCGTTTTTCTTACTTAATACTTACAAATTCCTTAAGTGTTAACAAACTTAGCTTGATGGATATGGGGTAGCACCACATCGCTATCAAGCTAGGAAATTAAGTCACCCCCAAAACAAAAAATGAATTTAAATTCTTTAGAAATGATATAAAATGTTTATTAGAAAAGGAGGGCAAGTATATAATTTGATGCCTGATAATGAGATTTACTGTTGATAAATGGTGTTTTGTTAACTAAAAGGCGAGTATATATAAACATTTTCAAAGATTCTCAATATACAAATAGATTAATTACAGTTTAAAGTTTATAATTAGTTTGTGGGAAAGTTTATAACAAAGGGGCATACATATGTTAAATTACATCTGCACTACATGCGGCGTTCAATATTCTAAAAGTCAAGAAGTTCCTTCTGATTGTATAATTTGTAATGAAGAAAGGCAGTATATTAATCCATCTGGACAATCATGGACTACTCTTGAAAAAATGCAAAAAAGTAAATTATATAAAAATGAAATCTTAAAAGAAGAAACTGGTTTATATAGTATTACTACAAAACCTGAATTTGCAATTGGGCAGACAGCTTATTTAATACAAAGTCAAAATTTTAATGTTTTGTGGGATTGTATTACTTACTTAGATGAAAATACAATACAAGAGATACATAAACTGGGAGGTATACAAGCAATTGTACTTTCCCATCCTCACTATTATTCTACACAAGTAGAATGGGCAGAAACATTTAATATTCCAATTTATATTCATGAAGATGATAAAGAGTGGGTAAATCGTTCAAGTAAACAAATTATTTTCTGGTCTGGAGAATCTTTGGTATTAACTGATGCGATTACAATTTATCGTTTGGGAGGACATTTTAAAGGTGGAGCTATTTTACATTGGAAAGATGGCAGTGACAAAAAGGGTCTTCTTCTGACAGGTGATATCATCCAAGTTGTTGCAGATCGTCAGTGGGTAAGTTTTATGTATAGTTATCCAAATTTAATTCCGTTGCCAGCTAATAAAGTAAAAGAAATGGTAGATAAGATTAAAGACTTACCTTTTAATCGCTTGTATAATGCATTTCATAGAGTAATAGTCGAGGATGCAAATAAGTCTGTTCAAAAATCTGCTGATCGGTATATAAAAGCTTTACAGGGAAAACTTTTTCATACTTAAAAAAGTAAGTCACTTCTGACGACACCGATTATATAAAAGTAATTACGGTTTTTTACTATCCATAAAGCAAAAAAGACGTTATCCTTTCTGTATATTTCTACAAAAAGAATAACGCTTTCTATGAATTATGGGTATAAATTCCTCTTAGATTGATAGTAATGTGATGCTATCCCATGTAATACGGCACATATCTATTTTAACCAAATTAAAAACTCAGTATCAGTTCCCGTATTAAACATGATTGATGAAACAATAAAGGAAATACCAAAAAACTCAAAAAAGGTAGCTCTTTTAGCCACCAATCCAACGGTTCAGTCTGGAATATTTCAAGATGTTTTAGTGAGAGAAGGTTATGATTTCTTACATCAAGATCGTTGGCAAACCTGTGTGAATCAAATAATAGCAAAGATTAAACAAGGCCAAATTGATGAGTCCCTTCAATTATGGGATGAACTCTATTCAGAATTAGCTGAAACGATTGATACCGCTATCATTGCATGTACAGATTTAAATGTTATTACAGATAAAAAATCCAATGATATTTCCATTATTGACTCATCAACATGCCTCTCTCAAGCTATTGTACATAAATATTTATCATTAATGGACAGAGGTTAGTCTTTCCTATTAGATGATAGTTTTTTGTTCGTTATTTTTTCCTAGCTGGCGCTTTAATGGAGCAATGTAAAAAGCCTAATTTCTTCGCATTAAATTGAGAAATTAGGCTTTTTAATATTGAAATTTCCTTAACGTTGTAGAGCCGCACTTTTCTGACGCTACACTATATTCATCAACTTAAGAATTTTATAACGCCCCTAAAACAAAAAAATATACGGTATACGCCCTTTTTATTTAAATATAGGGCGGTTGAAACAGGGGTTCTCCAACTTTTAAAGAATTATTAATAATAACCTTAAAAAGGCATCAAGAGAGGTGAATTAATGAAGTTAAGAGTCGTTAAAAAAGAAGAATATAGTTTTATTGATGACTTTGTATACGAGATATTCAAAAATACTAACTATTCAAATGGAATAGCTGAAAAAGCTTTGGTGAGGGAAATCAGAGAAAAACCATTTTATATTCCTGAACTTGATTTAGTTGTTGAGGAAGAAGGGATTATTATAGGACACTTTATGCTTTCAAAACTTCCAATTAGTAATAGATTTGAAAATAAAATACTAATGTTATCACCTGTTTCAGTGGCAATTAATAAACAACGCCAGGGTATTGGTAAGTATATGTTGCAGGAAGGTATTAAATTTGCAACTAAAATGGGATATAAGGGAATTATTGTTGAGGGAGATTATCAATATTATCAACGCTTTGGATTTAGTACATCAACTGAATTCGGTATCTATGCGTCCAAGAAAAATCTTCCGCCTTCTGTGGAAAACTTAATGGCTATTGAGTTGTATGAAAATGGTCTGGAGAATATTTCAGGTGAAGTAGATTATTCGATTTATAATTCATTGCAACATTGACAGCTATATGAGAAACAGTTGGCACGTTATCTCCCCTCTATAGGATTTTTCATGAAACTAGTATCTAAAAGAAAGGTGAACTTAATATGAAGCTTGAAACTAATAGACTGATTTTAAAAACCCTTGATCTTAATCTAATTGAGGCTGCGGCCCAGCGTGATATACAGGCAATCAAAGCAATGGGATACAAAACCAACGGTGAGTGGCCAGGTGCAGATTTTTTTGAAGCTTTACCCTACTTTCGGGAACTTCTGATTAAAAATAATGGAACTAAAGGATTTGACTCTTGGATCATTGTGGCGAAAGATACCAAAGAAATAGTTGGCGGCATTGGATTTTTTGGTAATCCCGATTTAGACGGTATGATTGAGATTGGCTTTGCTATTAATGAAAGTCAACGACGCAAAGGTTATTGTTTTGAAGCTGCCCAAAAATTATTAAACTGGGCCTCAAATCATGATGAGGTCAAATATATCACAGCCAGATGTGAACTTAATAATATCAATTCAGAAAATGTTTTGGTGAAATTAGGGTTCCAAATGGATCACAGAGATACAGAATTAATTTATTGGAAATATAGTAATAATCAAACTTTATTTTAAAGCAACACTAAGGTTTTGCACTATCTATAAAACGAAAAAAACGTTATCCTTTCCTATGATTCTACAGAAAGAATAGCGCGTTTTTTCATTTGAGGGCGCATTTCTTTTTCTTAGCTTGATAGCGATGGGATACCGTCATCAAGCTAAAAAAGGGGCTCAATCGAAATTTGCACGTATCTCGATTGAACCCCACATTAAACGTAGATTTTTTTGTGATCGTTCAGTCTGGAGGGCTTCAAACCCTCGGTGTTGTTATTTATGGTCTGCCGGCTTCCACGAATTTCTTGGCGATCATTTTCGGTTCCCTGAAGAAGGTCGTAAAGTGGTCTCCGTTGCCTTCAATGTATCGGTAAAAACCGAGATGACTGGATTGATTCGTATGCCAAGCAAATGATCCGGGCGGAAGAGCGATATCTTCCGTCAGATTGAGATAGCTTTTCGGAATTTGTAGATTGTAGAACTTTTTCAAATTTAGCTTTTGAAATAAAGGCCCTGCAGGTTCCGGTATAATTTTGTGGTACATCGATGTCGCTTCTTCTAAGGTGGCTGTGTTTGTGAAGGCATCGCGGAACAGTAGAAATGGAAGCATGATCGTATTGTTACCTGAAGCATCGGTCAGTTGTTTGAATGTTTCTTGAAGAGGCGGCGGAAGTTGATCGTACAAGCTTTGTCCGTCTAGAGGAACAAATGCGTTAGAAAATACGAGACGGTCAATTCGATGCGGGATTTGCTGGGCTACTGTTGCGACAATCGTTCCGCCGAAGCTATGTCCGAGCAAAACGATATGTTTCAAACCTCTTTTCTCGATATATTCGATGACTGCATTCGTGATTTGCTCGTGAGTTACGTTATTGTCTGTCAGGACACCGTGACCTGGATATTCAGGCACATAAACCGAATGGCCAAGCTTGTGAAGCTCGGCAGCGACTCCATCAAATTGGCTGACGTCAGCCCAGGAACCATGAATAATGACGAAGGTCAATTTACGATACATATTTCATCGTCCTTTCTTTTATCAATACTTTTTGAAGCGAAGCTAGGGGGGAATATCTGATTTAGAATCCAGATGAATGAATAGTTAACAACGGAAAACACAATCTTCTATTTGACGACAGGCCATTTTTGTTTTCGCAGCACGTCCATCAGCTCGCTTCCTACATGCAAATTGTCCTGAACCAACTCATGCGGAGTTAATGCCATCCACTGATTCAACGACACATCAGCGAAGCGGTCACTCTTGAACATCTCTAGAAACCAAAGGCTTTCGTCACCGGTGTTTTCAATATAGTGTCCGAAAGCAAACGGTACGTATCCTACATCACCAGCACGGTAATTGAATGTGCGAGCATTACCATTACTTCCCATCACAGTCATACGACCCATACCTGTGAGGTAATATTGCCACTCATCGTTATTCGGGTGCCAATGCATTTCCCTCATTCCGCCGGGTTTAATTTCAACCAGTGCTGCTGCGATATTAGTTGAAATAGGGAAGTTAGAAGAATCAACTATTCGTACAGTTCCACCTGGGGTTACTATCGGCTTTTGTGAAAGTAGTTTATATGTAAAGCTCTCTGGCACAGTACCGTAAGGATCCGGTACTTTCTGGGTTTCCAGGGGTCCGGGTACCTGTTCTTGGAAAATATATCGTTGATGTGTTGGGATATGGGCAAAGGCGTTTTCCAATACACCAAAATTCTTCGCCAATACATCTTTTGGTGTGCGCGCGAACCAATCTGAGATAGATAGGGTGTTAAGATCCGAGAAATTGCCATCATCGAAAACAAGAAGAAACTCACAGCCTTCCTCTAGTCCTTGAATTGAATGTGGAATTCCCGGGGGGAAATACCATAAATCACCTGCCTCGACATCTGCTATAAAGTTCTGCCCATTCTGATCAACCACGGTAATACGTGCCCGACCTAAAATCATATAAGCCCACTCTACTTGTTGATGCCAGTGTAACTCTCGCACACCACCTGGTGTCAGACGCATATTAACGCCTGCAAGAGTTGTCGCAATTGGTAGTTCTCTTATTGTCACTTCCCGAGACCAGCCGCCATGATTTAATTGCATATGTGTGTCGGAGAAAGAGAACTTTAAGTTAGGGATCAATCCCGCATCAGTGGCTGGCGGAACTAGCATATCAGGATTTTCAATATCCCGCATGACGTCCCGGGGGCCAAGATCGGTCGCACCAGCACCATCATCTCTTATAGGCTGCGGTATATTCCTATGCCCAGTTTTCTTCGTAGGTCGTGATTCCATAAAACATGCTCCTCTCTCCTTACAATCTGGTACTGTACTACCTTGATTATTGTTTTATGTACCATAATGTATATATGATTGCTTGTACCAATATATGATATAAGCATGTTTGGTATGCCAATATACAAAATATAGGGAGAAGCGAGGAAATGACGATATTTAACTTATTCATGCAAGGTTTACATAACGCATCATTATCAATAGTCAACGATGTATAAAATTTTCGTTATGGGGGGAATTAAAAATCTTAGGTTGATGGGCATGGGGTAGCACCAACAAAAATACGAATTTTACAGCCTGAGAATAATTTAAAAAATATGTGTGTTAAGAAAGTGACTATTATAATTATTTTCTTTAATTGATGATTTTCATCATAGTGGCAGTAAAAGTGATGTGTAATAGAAGAGATACAATTAAGTTTTTTAATAGAAGAAAAATAAAAAAGTGCTAACAAGTTTGCAAACGAACTTGCTAACACTTATACAGAATAGACATAAATTATCGCTGATATGTCTTCTTTAAAACAGCTTTAATTAACGAAATCACACTTATACGAATTACTTATAAAAATATTCGCGATATGACGGATATAGATGCAAGAGAGTTTAAAGAGTTTGATGATGAACTGGATGTAGATATAATAAAGATAGAAAAGAAAGATTCAATTATTCTACTGTAAATAATAACAGACAAATCCTGCTCCTTATATCGATCAGGATTTGTCATTTTTTCATGTAAATAAGGATATCATTTGTCATGTATCTGCTATTTTACGTATTTACTTTATTTGCATACAGGATTAAGATGTTTTTTAGTAATAAAAACATTTTATTTGGAAAAGTAATATGAATTGATTCAAAAGAAATTTGAAAGGAATGAGGAATTGTGAAGAAGTTGGATGTGCTATTAATGCTATTGAGCGGCCTCTTTCCAGTTGCAGGAATTATGAAGCAAATCCCACTAGAACAATCTTTATATATTGGAGGCCTTTTATTTTTTACTAGTTTTGGTAGCTATTTTGCGAAAAAAATATATTCACGTATATGTAGCTGGATAGCTTATGCGCCATTTATAACATTACTGTTAGTAATTTGGCATCAAGATATTTCAACAAGTTCAATAATAGGGAATGCGAAAATCGCCGCTTGTGTCGCTTTAATTCCATGTTTATTCCGTTTTCGTACATATGGACTTACTTTCGGTTTATTCTCATTATGGGCCGCTTTACTTTGGGATATTAAAGAAGTACAGTCGTTAGTCATACTTGAACGTATGTCGAGTTTAATGATAAGTAATTTCAAATACCTTATGCTTTTAGTTGGCGGGCTTATATTAGGCGGGTTAATTGCCATGTTATTACACCGTAAAGAGGAAGATAATAAAGAAAATATAAATCTATTTCAACAAAAAAAGAAACGCAAAAAGCTATCATTTAAGATTCCACTTCCAAAATTACCGAAATTAAAGATGAAATTATATAAGTTTGGTGGAAAAGGATCAAAACGAAAAACACCAGAAAAAATACGTGAGCATAATTACGAAGAACCAGCTCCAGCTGCAACATATGAAATAAGAGAGCAAATAGATCAATATCAAGAAGGTACTGCTAAAGGACAAACGAGGATGGAACGTCGTAGAAATAGGTATAATGCGTAGTAAAGTGAAAAGCCCCTTAATGATTAATCAATTTTACGAAAAATCATTAAGGGGTTTTTATGTTATTAAATATAGATTGCTAAGGTGGAATTTATAGCATACTCTGAAGTTGAAGACTTAAATAAAATAATAGGAGGACAAAATGCTTATTATTACATATATTTCTGTCTGTATATTATTTTTAGTTAGCTTTTTACATGTTTACTGGGCTTTCGGAGGTAAGTGGGCGACAAATAGTGTCATTCCAACAAAAGCTGGAGAAAAGGCGTTTATACCAAGTGTAGGAATGACATTGTTTATTGCTTTATTATTAAGTACGGCCGCAATAATTTTATTACAACAAACAAATCTTGTTCATTTCGCATTTCATAATATTATTGTTCGAATGGGATCTTGGGTTTGTATGATTGTGTTTTTCATAAGAGTAATTGGTGAGTTTCGTTATTTTGGTATTTTTAAACGCGAAAAAGATACACATTTTGCTAAAATGGATACTGTTTTATTTATACCACTTTGTGCATTTCTATCTTTATCATTTTTACTCGCAATTATAATGTGAACATAAAATAGTAACTGCTTTTTCTAAAATAAATAAACGTGAATTAGCAAGGAGTAAAAGTGAGAAATCTAGTAGTAAATAAAAAGGATGTAAGCGTCTTCTTGTCGAAATATAGATTATTATGAAAGGCGGTGACACTATGAAGTATGTTAAAGTCTGTATGAATGGCGGAAGTGAATATAAATTCTCGATGACTTTAGATCGGTTTGAAGAACTTATTACTACAGAGAATGGACTATTAGAAAATAAATTAGTTAGTATTGAAAATGTAATGATTAATCCTACTAATATATCTTCTGTAGTTGAAAAAATTGGTGTACCGGCTAAGTTTATGGAAGCTTAAAAATCGGTACATAAAAAACATCCATAGGGATGTTTTTTATGTGTAAATATAATAATTATGCAATTAATAAATGAGCAGAATTTTTAGCAATACGTATACATTTGATGTTTAATAGATGCACAATAAAATAAGTACAAGCATATATTATATTGTAGGACAAGACCTTCGTGTCCTACTTAATACTCAGAAAAAACCTCTATCACATGAGAGCATCCGATTGCAGGGTGCTCTTTTTTTATCCTGCTCTTTAACTTTCAATTTTAAACATATCTTTGATGCTCATAAATATTAAAAATAAAATAATAGCAAAAATTAAGTTAGATAAATAGAAATCTTGATGAAATAGTAATTCAAAGATGACATCGAAAACATATAATAAGGCGATAGTAGGTAATATACAAATAAATATAAATCTCCAATTTTTCAAATAATGTTTATAAGTAGTAATCGCTTTCTCCATACATATAGCTCCTATATTTTTTATTTTCTATATAATTATACATTTAAATAAAAGGATTTACAAAAGAATATTTAGTAATTAAGAATTGTAGGAGAGATTTTGTTGAAAATGTGGATAGCTGTAGCAATCTGAATAATAAATGCTTTTACTTAAAAAAACTTTAAAAGAATGATACACTATAATATACGTTATTTATGAAATGAATAGAGGGATTTGTATGATAGATAATATCAAAAATATTGTAGAGGATATGTACGAAGATGAAGCAAAACATTTACTTCAAAGTATTCTTATTCAGTTGAATTTATTAGAAGAAAACTATAGTGAAGATGCAATTAAAAATTTGATGGATATTCCTAAGCAACTAACGAGTAATACATCATATATAAGAAATGTAAAAGAAAGCACACACGTACATATTGGGTTTGATGATTCAACAGCTGGATGTTTAAAATATATGCTTAGTCAAGAAGAACAATTGGAAGAGAGGATTGTCGCTTTTTCTGAATTCTTTTCAATTGGGCCGATAAACAAGCTACATATGAATGAGGGACAACTTGCAAGACAGAAATGGTTAGTAAACAATTTAACTGCTTATGATAATTATTTTGAAGAAGAGTATTTACCAAGGTTTTTAGAAACTATGGAAGAACTACACACTATTCCTATTGAAACACCTATTACAATTTGGAAAGCTAATAACGCACATGAACATGTAGGCTTATGTTTTGTAATGGCGCAATTAAAAGATAAGAAAAACATTCGCGTTATTAATACGTCTGAAGCAAGTAAAGAAATATTAAAAAAAGAGTATGCTATTCGTGGAACTGGAGAGTTAGCACCTGAAAGTTTAGCTCTAATTCAAAAAAGTTTTGTAGAATTTCCATATTTAACTGTAGAGAAACGTATGCAGTTTGAACATGAGTGGGATAGTCTATCGAAAAGTACGGAATTTTTAAGAGTTTGGACAGACAATGAAGTGCGTTCTGTACAAGAAGATTATTTTGATCAATTTATTATTGAATGTGCGAAAAGTATAGGTGCTGATCGAGAATTCCTAAAAGCTCCAAGAGTAATTGGTGAAGCGCTTGGTCTTGTAGAGCAGTTAGTTGGCGATACGTTTTTAGAATATCGCTTAAAGGAATTAATTAAACAAGACGTATTTGAATTTGAAGGTTCACTAAAAGAAATGCGTTTTTATAGTGTAAAGTTAAGGAAATAATAAATACATTTTATTTTTAAAAACCTCGTATTTAAATAATACGAGGTTTTTAAATTGAATTTGGGCTATAACATAAGCTTCCTATAGAGCGCATATTACATATGAATGTTAAAGGTACTGAATGAAAAGTAGGTGATTTGTTAATATGTATAACCAGCAAAATTATCCATATGATCAAGGGATGTATTATAATCCACAAAACTACGGGTATGAATCTGTAAATGAAGTGAGAGATATGGAACAAGAAGATTATAGACCAGATGATGCGGAAGATGCTCCAACGTCACCACCACCGTCACAAGCGCCGTCGTTACCGTCTACATTTGCTTCTCCAGCTCAAGCAGGGAATATGAAATCATGGATGTGTAACTGTCTAGGAAGATGGGGATATTTACGTTTGCATCGTCCTGGACCTTTCGGAAGAGACTTATGGTTCTTCCCGACTGAAGTGAGGAGAAATGGGGTTTCAGGTTACACTTGGCAAGGTGGTCGCCGTCGTAAAGTAAGTTATCGCTATCAACAAATTAGTAATTTCATGTGTTTTGCGTAAAGAAGAGTGAGAGAGTAGAAGGATTTTACTCTCTCACTTTTTATTTTTCAATATACGAAGTAAGGTTTTGAATGAAAATTTACAATTTTTGCGTTTTTATTAGAGTATAATGCATATGTTGGTTGGTTTTCAAAAACAAATGAGAGTGAGGGAATACAATGTCAATGAAAAACAAAGTTGGGCTAAGAATAGAGGATGGTATTAATTTAGCTTCAGCTCAGTTTAAAGAAGATGCGTATGAAATTTATAAAGAATCTAGAAAAGTGCAACCTATCTTATTTGTGAATAAAACTGAATTAGGTGCAGAGTGGCTTATTACAAGATATGAAGATGCTTTGCCACTATTAAAAGATAATCGCTTAAAAAAAGATCCGGCCAATGTATTTTCTCAAGATACATTGAATGTCTTTCTTACTGTTGATAATAGTGATTATTTAACGACGCACATGCTAAATTCAGATCCACCTAACCACAATCGTTTACGATCACTCGTACAAAAAGCTTTTACACCGAAGATGATCACACAATTGGGAGGAAGAATACAGGATATTGCAGATGATTTGTTAAATGAAGTCGAGCGAAAAAGTTCATTAAATCTTGTTGATGATTACTCGTTTCCTTTACCGATTATTGTAATAAGTGAAATGCTCGGCATTCCAAAAGAAGATCAAGCGAAATTTAGAATTTGGTCTCATGCTGTCATTGCTTACCCAGAAACGCCAGAAGAAATAAAAGAAACCGAAAAGCAACTATCTGAGTTTATTACATATCTCCAATATTTAGTTGATAATAAACGAAAAGAGCCAAAAGAAGACTTGGTGAGTGCATTAATACTTGTGGAAAGTGAAGGGCATAAACTTAGCGCCCGAGAACTATATTCAATGATAATGTTACTAATTGTGGCGGGTCATGAGACAACGGTAAATTTAATAACAAATACGGTATTAGCACTTCTCGAAAATCCGGATCAATTACAGTTATTAAAAGAAGATCCAAAATTAATTGATGCAGCTATTGAGGAAGGATTACGATATTATTCTCCAGTTGAGGTTACAACTTCAAGATGGGCAGATGAACCTTTTCAAATTCACGACCGAACAATCGAAAGAGGAGATATGGTTGTCATTGCATTAGCTTCTGCAAACCGTGATGAAACTGTATTTGAAAATCCGGAAGTATTCGATATTACTCGGGAGAATAATCGTCATATTGCATTTGGCCATGGTAGCCATTTCTGCTTAGGTGCTCCACTTGCTAAGTTAGAAGCCAAGATTGCTATTACTACTTTATTTAATCGAATGCCTGAACTAAAAATAAAAGGTAACCGTGAAGAAATGAAATGGCAGGGTAATTATTTAATGCGTTCTTTAGAGGAATTACCATTAACATTCTAGAATATTTATTGTAGACATGCATACATAGAAAATGATTTACATAGAGTATGTATGTGTTATTTAAATTCGAAACGGAAGGGTGAAAACATCCCAATGATCAACTAATTCTATTTGTAAGAGATCTTCGTTAAAAAAACGAAATATTCTTCTGAATAGGATTAGTCTGTGCATTTATAGAAAAGGGATGTATTTCGCTCTGCGAATATATAGTCTTTTTATATGATTTGTGCTGCCTCCTGTTCAGAACATGAAATAGGAGGCTTTTTTATGTCGACAAATGTAGTAACGAAACAAAACAATGGGGTATCACAAGTATTAAAAAATCGGTTTGTGCAAGGAATTCTTGCATCAGCATTGTTTTTACAAATTGGAATATGGGTTCGGAACTTTGCGGTATTACTATATGTAATGGAAATGACGAAAGGTGATGCTTTTGCTATTTCAATGATTTCGGTTGCTGAGTTTGCTCCAATTTTCATCTTTTCCTTTATAGGTGGAACCTTTGCTGATAGGTGGAAGCCAAAGAAGACAATGATATGGTGTGAAACGTTAAGTTCCATTTCAGTATTCGCTGTATTAATTACACTTATGTTTGGAACATGGAAAATCGTGTTTTTTGTCACGCTTATTTCTGCAATCCTTTCGCAGTTTTCTCAACCATCAGGTATGAAATTGTTTAAACAGCATTTATCAACGGAACAAATCCAATTAGCGATGTCTATATATCAAACAATATTTGCGATTTTTATGGTGTTAGGACCGATTCTTGGAACATTTATCTTTCATAGTTTTGGAATTTATATTTCAATTATCATAACAGGTATCGCTTTTTTACTGGCAGCAGCTGTGTTGTTATTTCTTCCGAAAGATCTTGAGAATAAAAATGAGAAAAAAGAAATCACGTTGTTACAGGAAATGCTAGACGGTATTAAATACGTAAAAAAGAAAAAAGCATTAACTTTGCTTGGGCTTTGTTTTATGGCAGCAGGACTAGGTATAGGATTGATTCAGCCATTAGGTATATTTATTGTGACTGAGCAGTTAGGGTTATCAAAAGAGAGTTTGCAATGGTTACTAACAGTAAATGGCGCGGGTATGATTGTTGGCGGCGCTTTAGCGATGGTATTTGCGAAAAATGTTGCTCCGCAAAAGATGTTAATTGTAGGGATGCTCGGTCAGGCAATCGGCATTGGTATTATTGGTTATTCGACGAATTTATGGGTGACACTTACAGCACAACTTTTTAGTGGGTTAGCTCTTCCATGTATCCAAATAGGTATTAATACGCTCATTATTCAAAACAGCGATACAGATTTTATTGGTCGTGTAAATGGCATTTTAAGTCCACTATTCACCGGTTCAATGGTAGTAACAATGAGTATTGCTGGTTCATTAAAAGAGGTGTTCTCATTAAGTACGATGTATGAGGGCACAGCTTTACTATTTATAATTGGATTATTATTTATTTTACCTATATACAATTTAAAGCCAGTAATAGCGGTAGAAAATGAAATAAATGGTAAAGGAAGTGCTGTACAACATGAATCCTAATCCAAATGTAAAATACCCAATTGAAGGAAATCAAAACGTTCATTTTATAAAAAATACAATAACGAAAGCTAATATACTTGTTGGTGACTATTCTTATTATGATGCGAAAGATGGAGAAACATTTGAAGATCGAGTATTACATCATTATGAATTTCTTGGAGATCATCTTACTATTGGAAAGTTTTGTTGTATTGCAAATGGAGTTACCTTTATTATGAACGGAGCGAATCATCGGATGGATGGATTTTCGGCATATCCATTTAATATATTTGGAAATGGGTGGGAGAAGTATACACCTAATTTGTCTGATTTACCTTACAAAGGTGATACAGTTATAGGAAATGACGTATGGATTGGTATGGATACAACGATTATGCCTGGAATAAAAATAGGGGATGGTGCAATCATTGCAGCTAAATCTGTTGTGACTAGAGACGTCGCACCATATACAATTGTTGGCGGAAACCCTGCAAATAAAATAAAGAAAAGATTTACAAATGCAATAATAGAAGAATTATTGCAAATTCAATGGTGGCATTTTGACATTGAAAAAATAACAGAAAATATAGATGCTATTGTACAAGGAAACATTGAACCATTAAGAAAACTAAAAAGGGAATAAAAAATGCATGACAAAGAGTATCATACCTCCGAATTTTGTTAATGATATTAGAACAAGGAGGTGTGATACTATGGCACAAGACGTTTTATGTGAAGTAAACAACTGTAAATTTTGGGCTAACGGCAATAAATGTAGTGCAGATGCAATTTATGTAGTAAGTCATAAAGGGAAACATGCATCAACTACGGAAGAAACAGATTGCAAAACTTTCGATCCAGAAGTATAAATTTTTTGAAGGGTAGCCAAATCGTGGTTGCCCTTTTATTAATTATAGTATTGATAATAAATCTCATTTTCATTCATTATTTTTAACTTTTCTTGTTAATTTTTATATTTTCTTCATAAGTGATGTAATCCAGAGTAATTCGTGTTCTATACGTGATTTACTAAATTCAATAACTTCTGTAATAAAAGATGAGCTAACATCTAAAGATTGAATAGCAGTAAGCTGTTTATTTAGTACGTCTTGGCGTATTGTTAAAATTTCTTTTCTACCTTCGTAATTAAGTTTTTCAAATAGAGCGATACGTACAAGGAACTCAGCGTTATTTGTCGCAATTTTTTCAGGAAACTCTCTTAACATCTCTGAAAAAATTTCTTCACCTGTTTCAGTTATATCGTACATATTTCGGTTTGGCTTTCCGACTTGTTTATGTATTTTTTTCGTTATAGCACCCATATTTTCGAAGCGCCGAAGAGCGGGATAAAGTGTGTTATGATTTAATTCGAAATTCTCACCTAACCGGTTTTGAACATTTTTCTTTATTTCATATCCATGTTTTGGTCCAGTTGTTAATTCTGCTAATAGTAAAATGTCAACGTACATAAAAATCCCCCTTATATATTTCTCAAGTTCTCCAATAAAAAATCTCCTTTAGTATATGTTAAAATAACATATGTTAGATTATACAACTTTGAACTACCGACCTATCACTTTTATTGTAAAAGAAAAGGGAGGAAAGAACTATGGCTTCGCCGGAAAATGTGATTTTAGTTCATGAAATTTCAAAGCTGAAAACAAAAGAAGAATTGTGGAATCCGTATGAGTGGTATCAATTTATGAGGGATAATCACCCTGTACATTACGATGAAGAGCAAGATGTATGGAATGTTTTTTTATACGATGATGTAAATCGAGTTTTATCGGATTATCGCTTATTTTCAAGTAGAAGGGAGCGAAGACAATTCGCAATCCCTCCTTTAGAAACTAGGATAAATATAAACTCTACGGATCCACCAGAACATCGCAATGTACGTTCTATCGTTTCTAAAGCATTTACTCCAAGAAGTTTAGAACAATGGAAACCCCGAATACAGGCAATCGCAAATGAACTTATAGAACATATCGAAAAATATAGTGAGGTTAATATTGTTGAAGAGTTTGCTGCACCTTTACCTGTTACCGTCATATCCGATTTATTAGGAGTGCCAACAACGGACCGTAAAAAAATTAAAGCATGGTCTGATATTTTATTTATGCCGTATAGTAAAGAAAAGTTTAGTGATCTGGATGCGGAAAAGGGTATAGCACTAAATGAATTTAAAGCATATCTTCTACCGATTGTTCAGGGAAAGAGGTACCATTTAACCGATGATATTATTTCGGATTTAATACGAGCTGAATATGAAGGCGAAAGATTAACAGATGAAGAAATTGTTACTTTTTCTTTAGGTTTATTAGCGGCAGGCAATGAAACAACTACTAATTTAATTATTAATAGCTTGTATTGCTTTTTAGTGGATTCACCTGGAACATATAAAGAATTAAGAGAAGAACCTAAATTAATTTCAAAGGCAATTGAGGAAGTATTGCGCTATCGATTTCCCGTTACATTAGCTAGGAGGATTACAGAGGATACAAATTTATTTGGGCCTTTTATGAAAAAGGATCAAATGATTGTTGCGTGGGTAAGTGCAGCAAATTTAGATGAGAAAAAGTTTTCACAAGCCTCTAAATTTAATATACACCGAATAGGAAATGAAAAGCATTTAACATTTGGTAAAGGTGCTCACTTTTGCTTAGGAGCACCACTTGCACGTTTAGAAGCTGAGATTGCATTAAGAACTTTCATAAATGCTTTTGAAAAAATAGAGTTATCTCCATTGTTCAATTTAGAAAAATGTCTATTGGAAAATGAACAAACGTTAAATTATTTACCTATTCTTTTGAATAATAGGTAAATTGATCAGCAAGGTACAAATTTACTGTACCTTGTTTTTTTATTTCTCAATTGTAAATTTTTAGTTGATTATTTAGTATGGAGATGTGTGAAAAAGAATGGAGGAGGACGCTTATGTTAACGTGTAATGGAAGTAAAACGTTTCAAACGTTCATTAAAGCTGTAACGGATTTAATGGATAGTAATTTATTAGAAGATCAAATTGTTTGTGCGATTGAAAAATTACTAGAAGAACTTTTAGAAAAGAAAACATGGCTTCCGTTAGAAAAACAGAAGGCGAATTCGGCTCAATACGCACGACATTTGTTATATGAAGATCCTTTTAATCGTTTTGAAGTATTAGCTCTTGTATGGAAAGATGGACAATCTACACCTTTACATGATCATGATGGTACATGGGGAGTAGAAGGCGTTTTTACAGGGAGGATAATGGTGCAAAACTTTATACAAACGAAGCAGTTTGAAAATTCACTTGTTTATTTAACACATACAGGAAATCTTTATTTGGGAGAAGGAGAAACAGATAAAGTCATTCCACCAGCTGATTGTCATATTCTTGAAATAGCTAAAAATGAAAGCGTTATCACTATTCATATTTACGGTAAACGTTTAGAAAAGTTTAAAGTATATGTCCCAACTGAAGAAAAGAATGTGTACATGTGTGAGACGAAATATATTAGTTATAGTTCATAGTATAAAATCAAAAACTTTTCTTTAAAAAGAAAAGTTTTTGATTTTATTATTAATTATTTCTTGACCTGAAACGCTTTTCATAAATTATAAATAAGGGGTACTTCACGAGATCAGTATGAAAACGATACCTTGTGTTTATAATGAACTCGTGTATTTATAGAAAGTGGTGAAGAAATAATGAAATTAATCGCAATTGATTTAGATGGAACTCTTCTTTCAGGGAATAAAATGATTAGTAACGAGAATGCAGAAGCAATTCGAAAATGTCAGGAAGCGGGTCATGTTGTAGCAATTTGTACAGGACGTTCTATCGTCGACATTGAAAGATTGTTGTTAGAAGTTAATTTAGAGTGTCCAATTATTGCGGAAAACGGTGCGCTTATATATAAAGATAAAAAAATGATGAAGAGATATCCAATTCAAAATATGCAAGCACTTGAGATTGTAGAATATCTTGAAGAGAATGGCTTATATTATCAGCTTTATACTGATAAAGGTGTGTATGTACCGGATTATGGAGTAGAGAGTGTACGTAATGAAATTGAGTATGTGAAGAATTCAAAAGAAAATTTCGACTTGAAAGAA
Source organism: Bacillus sp. GW823-FHT06B01 (assembly GCF_058952315.1). NCBI lineage: Bacteria > Bacillati > Bacillota > Bacilli > Caryophanales > Bacillaceae > Bacillus > Bacillus sp. GW823-FHT06B01. Next base: position 609,184 of record NZ_JBXAHR010000001.1, on the reverse strand, counting down.
TTAGAAACGATCGCAGCTTTATACCTTGAGCATACAGCGTTTCATAGTGCAGAAAGTTGTAAACCGATTGTAGAAACTGATATACATGTGCATAAGCTTTTACCATTTTCTTATAACATAGAAAAATTACAAAAGTTAAAAGCAACGTTTCTGCATAATACTGATTTAGCAATTACATCTTCATATTGGCATAATTTAGAAATTAATCATCGAGATGCTCAAAAAGGAAATGGATTATATACTTTAGCAGAACATCTAAATATTCCAGTTGAAAATACTGTAGCGATAGGTGATGGGCTAAACGATGTATCCATGATGGAAAAAGCAAACATATCAATTGCAATGGGGAACGCAGTCGAAGAAATAAAAGCAATGTGTAAATACGAAACTTTATCAAATGAAGAACACGGTGTTGCACATGCTTTATATAATTATGTAATGTAATATAAAAAGAAAAAAAGAATCCAAATGGATTCTTTTTTTCTTTTTATTAGGGGTAAGGTATTCTATGAGATTCATAGAAGCCTTATTACTTTTTATTATATAGAATATATTGGAATAAATGTTTATATTTTTCATACTAATTGTGAAAATTTTATGAACTTTATATTTTTGTATTTTTATACTACTAAAATCGATGTGTATGACTCTGATATTAAAATCCGGTTTCTGCATGAGTACCCGTTTTAGGTTGGTCGTACATTCAGAATTAATATGTGATGAACAAAATACGTACTGATTAAGGATTCATTTTATACGCAAATTCTTCTCTATTTTAATTGAAAAATAAAATTTATTCGAATAATTATTCTGCAGCTATATACCTAAAGGCACATTCTACGTATAATGGAGAAGTATAAAATTTGAATTTGTATTAATTTTACATATTGAGGTGAAAAAGGAATGAATGCGCGGCTAATGGAACTTATTGATGTGAGTACAATAGAAACCATGGCAGAACAGTTTTATAAATTAACCAACATATCACATCAACTTCTTGATGCTGAAAAAGAATGTATATTTTCTTTTGGAATAAATGAAATGAAAATATGTAAACTTCCCAAAATTGAAATCCCCATTTTTTTATACAATCAACATTTAGGATCTTTTGTAGTATGGTCAAACAAAAGTGACATTTTCAATTGTCAAAAATACTTTGAAATGCTTTCAAATCTAATTATAGATGGAGCAACAAAGGTATTTCAAAGTAAAAATACAACGTTGCTTTCTCGAAAAGAGGAGGAACTGCATACGATTTTACAAAACATGCCTGTTATGGTTGATGCGCTTGATTATAATGGAGATTTTGTTTTGTGGAATCGGGAGTGTGAAATTGTAACAGGTTATACAGCTGAAGAAATAATAGGGAATCCAAATGCCCTACAATTACTGTACCCAGATCATAATTATCGTCACCAAATACAAACGAAATTTTTAACTTGTGGAAAAAATTTCAGGGATTGGGAAATGCACTTAACATGTAAAAATGGTGAAATCAAAACAATCATGTGGTCCAATATATCAGAACAGTTTCCTGTAACAGGATATAGCTACTGGGCTGTCGGAGTAGATATTACACATTTAAAAGCGATAGAAGACCAGTTAAAACAACAAACGTCTGAATTGGAATTAATTTTTAAGGCTTTACCAGATTTATGTTTCTTAACAGAAGCTGATGGCACAATTATAGATTATAAAGCAGGATCCCCTTCGAAATTTTACGTACCGGCACAAGCTTTTATGGGAAAAAAGTTTTTCGAAGTATTACCATCTCCAGTAGCACAGCAGTTTCAGGAAGCAATTCATCAAGTGAAGGAAAAAGGGACGAATGTAATTGTTGAGTATCCACTTACAATTAATGGGAGTGTCGATTTCTTTGAAGCTAGATGCTTACCATTATTACATGATAAAATTATGATCATTGTACGCGATATTACAGAACGGAAAAAGACAGAAGAATTGCTAAATAAATCAGATACACTTGCAGCGATTGGTCAATTAGCAGCTGGTGTGGCTCATGAAGTAAGGAACCCATTAACTGTCATTAAAGGGTTTATACAGTTATTTCAAATTAATAAAGAAGATCAAGAAAAATATTTTGATTTAATGCTTTCTGAAATTGAAAGAATAGAAGCGATACTTCAAGAGTTTTTATCAATTGCTAAAACAGATGAGATAAATACAGAACAAAAAAATATTTATCAAATTTATAATAATGTCGTATCGTTAATGAATACAAAAGCAATTATGACGAATATTCAAGTGGAACTATATGCAGACAACAAAGACATAAGCATTGAATGCTCAGAAAATCAATTGAAACAAGTGTTTATTAATATTTTGCAAAATTCAATCGAAGCTATGCCAGATGGCGGGAAAATTACAATTCATATTAAAGAGATAAACGATGAAGGTGTCATTATTCATGTAATTGATGAAGGAATAGGGATACCTGAAGATAGAATTAAGAGATTAGGTGAGCCTTTTTATAGTACGAAAGAAAAAGGTACCGGTATCGGATTAATGTTAAGTTATAAAATCATTGAAAGTCATCAAGGAAATATAAGTATTATGAGTGAAGTTGGAGTCGGGACAACAGTAACGATTTACTTACCGAAAGCTCAGAGCGAAAAATCTCTATCAAATTATGATGATAGATTCGAATCAATACGTCCAATTATTAACTCTTAAATTACTAAATCCCCAATAACCAAAAGCTTAACTTTTGGTTATTGGGGATTTTTATATTTAATTTAGTAAACTTTACCTTTTCTTAACCTTTGTTTTAATTTCTATTAAGTTTTTATCAGTATATTAATATTTGTGCAAAGTACTGTATAGAAAATGTGCATTACTTTTAATATATAGATTCAATTATTAGTAGGAATTCGGTAAGGAGGAGATTATGACAAGGTGAAAAAGCATGAGAAAAAAAGTGGGAGAGCAATACCGACGCGGTTAAATATTTTATTTCTTTGTGTATTTTTATTATTTTCTGCAATGATTATACAGTTAGGTAAAGTGCAAATTTTCGATGGAGAGACTTATAAAAATGAAGTAGAAAAGAGAGAAAATGCAACTGTGAGCCTATCTGTCCCACGTGGAAAAATATTTGATAGAGAAGGGAATCCAGTAGTTGATAATACATCTTTGCGTACGATCACGTACACAAAGATGAAAGGTGTAAAATCAGAAGATATATTAAAAACTGCAAGACAACTTGCAGACATAATTGAAATGCCGCAAGAAGATATAGCTAAGTTAACTGAGACAGATAAGAAAGATTTTTGGATGCAATTAAATCCGAAACTGGCTGAAAATCTAGTATCGAAAAAAGAAATAGATACATTTAGAGAAAAGGATATTAGCGGCAAGAAGCTAGATAAAAAAATAGAAGAGTTAAAAAGAAAACGGGTTACAGATAAAAATCTTCAGGAATTAACAGAGAAAGATATAAAAGTGTTAGCTATTAAAAGTAAGATGACTTCTGGTTATCAAATGGCTCCTCAAATTATAAAAAAAGATGTTAGTGAAAAGGAATTTACTATAACTAGTGAAAGTTTAGCGAATCTCCCAGGTGTAGACGTATCGGTTGATTGGGAGAGAGTGTATGTAAATGATGGATTATTCCGATCTGTTCTTGGAAATGTTTCTAATTCCGATGAAGGATTACCAAGTGAACGATTAGATTACTACTTGGTACGTGATTATAGCCGAAATGATAGGGTTGGAAAAAGTTATATCGAGCAGCAATACGAAGATGTACTTCATGGTACAAAAAAAGAAGTAAGAAGCGTTGCAGATAAACAAGGTAATACAATTAGAACGGAAATCGTTTCTGAGGGAAAGAGCGGTAAGAATTTAACTTTAACAATAGATATGGAATTACAGAAGAAAGTAGAAGAAAGTATTGAAAAAATATTAAAGACATATAAAGGGTCAGAATCCATGTTGGACCGTGCTTTCGTTGTGATGATAAATCCGAAAAACGGACAAGTATTATCCATGGCCGGGAAAAGACTTGTAGAAAAAGACGGAAAAACAGAAGTTGAAGACTATGCATTAGGCACAATGACTAGTTCTTATGAGCTTGGATCAACAGTGAAAGGTGCGACAGTTTTAACTGGATTTGAAACGAAAGCTATAACACCAGGTACTTATTTTTATGATGCACCTATGAAGTTTAAAGGAACAAAGGAAAAAAAGTCTTGGAAAGAGTTTGGAAATATTGATGATTTAAGAGCGTTACAAGTCTCTTCAAACGTTTATATGTTTCATACAGCATTAAAAATTGCAGGTGTAGATTATGTGAAAAATAGTTCATTAAATATTAAACAGGAGTACTTTGATAAAATGAGGTATTATTTCAGGCAATTTGGATTAGGTGTTCCAACGGGTATTGATTTACCAAATGAAACAGCTGGACAAATTGGTAAAAAAGATAATCAACCTGGTTTCTTACTAGACTACTCAATTGGCCAGTATGACACCTATACGCCACTTCAACTTGTACAGTATATTTCAACAATCGCAAACGGTGGATATCGAATGAAGCCACAAATTGTTCAAGAGGTAAGAGAGCAAACGTCGCAAAAAGATGAGATTGGTAAAGTGGTGCATACAGTAGAACCAATCGTTTTAAATAAGATAGATATGAAAGAGGAATATATAAATCAAGTAAAAGAAGGATTTAGAAAGGTATTCCAAGAAGGTGATGGAACAGGAGTAAGGGCGTTCCAAAAAGCATCTTATAAGCCAGCAGGTAAAACAGGGACAGCACAGACAGTATACGGTGGAGAAAGTGATATTGGAAGAAATGAAAAAGGTGAGCGAAGAGAATGTTATAATTTAACGTTAGCAGGATATGCCCCGTATGATAATCCTGAAGTAGCATTCTCTGTAGTTGTGCCGTGGGTTATTAATGATAAATCTGGTATTAACTCTGATATTGGAAAAGAAGTTTTAGATGCTTATTTTGAACTGAAAAATAAGAGATTGACTGGAGAAACTATAAAAATAGATAGCTCTCAAGAAGGTTAAAACATATAAAATAGTACAGAAACTAGAGTCGACTTATTTAGAAATAGGTTCAAAATGGGTGATAAAGAGGTAAAATCATTCTATCAATTATTCACATTTTATAAAATAAATCATATATTGATAGCATAGGACAAGCTGAAAAGCTTATTCTAACCTCACAGAACACTCCTTATCACGGTTTGGCATCTACTTATGTAGATGCCTTTTTTAATTTAATCACTAACAATTATTTATCAACCTAAAGTAGCAAGCGTATTAGGACTATTAGGTGAAGATTGACGGTAATAATTACAGTATGCTTAATAAGCGAATTGAAATGTAAGGAGTGAGAAATAAGTGCTAAATATTTTAGTGGTTAATTTTCCAGCGGAGGGACATGTAAATCCTACATTAAGTTTAGTCAAAGCCTATACTGAACGAGGTGATCACGTACATTATATTACGACAGAACAATTTAAAGGCAGAATTGAAGATTTGGGAGCTACTGTATATACACATCCAGATTTATTAAAGGAGATTTCTATTGATTCTGAAACTCCAGATGGGCTGAATTCTTTCTTTCGTGTACATGTTCAAACTTCTTTATATATATTAGAAATTACGAAACAATTATGTGAAAACATACATTTTGATTTCGTAATTTATGATATATTTGGCGCTGGAGAGTTAGTAAAGGAGTATTTACAAATTCTAGGCATAGTTTCTTCTCCTATATTTTTAATTCCTCCAAATTTTTTGGAAACATTACCTTTTCATCCAAATGCAGAAATACCATACCAACCTGATAAAATTTCTGAACAGTTACTATATCAAATGGAACATGAATTTGGAGTAACACCTAAAAATAATCTTCAATTTATGCATAACAAGGGAGATATTACTCTTGTGTACACAAGTCGCTATTTTCAACCTAATAGCGATTTATTTGGAAGAAATAACATTTTTATTGGACCGAGTATTTCAAAGCGTAAAACAAATGTACAGTTTCCATTTGAATTACTTAAAGATAAGAAAGTTATTTATATTTCAATGGGGACACTGCTTGAAGGACTTGAACCATTCTTTAATACTTGCATTGATACTTTCTCGGATTTTGATGGAATAGTTGTAATGGCAATTGGTGATAGAAATGATCGTTCAAAAATTAAGAAAGCGCCAGACAATTTTATAATTGCTTCATACGTACCCCAATCAGAAATATTAAGTGAAGCAGATGTTTTCATTACACATGGTGGTATGAATAGCGTACACGATGCCATTTATTTTAATGTCCCATTTGTTATAATTCCACACGATAAAGACCAGCCAATGATAGCGCAAAGATTAACTGAACTTGAAGCCGCACATCGGTTATTGAAAGAGAATGTTAATGTGCAAACTTTAAATGAAGCGGTAACAGACGTTCTTTCAAATGAAAAATATAAACATGGTATACGAAAACTGAATGATAGTTTTTTAGAATGTGGTGGTACTAAAGAAGCAATTGCAGTGATTACATCTCTTTTAAATAAATAGTTTAGACAATATAAAAGCATAGAGGCACTACCTTTATGCTTTTATATTATTATACTGCAAACTGCACAGCAGTATTTGCATGTAAAAAAGCGGTATCAAAAACAGGTACAGTAAGGTCGTTTTGGGAAATGAGCAATGGTATTTCAGTGCAGCCTAGCAATATACCTTCTGCGCCATTTTGAATTAATGAGTTTGTAATTTGTAATAGCTTTTCTTTTGATGTTTCTGAAATAATTCCTTTACTTAATTCATTTAAAATAACATGATGAATAAAATTTCTTTCCTCTTTATTTGGAATAATTGTCTCAATGTTATAGTTCGCTAGACGTGATTTATAGAAGTCTTGTTCCATCGTTTGTTTCGTACCTAATAGTCCGATCCGTTTTATATTCTGCTCTACCATTTCTTTAGCACTTACATCACCAATATGAAGAAGTGGAATAGATATTGCCTGTTCTACTTCTTCAGCAAATAAATGGACCGTATTGGAACACATTAATAAACATTCAGCCCCGGACTTTTCAACCTTTTTTGCAACTGTGACTAATTCGTTTTTCACTTCTTCGTATTGATGATTTTGTAATAAAGTAGTTACTTCACCAAAGTCCATGCTATATAAAACAAGCTTCGCATTTTGATCGTATTGAGAGAGTGTAAGTGTATTAATATGTTTATAGTATAACGATGTAGATTCCCAACTTAGTCCACCAATTAAACCGATTACTTTCATCGTACATTCCTCCCGTTACTATTTTGAATTCATTATTTCATAATTCCGATAAGAATACAATGATTTAAATGTACCGTTAAACGAAAAATAAAAATAATTAGAAAAGTGTTGAAATTTACACTTATTAATGCCATAATACGAATTACAAATTAATACTTATCCAGAGAGGTGGAGGGAACGGCCCTATGAAACCTCAGCAACCCCTATATAACTTTATAGGAAGGTGCTAATTCCGCAGAGGACACGACGTGTTTTTTGGAAGATAAGAGGATTCTTGAACGTGAAGAAAATGACCTCTTATGTAAGGGGTCATTTTTTGTTGTATAGAAAGGGAGTGTCGATGCATAATTCATTTTCAAAATAAATATAGAGTAATAAAAGTTGACTAATACGGGAGGGGAATTGTAATGAACAAATTATCAACAAAGTTAGTAGTAGCAATCGGAATTGGAGCAGCATTATACGGGATATTAGGACTTTGGGGATTTTCTATTGCACCAAATACATTTATTAAACCTGCATTAGCTATTTTAACCGTTTTTGGAGCGTTATTTGGTCCAGTGGCAGGACTGTTAATAGGACTTATCGGTCATACCGTAACAGATACAATCGCTGGATGGGGTATTTGGTGGGGGTGGGTTATTAGTTCAGGCATTATCGGCTTTGCAATGGGACTCATTCAAAAAAGAGTTAGCTTTAGTGTGAAAAACGGGACGTATAATAAGCGGGATATTTCTTATTTAGCCATTACTGGGTTAATTGGTATTGTCATTGCTATTATATTTGCTGGGGCATTCGATGTTATTGTGATGGGAGAACCATTTGACAAAATTGTTATACAAGTATTAGGAGCGACAATTGCGGATGTTATTGTATTTTTAGTTCTTGGATTGCCAATTACAATAGGTCTAGCTAAATCTAATAAGAAACATACACATTTAAAAATTGAAAAGTAGGGATGTTAACATGCAACCAATCATTTCTTTTGAACAATTCAGTTTTCAATATGAACATGCTGCGCAGCCTACTGTAAAAGACATTACATTTCATATATACCCTGGAGAAAAAGTACTAATTGCTGGACGAAGTGGTTCAGGGAAGTCAACGTTAGCTCATTGTATAAATGGGCTAATCCCCTTTTCTTATGAAGGGATTAATACTGGTAATATTTTAATTGCCGGAAAAGACCCGAGGAAAGAGAGTGTTTTTGAACTAAGTAAACAGGTAGGCACAATTTTGCAAGATCAAGATGCTCAATTTATTGGTCTTACAGTAGAAGAGGATGTAGCTTTTTATTTAGAAAATGAATGTGTAAATCAAGATGATATGAAAAAGATTGTTTCGAACTCATTAAAAAAGGTAAAGATGCATGCTTTTCATAAACAAAGTCCACATGAATTATCAGGAGGGCAAAAACAAACTGTTTCTTTAGCAGGTTTGTTAACAACAAATGCTGATATATTATTGTTCGATGAACCGTTAGCAAATTTAGATTCAGCAAGTAGTTTACATACAATAGAACTTATTAAAGGCATACATAAACAATATAATAAAACAATTGTAATTATTGAACATCGAATAGAAGAAATGTTAAACCTGGATTTAGATAAAATCATTTTAATGAATGAAGGGGAAATTGTTGCGATAGGGACACCAGAAGAGATTTTAGCGTCAAATATATTACCATCTATCGGCTTAAGAGAGCCTATGTACGTAGAAGTATTAAAGAAATTGCAGTTTGATGGTAATAATGACGTAATATACTACCCACTTGAAAATCTTCAAAGGGAAAGTGTTCGTAGCGTAATAAATGAGTGGATGGAGAAGCAAGTTTCTTGTAAAGGTACTCCTACAAAAAAAGAATTATTGAAAGTAGAGAATTTATCATTCTCCTATCCTAATAAACAAAAAGTATTGGACAATGTAAATTTCTCCATATATGAAGGTGAAATTGTAGCACTTTTGGGCCATAATGGAGCCGGGAAATCAACATTAGCTCATAGTCTTATAGGCATAAACAAAACAAAAAATGATAGGATTATATTTGATGAAGTAAATATCAATTCTTGGTCTATTCGTAAACGTGGTGAGGTTATATGTTATGTGATGCAAAATCCAAATCATATGATTACACAACCTACTGTTATAGAAGAGGTTTCATTTTCATTAAAATTAAAAAAGTTTTCAAAGGAAGAAATTAAGCTTAGAGCGGAAGAAACATTAAAACTTTGTGGTTTGTATCCATTTCGAAATTGGCCAATTCAGGCATTAAGTTATGGACAAAAGAAGAGAGTAACGATTGCATCTGTACTAATAGCAAATCCGAAACTTATCATATTAGATGAACCGACAGCGGGACAAGATTATTATCATTATAAACAGTTTATGTCGTTTATTAGAAAACTAGCTGTAAAGGGAATATCTTTTATTTTTATCACACATGATATGAATCTCGCTTTAGAATATGCAGACAGAGCGATTGTTCTAGATGAAGGGGAAATTATTGCGAATAATTCCGCGTGCGTTGTATTAGGAGATACAGAAACGTTACAAAGGGCGAACCTAAGGGAAAGTTCTTTATTCAAACTAGTTAAATTTAGTGGAATTTCATATCCTGAAAGGTTTATGGAATATTATTTTGAGGATATTAGGAGGGAGGAAGGTGTATAGTACATATTTTCATCGCATGGATGGAGCAGTGAAATTGTTGTTATTTATCTTTTGTATGACACTTACTTTTTTGTTTTTTGATTTTCGTATATTGCTATTTGTATTTATGATTGGATGTATCGGACTGTTTATTGCTAAAATTCCATTTCGTAAAATTTGCATTGTTTTTACTGTTATATTTACATTTAGTTTATTAAATTCTGTCATGATTTTATTTATTACACCAACTCATGGATCCGAATTAACCGAATCATATACTTCGTTTTTACATATCGGATATGCAACAATTACATATGAAACATTATTTTATGCAGCTACACTTTCATTAAAATATTTTACGTTATTACCATTTACACTTATTTATATATATACGACTGATCCAAGCAAATTTGTGAGTAGCTTAAGTAAATTTCGAATTCATTATAAGATTACATATGCAATAAATATTGCATTACGTTATATACCTGATATTCAGTCAGAATATAAAGTTATTAAACATGCACAAGAGGCGAGAGGAGTAGCTTTTGAAAAAGGAGAAGCAAGTTTATGGATTCGTATGAAAAACCGTGTCTTAATTTTTTGGCCTTTAATTATTCATTCACTAGATAGAATCGATACAGTTTCAAATGCAATGGATTTAAGAGGATTTGGAAAGAAGAATACACGAACTTGGTTTTATACAAATAAAGCGAAAAGCGGGGATTTCATTGCTTTATTTGTAGGTGTTTTTATTTTAATTGTTGCAGTGTATTTAAAGTTACATGTATTTCAAAACTTTTGGTATCCATTTTAAAGCACTCTCAAATGAGTGCTTTTACTTATTTTTATGTGGACATGCTCAAAAAAGGGATATTTACATAATGTATAATACGAACCAGTTAAAATGATCAACTACCTATTAGTTTTCAAACCAAAAGGAGGAGAAAATATGAGTTACGGTGGTTCTTGTGGTTTTGGTGGAGGTTTCGCGTTATTAGTTGTGTTATTTATTTTATTAATTATCGTTGGATGCAGCTGCTGGGGCGGAGGGTACTAATTTCTAATTAGTCTCCACAAATGTAAACTTAAAAAACATAGAAGATACTTATGTATCGAAACAAATAAAAAAGGAGCAATTATGCTCCTTTTTTATTTGTTTTCAGATGAATTCATATTACATCTCGGCAATGTAATTGTCAAAGTTGTACCTTTATTAATAACGCTTCGGATTTTCAAACTACCTTGCATCGTTTCAATGATCTTAACAGCAACCATTGTACCTAAACCTGTACCTTTTGTTTTTGTACTAAAATATGGTTCACCAAATCGATTTACTTGCTCTTGTGACATACCAATTCCGCTATCCTCAATTCGAATAATAACTTTATTATTACTAATAGATGAGGAGATATGTAAAGTACCACCATTAGGCATTGCTTCAATCCCATTTTTTATTAAGTTTAAAAAACATTGTTGAAAGTGCTGTTTATTGCCTACAATTGTTGCCGTAGAAAAATCTTTTGTAATATGTATTGTATTCATATTGCATAATGGTAAGATCATATTAATAACTCGGTTCAACTCTTGTTCTACTGAAATATGATCTAATTTTTCTGAAGCGGGTTTGGCAAACGTTAAATAATCATCAATAATTCCTTGTGCACGATGTAACTCTTCAAGTATATGTTCAATATACTCATCTCTTGATTCTGGAGTTAAATTAGGTGTTTTTAAAAGTTGAGTAAATCCTTTTACGACAGTTAAGGGGTTTCTTACTTCGTGCGATATACTAGCAGCAAGTTGGCTAACAATCTCCATTTTCTCCATTTTAATCATCTTCGATCGCATACATACTGCATCTTTTAAAACTTCATTAAAATAAATGCCAAACAACATCAAAGTGGTTGGTAATATTATGAAATAAATAATGTACAAATTATTTACTTCAAAATCTGATAAAGTTAATACAATTACAGTTGTAAATATTGCTAGAAAAAATGTTAAAAACATTCCATAAGCTACTTTAATTTTTCTATTATACTTATTAAATTTTGCGGATGCGAATGCTGTAACGATAAACATTGTTCCATAAACTAGTATTGTTAACATACTAAATCCATAAAATAAAAATCTTGTAATTAATAAAATAGCAAACAAAATGATACCAACAGGGAAGCCACCATAAAGTGTGCCTATTATAACTGGTATTTGTCTTAAATCATGAATACAATTTTCATCCATATAGATTGGATAGCGCATACATAAAATAAGAGGGATACTCGTACAAAGGATAATAAGTAATTTTTTATATTTCTTTAAATAGCGTCCGCTATCATATATAAAATAAAAAATAAATATACTACTTAAAATGTAAAGAAGATTATTTAATACGTTTTGATTAATATAAACAAAGTTCATAATATTTTCCTCGTTATTTTGAATTTCCATTTTATATGTATTATACATGATTATAGTAGAAACTTTATGTTTTTAATAATATAGGTTATATCTTTTCAGCATTTGCCACGTTTATCCACTCTTCATAAAATACTTTAACTGATTCATATCGTTCAGCTCGGCTTTCATTTACAGCACGATGCGCTATTTCATATAAATCCCTACTTGCTTCCCATTTTGTAAAGGAACGATCTTTTCCACCTCCTAAAATTTCGAAAGCCATCGCCCCCATATTAAATACATTTGTTCTTGCATCAATCATAGCGTTTAGCTCAAATTCTTCAGGAGACATAAAACGCGAGGAACCCCATAATCTTCCCATTTTATTCACGTATGGTTTTTTAGAATATAAATCAATATCACAAATCTTCGTCTCATTTGTATGGAAATTATATAAAATACTACCGTCATAAAAATCTATTGCTACATAGTTTTCCTTTTCGACATATGTATGGAAAGAAAACATAGAATTTAAGGACTGAATTCGCTCCAAAACAGATAAATGCTTATATTTATAATAAGGAGAGTTTGGATTTTTATATTTCTCAGGAGGCGGGAAACTCCAATGTGAATGAAGACATTCGCCATCAAACCAATCAAAAATTAAGACATATCCAGATTGAACGGGAAAATGTTCAATTAATTGTATTAGTGACTCATGCTTTAATTCTTCATATAAGGAAACTGAATTTTTTAATCTATCAATTGCATCGCTGGTCCTTCCGTTATATGCAATTGTATGTGCCCCTGCATATTTAATAAATTTCTTATGACCATCTTTTTCTACACCAAAAGATAGATTGCCTGAATCTTGCTGGTCAAAAACCGCAAATACGGTTCCTAATTTCAATAGCCAATCAAAATTATGATGTTCTTTTAATTTAAATGTTACTTGATTTAATTGAATTTCAACTGGAATATCTTTCATAATATACCTCACATTTATTATAATTAAGTTGTATATTTCAGTATTCGACATATTTTGTAAAAATCCTATGTTAATCACATAAAATTTTATAAATATAATAATAAACACTTATAAGAGGGTGAACAATATGGAACAACAAATCGTTATTAAACCATATCAAAAAGATTGGTATGAAGAGTATGTAATAGAAAAAGAGAAATTTATTTCATTATTTGAAGGAGAATGTATTGTTATTGAGCACATAGGGAGCACATCTGTACAAGGATTAGGAGCGAAACCTCTAATTGATATGATGATTGGCGTAACGGATTTACAAATTACTGAAAAGTGGATTGAAGATTTATTAAATATTGGATATGAGTATGTTCCAAAAGAAACGCCTAATCGACGTTTTTTTAGAAAGGGAAAATGGAGAGCTGGTACTCATCATTTGCATGTTTATATTTATAATAGTGACGAATGGAAAAACAATCTTTTATTTCGAGACTTTCTAATAAAACATGAATGGGCACGTAAAGAATATAGAGAATTAAAAGAGAAACTTGCAACTACATATCCTTTTGATCGTGTTTCATATACAAGTGCAAAAGCACCGTTTATTCAAAATATAATAAAATTAGCTAAAAAAGATCACTAGAAAATTCAAGTGATCTTCAAATTCTCATTTTATTTTAATCTTTCTCTCATGTTCCTTTCTTTTTAATTTGATATTCTGCTTGTTACAGAAGGTTTATAAGGAAGGAGCTTGAATGAATTGGAGAAGCTACTAAGAAATAAATATTTTCATTTGTATGTTAAAATTACAGGCATTACTATAATTTTTTGTAGTATAGCATTGTTAGTTATTAATGTAATATACGGCAACGCATTAAATGTGAAATGGTTAAATAAGAAATTAGGTTCTTTCGGTGAATACGGGGCAATTTTAGCTGCATCGTTATGGATTTTACGTCATGTATGGTTATTTTTAAAAAAGAAAAATATAATTGGGTTTAAATTGATAAAGGATATATATCTTTTTATAAAAAAATTTCACGTATTAATTGGATATACTGTATTAGCTGTATCATTTACTCATGGCGTTTATTTTTTATTAAAAGGAAGTCGGCATATACTTATATTTTATAGTGGTATATTCTCTCTTTTCATTTTAATCATACTAGGAGTCGTCGGATTTTTCTTACAGAAACATAATAAAAAAACAAACTTGATATTGTATAGAAAAGCACATCAAATCATTGCAATTATATTTGGGATAGGATTACTCATTCATTTAACTATATAGGAGGAATTACGGTTGCAACATATATTAATTATTGAGGATGAGGAAAGTTTAGCTGATTTTTTAGAATTAGAATTAAAGTATGAAGGATATAAGGTAGACATACAGTTTGATGGAAGGAAGGGATTAGAGGCCGCACTTGAAATAAATTATGATCTTATTTTACTTGACTTAATGCTACCAGGGTTAAATGGACTAGAAGTGTGTCGTAGATTAAGGGCAACTAAAAATACACCTATTATTATGCTGACTGCACGCGATAGTATTATGGACCGCGTGACAGGGTTAGATAGCGGTGCCGATGATTATCTTCCGAAACCATTTGCAATTGAAGAGCTATTAGCGCGAATGAGAGTTATATTTAGACGAGAAAAACATATAGAAAACAAACATGTATCATCTCTTACGTTTAAAGATTTACAGCTCCAGATTGAATCGCGAACTATTACAAAAGGTAATGAAGAAATCGAACTTACAAATAAAGAATTTGAACTATTACTGATGTTTATGAAAAATATTAATAGAGTACTTACCCGTGATGTTTTATTGGATCAAGTATGGGGATATGACGCGATGGTTGAGACAAATATCGTTGATGTATACGTTCGTTATTTACGTAACAAGTTACATAGTGTAGATAAGGAGGAATATATCCAAACGGTCCGCGGTGCTGGATATATAATGAAATGATTAAAAATATTGTGCATCGAATTCGAAATCTACCTATAAAGTGGAAATTAACACTTTGGTCCACTACTCTAGTATTTATTTTATTCATTTTATATAGCACTCTGCAGTTTATTGTAATTAACAAGTGGACTATAGACTATGAACAGAAACAAATAAATAGACAAGTGACAGAAATAGCGGCCTATTTCCAAGATAAAAATGATACCCTTTTGAGTAAAACGTTTGAAAACAGTAAAGATTTCTTAAACAATATGATTGATAAGCATCAAATGATTCGTATTATCGGCATGGACGGGAAACCAATTGTTACTGTTTCGCGAGATTTTAATGAAACATGGATAAAGCCAAAACAAGTTACACAAGAGGAATTATTTATAAAAAGACATGTAGAAGATCGCATATTAGTTAAGCGTATACCAATCCAAACAAAAGAGTTCACTGGTACTATTGAGCTTACGAAAAACTTAGAGGCTTTCGATCATTTATTAAAAATTATTCTAGTGGTAATGGTTATTGCTGGAATATGTGGACTAATCTTTAGTTTTTTAGGTGGGCTACTAATCACGAAAAAACTATTATCAAGCGTTCAAAATATAACGGATACGATGAAACGCATTAAGAAAAATGGATTGAATGAACGAGTTCCAGTACGTGAAAATAATGATGAACTTGCAAAATTATCGTTTCTTTTTAACGAAATGATGGATGAGGTAGAAACTTCTTTTACACAACAGAAACAGTTTGTTGAAGACGCATCCCATGAACTGAGAACACCACTAACAATTATTCAAGGACACTTATCTATGTTAAATCGGTGGGGGAAAAATGACCCAGCAGTTTTAGATAAATCGCTTCAATCCAGTTTAAAGGAAGTCGATCGTTTAAATAAGTTAGTTTTAGAATTGTTAGAACTATCAAGAGCCGAATCAGAACAGATGCATCCAATCGCAGCTGAGCCAGTCCATGTAAATAGTATATTAAAACAAGTTACACAAAACTTTGGCGTACTTCAAACTGAATTTCAATTTGAAATGAAACTGGATGGAGATACGGCATATGTCTCAATACCCTCATCTTACTTAGAACAAATTATTATTATCGTAATGGATAACGCTGTGAAGTATACAAAAGAAGTTAATAAATATATTTGTATTGAATCTAGTGTGCAATCAAGGAAAGTTAAAATTCGTATCATAGATCGTGGAGCGGGAATACCCGAAGCTGATTTACCTTTTGTTCTTAACCGCTTTTATCGAGTGGACAAAGCAAGAAGTCGAAAACAGGGTGGAAACGGTCTAGGTTTGTCTATTGCAAAACGACTTATAGAGAAATACAACGGAACAATTCAAATAGAGAGTAAAGAAGGCGAAGGAACAATCGTTACGATTACACTGCCTACCGTTTCACTTTAATAATTTAGAAAGAAGGGATGTTTTTGTGCATTCCTTCTTTTTTACGGTCAAATTATTTTGTTTATTTCGAACTTTCTAGTACATTAGAATCATGAAGGGGGAATAATAATGAAAGCTATCGTACAACAATATAAATCTGGATTTGAAGGGGTAGAATATAAAGTATTACCAGAGATAACACCTAATGCTGGAGAAGTGAAAGTGAAATTAAAATCAGCCGGTTTAAATCACCGAGATTTATTTATAATGAATAACAGAAAAGAAATGCAATTACCATTAGTTCTAGGATCAGATGGTGCAGGTATTGTTACGGAAATTGGAGAAGGTGTTTCAGGTGATTTATTACAAACCGAGATCATTATTAATCCTAGTATTGGATGGGATCATATTGCTGAAATACCCGAGTTACCAGAGGTGTTAGGTGGACCGAAAGATGGAACGTTTGCTGAATATGTGATTGTGCCCGCTGAAAATGTAGTGAAAAAACCGTCATATCTTACTTGGGAAGAGTCTGGCGTCTTATCTTTATCGGCACTAACTGCATATAGAGCGCTTTTTACAAAGGGTAGATTAAAGAGTGGAGAACATGTTTTAATTCCGGGCATAGGCGGCGGTGTAGCGACATTTGCCATGTTATTTGCAAAAGCAATTGGCGCAAAAGTAAGTGTTACTTCAAGGGTAGAGAACAAAAGAAAGTTTGCCGAAACCTATGGCGCAGACTTTTCTTTTAATAGTTCTGGAAATTGGGAAGAGAGTTTATGCGGAGAGAAGGTAGATTTAATAATCGATAGTATAGGTCCAGCAACATTCTTAAAATACTTTGATGTATTAAAACCAAATGGGAGAATTGTTAATTTTGGTGCAAGCTCTGGAGATAAAATTGAATTACCATTACGAGCGTTATTTTATAATCAAATCGATATTATGGGGACATCTATGGGTAGTAGTGAAGAATTTAATGAAATGATTAATTTTATAGAGAAATATAAGATTAAACCAATTATGGATAAAGTTTATTGGTTGGAAGAAGCGATTCAAGCATTAAGACGTATGGAACAGGGAGAACAATTTGGTAACATTGCACTTCGGATGTAATACAAATATGATTTTGCAACTAGTATATTCAAATGACTATGTTATGTATTCTATATATAAAAAGCATATGATTCGTATTGTTTTAAAGGTTTTTCAGCTTTATACATAATTAGCCATTATAAATAGTCTTAATATTGTCAAATAACTACTAGTAAAATGAGAATTAGATGAGAAAAGTTTAAGTCCATTTTCATATAGATGTTGTATACTGTGTAAATCACGAACGCTTTTATGTAAGGAGAGAGTATTATGAATTACACAGTATTTCAATGGTTTAATAATTTTGCAGGATCGTCCAAACTATTAGATACGCTAATGATTGCTATTACAAATAGTGCTGTATATGTAGCGATTTTGTTTATGTTTGTCTTATGGTTTAATAATGGAAAGAAAGTCAATGCCATTAAAAAACAATACACAGTGTTATATACGACACTTTCAGTCATTATCGCATTACTAGTAAATGTGGTGATACATGCAGTATATTACCATCCACGTCCATTTGTATCACATGATGTACATCAATTAGTACCACATGCAGCAGACTCATCATTTGTTAGTGATCATTCTGTACTTGTATTTTCCATCGCATTTGTATTTTTACTTAGAGGAGAAAAACTTAAATATGTCGCTCTTATTTGGGCAGTATTAGTTGGTGTATCACGTATGTACGTAGGAGTTCATTATCCTCTAGATATACTAGGTGCTGCGTTCTTAACATTTATTACGAGTAGTTTAGTAATACAAAGTACACGTATGTTTGAACCGATAGCGAAATTTGTATTTAAAATGTACGCATTGGTAGCGAAACGAATTCCTTTTTTAGCGAAATATAATCATATAGCTTAATTTTTATAAATAACTATTTGTAAGTTTGTTTAAGAGTTCGCCTTTGGAAATCCAGAGGCGAACTTTTTTATTATGCACAAGATAAGGGTATGCGTATTAAAAGAGTGGAGAAAGAACAACGGAATTAGCATCATAAGTTCCTATTAAATTTGTATAAGTTAACCATCTTATAACGGAATATTCGTAAATTTCACGCACCGTACTGTAAATAGAAAAATAAAAGCAGAAACAACAGCTACTTTCAGAACGTTTTAAAGGAATTAAAAAGAAAAGTTCGAAACATATAGTATTGAAATCAAAAACTACATAATTTGTAGCACACCTTTGCCGCAATTAATTGTGAAAGAAAGGAGATCAATATGCATAAACTTCAAACGAATAAAGGCGCGCGGTATTTTATGATTGCTTTTATTGTTTTGTTTCTTATTATGCTTTTGCGTTTTTTCTATATTCAAGCAGTAGGGGTCGTGCATAATGTGAACGTCAAGGATCTTGCAACTGAACAACATAATAAAAATGGTGTTTTGGAAGCAAATCGTGGCACAATATATGATCAAACTGGAAAGGTGCTAGTCCAAGATTCCACAACGTATCGTGTTGTTGTGAATTTGAAAGGAACAAATAAAGTGAAAAATAAAGAGGAAACCGCAGAGCGATTAGCTGATGCACTTGAAATTGATAAAGAGGACGTATTAAAAAATTTTCATGAGGGACGCACGCAAGTTGAGATTGGAAAAGTTGGCCGGAATTTATCTAGAGAAGTAAAGGAACAAATAAAGCAATTGAAAATCCCGGGTGTATCTTTTATGTCAGAAAAAGCAAGAGTATATCCAAATGAAGATTTTGCATCTTATATTCTTGGTTTTGCGAGACCTGACGATAAAGGGAATACAGAAGGGAAATTTGGACTGGAAAAGAGTCTGGATAAATATTTGCGCTCGACAAACGGAAATATAGAATATGTGGGAGCACCAAGAGGGATCCCACTTACAAATGATATAGGGAAAATAGAACCCGCTAAAAATGGGAATAACGTATACCTTACGCTAGATAAACAAATTAATAGTTTTTTAGAAGAAGCGATGAATAAGGCGCAAGAGCACTATGATCCTTCTATGCTAGTAGGAATCATAGCGGATCCAAAGACAGGGAAAGTTTTAGCAATGTCTAGTAAACCTAGTTTTAATCCTAATAAAGGAGATATCGAATACTTTTTAAATGACCCAATCGCATATGCATTTGAACCAGGTTCAACTATGAAAGTATTTACGTTAGCTGCTGCAATAAATGAAGGGGTATATAACGGGAAAGAATATTTCCAATCTGGAAAATATTCAGTTGGTTCATCTGATATAAAAGATCATAACGGTGGGTTTGGATGGGGATCTATTACATTTGATGAAGGCTTTGAAAGATCATCCAACGTAGCTTTTTCTATTTTAGAAGATCAGTTATTGAAACCGGATAAATTTAAGCAATATATGAATAAATTTGGATTCAACCAAAAAACCGGAATAGATTTACCTGGCGAAAGTAAAAACACATTATTATTAAATACACAAATTCAACAAGTCACAACTTCTTTCGGACAAGGTTCTACAGTAACTCCCATTCAATTAATCCAAGCAGCTACTGCTATAGCAAATGACGGGAAAATGATGCAACCATATATCGTTGACAAAGTTGTAAATCCAATAAATAAACAAGTTATTATGGAAAATCAACCGAAAGAAATTGGGAATCCAATAAAAAAAGAGACAGCGGACAAGGTAAGAGACTTAATGGAGCGTGTTATTACGTCTTCAAAAGGTACTGGTACAATGTATAAAGTGGATGGTTATCCAATAGGAGGTAAGACAGGAACAGCGCAAATTCCGAATCCTGAAAATGGACGATATATGGAAGGAAAAGAAAACTATATTTTTTCATTTTTAGGAATGGCTCCGATTGATGACCCAGAGTTAATTGTATACTTAGCTATTAAGCAACCAAAGTTAAAGGGAGATGAGTATGGAGCTCAGCCGCTCGCTGAAATATTTAAACCAGTTATGAAAAATAGCCTTGAATATTTAAAAGTGAAACCATATACAGAAAAACAAATGGAAGATGCAACGAAACGATCCCAATTAAAAGTACAAAACTATGTCAATCAAGCAATGGATACAGTAGAGAATAGTGTGAAAAAAGAGAAGCTCCAACCGATAATTTTAGGCGAAGGAAAAATAATAAAACAATATCCGCAATCTGGTGAAGTAATGAGTGAAGGGGATCGTATATTTTTATTAGGGAAGAACGCAATAATGCCAAATTTACAAGGTTGGTCAATGCGTGATGTTATGTATTTCTCTAAATTATTAAAATTAGATTTAAAAACTACAGGTACGGGCTATGTAACGAGTCAGAGCATTGAAAAGGGACAAGATATACAAGAAGGAGATGCATTAATCCTAGAATTGGAACCACCGTTACAACCGCTAGCAGAGGCGAATACAAACTAATTCGGACAAAGTGAAGGGTCTATATACAATAGGCTCTTTATTTTATAGATTTAAGTAATTTCACGCACCGTAATTTTTAGAAAAAATAATAAATAAAAGAATTAACAGAAACACGTTATTAAATATCTGATTATTTTTTATTTACAGTTAAATATTTCTGTGATAATATGGAAAAAATCAAATGCAGTGAAGAGAAGAGTAAATAAAATGAATTTTTCACAGAGAGCTCCATTTAGCTGAAAAGGAGTAAAAATTCTTTATTGAACCAAGCCTCTGAGCGGCACATCGGAACCTTTTATTAGGGGGTGGTGTGACGGGAGCTCCCGTTATAGAGCTATGGTATAAGCATGATTTACAATGCAGTACCTAATAAGGTTAATATGGCGACATATTAACAAACTAGGGTGGCACCGCGATGATAAATCTCGTCCCTAAGACAAAAAGTCTTGGGGGTGGGATTTTTTTATTGTTTAAATACAATTTGGAAAGCGGGGGCCTAAAATGAAAAACTTACTTAAAGGTTGGAAATATCCTTTATTATTACTGTCTGGAGTTGGTATTGCGAATTTAGGGGCATGGATTTACTTAATAGCACTGAATGTACTTGTCTATAATATGGGAGGCTCAGCCTTAGCTGTTGCTACTTTATATGTAATTAAACCATTAGCCGCTTTATTTACAAACGCATGGTCAGGAAGTATGATTGATCGTTTAAATAAACGGAAGTTAATGATTCACCTCGATATATATCGTGCGGTATTTATCGCTATTTTACCTTTACTTCCATCACTTTGGATTGTTTATGTGTTCGTATTCTTTATTAGTATGGCTAGTGCAATTTATGAGCCAACTGCTATGACGTATATGACGAAATTAATTCCAGTTGAGCAAAGACAACGTTTTAACTCATTACGTAGTTTAATAGGATCTGGTGCATTTTTAATTGGGCCAGCGATAGCGGGAGTATTGTTAATAGCAAGTACACCAGAGTTTGCTATATATATAAATGCTATAGCATTTCTCATATCAGGAGTAATTACATTACTGTTACCTAATCTTGATAAAAAATCCGATATTCATACATCAAATGACAAGTTATCTCTAGCTGTACTAAAAAAAGATTGGAACATCGTTTTAAAATTTAGTAAAAAATCTTTATATATCGTTTTTATGTACTTCTTATTTCAAGGGATGATGGTTTTAGCTGCCGCAAATGATTCACTTGAATTGTCATTTGCTAAAAAAATTTTACTGTTATCAGATAGTGAGTATGGCTTTTTAGTTAGTACCGGCGGAGCTGGATTTATTTTAGGAGCTATAACAAATACAGTTTTATCAAAAAAATTAACACCTTCATTTTTAATTGGAATAGGATCATTATTCATCGCAATCGGTTATTTAATTTATGCTTTTTCAAATGAGTTTTTAATAGCTACTATCGGATTCTTTATTTTATCTTTCTCTATGGCATATGCAAATACAGGATTTAACACCTTTTATCAAAATAATGTCCCTGTCTATATGATGGGACGGATTGGGAGTATATATGGGCTTGTTATTGCGTTCATGACCATTTCGATTACGATTCTATTCGGAGTTGTAACCCAATTTATTTCTATACAACTTGTAGTTATTATAGGTTCATCAATCATGTTCCTTATAACTATCATATTGTGTGTGTTTATTTTATTGCCATCACAGTCTAAAGTGCATTCCTCTGAGTCAATCAATTCAAAATAGTAATCTTGGTTTTGATTTACGGTATTCAATAGGAGGGTTTACCCTCCTATATATGGAAATATAAGAAGGGTGAACAATATTGATAAACGAGGGTGGTTTTTGTAATGAAAACAAAAAATCAAATAGACAGTATTGTAAAAGAAATGCATCAGCATATAGATTTCTCTGGGGTAATTTTAGTAAAAGAAGAAAAAGGCTTAGTCTATGAAGAGGCGTTTGGTTACGCAAATCGCAATGAATGTATAAATAATACGCTACAAACAAGGTTTGGAATTGCCTCCGGTTGTAAAATATTCACTGCTATCGGTATCTGTCAACTTGTTGAAAAAGGTGTAATCACTTTTCATACAAAGTTAAAAGAGTGTTTACGTATAAACTTTCCAAACTTCAATGAAGATATTACAATACATCACCTTTTGACGCATAGTTCGGGTATTCCGGATTATTTTGATGAAAGTATTATGGATAACTTCGAAGATCTTTGGGAACAAACTCCTATGTATCTATTAAAAAATTTAAAAGACTTCATACCATTATTCCAAAACAGAAATATGATGTTTGCAACAGGAAGTAAGTTTCACTACAACAATGCTGGGTTTATCATACTTGGATTAATAATCGAAGAACAGACAGGACTTAAATTTACGGAGTATATAGAAAAAAACATATTTAATCCAATTGGTATGAACGATTCTGGCTATTTTTCTTTAGATAGATTACCAAGACACACAGCTCTAGGATATATAAAAGACGAAATTAACCAAAATTGGAGAACAAACGCATACTCTATACCAATAATAGGAGGATCTGATGGTGGAGCTTTTATTACTGCGCCAGACATGCTGAAGTTTTGGGAAGCGTTGTTTAACTATGAAATTGTAAGCCGGGAATATACAAACATACTTTTAACCCCACACATTCAAGTAAATAAAAATCAGTCTTACGGATATGGAATATGGATTGAAACGAGAGAAAACAAGATATTCAAATATCATGTAATGGGTTATGATCCAGGCGTTAGTTTTCGCTCGGCCGTATATCCAGACTTAGGAATTACATTGGTTATCCCATCAAATAAAGGAACAGGACCCGAAAAATTAATGACAGAAATAGAAGGAACTTTTTAATTATATGAATATAGAAATTAGAGCGTATAACAAATCGGATGAAACAGGATGGGTACGTTGCCGTGTGTTATCTTTTCTAGATACAGCATCTTACGATAATGTATTTAGAGAAAAAGAAAAATATGAAAATCCTGCTATTGAATTAGTAGCTGTATATGAAAATCAAATTGTGGGATTAATAGATATTGAATATGAATTAGAAGAGCGTACGGTTTGTTCGAGAGGAACTGGTCTTGGTGGCATGATTTGGCATATTGCTGTTCATCCAGATTTCCGTAGAATGAAAATTGGTAATCAACTATTAAATGAGGCCGAGAAGTTAGCGAAAGAACTTAACCTCAATCGATTGGAAGCATGGACGAGGGACAACCTATGGGTTCATGGATGGTATGAAAAGAACAGATTTGTAAACGTAGATTCATATTTACATGTATACTCCGATCATACAGACAAGATAAAAGGTGTAATGAAAAGTAATATTGATCAGTTATATCCAGTTCAAACATTTGCTCATTATACAGGTGAAAATAAAGAAGAGATAAGAAAACAATTTAAACGAGTTCACGATTGTTTTTGTTTTGAAAAGTATTTTAACTAGAAAGCAGTTATTTTATAAATAAATGTTTTCTAGAATGAAATATAATTCTATACAAGTGAATTTAATAACATTATATCTGTATATTTATAAAATATTACTATGAAGGGATGTGTTAACAGTTTGTATATGATCAATGGTAGTGTGTTTATCATAGTAGGAGTTATCTGTTATTTGATTGTACGAAGTATTTTTATTGGAATGAAAAGTAAAAAAGGTGTGAATTGGTGGAAAGAACTAATTAGTTTTCTATTCGTAATATATATTGGTATGGTTGTTGCAATAACTTTATTTCCTATCCCAATCGGTTTTCCAACGGACATCGAGAATATAAGACTTTCAATCAATATTATCCCCTTTGCTTCAATTATTAAAGATATTGGTAAAATAGGAATTGCTTATGATGGTGATGTTCTATTTATGATCGGTCTCATCGTAAGAAATGTAGGTGGAAATATTTTATTATTAATGCCGTTAGGATTTTTAGCACCAATTATATGGGATAAATTCAAAAAAATTAAAAACACTATTTTATTAGGTTTAGCTATATCAATTAGTATTGAATTATTACAACTAACAGAGTCTTTATTTAGTGGATGGGGACGTATTACTGATATTGATGATGTGGTTTTTAACGTTATAGGTTCTATTGTAGGATATTTTATTTATAAAATCACTTTAATGCTAGCTAGTAAATTTAATATTCAAGTATTAAATAAGACTAATTATAAAAGTGTAGAATCTATTGATAACTAACAGTTCATACGGGTTAATAGATATGTTTATTTTTATTAAAAATGCTTACGATTATTACATTATGTACCGTAATAAATAGACGATAGTATAGCCCAAAAATATATAATGAATTAACAAAAAAATTGTAAATACATTCATCCTTTGTTTATCAATGCTGTGAACGGTAATACTAAATAACATTGAACTTTTACAACAAGGGATGATAATATGATATTCGTTTATACAGATTTTGGCGGAACACATTCAACTTCACTTGCTGCAGCTTATCATTTAAATAAATTACCAACGGATCGTAAGTTAACGAAAGAAGAAATTTTGAATGTAGATTACTTTAATAAATTGAAAACAGAGGATATGGGCAAAATCATTTTTCATGGAATAGACGAAAATGGTAATCCGGTTTATACAATTGGATGTGGTGCATCAAAAGTCGTTGTACCTGCGATGAAACATTTAGGAGAGATTTTGCAAAAACATTATCAAAGTCATGAAAAGATTATTTTTTCTAATACATCACCAACAGTGCCTTTACCAATGACTTTCGGTGGTCTGTTTTCTAGAAGATTTCACATCGACTTCATCGGCGTACCGTTACTCGTATGGGGAGCGAAACTTTGCTGTGATAACGTGCAAAGACTTGTTAGTTATACGAAGGAAGCTGGTCGATTGACCAATGATTATGTAGTAATTTTAGATAATGAAACTTTTAAATAATGTATGATAAGAGAAAATTGGGAAAAACTCCGATTTTCTTCTTTTTTTGGCCAAAATGACAAAAAATATTCACATTTAATATTCATCTACTATAGCCAAAACAATAAAGTCCTGTTACTATTACAGGGATATTCTCTTTTCGTAACATAAATATATAGAAAAGTCAGAAAAGAGGAATTGAATTAAGGGAGGAACAACATGAAGCGTGTTGCTTGGATTACTGATAGTACAACTGCGAGTTTTAAAACAGAAGGAGATAACTTTGTTATCCCAATTGAAGTTATTATTGATGGTGTGTCGTACAAAGATTGTGAAGAAGGTGTGCGTGAGCGCGTTTATAATACTTTGAACGAAGGTAAAACTGTCACTACATCACAGCCTAACATAGGGGAAATGGTAGATTTATTTTCGAAATGCAAAGAAGAATATGAAGAGGGATTTGCAGTTGCTATTAGCGGAAAAGTAAGTGGAACTTATCAAAACATGAAGTTAGCTGCAGACATGGCAGGTTTCCCATTAACGGTATTGGATAGTGAAACAACAAGTTATCCAATGGATGAACTAATTAGAAAAGCGAAATCGTTATACAATGATGGTATGACGTTACAAGATATACACAAAACATTAGTAGATGAAAAAAGAAGACCTTTCCACGTATTCCCGAAAAGTTTAAAAGGCCTTTACGCAAGTGGACGTGTAAAGGGAGTTCAATTTTTACTTGGAAGTTTATTAAGTGTCAACTTAATACTAGAAGTAAAAGGTGGAGAGCTTTTACTTGAAAAGAAAGTTCGTAAAATCCAAAAATGTCGAGAATATATTAAAAATGAACTTGAAAAAGAATTACCAAAAGTACTTCATATGTTCCATGCTAACGATAAAGATGGAGCTGAAGAATGGATTGCAGATATTAGACAAGCATTCCCTGAAATGGATTTCAAATTATACCCATTACCAATTTCATTTGCGGTTCATGCAGGTGAAGGTACAATAGCAATTAGTTATTAAGCAGAAAACCCGTGAATGATTCGCGGGTTTTTTTATTTAATTAAATTGGAATCGGAGGTATATTACGTCGCCATCAAGCAAAAAAGCTCATTTTATCGGTTTTGGGAGCAATCAATCCCTCAACTTGATTTGAAATTAAAAATATAGACCTTTGCCTACTGGCTGAACAGTTTCTAGCACAGTATCGACCATTTTTTCATTGATTAAGGTTCTTATAATCCAAGCTGAAAGATCTTGAGCAGCAAAACAACCTGCAGCAGTCGAGATATTTCCTTCGTTCACGAAACTTTGTTCAATAACGTCCACATCAAATTCCTTAAGCTGTTCTACTGCGGATGGATATGTAGTGGCTTTTTTACCTGTTAGCAATTTCTTAGCTCCTAGTAGTAATGAACCAGAACACATAGATCCTATTAATTGTCTTTGAGGATTTACATGAATGCTATTAAGATACTCTTGATTTTTATATAAATTTTGTACACCCTTACCACTTGCAAATATTACAGCGTCAGCAGACGGAATATCAGAGATGCTTCCTGTCATGGGAATACGTAAGCCAGACATGGATATATGAGTTTTTCCCGTTCCTAATAGTTGAACGTTCCAATCAGAAATACCGCCAACTAAACGTACACGATTTAATAAATCCCATGGTAGAAAAACATCTATATCAGTAAAGTTATCGAAACAGACTATTGCAATTTTCATTTTTCAATCCCTCATTCCGTATGTATGTCCCCTTATTTAGAATATAAACTCCTCCTCTTTATTTTCTATATTAAGTTATAAATTCCTGTATATTCTATGCGATGGAAATTTAATTAAATAAAAGGATTATACACCTTATAAAATATGTGGCATTCAAATACCCCATACATAATGTAAATAATGTTGTTTCGAAAGTTTAAAGGGTTTTTAAATATAAAAGTAGAAATCTATATAAAAATATATACAAATGGTAGGGATATTATGAAAATTGGTAAGTTTGGAGAAGTAAATAACATAAGTATTGATACAATTAGACATTATATGGATCTCAGCCTCATTATTCCTGAAAGAAAGGGATCGCATTATTTTTTTGATGAGTATTGTCAAACAGATTTAGAACTTATATTACATTACAAAGATCTAGGATTTAGCTTGAATGAAATTAAAGAACTATTTTTTTATAAAAAATTAGCGAAATCTATGAATTACGAAAATGATACTTTTTACCAATCTTTATTTAAATTGAAATATGACAAGATGGAACAGGAAATAGAAATTTTGGTGAAGAGGCGGGATAAATTAAAGAAAGTGTTACATGATTTATTATTAACAAATGAAACTTCAAATTCAATTATAGGGATAGATTTAAGCGTACTGCATTTACTTACATGTTCTAAGTGTAGTAAAAAACTAATTCTTCAAGATGGAATTATTAATAACAATCAAATTACTGAGGGGAGGTTACTTTGTAATTGTGGTGAAGAATACATTATTACTTCAGGAATTATAACTGCTGGTAAATCATTTAAATTAAATGAGCAAACGTCACTTGAAGATACTATTTCGGATTATATTCATGAAACTGATAATGCTTATTTGGAAAATATGCATAGGGAAGGGGAATGGGCGAAAAAGAAACTAATACATTTAAATTTAAATAACAAATTAATACTGGATTTAGGATCGGGACTTGGATTCTTTTTGAGAAACATTTATGAAGAACTGCCCGAAGATTGCCTATACATTGCAGTGGATCGAGATTTAAATAAACTTTTATTTTTAAAAGATGTATTAGCGAGAAGAAATCCGAAAAGAAACATTCTCTTTATCTGTGCTGATTTTTTGAATATCCCTATTCAGAATCAGTCAGTTGATATTGTAATTGATCATTCTGGTACGAGCAATTATAGTTTTGAGCATGAGGATTTTTTACTTCGCGAATTAAATCCACTTTTTAAAACGGATTGTTATTTAGTAAGTTTATTTATTTTATTTAAAAATTTCAGCTCAAATAGCCAAATTAAAAATAACTTTCAAGAAAATTTTACACTTTCAAAAGTAACGAAAGAAATCCAAAATCTACACTTTCAATCCATCGATGAAAGTACTTCAAATTATTTGAAACGAGGAGGAAAGTACGAGGATTTCTTTGTTCAAGGAGAAGAAATTTATACATATTCATTTTTCGGAAAAAGATGGGGTTAACCCCATCTTTTATTTATTTTCCCTGAAAACTTTTCAAATAGTACATATTGCTATTGGGTTGACCCAAGAACTTACAATGTACGTAACACAAAATTAAGCAGGGGGAAAAGTGATGGGAAGTTTACGATTACATATAGAAAATAAAAAAAGAAACCAAGAACTAAGAAATATTTGTTTATATTCAATTGCAAAAACAGTATCAATATTTGGTACCGCTATGTATAGTTTCGCATTAGGATTATATGTTTTACAAATAACTGGATCTGCGTTAAATTTCGCAATTACGCTCATATTAGGAACGATTCCAATGATTGTTATGAATCCATTTGCTGGTGTAATTGCTGATAAAGTTGATAAAAAGAAACTCGTCGTTTGTATGGATCTACTTAGTGGCTGCTTATTAATAGCTGTTTATATAGTAAGCAGCCACTATGGATTAAATTTATTCATCATTTATACTACTACATTTCTTATGACGGTATTTACAACCTTTTTTGGAATAGGGTTAGAAGCTGCGAAACCGAATATCGTCTCTAAAGAGAGGCTTATGAGTATTAATTCTATAAGTAAAATTATCGATTCTGTATCTTTAATTCTTGGCCCTATGTTAGGTGGTATCGTTTTTTCAGTATTTGATATTAAAACTTTTATCATTATAAACGGTATTTCATTTATTCTTTCCGGGATAGCATTACTATTTATTCACTTTAAACTGTTCGAGTGTAATATAAATGAGGAAAATGCAAAAAGAAGAGTTAATTTTATTAAAGATATAAAAGAGGGGGTTTCTTACTTACTTGAAAAGGAAAGCTTAAAGAATACGTTTCATATTTTAATTTCGTTTAATTTCTTCTTAGGCTTTGCTGTAACTGTTCCATTGCCATACATTATTAACACAGTACTCAATCTTGGTTCTAAGCAATTTGGTATCATTCAAGGGACTTTTCCAGTAGGGATGATAATTGGTGCAATTGTAGTAAAAAAGATAACTGATCGTTTTTCTTACTCTTATCTTTTGAAAAAACTAAGTTCTATGTTGTCAGTTTTTATGATTATTTTAGGAATTCCAGTTTTATTCAAAAGTTTTGAAGTGAATGATTTAGTATTCGTTATTACGTATTGTGTTGTTATGATCTTTTTAGGGTTTATTATAGCGCTAATTGATATTCCTTTAATTTATTTCATGCAAAATGAGATTCCCGATGAATACAGGGGAAGGGTTCTCAGCATTGGATTAAGTATAGGTAAAATGATGCTCCCTATAGCAATGGCACTATCTGGTCTATTATTAAATTATATCCCAGCGTACACCATTCCAATTGTAGGGGGATTCTTATATTTAATAGTAATTAAAGTTTCATCAAATCGTTTCATATTAGAGGTTCATTCGAAAGATTATAGTGCTTAGTAGATTCTTAGATTATGTATACTGCTACCTCTTTCAAGCTAAGAAAAGCAAATACTATAAAACGAAATTTATAGTTTGTGAATTCCTATAGGCCTATTCTTTGTATTTGTTTTTGACTATATTCCGCAATCTGATGATTACTTACAGAATAAGTACGGTGAACAATTTACAGTGTATAAACAGAAAACAAAAAAACTAATACCGTTTATTTAGTAAATCAGTTTCATAAATTATAAAAAGCGCAGGATCATCATCCTGCGCTTTTCTATCGTAATTCAGCTGTTTTTCTAATAACAATCTTATCAATATCATCTTCTTCATCACCATTAAATAACCCGCGTTCTTTTAAATACGCCTCAAAATATAAATCTGCTTCTGCACGTTCATCATATGGTTTTACAGATAGAACGAAACCTAATTTGTTTTGTTCCTCTAAATGAGAAGTGGAGATGTAGGCCGGTACATTATGGCGTAAAAAGAGTTCTTTAACCGGAATAATCATATCTTTCATTAATTTCGTTAACATACCCATTTCAAACTCGAAATTAAAGCGATCTATGCTACATAAATCAGCGAATACTACACCGATAAAACCTGTATTAAATACTTCTTGATATTCTACATCTTCGTCATTACCGTAAAAATTCTTTTCGATTAAATAATTTATAAAGTAAGCAACACCGTCACTTTGTTCAAATGGTTTCGTTGAAAGAACAAAGCCGATTTTCTTTTGTTTATGTAAATACACACATGACATGTATGCTGAAATGTTATGTTCTTTAAATAGAGAACTTGTTGCCCCAGAGAGGCCATCAAGTACGTGATGAACAATTTGAAGTTTTTTACGAGCGAAATAATAGGATTTCTTTTGTAACTCCAATGTATCAATAAAGACAGAGCCGATAAAGCCTGTATTTGAAATGATAGGTGTTTGCTTTTTTCTTCCTCTGCGCTTTGCTTGAGCCATTGTAAAAATCATCCCTTCATGTACAATTAAAATAAAAAGAACATTTGTTCGTATATTTATATTTTACTATTAAAACGCTCTAAAGTAAAGGGTTTTTGACGAAAAAAACAACAAAAAAGACACCTATAAAAGGTGCCTTAAACGCTGTAGGGAAGAGGGTTCATCCCAACTATTTATATTATGATACAGAAACGATCTCTTCTGCATCTTCTACATCTAAATGACAGTCCATAGTACGAACATCTTGATCTTCATGACTTCCGAAATAAATAGTAATTTTCATATGTATCGCTCCTTTATTCTAGGAATACCTAAAATAATTACTAGTAATGTTACTATTTATTATATACCACTTTTTTCATTCCGACAACGTTATATCATTTTTAATTCTTTTAGGGCAAAAAGAGTGATGTATAGAGATATTTTTATAGAAATAGATACATTTCTTATGTGTTATATTTAATACTGAAGAATTCGAAAACGAATTTTTATGAAAGGAGCAAAATGAATGAATTATAAACAGTTACTAATAGATAACTTCACATATAAAACCTCATATATTGCGCGGCAGTTACATGGAATGAATGTAAAAGAAACGAAGGATTACATTGCTGTCGACTGTGGTTTACCGGCAGATACATTTAATATCATTACTATACTAAACAATAATTTAACGGAAGGTATTGAGAAACTATATAAAGTGGTAAACAACTATAATCAAAAGAAATTTCCAATGAGTGTTTGGTTTTGGGATGATAGGCATGAGCAGACTATAAAAAGCGAATTAATAAAACTTGGCTTAAAAGAAGCAGAACAAAATATCGCGATGATAGCAGACTTAAAAACAATTCATCCATTAATAAACATGACAAAAGGTTTTACGATACAAAAAGCATCTTCTTCAGGACACATCAAAAAGTTTGGAGAAACGTTAGCTAATCTATTTGGTACTTCAGAGGAAGGTACACATGTACAAGCATTCTACAATAAAACTACTTCTTTCGATTTATGGAATAGTGAGAATATGAAACTATATTTAGGGATTTTTAAAAATGAAGTCGTATCTGTTGGTTCATTAGTATATACAAAAGATAGTATTGGTATTTATGATATAGCAACGAAAGAAGAAATGAGAGGGCAAGGATTTGGCTCTACTATGTTTAATTACTTGCTACAAGAAGCAAAGGAATTAAACGTTTCTCAATGCGTATTACAAGCTTCACCTGATGGGATTAATATTTATAAAAAGGCTGGTTTTCAATCTGTTGGACAAATGACTGTATTTGAAAATAGACGTTTAATTGAATAAATTATTCAATCTAAATTGCTTTCATGTAGGAGTTAATACATCATTATGAAAAAAATATATATCGTTACAATCATTTTCACCTTTATAGTAATAGTCACTTTTTCTTTTCATAAAGTAAATGAACTTAAGTACACAAAAGCTATTAATCAATCAAATCGTATAAAAAACATTGCACATAGAGGAGCTTCTGCGTATGCGCCGGAACATACAATACAAGCTTATAAACTAGGACAACAATTAAAAGGAGATTATATAGAAATTGATCTTCAAATGACAAAAGATGGACATTTAGTAGCTATGCATGATGAAACAGTAAACCGCACTACAAATGGTAAGGGGCTAGTTAAGGAACATACATTAGAAGAAATAAAGCAACTAAATGTAGGTTCTTTTTTCAATGAAAAGCATCCAGCTTTAGCAAAGAAAGAATTTGAGGATGCTACAGTTCCAACACTAGAGGAAATTATTGAAACGTTCAGGAATAGTACTAATTATTACATTGAAACAAAATCGCCAGATGAATATCCCGGTATGGAAGAAAAGTTATTAGAAATTATACAGCACTACGAAATAAGTGATAAAGTTATTATTCAATCATTTAGTAAAGTAAGTTTGCAAAAAATTCATAGTTTAGATGTTCATATACCTCTAGTACAATTACTACCTTACAAAAAGGCAGTTCAATTAACTGAATTAGAGATAAAAAAGTATAAAACATACTGTATCGGTATTGGGATGAACTATAAATATATTGATTCAGCTTATGTAAAGAGAATAAAGAAACACGGATTAGAAGTTCATCCATTTACTGTAGATAATGAAAAAGATATGAAAAAGTTACTTCTATGGGGAGTTGACGGGATGTTTACGAATTACCCGGATCGTTTACATTCGTTATTACAATCTTGAATTATAATGGTGTAATTATCACTGAATCAATACAACAAGTACCCACAAGTATACAAAGATAGTTTGTGGTCCAAATGGTAACATCATTGAATACATAGAGTCGATATTGAAATGAAATCCGAAAAAGAATCCAATATTTTTATTGGATTCTTTTTATTTAGCTCCAAGTGACGAACTTAAAGTAATTTGAATTTGTTAATAAAATATTACATTGAGTATGATTTTTTGTAATTACCATTAGAAAGTAACGAAATTGTAATGAATTTTAACTACGCTTTTTATATTTTTTTGATACACTGACTACGAGAGGAATACCGATTAATGTAGGTAAAAACCAAAACCATATAGGCGGTAATAAATTAATTATGGGAATATGAATACCGACGTTTACTAAAAGTGCGGTAACGGCACCAATATAAGAACCTAACATACCTCTAATATGGTGATGGAGCCAATTTTTCCAACGTTTTTTTCGTGCGAGGTATCCATATATCGCAAATGAATAAGAGAAAATTGCTACATAAAATAAATATGCGATTTTATCCCAGTTTATAATGGATAATATAATTGCGGTAACGGTGATCACAACATAGGATGCATGATATATTTCACCCCATTCCGTATGTTTTCCTTTCTTCTTCTTAGCCACCATCGCTACAATACCGGTGATTAAACATATTGTTCCAAATAATATGTGGATGGTTAAAAAAACGTTGAAAATGCTCATAATAATTCCTCCTTTTTTATTTTTATAGTATTGCAGTATAGGAGAAAAGTTGAAACATATTGTTTATTCGCCTTAATATAGTGAAATAAAGATGCTTCTAGAACAAGTTTAATCGGACAAATTTTTCTTGAATTTAGTGAGACACGTATTACGTGAAATGAAGGAGAGACTTTCATGTTTACATCTATTACATATTTACAATTAGGGAATGACAAGCAACAAAAGGTATATGATGTTTTGAACAAACTAAATATTATGGAGGATTTAGCTTTGTATAGTCCCGTTCTTTGTGGGACAATCCCTATAAGAATTGATACTCTTCAATCTGACTTAGATATAGTAATGGAAGTACATAACTTTGATGTTTTTGAACAAGAAATGAGATCTTTATATGGTTCTTATGAAGGGTTCAAAATAAAAAAGAAAAAAATGAAAAATATTGAATCGATAAAGGTAAATTTTAAATTTGAAGGTTTTGAATTTGAATTATTTGCTCAGCCTAAGCCAGTGCGTAATCAAAATGCATATAGACATATGATAGTAGAGCATATGCTATTAATGCAGCATCCCCATATAAGGGAAGAAATTCTTCGCTTAAAAGAGAACGGTTTAAAAACAGAACCTGCTTTTGCTCAAATATTAAATATTGACGGAGATCCTTATGAGGAACTTATTTTGTTAGGGCAGGA
Organism: Bacillus sp. GW823-FHT06B01; assembly: GCF_058952315.1. NCBI lineage: Bacteria > Bacillati > Bacillota > Bacilli > Caryophanales > Bacillaceae > Bacillus > Bacillus sp. GW823-FHT06B01. The sequence continues at coordinate 573,900 of NZ_JBXAHR010000001.1, read as the reverse complement.
AATGAGATTGTGGTAAATAAGATACACAAAAACTCCTCTATAGATAAAAGAGGAGTTTTTGTTATGCCATGAGCTTACGAATTAATTCACTTAGTAATTTAATCCCGCTAGTCATTTGCTCTGGAGAAGCATATCCATATGATAAACGAATGTATTGATTTGATTCTTCTTCATAAATACGTCCTGGGTTTAAAAGAATTCCTTTTGATAGCGCCTCTGAAAATAATTTCTTCATCGGAATGTTAGGTACAACCTTTAGCCATATAAAAAATCCACCAGTAGGAATATCCCACGCCGCAACATCTGAACAATACTTATTTAAAGCTTGTATCATGATTTGTCTTCGTTCTTTTAATTGAATTCTTACGTTTGCTACATGTTCTTCATAAAAACCTTTTTTTATCCATTCAGCAGCAACTCTTTGAGATAAAGAGCTCGATCCATAGTCTGTTTGCATTTTTATATCTGACAATCTATCAATAACTGGTTCGGGTCCAATGATCCATCCAATTCTAAGTCCTGGGCTAAGTGTTTTAGAAAGACTACCAACATATAATACATGTCCATGTTTATCTATCGACTTTAAAGGAGGTGGAGGTGGTTCATCAATCCATAACTCGCGGTAAATATCATCTTCAATTATAGGTAACTGTTCCTTTTCACATATTTTTATTATTTCTTTTCTTCGTTCTTGAGACATTAATGCCCCTGTTGGGTTTTGAAAACTAGGGATAGAGTATAAAATGTTTTTCTTTTGACTGTATTTAATACGTTTTAATAATTCGTTAGGTAAAATACCGTGATTATCCATACATATACCAGATAGATTTATATTTGCTGATTGAAATACATGAAGTGAATATAAGTAAGAAGGTTGTTCAAGTAAAACGGTTGATTCTCGATGTAAAAGACCAATTGATATTAATTGGAGTGCTTGTAATGCACCAGAGACAATTAATATAGAACTGGCTGAAGTATGTATTCCGAATGATTTGACGTATTTACTAATTGCTTCACGTAACGGCAAAAAACCTTTTTGTTCTTCGTATCCAAAATAATCTATTTCGTCACTTACGCTTTTCATAATAGACTGCATAGTTTCTAGCGGGAAAATTTGAGGCGCAAGTTCACCTTTACTAAGATGGATAAGTTCTTTATTTGCTTCTGCTTCATTGATTTCTCGTACCATTAACTTGCTAGGTTTGTGAATACCAGCTTTTACATAGTCACTCCAATCAGGCGGGGGATTCGTCGCTAATAATGACCATGTATTATTTGTTACAATTGTTCCTGCTCCAATTTTCCCTTGAATCAATCCATCTGCCATAAGTTCATCTAGCGCAGTTATTACAGTACTTCGATTTACATGAAATAATTTGGCTAACTGCCGTTGACTAGGAATCTTACTTCCAATAGGCCATTCTCCATTTTCAATTTTTTCTTTCATAAAGTTTACTATCTGCCGATACTTAGGCAGTTTTTTATTAGTTGTCATAAAAAAACTCCCTCGTTCACTTTACAAATGCCAAGTGGTTGGTTTTTACGATAAATAACTGGTTGAAGACATTGTAACAACTATTAAATATGATGAAAAGAAATAATTGGTAATTATAAAGTGGTTGGTTTGAAGGGGGAGAAAAAACATGAATTATAAAAAATGGGACTTTCGGATTATTTATGCTCATGCTTTTACGATTTTAATATGGGGGACTGCCTTTCCAGCAATTCGCATGGGGCTCGAATCTTATACACCTGAGCACCTTACTTTACTACGTTTATTAATTGCTTCATTTATTCTTCTGTTGTTTTCTTTTATATACAAGTTACGACTGCCGGACTTAAAGGATATCCCAGCAATTTTTATATTTGGTGCTTTAGGATTTACTGTTTATCACATTGCATTAAACTACGGCGAAAAAACAGTAAATGCTGGATCTGCAAGTTTAATTGTTTCAGTCACACCTATAGTAACGGCTATTTTTGCATCTGTTTTTTTGAATGAAAAAATGAAATTAAATGGTTGGATCGGTGGTGTAATTAGTTTTATAGGAATTGCTTTCATATCATTTAGTCAAGGAGATGCTATTCAATTGAATAGTGGAGGATTATTTATTTTATTAGCAGCGATTTCAGAAAGCTTATTTTTTGTTTTCCAAACTTCTTACTTGAAAAAGTATGGCTTCTTGCCATTTACTATATATACAATTTTATCTAGCACTGTATGTATGCTTATTTTCTCGCCGGGAGTGTATACAGAAATACTAGCAGCTCCTCTTGAAGTGAATATGAGTGTTATATATTTAGGTTTATTTCCAACAGTACTCCCATATATCGCATTGGCGTATATCATATCTCATTCTGGTGCTGCTGAGGCAACAAGTTCTCTATATTTAACTCCAGTAACTGCATGTTTTATTGCTTGGTTATGGTTAGGTGAAGTACCGACTTTTGTTTCAATAATTGGCGGGGGAATTACTATACTTGGAGTTTTAATTACTCATATAGCACTATCAAAAAAAGAAAAATATACAACTCTAGTAAATAATAAATCAATATAAACTCATTCCATAACCACTTTATTATACTTTCTTTTGTTGATAAATATAATATTTTGTATTTCAGTTAAATATTGTATGTTACATTTTATGTAGTAAGCATTTTAAAAGGAGATGACAACATAATGAATGGAAAAAGAAAAATTTTCACATGTATTTCTATTATAGGAATCGGACTAGCTAGTTTTTCTAATTCTAGTTTCGCAGCAAATGGAACGGACAATTCAGTACAAACTTCTATTCCCATAGTTAATCAACAAGTAGCTGCTGTAAAAGAAATGAAACCATTTCCGCAGCAAGTTAATTATGCAGGTGTTATAAAACCGAATCATGTTACACAGGAAAGTTTAAATGCTTCTGTAAGAAGTTACTACGATAATTGGAAAAAGAAATATTTGAAAAATGATTTATCTTCTTTACCTGGTGGTTATTACGTAAAAGGAGAGATTACAGGTGATGCTGATGGGTTTAAGCCACTTGGAACTTCAGAAGGTCAAGGGTATGGGATGATAATTACAGTATTAATGGCTGGTTATGATTCAAATGCCCAAAAAATCTATGACGGTTTATTTAAAACAGCAAGGGCTTTTAAAAGCTCTCAAAATCCTAATTTAATGGGATGGGTTGTCGCAGATAGTAAAAAAGCACAAGGCCATTTTGATTCTGCTACTGATGGGGATTTAGATATTGCGTATTCTCTTCTTCTTGCTCATAAGCAGTGGGGATCAAATGGAACGGTTAATTATTTGAAAGAAGCACAAGACATGATTACAAAAGGTATTAAAGCTAGTAATGTTACAAATAATAATCGACTAAATTTAGGAGATTGGGACTCTAAAAGTTCACTTGATACGAGACCATCTGATTGGATGATGTCACACCTTAGAGCATTTTATGAATTTACAGGTGATAAAACTTGGCTTACTGTTATTAATAATTTGTACGATGTTTATACGCAATTTAGTAATAAGTACTCTCAAAATACAGGACTTATTTCAGATTTTGTTGTAAAAAACCCACCACAACCCGCACCTAAAGACTTCTTAGATGAGTCAGAATATACAAATGCATATTATTACAATGCTAGTCGGGTACCATTGAGAATTGTAATGGACTATGCGATGTACGGCGAGAAAAGAAGTAAAGTCATTTCTGATAAAGTCTCTTCATGGATTCAAAATAAAACGAATGGAAATCCTTCTAAAATTGTGGATGGTTATCAATTAAACGGATCCAATATTGGTAGTTATCCAACTGCTGTATTTGTTTCACCGTTTATTGCAGCAAGTATAACAAGTAGTAATAATCAAAAGTGGGTAAATAGCGGTTGGGATTGGATGAAGAATAAGAGAGAAAGCTATTTTAGTGATAGTTATAATTTATTAACTATGTTATTTATTACAGGAAATTGGTGGAAGCCTGTACCTGATGGTAAAAAAACACAAAATATAATAAATGATGAAATGTATGAAGGATACGATAAATAATCAAATTTGAGAATAGTTACTTAGGACAAGGAATTAGCATATGCTAGTTCCTTTTTTATATCTTGTAAAACACTATCCATTTTAAACTTTGCATAGATATACTTGCTTTTTTCATATACATAGTTATTGATGAATCTATTTTTTTGAGGGGAGAGTATTTCTTGGAAAAAGTATTATTTTTCGGAGACCCAGGTATTGATGACTCATTTGCCATTATGTATGGTTTACTGCATCCCGAAATTGAAATCGTCGGTATTGTAACTGGATACGGAAATGTTGAGCATATACATGCTGCACATAATGCAGCGTATATTTTACAGTTAGCAAATAGACAAGACATTCCTGTCATTAGTGGTGCAACAAAACCACTTACAGAAGAAATTACTACGTACTACCCTGAAATTCATGGTTCAGAAGGATTAGGGCCCATCCATGTTCCAGAAAGCGTATTATCTATTCCAATATACAATTTTGGTAGTATCGCTTCGATTCTTATAAAGTACGGAAAAGATTTAACGATTGTCGATGTAGGGAGATCTACCTCGTTAGCAATTGCTTTTAATTTATGGAGTGACCTGATGCTAAATATAAAAGGTATCTATTTCATGGGTGGCGTCTTTTTAGAAGTAGGAAATGTAACACCATTAGCGGAGGCAAACGTGTATGGTGATCCAATAGCAAGTAAAATTGTTTTCCATCAAGCAAAGAATTTATTAATATTCCCTTTAAATGTAACAAACAAAGCTGTATTAACACCAAATGTATTTAACTATATTCAAGCTAATACAAAGAATCCATTTCATATGATAATGAAACCAATGTATGATTACTATTTATCTGCATACCAAAAACTTAATCCATCTATCGAAGGGCCTTTGCTACATGATGTGGTTGCAATAAGTGGATTAGTAAATCCAAGTTTTTTTGAATTTGTGCATCGTACCGTACATGTAGATACATACGGAGAAACGAAAGGACAAACATTTGCTGATTTTCGCCTTAGCTCTATGTCTGAAGGAGCCCGTATAGCATTAGAAATAGATGAACAAAAATTCATTCAAGATTTTATAAAAATTATGTTATAAGTTGTTGTCGAAAAAGGGAATTATTTCACTACGTTGAATATAAACATACATCCTCTATATAAAGGAGCTTACAATATTGAATGTCCAGTTAAAGGTTGTTACGAGAGAAAATTGGGAAGAAGCATTAAAGCTACAAGTTAAAGGGAATCAATTGAAATTTGTTCCATCTGTAGCGGTTTCACTTGCTAAAGTATATATAAAACCGGATGGTGACAATGTAGAATATATACCATTTGCTATATATGATGGTGAACTTATAGTTGGCTTTATTATGCATGCTGTTGTAAGAGAGACATCGGATATGTATTGGATTAACGGATTTATTATTGATCAATCGCAGCAAGGAAATGGTTATGGAAAAGCAGCATTACAAGAAAGTATTGATATAATAAAAAATACTTTTAAATCGTGTAAAGAAATTAGATTAACCGTACATAAAGATAATATCTCTGCAAAGAAATTATATGAACGATATGGTTTCCAATCATTAGAACAGGAGTATGATGGTGAGCAAGTATATCGTTTATTCGTTTAACTATTATGAAGTAAAGGCGTGAAATGAAATATGCAATTTAATGAAGTGAAAATTGAAGTGTTTATTCCTGAAGAATATATTGAAACATTAAGGGGTGAATTAAATAAAATTGGAGCATGTAAAACGGGCGAATATGACCATTGTCTTTCTTATAGTTCAGTGAAAGGATATTGGAGAGCGTTAGACGAGGCATCTCCTTTTAATGGAGAAATTGGTCAAATATGCGAAGGACAAGAATGTAAAGTTGAAATAAAGTGTAAACGAGAACTTGTAAAAGATGCACTTGAAGTTATTAATGAAATTCATCCGTATGAAACACCTATGATTTATATTATACCTATACTAAATGAATATTTTGAGCAACTATAAATTGAATAATTAGGAGGAATATCGATTGAAAAGTAAATTTCATCATATTGTACGAGCAGTCATGATAAAAGATGAAAAATTATTAGTTGCTGAATATATTGGCCATCATTATTTCTTGCCAGGGGGCCATATTGAAATCGGAGAATCAGCAGAGAATGCATTAATAAGAGAGTTAAGAGAAGAACTTGGAGTAAACTGTAGTATACAACAATTTTTAGGAGTCATAGAAAATCAATGGCAAGATAAAGAAGTGCTTCATCATGAAATTAACCACATTTTTGAAGTAGAGTCACAAAATTTACATACAGACTTAACACCGAAATCTAGTGAGTCCCATTTAGCATTTCACTGGATACATTATAATAAAGAAGCCTTAAATCATTATGAAATCATGCCAATGCCTTTAGTGAAGGAATTACTAAAAAGAAAGTTAAGTGATGAACTACTAAATTGTTGGATTAGTAATTTTTAAATCACTTTATTTATAGTAAATACGTCCATCGAATGAATATAAAGAAAATAGGCTAAAAAACAAGGTACATCACCTAGTGTAAGTTCATATTTTGTTGATGTACGCATTTAGTCTATAGTCTTGTTTCTACTTTAATTACAAAAATTTATTAACTTTAATATTTGGACGGAATTTACATTAATAAATGGAGGGTTTTATAATGAATCAGTTTCAACAAGAACTACAATCATTAAACCTTAATGATTATCAAACTGGTAATGTTGTTTATTGGGATCAACTACAAAATCAATATCCATACTATTACATTCAAGACGATGCACGTCGTTGCGGTGGATGCGGAGGTTGTGGTGGACGCTGTGGCGGATGTGGCGGCAGATGTGGTGGTTGTGCAGGTCGTTGCGGCGGATGTGTAGGGTGTGCAGGATGTTTCGGTTGCTTTAATTGCTGGAACTGGTGGATTATTTAGGTATAGAAAATCAAAACTATTTTACATGAAAGAAAGGTGTGAAAATTGTTTTGCACTTTTCTTTCATGCTGTAATTTCGATGTGTATTAAGGGGGAGTTATTTGTATACATATGATAAGTTGATTTCTTGGGTAGAGAATATAAAAGAAAAAAATCATAGTTCTGCAGCAGCACTTTGTATTATAAAAGATAATAAAATCGTACTAGAGCATTATAGTGGTTATCACTCAAATATATCTACAAACAAGAGAGTAACAGCATCTTCACAATTCAACGTTGCTTCTGCGAGAAAAAGTTATTTAGGTTTAATGGTAGCATATGCACTTTACGAAGGGAAAATAAAATCTATTGATGATGCAGCAATAAAATATTTTAGAGACTTTGATCCTGTATTGCTTGGTAAAACAACGATAAGACATTTAGTAACACATTCGCACGGATTAGAAGAAACGAATGACGGGACAATTTTTCGTGAATTTGAACCGGGACAAGCTTGGGCGTATAGAGATATTAATGTAAGAATGATGACACATCTGATTTATAAGCTATATAACAAAAGTTTTCCCGAATTGTTAAAGGAGCGTGTATTTGATCTAGCTAACTTTAAAGAAACAGGTTGGAGAATTCAGCAAGATGAAAATTTAGTTGACGTTGTTAATAATCCAAATGAAGACGCAATTAGCGCAATTGGTACAGTAGATGACGGTACGGAAAAAAATCTGTTTGTTTCAGCTAGAGAATTTGCTTATTGGGGAAATCTTCATTTAAATCAAGGTGTATTAAACGGGAAACAAATTGTTCCAAAAAAAGTGATAGAAATTGCGACAAGTTTACAGAGTCCAACATTTACAAACAATGAACTACCACAAAACGGGGTATTTTGGTTCGTTCAAAATGAACCTGCGCTTTTAAGCGAGCTTGGTGAACGCGTTCCAAAAGGATCGTATCAAATATTAGGAATTACCGGACCGACTATATTAGTAATACCTGAATATAATGTAGTTGTTGCGAAAATGTACAATAAAAGATATAACTACGGCGGTGATAATTATTTATATTATTTACGTGAATTTAGCAATTTAGTCGCTGATACATTTCGTAACGGTAATAGGGCATAATTACTCCTATAATGAAAAAGGAGTGAAAAAAATGAAAGATAAAATGAATAAAAACAAAAAACAAAATATAAAAGATGTGAATACAGAACAAAATGCAATTTATAGCGATCCTAAAGATGCTGCTAATATGCAAACGGTACCGCAGCCGAAGGATTTTGATGAAATCGAATATTAATTTTTATCCATCCGACTATATGACGAATGAAAAATACATCTTAAGTCCCATCACATGACAGAAGTCTTTTGATATCATATATACATAAGCATTTGAAAATGTCTTATCTTAACAAAGCTTTCTTTAAGTAAATCTAATATAACCTACAAAAAGACACTTCATTATGGAGTGTCTTTTTGTGTACATGAACTGAATTACCATTTTCCGTACAGTATTTTGCAATTTATGATGGTTATACTAACTGTGAAAATTCATGTCAAGATAAAAGAAGGGGACAGTTAGTATGAAACAAACTTCTATAAATCCGTTACTAATTGTTCTAGGTACAATCATTGTTCAAATTGGCCTTGGAACAATTTATACATGGAGTTTATTTAATCAACCCCTTGTTAGTAAGTTTGGATGGAACCTCAATTCCGTAGCGATAACTTTCTCCATAACAAGTTTTTCATTATCATTCTCAACCTTATTTGCAGGAAAGTTGCAGCAAAAATTAGGACTTCGTAAACTCATCGCTACTGCAGGGATTGTTCTGGGACTTGGTTTAATACTTAGTTCGCAAGTTTCTTCCTTACCATTACTATATTTATTAGCTGGTGTCGTTGTTGGTTATGCAGATGGAACTGCTTATATTACATCACTATCTAATTTAATTAAATGGTTTCCAAATCGAAAAGGACTTATTTCTGGCATATCTGTTTCGGCATATGGAATGGGCAGCTTAATCTTTAGATATATAAACGGAAGTCTTATCGATAGTCTTGGTGTTTCACAAGCATTTTTATATTGGGGTATCATCGTTTTACTTTTAGTATTAACCGGATCGTTCTTCTTACGTGAAGCAATAGTGAGTAATACTGTAACTGAGACATTACACAATGATTATACGCCTCGTGAAATGATGCGAACGAAACAAGTATATTTTTTGTTTTTTATGCTATTCACATCGTGTATGGGCGGTCTATATTTAATCGGTATGGTAAAAGATATCGGAGTACAGCTCGTTGGACTTAGTGCAGCTACTGCTGCTAACGCCGTTGCAATGATTGCAATTTTTAATACGGTAGGTAGAATCGTTCTTGGAACGTTATCAGATAAAATTGGACGAATGAAAATTGTTTCTGCAACGTTTATAATAATTGGATTGTCAGTCTTTACTTTAAGTTTCATTCCTCTAAATTACGGCATTTATTTCGCTTGCGTAGCCAGTGTTGCCTTCTGCTTTGGTGGTAACATTACAATATTCCCGGCCATTGTCGGAGATTTCTTCGGCTTAAAAAATCATAGTACAAATTACGGAATTGTTTACCAAGGTTTCGGATTTGGTGCGCTTGCAGGAGCATTCATCGGAGCACTACTTGGTGGGTTTCAACCAACCTTTATTATAATTGGTGTGCTATCTGTTATCTCTTTCGTTATTTCAATATTAATTCGTCCACCAAAAACAGAAAAGAAAAAAGAAACAAAACATTTATATCGGAAAATAGCTTAATTCTGGAAAAGAGTCCTAATAAAGGGCTCTTTTTATATTACAAAATATTTGATTTCCCCTTTTTAATAAATGTGTAGGAAGAAAAGAGTTACTTAATTCAAAATGAAATGATTTGAAAAGTAATAAAGTGATTTATTTCTCAACGAACGAAGTAGCAGATTAGTAAAATATTCATATGGTTTTATAAAGGAACTGAAATGTTATTTTAAACCTACATTAACCAATTTTTTTATTAGACATGAAATTCATTTATATACCAGTATTTTATTATAAAGGTAGTTGGCTTATATTGGTTACAACCATAATTTCTTCTTTTATGGCATTCATTTCAACAAATATGGATGACATTTTTATACTTCTTGTATTATTTTCACAAGTAAGGACAGGAGTAATTAAAAAAGAAGGTAGAGCTGTCCGGGAAAAAACTAAGGTGCAAGAACTTTATATTGTTATTGGACAATATTTGGGGTTTAGTGTAATTATTTTTCTAAGTATCATCGGTTCTTTAAGCTCTTTTTTCATTCCTGTTTCGTGGATCGGATTATTAGGATTCGTACCAATTTATATGGGAGTGAAAGGAATATTGTCACTTCGTTCTTATAAAAGGAATGAAGTCATTGATAATGTTTCTGGTTCAATATTTAAAGTAGCTTCGATTACATTAGCTAATGGAGCTGACAATAAAGCCGTACTACAGATAAAATGTAGTACGGCTTTTCTTTATTTTAGTGAAATGAAACAGTGCTCTACGACTATTAAGTTAGACAGGATATTACGATTATTAAATTGAATAGATACTTTAAAAGGAGTGTGCTACTTAAAATGAAAATAGTAAAACAATGGGTCCAAGAAGATAGTGATTACATAAGAGAAAAAGTAATTGAATATAACCAAAAACATATTTCGGATGAAGAGAAAAAGCCTTCAGAAAAAATTAGTTTTATAGTGAGAAATGAAAAGGAAAAAATTGTAGGCGGAATAACTGCAATTACATTTTGGCACCACGTACATGTCGATTTCCTTTGGGTTTCTGAAGAGTATAGACACGAAGGCTACGGAAGCAAGTTATTAAAGCTTATTGAAGAATTTGCAATTAAACAAGAGTGCAGGCTAATCAATTTAGATACTTTTAGCTTTCAGGCACCTGCGTTTTATAAAAAGCATGGATATAAAGTGATTGGAGTAAGTGAAGATCATCCGAAAGGACATAATCATTACTATTTAGAAAAACGTTTATAAAGTGTAAATAGAATTAACGTTAGTATTTGGAATACAGATTTATCCTTTTGGATTATGCATTTAAAGGAGAATCTTGAGTGAATTCATATTTAGAGGCACTTCTAAAGCAAAAAAGATTGGATTAGAATAGTAGTGATGGGAAACTATTTTTTATAGCGAATATATTTAAAATAGGAATCTAAATGTGGACATTCAAATAAAGGGGGAAATTCTTATGAATTCATTTGTGAATGACAATTTTTATGAAATAAGAAAAAATCTATTCGAGGAAATTACGATGTTGAACGATGCGCAATTCAACAATAAGCCAGATAAGAATAAATGGAGTATAGCACAAGTATGTCATCACTTAGTTTTATTGGATAAAGTGGTTATAAAGGTTATTTCATCTGGCTTAAAAAAGATTGATAGTACCCTAAAAGAACGTCGAGAAATTCACTCTATATTACAAGATAGAGCGATAAAATTTGCAGCTCCAGAAATGATTGAACCAAGTTTAGAACTATTTGAAGTGCAGCAAATGGTCAATTTGTTAAACGAATCGAGAAAAGAATTAATGCGTTTCCTAAGTACAATAGAAGATGAATCTATATTAACGAAAAAATCAGTGATACATCCAGCTCTTGGAGAATTACTTCTTGATCAGTGGATAGAACTAATCTATTTGCATGAACAGCGTCATATAGAACAAATCAAAGAGATAAAATTACTTTGTGAAATTGGGAAGTAAAAAATCTTTGGCTATTAACAAAAAATACGGGTCTCATATGTATACTTTTAAAATTGATCTAAAGAAACGTTAATTTGGAATCCGTTTGTTATATAAGTTTAACCTCGTCTCAAAATAGGAGCGGGGTTTTTACTAATTGAGGAGTTACTCTGGCATTTTCATTTAGTATTAATTTAATCAATTTTTATTCTAATACTTCGGGAACTTACTATTAAAACAAGTTAATGATAGAATGATAAATAGACAGAAAATTCCTTTTAGTAAAAACAGAGGAGGTACGTATGAAAAAAGTAAATGTTACATATGCACTTTTATACGATAAAACAAATGAAAAGATCTTAATGGTCAAAAACAAAGGGAAGAATGGTTCATATTACACGCTACCAGGTGGCGCAGTTAAACTGGGAGAAACGTTAGAAGAGGCAGTAATTCGGGAGGTGAAAGAAGAAACCGGGCTACATATAACTGTAAACGGTATTTGTTACATTAGCGAAGCTTTTTTCGAAGAGAGAGGACACCATGCAATTTTCTTTAATTTTTTAGGTGAAATAATTGACGGGGAGACAAATATAACAAGGCCAAAAGAAATTGAAGAGATTACTTGGATGGAATTACATAGAGCAGCACCACATTTACGTATACCAGAACACTTATTAAATATATTACAAAGGAAAGAAACAGTACCTTACTTTTTTAACGGAACAATCGTTCATCAATCTTCATAACATTATCATTTCATGTAAGGCGGGGGAAGAATGGAATTTATCGTAAATCATAAATGTTTAACTCAAGCACTTTCAGAAGTAAGTAAAGCTATATCTACGAAAGCTATAATCCCTATATTATCTGGCATAAAAATAACTGCAGATCAATCTGGAATTACTTTAATCGCAAGTAATTCAAATATTTTCATCGAAAAATTCATCCCTAGTTCCAACGAAGACGACCAAATTACAACTATAGTAAAAGCAGGAACTATAGTTGCACCTGCAAAATATTTTATTGAAATTATAAAGAAAATGCCAAGCAATGTAACAATAAAAAGTAAGGATGAGCAAATCATTGCGATACAGTCAGAAGAAATTACATTAAACTTAAATGGACTTCCAACATATGAGTTTCCGAATGTACCACTTATAGACGATCATGCAAAAATACAAGCAGAAACAGAACAATTGATTGAAGTGTTTAAACAAACAGCCTTTGCAGTAGCTAAAAATGAATCTAGACCTGTTCTTACCGGTGTTCATTTAGAGTTAGATCATAATAAATTAATTTGCGTAGCAACTGATTCACATAGACTTGCTATACGCGAAACAATGATATCTACAGATGTGAAAGCAAGTTGTATTGTACCAAGTGCAACTATTAGTGAACTGCTAAAATTAATGAGTAGTAATTTGGAATTCGTATATATCTATCTTTCAGAAAGTCACATTATTTTTACATTCGGCACTACTACATTATATTCAAGACTAATTGAAGGGAAATATCCTAATATTTCTAGTTTAATTCCAAATGATTTTCAAACAGTCATTAACATAGATAGAAAAAAGATTTTACAAGGTGTAGATCGATCAAACTTATTAGCAAGTGAATGGGCAAATAACAATGTCAACTTAGAAATCATAAACGAATCCACAATTAAAATTTCTTCTAACGCTTCTCAGATTGGAAAAATATCCGAGACACAACAGATAGATGCGATTCAAGGTGAAAAACAATTAAATATATCTTTCGATGGACGATTTATGATAGATGCTTTAAGGGCGATAAAAGAAGAAACGGTTACGTTAAGCTTCAGCGGTTCTATGAGACCGATATTAATTGAAGCAGGGACACCATCTGCTGCAGTACATCTTATATCTCCAGTAAGAGCTTATTAATAACAAGGGAAGGAATCACATTATGTACAAGCACACTTTATGTTTTATAAAGAGAAATGAAGAGATACTTATGTTAAATAGAGAATATGACCCTGTAAAAGGATTGTGGAGCGGGGTAGGTGGAAAGATAGAAAAGGGAGAAACACCTTTAGAAAATGCGATTCGTGAAATAAAAGAAGAGACTAATATAGAAGTTACGCATGAACAAATTCAGTTTAAAGGCATTATTATGTGGGAGGACTCATCTTACTCTGGTGGTATGTATGTTTATTTAGTAGAGCTACATAATGAATTTACATATCATACTCCCAAAAAAGTATCAGAAGGAATTTTAGATTGGAAAGAGATTTCTTGGATTCTAAGTGACTATAATTACGGCGTAGGAGAGATGATACCTAAATTTTTACCGGATTTACTCCACAATGAATTAATATTAGAGCACAATTTTGTTTTATCTAATCATAAATTAATAGATTATAGGAATGCAGAATTGATTAAGCAGAATAGTTCTATAGATAACGTAATTCAATTGTAAAAAGAAGGAATTCACCTCAAAGTAGAGTTTCAGATAGCAAAAAGGCAAACATAGTGAGATAAACTTAAATACGAAAAAAGAGCGAATCACTTATAAGAAGGTTCGCTCTTTTTTATTTAAAATTAAATTTCTCGCCACCATGCTGATGAAGGATAGTCTGTAGATTTTAACGTAATAGATTCACCAATTTGTGGAGTTGCAATATTAACTCCTAAACGCTTTGCTTCTTTCGTAACTCGTTCAATTGGATCACTCCATTCATGTAATGCCAATGTAAAAGCACCCCAATGAATCGGAAGAAGTAGATCTCCTTTCACGTCAATATGAGCTTGAACCGTTTCTTCAGGTAACATATGAATAGCAGACCATCTTGTATCGTATTGCCCGCATTCCATTAAAGTAAGATCGAACGGACCGTATTTATTTCCAATTTCCTTAAAGTGAGGAGCATACCCGCTATCACCACTAAAGAAAACTTTAGTATCTCGACCAAGAATAAGCCATGAACACCATAACGAACAATCTCTATCTGTCATACTCCGTCCAGAGAAATGCCTTGCAGGTGCACAAACTAACTTTATATTATCAAACGCAATTTCGTCCCACCAATTATGCTCACTAATTTTACTAGGTGAAACACCCCATTTCATTAAATATTGCGCAACTCCAGTTGGAACATAAAAGTGCTTTGCACGATCTTTTAACAGCATAATACTCTTGTAATTCAAATGGTCATAGTGATTATGAGAAATGATAATTGCATCAATTTCTTGAAAATCTTCACGTTCTAAAGAAAAAGCACCACTATAACGTTTACTATTAAACAGAGGAAATGGGGAAGAGGCATCTCCAAACATCGGGTCTAATAACAATTTTTTACCTTCAATTTTCAAAAGAGAAGCAGAGTGCCCAAACCATGTCACACCCTCTAAAGACTCATTATTTTTATTCGATAAAACAATAGGTAAATTTTTTACAGGACGCAGCTTTGTTTTCATTTTAAAGTAATCAGTCATTAAACCGATAATATCTTTCGGTTTAAAACTTACATCAGTATGAATTTGATTCATATATTTCTTTTTCATTCGTTCTCCTTTTTACGTTTAACAATATACGTATGTTGTTATTGTAGCTAATTGTAGTTTAAACGAAATTATATTACCTTTCATCTTAAATGCATTACATTTCATAAATTCGTCAAATTCATTATTCTTATATAAAAAATGTAAATTAAACAGCAGCAGATGAAACTAATATGAAGTAAATGTAAATTGTTTTAATTTAGTAAATTCATTTTTATATGCAACAAAGAACATATGTTTCATTGTATGTTATAGAAGAAAGTAAGTCTCTATTTAAGTGTAGGAAGGAGAGGATGTAAGTGCAAATAGAGAGAAAAAAGAAATCAAAATGTAAACTATCAAAATCTGAAATAACGCAGCTATATGCAGAAGGAAAGAGTACCTCAGAAATAGCTACGCTTGCCAATGTGTCTGCTAGGTATATTCGTATGGTTTTAACAGACAATAACGTTCCAAGGCGTGCTATAGGGAGTTGGAAGAGAAAGTATGACATAACAGAAGATTATTTTAAAACGTGGTCAAATAACATGGCTTATATATTAGGGTTTATAGCAGCAGATGGTGTTATACAGAAAGAAAATCAATGTGTCAGTATATCTCAAAAAGAAAATTCCATTTTAGAAGATATAAAACAAGAACTAAACACCAACCAGCCACTATATCGAAACAAAAAAACAGGCGTATATATGCTAAACATAAATAGCAAAACAATAAAAGACGATTTAATGAACATTCACGGAATTAAGCCATGTAAATCTTTTAACATTGTATTTCCTTTTGTACCAGAAGAATATTTACATCACTTTGTTCGTGGGTATTTTGATGGGGATGGTTACGTCAATTATAAAACTTATACAGTTAGTTTCGTAGGTGGATCATATAACTTTATGAACTCTTTACATCAAATTCTTCAAAATCACGATTTACGAGCCGATTTACTAAATCAAAACAAACATTATCGAGTCATTTTATCCGGAAGAAAATCAATACAACTATTTTCAAATTGGATTTATAAAGACAAAGATATTTATTTGCATAGAAAATATGAAGTGTTTCAGAAAGAAAGTCTATTAGTTTTATTTATGGAACATAATAAATACATAGATTTTACAATTAATTTACTAAAAAAGGAGAGAGACACCATGCAAAAGAAATTTATCAATCCAGAAACGATGCCACCAACTTTTGGATACTCGCATGTAGTCGAAATTAGTAACGCAAAACGAACAATTTACATATCTGGACAAGTAGCGATTAACACTGATGGTCAAATAGTTGGCGTTGGTGATTTAGCTACACAAACGCGACAAGTATTCGAAAACATTAAAAGTGCATTAGAAACTTTGGAATTACAATTTAATGATGTAGTAAAATTAACATTTTTCCTAACAGATATTTCTCAAATGGCCATTGTTAGAGATATACGAGATGAATACATTGATACTAAAAATCCACCAGCAAGTTCAGCTGTAGAAGTTAGAAAGTTAATTAACGATAACTTATTAATTGAAATCGAAGCAATTGCTGTAGCAAACTAATTTTAAAAACTTATTATTAATAATTTATCCATGCAATTCGTTTAATGTGTTCAATTAAAACGAATTGCGTTTTTTATTGTCTTAAATATAATTTTTATCTGGAGACATTATCATCAACAACTTATAAAACAACAAAAAAACAAATAACTAAACAATTCATCACACAGAATGATTTAAAAGAAAAAGGGGAGGCTAACCACCAAAACTAACTTATAATAAGTTTATTACTTTTTACTAGTTAACATAATATATATTATAGGCAGTTATAGAAACAAAGCAATATCAGGTATCAAAAACCAAGTAAACTATACTTAATGAGACAAAACGGAGATTTTTAATGAGATTTACATAAAATCGTATGTAAACGAATTTCTACAGTTTTTATCATTCTTTTTGTTATAAATCCATCACAGCAAATTCAAATCAATAATCCATTAAGAATTATCAAATCAAAAATGTTTTTGATCGACAAGAAATTTTTTATACAGAAAAATTATTTCTATACAAAATATAAATTATTAAATTCATTTTATGTTTGACTTAATAAATTTATATTGCTATTTACACACGTTTTATAACTTTAGATTATTTGTTGTTATTTCTGTCAGTTACGCTTGACTTTTATTGTACTTACCGTTCTTTATTCTAGTTAACATAACGTTTATTTTTAACATAAAAAAATCTCCCTCACCTTTAGGAAGATTTTTTAGCTTGCTAGTATTTCATTTATATATTTTTTAATAACAATCCCAATTGTAAATAACATTGGAAAAATCTAGATTTATTAAATCGTCTTTCTTTATAAAGAAATTAGCAACACCAGAATCTCCCCACATAATATTTAATGAATCATCTGTATCAATTTGCAACAATAACATGTCATGTTGCTGGTATTTTTCTTCCCATTCCCTTGGATCTGTCTGTGTGAAAAATGGATAACCACCAATTTTATGTCCTTGATCTTTACATAAATCATCATACAGTTCGCCTAATTCAGTATGATTTTCTTCATCAACAATTTCTTCCCAATCAATTTTCTCACTAAACATCTTTTCAAATCGATAATCCCTTGATGTTACGGGTTGATAACCTAATTCAAACTTTAATTTCGCTGCTTCAGGTATGATAAAGTCCTCTAATTCTGAAGTGTTTAAATAACTAAAATCAGTAATTACCTTATTTAAATCTTCTATAATTGTCGAATGATACATAATTCGAAAGTCTTTTTGGATTGTTGGATGATCAAAATCTGCTCCGTAAAGTTCATCTTCAGCACTTACGAAAAACTGTAGCATACCTTTTTGTGGCATATATTCAACATGGGGCATTTCTTCAAAGTTTAGCTGCGCAAGTAACATCATAGGTTGTCCATTTGAATCTTTAGGATGCTCTTGATCGATAGGTAAATACGGATAACCACCAAACTTACTCTCAAAAAGCGTTGTCTCTGCTTTCGCTCCAGACACTTTAATATACGGCTTCACACTTTCTTCTAAAATAGTACGATACTGCTCTAGTTCTTTCGGAATTTGAAACTGATACGTATTCTTCATTACATTTGCCTCCCTTTAATAATGAATTGAAAATGCCGTACTTAATTATATAGCAAAAGATAGCTTCATTGAAAATTGTTAAAAATCCGTTTTCACCCTCGTTTTTTGCGCACTTGGTGGACAAAGTAGATTATGTTCTAAAACCTTTTTATTAATAGTTCGAATTAAATCCGCTGCTTCTGTAGTATTTGTATTTTCTTTTAGCTTTTCTTTTAAATCATCAATTTCCTTTGAAAGCTCAATCCACCTAGGTAAAACATGATTATTCTTTAACGTTCTATAAAGTTGCTTTTCAGGATTGTAAGAAAGATCATTATCAAGATTAAGAGGCTTCCCTTTACCGGGTAAATTATCAAAAGACCCTTTCTTTTCTGCTTCTTTCACGATAGAACTAATATGATCCTCATACGTATAAGACCAAACTTTCTCATCTTTTACTAATATCTCTTGCTTTTTTAGTTTTTTATCTAGTTCTTCTTGATTCATAGACTCTCTCTCCTTTTTAATTTAGAGTGTTGTTTTTGTAAGTTTTAATGCTTTCAATCCATCGAACAACTTTTCTCGCCACCAAACAACGTCATGTCCGCCTTGAAACTCTTCATAAGTAATTTGGCACCCTTTTTCTTTTAAAGCTTTATACAGGCGTCTATTAGCCGTTAAAAGAGGTTTGTTTTCAAGTTCTCCTGCTGCTATGTAAAAATGAGGTTGACTCGTATCGGAATCTATAGATGAAATTTGATTTTCAATCCAAGAAATTTGATTTTCATAACCATCCTTTTTCCAATGCACAGATCCAGACATTGACAACACGTTTCCGAAAACATGTGGATTTTGAAGTGCTGCATAAAAAGCTGCTAAGCCACCAAGACTGAAACCGGCAATTGTTGTATGTTTCGCTTCTTGATGCACACGATACTTAGCGTGAATCCACGAAAGTAATTCCTCCGTTAAAAATGTATTCATTTTATCGTTATAAGTTAGCTCTTCTAGCCGATCAACAGGATCTATAGCAACAGCAATACAAGATGAGATTTCTTTTGCGTGAATTAAATAATTGAGTGCTTTTGCGATTGAAAGGTTATTAATGAATGAATTTCCATCAAACACAATGAGAAGATCTTGAAGATGTGAAGTGTGCGAATAGTCATGAGGCGTATAAATATGAATTTTACGTGTGTTATTTAAAATCGTACTATGAAAAGAATATGTTTCAATTTTTCCGGATGGATAATGATCTGAAGGAAAACGACTGCTATACTGCACTTCCATCCCTATACTTAACACTGATGCTTTATTAGCACCTTCTTCAAATGTATTTCCATTAAATCGGTCTAGTTCGTACTGTTCACTACGCTTTATCCAATCATTTTCGAAAAAATCGTTTACTGAAAAATAGTAAGTTGAAATAAAACTCTTATCCGTCCTAAACGTTTCATACCATATATCTGTCTGTACAACCTTTTTAATTGATTTACAGACAGATCCCAACCAGGAAAACTACCGAATACATAAACATTTTCAGTTTTTTGGTCTCCTAACCATATATACGTTATAAGCTTATACTTATTATCTACAGGACATTGTTCTATTAGTGGCGTATTATTCGACTTTATTTCATGTAAAAAAGTATAAAAAGCTGTCTCATTTCCATTCTTTAATTGATTATTAAGCTCCTCTAACTTAGGACTAATTACTGAAGTCACCCATCTTCCTCCTTTGTATTTCTTTTCACTAGATTGCTTTTATAAAAATTAGGATTAGGATGATATGTATTTAGATGAGTTATTTATTAGAAAGTTTATCAATTGCCTGAATAGAAAGTTCCAATGCTTTTATCCGTCTTGTTAAAAATGTTCTTTGCGGACTACCAACTTTAGACTTATCATAAGCCCTCTCAATTGATGGAAGTAAACCAACAAGGACATTACGAGCTTCTGCTAACTCTTCTTGACTATACTGGTAACTTTCTTGATTCCAAACGTTTTCTAGTACTGCTAACCCTACACAAACGGCTTTAAGTCGTTTTTTCACTAATGTAGTATTTGCACCTTTTTGAGTCATTTGTAATAGTGCATTTTCAAGTTTACGAATAGTCGATTGTAAAGATGTTATTGATTCTGATTTACCTATATTTGATCCGTTTTCCATTTTACTGTTGTTCCTCCTGGCTTAACTTATTTAATACTGGATATAATAAGTACTTGATTTCACTCGAAATATTTTATCATAAATAACAAACGATATTCGAGTTGGACAATCCATTATAGGAAAACAATCGCTAAATGCCTCTCCTCCCTTACTTCATTCTATAAGTACTTCTTTCTGCACATTAAAATTCCTATATAAGCAAGGTATAAATATTGTCTTTTTTATGAACAAAAAACGCACAAGCAGCATAACTTATCCGTTTTAATTTTCATTCAGTAAGATAATATAGTAATAGTTTTCGCGCTTTCTCATAATTAATGAAATCTCTATACAAAACGGGATACTTCACAATTTCTGTTTCTATAGAACGATATTGCGTAAACCGTTCAAAAAACGATTTCCTTAACCACTTTATTTGCTGAAACGTAATGTTCTGTTCGTTGCCATTTAGTACAGAACTTAAAGTACCTGCAGTATGCATCCAATAATGATTAAAATCAGCGTTTATACAGTCATCATCTGTAAATTTACTTTTTAAGTCTCGTTGCAATTTTCCTGTAGCACGATACGGAAACGGTTTATACAGCAGACTATGCATTTTCTGCAATTCATTAAAAATAACCATTTTACCTAATAGCAACTTTCCTCCCCTTTATTTCTCTATCCAACTTAATAATTTTTCATAATGATATTGAGCATCTTTATAGCCAAGATTATATAAATTAACTAGCTTTTCTTTATTTCTTTCTATTCCGCTTATAGGAATTTGTGAGCTAGGCTGAATTACATAAAAATTATCTTTCTGTTCGTTGCCATTCATATAAGTTACGGTTTCATTATAATAACGATAATGTTCTACTAAATGTTCTGCGATTTTCGGATATTTACTATATAAAATTTTAGCCAGACCAGAAAATTTATTCCGCTGTTTCTCATATCCTTCTGGCTTTGTCATAATCACGACGTTCTTTTGATAACCATCAGTTTGGGCTTTTAAAACCGGTATAGGATCTATAATCCCTCCATCTAGCAATTTTCGATTATCATATTCTACAGCAGGTGCTATAAAGGGGACCGAGCTTGATGCACGAATGATTTTTAAAATATCATTGCCATGTTCTATTTTATTGTAATGAACTGCTTTTCCTGAATTACAATCCGTCGTTCCTATAACAAACTGTTCATTTGAGTTTAAAAAAGTTTGAAAATCAAATGGTACAATTTTATTCGGTACTTCATCAAATAGAAAATCCATTCCAAATAACTCACGTTTTCGAATCAAATTTCGATAAGATATATAACGGTGATCTGATACTAACTCTGTATTTACTTTTTTATTCCTTCCTTTTTGACGTGATAAATAAGTTGCGCCCATACATGCACCAGCGGATACGCCAACTACATACGGAAAGAATAAGTTCTTTTCCATAAAATATTCGAGTACGCCTGCAGTATATAGACCTTTCATTCCTCCGCCCTCTAATACTAAACCTATATTTTTCATGCTATATCCCTCTGCTTCTTTTTTCTTACTTACATGTTAACACAAGATTTTAAGACGAGGTTATATAAACGAATTGCAATAATAACCAGAAACTACTAAAGTAATGTCATAATTTCTTAGTAAATAGCATGGTACAATATAAGTAATACATTCCACAATTAACCGAGGAGGAATTTCATATGGGTTTATTTAGCGGTATTTTAGGAAATGCATCAAATGCGAGTACAGAAAGTGTAGAACGTGATTTAGAGAAGATTATGTTAGATGATGAGAAAGTTGAACATGCTTATAAATTAATTCGTGATTTAATCGTATTTACAAATCGTCGTCTTATTTTAGTAGATAAACAAGGGATATCAGGTAAAAAAACAGAGTATCATTCTATTCCTTATAAAAGCATTACACAATTTAGCATTGAAACAGCTGGGCATTTTGATTTAGACGCTGAGCTTAAAATTTGGGTATCTAGTTTGAGTACACCAATTACGAAAGAATTTAAAGGTGACGATAGTGTTTTAAGCATTCAAAAAGCGTTAGTAACATATACGACGAAATAATTCTTTTTGTATATTTATTCAGTTATAAAATTACTAACCCGAGTATTTTGGAAGAACATGCATAATTTTTGTATATTTAATCTCAAATAACAGAAAAAGGTAAAACGTATTTCAAATACTTTACCTTTCTTTTTTGTAATAAATAAGTGTAGTTTTATCATTTAATTTCTTTATTACTTCTGTTCTTTTATACCCCATTTTTTCATATAGAAAACAATTTCTTTCTTCTTCTAAAATTGTAGCAAGTTCAAAGCTCCGTGCTTCTAAAAACATCTCTTCAATTAATTTAAGTACCTTCTGAGCGATTCCTTTCCCTTGATAGTTTGGATGAATGAACATTGGACTAATCCAAAATTTATATGGTATTTCTTTTTTGGAAATGCATATCGCTCCAACAAGGTTAGAATCTATTATCATTTTATAATAGTTACTGCTGGGATTATTTATCCTTAAAATCGTTTTTTCAATAGATTCATTTGCTGGATTTGTTTCATAGTCTTTATATTTATTTAATAAAGGGTTAAACGAGTCTATTTGCATTTGAAATACAGCTGCAGCATCATTTTCTGTCGCCTTCTCTAAAGTAATATCCATGTTACCAATTTAGTCGATTTCTTAATGAAGTTATATGCGCTGTATGATGACGTCCATGCCATGCATATAGTCCAATTGCAGCAGCAAGTTTTGTTTCACCAGTATCTGGATGGTTAAATGTCTTTTCTAGATCTTGTAGTTCTAGAGAATATAAAAGGTTAACCCATCTTTTATGTAACGATTCTAGCATTACTAGTGAAACGTCTACTGGTAATTTAGAATCAGGCAGTTCTGCCCACTTCTCTTCTTTATATGGTTTAATAGTAGGATTCTTTTCTGTTAGTGCTAATTTAAAGCGTATGTAGCTATTCATATGGCTATCAACAACGTGATGAACTACTTGACGAACCGTCCATCCACCAACTCGATATGGTGTGTCTAACTGCTTCTGATCTAAATCTTTAATTGCTTTTGCTAGTTCATTAGGTAAATCTTCAATTTCCTGAATCCATGTATCAATCATTTCTTCAGTTATAGGACGTTTGTATGTAAATTGCCCAATTGGATAACGTAAATCATTCATGTATAAGTCCCCCTTTAATATAAGCGCGAAGTATTTCTCCATATATAATGTACAAAATTCACATGTTCTCCATTTAATTCTACAGAATTTGTATCTGCTTCGTCTTGATAAGAAGAAAACCCGCTTTTTTCTAATACGATTTGTGATGCGAGATTATTAGTAGTCGTTTTAGCATGAATCTCATTAATTTTATTACTTTTCGCTACGTCTAAAACTAATTTTACAGCTGTTGTTGCAACTCCTTTTTTAGTAAACTTTTCTCCGACTCGATATCCTAGCGAACTGCTTCGAGTTTCTGTATCAATAGCTACTAAATTTATTCGTCCTACAATTTCTTTTTCTTCATTACGAATTAAATAAAAATAAGAATCTCCATCCGCCTGTTCTATTAATAAATCGTCTAGTAGTTTTTGGAAATATTCAAAATCGAAATATTGCGAGCCACGATTTGGTACCATTCTTTCAAAAAAAGATTTATTCATAAGTTCAAACGTAAATAAATCTTTAGCATCGTGTTTCTTTAATTGTTCTATGTATATTTTCATTTCGATTACTCCTTCTATATTTACTAACTGTTATATATTCTTTTTCAATCAATTAATTTCCTTCTATTTCTTTCGCTTCAGTAATACAGCAAATAGCACTTTGGGATGAAATAGGTGCAATGGACTACGAATTAAATTCATCACTCTTACTAATCGAATATAAACGTCAGAGTCAGTTGCAGATAGTTCATATATTTGTTTCGTATACCATAGCTGAAATTTTTGCTTTATCGATAATTTTCTTGTTAGCTGAGGATGACGTGATATTTCCGTTGTAGTCATTTCCCAAGGAGTTTGTATGATATGAGCGGTCTTTTTATAAAATCGCTGTGTAAATGTTTTATCAAGCTTTTGTCTCTTTTGCAAAAGTAACTGCAATTGGTGAGCTTCCATAGCTGCAACTGAAACACCTTGCCCAAAAACAGGATCAAAACGACAATGTGCATCCCCAACTACTAACAACCCTTCTGGTAAATGATTAACTAAATCAAATCGCCGACGTACTTGATAAGGAATTTTGTAAGTTTTGATATGTGAAATTGCCTCAGCTTTATTTAGAAAATCTGTCACATTAGAAATTGATAGGTTTTCAGCAAAATCATAAAACTCATCATCTGTTTGTGGTGCTTTCTCATTTGCATATCCGCTGAAAGTAACAAAATAGCGATTATCCTCAATCGTTTGAATAAGAACACCATACGGATTGTCAGGGAAACTTGGAGACATTAGCATATTACAACAGTCTAATTTCTCATTTTCATTGAGTTTAAACATTCTAGTTGCGTAAAACAAATCAATGCGCACTTTCTCTTCTTGCACTTCAATATTGTATTCACGTAACCACGCTATACTTTTTGAACCGAATCCACTTGCATCAACCACAATATCTGCTTGAATTTCTTCTTGTGTGTCAGTCTCTAAACATTTTGCTTTTACTCCACATACTTTGTTAAGTTTTCCATCTATTAATAACCCTTCAATCAATGTCTCATATTTAATAGTAATATTAGAAACCTGATTTATTCGTTTTTGAATATGCCATTCAAGCAAAAATCTACTTTGTTGAATCATATGTACTTCTCCTGTGAATGGTTGTTTCCATAAACCAAATTGATGCCATTTTAAATCACGAGTAAAGTTATTTACGATACTACCTGCTTCAATTAGTTCATTAGTGATAGTAGGAAACAATTCTTCAATAGCTCTTTCTCCACCTTTTAATAACACATGAGGATGATTACTTTGTGGAACTCTTTTTCTTGAAGATATTCCATCCCATCTTTCACCGGCTTCTATAATGATTACTTCTTTAAAAGCAGTTGATAATGCTTTTGCTACGAGTTTTCCTGCGATACTGCCGCCAATAACGATAGCTTTATTAAACATATTTTCCCCCTTAATAAAAAGAGATCCTGTCTTTTATGAATGAAACAGGATCTTAAACTAATTAACTTCTTTACCATTATAATTAAAATACATGAGTATATTGCAACGTTAAAATTAAAATGCCTAATCCCCATACGTAATACGCGAATACTTTTAAGGAGTGACGTTTTAAATATTGAATCATCCATGAAACGGCTATATAACCGAAAAACGCTGCTGATAATGTGCCGACGATTAAAGATGTACTAGAAATAGATTCTGCTTTCCCTTGATAAACATCTGCTAATTGCAAAATGATAGCTCCGACAATGGCTGGCGTTGATAATAAAAAAGAAAAGTAAGCAGCAGTTTCGCGGTCTAACTTCCTCCATAATGCAGCAACAATTGTCATACCAGAACGAGAAATTGCTGGGAAAATAGCAGCCGCTTGAAATGAACCAATGATAAATGCATCTTTATATGTAATGTCGTCCATTTTTTTACGACCATTCTTTTGTTTATCGGCCATATATAGAAAGAATCCTGTCACTAAAAACTCCCATCCAATCGTAATACCTGTTTTTGAAATATCCTCAAAAAAGTCTTTAAATAACAATCCGATTACAACTGCGGGTATCGTCCCGACAATAAGTAGTAGCATTAGTTTCGAAAATGGATTTTTAATTAAATATATAAATTCTTTTTTGTAATAAATAAACACTGCAAGTAAAGTTCCAATATGGAGCATCGTATCTAAAAATAATCCCGCTTCATCTAGTTGAAACAAATGCCTCCCTAAATAAAGATGACCTGTACTACTTATCGGTAAAAACTCTGTTAAACCTTGTATGATCCCTAATATAAAAGCTTCTAACCAATTCATGATGGCCCCCTTTCTCGTTTGCTTGTACCAATATATGAAGGTTAAATTTTCGATATGAAAAAAACTATATTTCTCTATGAATTTACTTTTATTTTATAGATATATATGTAAAAAGAGATAAGGAGGGTTACTATGTGGCAACATACGAAATTCGGTAATGTATTACTGTGGGCAGGACCTATCCTTGTGTTTATAGGGTTATGTATGACAAATGTTATTTCTGATATTCCTTTCTTTGAGGGAAAACATAAATCAATTGGCATTGTACTTATATGTATAGGTGTATGCTGTTTTATTGTTGCTAATCATTTAAAAAAAGGAGAAAAATATGAGGACTAAATTTAAATAAAAAACAATCCCAGTATATGCGCTAGGATTGTTTTTTTATTACTTATTTATAGAATACTTTATCAACGTTATATTTTGCTTTATATTCATTAATAATGTAAGTTTCGTAAATTTCTCTTTCTGTTGGATCTTCTACGATACATGCATCAATGCGGTATACTTCATCACGGTGATTTTTAATTGGTGAAACATTGTCTTCAAAATGCTTCTTAATACGTTGTCTAATTTTACGAGCTTTACCTACGAAAAGAAGTTCGTCATTAATATTGTAAAACATAAAAATGCCGCCTTTATCTCTAGGAAACAAGTGGAAATCGATAAATCCATTAATTGGAGTAATTATTGGCTCGTCTCCTTTAATAACTTGTTTACGTTCAGTAATTGAAACATCAGCTTCAGGAATATTAATTTTAATCAAGTTCATTCACGTCCTCTTTTATTATAAAGATAAATAATAGCATACATATGTAAGAAAAGCTACGTTCAGAGGCATATTTCATTTTATAATTCAAATATTATAGGAGTATCATGTAAACTCTTCTTCCAAATCATATGATCGCTTGATTCTCCCCAATACTCCTTCAGTACATAACTAGGTTCTCCAAACTTCTTCGTCCATATACTTTGCGCTTTTTTGTATCCACTATCTAAACAGTATTCTGTTATTCCTCTGCTAAGTAACGTAATATACATTGCATGTAGCAATAAATTGCCTATGCCATTTCGTTGATATTCAGGTAGTACAAATACAGTTCCTATTTCATATAAATCTTTAAACACACCACCTGTACAACTATTAATCAATGTACTCGCTGGGCCGATTTCAATTGTTCCAATGATTTTATCGTTACTTATATCAATTGCTAATAAAAAGTAACGACTTTCTCCATTACTCTCCAAATCATTTTTCAAATATTGTTTTTTCGTGTTAATTTCATTTTTTATGTCATCTAATAATTGTGATAACCCTTCATTTTTAAATGTATCAGTAATAACAAGACGAAAAAACATATTCAGTTCATCTACATCATCCGAATTTGGTCTTCTAATTTTAACGTTATACACGACTTGAATCTCCAATCTTTAAAAATATATGAGAAATTGTTAAGACCATGCTTTATATACTCTATTCAACATTATTTTACAAATGCCTGCATAGATCCAGCAGTATAGAAAGCTCAGAATAAATATTAATAGAATAATTTTTATATCCAAAGTTGTATGAACAGTAGGACCTAATACAGGAAATCGAAAGATATCAAGTACAATCATAATACCTAGAAGTAGACATATTGCTGAAAAGGAAACAATCCAAATCCTTCTCTTGAATTGTATAAAGGATACTCCTAACGCTATACCTAATAAACCTGTAGTAAAAGGAAAGACAATTAGTTCGCTTGGCTCAATAATAAATAATAGGAGAATAGTAAGAATGTAAGAAAGTATTCCCGTGCGAGTAGAATAACAAATAGCGAAAAATATAGGCAGCGTCGCAAAAGGACTAATAAATAAGCCTATACCAGGGATTAGGTTCCCGGCAGATTGAAAAATAGCAGCAAGTGAACCGAGTAACGCTGTAATGACTAACCTCTTTGCTGGCGTCATCTTTCTTTTATGAACAAAATTCGCATCATGCGCGATCATCGGTTGATACCAATAGTTTCTAAATTGATTCATCAAAATCCCCCTAAAGATATCTAATTATACAGTGGACGATTATATAATGAATAATTCCGAGAGTGTCTATCATATTAAGGAACGATTTCAAAAATAGTACCTTTGTTCAAATCAGTTACTTTCATAGAACCGTAAACTCCTAAATATAATCTAGTTTGATCCAAATTTGTTCCTAAACTCATAAAATAAGCTGCCTGCTCACCGAAATCATAATGGGTTTCAATAACATGAAAGTCAGTATGTTTACCATGCGTACCAGCTCTAGAATAAGCTAACGCACCTTTTACTGAAGACTGCGATTTTTCTTTTTTAGCAAGATCAGTAAACACAATACTACCAGTCAGACCAGGAATTGCAGTTCCCATATACGGTTGAACGCCAGTAAGTGAAGTTCCGTCAAATTTATCCGGTCTGGAATCTTTATGATAATAACTTATTAGAGGTTGAATACGATTTACTGATGTTACTATTGTTTCATTATAATAAGCCGTTATCCTTTCATCTAAAGTTGGATTCTCAGAACAGTGCCTTATAAAAGAAGTAGGTAATTCCCCTTCCCATCCTCTCCACCCAAAATTAATAAATCCATATTGATCAGGAGTATCTCTCATTAAATGGATTTGAACGATTTCGGTAACTGGTATTGATTTATATAGAACAAAAGAAAAAATAGACTCTACAATATCTTGTCCGACGTTACCGGCATATTTGATATATTGATTATGCAACCTTTGGAATGAAATACCTGTTATATTACGTACGCCTTTTGCAATTACTGTAAGTGTTTCTTGTATAGATAAAGGAAGTTCATTAAAGCGTGTAACTACTGGAGGATTGGTTATGAATGTATCTCTACTTACATCGATTTCAATTATTTTACCCGCTATTTCTAAATCATCCTGGCTCAAATTAAACGGATCATAGCCAGAACCACCATCTCCATTAGTAAAAACAAGTTTTCCAGTCTCAGGTGAAAAGTTTAAGCTATTTACGCCGTTATGATTAAAAAATGGCCGTTTTATATTAAGTAATGTTCTTCGCTTTTGAGGTTGGCCATTTGATTGTAAAACCCATTCTTCAACTGTATCAATATGATCATATTGAGTATCTCTATTTGTCCACTTTAAATTTAAAGTTTTCGGGTCACAAGGATTCGGTTTAAATTGTTCTGAAAGCGAACCTGGTCCTTGAGTTCCAGCCATTGAATAATGAAGGTAAAATAAGCCGTTATGATTAAATTGTGGATGGAACGCTAGTCCCAGCAAACCGCGTTCATCATAACCGCTACTAGAAACACCTTCTTCAAATGTACCTAATTTAATAATTCGGTGACGAATATTTAAAAATGTCTTTATAGCTCCGTCTCCTATGTAAAAAACCTCTCCTAATTGAGTTGCGATAAATAGTCTTTCGATCGATTCACCTGGAAGTATAGCTGTTTTCAATACAGTCGGTAAATTTACTTTATGAACGATGGGTCGTAAACGAACCTTAACTTTTGTCAATTAACTTTACACTCCTTGTTATTCTTTTTAATAGAAGAATATGATGAGAGTAGTTAAATTAGTATCAAAACTATAGACGTAAAATTGTGATATCCCTGTTTGTACAAGTCTGTTTTCTACTTAGCATCCATTAACTTACATTCCTTTTTATTACATTTTTGATATAATATAAGTATAAAATATAAATTAGGGGGATAATTCATGGCAATCTTACTACAAATCATCGTACCACTTATATGTGCAATATACTTATTTACCCTCTATCGTAATAGTACTATTGGAAAAGCTGCTTTCCTCTTAGCAGTCGTTATTGGGATTTTCGGTTTAGAAAATATTTTTCAATATGCTAGTTTAACAGACCATACTGTTTATCCGTATTGGGGGAGTTTGAAGGCTGTAATCTTTATTTTATCAGTGGTGTTTTTATTCAAAAGAACCCCTACTCCATATAATAATTAACAATTATTCATGTTTATTTAAAGCTGATTTTCAGAAAGGGGTTATGCAATGAGAGCACCATATCAAGTATTAATATTTCCTTATATAATAATTGGAGATTCTATTCAATACGCTATTTTTAACCGAAGTGATTATGGTTATTGGCAAGGAATAGCTGGTGGTGGAGAAGATGGTGAAACTCCTATTGAATCAGCAAAACGAGAAGCGTTTGAAGAGGCTGGTATTATAAAAGAATGTCCCTATATAAAATTAGATTCGGTTTCTTCACTACCTGTAGAGGATGTAGTCGGAGGATTTCTTTGGGGAGAAGATGTTTATGTAATAAAAGAATTTTCTTTTGGAGTTAAAGTTTCTACAAAAAATATTTCATTATCTAAAGAACACTCCAATTATAAATGGTTATGCTTTGAGGATGCAGTAATGCTTTTGAAATGGGATAGTAACAAAACAGCATTGTGGGAATTAAACAAAAGGTTATCAAAGCAGTTAAAGAATTAGCTATAAATAAAAAAGATTAGGAGCGAATCCTAATCTTTTTTATTATTCAATTGCACCAGCAACGTCATAATCATTTAAATCTAATTCAATTGGTTGTCCGAGTGCTAATTTAGCAAGTTCTGAACCTAAATATGGACCAGCTGTTAAACCTGAAGCTCCTAATCCGTTTGCAACAAGAATACCGTCGAAGTTAGGAAGTGGTCCGATAACAGGTAAGAATCCTGGTGTAAATGGTCTAAACCCAACTCTCGTTTCAAGCATAGTACCATCTTCTAAACCAGGTGCAACTGCTAATGCTTTATGGAATACTTCATGTAAACCACCAGCCGTAACACGATGATCGAAGCCAGTTTCATTTTCATGAGTAGCACCAATTACGACATGACCATTGTCAAACGTTAAAATGTATTGATCGTTTGGCGGCATAACAACTGGCATATTTTCGGTTGCTGTATTTTCCGTTTGCAAATGAACAATTTGTCCTTTTTGGAACGTAACTAAGAAATTGATTCCTAATGGATTCAAGATTTCATTCGCCCATGCCCCTGCAGTTACAATTACCTTTTCTGCTACCATTGTTTCGTCATTTACTTTAACTCCAATAATATCATTACCTTCACGGACTAATACTGCGTCTCCTTTTATAAAAGTTGCGCCATGTTTTTTTGCAGCACTTATTAATGCGTTACGTAATGATCTTCCGTTTACTCGTGCAGCGCCACTAATATGAACAGAACTATATTCTTCTGATAATGCTGGGAATATTTTTTTCGTTTCTTCAGCTGATAAACGCGTAATTTCACCAATCTCGGGTGCATCTTCACGTCGTTTATAAGCGCGCTCTTCCATTTTATCTAACTTTTTCTCATCAGTATGTAAACTAATTGCACCTACACGTTTGTATCCTGTATCCGTTTCACCGTCTGCCTCTAATTGTTGGATTAACGAAGAATAGTAACGTGCACCGCATTTAGCGATTTTATACCACGCTTTATTACGACGCTGTGAAAGCCATGGACATACAATACCGGCTGCTGCATCCGTTGCTTGACCTACTTGTTGACGATCCACGATAGTAACGTTCGCGCCAACCTTAGCAAGATGGTAAGCAGTAGACGCTCCTAAAATTCCCGCTCCAACTACAATATACGATTTCATTTCAAACACCTTTTCTCTTTTACTAATTATATAAATATAAGAACATCCCTTAGTATAATGGAAGGAATACTTTTTTCAATGTACTCATCGCAATTAATTGTTGCATCATTGTGACTTTCCTAATCTTATTTTTTCTTTTTGCGGAATAAATCAATTGTTTTATATCCTTGTGAAAGAATTTCAATCATTTTCTCAAGACGTTTTTCACGTGTTTTTTCTTGTTTTACAGAAAAAAGATTACGTGCCCAATCTTTTTTGTATCCAGGTGTTAAACTTTGATAAAACTTAAGTTCATTTGGATAATTAGCCAATAAAGCTTCAACATCTTGAATTCGATCTGCATAATCAGCTACACATTGGCTCATTGCAGGCGTTTTCGTCGCTTTTTTCTTCTCACGCTTTAAACCTACAACAGTAAAGATGTCATCCATACTTACCATTCGCGCAAATTTAATATCGCTTTCTCCCACATATCCATCTTCTCCAACGTTTAATGCTGGAAACATCTCATCACGGTGAATAAACGTACTGTAGCGAGAATTACCTTTTTTCGGATATGCGAAGAATATGTATCCTTTTTCAATTAATAATTCTTCATTACTAATAATATAATTCGTTTGTTTCACCATTTCATCCAATGTTTCTACAAAAATAAAAATGGCATCGTGTTCTTTTGAAAATACAGTTTCTTTTCCTGTAAAAACTTCGTAATCACTTGGCTCGTTAATAACAACCATATTCGTATACTTATTAAGTTTCAATTTATCGATAATTGACATGAAGATCTTCCTTTACATTCAAAATTCATTGTTATACTTTTTCATACTGTTCTAGTGTATTATATCTATTAAGAAAATCAAACTTTAATAGTTGTTTTAAATTAAAATTAATAAAATAGCCGGTTCTGAACAAGAACCGGCTATTTGTTTTATCATAACTCAATAGCAAATAAAGTATATAAAAGCTCTCTATATTGATCTTCTGTAATTTCACGTTTCGTTTTTTCACCATGAACTATTTCAGTGAAACTAGTATTGGTTAAAGAGACATGGCCAGATTCCGTCAATTTGACTGCAATTGGTCCTTTATTGAAAATAGATTTCTCATCTTCTACTACTCTTTTTTGAACATCATTCACTACTGCCTCACCAATGATACGATTATAAAAAGCATGACATACTTTCCACTCACCGTTCGTATCTTTTCTTTCTAGAACGTAATTCCCTTTACTCGTATCTTTTCGTCTCACTCGATACGTACCATTTTTAGAAGAAACAGACTCACCAGTAAAAGGTACAGGGACTAGAGGTACTAATGAAGCAATACCTACATCAATTACGTATCGTACGTTATCATAATTTAGAATAATCGTTATATGCCCATCCTCGAGTGCCCAAGCGTTTATATCATTTTTATATACGGTACCTAATGCGAGTTGTACATTATAACCACAATCTTTTAAAAAGTAGTAAAAAAGAGTATTTAATTCATAACAAAGTCCACCGCGGGATCTAGTTAAAATTTTATCCTGTAAATTTTCCATAGTAATTGCATTCGTATTACGTGCTATTACATCTAAATTCTCAAATGGTATAGTGTGTGCAAATGCAAAGAGAATTGTATTTAATTCCTCAAATTTCACTTCAGTACGCTTTGCAAGATTCAATCTTGTAAAAAGCTTATGTTGTAGACTTGTCATAGTCAGCACCCCTTAAAATGTATAAGTTAAAATAGTATATGCTGATTGTAAATTTAAAGGGGTACTGAAACAATGTACATTTCGTTTAACTGTACCGGTACAAAAAGTCTAACCAACAAGATTACTTAAGATAAGAAGCTACGAATACAAATTTAATAGTTTGTCTATAGGTAAATTATTATGATCGCTTAAATCAACAAAATATTGAAGTTGCCACATTTGGCTCTTTTTAGCTTGGTTGCTAACAGGGGTATCCCAAATCGGATAAATCCTCATAGCCATCTTGCCTTTTTGCTTTTGTGTTCTCAAGATTTTTTCCTTAAGAAGAATCTCTTTAGGGAAGATAAATTGTCCTAGTTTATTATCATCTATACAAGTGATAACTAATAAGTCAGGAGCAGCGTCATAAGAAAACGCTTGATTCTGCATATTGTCATCTTTCTCCCAAAAAGAAACAAATTGACCAATTTTATTAGGAGTAATTTTGGATTTTCTAAAACGAATGGTTTTGTTATTTAAGTGAAATAAATATCCCGCATATTCTGCGTTTTGCTGTTCTTCTTTTAGATTCGTGATTATTAATTCGTTAGGTTTGTAAATTATATTGTTTAAGTTTTGTATCGTATCATTATAACTGTTCAAGAAAACTCCCCCTTTATTCATTTCTTAGTTTAACACAAACATCAGTTCTTATATGTTATAAATAATAAGCGATGTGAAAAAGAGGGGGATTTTACTGGGGTATTGTTATTACTTTAATGTACTTAGTTTTTCAATTGCTTGTTGTTCAGTTGCTAAGTAAAAAATATCTTTACCTTTATTACATTCATAAATAAAACCCTTTAAGCTTTTACTAGTATACATAGAGAAATCTCCAACAATAGCAATCTTTACTCTGTAATTTATAAACTTTTGAAGAATATCGCCTGCAAGACATGTTTTTAGATCAAAGAAATCTTCACTTATTAAAGATTTATGGATAATAATATGCTTCGCATCTACCTCATATTGAACAGTTGCCATAGTATTTAATGCAGATTGAACATCGGATATTAATACCTTATCATTTCTAATGACTGCAATATTGATTCCATCGATTACTACTTTCTTTATTTCCATAGTCTCACCCCTTTATAATTTACACAGTATGAATAAAATTGTTTTACAAAACTTCGTATTAATCATAGATTAAATTAGCCGTAGCTATTAAAATCGCCTCTATTTTTTTTATTGTAAATATATTTTTTTATTACTAATACGGTCAATGAAATTAATGATAGTTTCTCTTTTTTATATTTTCGAATATATATATGAAATTACTTTTACTTGTTATAAAAATATCGTGGAGTAACATAACTTAACAAACTATCCAAAGTGTTAATCTCGGCATATGGTTGTATTTTGGTAGTATTCTTGATTTTCTGAGGGTTAAACCACACGCCTTTTATATTTGCATTTTGAGGACCAGCAATATCCTTTTCTAAGTCATCCCCAATAAATAATACATCATCTGGTTGCACATTAAGCTTGTTTAATGTTAGTTCGAATATACGCTTATCAGGTTTACTAAACCCCACTTCTTCAGAAATAATAATTGTTTCAAAGTAATTATTTAAATTTGTGTTAATTATTTTAGCCGTTTGCCTCTGCGTTGATCCATTTGTTATAATTCCAACTTTTAAGTGCTTCTTTATGTGATTTAAGAAATGGATAGTGTTTTGGTCTATCGAAAAACATTTAGGGAAATTTTCATTCCAAAAATCTTGGATATAATTGCGTGGCAATCTATATTCCGGTGCAAATTCATCAAATAATGATTCTAAAACTATCGTTTTATCACTATTGCCGTATTCTCTTTTATCGTATTCTTTGAATTTCAATAACATATTGTTTTTGATCGTATCACTAACATCCTCATAACACTTTTCTAAAACTAATAAAAACAATTTATCTACTGCCTTATCCCTATCAAGTAACGTATCATCTAAATCAAACAGCATCGCTTTATAACCCATCAAATAATTTCACAACCTTTCTCACATGATTTAATAATCCCTTGTTCGCACCTTAGGCCTTTACTAAATTAGCAAAAAAACTAAAAATTTTGTGGCATACGCTCTAGAATTTCGCTGGCTTCTTTTATATTTAAATTCATCTCCCTTTCCCTTTCTAGTAAAGTATCGAAAGTATATTTTCAAACAGCTAAAAAAACTACATACATTTTACATTATTATACATTAGTTTTTTGTAAATATTAATCGTTCAGCTTTTTATATGATAAGTTTTTTCAAGCACACAAATATTTCTCCATAAAAAAGGAATATGGGTAATAATACTTTTTTATGGAGAATACACAATCTTGAAAATGGAGTTAATACGTTAAACGTCCTATGAAGTTTCCTACTGTATCTCCACATAAACTACAGATAGTACGGCTATAATGACTACCAGAGGTGATATTATGAAAAACTATCATATCCTCGTGGTTGAGGACGATCAAGAAATTCAGGAATTAATTAAACAATTTTTAATGACACAACAGTATACAGTGGTAGTTGCTTCAGATGGACTAGAGGGTATGACACAATTTAATAAGCAATCCTTTGATTTAGTTCTTCTAGATGTAATGATGCCCAATCTTAATGGATTTGAAGTTGCTAAAATGATTCGAAGTCAGTCAAACATACCAATTATTATGCTAACTGCGTTAGAAGAAGAGGAAGATCAAATGAAAGGGTTCGATCTTGGGATTGATGATTATATAACAAAACCCTTTTCGTTTCATGTTTTGATTAGACGAGTCGAAGCTGTACTTAGAAGAAGTTATGATAAAAATGTAAATAATTATTTGGTATTTAAAGAAGTGCGCATTGATGTTGATGCATATAGAGTATATGTAAATGATGTTGAAATTTTGTTAACGACAAAAGAGTTCGAAATTCTACAACTACTATTTCAAAATGAGAGAAAAGTACTTACAAGAGAAAATATCGTAGAAAAGGTTTGGGGATACGATTATTTTGGAGAAACACGAATAATAGATACACATATTAAAAACCTACGTAAAAAACTAGCTATCCCCTATATTAAAACAATAAAGGGGATTGGTTATAAAATTGATGAATAAAATTTTAAAAGTCATGAAGATGAAGCAAATTACTTATAAACTCTTTATGACTACATCTCTCATTTTGTTATCCTTTGCAGTATTAATTTATTTAACTTTATATTTCTTTCTCCCTACGTTTTATGAGCAATACAAAACAGATCAACTTCAAACAGGGATAAAAGAAATAATTGATAAGTCCAAAAATCTTACGTTTCAAGATGCGATACCACTTTTTGATGAATACGCAAAAAAAAATAACGCGATGCTTTCGCTTCAAAATAAAGAAGGAATAATTATTTACTCGCCTTCATTTTCTTTTATTCAAAGTGGTACACAAACAACAGTAGTTACTAAAGCAGCAAGATTTGAGAATGCAGGTACCATTAGCAATTCATATAATGTTACGGAACCAATTCAATTCCAAGATGGTAGTTTAACGCTTGTAGTGTTCGCAACATTTCAACCGATTGATGAAGCTTCGCAAGTATTAGTGCGCTTTCTCCCCTATATTAGTATCATTGTGATCGTAATTGGTATAGGGAGTGCTTATTTCTATTCCAGGTTTATTACAAAGCCACTTATTTATATTAACGAGGGTGCACAAAATATGGCAAATTTAGATTTCTCCGAAAAAATTGAGGTTCGCTCTACAGATGAGTTAGGAGAATTATCTAATAGTTTGAATGACATGTCTATTAACTTACAACAAGCTATGTTTGATTTAAAAAAAGCAAATGAACAATTAAAAAATGATATTGAAAAAGAAAGAGAAATAGAAACAAAACGCAGAGAGTTTTTTGCGATTGTAGCACATGAATTAAAGTCCCCTCTTACTGTAATGAAAGGATACTTAGAAGGGATGATATACAATATTGGCCCTTATCAAAATCGTGATCAATATTTAAAGAAAAATCATCAAATTATTGAAAGTATGGAACAATTAGTTCGTGAAATTTTAAGTATGTCAAAGTTAGAACAACATACATTTAAACTAAAAATAGAAGAAGTTAATCTTTCAAAGTTAATAGGTACAATCACAAAAGATCTCGAATTTTTCGCTTCTCAAAAAAGCATCCAAATAATAAAAGAAATTGACTCTGACCTTTCTGTTTATACAGATCGTGTACTTTTTGAAAAAGCATGTAAAAATATTATCCATAATGCAGTTATGTATTCACCATATAATGAAAAAGTCTATATAAAGTTAAGTAAGGATTCTAAACAAGATCAAATTAAAATGCAAATTATAAATACAGGTATCAATATTAAAGATGAAGATATACAACAAATTTTCAAACCATTTTATCGAATTGAAAAATCAAGGAATCGAAATACTGGCGGAAGTGGTTTGGGGCTATATATTGTTAAACAAATTCTTGAAACGCTAAATATAAAGTATTCTATAAAAAATATGGAACATAGTGTGCAATTTTGCATGAACATTCCTTTATCTAAACAACAAACAAACAAACTCCCCTCTTAGTAGGACGAGTTTGTTTGTTTTTGTAGCAAGTATAATCTTATTAGGAATCAATAAGGGGGACTTTTCGTTTTTTAAGCTCTTTATTTCTACCATCCAACTTTATTAAGTGGAGTTTGCGATGCTTAAAAACAAAGTTAATAGATATGTTAAAAACCTTAATCATAAATGGAACAAATGTGTTACTTAGATTGTCTATTACGTATAAAAAAGGTATTCTTGGTAGTCCTCTCATTTTGTAATGCAAGAAATACAAGAGAAGTGCTATCCAGTACATTTGTTAATTGTATAGGTATGTAAAATACTTATACAAAATCCATATATTCTTGAAAGAGGTTGAAAATGTATGATAGTTTCAAAGAAGGTTTTTCACATTGCACAATATAAAAAGATGCTACCTGTAGTATTACTTTCATGTGTAATGCTTATAAGCTGTTCCAATAATATTCAATCCGAACCATCGAAACAAACCAAACAAGAAAATATAAGTAGGCATTCTTTTGTAAAGCTTGAAAAAGAATATGATGCTAAACTTGGTATTTATGCATTGGACACAGGTACGAATCAAACTGTTACTTATCGTTCAGATGAACGCTTTGCATACGCATCTACCCACAAAGTCCTTGCTGTTGGAGCACTGTTACAAAAGAAATCAATAGAAGATTTAGATCAAAAAATTAAGTATACCAGCAAAGATCTTGTGAATTACAATCCAATTACTGAAAAATATGTAGATACAGGTATGACTCTGAAAGAGCTTGCGGATGCTTCCATTCGATATAGTGATAATACTGCACAAAATCTTATTCTTAAACAATTAGGTGGGCCAAGTGAATTCAAAAAATCACTGAGAGAAATAGGAGATACTGTCACAAATCCTGAACGTTTTGAACCAGAAGTAAACGAAGTGCAGCCAGGAGACACTCGTGATACTAGTACCCCAAAGGCATTAGCTACTAGTCTTCAAGCATACGCGCTAGGCGATATACTTTCCATTGAGAAACGGAACTTTTTAATAGATTTGATGAAAAGAAATACTACGGGGGACAACTTAATCCGTGCTGGAGTTCCAGGAGAATGGGAAGTAGCCGATAAGACCGGCTCTGGGTCTTATGGAACAAGGAATGATATTGCAATCATTTGGCCACCAAATAAAAAGCCAATTATTCTTGCGATACTTTCTAATCATGCGAAAGAAGATGCGAAATACGATGATAAACTTATTGCAAATGCAACTAAAATAGTGTTAGACGCTTTAAAAGTTACAAATAAATTATAGTAATGAATTTAAGCTGCTCCTACTTTACGGCACATATAGTTTTAAATACTTGTACTTATCTAAACGCTAAGAAATGTAAGCGTGTTTTCAGGCAAAGAAGGAGGCAAAAGCCTCCTTCTTCTCCTAATCGAATTCTCATCCCATTCCTAAAGAAGACGACGCCACATCATAGTGGTCTTTCAAGTTCGAATCTCCTATTTAGAGTTAATATTTTACGTTTCCTTTCATCTTCAACTATTCTAATGTTCAATCATATTACGCATATTTTTAGATTTTCCATTTGTAGCTATATTAATCGAGACATTTAAATCTAATTCTTTATTTTGAAGGGATATCTCCCCCTCTTTTTTATATCGTTTCCATAATTCGGAATTCTGTCGATATAAGGAATGTGATAACTGATACGTGTCAATCCCTCTTTCGATTCCTTTGCGGTACGTTTTTTTAATTTCTTTTTCAACTTGGTCCTCTGCAATTTTTTTAATATCATTTACAGGCATAGAATTTATTAATTGAAAAATATCAGCATCGAAATGGATGTTCATAAGCATACGTAACTTTCCATTTTTAATAAAATGCTTTGTATCTATCTTTGGATTTTTTAATACTATATGTCCAATGATTTTCTTGTTAAATTTTAATAGTAATGGAGCTCGTTTGGTATTTTCATCCGTCCATCGAACCCCAGCAATATCATGGCTGTTTAAATGATTTATATAGGATTTATCGTTTATAAAACCATAACCACTAAATTTTAACATTGGAAATGATGTATGTCCTTTTTTCCAATATGTTTTAGTCGTAGCTAAGAATGGAATGCGAGTTGTCATCCCAGGTTCATAATAATTTCTTTGGAATTTATATAAAGGTAAAGGATCTATTATTGTATATTGCTTGGTTATCTCTTTTGGTAAATTAATGATTGTATATAATTGAGAAATATTTAATATATTATTGTTCGCTAATATATTTTCTAAAGGCTCCTTAGTTCCAAATATCCACATAGTATCTCGAAATTGAAAAAACCGAGAAAAAAAATCATTAAATTGATTTAAGTCACCATGTTTTAGAAATCTCTCTGTTACAACAATTGTTTTGAGATGCTCCCATGAGATTTCTTGTTGAGCACCCTTATAAAAATCAAATGCTGCCTCATCTAAAATGGGGCCTTTTCCCTTTCCGATATAGGCCTGGCTATAATTACGGGTAGTGCTCCCTTCTTGTTTAGCTATGTTAGAAAAATTAATAAATTGCGGACGGATGATATAGTTATTATCTTTAAAATCGATACCTAGACTATTTATATACAAAACGTGATGCAACTCTCTTTGATCCCAACACCCTGTTAGAAACGTACACATCATAAAAAGAAATATAACTATTCTTTTATTTTTCTTCATCGGTACTCTCTCTTTTCCTTGTATTATCTTGCGTATGCAATTCTTTAGGTCTTTTTTTCATATACGTGAAAGGAAGTCTAAATGTGGCTGCTAGCATACTTTTAAACACAGGGGGTGAATATGGTGTAAAGAATGGAACTCCAAAAGAGCGTATATTTACTACATGTATCACCATCACAAGGACACAAAAGATAAATCCTACTATGCCTAATAAAGAAGATACTAAGAATACTACATACCGCAATATACTTATTATTCCTGTTACTGACTGATTAGTTAATGCAAATGTCGAAACAACCGAGATTGCTATTATAATGACCATAGATGCTGAAACAATTCCTGCACTAATAGCAGCTTGTCCAATAATTAATCCCCCTACAACAGATAATGTTTGACCGAATACGGCAGGAACACGCAATCCTGCTTGTCTCAAAATTTCAAATAATGTCATCATAATTAGCCCCTCTAAAGGAGCTGGAAAAGGAATCCCTTCTCTTGATAAGCTTAATGTAGCTAGCAACGTATAGGGAATCTGATCTGGATGATATGTAATTAGTGCTATCCAAATTCCTGGAAGAAATATAGAAATTGCTATCCCCAAAAGACTTACAAGTCGTACAAAACTACCGAATATGTAGAAAAGATCTTGATCTTCAGATGTATTCACAAAAAAAGGAAATGTAACTGGTGCAATTGTCGCTGTTGGTGACCCTTCAACCAGTAAAATAAAACGCCCATATAGCAAACAATTCACAGCATAATCAGGGCGCCCTGTATATTCAACTAAAGGAAATACACTAAATTGATCGTTTGTGATTAACTCTTCAATTTGTGCACTTGAAACAACCCCATCTATTTTAATTTGTCTTAATTTTAATTGAACTTGATTAATGATATCTTGGGA
The DNA here is from genome assembly GCF_058952315.1 of Bacillus sp. GW823-FHT06B01. NCBI lineage: Bacteria > Bacillati > Bacillota > Bacilli > Caryophanales > Bacillaceae > Bacillus > Bacillus sp. GW823-FHT06B01. The sequence continues at coordinate 531,948 of NZ_JBXAHR010000001.1, read as the reverse complement.
TGCGACATCTTTTAAATACAGGAGTGCTACTTTAGTTTGTGTTCTTTCTCCAATAATAAATTCTTCATAACTAAGAGAACTCGTTTTTAGTCTTTTTCTAATTAATCCTATATTTGTGTTTAACTCTTCAACAAATCCATCACGTCCACCACGAATGGTCATCTCTGTATTTGTTTGTTCAACCGATCTGGTAGGTATTTGGGCAATATCAACTATATATCCATGTTTAGATTCTTCAAAAATAATAAGGAGGTTACCTTCAAATATAATCTGAGAGATAGTTTCATTCGAATTTACCATATCTAATTTCTTTACTGATAACTGGGGAATTAATGTTGAGAGGTTAAACTCTTCTATTGAATTACTTGAAAGCTCTTTGCAAACATGGGATGATGTGGCTTGTTTTAATTTTGTATTGTCAATTAAGTTTTGACAATACATAAACAATACTGAATTCCTTTTTTCTGTCTCATCCAATTCACGCTTTATTACTTTTACATCGTTGCATCCTTCAAACCACTCTAGTATTATCTTCTCATTTATTTCTACTCGTTTGTTCATCTACGTTGTCTCCTTCAAACTCAGCAACCTTATATAAAATATATCCCCATACTCTTTTAAGAGCTTTTCTTAAATTTAGCAACCCATACAAACACTATTAGTAAGATAGAAAACAAAAATAGCCCTAAAGCTGAAACTGGTAAAATAATTTGAGATACAAACCAATAGAAACTAGAGTCACTGATGGGTAGTATACTTATTAATAAAATACATGAAAGTATTGCAAACATAATCCTATTTCTCGTTTTTCGATTTGTAATTGATAACAAATCCGGTATAAGAAAAACAACAAGTGATAGACGAATAAAGATCCCTACAAGCCACTGATACACAGAGAGAAAGTCTAAATTTTCAATATACCTTCCTATTGACACAAGTCTCCATTCTTCAAATGCTGGATATCGTTGGTTTGCTGCTACGAAAGGTCCAAATTCTATAATAGCTGCCATAACTGGACCTATTGTGATACCGATAATAACCATTCCCAAAGCGATCAGTTGATATAATTTGACTTTTGAACAAATGTGATGCTGTAAGAAAAGAATAAAAATTAACTCTAAAAATCCTGCTGCAGGATAAACCATTCCCTTAAATACTGGCTTCATTCCATTTTCCATCATTGGCTGAAGTAAAGAATAATCTTTATGTGGAACATTTGCAAACATTACAAAAAAACCAAGTAGGAATACAATAGGTAACAAAACACCTGTTGTAAGTGCAATAGATTGAATTCCTCTTGTAGCATTATAGAGACAAATCATTGAAAAAAGTATTCCTAATACAAAGTGAGGTGTTTCTGGTAAATAAAAAGAGAAAAAGGTTAATGTTTCTTTTAGTGCAACGACACCAATTGTTATTAAATAAATCACAACTATAAATATGATTGGATATACACTGAGTTTCCCAAAATTATTTTTTAACCACGAAAACAAGTGTTCATTTTTTATGTTTCTATATATGATGAATATTAATGAAATCCAAATCAAGTATATAATGCTTACTAATATGATAGAGATCCACGAATCTCTACCTGAGGTATCTAATAACATAGGAATCATAATGACATGATTAATTATCCCAATACTACCAATGAGTATCATAGAAACTTGAAATAAAGTAATTGTTTGCTTAGTCATACATACCACCATATTTTGTAATGAATAAATATTACATAGTATAACTGATACATTGCATCTTTATTCCAAATGGTTAGTGCTTAGATCCATGGCCAATTAAACGCTCTTATTTATAAAATCTATCACATGAGATGTAAGCTAGTTCCTTTTTACAGATAAATAATTAAACGGGACAGTATTTAGATCATACACCTAAATACTGTCCCGTTTTTTATATGCAATTCTTCAATGATATAGTAAACCGATCATAACAAAAAGAACCTGTAGAATATACTACAAGTTCTTTTTCAAAAATTGTTAAAAAGGGAATAACAAACTATCTTAACATTCAATACAGGGAGACCATTTTAATTATGGCTTGGTTATATTGTATATCAAATATAAATATTTGAAGAAACTAATTTCGAAAATTATGTGAATTGAAAAACTAGGGTGTTTATATTAAATTTCGTTTACTACCAACTTCTTCTTACTTAAATAGACTGCACGGTCTGATTTTTTAGCAACTTCCTGTGAGTGCGTCACAACAATAATACATTTATTTTCTTTATGTGCAAGTTCTTGAAACAGTTCTATTATATCCATTGCCGTTTCTTCGTCGAGGTTTCCTGTCGGCTCATCCGCAATCAGTAAATCAACATTACAAGATAACGCTCGAGCGATTGCAACACGCTGCTGTTGCCCGCCACTTAGTTGCAGAACATTTCGTTTCGCTTCTACTTCTGTAAGTCCTACTTTCTCTAATAATTCTAACGCCCTTACCGTTTTATTTTGCACTTTAACACCTGTAATTTCCATCGCTGTTAGGACATTTTGAAGAGCCGTCATATAAGTAATCAAATTATAAGATTGGAAAATTACAGATACATTTTGATTACGGTATCTATCCAAACCGATTTTTCGAATATCTTTGCCATTATACAGTACATAACCATTTTTAGGGACATCCAGTCCACAACCTAAGCTTAGAGTTGTAGTTTTACCAGATCCAGATGGTCCTAGAATCGTGTAGAAATGTCCTTTTTGAAAAGAAAAGTTGACATTGTCTAGTATTGCTACATTTTTCCCATTACTTTCATAATAATAATCCAAATTTTTAAATTGTAAAATCGTTTCCATATTAAGCCTCCTTATTCATCTTTTAAAAGAATTTGTTTTGGATTTAAACGTAGAATAGATAATGCCGGAAGAAGCGTTGCTATTATAGCAATAGCTAGTCCAATCCCCCCCATTTTTCCTACATCTTCACCTGTTACACTTACATTAATTTTATCAATTGGACCCTCTTTTTGATTTTGTACAGTTCCACCAGGTCCAGCTACCATTACAGTTCCATTTTGTGAGGTGTTTGTTTCTTCTCCTGCTGTAGCAATTTCACTCGAAAGTAAATTATTCCCTATGAATTGAGAAATTTTTGCTCCTGTTGTTATAGATAATCCAAATGCTAAAATAGCGATACATACTACTTCTACTACGAACTGCGCCATCAGTTTCCACTTTTTCTCTCCAATGGACAATAGAATCCCCATTTCCTTACGACGTGCTTTAATCGATAACATAATGATTAACCCTAAAATAATCGCACCTGCAATTGATACAATATAAATAATCATTTGAGAAGTAGATGAGATATTTTCGATAGGCCCAATCATTTGTTTGTACAACGAATCATGTGCATCTAATTTATAATAATTAAAATCAATATCAGATTTTTTTGCTTCTTCTTTAAATGCTTCAATGTTTTGTGGATCTTTCAAGAAATACACGACTTGAATGCTACTTATACCTTGATCTATTTCTAATTTTTTCATAGTTGAATGCGGCATATATAGTTTATTAGCTGGATCCATTATAGGAGGAGCTTGTTGCCCCATTGCTTGCTCATTCGTTTCGTAAATACCGATAATTTCAACCTCCAGGGTTTCCTTCTTATCCCCTGATTGCACTTTAACTTTGTCTCCTACTTTCAAGTTGTTTAATTCCGCTAATCGTTTTTCCATTAAAGCTACATTCTGATCTTTCATCTGTTCTGTAATTGGTTTCCCATCAATGATTTTACTTTTTCCATTCTTAAAGCTTTCTTGTAATGCAGTTTTGCGAACTCCCTCAATCATAAAAGAAGAATTCATATCTATTTCTGTACCGGAGCCTGAACCGCCTCGTACAGCTGCCATTCCCGCCTTACCTTTTCCTTCTTCTTCTCCTTCTGAAGCTCCTACTAGTTTAAGTCCGTCAGAAATTCCGAAAGTGCTTGTTATGTAATTATAGTCTTTTACATACTTTGACTTCGCTAATTGATCTGCTTCTTTTGTATTAAGCTTCGGTGGATTAGGCATCTCTCCAGTTTCCCTAGCTTGTTGACCTAATTTGTCAAAATCAAGACTTAAAGTAACATCTGCACCGAGTTTTTTTCTTGCTGCATCAGCAGCTTTTTTTGATGCATTTTGGATTGTGAATCCTGCCAACACCAAATTTGTAACAATTAGGAAAACCGCCATCAAAATTAATGATGTTCCTACTCTTTTTTTCATACTGAGAATTGCTCGTTTCATAAAGTTCATTTTTTCTTACCTCCTTGATAACTTGTATTCTATATAGGTTATCTAGAGTCTATATGGAGCTAATCGGTAGTTTATCTAGAGATATAAGGAGTTTATGTGTAGTTATTCATTGACCTGGTCAAGAAAGACCGGAACACATATTCAAAAACGTAATCGTTTTTGAATATTGGCAAGGAAGTTATGGCTTTAGATAGCATTGAATGAGAGCATACAAATCCATGCTTATTACGTAATTTCTATACAACAAATAAAAACCACCCTATTTGAATGGTTCTATGTGTGCTTGTTAAATATGAAAATTCATTAAAGAATATGGAGTTTTTTTGAAGTTGGTCGGATTTTCTAATAATAATATTGTGTTAAAAAGCCTAAATTATAATTTTATAAGTTAGGCTTTTATGCTATCTATAAGAAAAAGTTATAGAGACTCATAATATTTTATAATTTAACCTATTGTATTTAAACAAGTAAAATAAAAGTAACAAGTGCATACATTAAGGAGGTTTTTTGATAGTGACAGAAACTATAACATTTAGGATTGCAACGGCAGATGATTTAGATGAAATTGTAAAAATGCTTGCTGATGATGTTTTAGGAAATAAAAGAGAGCGCTATGAAACACCACTCCCTGATAGTTATATAAGAGCATTTTATGCTATTGATTGTGATCCAAATAACGAGTTGATTGTAGCGTGTGATGGGACGGAGATTGTCGGTATTCAACAAATTACATTTACGCCTTACATTGTACGTCAAGGGGGGTGGAGAGCTACAATTGAGGGTGTACGGACAGCCTCATCAAAACGTGGTAAAGGTATAGGAAGTAAACTTATTAAATGGGCTATTCAACGTGCTAAATTACGGGGATGTCATTTAGTACAGTTAACAACAGATAAAGAACGACAAGAAGCTTTACATTTTTATAAGAAATTAGGTTTTAAAGATTCTCATGAAGGATTAAAACTCTTTCTCTAATGAATATAGCTATTTATATACCAAAAAGACGTATATTGTAAGGTTAATTAACTATAGGCTTCGAAAATTATGATAACTATCACTGTATTAAATATACAAATTGACACATTGTCTTTCATATAAATTACGTCACTTCAAAAGGTGTACCTTTTAATACAAAAATAAGCAAGTTAATGTTCTCTTTTATGAATGAGAATATTAACTTGCTTTTTAGGTTTTTGTAAAAGATATTTATAGTTTTATTTTATTGATAGCTTTATAATATAATATACAAATTTCCCACCTGTTTTATAATTCAAGCATCTACTATTAGGAAAAGAGAATATTTTACAATTAATTTACAGCATAAATTTTGTCCATCTTTTAGACGATATGTATTTTGGAGGAGGTTAATTTGATTTTTTCAAAACTCATTGATCGATACGCCTTGTATGATTTGCACAAAAAAAGAAGTGTAAAGTTTCAGTATACTTCTCTTTCTAACACCTCACTATATATAAAGGACATAGAATTTTTTTATAAAGTAAAACCATCTCATATTCATTTTAACATTAAGCATTTAAAACAGGAAAAGGACTACATGGTTGGACAATTCAAATATAAAAGCTCGGTTCAATCTGGTGATTCACGCAACGATTCTGTCACTGGAGAATTATTTTTACATAAAAATGAAGATGCACCTCATGTCATCTTTGTTCACGGTTGGAGAATGGATTCTAACGAACGTGTAAAAAAAATATTCCACGATCATATGACCAACTTAAAGTGGAATATGTATTATTTCACTTTACCATATCATTTTGACAGAAAACCGAACCAATCCCTATACAGTGGAGAGTACATGGTAAGTGCCAATGTTGAACGAACTGTAGAAGCAACTAAACAAGCGGTAGCTGATTTACGAACTTTGATCAAATGGATTAAAGCAAATAAAAATGGTCCCTTGATTTTAATAGGAATCAGTTTAGGTGGAGTTATTACTAACTTAACATCTCTTGTTGAACCAGAAATTGATGTGTTAGCATCCATTTTCTACGCGAATCGACTCTCTTATTCAATTTGGAAGACAAATCCAGGTAAATTTATTAGAGAAGACTTGGAACATCATGGTGTTACTTATGATGATTTAATAGCTTATTGGAAAATCACTGAACCGAGTCAAGCATTACCAAAAGTAAAAAAAGAAAATATTTTATTAATTTCGGGCAAGCATGATCTTTATGTGCATTCTGAGGATACGGACTATTTGTGGGAATCCTGGGAAAGACCTACGCGATATATTTATACATGTGGGCATGCCGGGATTGTCCTTAAACGTAAAAAAATTGCAACTGATACTATCCATTTTATTCAGAATCGATTGAACTCCCAAATCTTCCCCAATGATATGCCTTAAATTGTGAGATTACTAAGTAGGGGGTAGTACCAACATTCGTACGCTAAGATTCTTTCAACATAAAGATTGTTGATAACTTGTACGTGTCAGTAATGTTGGTGTTACTTTAAATACAAAGAGCATGTTTTAAAAAATGATAATAACATGCTCTAAACTTCTCTATTTATTTTAATTTCTTAAAGATGTCTACAGGTAATATTGAAACATCTCATGTATTAAAAAGTGTTTCCTGCAGTGCTTTTATGTATCGATCTGCTGACTTCTGAACAGCAAGGTCCGCATGCTTTGACACGACTCGATGAAAAGCATTATAAATACGGTTGAATGGTAGCCCTTTTACTTTATCCATCATCTCTCTTACTTTACTAGCAGGAAGTAGAATCAGATTTGGATAACTGTAATACCTTTTTTATGATTTCCACCTTTCCAGTGTAAAACAGTTCCTCCTTTAAAATGACCTCCAATACGATTTAAAGAATGCCATTTGTTAATTCAAAAGACTCGCCCGACCAAAAAATTATTTTGTTACTTGGACGTACTACCCATTCTTTTTCGTCTTCGTGGATGTAAATAGGTGCATTGAATGTATCGACCCATTCAACTTGTGTAGAATAATAATAAGGATGAGAAAGGGCTATACTCAAAATCCCTTTGATTTGTTTTTGGATGGTAAAACATGTTTCTCTACTCTTTCATATAGAGTAAGCAATTGCTTGATAAAAGAAAATTTCGGTACTAACCAATACGAAAATAACGCTGCAATACATCCTATTAAAGCCCCTATTGCAACATCAAAAGGATAATGAACCCCTACCCAAATACGAGAGATTGTTACACTAAATGCAAGTATAAGCCATAACCATCCAGATTTTTTACGAACAAGCCAAAACGAAAAACAAATTGAAAAAAAGAGAATCGTATGGTCACTAGGAAATGAATTATCTACAGTATGGTCGACAAGTTTATTCACATCCGGCAATACTGCAAACGGTTGATAATTCAAATGAAATTTCCCTGCTATTTTTCCAATGATTTCAGCAATTACAAAAGCAACCATCGCTTGCATAACCATCATTCTACTTTTTCTGGACCCGGTAAACCAATAAGCTAAAATAATTAAAGCAAAAATATATACCATATATTCTGCCAAAAATACCATGGTTGAGTTTAGGAATGAATATTGTTTACCTAAATCATTAATTGCTCGAAAAATATCAATATTGAATTGAGAAAAAGACATTTCAAATCCCTCCTTTTTAGTAAGGTGTTTTACTGATTGCCATACACCTTCATTACATAAATAGCTTTGGTTATTGTACTCATCTAAAAATATCAACCTCTCATGAAATCGCTTTCTTCTTTTTCACTTTAATAAAAAAAGAAAAAGGAAAACATCGAACTTTCTTACAAACATTCATGCATTCTTACAGTTTTGTCATTTTCTTGTCACTTTGTACATAGGTTCATCGTCTTGCCTTTAGCTATTTTCAAAACCTCTTATATCTACAATCATGTAAACGCTAATTACACATAAAAAAGAGAAGAACCTTGGTGAGTTCTTCTCTTTTTGTTTATTAAATTGTAATAAAATTACAGTACGTGAAATTATACTACTTTAACTTTAAAAGCGAAGTGAAAACAATTTTCACTTCACTTTTAAAGTTATTTAATCGGTGTCTCTGTTTTTAAAACTAATGAACTTAACGCAGGAACTTTAATTTTATTGTCATGGACAACATACAGTGGTTTACTTCCCGACTGTTTCCCATCTACTAGTACCTTCCAAGGACCTTTCGATGGAAGTGTTATTTCAACCGCTTCTCTATTTGCATTGTGAACCACCGTAAAGTATTCGTTTTTATTCCCCTCTATTGTATAAGCTATAGTATTTTTCGGGGCATCAATAAATAATACATGTGTTTTTATTTGCTCTGCGGTTGTCATTCGAAAAGCTGCGTACTTCTTCCGTAAATCTATTAAACCCTTCATATATTCTACCTCATTATTAAATGCTGCACGGCGCAACCAGTCTATTTGGTTAATTGAATCAGGAGATTTGTAACTGTTATGATCACCATATTTCGTGCGCATAAACTCTTGTCCTGCATGTAAGAATGGAATGCCTTGTGATGTTAATAAAATTGAAGAAGACAATTTGTGCATTTGTTTTCGCACTTCTTCACTGTCACCTGGATTAGTTAACTCAAGTTTGTCCCATAATGTATGATTATCATGCGCTTCCACATAAGTTAGCACCTGCTCCGGATCTTTATACGTAGACGAATTTGTATCGTAGTCAATGCCTGCTGTAATCCCTTTTTTAATACGGTCTTCCATGTTTTCCTTCCCATTTACAAAGCCATTTTCTTTCTCCTCAAATACACTACCTTTCAATCCATCTCGTATATTATCGTTAAAATGAGCAATCCCTTTCATTTTCTCTGCATTTTTTTGATTTGCTTTCAATTCAGCAGCAAGAGGTGTATTTAAATCCCAACCTTCCCCATGCAGTATAATAGAAGGGTCAATTTGATTAACAGCTTTACGTATTTCATTCATCGTTTCATAATCATGAATACCCATTAAATCAAAACGGAATCCGTCTAAATTGTATTCTTTTGCCCAGTATGTGACCGAATCCACCATAAATTTTCTCATCATTTTTCGCTCTGAAGCTGTATCATTTCCTACTCCGGTTCCATTTGCAAATGTTCCGTCTTCATTGTAACGATAATAATAACCTGGAACTAACTTATGAAAATTAGATTCAGCAGCGTTATACATATGGTTATATACTACATCCATTACAACACGAAGATTATTATCATGCAGTGTTTGAATCATTTGCTTTAATTCGGTTATTCTAACAGTTGGTTCATATGGATTTGTAGAATAGGATCCCTCTGGAACGTTGAAGTTTTTCGGGTCATATCCCCAGTTATATTGTGGTTCGTTTAAATTCTCTTCATTTACTGATGCATAATCAAATATCGGTAAAAGCTGCACGTGCGTAACACCAAGATCTTTCATATGATCAAGTCCTGTTTTCACATCTTTAGGCCCTCTTGTTCCTTTTTCAGTTACACCTAAATATTTTCCTTTATGTTTTATACCACTTTCGGGCTGAATAGAAAGATCACGTACATGCAATTCATAAATAATTGCATCTTCCGGATTTTTAAATTTTGGCTTTTTGTTTGTCTTCCATTTTTTCGGATTTGTTTCTTCTAAATCAACAACTGCACCTTTATCTCCATTTACAGAAGCAGCACGCGCATACGGATCAACTGCCTCAGTCCACTTATCCCCAATTCTCACCTTATACGTATAAAAGAGACCTTTTTGGTTCCCTTTAAGTTCTGCTTTCCAAGTGCCCTTTTCACTTTGTTGCATGTTTATTTCAGTACCTATTTTATCGTTCCATTTTTTATATGTAACTAACTTCGCTTCACTCGCAGTAGGAGCCCATACACGGAACTTAGTGTGTTGTGGCGTATATATATTACCTAAATCGTTACCACCATAATAAAATGAATGATCAAATTCCTCACTACGAATGACTTTACCGATTTCGGTAAACATATCAGCTACGTTTTCGATTTTAACTTTGTATGATTGTTTTAAATCAATTTTCTGCTCTGTAATTATTTTAACCTTATTAGTAACATTTCCACTGTTTATATCATAAGGACTAATATCCTTAATTTTAATGCCTTCAATTTCAATATTCCGTTCCTTAATATGAAACGGGACATTAGTCGTTACAGTAATTTCATTGAAACTATCAATAGTTGCTTTTTGAATTGATAGATCCGAAGATGGCTTAGAGTTATATACTTTATCATCACCAGAAAGAATCCATACTTCAGCACGACCATCCTTTATATTTTCAACCCAACGATCGCCACCATCTTTTTCCCACTCATTCGTACGAATGATAAATCCTACACGATTATAGTCACCATCTATATTAATCTTAGCGTACTTTCCAAATTCATCTTCACCAGTAAATTCATATGATTTACCATTCGCATTTTCTCCCCATAACCAAAGGTTCCAATCCTTTGTATTTCCAGACTGTTCTTTGTAATGAATGATAACTTCAGTTGTCTTCGAATTTGAAACTGCCTTTACACTTTGAAAAGAGAAAACAGATGATAACATAACGATTATAGTAAGTAATAAAACTGATTTGTTAATTAATCTTTTTATCATTTGCACCACATACACCCTTTCTTTAAATAGTACGTACAATTTATTATGCTCGTACTAAATTACACTACTTAAATTAATCTAGAACTCTCTTTTAATTCACCCCCATATTGGCTATTTTCACATATGTATTTCAATGATCTTTCAATAAGAAAACGTTTGCATTAATGTTTAAAAAAATAGATTTATTTATGTCTTCATATGTTTGTAAATACTAAAAGATCAAGGAAATCATTTTAAAGCAATCGTTTGTTATCGCTTTCATTTTATAGCACTTTCTATTAAGAGGTCAATATATTATTAATTTTCTGTTTTTATACACTTTAATCCTTATATATGTGTCGTAACTTCATAAAGATGGACAACCTAATTATTGCTTATTAAGTGTATTTTCAATCATACATTGCTGTATAAAAAAACAGCTACTATCTTTAAAATGACAGTAGCTATTTTTCATAATGTAATAATATATGAATGAAAACTATATTTCTAACTTACTTAATTTTTGCTGCATCAAATGCCTTTTGAACTGCTTGAACTTCAGCAGTATTTGCTCCATATTTATTCGTTGCAACTCGAATACATGCTGATCTCAACTCTTTGAAATTAGAAGTCATGTTTAACTCATCTGTATTTGCATAATAAAAGATATCAAACATTTTATCTTCACCAATCCCTTTAACAGTTACACCGTTATGAGTTCCACCTTTTGCAATGAGATACGCAACTTTATTAATAATACTTGAATTAAAATGAACGCCACCTTGATCCCATCCATTAAAATCGTTAAATTCACTGTAATCATCTGGATAAGGTACTCCAAGTGAAGATGGAACAGAAGCCGGGTTTTCCATATCACGGAAAACAGATCCAGTTTGTTCTCCCATCGTCCAGTTAAAGCTTCCATTATTTACGTATTTCTCAATAGATGTTCCCATAATATCAGATAGCGCCTCATTAATCGCACCAGATTCACCGTAGTATTCAAGATTAGATTCGCTAGAAGTAACAGCATGTGTAAATTCATGGCCAGCTACGTCATATGCTTTGACGATAGGATCTCCATATACAAGCATACTTCCATTATTCGCACTTAAAGCATTCTGCCAATTTTTCGGATCATTCGTATCTCCGGAATCCCAAGCGTGTACAACTGAAACTACCTTTTGTCCCTTATTATCAAAGCTATTACGCTTGTATTTATCTTTATAAAAATCAAATACTTTTGTTGCTAAGTAATGAGCACTTACTGCTTTTGGATCGTTAAATGTTGTCGAAGCACTAGTTGCTAATGTACCAGGATAATAGCTTTCTTCTTTAGTAATGTCTCTATAATTCACATCATATGTTTCGATTCCTTGCCCTCTTGTATAATCAGCAAGAGCATATTTGCCATTACTTTGTTGAGAGATTCCAAATGTACGTGATATACCTAAATCATCTTTTCCTGTTCCAGTTAATGATGTAAGATTGCTTTTTTTACTTTTCTTTAATGCTCCAACTAGTTTTTCACTTGCTTTTAAGTTAGATTCTTGTACCATATTTTTTAACATATCACCATTTTGTGCATTTACTAAATAAGTTCCGGAAACATATTTTGGTGTTGCAGCTTCAAATGTAACCTGGTATGCATTGCTAGCTTGTCCATTATTTTCATCAACAAAAATAACTTCTTTAACTTCTGGCTCAGAAATAAAATTGATATCGTTCCCGTACTTCGTATAAATATATTGTTTTGCTTCATCTTTTGATAGATTAATAGGTTTTTTCAATTCTTCTTGTTTTAAATTTTGCGCGCTATCGCCTGAAACACTTTTAATAACACCGTTATTATCTACGTGTGCAGTTAATTGATGGCCATATACTTCTTTTCCTTCGTATGTTTGCTGTATACGTACAAGTGTAGTTCCATCATATGAACCACGTTTTTGAAGAACTTTATAATCTACTCCTGTTTCTCCATTGACTTGCTTTGGAGAAAGAGCTTGTTCTGTTTTCTCCTTAAGAGCATCTTTTACTACATTTTCTGGTGCCTTTTGTGACGGTTGTGTAAGTTCACCTGAACGGAACGATTCTTCCTGAATTTGAACTTGTAGTTGGTCTGTTTCCTCTGCATAACCTACTCCGTATGGTGCTACAGCTGTTAAAGCTAAGCCTGTTGTTAATGCTACCTTAGTTAATGTCTTTTTGTTTTTCATTTTTTCACCTCGTATAATTTTTGAAATAGAAAGCTTGTACAAAGTATACTGTCTATTCCTGTCGGAAAAAAGAGAAAATACACAATTTATGTAACATTATGCAAAATTACATATATGTGGTCGATGATATAAATAAAGAACGACACATATATGTATATTAATTTCAATAAAACAGAGCTCTTTTAGGCGCTCATCCAATTGGTTAGTTGTTAATTATCTATATTCATTCTAATCAAAGTACCCTTACATCTAAATAACAACATAAAAACCCACTCTTTACTATTTTAAGAGTAGGTTTAATGCTATTAAAATAACAATTATTATAGGACATCTTATAATTTATATTACTTATTTAAACTTATATTTCGGACATGAAGTTGATTTAGGATAAAGATGGATCAAATAAATACTAATGACCTTGATAAACAAGAAAAAGAAAGTGCGTGTATTGTTTTATGATATATAGTATATAAATACTTTAGTGAGGCAGCGCATCTACAATTTAGATTTTTTAATATAATGTTGTTATGTATATAGCTGCATGGATTGTAACATCATGAGATAGCTGAAGTCTCATATGAGTTTCAGGCTTTTTTATTTTGTCAAAAATATCTTTAATTTGTCTCCCATTTAAATATAGTAAAGGACACATCTATTGCATGTTATTAGCTCAAGGTATGTTCTTTTAAAGCATATTATAAATATGCATAGTAAGAAATAAAACCAAAATTATTCAAATAAAAAATCCCCCGGATTTGTTTAATGATCCAGGGGATTTTTTATCGTTGATTCTTTATATTTCCATACCAATCACAAACTTTTTTTAGGATAATGGTATGTCCAAGTTTAATAGTTTTTTGCACGAAAGCTATCTATTTTATATTTATTTAATTATCCTACTAAGTTTTTTGTAAAATTCACCTTTTCTTTTTACATGATTAAACTGATTTGGATTAATATTAGCTTTTTGTGAGAGTGCTACAATCTCTTCTTTTGTAATTGAATCTTTAGTATTTATAGATGCTATATTTGTATATTTTCCATCTTCAGTTTTTGGAATTTCTAAAATCCCTTTATTTACAAGATCAACTACAGCCTTATGCTCTGAAGAATGTGTATTCACGCCAGTAATTTTCCAATTATGCATAACTTTTGGCGTATATACACCGTTCTTTACCTCTTTTAAATATGTAATAGCAAGGTTACGAATGGTTCCACCTGTTTCTCCGAATGCATTCTCTTGTTTAGATGACCAAGTTTGTTCAAATTTCCGTCCCTCTAAAGCTCCCCCTTTTGCCTGAAGAGCCTCCATTCTATACGCATTCATTCCTAGCGTCATAACATCACTCATTTTGATTGGTTTATTTGTACGAATAGAGCGTAAATTTGTAATTCTACTACCATATGGTTTTGTTAAGTCAATTTCATATTTTACGCCTCCAAAGAAATCATTCGTACTGTATTTAGAAGCACGACGGGTTTTATCAAAGCTAACTGTTACATCTCCGGCACGAGATGAGTTAAAGTACCCTGCCGCCCATTCCATATAGTCTTTTAAGTCTTTCCCAGTTACCTTATATACCGTAATTTCTCCCAAAGCATATTGATAATTATACGCAATATCTTTTTTCTTAATAGGACCTACATCCAAACGGGCATTATCGTTATCAATTTGATGGGCTACTACATCTGCTTTGCTGTAGTAGAGCATGACTTCATGAAAGAAATCCGATAAAGGTGTCTCTTGAATCTGCACACTTGGAATACCTTTTATTTCATTTTCAGGAACAAGGTTTCTACCCTTTAATTGAGCGACTACAACATTTGCATCTCCCCTCGCATACTCGTGAAAAGGTGTCAATGTGTCTTCAAGTGTAGGATCAGATACTATTGTTGTTCCATCAGTATTTTTTACAGGTATAGCTGTAGCAGTTTTATCTTTTAAAACCAGCTTTCCATCTTGCTTTGTAAAAGTAAGGTCAATACGTGAGATATGTGTTCCATATTTATCTGGTTCTGTAATAATAACGCCATTTACAACTTCTTTTTTAACAAGTTTATGCATATGAGCTGCAAAAATAGCACTTAGTTCCGGACAAGCATTCGCAATATCTTGAACACCAGTACCAGGGATTCCATTCTCATTTTCTAGTCCCATATGCATAACGCCTACCATTACATCTACTTTACCTTCTAATTCTTTAATTGCCTTTTTTGTCTCTTCTACTGGATTTTTCACAACTAAACCATCCAAATGATCTGTCCCTTTTTCAAAATCACTAATCATTGGTGTATTCATACCAATAATCCCGACTTTAATTCCACCTTTTTCAACAATTGTATATGCAGGAAGAAAACGCTCTCCATTTTCCTTATAAATATTTCCTGCTAGTGTCTTGCCCTTATATTGCTCACTAACTTTTTTCAATGTATCTAATCCAAAGTTAAATTCATGATTTCCAAATGCCCAGGCGTCATATTCCATTGCATTCATCGCTACCATCATTGGCGATTGTGGCTGATCATTGAATAACTCTACTGAATTTCCTTGAATTGTATCCCCGGCATCTACTAATATGGTATTGGGATTTTCTTGACGCACCTTCTTTATAACCGTATAAAGCTGCGTTAAACTTCCACTCGTATTTGCACCATCAAGCGCATAATCCCAAGGCATAAATCTACCATGAATATCGGCAGTACCTAACAGTGTAATATTAACATCAGATTCCTCAGCTTTTGAGATAGATGGTTTGACTGTTACTGCTGTTCCAAGAAGTATAAAAATAACAAAATAACATAAATAGTTCTTCCATTTCATTTTTTGCATAATAACAATATTTCTCCCCTTTTTGTACTTTCATAAAGTTGCTTGAACTTTAAAAATGTAACTTATTATTCGGAAAACTTCAACTGCAAAAGAAAATTTTGGAGATGGTTCTGCTGTGAAAATATAGAGAATAAAATGCATATACCCCCTAGCAGAATAGTATTTACTTCTTCCTCCAACGTGTGAAGAGCGCTAAACCAACGGTAGATGTATATGTACTGTCAAAATTATGGACATATAACTCATTTCCGGAAATCATTATAACTTAAAGATATAGTGTGTAATGCTGATTACATTTTCGGATTTCATTGCTAATTTATTTCCTTCTAAACGAAAATGCTGAGATCACTTCCAAAAATAATAACCCCGTTCTTCATTTAAGACGGGGTTCCACTTATACAACAATTCGGATTCAGTTTTTTTTCGAATATTCGTTTCCTATTCAAGAGTAAGATCTGCTAGTTTCGTATTTTCTTCTGCTTATCAGGACTTATATTTTATCACTCGAACCCTTGATGCTTTCCTAAATCGCTCAATAAATAGATAATAATTTTTACTTTTCAACTTCACAAAGCAATTTTACCTCTTTGATTTGTTCTATATGACGTTGTTCATGCAAATAGATTAATTCTATCCACTGATCAAGAAGTAATTCTCCAAGAGCTGGATGCATCACTGATTTTTTTGCCAATTTAGATTCATCTTCTATTGTACTCAGAAAACGCATCAATGCTTTTCTAGAGTCGGTTAACAAATCAACCATTTGCAGCACTTCAAATGGTTCTATACTTGGTTCAATCATTTCTGGTGCTATAAATTTTATTGATCTATCTAATACAATAGTATGAATTTCTTTACGCTCATTTTGGAAACTATCCATCTTTTTTAATCCTGACAAAATAACCGTTATAACTCTCTCATCTAATAAAACTAAGTGATGACAAACTTGTGCTATACTCCATTTATCCTTATCTGGTTTTCTATTAAATTGAGTATCACTTAACAAAGTAATTTCCTCAAATAATTGATTTCTCGTTTCATAAAACTTGTCCTTTACAAATGTATTCATGTGAATTCTCCTTTCATTAGAACCTATATACTTAGATTCCTGCGTTAGAAATATTCTCTATAGAAGAAAGATTTTCCTTCACTACTGTTTCTCTAATTCACGACTAAATATATGAGTTTTCTCAACATCCTTGAAGATTTCCTTGAAGTTATCATGTGCTGCAGTTACACCATAATACTTTCCACCGAATCCTTTCAATACAACTACATAAAACGTTCCTAATTATCAATCTAGCATTAAATAAATGTAAAAAATGCCCCTATTCATTCATTTTTCATGCGTATGTATGTACATTTGTTAATTTATTCGATATATTATGTGTATTGAATGATTACGAAAAGCTTATTGGTCGCTAAAAAACACCTTATATTTTTATATCCGAGAAAACTACAAAGTGTATAAAATTCCATTTGTCAAATGAATTTAATGCGGAAGGAGGTTTGTGGTTACTTCATCGGGATATAACCATCAGTTTTGAACTGATAAAAATATAGGAGGCGACATAATGTTTCGTACGATTTCAAATTTCATGAGAGTAGCTGAGATAAGAAACAAAATTCTTTTTACACTAGCGATGCTAATTGTTTTTCGAATTGGCACGTTTATTCCAGTTCCTCATACTAACGCAGAGGTATTAAAAGTACAAGATCAAGCTAACGTTTTAGGTATGTTAAACGTATTTGGCGGAGGAGCACTGCAACACTTCTCAATCTTTGCTGTAGGTATTACACCATATATTACAGCTTCCATCATAGTACAATTACTACAAATGGACGTTATACCTAAATTTTCGGAATGGGCAAAGCAAGGAGAAATGGGCCGAAAGAAATCAGCTCAATTCACTCGATACTTTACAATCATTCTCGCATTCATACAAGCCATTGGGATGTCTTATGGTTTTAATAATATAGCAGGTGGACAATTAATTACAGATCAAAGCTGGACTACATACTTATTTATTGCGACAGTTTTAACTGCAGGTACTGCATTTTTACTTTGGTTAGGTGAACAAATTACCGCTAATGGCGTTGGTAACGGTATTTCGATGATTATCTTCGCAGGACTTGTTGCGGCGATTCCAAATGTTGCGAATCAAATTTATTTGCAACAATTTCAAAATGCAGGCGATCAATTATTCATGCACATCATAAAGATGGTCTTAATTGGTCTCGTAATTTTAGCGATAGTTGTTGGTGTTATTTACATTCAACAAGCTGTACGTAAAATACCGATTCAATATGCAAAAGCTGTTTCAGGAAACAATCAATATCAAGGAGCAAAAAACACTCATTTACCTCTTAAAGTAAATAGTGCTGGTGTAATTCCAGTTATCTTTGCTTCCGCATTTTTAATGACGCCGCGTACAATTGCGCAGCTCTTCCCTGATTCAAGCGTATCGCAATGGTTAGTTGCAAATCTTGATTTCGCACATCCACTTGGAATGACGCTTTATGTCGGTCTGATCGTTGCTTTCACATACTTCTACGCATTTATTCAAGTAAACCCTGAACAAATGGCTGAGAATTTGAAAAAGCAAAATGGCTATGTGCCTGGTATTCGTCCTGGTAAATCAACCGAACAATATGTAACGAAAATTTTATACCGTTTAACATTTATCGGTGCAATTTTCTTAGGTGCCATTTCAATTTTACCGCTCGTATTCACAAAAATTGCTACATTACCACCTTCTGCACAAATTGGTGGTACAAGCTTACTTATCATCGTCGGTGTAGCACTTGAAACAATGAAGACGTTAGAAAGTCAGCTTGTGAAACGTCATTATAAAGGGTTTATAAAAAAAGTAAATTAAGTAAAAAACACAGTTGGTTATTTTTCCAACTGTGTTTTTAATTCTACTACCTTTCCTTCTCAAATAATTTCCCTTGTTTGAAATAGCTCCGAAGTGTGGATCGATTAGCTAAAAATACACCAACCAAAATAAAACAAGCACCTATTCCCATTGTAGGGTTTAAAGGTTCCCCTAATATGATATATCCTACAATAATAGCAATTAACGGTGATACATATAACCACGTTGACGGGAATACAGGATTTGTTTTTGATAAGAGCCAATAATATAATCCGTGCCCACCAATTGATCCGATAAAGATAAGATATAAAATAGGCCACTGTACACTCCATGAAGCTAATACAGATACATTCGGTTGTTCTACTATGACGGATACGATTAGTAATAATACCCCTCCGTAAAACATTTGAATACCATTAATGAGAAATGGTGATACACTTTGTAAATCCGAAAGTATTTCTTTTGAGCGAATAGAGCCTATTCCGTAAAATAACTCTCCTATTATTAACACAAAACAAGCGATACTCCATATGAGACTTACTTCTTGGTGCGTTCCTGGTAAAGAAACAAAAACAACACCTATTAGTGCGATAATTAATGCTACGAGTTGCTCCTTTTGCAATTTTGTCTTATTTCTCTTTGCTTGTAATAACAAAATCATCATCGGCCCCGTAGCAGAAAGTACAGCAGCTAACCCTGAAGAAATATATTGTTCCGCCCAGTACAATGTAGCAAATGTCATAAACGTTAAGCAAAAACCAGCATATATAATACGTTTTGAAAATACATGTGGCATAATTTCCTTTCGCTTTAACTTAAATATAATCATCAGAATGACGCCTGCTAAAAAGAAACGAATTCCTGCTGAAAATAATGGGGGCGCTCCTGCTTCAATTCCGATTTTTATCGTTAAAAATGTTGTTCCGAAAATAATACATACTAAAATATAATTGAAAATGACCATTTTTCTTCCTCCTTTTTACTCTTAACATGAGTATAGAAGGTATGGTGTATAACAGTGTATCTATGTATATAACAGTTACTTAAAATTGTAGTTGATTCTTTTTATATTTTTCGCTTTAATAAAATAAAAACGAAAAAGGTGAAACCATGAAGATTGTCCTTCGTAAAGAATCCAACATACCGTATTACAGGCAAATATATATGCAAATCGTTGAAAGAGTACAAAGTGGCATGCTTGCGCATGGTGACCTCCTTCCATCTTTACGCTCTATGGCCGAAGATTTGCAGATTAGCCTATTAACTGTTCGTAAGGCATATAAGCAATTAGAAAAGAAAGAATATATACGCATTGAGCAAGGAAAAGGTGCTTATATACATAAACATGTAAAGAAAGATTTCAAACCAATTCCGTACAAATGGCAACAAACGAAAACGATTAATGTTATGCGATCTCAATATGCAATGAATCAGCACCGAAAATATTACGATTTTTCACAAGCGATTTTGTATCCTCGTTTATTGCCAAATCCATTCTTAGCAGACGAAATGCATAAAATACTTCATAAAGACCAGATGATTCTAGCAACTTATGGGCCAGTACAGGGTGATTATGAACTGCGAGTTGAAATAGCAAATTACTTAAGTGAACACCAAAATTTAGTGACCGATCCATCTAAATTATTAATTACAAGCGGAGCACAACAAGGAATTGATTTAATTGCTCAAACATTATTAAAACCTGGTGATATTGTATTAGTGGAAAGTCCTTGTTACAGTGCTGCGCTTGATATTTTCATCAATAAAGGTGCTAAAATTATACCAGTTTCTCTTGATAATCATGGAGTTCGCTCCGACTTAATCGATGATATTTGCCAAAGTAAAAATCCCGTATTATTGTATACGAATCCAACTTTCCAGAACCCGACAGGTACAGTAATGAGTAATGAACGGCGAATGGAACTTATAGAACTAGCAGAGCTATATGAGTTTTTTATAATTGAAGATGATTCTTTCGGAGAAATATATTTTGAGGGTGCTACTATTTCCTCTCCTATCAAAAATTTTGATACGAATGGTCATGTAATATATATAAAAGGATTTAGTAAAACGTTAGCACCAGGATTGCGTATCGCCTCTCTTATTGCCGATGGGCCTATTTTTGAATGGCTATATGCTGTAAAAGGTTCAATGGATATCGGTAGTCCTTTATTAACGCAAAAAGCACTCCTTCCTTTTTTACGTGCAGAACGTATGAAAAATCATTTAGAAAAATTACGTACGGCTTTACAAATTAGACGTGATATTACTATTGATATGTTATCACCACTTAAAGAATTACGATTTGAAATACCTAATGGTGGCTTTAATTTATGGATTACACTTCCTGATTCGATAGATCCCTTTACCTTATTACAAAAAGCAAATGAAGTAGATGTCTCTTTTTTACCAGGAACAGCTTGTCTATTAAATACAGATATAAGTAATAACCAATTACGGATTAGCTACTCAATGTTAAATGAAAAAGATATGTTGATTGGTTTAGAGAAATTACATGATACAATACGAAACTGTATATTATAGAAATAACATTAAATATCCAATAAAAAATACTATCCAAAATGAAAATGTGACTTTTTGGATAGTATTTTTTTCTGCGTTTTTTGTAGTTCAACTTCACTTTCTCTACAAGCCACTATTTTCATTATCCTCCGACTTTCATTACAATTTTACCTCTAATATGTTGACCTTCACTCAAAATATGAGCTTCTCTAACCCCCTCTTCATTAAACGGCACAACTTTACTTATAATTGGTTTTATTTTTCCGTGTACAATTAATTTTGATAATGCTTCTAATTGCTTTCCGTTTGGTTTTAGCCATAAAAATCCTGATTTTATCCCTTTTACTTTTTGAATTGGCTCATGAACAATCGAAACTAACACACCACCAGATTTTATAATTTGAAAGCTTTTTTCTTGTACTTCGCCACCTATTGTATCTAATACAATATCGAAATCTGATAGTAACTCTTCAAATTTATCTTTTTTATAATCAATAACGAGATCTGCTCCTAAAGACTTTAAAAACTCTTCATTCTTACTACTTGCGGTTGTCGCAACAAAAGCTCCAAATGATTTTGCGATTTGGATTGCCAAACTTCCAACTCCACCAGCTCCAGCATGAATGAGTACTCGGTCATGTTCTTTTATTTTTGCGTAATCTACAAGACTTTGCCACGCTGTAAGTCCTGCAAGAGGGATAGAAGCTGCCTCTTCGAAACTTAGATTAGTAGGCATATAAGATAATAAATCCGATTTTACTGTAATAAATTCAGCATAAGAGCCCTTCCCTATATTTTCAGGTTTCGTAAATACTTTATCTCCTACTTTGAAGCACTCTACCTCTTCCCCAACTTCTTCAATAACCCCAGCTACATCCAACCCTAAAATAATTGGAAATGAAAATCGCAACTGTTCTTGTAAGTCTCCTTTTCTTATTTTCCAATCAACAGGATTAACAGATGTCGCGAGAATACGTATCAATACCTCGTTACCTTTAACAATTGGTTTTAAAACTTCTCTTTCTTTTAATTCTTCAACATTACCATATTGATCTATAACAATTGCTTTCATGTCCATTCCTCCTTGCTATTTATTTTAATAACATACAAATATTTCTCAAAATTTTTTGCCTTGAATTATCATAAACTTATTTTTGGGGGTAATTACGTAAGAAGCGTTATGAATTCCGTAAGAAAACGTACACTCACCTTAGAATCACTCAAAACTGTATTTTCAATTACATTCAAAAGAAATGGGGAGAACTCTATGACTGAAAAGAAATTTAAAATAAACGGGATTGATATATGTACAGAAAGCTTTGGGAACCCTAAAAATCCAGCTATTTTATTAATTATGGGTGCTACGTGTTCAATGGTTTATTGGGATGAAGAGTTTTGTGAACAGTTAGCTAACACGGGGAAATTTGTTATTCGTTTTGATAACCGTGATGTGGGATGCTCTGTTACATATGAGCCTGGAACTTCCAATTATACAGTTACAGATATGGCTGAAGATGCAATTGGGGTCCTCGATGCTTATCATATTGATAAAGCACATCTATTCGGTATGTCATTAGGTGGAATGATCGCTCAAATTGTTGCTGTAAAACATCCCGAAAGAATTTTAACGTTAACATTACTGGCTACAAGTGTGATAGGCTCTGACGATAACACGCGCGATTTACCTCCGATGGACGAAAGAATTTTAACACATCACGCAAATGGCACGCATTTAGATTGGACAAATAAAAATGTTGTAGCAAAATATTTAGTTTCCGGATCTCGCCTATTATGTGGGTCCAAACGAACATTTGATGAAAAAAGAGTCTATAATCAAGTAAAACAAGAAATAGAACGCGCAAACAATCTACTAAGTATGTTTAATCACGCTTTACTTCAAGGTGATGATGCTTATGAAGGTGTGCTTCACTCCATACAAGCACCTACATTAGTTATTCACGGAACAGACGATACTGCACTCCCTTTTGAACATGGTCTCGCACTTATTGATGAAATTCCTAACTCAGTCCTACTAACCCTTGAAGGCGCAGGACATGAAAATCATCCTGATGACTGGGAAGACATCATTCATGCAGTTATTGAACATACATCTAAAATATAGATAAATAACGAATAGAAGGGGCACACCATAATTTGTGCCCCTTCTATTCGTTACATGTAAAAAAGCCCATCACTGTATCCATATGTATAGTGATGGGCAATACTTATTTTTTCTATGTTTAAAAAAACGGACAATCTAATTGATCAACAGATTCCCATGATTTTTTTTTTTTATTATCGGTGGATTTATTAGCTTCTAGTGGCACGTTTTTAAAGGGATTTACTTCGACCTTTAATAAAGATGATGGCTCCACGTATAATGAGAAAACATGGCTACTTGGTATAGCTTTTGACACATCAATATCTCCTACTTGTTTAAAGAGTTGCTGCGCTGCAAAGAAAAAGAAATTGGTTGGGTTTGATTGTTTATTCAGCCATGCAATCATTTCAGGTGATACTGATTTATGAATATTGATTTTTACTCGATCACCACGTTTATATCGCCTAGATCGCATACTTCCACCAACTAACTTATCGTTAAGTTTGTAAATCCTAACTCTTTTTGCTTATGCTCTCTATATTTTGGCGAACAAGTGTAGACTAATAATCCACGTGCATTTGTAAATAATGGATTATCTACAAAGATTACATTTGTTAGTCGTCCTTTTTGTTTTAAAATCATTTTTAAACTGTTTTTAATGATAACTGCGCCCCCGCCATAAATAAATACGTATGGATCGTCTTTCATGTCATCAATTTTGTTTATGATATCTGTTGCGACACGCGCTGCTAAACCTAATAATGCTGGTTGTGATTCTTCAACTAGTAACGCATTTCTTGGGTGCTTTTCATTTAAATAAATTTGGTTAAACTCTGTAATACTATCAATCGTCTTTGTTGGATACTTCCGATTCCATCTTGTAATAATTTGTAGTAACGTTTCTTTCACACCGTATGATAAGCCCTTACTTAGTTGTGGTCTAAAGTTCACACCTAGTGAAACTACTTCTTCTGTCGTCCCTGCACCAATATCAAAAGACAATAAAGTTTTATCAACAAAATCAATTTCTGAAACTTGATTTTGTTCACATTCTATTTTATGTTTCACTACATTTCCTTCTTCATCATATACAATGCCCCACGTACCAGAAGCGCCTTCAGGTAGGCATTTACAATATTCGATTGAAATATTAATTGTCACATCACGTCCGTTTGGATAATGGAACACAACCTTATGATTGCCCATATAACGTTTCGCATTTTCCGCAGCTATTTCTTGTGTAATAAGCTGCATAGGAAGAGCAACAGATAAATCATAACGAATATTAATATGACTAGAAGTTGGACTTTGACGCATAGCACTTACTGCTAAACCAGATAGAATTGTAATAACCATTAACTCATCAGTTGACTTATTTGATTTCTTCTCAACCTCAGTACCTTTTAATTGATCTTGAATGACTTTTTCCCCAACGATATACCGCACGTTATTTAACATTAGCGATGGAGAACTAATGGTCACATCAATGTGATTTTCTAATTCAGATAATGAAACATCACTCTCATCTAACAATCCTGTAGGCTCTCCTATATATAAAGAATATATACTTGGAATAAAAATAGGGTCTTGCCCTTTCACCATTAACTTCAAACCGTTATTTCCTGCATCAGCACCAGCTTTTAATAGAATAGACATAACTACCCCCTAAATTAATCTGACATCCCTTCCAAATATATGCGAGCCCTTTCTTTTACATTCAAATGTAATGTAATTTTTTATAAATCGTAAAAACAAAATATCATATTCTTGCACCATTTATGTAAAAAGTATTTGACATTAAACTTTTCCAATTTTATACTATGGATGTAAAGAGTTTTTTACATCACAGGAGGTGTCATTTCTAAATTGAATCATAAAAAATTTATTTTCATAATTATCGTTTTATCATTAATCGGAGTTCTCATACATGGCGCATATAAATATGTAACGGAAGGTTCGATTTTTGGAGGGACAATATTCGCTTTTTCGTTAATACTTGGTAATTTACTTAATCAAATTACTTGGGGAGATCCAAACGGAGTATCGGAAGAAAGCAAAGATGAAATGGGACAACAAATTAAATATAAAAGCTTTAAAATTGCTTATTTTGCACTTATATGCCTTATGTTTTTTATTGTAATATTATCAGAAGGATTTTCATTCCTAATACTCGATGAAATAAAGAATCTTCCTCTTTTTATCGCACTGTGTTCTTCGTTCTTTATTTATCCTATCGTCGAACTTATAGTCGCAAAACAATATAAATAAAAAGATGAGATTTTGTAAAGTGATAATAATGTTATTTAATTTTGATTAAAAAATATAAGAGCCTCGCTACAAATCATATTGTAGTAAGGCTCTTTAAAGTTGTTTAATTTCTAACCTTTTAAATGAGTTTGTAAAAAAATTATTGGGATTCTTCTTCTAGAAAATTAAAATCACCATCAATAAGATTCTGTAAATACTCATCAAAGCTGTTTGCAATCACTTCATATTCATCAGGGTCGTGCAAAAAACGAATGATTTGGCCACATACACCTTCATCAGAAGGGTTAAAATCAATATAGAGTCTTGATGTTCCACCATTGTTCATACAGTCTGAAAAATGAATATAAGTGCCAGGGAGAAGTCCTTTTGGATTTATCTTAGAATCAACAGTATCCTCGTCATCTTGGTATTCTAAAAGATAGGATACGTCTTCTTCTTCTTTTGAACTTTCGAGCATCTGCTGTGTAGAAAGCAAATAATATGGATACTCTTCAACATCTGAGCCTAAAATACATACCGCAACTTTATTTTCTCCATATTTCCGCCAATATGTACCATCAATATTTTCAAGAAAAGAGATTAGTGATTCTGGACAATTTGGATATTCTAGCCTTAATGTATCAATATCCTCTTTTGTAGCACCGCACGCTTTATTTAGTGTTTCGAGATCATCTGTTGATAATGCTGCTCTCAAGCCGTTTAAAAATTTGTTTACCAAATCCATTACTTCGTCCTCCCAATAATAAAATATAAAAATTTTTTATTAATCTATATACCTAACATAAATAAGATTTGACTTTTAACTGTTTTCACATCTAATTTAATTTGTACCATTACACTCTATTCCTTCTCGATTAAAGTATTGTTCTAGTAACTCTTTACCTGTTTTGATTGTAGTATAGTACTCTCCACCATACAGTTTCCCTTCTGATGGATTGTGAAAATCTTCGTATTTCTTGAAGTCTTCATTTTCTTCAAATGATTTCTTTGCAAGTTCCATGTCTGTTGTTTCAATCGCACCAAAAACTCTACCAATATCAAAAACCCCTTCTTCATCAAAACTCTCTTCTAAAAAATAGTGTTTATCCTCTTCTATAGACGTTATCTTACCTTTTGTAACTGAGTATAGGTGCTTCGTTTCTTCTACTTGTACCATGATAAAAATCCAACCAACTCTTATAACTGTACATGGTGCTAACCCCTCTAATGTAAATGCAACTACCCTTTGGTCTTTCACAAATTTCCCCATCTTACCTACCTCTTAATTCGTTTTATTTTATACTATAACCATAGTCTCTTAAACATTTATCTACCCTAAGTAATACGTCTCTAAGAGTTTTCTTTTCTGTAGATGTTAATCTATTGTCAATCGTATTCCAATATACTTTACCGTATTTCTTTACATCCCCTCAACTATCGCTTTTAATTTATTCACAGTCCGCCAATTTCTTACTGTAGCTGGTGTATGTAACTTCTGAAACTGGTTCATTAATTTAGAATTTCGAATGCTATTTTTGAAAAATAAATACACAACTTTTTCATGAATATAGCAATCTTCAGTCTCATTTTTTTGCATAAGCAGCTGATCTTTTTCTTTTTCAGAAAGTTCGTTTGCTAAGAAAGCAACATGTATACTTTCCCCTTCTAGCAATGAATCGGCTTCATAGGGGCATCTTTTTATCATATTTATAAATTCCTCATGTGTTCTTAACATGACTGGAACATCAAAACCAAAAACGTTTTTAATTTCCGATTGTATTCGTTTATTTAAAAAATCAACATCTTTTTCAGATTCGAACACGATATTACCGCTTTGAATATATGTTTTTACTTGTTTTAACTCTATTGATTCAAACATTTGTTTTAAATCCGCCATTTTGATTACCTTATGCCCACCTACATTGATTCCTCTTAGTAATGTAATATAAATTGTCATATCAATCCTCCCCATTTAAATGAGCCGAACAATTGAGTTGATTTTCACTCTCATATTTCTCGGATATTTGTTTTAATTCCTCTAACATATCATGTATAGATAATACCTCAAACAAAATGATAGATTCGCTTGAAAAGTGATGATGTTATTGATTTGGTTTACAATGTCCTAAATCATTTTTATAATCCTAAAATTTTTTGTCTAATTCATCAATCAGTTTAAAATGTTCTTCATCTATTTCATTACAATTATTTCTTAATATAGAAATTACAGAATGAACCGTTCGCTGTAATATCTCTTTTTTATTTTGTGACCAGTCTCATGTTTCAATTGGTGCTCGAGCTAAATTATCTATATGGTAAATAATTTGCTGCAATATATGGAGTTGCTTCTGCATGGCTAAAAAGCTTCTCATTTCCTTCTTTGTATGTCGATGATATTTCCAATCTTTTTGCTCATATTGAACAAATTGTACCGCTTTATGTAATGATAAATTCAAATTAGATAGATTATAGGTTGTCTCTTTCGTTATAACTTTCCCTTCAATTAATGCATTAAGCCATTCCTCCATAATATTTGCAGTTTTAACAAATAACTCCTCTGTACATCCCGAAATGGTTTTAAGGTAGTGTGGTGGCAAAATGAAAAAATTCACTAAAGTAGATACTATAATACCAGTAGATGTAGTAGCTAATCGAATTAAAAATGCAGTGAAATAATGATCTGTCGTAATAGGGATCATTGCAACAGCAGTTAATGTTGCGACTAACGTTCCCGCATGTAACTTTAGTTTTTGACATGTAACGATTGTAAACATCGCTGCTAACGCGTAAGAAAGAGCCTGATGACCTAGGGAAAATGTGAAAGTCATTGCATACGCCGATCCAATTGTTGAAGCTGGAAAACGAACTAGCCCTTTTTTTATAGAATCCGTTGCAGTTGGCTCAATCGTTACAATAGCCGTGATGACAGCAAAAATAGTAGGTATATTGAAAAATTCACAAACTAGAACTGTAAGAAAAACTGCTATTCCGGTTTTTATCACCCTTCCTCCAACAATATTCCATTTTCTAACTTGATTCATTTTGTATTTCCTTCATTTCTATTTCATTTATATATATAATCTACATTATATATCGTACTAAATAAAAAAACTTACTACTTTGTTATGCAAGAGTAAGTTTTTCTTCTCGTTATTTCATGATAGGTAAATGCATTATAATTTGTTGACCAATTGGTCCCATTCTTCTAAAGCCTTTATCTTGGAAGCCGACTTTTTCATATAAATTTTGTGCAGGAATATTTTTTTCATTCACAGCAAGTACAACCTCATTTTTTATCGGGAAATAACGTTTTACAAACTCTTGTAATAATGCCAATGATTTTTTAGCATATCCTTTCATTTGCCTATTGTGATTTATAGAAAACGAAGTTAAAAGTAAAGCATCTTGATTGTCTGTGAACTCCTGTACTCTATCCCCTGTTTGCAATGCGAAAAGACCAACAGGTACCCCATTGTAATCTAAAATAACAATCACATTTTTTGTTCGATCACTTTTTGCTTTCTCCAATAATTCACCTGGATCTAATGTGAATTGAACTTGTTCACTTGGTAAAGTAAATGTTTGTATAACTTCTTTATACTTCTCCTTATACGGAACTAATTGAATTTCCCCTGTATGTATGTTCATGCTAAACTCTCCCATTTTTCAACTTATTAACTTAAACCTTGCTGCGCTTTTGAATGCACTTTTCCATCTAAAAAGGTAATTTCAACTAATGAAGTTGGATCGCTTCCCTTCCATGAAAAAATTTGTTTAATTTGTGTAGAATCTTCTACACCTTCTTCTATAAGTAAATTACCATCAAAACCAATTACATCTTTCACTTCAATATAAGTCATTCCTTCATTTATATTCGAGAAATGATTTATATTGATAGACTCTTTCTTCTCACTTTCCAACACAGTAGAAGAAGTCGCTGTTTGTTTTTTTACTTCTTTCTTCTGTTCACACGCTGTCATACTGAAACCTAAGCATAAACTACATACTATTAATGCGCTTTTTTTCATCATAACAGTTGTCCCTCCCACCATAATTAAACCATATATTCCCTTAAAAATAAACTGAATATTAAATATTATATTGAAAAATCCCCGTACAATTAAGTACGGGGTTAACTTTATTTATTCAAATGATTATTTGATTGGTCATTCTGTTCTTTTCTTAGTTCTTGTTCTTCATCTTTTGGTAATTGTTTATCATTATCTTTAATTGGATTCGTTTCTCGATTTTCAATCATGTCATTTGGAACTTGTGGCATTACTCGGCCAACAATTGCTGCTAACTCATCAAGTATACCTTCACCTGTTTTTCCTTTTTTAATTTGTTTTCCAATTTGTTTCAGTCGTTCATACGTATCAACATCCGCTACAACGACTGCATTAGCACCATCCGGATCGTTTTTTAAACTTTCTGCTACAGAGTATTTAATGGACTCCACGCGAGTTCGATCGAGTTTCGCTTTTACATCAATACCTACAATAGCATATTTCCCCACAACTACCGCTGTTGCATCATTCACACCTGGCACACTTGCGGCTAAAGATGCTAAATGGTCCGCCGCTTTTTCATTTGGCTTATTTGGTTTGTTTGTATAATTAACATTTTTCGTCGAAACATTTTTTTGCTCCGGTTTTTCGTTTGGATTGTCCTTTTTTCCAATACTGCATCCTGTTATAAAAAAGCAAAGCATCAACATATATATTAAGATCTTCATTATTCTCACCACTTTACTATTAAAGTTTAATCATAAATTTTTTCAACAGCTTGCATTTTCTTCACTTTTTCCTCTGCTCCGCTATTTGCATTAATGAAAATTTGGTACGTATCTTTCCCTAAAGTACCTACAAATTCATAGCAAAGTACTTCATTATGCAAATCATTTACAACTACGGCTTTACGTTCTTCCATAACTTTAACATCTGGATTGATTTTCTTTCTTGCTTCTGCTGCAGTTAGCTTTGCTGAGGGAACTGTTCGTTTTTGGTGTGATGCTAAATATTCTTTTGCAGAAAAACCAACGATAGAACCATCATCTAAAGCAATTTTCATTTGAATTGCTTCTGGATAAATTCGTACGCCATTCTCATTTACTACATACGTAAATACACCAACGTTATCATATTGTGAGCTATCAAAAAGCTCCATATTATTAAACTTGTGGTCCTTTAAAAATTTCAAACCTTTACTTCCTGCATCGTTTAAACTAATTTTCTGTTCTTTAATTTCTCGGTTATTCATAACCCAAATTGGATATCCGCCTTTTCCGGTAATATCCATATAAAACTCATTATTCGTTGCTGGATCTTTAATTTTCACACTATAGAAAGATTCTTTCGCACCTTTTCCGCTTTTCTCAACATCTACTTTTTCATTTCCTTTTAAATTCAAAAATGATTTTGCGATTTTCGCCGCTTCATCCTTAGAAATTGCTTTTCCTTCTGCTTCAAATCCGCCTTTTTTATTTTTTTGCGCACTAGTAAAGGTCGGTCCGAAGTTTGTAGACGAATACGATGTTACGTTTTTCTCTACTGTTTTTAATCCATCAATAATTGTATTGTCTGCAGGATCACGATTTGATGCGAGTGCCATCTCAACATCCATCCAGCGTAAATTATTTTTCAAAACAAGATGTTGTACTTTTCTTAGTTCATCTTGTATATTGCCTGCATTTGAATATAAAGTTTCCAACGTTTTGTATTCTTGATCATTTAACGGCTCTTTTTCTAAATCACGAATGGCTGCACGGTAACTAAAATCACCGATATTTGCTAAAAATTCTTCCGTTTTATTAAAAGGCATTAATGTTAAAGGCAGTTGTCCTACATCCGAACGAGCTACAGATGTTATTCTCCATACGTCTGCTAATGCAGGTGATAAAGATGCACGTGAATTCATCGCGAGCGTTGTTCCAATTTTGTCGTGCAATAAATCAACCTCATATGCTAAATCATGAAACGCACGTTGATAGCTATTTTCTGCTCGAATTAATACTGCATTCTTCTCTTGATGTTCTTTGTAGCCCCAATATCCTGTTCCAACTACACCGACTGTTAATAATACGATTATAATACCTCGTAACATAGTTCCACCTCCGCTCTATTTACAGAAAATATGTTTCCCGATCTTTTTAATTTGTGGACGAGTCCAAATCCATTTACTTGTTGCGGTATCTGGATTGAAATAGTACAATGCATTTCCTGTTGGATCCCATCCATTAACTGCATCTAATACAGCTTTTTTCGCTGTTTCATTTGGCGTTAAATATATTTGTCCGTCTGCTACCGCTGTAAATGCTCTTGGCTCAAAGATTACACCCGAAACGGTATTTGGGAATGAGGCACTTGTAACTCGATTTAAAATAACCGCAGCTACTGCAACTTGCCCTAAGTACGGTTCACCACGAGATTCTCCATATACTGCGTTTGCCATAAGCTGAATGTCATTTTGAGAATAACCATTTGGAACATTTGTCCCTTTATTTTGAGATGGTTTATTTTCTTGTGCAGTACCACCACTATTTCCTTTATTCGTTGTCGTTCCTTTATTAGCTGTTGACTTGTCATACTTCGTTGCTTTTACTAGCATTTGCTTCGTTTTAGCTCCAGCTAAACCATCAACAGGTAATCCGAATTTCTCTTGAAAATTTCGAAGTGCCCAGTATGTACCCCATCCGAAAACACCATCCACTTTTCCCGTATAAAATCCGTTATATTTCAAACGAGATTGCAGTTCAATGACATCTTCGCCAGATGCTCCTCTTTGAATGACTTGATTAGAAAAAGCTTCAACATTTTTTAGTTGTATACTACTTACCATCAAAGATAGTCCTATGAAAGCAAGTAAAATTGCTATTTTAAAAATAGCTTTTTGACGCATGATTTTCCCTCCTTAATTACGGAAATGATTTCTTGGTTATGTTTTGTAAAAGCCTCGCTTTTATGTAAAGAAGACAAAAAAATCCAAACTCATATCGTTGAAAAAATATGTAAACAATATAAAAAAATATAAAAGGAGTTCATCATGAAAAAATTGTTAAAGCGTATCGCACTCGTCATTTTGTTCATAACTACATGTTCAAATATATATACTGTCCCATCAATTGTTCATGCGCAGCCTCCGTATGCCAAATGGGGGAAACTTGCTGTAGAAAAGACGAAAGAACAATACCCAAAAGCGGAGATTATTGATTACCTTCATATAGGTAGAAAACCGAAAACCGTTCAAATAACGGTTGAAAAATTTAAATTGTGGCTACGTGAAGATGGAAAAGAATATGGTGTTTTTGTTGATGTAGAATTTGAAACGAAGACAGATAAATTTATAAAGATGACATTTCAGAAGACGAGTAGATAAAATGAAAACCCCACTGTTAAAATGTTAACAGTGGGGTTTTCATTTCTAAAATTCTTTCCTAAAATCTCGGTTCCCTAAAAATCTTACCAATATACAAATAGCACCAATTACAACTGCTATCCCTATACTGTATATAAGTACTCTACCATATCCACCTATTCTCGGATCTAAAAACGGATATGGATACCAATTTACGATTGGACCACGAATTAAGCTGTACACAACGTAAAAAAACGGGAATAAGAGCCAACTTGCAGCTTGTTTCCAAGTGATTTTCTTACTAGGTGGATTTAAAATCCAATCTAAAAGCATGGCAATTGGCATGATATAATGTAGCACCGTATTCACCCATGGTATTGCGGTTTGAAGTGATTCTTCTAATCCTCTTAATAGCAAAAAATAAATGAGTCCTGTCGTAAGTATATATACAGTTGCGGCACCACGAAGTATACTAAACTGCTCTGATCGACCAAATGTAGCTGTTCCAATACTACTTAAAAGGAGAATACATGCAACTAAGATGTTACTTTCAATCGTAAAGAAACTAAAAAAGTTAACTGGATTGAACGGTTTCACTTGTGCCCTTATTATAAATTGCGTAATAATGGCGCTACATGCTAGAAGACTTAAACATAGTCTAAATAAAGCTAATGTTTTTACACCTCTCATACATTCTCTCCTCTTCTTATATCAACTTATCATTCTCTTGTACATGCTCAATAAATAATTTCAATGGAACGAGTCCGCGTTTTGGCATATGGCTACTAATAACTGCTACCAGTTCTAACTGTGGAATGATAACGATGTATTGTCCGCCGTATCCCATAGCAAAATACATACAATACGGTATGTGAAATCTTTCGTTATTCAATACCCACCAGTGATATCCATATGCCCCGACATGTTCATACGTTTCAAATAGAGGTGTACTTGATTCTTCTAACCATTTCGAGGATACAATTTCATTACCCTGCCAATATCCATTCTGCAAACATAATATTCCGAGCTTTAATAAATCTTTAGATTTCATTTTCATACCGAAACCGCCGACATGTATGCCTTGCGGATCTTGTTGCCACTCATATTCGGTAATTTCTAATGGATCAAATAAATATCTTTTCGCAAACTGCTCTGTCGACATTCCGGTAACTTCTTGAACAATATAGCTAAGCAAGTGAGAAGACCCTGAGTTATAATTCATTTTTGTAGCTGGTTCTTCCATTATTGGTTTTTCTAATATATACTGCACCCAGTTTTCCGATTCTACAAAATCATTTGGGAACACTACTCCATTTCCGAACTCTTTCCAATCCTCACCTGTAGTCATCGTTAATAAATGATAAAGAGTCAAATCCCGCTTTTCATTAGATACATTTTCAATCCACTCTATAATCGGTGTATGTATATCATTTATATATCCTTTATCAATTGCAATACCAATTAATATAGATACAATGCTTTTTGTAATCGAGTTTATTTTATATAAATTACTTGCACATTCTATCGTTTTATAATATTCATTGGTTAGCTCACCTTTTTGATAAACGAGAAATGTATTTACTTTTTTCTTTTCAAATTTATTTTCTAGTTGCTTGAAATCCAAAACTTTACCTCCAATTAAATCATTACCTTATTTATTATATCTTGTAGCTTTAATTAAAACATAAATGCGTTCAAATAAAAAACAAACCTGCCAGTAATAAACTGACAGGTTTGTTTTTTATAATTTCGTACGAACATTCCAAAGCTCTGGGAAGAAACATTGATCAAGTACCCTTTTCAAATAAGATACACCAGAAGATCCACCTGTTCCCATTTTATGACCAATAATACGTTCTACCGTTTTCATATGACGGAAACGCCATTGTTGTAGCCAGTCTTCAATATCGATTAATTTTTCAGCAAGCTGATATAAATCCCAATACTTCTTCACATCTGCATACACTTCTATCCATGCTGCTTCTACTGTTGCGTCTTCTTCATAAGGCTGCGTAATATCACGATTTAACACATCTTTATGAATAGGGAATCCTTCTTTTACAAGAGCTTGAATTGCCACATCATACAAACTTGGTGCATGTAGTGCTGTATGAAGTCGAGCGTGTAATTCTGGATCTTTTTCATAAATTTTTAATGCGTGCGGCGTTTTATAGCCAAGCGCATACTCAATCATACGATATTGATACGATTGAAAACCTGAAGCTTGACCGAGTGAGTCACGAAACTCAATGTACTCTGATGGTGTTAATGTTGCAAGAATATCCCAAGATTGAATAATTTGCGACTGAATTTTTGATACACGTGCTAACATTTTAAAAGCTGGTTGTAATTTATCTTGTTTAATAGATTCAATCGCTGCGTTTAACTCATGTAAAATAAGCTTCATCCAAAGTTCACTTGCTTGGTGAATCACGATGAATAACATTTCATCATGATGATCTGATAATCTCTTTTGAGAAGATAGTAAACTATCTAATTGTAAATACTCCCCGTACGTCATATTCTCTTTAAAGTCCGTATGAATTCCTTTTTCCATAATTACCTTTTCGTTTTCTTTCATATTAGCCAAACGCCCCTTTTATATAATTCTACTTATATTGGTCTAATAACTGCTCGAACTGGACTTCCATCTGCATCTGTTAAGGCAAGTGGTAATGCGATTAATTCATAATCGCCGTCTGCTACATGATCTAGTACGACATTTTCTAAAATGTGTATACCATGTTTAAACAATTGGTGATGCGCTGCTAATTCTTTATCGTCTAATGGATCTACTGATGGTACATCTACCCCAATTAAACGAATTCCCTTTTCAGAAAGAAATGGTGCGATATCAGCACGTAAATGCGGAATTACATCCGGGAATTCATTCGCTTTACCATGTGAAGATGTGCGTAACAACAAGCGTTCTATACCTTCTAAATGAAAGGTTTCTAATTCCTTTTTCCCAATGCTTTCAAGATTAGAAACATCAATGATCCGCGCTGGACCGACATAAACTTGAACATCTAAATCTATTACTTTCTTTCCATCATTATCAAAATGAAACGGTGCGTCAATATGAGTACCTGTATGAATACTCATCGTTAACTTTCCGACATTTACTGAGCCACTCTCTTCTTTTGACCATGAAACTTCATACGAGAACGGTGTATCACCTGGCCAAGTAGCAATATTATTATTTAGCGGTTGTGAAATATCAATCCACTCTGAAGCTTTCATACTTATGCCACAACCTCTCGCTTATTTTCAAACTGCTTATACTCTTCATCTTTCATAATTTTCTTTAATATTTGTACAGATTTCCACACTTCTTCGTATGTGTTATATAAAGCGACCGGCGCAAGTCTTACTCCATTAGGTGCACGGAAATCAGGGATAACTCCATTTGCTTTTAACGCTTTACATATGCGTGCTGCTTCTGCATGTTCTAAATAAATGTGCCCGCCTCGTTTTTCATCCTCTAATGGATTTCCAATTGTAAATCCGTAATCTTTTAATTCATAATCAATTAAATCCAGCATGTATCTTGTAATATGTAGCGATTTTTCACGTAAACGTTCTATACCAGCATCTTTAAATATTTCAAGAGAACCAATTAAAGGTGCAGTACTTAATACGTGCGGTGTACCAATTTGATAAGCACCTGCATGATCAGCAGCTGTTAATGTATGTTCCATATCAAACTGCTTATCTTTTCTAGAACTAAACCAACCTGATAATCCTGGAAGTCTATTAAAATGCTTTTTATTTACATAAAGGCCCGCTACTCCACCAGGTCCTGCATTTAAATATTTATAATTACACCAAATGGCGAAATCAACATCCCATTCTTTGAAATAATGCGGAATAGAACCGATTGAATGACATAAATCGAATCCGATATGAATACCACGCTTATGTGCTTCCGCTGTTAAACGTTTCATATCAAGAATTTGGCCGCTTCTATATAGTACAGAAGGCAATAAAATTAACGCGATATCATCTGTCATTGCTTGAATAATATCATCTTCAGAAAGTGTTCTACCGTCTCGGCTCTTCACTCGTACTAAATGCTCATCTGGATCTAGACCCTTTAAACGAATTTGACTTTGAAGTGCATATATATCTGACGGAAATGTTAATTCATCAGCAAGAATTTTTGTACGTATTCCTTTCGGCTCATAAAACGTCGCAATAACTTGGTGTATATTCGTAGTAGTGGAACCGGTTACAATTGTTTCTTCCGATAAAGCTCCAATAAGAGGCGCTGTCAATTCACCTAATTTCTCCGAAAGGAAAAACCACGGATGCTCACCCTCTGTCCAGCCATCAATTCCATACTCTTTCCATGAATGTAGCAACGTAAGTAACGATTTCTCTGCTCTTTTTGAAAGTAGTCCTAATGAGTTTCCATCTAAATATATTGTTCCTTCTTTTTTATAGAATTCAGTTTGAAAATCTTTCAGTTCATCATGTTTATCACATTCAAGCGCATATTCATAAGTTGATTGAAATGGTTCTTTATACATGGTGTCACCTTCTTTTAATTTTCTTTTTATTCTAACTAATTGAAATATATCACCATAGTTGATATAACGTCAATGATATTATGTCAGTTGACTTTATATATGAATTTCTTTTACAATACAGTTATATTTTCAGATATTTCAGTATAAAGAGGTGATTCTTTGAAAAACAATACTCTTTCATCAAGAAAACACCGCTCCATAGAGACAAAGAAGAAACTATTACACGCTGGTTACACTATTTTTATACAGAACGGATTTCAAAAAACGACAATTACACAAATTATTAAACATGCAGAAACCGGTTATGGAAC
This sequence comes from Bacillus sp. GW823-FHT06B01, assembly GCF_058952315.1. Taxonomy (NCBI): domain Bacteria; kingdom Bacillati; phylum Bacillota; class Bacilli; order Caryophanales; family Bacillaceae; genus Bacillus; species Bacillus sp. GW823-FHT06B01. Next base: position 494,133 of record NZ_JBXAHR010000001.1, on the reverse strand, counting down.
GGCATATGTATACTTTAAAAACAAAGATGATCTCCTCATCGTTTTAATGGAAGATGTTATGAATCAATTTTATGATATTGCTGAGCGCTCCTTTTCCCCTCAAACGAAAGAAGAAGCACATAAAATGATTCAAAATCAAGTTAGAGCATTCCTACAATTAGCAGAAAAAGAACGAGCTATATTGCAAGTTGTTCAAGAAGCTATAGGATTATCAAAAGAGATACGTCAAAAATGGGAAGAGATACGGGAACGCTTTATAAACAGTATTGCGCAGGATATTACATACTCTCAAGAAGGTGGCTTAGCACAGCCTCAATTAAATAAAGAAATTGTAGCACGTGCTTGGTTCGCGATGAATGAGATGTTTCTTTGGACGATTGTGAAAAATGATAAAAAATTAGAATTAGAAGTGATAGTACATACATTGACGGAAATGTATACGACTGGGCTATATAAATAGCACACTCATTTATATAAGTGTGCTATTGTATGGTCTATATGTGGGTATGGTTATGCTAAAAGTGTTGTTTTAAATAACAGGAATGTTTTAGCAATATTTCCAAGGTAAGAAAAAAGAATGTATTCTCACCTCTTCTGAACTTACTTATTGGATAACAGAAAGATTTTGTATTGTTAAAAAAATGTACAAAACAGCTACTAGAATTTTAATGAGAAAACTTTAAAAAATAAACTTTTACTCGATATGTTGAGTAAAAGTTTATTTTAAATATTTTATTAAAGATACAATGATACAAAATAACGATGTAAGTAAAAGCAACAGTCCCATATTCTTATTCTTTTTTTCATCCTTCTTAACATTTTGTATCCCCATACTAGCAAGCATAAAACCTAACAATAATTGCAAAATAAGCATATTTTGCTTAGAATCATCATTCCAACTGTAAATAGAATAGCCCATTACAATAATAGCGAGTATAAATGTGGTAATTCTAATCATAAAAACAACCCCTATTTGATTCTATTGTGTTAACCTACTCACAATTCCAACAATAAACTTATACTCAGCTCTACTTTTTCTTACTTTCTTAAACCCTTCTTTCGTATCAAAAATAAAACACGTTTTCCAAAACCAAATTCGTACATATAAAGACTCAAAATAAATAGGTTTTATAATTCCTCGTTCCTCAAATTCAGTTCCATCTTTATTTTCTGTTTCTGTTCGAACGAACCACCTATTTCCAATTCCAATTTCAATATACTTCACATAAGTCCCCCTTTCGGAAATTAATTTCTAACTAATCTATTATTTCCCCGGTAAGCGCACATTCCGACAGAACATGAGCCCATAAAGAAAAAGTAGATTACAAAAATCTACTTTATAACTTATATTTTTGCATTCGTTTATAAAATGTACTTCGAGGTACATCTAACAGTTTTGCAGCTAACGAAACATTTCCATTCGTCTTTTCTAGCGCTTCAATCATACTATCACGCTGTATTTTTTCACGGAAATTTAATGTATGCTCCGTTTTATTTTCTGCTTGCAATTCAAGTTGATGTTGATTTCCCATCATAGTTTGTAATAAAAAAGAGATTTGTTTTTCGCATATTTCCCGTCCTTGCGACAAAATGTAAATACGTTCTAACACATTTAATAATTCTCGAATATTTCCGGGCCATGTATGTTGTGAAAGTTGATTACAAATACTCTTTGGAAATACAACATTCCAATTCTTTCGTTCACAAAAATGTTGTATGAAGTACGGAATATCCTCTTTTCTTTCTATTAACGATGGAACATATAGCGGATAAACATGTAACCGATAATATAAATCTTGACGGAATTTCCCTTCTTCTACTAATCGCAGTAAATCTTTATGTGTCGCTGTAATAATACGAATATTTACCGGGACCTCTTTTGAACTGCCAATGGGGGTTACTGTTCGTTCTTGTAAAACACGCAATAATGCCACTTGCATCTCTGGTGGCACTTCACCAATTTCATCTAAAAATATTGTTCCACCGTCTGCTTGTTCGAATTTCCCTTTATATCCTTGACGCCGTGCACCTGTAAACGCACCTTCAGCATAACCGAATAATTCACTTTCCATTAATTCCTTCGGCAATGAACCACAGTTAACAGCTATAAAAGGACCATTTTTTCTTGGACTATTTTCATGAATCGCTCTCGCTACATATTCTTTCCCTACACCTGTTTCACCACAAACATATACACTAGCGTCAGTTGGAGATACAAGCTTAATTTCTTCTAACGTATGTTGAAATGCATTACTTGTACCAATAACTCCAGGGAAAGTAATTCCGTTAATAAATGGGGAAGTAGAAAATAAATTTCCGCGTTTATTTTCCTTTACATAAATACATTTCCCAATCATTCTATCATTACTATATACTGGTACTTCTAATTTTGGTTTCAATCCATTTTGTATTAAATCTTCAAGTTTCATTCGTGACCAATTCGAAACTCGTTCTCGAACCTTCTTGCTCGCAGAAACGATAACATCACGATGATTACAAATAACAACTTGTTCATCACTATCAATTACATCTAAAAAACGATGGATTAAATGTAGTTCATTTTGATGCACTCGAATACTACATTCACGTTCAATCGCATGTGCAATCGAAGTTACCATCCCGAGCATATACGGATGTGAAAATTCAATTGGACAGGAGAAATCTAGAACTCCAATTAATTTCCCATCATCATTATGAATGGGAGCGGCCGCGCAGCTCCAGCTATGAGATGCGACAGAATAATGCTCTGTACCACTTATCATAATAGCCTCTTCAATCTGCAACGCGGTTCCTATCGCATTTGTACCAACAGCTGCTTCCGTCCATTTCACACCTTCAATGAAGTTAATATGTTTCGCTCGTTTCAACGTTTGTTGATTTCCACTTAACGATAGAACGTAACCGTCTGGATCGATTAATAATGCCATCATTTGCAGCTCATCAATGGTTTTTCTCATATTTTGTATTTGAGGTATTGCTATATCAAGGAAGATTTCACTCTTTTTCTTTTGATCCTGAAAAATATTAGAAGACAAAATTTTCTGACCTTTATTCATATGAGGATTCACATTTGCTTGTTTACATCGATGCCATGACTCTGAAATTCTTTCGTTCATACGGTTCGAATCAAGGACTCCTTCATCAACAAACTTTTTCCATGTATATAAGTAAAACGGTGAAGCTAACATTGTATCATCTCCCTATTCATTGTTTTGGAGATCTGTAAAAACATACTTTTATTATAAAACTGTATAAAAGCGTTTTCAATGAAACTAGAAAGACGACACAAATATGTTAATAATATGAATATATCAATGCGATTCTTTATTAGTAAAACTATATTTTGTATAATAGACGCAAAGAAAATACATAACCAAAACCACTTTTGTGGATTGCCGTTTATAAAGAAAACTATCAACGCTATTGCAAATAAAGTAGTGGATGCTAAACTAAAATATAATTTTGTTTTAATTCCCACTATCCCTCACTCCTCTATGACTTTACAGTACATACTAACTCTTCATTTTTCAACTCTAATATGTACTTCTGTAAAACATATTCTCTTCCGCCATGTTTTTCATACCAATCATGTATTCTGTTAACATGTATCTTGTCATTTCTAATTTTCGATTCAATGTCTTTATACTGGTCATAACTATCATATTCCCATATGGCGAATATTTCTGTTGTGCCATCATTATTATCTTTCATCCAGCGTCCTATTAACCTGGAACCATGCTTTAATTGATTGGGGAAGTTCGTAGTATTAAAATGCTCATTAAATGTTTCTACAAATTCATTCTTTACTATATAATACTTTCTTCTGTAAAACATCCCACTACACCTCTTTTATGAATCTTCCCATTACAACTGTATTATAATACTTCCCATCCGATAGTCTTTTATCATGTTTCAAAATACCTTCTACTTCAAAACTTAATTTCTTATAAAGTTGAATGGCTGCTTCGTTTGTCTCTAACACTTGTAATGATATCTTTTTCACTTCATTTTCATCAGCCCACTGAATAGATTGTTGCAAGAGACTCTTACCAATTCCATATCCCCAAAACTCTCTTAAAATACAAACGCCAAACTCTACTTTATGGGATAATTTTTTCAAATTTGATCCTTCACATCTTGAGAATCCTACGATTTGGTTGTGCACTTCTGCAACTAAAAAGAGATTTTTCATCTCTTCACTATCTGCTTTTATTATTTTTTGAAAACCTATCTTATCTATAAATCCCTCTCCAGCTTCTCTATCCATATTTTCAGTTTCGCCATCGATCTGAACTCTAATCTTCGATAATTGCTCAGCATCCGTTTGAGCTGCTGAACGAATTGTGTAAGTTAATCCATTTATATAAAACTCTTGTTCTTTTATAATCATTTCAAACTCCTATTAAATGGGGGTTATTGACGCTATTATAATTTCTTTACCTTGTTTCTCAAATTCTTGAATCGTTTCTTTACTAGCCTCTTCATCTGTTATTATAAGGTCAATTTCTATCAGTGACTCTCCTTTTATAAATCCGTCTATTCCAAGTTTCTTATGAGGAGCTAAACAAATATTTCTTCTTGCAATTTTACTTACTCTTTTTCCAAAATAAGCAACTTCTGGAGTTGCAGTACTTATACCGTTCAATGAAATGCCACCACCTGTAGAGAAATAAAGATCAATAGATAATCTACTTATCATTTCGGAGGCAAGTGTATCTGTCATATTTCCTGATGGTTTCACCTTTCCACCAATTAAATACGTTTCTACATTTTTAAATTCCCTTAACTTACTAGCAATTTCTAAAGCATTCGTAATCACTGTAAATGATGTTTCAGGTAAATACTTTAACATCGCATAATGAATAGAGGCCCCGCCAATAAAAACGGAATCTCCTTCTTGTATGTAGGATGCAGCAACTTTTGCAATCGCTTCTTCATTTATAGAACGATCACTATAACGTTTCGTTGGTTCGGCAGCTAAGTTTCTCACTCGCGTAAGTTCAATTGCACCTCCGTGCGTTCTTTTTAATAATCCATCCTTTTCCATAATAGACAAATCTCTTCTTATCGAATCAATAGACATATCGAAACTTTCCGCAAGATTTTTAGCAATTACCCTTCCATCTTTCTTCAGTAACTCCAAAATTTTCTCTCTACGCTCTTCAGTAAACATATACCCACCGCCGTTATTGAAGATTCTGAAATCTCATCCTTATTTTAATTATATGCATGTCTCTTCCGTTTTACAATATTTTCAATTCTTATTTATTCCGTTTTATACAGTATTCTCCCTCTTTCTATCCTTTTTAACTTGAAAACTTCACCAAAATAATTATATATATAGCAAATCTGCCCTTTAACATATATATATTGGAAACTTGATAATTTAGCATCTAAATAAAAAACAGTCCTATAAGACTGTTTTTTATTAGTAAAGTTATAAACTTTACTAATTACCTATCTCAAGCAATACGTCTTTTGCACAAATCGTCACTTCTTGAAATGGGCAATCAAATAAAACACCCAATTCGAATCCTTCATTAATAAGATCTATTTCATGACATAACCACCAAGCACCTTCAAAATCTTCCGGAATAGAACATTTCGTTACGCCTGTAAAAGTTACTTCTAGTTTATCAAATTCACTGAAAGTACCACTGCAATCTAATATAATAATTAGCGTATCTTTTGATATTCTCTCTACTGATTTGACTACACTGTCATGTAGTGAGTAATCATGTAACTGAATAACATTTGTTGGGAGTTTTTTCTTAATCGAATGGAATTGCTCTAAGTAGAATCGATCTAAATGAGCCCTTCTTTTCTCACAATCCTCTATCCATTCTTTCATAAGTTTTTTCAATTCACTAGAAGGATATTCTGAATTAATTATGGTGTTATGAATAAATGGGTGTATGGATTCAGGAAGGAATTTTAATAAATCTGTTTTCCTTTCCTTTATTTCCTCTATTAAACTTTGTATATCCATTTCTGACCATTCTTTTATAGACTCTATAAAACTTACAAATTCTATAATTTGCATTTCTTTATACCAATCTCCAGTGAAATTCTTCAATCGCACCACCCCTAAAACATTTTAACATCCCACAAAAGCAATACATCTATTTATTATATCATTCCAATAACTATTTTTTCTAAAGAAAAAATGCAAAACTATAAATATTCCGCCTTTTATTTCTAAAACTTCAGAATATTTACAAAAATAAAAAATTAGAATACATTTTAGTTGTACAAGATTCACCTGTACAAAAATCTAAACAAAAAGGGATGGTTATATGTTGAAGAAATTAGTAGCAGGGACATTAGTAGCAGGTTTTGCATTAACTGGCGGACTAGGCGTAGCAAGTGCTGAAGAAAAAGCTAACACAATTAAGTCTTTTGATTATTTAAAAGTGGATGAACAGAATGTTAATTCATTTGCAAAATTAAGTGATCAGGATAAGAAAGACATCCAAATTACTATGGTATTACCAGAGCAAAATGAAAATGGAGATTGGCTAGCTTACGGTTTTACTAGCCGCGAAACATTAGATTCTTATATTGAAAAGGATAAAAAAGTACTTAAAAATAAAATTAATCCTTTAGGTAGCGGTGCTGGTAGTACTGATTTTTATGAACATAAAGATAAAGGTGGCCAATATATTTACTGGAGCAGCGGTTTTAAAAACTTACCTTCTAGCTGGAATGATAGAATTTCTTCTGTAAGTACAGCTTCACCTTCTGCAAGTTATTCAACGACACTTTGGGAGCATACTTCAACACAAGGATATGGAAAAGGTGTTTTATTTAAACATGCTGATTGGTACGGTAAGACTGCCAATTTAGCTGCGGATTGGAACGACATTACTTCAGCTATTGAAATTAAATAGTAATTGTATATTTACTAATTGAAAAAATCCAACCCACTATTTTCTTATTAATGTAGAGAATAGTGGGTTATTATATTTCTATTTAAGCATGCACAGCATGCCCTACAGCTTGTAATAACGCTTCATGAATCGCTTCAGATAAAGTTGGATGCGCTGCAATATAATCTCTCATAATATCAGCGGTAACTTCTGTATGAATCATTATAGTTCCTTGTCCGATTAGTTCGGTTGCACGAGGACCGATAATAGAAATCCCAACAATTTCTTGATATTTAGGTTCCACGATAACTTTTACTTTACCCGTTTGTTCTCCAATAATAAGCGCTTTTCCGTTCGCTGTAAAAGGAAATTCTCCGGTAAGAATATCACCATATTGTTCTCTTGCATCTTTTTCGTTTAAACCAACACTTGCGATTTCTGGGGATGTGTATATACATCGAGGTACTGCATGATAGTTAACTTTCACATCTTCTCCACTCGCGTGTAACGCTGCTGTCGTTCCTTCATGGAAAGCAACGTGAGCCAGTTGTATTCCACCAATCACATCACCTGCTGCGTAAATATGTGATACATTTGTTTGCATATGTTCATTCACAGAAATTCCTTTATTTGAAAATTGAACACCTGCTTTTTCTAAATCTAATTTTTGTACACGTGGTTTTCGGCCGACAGAAACGAGAACATATTCCGGATTGGCTTCTTGGATACTTCCTTCATATTCAAATGAAGCTTGCTTCTTATAATTATTTAATCCTTTTAAAGCAGCTCCTGTAAATATTTCTACGCCATCATTTTCTAGGTTATCTCTTAAAATATGTGCGATATCTTCATCTTCACCAGGTAGTAATTGCGGTGCCATTTCAACAATCGTAACTTTTGTTCCAAGACGACTATAAATACTTGCAAACTCGCAACCTATTACACCACCGCCAACGATTAATAATGATTTCGGTATATTTTCTAGGGACATTGCATGACTACTATTTAAAATCCACTTCCCATCAAATGGAGCAAAAGGTAATTCAGTCGGTTCTGAACCTGCCGCTATAATGAACTGTTCTCCATCTACTACATCTTCTTTATTACCGTTTGTAACTCGCACACGGTGATCCGTTTCAAATTTTGCTTTACCTTGTATAACTTTTATTTTATTTTTTTTCATTAAATATTGGATTCCTTGGACGAGCTGCGTTACGATTTGTGATTTCCTCACCTGTATTTGCTTCCAATCAATTGATATACTTCCATTGTTAAGTGTAATTCCATAATTATTCGCTTTTCTCACAATGTCATGCACTTCCGCACTTTCTAACAATGATTTTGTAGGCATGCAACCAACATTTAAACAAGTCCCGCCAAGATCAGCTTCATCAATAAGAGTGACATCTTTCCCATTTTGAGCCGCAGTAATTGCTGCTACATAACCAGCAGGCCCGCCTCCAATAACGACTAATTTACTCATTCTCTCACCTTCTCTTTATAAAAGAATTGTTACAGGTTCTTCTAAATAACGTTTAATTGTACGTAAAAATGCAGCTGCTGGTGCACCATCTAATACACGATGATCGAATGTTAAACTTAAAGGTAACATACTTCCTTTTCTTAATTTTTTCCCTTTATATACAGGAACATGTTCAATTGCACCAACACCTAAAATACCAGTTTCAGGTGTATTTAATACTGGTGTGAAATATTCAATCCCAAAGCTACCTAAATTACTAATTGTAAAGGTTGTCCCTTGCATATCGTCACTACTTAAACTACCTTCTCTTGCTTTTTGTGCCACAATTTTAATTTCTTTAGATAACTCTACTAAAGATAAATTATTAGCAAAGCGAATAGACGGAACGACTAATCCTTTTTCTAACGCGACTGCCATGCCTAAATGAACATGTTCAAATTGATGAATTGCATCATCTATATAAGCGCTGTTCATTTCTTTATGCTCCGCAAGTGCTAATACAACAGCGCGAGAAACGAAATCCGTAATGGTTAGTTTGTTATCGTATCGTTTTTGTACAACTTCCGCTATGTCTTTATGTAAAGCTACTAAATCTGTCACATCTACTTTCATCGTTAATGTTAATTGCGCACTATTTTGTAGGCTTGCATGCATACGGTTTGCGATTGCTTTCCTCATACCAGTCACAGGAATGACTTTACTTTCTTCTTGTTCAAGTACTTCTGGAATTGCAACTCTTTCCTCAAGTGCCTTTAAAACATCTACCTTTGTAATTCTTCCTCCAGGTCCTGTACCAATTAATGATCTAATATCAAGACTTTCAGTTTTTGTAATCTTTTTCGCAACCGGAGATATTTTGATTCTTTGCTTCGCTACTTCTTTCGCATATGGTTCTGGATGTTGTATATTTTTAGGTTCTGCATTAGGTGCTTTTTCTTCTACAACATTTGTATTTTCATAGACTTCTACTTTTTCGTTCGGCTTACCGATATAGCAAATTACAGTACCCGGCGGCACTCCCTCATCTTCACTTACAGCTATATCAAGAACAGTTCCATCAGCCGGTGCTTCTATTTCAGTTTCGATTTTTTCCGAGTTAATGCTAGCAATTAGTTCACCTTTTGATACGTTATCGCCTGCTTTAATATTCCAGCTCGTAATAATACCTTCTTTCATCGCCATACCTAACTTTGGCATTACAACTTCTACAGCCATGTTTCTCTCTCCCTTCTCATCGTTTCATTACACATGTAATAAAGATTGGTCTCCGATCATTTCTGATACAGTTTCAATTACTTTCTCCGGAGTTGGTAAATATAACTTTTCAAGTGGTGGTGAGAACGGAACTGGTGTATGTGGTGCTGTAATTCGTTTAATAGGTGCATCTAACAAATCGAATCCTTTATCCGCTACAATTGCTGCAATATCCGTTGCGATACTACATCTTGGATTTGCTTCGTCAATAACAATTAGGCGATTCGTTTTTTCTACAGATGCTAAAATCGTATTCTCATCCAGTGGTGATAAAGAACGTGGATCAATTACTTCTACTTCAAGTCCCTTTTTCGATAATTGCTCAGCAGCTGCAAGTGCTGTATGAACTTGTTTTCCAATTGCGACGATTGTTACATCAGAACCTTCACGTTTAATATCTGCTTTCCCTAATGGAATTGTATAGTATTCTTCTGGTACTTCGCCTTTCATATTGTAAAGTGTTTTATCTTCAAAGAAGATAACTGGATCGTCATCTTCAATTGCTGCTAATAATAAACCTTTTGCGTCATACGGAGTAGAAGGAACGACAACTTTTATACCTGGAATGCTCGTAAATAACGCATATAAACTTTGTGAATGCTGTGCCGCTGCGCTAAAACCAGCACCATGCATCGTACGTACTGTAACTGGCACTTTCGCTTTACCACCGAACATGTAGCGGAACTTTGCGCCTTGGTTTAATACTTGATCAAGACAACTACCGATAAAATCATTAAACATTAATTCAGCAATCGGACGTAATCCTGTTGCTGCAGCTGCCATCGCCGCTCCCATATAACCCGCTTCTGAAATAGGTGTATCTAAAATACGATTTCGACCAAATTCTTGTACAAGGCCTTTCGTAACACCAAGCACACCGCCCCATGCTTCATCGTCTTGCAAGTGATCAACTTGTGCACCGCCTGCAACATCTTCTCCGATTAAAATTACATTTTCATCACGACGCATTGATATTTTCATCGCTTCATTAATTGCAGTTGACATACTTACTGTTCTAGTCATTATTTTTCACCCTCCTCTTATTTGTAAGAAACGTATACATCTTTTAATAATTCTTCATCCTCTGGATATGGACTATTTTCACTAAATTCAATTGATCTTTGCACTGCTTCATCTACTGCCTTTTCCATATCGACAAGTTCAGATTCAGTTAATAGCGCTTCATGAATTAAATGCTTACGGAAATTCACAATCGCATCTTTTTCATTTAAATGTTCTTCTTTTTCTTCTGAAGTTTTATACGTTTGTGCTTCACCTTCGAAATGACCGTAATTGCGATATGTCATACATTCAATTATTGTTGGACCACCACCATTACGCGCACGTTCTACTGCTTCTTCCGCGGCTTTATATACTGCAAGTAAATCTTTTCCATCCACTTGAACACCTGGAATATTGTAAGCTTTTGCTCGATCTGCAATGGAATCACAACTTGACGCATATTCAAATGTCGTTGCTTCACCGTAACCGTTATTTTCGGCGATAAAAATAACTGGTAACTTCCAAATCGCTGCTAAGTTAACCCCTTCGTGAAATGTCCCTTCATTATTTGCTCCGTCACCGAAGAAGCAAACACTCACATCTTTCGTTCCTTTATATTTAGCAGTTAATGCTGAGCCGCAAGCAAGTGGAAAACCTCCGCCTACAATCCCATTTGCACCAAGCATTCCTTTATCTAAATCAGCAATATGCATGGAACCGCCTTTCCCTTTACATAACCCTGTCGCTTTCCCGAAAAGTTCAGCCATCATCCCGTTTAAATCACAGCCTTTTGCGATACAATGCCCATGTCCTCTATGCGTACTTGTAATACTGTCACGATCCGTTAAGTGGGCACATACACCAACTGCTACTGCTTCTTCACCTGCGTATAAATGAACGAAACCTGGCAAAACGCCTTGCGCGAATAATTCATGTACCTTATCTTCAAACTTACGAATTTCTAACATTTTTTCATACATCCAACGAGCTTGTTCTTTCGTAATTTCATTCCCTTTACTTTCAGTTGTTTTTAACATGTTCAGCCCTCCTATTTTTTTGTTCATCTTTTATATTGCAACTACTGTGCCAAATTCTAATCCTTGATTTAATAGGTTTCCTCTTTTCTTTCAAAATAAAAAAGTGGACAAAATGAGACATCTGTCTCGTTTTGTCCACTTTTGTTCACCTAATTTGAGAATTATTATTTTATTCATGATCAAAACTCTTCTGTAACTTCCGGATGTAAATAATTTGACCTATATGATAAGCATTATGAGTTGTGACATTTGCTAGCACTTCCCACCACTTTGCACATACCGGAAATCCAACCACATCACTTTCAACCTTTTCTTCATTTATTAGCTTTTGCCATAGTAACAGTTTCTCTAGTAGTTTTTCTCTTAATTCATCGAAAGATTGATTATCTGAAAGCATAAAACTTTTATTATTATCACCAATTGCGGGCACGGCATTCACATTTGATTCTTTGTATCTAGTTTGCCACGTTGAGTTCCAATACAGTAAGTGTTGTACAATTTCAGCTATACTATTACTCTCTTCATTCAGTTTCCAGAAAGCTTCTCTCTCTGATAAATCTTTCACTGCATCTGAAAATGGAATATACCAACTGGGATCGTTTGCATTCGCCAATAATTGATCTGCTAATACATCTTTCACATGGGCCATTTTTCTTCCCTCATTTCATTAACGTATTCATACTCACTTCTCTATATACGCTAAGTCCATATAATTCCCTCTTTTAAAAGTCGTTAAAAAAGCTCGTATAACATGAATGGGTACTTCTTTCAAAATGAATGGTAGAATAATAGATTTTCTTATCATAACTCGTTATGATAAAAGAAAAAGAAAGCTGGCAGAAAATGAACAAAAAAGTCGCAATTATTACAGGAGCCTCAAGTGGATTTGGACTATTAACTACACTCGAACTCGCAAAAAAAGATTATTTAATTATCGCTACAATGCGAAACCTTGAAAAACAAGCGAACTTAATATCTCAAGCTACTCAACTCAACTTGCAGCAAAACATAACAGTTCAACAATTAGATGTAACCGATCAAAACTCTATACATAACTTTCAATTATATATAAAAGAAATAAATAGAGTAGATCTACTTATTAATAACGCAGGATATGCAAATGGGGGCTTTGTAGAAGAAATTCCAGTAGAGGAATACCGTAAACAATTTGAAACGAACCTTTTTGGAGCTATATCAATTACTCAACTTGTATTACCTTATATGAGAGAACAAAAAAGTGGGAAAATCATTAATATAAGCAGCATTAGTGGTCAAGTTGGATTCCCTGGTCTATCCCCTTACGTTTCTTCAAAATATGCATTAGAAGGCTGGAGTGAATCCCTTCGTTTAGAAGTAAAACCTTTCGGAATAGATGTTGCTTTAGTGGAACCTGGTTCTTATAACACAAATATATGGGAAGTTGGTAAACAACTAGCTACAAACCAATCTGATACCACTTCTCCTTACAAAGAATATATGAATAAAATACAAAAACATATTAATAGCGGCAGTGATACATTTGGTAATCCGATAGATGTTGCTAATAAAATTGTAGAAATCGCTGAATCTAAGCGAACGAATTTACGATATCCGATTGGAAAAGGTGTAAAATTTATGATCTTTGCAAAGAAGATTCTTCCTTGGAGATTGTGGGAATACATTGTTTTGAGAACCTTTAAGAAAATGTAATAGACTTTTTGAAAACCATTTTGAAAGGGGTGCGAATTAAATGTTAGGTTTACCATATGGACAAGTATTTTTAGTTCCGTGGACTGAACAATGGGAAATTGAATATATGAAAGAGAAACAATTCATTGAGGAACAAATTGGCGAACATATTTTAGCGATACACCACATTGGTAGTACCTCTATTCCACATTTAAGCGCAAAGCCAATTATTGATATTGCAATCGAACTAAAAGATTATACAGACGGTTTAACATGTATTAAAAAGTTAGAACTGCTAAACTATAAATACAGAAAAGATGTACTACCTGAACGATATTATTTTAATAAAGGAGAACCACGAACTCATCAAATTCATATGTATGAACAAGGAAATACATATTTAATAGAGCAATTACAATTTAGAGATTACTTAATAAACAACAAAACTTCTCGTATACAGTATGAACAGTTAAAGATTCAACTTTTACAAGCTAATCCTAATGATAAACATCAATATGCTGAGGATAAAACGAATTTCGTTACATCCATATTAGCCAAAATAAATGATGAATTTAAATAAGAAACCATTTAGTAGTAAATGGTTTCTTATTTATTAGTTAACTCTTTATTTGTACCATTAATAATCACCTTATTATGCAGCAGGTGGAACGAAATAAACGAGTATTGAGAGCATCAATATACATGTAACCATTCCCGTTATCGACAGTATATATTCTTTTGATTTTCTATCATACTTCCATTCCATCCATGCTCTTAAAGTCAATGATATCCCTAAATAAACGAACATGACATAAGCCATTTTAGCGTTTTCAAATTTAAACATATAATAACAACTACTTATTACATAAATAATAATAAGCCCTATTTCTATTTTTACATGTAAACTATTCACATGCTTATATCCAAAGAAGCCTCTTTTCTCCACATTTAATTTTATTCTTAAAAACTGTTCTAATAAGTAACATCAATAGTGATACAACTCCGCCTAAGGACATCAAAAACTCCCTTGATTCTCTATCATATTTCCATTCCATATATGATTCGAAACTATACAACGTAATTAAAAACAGAAAGGGTAGGAAGCCCATGTATAGAGGGTTCGAAAGAGAAGAACATATAATTATAACTACTATATACGAAAAAATAATAATCCTGTTTCCCCATTTATGCAGCTTATTTACATATTTATTATTCCATCCTTTTTGTTTCGGTATATTTAGCCTTTTTCTCACTATATTTTCTAAAACAAATAAGAATATGATCCATAAAACTAATACAATTACTTTCACATGGATTAGAGAGATCACCTCCTTTATCTTATCGTCTGGATTTTCTCCGGCTGATCACTCGGATACGTAGTACTCATTTTGTTCTCTACGTCCCAACTAATAATAGTCGCACTATCTCGTCCGAATTGATGATGAACGTGCTCTAATACATAATAAACACTTTCTTCAAGTTCTATATTATTTCTGTTCATATCATTATACAGATTTAATGGTGTTTCATAGTGTCGTTCCCCGCATTCTAATACTCCATCTGTAACCATTACAATTCGATTCTTCCCAGTACGTAATTCATGAATTCCGGTTGAGTAGCAAGGTACAGATAAATCAAAGGTATTTACATTTCCAATCCATTCGTAAAAGTGACGTTGATTTAATGCATATTGTCCTAACTTATATAACTCTTCATGAAATACATAAACTAAACAATCGCCAATAGATAACCACCATATGTAGTTTTCTTTTCTTACACATATTAAGCACGCTGTTTCACCTTTTACTCTTTTGCACTTTTCTTTAAATGAGGGGGATTGAAAGATTGTAAGTAGATGATTTTCAACAGATCGAAATACTGTATCAATCGATTCATTCATCATTACTTTTATATTTTCATATTCTTTTTGGATTGTATTTACTACTAAATCAACACTTTCCGCACTATTATGTCCATCTAAAATAGCTGCAAATTCCCAATCACCATTTGACCAAACTAACGCACCATCTTCGTTCTTTTTTGCTCCGGCGCTTATATTCCCGCCGTATTTTCCAAGTACAACGTCACCATATTGTTTAACTGAAATTTCTCCTAAACACATTTCTGTATTTCCAACCCAAGAATATTGTCTATTATTTGTTGTATGCATACTCATTTAACATATACTTTCGTATTCTTTCACATATTTTTTTGATTTTCTCTTCGTCACCATATGGCGCATCAGTCCATTTCGCTACTTCAGTTGGTGACCAAAATTCTCTGGGTGTATTTGGATAACGCGGTATGATGTGCATGTGCATATGTGGTACACCATTTCCTGAAACAAAAGTGTAAATATGCTCTGCACCTTCGCTTTCTTTTAACGCTTTACTTACTCTACTTGTTATAAGTCCGAACGTTTTCGCTTCCTCATCTGTTAGTTCAGCAAGACCAGGTATATGTCTTTTTATATCTATCATTACATAACCAAGGTATGTTTCTTCACTATCCCAGTGGACATGTCCAACATAAACGAGTTCATCTTCATAAATAGCTCCACCTGGAACTGTAATATTTCCTTTATGTTTCTCGCAAATAAAGCATTTTCGTTCTACTTGATTATTTGTTGACATATCCATCACCATCCTTTTTATTAATAATATCATAAAAAAAAGATTTATATTCCGAAAATTCATTCTTTCAATTCGGCAATTTTTGAAATAAATTTGCACCTTATTATTTCTTCAAAAACGCAATCCCAATTACGATTCCAATCACAATTCCGATTACTAAATTATTAGTAAAGAACCCTTGAAACACACCGATTACAACCCCTATACCGACACCTATTGCCAAGGCATCATTCCTTTTATTATTTTTAGCCAAAATTGCATCTCCTCCCATCATTTCTCCCTAAATAACATACATTTACTTGAATGTATTAATATATTCACTATCTCACTTGAATATTTCCAAAAAATGCACTATAACTTCACATATAATATTTTCCATTTTCTGTGCATACTCCTTTTATAATGAAAAAATTTCAAGTAACCATTAAATATATATAGGCATTTACTATAAGAAATATCAGTAAGTTATTTAAGGAGGAATGATTCAAATGCATCCTCATTGGAATCCAAATATAAATCAATGGAACAACACCAAAAACAAGTTTGTGTACCACCTGGTGGTTCTGCCATTGTTCGTATGTAATCTATTCAAACAAAAAACACACTTTGTATAATAAAGTGTGTTTTTTTGTTATCTTCTTTTTTGATGAAATCCTTGTGTAATACGGTCTAATATAATCGCAATGACAACGATAGCTAGTCCGGCTTCAAATCCCATTCCGATATTAACTTGTGTTACAGATCGGTATACATCAACTCCAAGACCTGGTGCTCCTACAAGAGATGCTGTTACTACCATAGATAAAGAAAGCATAATGCTTTGGTTCACGCCAGCCATGATCGTTCCAGTTGCGAGTGGTAATTGTACTTTAAATAATTTTTGTGATGCGGTAGAGCCAAACGCATTCGCTGCTTCAATTAAATCTTCTGGAACTTGTCTAATTCCTAAGTCAGTAAAACGAATTGTCGGTGGCATTGCAAAGATTACGGATGCGATAATCCCAGGCACTACACCTACTCCAAAAAATGTAATCGCAGGAATAAGATATACAAAAGCCGGCATTGTTTGCATAAAGTCTAATGTCGGTTTTAAAAATTTTGAGAAGCGTTCATTTTGAGAAGCTAAAATTCCGATTGGGATTCCTACAATAATTGAAATAATAACAGACGTAAGTACAAGTGCTAATGTTTGCATCGTCTGTGCCCAGTAGTTAATATTTAAAATAAATAATAAACCGATCAGTGTAAAAATAATTAAAGATACCTTTCTCGTTGTGTACCAAATGAGGAAACAAAGGATAATAATCATCAATATGGCCGGTATTATTGTTAAAAAATTAGTGAGTAAATCAACGAATCCACCGATAATATATGAGAATCCTCGGAATAAGCCTTCAAGGTGTTCATATAAACTTGCAACAAATGAATCGACCCATTCCCCTAATGGAATACGTGGTATACTACTCATCGTCTTTCACCTCTTCCTCAATATTACCTGCAAGAGCTTGAATGACACTTTCGCGTTTAATAATTCCTCTTAGCCTTTTCTTCTCATCAATTACTGGTAACGGATATTTCATCTCCGCCATTTTTGCATACGTTTCTTCAAGTAAAGTATCTAAATACACATGCGGGATATCGGTAAGTAATAAATCAGCAATTGGCCACTGTTTTTGAACGGCTTTACTCGCATCATCTGCCGTTAATATCCCTAAAAACTCATACTTTTTGTTAACAACATACACAGTAGAAACACCAGCGTTCCTCATAATTTGAAGTGCTACACGCGGTCCACGATCAATTAATAAAGTCTCCGGTCGTTTTAATATAGATTCCGCCGTGATTACTTTTCCTAAATTTACATCCGCTACGAATTTCTCTACAAATTCATTGGCAGGACTCATCATAATTTCTTCCGGTGTTCCAATTTGGACAATCTCTCCATCTTTCATTAATGCGATACGATCTCCAATTCGAAGAGCTTCATCTAAATCATGTGTAATAAAAATAATTGTTTTCTCCATTTTATCTTGTAATTCTAACAGCTCATCTTGCATTTCTTTTCGAATCAGTGGGTCTAATGCACTAAATGACTCATCCATTAACAATACATCTGGATTATTTGTTAATGCCCTTGCGATTCCAACACGTTGCTGCATACCGCCACTAAGTTGACTTGGATAATTATCTTTATGATGATCAAGTCCTACTAACTGTAGCGATTCTAACGCTTTATTCTCTCGTTCCTCTACTGGAACTCCTTGAATTTCTAACCCGTACGCAACATTTTGTATCACTGTACGATGTGGAAATAAAGCGAACTTTTGAAACACCATACTCATCTTCGTTCTTCTCACTCTTCGCAACTCTTCTTTTCCCATCGTTGCGATATCTTCACCATCTATGTATATATGTCCCGCTGTTGGTTTAATTAATTGGTTTAACATCCGAACTAACGTAGATTTCCCGCTACCAGACAAACCCATAATAACGAAAATCTCTCCAGTATATACTTCAAAGGTTGCCTTTTTTACACCAACGTTCATTCCTGTCTCTTTCAAAATTTCCGATTTGCTTTTTCCTTCTTTTAATAAAGACAGCGCTCTTTGCGGGTGTTTCCCAAATACTTTTGTTACGTTTTCAACACGCACCTTTGTATTATCCATGTCACTACTCCTTTTCTACCCATCTATTCATATAGTGTTGCGATTTTACAAAGAAATATTACATAAAAATGACATTCATAAGATTTCTTTAAAATTCGCGTTTCCGTTCATAATAAGAATGCTTACTTATACATTTATTTAAAAAGGCAAGCATTTTTTAGGAGGGTTTCGATGAAAAAGAAAATATGGCTTATATGCCTTGCATTATTTATTACTATGATATTCTCTTCATGTAATGCAACAAATGCAAATTCGAAAGGAAAAATTAAACTTGGTGTAACAAGTTGGAAAGAAAACATTGCAACTGCAAACATGTGGAAAGTTTTATTAGAACAAAAAGGTTACAAAGTTGAGCTCATGTACTTAGAAAAAGCTGCAATTTGGACTGGCGTTGCTCGCGGTGATGTTGATGCTAATTTAGAAGTATGGCTACCCGTTACGGATAAACCGCTAAATGCTCGTTATAAAGATGATATAGTCTTAAAATCAAAATGGTATGAGGGTACTGGACTTGGCCTTGTCGTCCCTTCTTATATGAAAAACATTAACAGTATTGAGGATTTAAATGCTCATAAAGATGAACTAGATAACAAAATTGTCGGTATCGAACCCGGTAGTAGTCTTATGAATTTAACAAATAAAGCGATGAAGGAATATGATATTAAACTAAAACTTGTCCAATCTTCTGAAGCTGCGATGATGAGTGAATTAAAGAAAGCATATACGAAAAAGAAACCAATCGCTGTTACGCTTTGGAATCCGCATTGGGGCTTTTCAGAATTTGACTTAAAATATTTAAAAGACCCTAAGAAAGTATATGGTGAAAAAGATGACATTTATTACTCTGTTCGTAAAGGTTTCGAAAAAGATTATCCAGATATCGTGAAATACTTTGACAAATGGAAAATGAACGATGAACAACTTGGTACATTAATGGTCATGTTAAATAAAACGAAAGATCCTGAAGAAGCGGCGCGCAAATGGATTGAAAAGAATCAAGCGCTAGTTGATGAATGGGTAAAAGATTAATAAAACAGGCTAGAGGATATGCTATTCCTCTAGCCTGTTTTATCTTATTTTTTCGTAACAACATCATCTACAATCCCATATTCTTTCGCTTCTTCAGCAGTCATAAAATAGTCTCTTTCTGTATCATGTGCTACTCTTTCAATCGATTGCCCCGTTTTTTCTGCAATCATTTTATTAATATCACGCTTTAACTTTAGTATTCTTTTCGCTGTTATTTCAATTTCTGTTGCCTGGCCTTGCGCACCGCCAAGTGGCTGATGAATCATAATTTCACTGTTAGGGAGCGCAAACCGTTTTCCTTTTGCACCTGATAATAATAACAATGCACCAAATGATGCTGCAAATCCCATGCATAGCGTTTGTACATCTGGTTTAATGAGATTCATCGTATCTAATATGGCAAAACCCGCTGTTGTTGAACCACCTGGGCTATTGATGTATAAATATATATCTTTCTCTGCATCTTCCGCTTCTAAAAATAATAATTGAGCTACGACACTACTCGCTACTTGATCATTTATTTCTGAACCGATAATAATAATACGGTCTTTTAATAACCTTGAATATATATCATAGGAACGTTCTCCTAATTTCGTTTGTTCTACAACATATGGAATTGCATTCATTTTATATCCCTCCAATAATTGTTATGCGGCGCAAAGCACACAACTGTAGGAAGAAGGTTTTTTCACATTAAATAATAAGACTGGCTGTTTAGATGGTAACTTAGTAAAATCTATTGTCGGAAGCAGTTTCGTTAATAATTCCGGTCTCTCCTCTCGAATAGACGTTACTACAACTTCCATATCATCTGTGAATTCGACGATCTCAATCCCTTCTTCACTTACAGTTTTCAGCCTATTTCTACTACGAAACAAAGAAGCTTTTACTGCCCCTTCCGATACGGAACATACTTTAGCAATATCAGCGATACTATATTGAAAAACATCCTTTAATAATAAAATCGTGGATTGCTGTACATTTAATGAAGATAATACTTTCCCTACCATTTCATGCAAATCTGCAATATTCTCTTGTGGTTCTTCAAAAGTAATTTGTTCCTTTATTTTTTCATGAACTGATTTTGATTTCATCTGGTCTAACCAACGATTTCTAGCTATTTTATATACAAGCGTCATACAAATATCTTTATTACTATATTTTTGAAGAACTTTACAAACTGTTTCTTGGGCAAGATCTTCGCCGTCCCATTTGTTTTTTGTTAAAAATGTACAGTACCTTTTCAATTCTCCATATTGCTCAATTAAAAAGTTTATATTTGAATGATTCATATCGATATGATTCTTTAAAATATGAGTTACTTTTGTGCACAAAATAACCACTCCTTTTCAGCGCTTACTTAATTAACGATTAAACAAATAAAAAAGTTACGGGGCATATAAAAATATTATGTTTATGTTCAATAATTCGCGGTCATAAATATGTTATGTACAATTTTACGTGAGGAGGAACAAATTTGCCAAAATTAACAATTGAAGGTGCGGGAACTTTTGATGTAAAAGAAGGCACAAAGTTAGTATTAGCGATCGAAGATAACGGTGTACACATTCTCCATCGCTGTGGTGGGAAAGCGCGCTGTACAACTTGTAGAGTAGAAATTATAGCAGGTGAGTTTTGTGAAGCAAGTTCTAATGAAAAAAATGCAATTACGGAAAAAGGAATTGAAGATCACTTACGTTTATCATGCCAAATGCACGTACATAAAGATATAGTCGTTCGTCCTATACTTACAGTGGAAAATTCAGGTCTAGATGCAGGCCCACGTCCAGCAGAATAATATGCTGAATTTAAAACAGCTCGCTGGTGAATATGCTGCAAACTTTGTAAAAGATGGGATGAAAGTTGGACTTGGCACAGGTTCTACTGTATATTGGTTGATACAAAAATTAGGTGAGCGTGTAAAAGAAGGCTTATCATTTCAAGCTGTACCAACGTCAAAAGAAACGGAAGTATTAGCTAAACAACTAAATATCTCTCTAATTTCGTTAAACGACGTACAAAGCCTTGATCTTACAATTGATGGAGCGGATGAAATTGATGCTAATTTACAACTTATAAAAGGTGGTGGTGGCGCATTACTTCGCGAGAAAATTGTTGCCACTTCCTCCAAAGAACTAATTATTATTGCTGACGAATCGAAACTTGTAACACATTTAGGTACTTTCCCATTACCTATTGAAATAATACCTTTTTCCTGGAAACAAACCGAAAGGAAAATTCAATCTTTAGGTTGTCAAACAACGTTACGTTTAAAAAATAATGAAACGTTTATTACCGATAACAATAACATGATTATTGATTGTATATTCCCTCATAACATAACTAATCCTACCAATTTACACACTCAATTAAAAATGATTACAGGTGTAGTTGAAACAGGATTGTTTGTTAATATGACTAGTAAGGCGATTATTGGAACAAAAAACGGGATAAAGGAACTATAATGAAAGCTGACTCTTACAGTCAGCTTTTTATATTTTCTCTGTATTGCGTATCATTATGATATACTATGAAAACAAAAGAACATCACACTAGAAAGGACTGAACAATTTGCACTCTAAAGTCATAACAGAACTTACAGATTTAGAAACTGCCTTTCATATTCGAAAAGAAGTATTTGTAAAAGAACAAAGTGTCCCTCTTGAAGATGAATTCGATACATTCGATAAAATCGGTGAGAAATGCAAACATATTTTAGTTTATTATAACGATCTTCCTGTAGGTACAGGTCGTATACGATTTGTTGACGGTGCAGGAAAATTAGAGCGAATTTGTATTTTAAAAGACTATCGTAAATATGGATTAGGTAAAGTCATCATTCAAACGTTAGAAGAAATTGCTCGTAATGAACAAGCTACAAAAGTGAAATTACACGGGCAAATACAAGCTGAAGGATTTTATAGGAAATTAGGCTATGAAACTTCTTCTGATATATTTATGGAAGATGGTATTCCACATATACTTATGATGAAAGTGTTATCATAACAGAAAGGTGACTATATTGTTTATTCATATAGTCACCTTTCTGTATCTTATTCACTTGAAAGCAAAGAACCTATCATACATAGTCTTAAAACAACCTTAATGAATTGGTGTTCTCTAGTTTTCTATTCGCACTATATTCTGTTAGCTTTCACTTTAAAAAGATTATTTTATTAAACTCACTATGAATTGTTCTCTACTATCTCTTCTCTTTCTTCTCTTATTTGACCGATTAATGAAACTACAGAACCAACTGCTTGAATCCAACTCCCCATAATCACTATAATCTGTCCATCCTCCTCATTTCCTTCCGAAATTTCTTCCACTTTATCCCCACTAGTTTTCAATTCATCTATTCCACCAATTGCCTGTAATGAATTTCCAGTCGCTTGTAACACATTCCCGGCAATGTTATACGATTCATCTATATCGGAACTATCCTCTAATTCCCCACCTATTGATGTAATACCACCTAATGCTTGTATCCAATTTCCTGCAATCACTACTTTTTTTTGTGTATTATCTTCAAATTCTATAATGAGTCCTGTTAAAACCGTTATATTACCAATTGATTGGATTTCATTACCGATTTTTTCAAGAGATATTTCCCCTTGTCCATCAGCTTCCAGGCCGTTCCCTGTTGCCTGTAATACATTCCCCCATACGTTTAAATCTCTTCTTAATTCGTCGTTCAATTTTTTAAAAGGTGTACTACCAATCGCAGCAATAATTGTCCCTACTGCAACAAACCAAGCACCAACTATCTCCTTAATCGGATCATCCATTTTCAATCTATCCCGTCATTAATTTACTACTTACAGGATATGAATTTATGCATCTCCATGTTAATAGCCTACTACTCTCCATTTGAATAAAACTCGATATTTCGTCAATACTATAAATACATCAAGTGTGACATCTCTGTTTGGAGCAGTTAGCTTTTGCTAATCGCTCTTTTATTTCGTTCTTGCTTCTCGAAGAATTCTTTAAATACGTTTCCCCATACGTACACATTCTGTATTCCCCCTTGAATACAATACATAACTCAATATAATATCTATGTATCTAGATTACTACCCCTGTATCGATTAGTTAAAGTTGGCTAACTGCTTCATTATTTGCAATGAAATTAAATTTCTGAATTTTTTTAAAATCCATCTCGATATTCATAATTCCAAACATCTAAAATCAAAAAAAATAATTGTATCATCACAGGAAAATTTTCCGAATAACTTTTTTGTTAAAAAGTTTTCACCTTAAAATTAGACAAGCATATGTTATTGAATGGAGATTCTCCATTCATAAGATTCTTACCTTTCTTATCTAGAGCACACTTCAATGTGTGCTTATTTTTAGTTAGAAACTACAACATCCTCAAATATATTTCTTTTTTTACAAAAGCGGATATTATTCTTTTGTACAAGCACTCTTTCCTTTTAATTAATAATATATATTGATATTCCAAAGAAAGGAGAGCAAAATATTTATGGCTAATTATTTTTATAAAGATGGTAAAAAATATTATAAAAATCAATCGCATTCGAACGATCAAAAAAATAACTGTTTTATTGAAACTCATACGATAACTGGTTCTGCAGAAAATGCAAATGGAAATATACCTTTATCTATTTTCCTTGAAACCACCGCGCCACAAACTGTATTTGAGGATTTCACAAACAATCATAATAAAACATTAATTCAGTTATTCGTTGTCGGGATGAGTGCACCCGTTCAAGTAACTATTCTAACAAGAAAATCTAGCCGCCCAATTACTGCAACATTACAACCTGTTCAAACAAAAATATTTCAAGTTGAAGATTTTCAAAGTCTTACTTTTACCAAACAGGAAGGTCCTACTAGTATAGTTAGTTTATTTGTGCAAAAAACATTTTGTATTTGCTGTAACGATAATAAGGATTCGTGTGATGAATATTATCAAGATTGTAATTAATAGATTAACGCAGCAAAAGAAACCGTTTTATACAGGGTTCTTTTTATTTCGCTCCATACATTTTCAAAAACATTTTAGAATCATACACTATGATTTTTCTTTAAATCTCTCCTTCCCCGTTATTTTATGAAAATAACACTTTAGTTTAATTACGGGACTTATCATCATTTAATGAAGGAAAGTAAAATTTAGAAAAAAAGACGACGTATTCAACGTCGTCTTTTTTATAAACAGAAAAGTGAATTCTCAAAATTTCCTTTTGCATCAAAGCCCATCATCTCTTAGTTCATACCTAGGTAAAGCTTACACTCTTTTCCATAATGATAAGGCATAAATCCAGTTTGGATCCCCATTTCCTTTATAACTCTGGACAGCTTCATATACTTTTCCCTCGTGTAGAACTCTATCTCCCTTTTCATATGCTTTCTTTGAATTCCACTCTTCATATGAAGCGCTTTCAGTTTTTGTAGTAATTGTGAATATATCACTCTGTACAGATTCATTTCCAGCTACATCAACAGCTTTCACTACATATTTATAAGTAGTATTAGGAAGTAAATTTTTATCCATATAAGAAGTCGCATTGGATGTTGCAATTTTTTTCAATGATCCTTCTGTTTCTCTATAAATATCGTAATGGTCTACACCAATATTATCGTCAGAGGGACTCCACATTAGATCCACACTTGACGCTGTCGTTCCCATACTATGTAATCCTTTTGGTTGTGTTGGTACTTCTGTATCAGGCGCCTCAACTGTTGTTTTTACTGTAAGCGCTGCACTTTCTTTCGATACATTTCCAGCTGAGTCAATTGCTTTTACAGTATAAGAGTATTCTGTACTTGGTTGTAATTTTTTATCAATAAAATGAGTTCCTGGTACTGTATCAATCATCTCTCCGTTACGGAAGATTTGATACCCTTTTACCCCTACATTTTCCGTAGAAGCGTTCCACGTTAGTTCTATACTATTCGCTGTTACTTTTTGTGTCTGAATTCCATTTGGAGTACTTGGAGCTTCTATATCTGGTTTCACATCATTAATAAGATTAACATCAATTACATTATAGAATGCATTTGCTGTATCAGCTACATCCCATACTGCTAAAATCACATGATATCCACTTCGATCATTAGGTACATTGATTTTGTGAGTTAAATGATTTGAGGCTGCAGAACCATCATGTTGTACAGTACCAATTGGTTCTAAATCCGCCCTTGTAAGCGCTTTGTTTGGATTCCATCCTTTTTTTGTAATATAGTAATGCCATTTACTTGTTAAGTGAGGCGCTGTATATTTCCAAGTAAAAGTATTTCCCCCGCCTGTGATTGTATTTTTAAACCAACGATCAGCTGTTTGTTGATCTAAAACACCACCAAATTTACCACCTGCAGAAGCGATTTGGCCATCAACTGGGCCAGCTTGCGGGAACCCTTTTGGAGCTTCCAAACTTTGTGGTTCATACATAACACTTCCACAGTTTGCATTTAGTGCACCATAGGTTGGACTACATAAAGCAGATCGGCTGCCAGGTTTTTCAACAAAACCGTGCGCGTATGCGTTTTGAGGAATAAGTGTCGTGCCAATAATTCCAGCTGTTAATGCAACAGCTCCTAGACTTTTTTTGTTCATTTTCATGTTTTGTAGTTGTTTTAATAATCGATTATTCATGTTCCTGTCCCCTTCTTGTTATACTTCGTAGTGTAATGTGGGCTTCGATGTAAAAGAATAACAAGAGACAATCTTGTATCGATGTATGTAATTATGCATACACCGCAGTGAAAATATATTTCATTTCTTGTGAAACATTTCACTTGATGAATATATCATGACATAGAAATCATCAAAGTATGTGCAGAAGTTGTGCAGAAATGATGAAAGCATTAGTAACACGTAAAACTATGGTCCGAATTTATAAAACAGAATATTTAACATTTCAAAACAACGCATTCTCCGATTCATATAAAAGAAGAGTGTCTATATGAAATGATATAGACACTCTTCTCATGTATAATTTTCTATTTATTACTGGCCTATAAATGTAAAAATCTCATCAACAGCTTCCTTATAGCCACCAGATTTTCGGAAAGACTCCTTCAAATTCAAAGCAGCTTCTTTAAATGAAGGATTATTTAATACAAGTTTTACACTTTCACGTAGTTGTTCCACAGTTAATTCATTTATAGATAACTTAATCCCAGCTCCTAGATTCTCTACTTGCTTTGCGATTACTGGCTGATCTGCACTTTGCGGAATTACAATGAGTGGAATCCCGTTATATAGTCCTTCATGTGTACTGTTCATTCCGCCATGTGTAATAAACAACTTTGTATATGCAAGTAGTTTCGTTTGTGGTACATAGTTTTTTACAATGAAGTTTTTAGGAATTTCACCTAAATCACTTATTTTCGTTTTATTACCGATAGACATCACAATTGTATAATTACTATTCTCGAACTCCTTTATGCAAAGTTTATAAAAATTAAGCGCTTCATTAAAAACAGTACCTAGTGAAATGTAAATCGGGCTTTTTTCTTCAATTGTAGTAAAATCAAACTCTTCATCTTTTACTTGTGCAGGGATGGATGGACCTACAAATTTAAATGTTTCATCAAACATATCTCCAAAAGGTTGGAACTCTTTTATTGTATACACAATAGTAAGTGGCGCTGGATTACAGAAAACTTCATATGGTGAGTTTATTTCAACACTATATTTTTCCGCAATCCCCTTAGTTAATCTTTCAAAATCATTATGTATCTTATCCTGAACTTTCACTGGGATACTTTTAGACAAGTGGTCTAACATTTGTTCAAATGATTTTTCATCCTGCGCAAAAGATGTGCATGAATTTATGGCTGGAAGTTTAAGAATTTGAGCAATTAAATGGCCACAACCAAACATAGAATCATGAATCATATAATCAAAATGTTCACCTTCAATTTGTTCTAGAACGCTAGATATTACAATATCCGCTGTATGTAGAAGGCCGTTTATTCTTTCCTGTAAATAATTTCTGCCTCCAGATAGAAACGCTTTTATAAATTTTTGATCATCAATCGTTCGTACAGTAGCACCTGTCTTCTCAATCCGATCCCTGAAAGCTTCTATTGAAAAATAAACGACCTCTTCACCACGAGAAATCAATTCTTCTACAACTTGTAAAGTTGGATTTATATGTCCTTCTGATCCAGCGTTAATAAATAAAACACGCGCCATAATAAACACTCCTTACGTTAAATCGTTTCTATGTTGGCAAGAGTACGGATTTTCTCCATACTCTTTTCTTAGTTGTTCGTAGCATGTTCCTACTAAATTGACCTAGCGAGTCTAAAACCGAGATCATCTATATGAAATGTAGGATGGCTTCGACGACGACAAGTAGCGCCGCACCCTCTCGCTGTTTCAGCCCAACTACCACCACGAAAAATGCGATATGATCCGTACACTGTTTCATCATACAAATCATAACACCATTCCCAAACGTTCCCTAGCATATCATAAAGTCCCCATGCATTCGGTTCTTTTTGGCCAACGTCATGAATCTCTCCATTTGAATTTTCATTATACCACGCTATATCATGAAGTTTCCCGTATGTATATCCGGTTGTACTTGCTTTACATGCATATTGCCACTCTGCCTCAGATGGTAATCGGTAGCCATTTGAATCTAAATTACATTTCACAATTTGACCACCATCACTAATAGAATAATATTCTTTTAATCCCGCTTTTTTTGAAAGTACATTACAAAACGCAATGGCATCGTTCCATGAAATATTGACAACTGGTTTATGATTTTTATCAAAATTATTTAATGGACTATTTGTAATAGCATCATATAGTTCCATTGTTACAGCATACTTCGCAAGAAGAAATGGTTGAATTTGCACTAGCCATTCTTTTTTTATTCGATCATCTCTTAATACTACCTCTCCAGCTGGAATATTTACCATTAATGAATCGATTGTTTGAATTAAATCATTAGTCATTTTCTATTCCTCCAAACGTTCATTTTATATGAATTTATAGTCATATACTCATTACAAAATACAATTTTCAAAAAGCGTTAAATTTTTCATAATAAAAAACGATTAGTTTAATTAAACTAATCGGTAAGATCCAAAAAGAATTGTTGTGTCACATTCTATTATTATATGTGCTCTAAAAATTTCCGAACCTCATTTGGAGATTTTAAAACAATAACCTTTTTCTCTTCGGACAATTGCTCTAACCCTTTTAAAATTGTAGGTCGTTTAGCATTAGGATATTTCCATATCCATTTAAAAAATTGCAAATCAAATCTTTCTTCACATCCCGCGCCCATATCTGGTCTTGTTTTATTCCGGTATTTTACAATTCTTTTAAACGCACGATAAATACAAATTGTTCTATGAATATCAAGGAAGATAATTGTATCAGCTGCATTCAGTCTGATATCCATCGTCCCGCCATAATTCCCATCAATAATCCACTTCTCATCTTTAATTAAGTTATTTTGAACTGCTATTTGTTCTTCTCTCGGAACACCTTCCCAATTCGGTTTCCAAAATAATGCATCAAGATGATGCACCTTAATATTTAATTTATTTCCTAACTGCCTTGCTAATGTAGATTTTCCTGAACCACCAGAACCAATTAATATTATTTTTTTCATACATACCCCTTTTTAAATCTATTATTTCTTCTGTAACGTAAATTCACAAAACATTCCAATCCCAACACCAATTGTATAAGCTACTAAATCATTCCACAGAAAACCATATCCCAACACGAGCCCACCTAAAGTCGTTGCACGAATGCTATCTATCCATTCGGCATGATATAATTGGCTTATTTCAATCCCATAACAAAACAGCAAACTTATAAAAGCCAATTTCTTCGTTTTTATTTTAGGAAATAAAAATCCGAACCCTGTAAAAATCATGAGTGCCCATAAAGCATCACCTAAATAATCATTTAATAGAGCAGGCAGTGCAAAAGCTAACTTTCTTGAACTAAGCCCTAAAATAATAACAATAATTGTAAACGTTGCGTATAGTAATCTATTTCGTTTCGTATTCATTTCAAAACTCCTATTTCATTATTTAAAACTTCAAAATAGCTAGTAAAATATAATTATTTTACTAGCTGTTTTTTAATGGCTTTCATAATAAGAAAATGTGGATTTGTATTTAGATAATGATATGATGTTTCATTTACTTCTCTCATTTTTTCAACCGGCCTCGGTTCCACCATTTTATCTAACACAAAATAATTTGTTGTTTCATTAATTATGTCTTGGAGTGATCTTCTAAAAAAGCTAACTTCTATTGTAATATTTGGTTTAACCCAAGTATCTACTAATAATTGTTTTTCGAAATAATTTTCACTAGTAAACTTTGTAAAATCCATAAAAGGATGATGAATGGAGTATATAAATTCGCCACCTGGCTTCAATACTCGATGAAACTCCTGAAATACTTTATTCCAATTTTCTAAGTAATGAAGCGTTAACGAACTTACAATAACATCAAACGTATTATCTTCAAATGGTAATACTTCTTGCAAGTCATGACAAAGAAACGTTGCTTTATTACCCATACTTTCCTTTGCAGCTTTTACCATTTCAGAGCTTACGTCAATTGCAGTAACATTTGCTCCCCTTTCTACAAATTGAGAAGTATACCACCCAGCTGCACATCCAGCATCTAATATACTCTTCCCTTCTAAATTTTTTGGAATCATCTCCATCATCGCTGGTCTTTCATAATAACTGTTATATGGATTTGCCAAGTCTAGATTTTCTTTATATGTACTCGCTAATTTATCATATGTATCTTTGATCGTGTCTTTCATTACTTCCCCCCCTTATACATATTAATCTAATAACTCTTGCTGCTTTTTCTTTGAAAATGATTGTAGAACTAAATCATATGACCAATCAATCATCTTATTAGTTTGCTCTTGCTCTACATCTTTATGTATATACACTGTATTCCAATGCTTTTTATTCATATGATACCCCGGAATGATTGCTTCTGGATACTCTTCTCTTAATCTTAATGCAAGTTCTGGATCACATTTTAAAGTAATCGCAGCTTTTTCTCCTTCTTCATGGTTTATTATCGCAAATATTTTATTATTAAGCCTCATACATGTTGCATTCCAACCATCAGGAGAATCTTCAGTCGCTTTTCTTTTTGATAAACAATATGTTCTTGTTGCATCCATTCTAATTCGCACCTCTTATTCTTTCACGATTTGATTACGATGCATTACAATTTGTTTCGTCGCTTGAAATTGGTGTTCACCATAAAACTTTATTAATTTCTCTCCACAAAATAGACTAACAATATGAACATGAGAAATCTCTTGAAGTAACATTGTAAGCATCTTCTCTCCAATCCCTTTATTTCTTACAATCTCATGCACAACAACATCTTCTATGTACGCTCGAAAAACACCATCAGAAACGACTCTAGCAAATCCGATTAATTCATTTTCTTCCCATACCCCAATTGCTATACTAT
Source organism: Bacillus sp. GW823-FHT06B01 (assembly GCF_058952315.1). Classification (NCBI taxonomy): domain Bacteria; kingdom Bacillati; phylum Bacillota; class Bacilli; order Caryophanales; family Bacillaceae; genus Bacillus; species Bacillus sp. GW823-FHT06B01. Next base: position 463,026 of record NZ_JBXAHR010000001.1, on the reverse strand, counting down.
GCTTTAACATTTTTTGAATATCGATTTCTTTTCTTTCTGGCCACCAACCGTCAGAGTCATAAAGTTTTTTTATTTTGCCTACGCAGATTGGTTGTTCATGTTGCAATTTATACGTGTACATTTTCTTTCTCCCATCAAATTACTCATTATATTTATTTTGTCTTACTTTACTCCCTTCAATATAAGCTATTGAATCCAACCGGTTATTAAACCCATTGTAAAATTAATTTATAATATAGATTTTACAATTGCAATATAAACAGTCTCTCTCATCCTTTCCTATTTCTTCTATATTAAAAATAGCACGTAATATATTAAGTTGGCTAAAGATAAAAACCACCCAATAAGACGACTTTTATCTTTATTTAACTTCATACCACCAACCTTTTCGATCAAGCCAGCCTTTCATAGCATTTAATTGCGTATCACCAGTTGGTTCAGTAACAAAATACGTTAAACCATCCGATTGTAAAATGAAGGTAGCAGTCATTTTTAAAGAAGTTAACGCTCCCATAACATCTGGAGTTTCATCAGGTGAAAAGGCTACAGATTGAATGATATTTTGTTTAGAAACTTGTCCTTGTATATTTTCTTGTTTCGGTACTGATTCAGTAAACCAGGAAAGTGGTTTATTACCTATTAATTGATTTAAATCACATTTGCCGATACCTGGCACATTACCTGTCTCCGTGTATTGCCAAATATCACAAGGATATGCTGGTTTATTGCCGCCATATCGAGGAATCCATACAAAATCACTTTTTACGTTCGCCATTCCGAAAGGCTCATATACATGATGGCCAACATATAAACCAACTTTTTTAGCACCTAGTCGGCGTAATTCATCGATAAAAGCTTGTGTACCTGCTCTCATGTCATCCATTGTTTTCACTTCTACATCAGCCGCCCAAACTGTAGCGCTCTTATCACCGCGATTCCAAAAATCTTGCGCTTCCTTCTTCGCATCAGCAATTGAAATAAATCGGCAAAATGCATAATTACCGAAAGGAATATTTCTTATTTTCAATGCTTGAGCGTAATTTTTATATAAAGGGTCTACGTAATTCGAACCATCTTGTACCCTAGCGATTACGAAATCTAGTTGTGGAGCTGCTACATCCCAGTTAATGTTACCGTTCCATTTCGAAATATCTACAATGTAACCCATTGCTTAACACCTCCTTTATTAGTATTATATTCAGAGCTCGTCTTATTGCTCTTCTGCTCTTAAAAATTCAACAACATTTGTTAGAAAAACCTATACTACAAGTGTCTTCTACAAAAACAGTAACTCATTTCCAATAAAAAAGAAAATCATAGTTATACGAATCGTACTATTTGTTCTCCTAATTACATTAGCTTGAGTAGTTGCTATAAATTAAAAATAGCATCACCTTGTTTGGTGATGCTTTTAAAATCAACTTTTCTTCTAGAGCACGAATACTATTACTATAGCCGCTTCTCTAAAAAGTGTTGGCTATGTCCTTTAGGGTGATCTTCAACAACACCATATTCTCGGTAGCCGTGCTTTTTATAAAAATCTGGCGCTTGAAAACTAAATGAATCTAATAATATTAATCTACACCCTTTTTCCTTCGCGATGTCTTCGATTTTATGTAACAGTTGACTGCCATAACCATTATGACGAACTGTTTCATCAACCCATAAAAAATCTATATGAAGATGATAAAAATACATCGTTCCTGTTACCCCACCAAATATTTTTCCATCCTCATCTTTTACTACGAAACTTACTTGCTCCATCGGCTGTTTTGCTTCATCCCTTAAAATCGACATGTTATATTGAATTACTTTATTTTTTATGTACTCTCCTTCAGTGCGAGTACCATTCTCTATGTGTTTCATATATTTCTCCATTTCAACTTAGTAAGCTATCTTTCATTTTTACTTTTTCTCTTTAAAATAGTAATAAACACGAATCCACCATAAGTAACAAAGCATGAAAAACCAATTATCCCTGGCACTGAAACATAGCCTATTCTTAAATAACTTATAATTGCAAAACTAGCGATAGATAATAAAATAGATGGCCAAAATATAAGAGCTGTTTTGCTTCCTCTCTGTTCCGATGTACTTTCTTTTTCTTTAGAAATACGTATGCCAAAAAGCAATACTATACAAATGAGGATTGCTGCAAAGTAAATCGTATCCAATGACAGATTATGATCATAGATCGCGATTCCAACTTCAATAGCGATAATTGTTAAAATTAATATGATAATTGTTGAAGTTTTTAAGTTTCTTTTCAATCGCACACCCCTAGCATGCTTTTACTATATTCTTTATATATGTATTTCAACGATACTGCAAAAACTTCATCTATTTCTTTATTTTCACTTCGATTAGGTAAATCTTTCCCCCCAATAACGTAAAGAACCGGGAATTCGTTAAACACCCCTATTATACCAATATTTATTATTGCTGTAGGCAATCCACCTGTCATATGAGCTATATGATAATATGGTATCCCTTCATATTCTCCTTGCTGCCTTACCATGCCATTAATAATTGGTTCCCATAATTCTGCTTCTGATTTATACCCCTGAAAAATATGTACTAACAGTGAAAGAACTTCATTTAATTCTCCAACATTTTTCTCATCTCTAGCGTCCTCTTGTATATGAATTTTTGAAAAGTACGTTTGGGCATACATTTTCACAACATCCCATCCACCACAGTACATTACAACTGACTGTGCAACGTAACTATCATGACATGCTATCATTACTTCTACTGCTTTACTAAGTGTTAAAGTCCTTCTCCCTTGTAAATGTGGATATAACTGCGCACTATCTTCTTTCGGATTAAATTTAACATGCTGAAGTATATCATTCCAATGACATTTATTTTCCTTCACCATTTGCGCTACTACAAATCCGATTACTACTTTTGCTGCCGATGCTAACGGAATATTTAATTCACCATTATATGAAGCAACTATACGATTGCTTTTTGTAGAATAAATAGTTATCCCAACATGATCAGATTGTATCTCTTTCATTTTTCGAATGACAGTTTCCATTTTCATTCCTCATTTCATATCGTTTTATCACCTTCAATAATTCAATATAGAATGTAAAAACCCTTTTTAGCAGATTAAATCGGCTATTACAATAAGAAAAAGATAGCATGAAATTTCTCCATGCTACCTTTCTAAAATAAATACTAGGAAAAATACAATTATCTATTCTTCCGTAGGCGTTTTAGGACCGCTAAGCTCTAATTGATAAAAAGCTAAATCTAGCCATTTATTAAACTTATAACCAGCCTTTTTGATTGTACCAGCATGAACAAATCCATAGTTTTCATGTAAAGAAATACTTTTCTCATTTTCCGCATCAATTCCAGCAATTAAAGTCATATATTCTCTTTCTTTTGCAATTGTGATCAATGCTCTCATCATAGAAGTTCCAATCCCACATTTTCTATATTCCTTATCAACATACACAGAATGCTCAATTGAATATTTGTAGGCAGGCCAAGCTCTAAACGGACCGAATGTCGCAAAACCTACTACTTTATTATCTAGTTCATATACTAAAATCGGATAACCCTCAGACTTTTTCTGTTCATACCAATCTATTCTATTTTCAAGGGTTACAGGTTTATATGCATATACAGCGGTTGTATTTAGTATGGCATCATTATAAATATCTAAAATGTATGTTACATCTTTTTCCGTTGCTTCCCTTATCATCGTTTTCTTCCTTTCATATACGTTCTCTTTTTAACTACCTATTTGTTACACGAACACTAGCTTTTCGAAAGCCATCATAAATGTTTAATGCAGCAGATAAAACGTAAATGAGAATCCCCCCACCAATTAGCCACTTTTTAATTTCTTCCAGAGAAATAGTGAACACATTTGCCACAAACGTAATAAATCCATCGGTAAATATGTCCGGATTTACTACAATTATAATGAATACTATTGTTCCAGCTATTTGGAGAATAGTATTCCCGATTGCCAATCTTTTCGTCCATTGTCCCTGTACTAACTTATAAAGAGATATAGCTATTTCAAAAACAATTATCATCACAACGATTAGCCAATACTGAAGTAACACATCTTGATTAAACGTTGGCGCGACAAACTTCAATCCACTTCCCGTACTACTGTATACGCCAACGAGATGATTCGCATAAAAGTAAAGTGTAGCCCATATTGCCGTCCACATTAACCCTCCAAAAACTTCAAACTTGGAGATTGCTTTTTTCTTCGGAATATACGAAATATTTTTCAAATCATCTGGCGTCCACTTTTTTAAACTTGTTGTCAACGGCTCGGTACCTTTGTCTTTATCCGTTCTTTCTAAAATAGCAAATACAAGTGTCAACCAGAAAAATACATGGAGGCCTACTTCGATAATTTCCCCAATTCCTTTACCTATCAGATTTAAAATAACATTTAATACCGCTTGCTCACCGTCATATCCTACAAAATTTTCTGCAACCATTGCAATGAGTGCGATAACAGCTGCAATCGGTATGATCATTTTTAATAACGTCGTATATACATCAAAATAACGTGGTCCAATTAAATACATCGGCCTATCTAAGTACCCATTTGCCAATGAAACTGGACTCCCCAATTTTTCAAGAACTCTTTTTTCATCATCTTCATTATAATCAGTCGGTAACATATCCTCGATTGTTGACCGTAGTTCAAGAATAATATCTTCACGATTTTTTTCAGGTAATCTCTTCGCTACTTCCTCGACGTAAATATCAATCAAATTCATTCTTGTCCTCCTCCTTTAATAATTTATAAAGTTCTTTCGAATCCTTTATCCATTCCTTTTTTAACTGCAAAAATATCTCTAATCCGTATTCACTTAAAATATAATACTTACGCGGTCTACTCTCCGTTTTATCCCAACTACTCGTCACTAGCTCCTGCTTTTCTAATCGGCGAAGTAGTGGATATAACGTACTTTGATCGATTGTAATCCCTGATTGCTCCAATAATTGAACAAGTGAATACCCATACTGTGGTGTTCTTAACTGGCTTAAAACCGCTAATGTTAATGTACCTCTTCTTAGTTCAGTAATTAACGAATTTAATAAAGCATCCATTCACTCACCTCATTTTCATTACTATATGTCATACAGTATGTGTTTTATACTATGTATCGTACAGTATTAATGTGATAAAAACAATACGTATTTACAAAAAATAGAAAATAAAAAAGCACAAACTATAGATTTTGTGCTTTTCTGGCTAATTTAAATGCTTATAACAATTTTAATTTTGTACCTCTTTGTAATATAAACTCTCCTTTTTCTTTAATAAATGGGGTAACATTTACAACTGATTCAATATGAATTACTCCGTATACATGCGGATATTCTTGACCGTTAAAAGCAAGTTCATATTTTATTTCTGCTTTTATTAATGATGGATCAATTGTAAGTAATAAAACATCTTCTTCATGACTAAAATATTTTTCAGCAACTTCTAAAGCTTGTTTTAAAAATGAACAATGAATAAATCCTTCTTCTTTTAGTGAAGTTTCATTAATTTCTCCATTTATCTTTGCGATTTCCCAATTTCTTTTTGTTATTACTTTTGTGATCATTGTTATTTTCTCTCCATGTCTTTATATAGAAAAACAAGAGGTTCTTCTTTTTGTTACTAGAAACGCCTCTTGTTTTTCATATTTATTTTATTCCTTTAATTAAAGGCGATGCTTCCCCGCTATGGAAAATCCATAAATCATGAAGTGACCTTGTACATCCGACATATAGTAACTTCGCATCATGTTTCGTATTTTTATAATGTTCTTCATCAACATCGATTAATAGAACAGCATCAAATTCTAGCCCTTTTGCCAAATATACAGGTACTACTGAAATACCCCCTTCATATTTACTTTGATCTGCTTCAATGACGTTTACGGCCAATCCTGCTTTTGTTAATTTCTCATATATATCGCGGCATTCATCTTCTGTTCTCCCTATTACCGCAATTGTTTTCACATCTTCGTTTTGTAGATGTTTTAACGTCTTCATAATCTCATTAAATTGATCTTCTGCATGGATTACCTTAACATTTTCACCACTGCGAAAAACTGGTGTTGCGAGCCCAACTGGAATCTCTGCGTTTTTAATTATTTCGTTCGCAAATTCTATAATTTCTTTTGTAGAACGATAACTTCTCGTCAGTTCATAATAACCTGTTTCTTGGAATACTTCCTTAAAAGCACCCCAATCTTCAATCCCTTGATAATCATAAATTGCTTGAGATAAATCACCTAATATAGTGAAAGAATTACCTAGTGTAATTTCTTTTAATACATACACTTGGAATGGTGAGAAATCTTGCGCTTCATCAATAACGACGTGATGGAATTTCTGTCCGATTTCAATACCTGTTATGCGGTGATGTAAGTAAATTAAAGCTGGTAAATCTTCTACATACACTTCTTTTTTACGACAACTCTTTTCAGTTTCTTTCACAAGTTCTTCAGGCAATACTTCGAGTATTTCTTTACTTTTCAATATTGAACTATAAAGTGAAAGTGGGCTCATTTTCGGCCAAAACTTCATATATGTGTTCAATCTCTTTGTCGCTTCTTTTTTTAATAATTTCTTCTCGTTTGTTTCTCCATACTTTTTCAGTTCAATTTCAATCCAGCGCTTCATTCGGCCGACTAATCTTTCTCTTCTTTTCTTTAATGGATAATGTTTATATTCAACTTGCATCCATTTTTTTATGTCTTCTACTGGAATAATAGCTTTGTCCCATGCCTCAAAATCACTTGTTGGTATTAATTCTTTTTCAAATTGAACCATTCTCTCTTCAATAAAGGACTTAAATTCCAGCGTGCCTTTCAATTTACCGAGCATAACCTTTTCTTCATCACGATTAATAGAAAAGGCTTCTTTCAACTTTTCTTCTGTTTGCTTTAGTTTCACAGAATCATCTAACGTACGTAATGCCCAATCTGGAAATGTTGTTTGACTAATATTCCCTACCCCTAATTCAGGAAGCACACTCGAAATATAGTCTAAAAACAGACTATTCGGAGCGAATACAATCATTCTCTCAGCTTCTAATTGTTCACGATATTCATAAATTAAAAAAGCAAGGCGATGTAAAGCGATCGTTGTTTTTCCGCTTCCTGCAACCCCTTGAATTAATAATGGTAAGTTTCTTTCCGCACGAATAATATCGTTTTGCTCCGATTGTATTGTCGAAACAATATCCTTTAGTTTATTATCTTTATTCTCACCTAATCGATATAGAAGAAAATCATCGGCATGTGAGACATCTTCATTTCCTTTTACATATGTATCAACAACACGTTCTAGTTCTCTTTTTCGAATAGAGATGTTTCGCTTTAAATACACATCACCTTCTACTAATCCGTCTGGAGATTGATAAAACGCTAATTCATCACCGCCGGTAAATGAATAAAACATACTTGCAACAGGTGCCCGCCAATCTATTACAATTGGTTTCATTGTGTCTTTATGTGAAACACCTACTTTACCGATGTAGATCGGCATAACACCTTCCTTGCCATCCTCTTGAAAATCTAATCTTCCAAAGTATGGTTCTTGTACACCGATACGTAAATTTTGCCTATTAGATTCTCTCATACTTTCTAGAATTTGTTCTTTAAAATCATCTCCATAATAAACCGGAATGTTTTCGAGCTGTTCTAATTGATCATCCATCGTACGTAATGTATCTTTCATCCTTTGTAACTCTTCTTCAAAAATATTGTTCATTTGATGATTCCCTCCTGTCCGTTCTAATTTTTCAGTCGAAATATAATTGTATTAAAAATCCATTTATAAAGTCAATAGTTTTAGTAAGAATTTTCTAAAATAAAGAAGAGTAGAGATTAATCTCTACTCTTCTTTATTTTAATTCGGTACGCCAAACATTCATTTAAAGTTGCTAATTCTTTATATTTTCGTTTTTCAAAATCATATGCTCCGCCTGGGAAGAACCCTACAATACTTAATCCAGCTTCAGCACATAGATTGCTAATCTCATCTACCGTATAACAACGTAAAGACTGTGTAACTATATCATTTGGATTATTAGGATGCCACCAATAATCTAACATTCTTTCATTTATACGATCATATTCGTATTTTCGCATAGCTGCACTTAAGGTCATTTCTTGTCCACTTACCTTTTTCCAATAAAGTGGTTGATAAATATCAATAAGTGCACATCCATCATCCTTCATCCAGTTTTTAATCCGTTTTAATAGAATCAATTGCTCATCATCTGATCCTACACCAAATCCGTCTAAATAACTAACAACATCAAACTTTTCTTCAAAATTAATTTTATAAAAATCAGCGCAATGAATATCTATATCATTAGTAGAATGTTCTTTTGCAAACATAACTAACTCTGGTACAAGCTCAACAGTAGTCATTTTTACTTGTAACTTAGACATCGCCCTTGCAAATCCACCATTTCCTGCTCCTAGTTCTAACATTGACTGAAATGGATGTCCAATTTGTTCTTGAACTTCTTTCGCAACCTGTTCTAACCAGTTTTCTGTATTAATATCGTAATTGGATAGTTCGAATTGTTTTTCGTAAAATTCTCTCACATCTAATTCATTCATTATTATTCTCCTCCTGCAATAGATTTTTCTTCTACAGGTGAGAAACTAAATTTCTGACACCCATGAAAAAAGGTTATTATTCTCTATATTTACAATTTTATCAAAATAATAAGAATTTTTAAAGTAACAATATAAAAAGCAGATAATGAATGATCCCACTATCTGCTCTATGGCTGCTATTATTTTTCTTGTTGATACTCTACCCAATCACCAGAAATGATAACTTTCTTTAGCATCTCTTTATCTTGAGCGACATACACAAATGCACGTATTATTCTATCTCCTAAATAAATCGTTTCGGTGATTCGGTCATATAAATCACTTTCTGCATTACCTGTATATTCTTCAAGTTCATCTAATTTTTGCAGAATAACCTCATTTACTTCATAAACTTCTCCGTATACTTTGTCTTCATTTGAACAAATCATTGCCGGATACCCCTCGTTTGTATCAAATAATTTCCCATACGTCCATGCTCCGTCTGCAATGCATATTGCACCTTGCATAAAATGAGCATTCGTTTGCTCTTTTCTTAATGTGCCATACACGAAAACGTGATGCATTCCCCTATCCCCTTTATATATCTCTACTTTCTAAATTGTAAATATGCACGAATCATAAAGTAACTCACTTCATTTGGAAGTTGTTCCTTAATCGATTTCAGACCACCTTCTGCATTTTGCATGGCAGTTTCAATCAGTGATTCATATTCTGCAGGAACAAAACTGTTCCAGTCTATTTCCATTCCATCTTCAAAAGAGCGAATTAAATGATTTTCAATTGTTTGTCTTGATAAGCCACGTTCTTTCGCAATTTCATCTAGATCAATGCCTTGTTTATACATTTCATACGTTTCTAAATGAGAATTTGCTGAAGCTTTCCCTGACTTTTTCCGCTCTGTCACCACTTCTGTTTTAACTGTTTCAGCATAGTTTGGATTGTCCTTAATAAAGTGCTGAACTGCTTGTAAGAAGTGAGAACCATACTTCACAAGTTTATGTTCGCCGATCCCTTTCACAGTTAAAAGTTCAGAGTCACTTTGTGGCATTTTTGCACACATATCCTTCAACGTTTGATCAGAGAAAATAACGAATGGAGGTACACCTTCTCCTTGCGCAATTTCTTTACGTACTTCGCGCAGTACTTCAAATAAAGGATGATCTTGAACAATTTGTCTTGTCTCTACTCGTTCTTTACGTAAAACATTCTCTTTACCTAATAATACTTCTTTCCCTTTTTCCGTAACTTTTAATGTTGGATACGTACCATGTTCTACTGCAATTAACTCATCTGAAATTAGAAACTCAATAAATTCACTAACTTCTTTTACGCTACGATTTGATAGTAACCCGTATGTTGGTAAAGTATGAAAATTGAATTCAATAACTTTCTTATTTTTCGAACCAGTTAAAACTTGTGCAATCATTTGTTTTCCAAATCGTTGGTTCGTTCTAATCATGCAAGATAGAACCATTTGTGATTCTCTCGTCACATCGATACTTTCCCGGTCGTCCGTACAATTTCCGCAGCGGCCACAATCTTCTTTCGGTTCTTCTCCAAAGTATTGCAAAATAAATGATTGTAAACATTGTTCTGTATGACAATAATCAGTCATATTTTGCAGTTTTTCAAGTTCATTTGAAAATCGAGATTCACCTGTCGATTGATCAATTAAAAAGCGCTGTACTTGCACATCCTGAGAAGAATATAGCAATATACACGCACTATCTAATCCGTCACGTCCAGCACGTCCTGCTTCTTGGTAATAACTTTCCATGTTTTTTGGCAGTTGATAATGGATAACGTAACGAATATTCGATTTATCAATCCCCATCCCGAATGCAGATGTCGCTATCATTACACTCACTTCATCACGTAAAAAGAGTTCTTGCTGCTCATTTCGATCGGTATCACTCATACCAGCATGGTATTTTGATACCGAAACTCCCGCTTTCATTAAATCTTCATACAACTGATCAACTACTTTTCTAGTAGCTGCATATATAATCCCAGATTCCTTTTGATTTTGACGAATATAATCCGCTAAATATGCATTACGATCTTGTCCTTTAATAACAGAAAATGATAAGTTCTCGCGCTCAAACGTTGTCATAATCGTATTTTCTTGATTAATTCCAAGCGTGTTGCAAATATCTTCACGAACTTGTGGTGTTGCCGTCGCAGTTAAAGCTAATACAAGCGGCTTTTCTGGAAGATAATCTAATATACGATGTATATGTAAATAACTTGGACGGAAATCATGTCCCCACTGCGAAATACAGTGCGCCTCATCAATTGCAATCATTGGGATTTTCATATCGATAAGTTGGTCAACAAACTCCATTGAATCAAGACGCTCAGGCGCTACATAAAGTAACTTATAATGTCCTTGTTTCGCTAATTGAATGCGTTGATTCGCTTCTGTAATTGAAATAGAACTATTAATATAAGTAGCTGAAATACCGTTTTGTACTAATGTATCTACTTGGTCTTTCATAAGTGAAATCAAAGGTGAAATAACTAATGTCGTTCCTTCGAATACTAATGCGGGAATTTGATAACAAATTGACTTACCACCACCCGTAGGCATAATACAAACCGTATCTTTCCCATCTAATACATTTTTAATTGTTTCATCTTGTCCTCTTCGGAATGACGAATAACCGAAATAAGACGCTAAAAGTTCTTGTGCTTTTGTAAACAAAAAAGAGTCACCTGCTTTTCTATATCTTTCATCTATTCCTATTATATCATCACTTATGCGTCATGAAAGTGATGAATACATGACTAACAGCTTGCTTTTTCATTTTTTATGCTTTTCTACGTTTTAAAGGTTGTTTAGCAACGGTGTTTTAATGGCTATTTATGTTTATAAATTTTAAAACAAAAATAAAGCGCATATAAAATGAATTGCAAAATAAATGTACATTTTATTACTCTTCCTTGAATACTACTAATCTTATACATATGAATTCAGGAGGTTACTATATGAAGCAGCAGAATATTAGTCCCATCAAGCAGAAAACAGTACCGAACCAACTCCAATTTTCGAATCATGATGCGTGGAAATATGAATCGTATTATAAATGCCAGCCATTATTTTCTTATAGAAAGCTTTTCCATTTTCTTTCTCAACTTTTTAAACGTTAATGTGTATGTGATATATTATCCATAATAATTTTCTCAATATATACCTTATAGACTTACTATAATACAGATGTTATCATATGAAATATTCTGTTGGATAAACCCCTTAAGTTGACCTGCTTATAAAAGCAGGTCTTTTTTGATTATTATATATTTCAGTACACTTTTAGATACACCTGTATATCTTTTCTCTATTTTATAACCATACTCCACTCACAACAAATGATAATAGTAACGAGATGTAAAATATAAGTTCTTAACATTTATTGAAGTAATTCTTTTTTTCTCCATACACAAAACGAATTTCACTTATTACTATAAAAGTACTCCAGATGAGTTTTTGCTCATCAACATTATCTAGTTAACGGGATCTGCTGCGGGAAGCTGATCTCTTTGACTTTATTAAAGATCCACTTTCATTTGGACACATTTACCAGGTTTTTTAAATAGAATTTTATGATAACATTACTTAGTCGAGTCCGACATCTCGGCAATACCCTTTTGAGGCTCTGCAACTTCCCTTGCAGAGCCTTGTTTATTTTTATATTCATTTTATTTGTATATATCGCAATAAAATTCTTCATCTTTTTCCATATCAATTTCTGAAATTAATTTAGGACACGTAACTAAAAATAAATTCCCATCATACTTTGAGTTATACATGTTCAAAGGAGTGTTACCGTTTATGTATTCTTATTGGCAATCGTATTACTCCCCCTATCATAACCCTTATGTACACTTTGATACATCCGTACGTAATTACCGAATTAGTAAAAACGAGAACTTTTTAAAAGGTTATATGCGTTCTTTATGGGAACAACATGTCGCTTGGACGAGATTAGCTATTATTAGCATTGTCTTTAATTTACCAGACGTAAACGTTACAGTTGGGCGACTTCTTCAAAATGCAACACATATGGGACTGTCACTTGAACCATTCTATGGTGAAGATGCTGTAAAAAAATATAGTGCACTAATTAAAGATCACTTAGTCATTGCAGCGGATCTAGTTAAAGCCGCAAAAGCAGGTGATCAAAATGCAGCTGCCGCTATAGAGAAAAAATGGTACGCTAATGGTGATGAAATTGTGGCGTTTCTTACTAGCATCAACCCATATATAGAAAAAGAAGAATTCAGAAAAATGTTTTATGAACATTTAGCACTTACGAAAGCAGAAGCGCTTGCCTTCCTAAATAAAGATTTTGAAGCAAGCGTAAAACTATACGATAAAATTGAAAAAGAAGCATTAGAAATGGCTGATATGCTAACAAATGCAATCGTAAAACAATTCCCACAAGTGTTTCAATAATAATAAGCCGATTTAAAAAAACAAATCGGTTTATAAAACTTTCTATCAATGAAATTTCACCTCTCCTCTTTACATTTAACGTATATCGATATATTTTATTAATATCCGTTTTTTATAGGAGGAAATCTTTTGATTAACGCCATTGGTCTCGTATTTATCCTCACAAATAAACACGAGAAAAAGAAGAAAGTTTATCTGAATGAAAAATTCGCATTAATAGACATTATTGATTCTAAAGAAGTAATTGATGATGAAGGGAACTCACTAGTAGAACTAACATGTAAATACAGTATTTATCTAGATGAAAAATATTACTGTAAATCTCTCGATGATTATACTGGACAAGTATTTCCGTTCTTGAGCGCTAAAATAGGAAAAGGTCTTCTCAGAAACTTAAATTACTATTTCTCTTACGTTGATGCCTATGATAAAAAACCACCCGTTAAAGAAATTAGGCCACTTATGAAACAAGTAACGAACAGATAGCGAAAAATACTAAAAAAAGAAAGCATCTAACTTCGGATGCTTTCTTTTTTGAATCCAGAACTCATTAACTTCTATCCTTCTTCTAAAAGTATGTATCTAGGCATACTTTTAATTAAAAACATTGGAGGATTAAACTAAATGAAATACTCAGAAACGATTGTTAGTAAACGGCTTCGAACACTTAAAATATCTAGTATATTTATTATGCTAGTTTTAATTGGATGGCTTGGATATACAAAATTACTTTATGAAAACGGATTTCTTCAAGAAAAGAAAAATTCTGTTGAAGTAATGAATACTAGCATTACAGGTGAAATTGAACAAAGTTTCCATGTGAATTTACAAGGTTACCGTAAAATAGACGTTGATACTATTATAGATGTAAGTAAAACCGATCCGAGCGAACTATCATTAATCGAGCTAATTAATACATCTTGTTCGCGAGATTGCATAGGTGAACCATTGACATATGTGAACGCAAACAATGGATATATTTTTTATAAGGAGTATACTGGAACTAATATCGCTATTACAATTAAAAAGCGAGATTCATGGGAAATTGAAAGGAAATTAGTTCAGGATGGAATGTAAAAGGTTGATATACAAAAAGAGTACTTACTTATAAGTACTCTTTCAAAAAAATTACCACTTTCGGCATTTATCGTCATCATCGTCACGTTTATGATTGCAACGGCAATCATCACAATCACAATGACGTTTTCGTTTACAACCACAATCATCACAATCTCTACGTCTACATCTTCCAAACATTAGATCATCCCAAAATCTATTACAATCCCGGAACTGTCTACAACGACAATTGTTTCCCATGAATATGACTCTCCCTTCAATAGTATTCATCATATTCTATGTTTGAAAGTATAAAAAGGATTGTTTACTAGTCTAGTTTTGACTCTTTAGTATAGCTAATCTTACTGAAAACAAATCTTTTTAAAAGTTTTTGTAAAATGATTATTTGTAATCTGTTATACTATAAACCGAAAATATATTTTATACATGTAGGAGGATAAATTTTGAAGAAAATTCTATTATCTGTTCTTTGTCGAGCTGTTATATTAGATGGAGCATGCTCTAAATATACAAACTCTAAAGATTCAACATCGAATAGTTTTCTACTATAGTTCCTTCCCTTCCCCAACAGCCCCTTTCAACCTCTGCAACATATACCCAATCCCTTTACACCCTGCTAATGGGTACGTAATGAGAAATGGCTTTATTACAGGGTTTGTGGAGGTGTTTAATTTAACGAAAGGGTTGAATTTTTAAGATTTGCGACCAGTTTTGTGACCAAAATGTGATCGCTATTTAAATAATAATTTGCTATTTGACATGATTATTTCCATAAAAAAAGGCTTAGGAGAACAAATCCTAAGCCTTTTTTCTATTTTAATGGAGATAAAGAATCATTGGTGAGTACCACATTAATTTAATAATTCTTCAACTATTTCATTTTTATAAAAATACGCATTTAATATATCTTGTGTCTTAATATAATTCACTTCTATATTTTTTGCATAACTGCTAAGTTCTTCCCCAAAAGTAATTACAGCTTCAAATTGTTCTACAAATGCATTTCTTTCTTTTTCGTTGAAATAAGAATACACTATTTTCGGTTTTCGAATACCTGCACTATGAAGACATACCATAATGTTTCTAATTACATGTTGATCATTTTCAATATTCATGCCAAATATAAAAAATGTATCAATTGCATTTGTTAGAATAACATCATTCATCCTATTAGAAAATGGTTTTGTCTTTTTATTATAAGGATTACTCTTAATGGCAAAGTTTGATATTATTGGTAATAACGATTTAAATATAAAATAGTCGCCTATCAAAATATCAGAAAAACTAATATACCCATCAGTATAACTCAATCCATAACTTTGACTAAACACATATTCTTTCTCATCTTTAATAAATTCTCCATGAAAGTGCTCTACGTTACGTTTCGTTATGTTCTCTAATATGTGATCATAATTCAAAGAGCACAGGCATTCAAATTTCTGCAGAAAATCGTTTATTCCAGAAATCGAAATCTCGTTGATTTTATTTAATAATTTATGGTCCACACTCTTTCCATTTGCAAAAATAACAATGGAAAACAGCATACGATAATATGTACTAAAGCCATTAGTGATTACTCTTGAAGTTATATCATCCTTTGCTTCATTCGAATTTTCATCGCCAATATCTATCGCCTTTAAAAATAAATTATTTTCTGGAAATTCATAATAAGATGGCTTTACTTGCTGGATAGCAAAATAAAAATAAATAAGGATTGTCCAGTGTTCAATATTAATACGTTCTATACCTAGTTCTTGTCCTATTTTACAAATTTGATTTAAAATATCTTGTTCACTTAATCCAAAAACAAGTTTTTTAATTAAATTTCTATTCCATAACTCATCAATTAATCTATTGTTTTGTTGTATGCTTTCTGCAAAAATCAATGCATCGCTGAATATTTTTACTATTCTCTCACTAGAAGCATCCTCTAACAGCATTTTAACATTTTCATAATTACCTTTACATTTGTTTTCAAATAGTGAATTCGCTTTAATTTTATATTCTGCATTACCTTTTATAATTTCTTTATGAGCATCATATAACCTGTTAAATATATTTCCGAAATCACTATCGAAATTCATACTAAATCCATTACCACAAAGGAAGGCAGCTTTTCTATTATCAATTATTTCATTCAAATCAAATAAGGATATTTCTTTTATCATCTATTTATACCTCCATAATGATATAGTTCCATCATTTACTGTAACATTGCCTAGAAACAGATATTAGTTTTATTTGACATCCAACCTGCATTCTATTTCTTGCTGTAACGGTTTCACGTTATATAAGTACTTTAATAAATTTTTCATTAAATCAATTCTTTCGCCAATAATCATAGCAGAAAGATACTCTATATATCGAAGATAAAGAATTCCTTTAGAAATATACAATACGTAATCTATTATCGCTATCATTACTTGATCGTTATGCCCATATTTCTTTTGTATCTTACGCACAATACCCATATTTAATCTTAAATAGGTTTCTAGTTGATATTTCATTATTCTTTTTGAATATCCGGTTGAGCTTAAATGCTTATACAACTCACTATTTTTCTCCATCGAGCCATCCCCTTCTGTTCATCTATAATTTAATTATAACTTGTTTAGTCACACTATGAAACAGGATTGGGATAGTCTCAACTAAGTACCTAAATTATCGATTTTTACCATTGAAAAATATCATTATAATTTAAAATATTAACATCAATTTATTACTCTCCCCTTAGTGTTTTACCTCTACGTTATACTACATTACCTATTGAGAACTATAACAAACACATATGTTGTAAAACACATTTTTTGAGGAAATTTTAACCATTTATTATTATAATTATATCTGCAATATTTTCCCAGGAGAGTTCCTATAAAGAACAATAGGATAATGGACATACATACTAGGCACTCCCCTTCTTTAATACGTTCATAGAAATATAGAAAGGGTTTATACGATGGGACAATTTCAAAGTAATTTTCAATCGGCACAACAAATTGCTACGCAGATGAGAGCAGCGTCGGATACCATCTAAAGTGCAACAAATCGCTCTATAAAAAAGGCGACGCGTACTACACTTTCTGTTAATTCAAAAGCACAAGAAGCGAACCAACAACTTTTAGATTTGACGAAACAATTTTCCGCCGCCTTTCAACAAGCGGTCGATAACATTCATTTGGTAGCTAAAGAGTTCGAGAGAATGGATCACGAACTTCACAACACTTTTCGCTAATGTGACCACCTTCGTAAAAGTAAAACGGTAGGAGGAAAAAGATGAGTCAAGATATTGAAAAACAAATCAATCAATTGAATCAAAAATTACAAAGTGTATTCAAAGCACAGGATCGGAATCAATCTGCAATTCAAACTCAAGAACACGCGGAAGCAGATTTTCACGAATGGAGAAATCGAAGTAATCGTTTATTTAACCGAATTCTAGAAACTTGGCACGGCGATAGAGAGTTATCTCATTTTTTTATGAATATGCGTCAAGAAGCACAACACATCGAACGAAAACTTACATTCGAATTGGAAAATCAAAAAGAAACATTGCTTAAAGAAAGACGAGACCTTAGTGATTTAGAAGACGACCTATCCTACCAGCAACAACAATTAGCAAGGGAGGTCAATGCATGAGTTTAAATATGTATTTGGGCGAAGTACAAAGCCAAACTCAAAGCATGAATGCTGTATGTACGGCTACCATTCAAGGTATGGAACAAGCCATTCAGTCGATTGATGCTTTTGCAACTGATACTGTGTTACAAGGGCAAACATATAGCAGTGCAAAAGCATTTTTTGTTCAAACCTTTCGTCCTTTAGCGCAAGGAATCATTTATTTATGTGAAGAATTAATCCGTCAGAATGATGCTTTTCCAAGTCAATTTCAATCACAGGTAGCTTCAACTGATGTTATCGAACAAGAGATAAGAGAACAAATACAGGAAATCAATCAATCGATTGCAAGTATAGAAGCGGTAGATGTAGCTATGCCAATGCCTGGAATAGACGCAATTGTTGCAGTCTTAGTTGCGATGAGAAAAAAACTTGAAGAAAAACTAGAGCATTTACATGAATTTGAATATACATCCAGTAATAACTATAGTACGGCTCTTTAACTAGCAGCTAGTATTGCTACTGGTCTTGCCGAAGTCCAAAGTGGAAAATGCTTTAGTCCTGCAAGTGGCACGTTTAGTACACAAGAATTGAATATGGAGTGGACGACTTCCATTCAGGCGATTGAAGAAGATAGGAAGCGTCAGGCCGACGATCTTTTAAATGGTAGTTCAATTGAAGAAGGAGCAATGTGTGGTCCATTAAATAGTGAGAAAAAAGATAAATCTTTACTAGATAAGTTTAAACATGGTGTCGAAGATATTTATGAAGGTGCTTGGGACTTTATACAAGGCGCTGGTAGTGCAGTAGCTGAAGACTATATTGGACTAACACCACCTGATAATGATAAATTAGAAAGCGAAGCAACTTATCAAGCTGGAAGATTTACTGGACATGTTATATCAACGGCAGGATCTATTGTAGAAATTTTTGAAGGTATTTCGGTCATAGGTGGGGCTAATTTCTTAACATTCGCCGCAGAAGTAGGAAGTGGTGGGTTAGCATCACCAATTGTTCTTCCATTAGATGCAGCTGCTACAGCTGCTGGTGTTGGTGCTGTTGTACATGGTGGATTGGTTTGGGATAAATCGATTCAAAATGCCAAGGATAGTCTTCAAAAATTCGAGTCTTCTTCGTCTTCTGGTGTTGGTAAAGGGGCAAGTAAAGCTGCCAAACCAGAAAAAATTATTAATGATTTAGATAATTACACATCAAAAAAATGGAATGTTGATGGAAACAACATAATGTTTGATAAAAAAGGCATGAAACATGTTTTAGAAAGACATCATCCAGATTATTGGGATGGTTCAGTAAAAAAAGAACAATCATTTTTAAACAAAGATTTGTCGATATCTGATATACAAAATATAGCAGGAGAAGTTATCAGTAAGAATAGAGATACGATTATTTCTAAAGGAACAAAAGGTATGTATCAAATTGAGGGGAAAGTAGATGGAATAACATATATTGTTGGATTTAAAAATGGCAGAATAGGACAATTATATCCTAAATAGAAATCCGAGGAGACGTTAATATGATTAGTGTAAAATCATATATAAAAAATGATAAAATAATAACTTCATTAGATAATATCGAAAGTAACTTTCTTGAATATTTCATAGATTTTGATAATACGAAATGTTTAGAACTGGTTATTGATTTTGATTATATGGAAGGTGCAATAATAATAAACTATTATGGAAATACTATTTTAGGATTTAAAGAATGGGATATGATTGATCAGTTATGGTCATATTTCATAAATGCAATTGAAGAATTGTTTGAAAATAAAAACGATGTAAGTTTTTATTTTCCAGACCAACCTTTAGAGGTAAAAATGCAGGTTATTTCGCAAGAGCAAATTTTATTATCTATTGCAGGAGAAAAAACACGTTTTAATAAAGATGAATTATTATTAACTTTATTAAAAGGAGCAGAAAACTTTTTTGAAATATTAAAAGAATGTCCTGATGAATACCTTGCAGAACAGAGTAATAATGAATTAAAGAGAATAGAAAAGTTATTAAATAAATTGAACATTTAAATGAAAACATATATTAAATACACTGTTTAAATTTAACACCTATAGAATGGTTAAAGTAGACACTTGAAACACTAAAAGAATCTATAAACAGTAAAGAATAAAGTTGTAATTAACAAAGCCGACTCATATCAATTTGAGTCGGCTTTTACTATTACTTCACACTCACATACTTCTCACTAGCAGTAATATAAAATGTCTTCCCTTTAGAATTATGTACACGATATTGTGGAAAACGATTCACCATTACTTTTTTATCAATTGCAAATCCTAAGCCTGCATCTAATGTACCAGCAACATCTTTATCCTGCCAAGAAGGAGAATCATAGAAACGTAGATTGTCCGCTTTAGACACAACACGTTTCCCTGCAATCGTATTAACTGACTCTTTCTTCTCAAACTTGATATAAAACGAGTTATTATATACCCACTGGTCTCCACCAAGATTTAACCATCCATCTTTCTCTCCCCATACTTGGTATGCTTCAGGTTTGTTTAATTGACGAATAACCGAATAATCTGTTCCTGGCCCCTTGCGAAGATTCACATTGTATCCTAAAACATACGCAATTCCTTCCACATTTGAAGTCGGCTTACCTGGATTAGAAGGTTTATTTGGAACTGATACATCACCATTATTATACGCGCGTCGCACGTCCGCTCTGAATTGAGATTCAGAAACGCCATGACTACGCAAATAATCTAGTGGATCTTCATGGTCTGTACCGCCATGATACTTCGTTACATCATAGTGAGTCCATAAACTTTTTTCTACAGATAAACCATTATCTTTTAAAATTTTAGCTAGTAATCTAACATACTTTTCATAGGAACGTTTAAACTTTTCATAATTAGTCGTTTCACAAAGTTCTACATGTACAAATCTTTTGTTTGCGCCTGGTCCTGCACCATAAGCTATGTATTTTGTATCAGCAATTTGAATAGTTTCATTCCAATCAACTGCATAGTGAACGAATGCTGAACGCCATGTACGAGACTCATATTTTTGAATATTAATAGTGCTTGACAATCATTATGCTCCTAGGACAATCCGTTTAATTTTTCAAATTATTAATGGATCTCTAAAAAGAGCAAAGACAATGAAACTAATTAAAGATAATCCAGCTGAAGGAACAAGGTTGCCTAAGATTAAGAAGAGAGAAATGAATATTTGGACCACAGAACAGGTATCTGAATTTATTAGTAAATCACGCACGTTAAAGAGCGTTACACGGTGTCGTATAGGCTATGTAATCATTGCGTTATCGGGTTGTCGGCAAGGTGAAGCTCTCGGCCTTAGATGGAGTGATATAGACTTTACAAATGGCATAATTCACATTAAACAAACTGTTACACAAGATGTTAAAATAAAAACTGGGGCAAAAAACGATTCTAGTATAAGGTCCATCCATATCCCTTCGATACTCGTTGATGAATTACTTTCTCATAGGGATAGAATTGAAAGTGAGAAGAAACAGCTTGAAGCTGAATATAATAACTTTGACTTAGTTGTATGTACTCAACAAGGTAAACCTATCATCCCGCGTAACTTTCGTCATTTCTTCAAAGAAACAACTAAACGTGTTGGTTTACCGCAAATTAGAGTTCATGACTTAAGACATACACATGCGACGATGTTAATTGAACAAAACGTAAATGTGAAATTAATCTCTTCACGCTTGGGACATGTATCGATTAAGACTACGTTAGATATTTATTCGCATGTTTTACCGAGTATGGATAAGTCAATATCTGATGAACTTGAAAAGATAATAAAAATGTGACCAATCTTGTGACCAACTATCACATTCAACAGCTATTCTCTATAGTTCCTTCCCTTCCCCAACAGCCCCTTTCAACCTCTGCAACATATACCCAATCCCTTTACACCCTGCTAACGGATACGTAATAATTTCTTCTGCATATAATTGTGTCACTACTTTCTTATGCTTCTTGCCTGCAAGTAAAACAATTTCATCAAACTGAAACAAGTCTTTTTCAATCATCTGTTGTTTTAATTGTTCCATGCTAATAATTTCATCACTCTTTGAATCGAAGGCAAGATCATAGTTTTCTAATACAATATCATTTGGTCTTAAAAATCCATGCTTCGCCGATAAGATAACCCAATTCTCGAAAAACATAGTTGCATACGCCTGACATGCTTTTCCGAATGGACTAATATATACATCTTTTGCCTCCATCGGTCCGTAATCTGGATACTTATCCCAAATCTTCTTTTTTCCGCATGGAATTATGCATAACCTTTTCATCGTTATTTCTTACCTCACTTCTAACTTTTTAAATATAAAAATATAGAATTCCCTACTTCTTCATACTCACCTTCTATATCTCCAATCCCTACTACGTTCCATCCATTATTTGCTTCTATTGGCTTTTCATTCATTATAATATGAACTTGTTTCATATTTTTAAAATCTTCTTCAAAAGATGCTAAAACAGGTTGATTTATCATATATGTTTTATTATGTATACTTACACTTAAAAAGGTTTTATGTAACGCTTTATTTTTGTTTAATTTTACATTCATCGGATTAAACGAATTTAATTTTATATCCCCTACAATATACAGATGATACCCTTTTTCTTTATAGAATTGTTTAAAATCCTTGTCTCTTTCGTTTTGAACAAAATGAAGGATTTGTTTCGTTTCCTTACTTATTGCAATTTCATTATTAAAACTCAAGTCCACATTTATATTTTGTTTTAAAAAAGAATATAACGATTTATCACTATTAAAGAAGTTCGTTCTCCATTCAGGATGGATTTCATCTAATAATAAACATAAAAGCATTCCTGAGCTATAGCCGCTCTTCCTAATGTTATAATTAGCTTCATATGCATCTAAAATAAGTCCGCTATATTTTCGTATTGTTTCACTTTCATCCTTTTCGCATACTGCAATGCGGGCGTTCATTTCAACATACCAAGCAGGCCCCTCTATACTTTCAACCATACACTCATATGTTATAAACTCTTCTTTCATAAAACTAGTTCTTTGCTCTCTTAGTTCAATAAATTGCTTAATATAATTATATTTCTCAGCTTGTGACTTACAATGCACAGCATCATATAAACACATTCGTTCATTATTTCGCAATTGTATATTTTCTTCTTATATTGGATATAGAAATCCTAGAGATTCATTTGGAAATCTACTTTCTTTATTCAAATATTGATAGCAATGAAAAAGTTCATGCACAACAACCGCAAATAAACTTTCATAATCTTTATACCTATTCATATTCACAATGGCAGTCGGATAATCTTTGAATAGAATAAGTGTATCACCTTTAAATTGGTCATCCCACTTTAAAATGGCATACTCACCATCATCTTTCAAAAATAATGGATGATGAAATACATACACATGCTCATCATCATATAATGCAAATGCAGCCCTCTTAAAACCAGGCCATAGCCCATTCAATAATTCTATATTTATATCTTTCTTTATTCGATTTAATATATTGTTCATTATATATAACACCCCTATATCATTCTACATACACCTATTCTATTCCACTTAAAAACAACCCTTTTATTTACATAAATATTAGATAAACCTATATCTTATCTCAATTTATAAAGTATTATATAAATATACATGTGATGATTTTATGAAATGGGGGTGAACAAATGAAAAATATAATTCCTGCACTAGTACTCTATATTATCGTTTGCGTAATCGCTATGATTGCTCCAACATCTCAAGGCTATAATCATATTGGCTGGAAATTGTTTGTTGGGCAAGCATATGCTATACCTATTTTCCTCATTACTGCAATTATTACATTTTCTATAAACAAGAAAAAATCTACGAATAAACAGTTATAAGGATAGCAAATGCTATCCTTATTTTAATTCATTTATTTGATCAAAAATTACACTTGCAGTACTTTCTATCCTTTCTTCCGAAAAGTCAAACGTAACACCTGTTTTTTCATATATTTCTTGTATAGGTAAATTCCAATCTGCATTCGCTCCCTCTTTAAAGTAAGCAATCGCTTTTTTTGGATCCTCTCGATATATTTGAAACAATTGCATTGCTCCTATTTGCGCAATTGCGTATTCAATTTGATAAAAAGGAAACTGAACATAATGAAATGACTCTAACCAGCTTGCACCGATTTCATCTTCTAATCCTGCAATATTGACTGATGAATATTGATACCTTTTACATACTTCAGCGTATTTCTTATCACGTTCTTCTGGTGTATGGTTTGGATTTGTATAGAGCCAGTGCTGGAATACATCTCCTGCAATTGACGACATTAATAAAGACAAAGCACGATATAATTGTACACGCTGCACTTCTTTATATTCATCCTCTTGCTTATAAAAGATATTGAGCTTATCCATTACTAGCAACTCAAGACCTAGGGAATAAAGCTCAGCTACCTCTTCTCGAAGATATCTTTCTTGCATGCTACTATCACTGTTAAATTGTTTATAAAAATGAAATGCATGCCCCACTTCATGTATTAGCGCGTTAATTGCATAAAAAGATGGACTAAAATTAGAATACACAAAAACCTCTTTACTATGAGGAAGGGTAAAACAAGCAGCTCCCGGTGCTTTATTTTCACATTCTTCTACGTCAATTAATCCCGTTCTTCGTATATGAATAAATTTCTCATAAAAATATAAATCTGTCTTCCGAAATATTTCTTCCACCCCATTCAATAAATCAATAGCATTTTGGAATGGAGCTTTTGGTAATTTACATGGAGTAAGGTCCCAAGGGCGATATTTTTTTACACCGAGATTGTTTTTAGAAAGAATCCCCAACTGTTCCCATATTGGTACAACATACTTTTCTATAGATTCATGAAGCTTATAACACTCTTTAATACTATAATCTCTATTTTTTTGTTTAAAAGCATACTCACTATAATTATTAAATCCTGCATTTAAAGCGATCTCATTCCGCAATTGTATGAGTTCATTCATAATACAATCTATTTCTATTTTCACTATACTTCTTACTTCACATAAAGCGTACCAAGCTTTTTCGCGAATAGCTCTATTGGGGTTATCTAGCTTTGCTTTTACATATGCATACGTCTTTTGCTCTCCTTCCCAATTAATAGATATGTTAGACATTATTTCTCTATATTTCGTAATAAGCTTTTGCTCTTTAATGGAAAGAGCAACGTTCTTGTCATTAAACATTTTACTTTTTACCAATCTTGCTTTTTTCATAAAACCGTATTTCTGCTCATTTAATAAGTCGGAAAACGGAGACTCTCTAAATTTCTGGTCAAATTTCGCATTGTATCTTTTTAAAAGTGGTTGAATTGTATTTTGATTATACATATGTAAATTACGTTTATTTCTGTCATTTGTATCTCTATACGTGGCAATTAAACTACTTGTTATCTCCTCTTCTATTTCAGCGGTTACACGCAGTTCATCCAAAAGCCAACTCTCTAATTCTGAAACAGAAGTCATATTTCGCTCTAAAAGTGACTGTAATTTACTCTCCAAATCATTAAGCATACACAATCCTCCTGTTTTAAAATTTTAATTTTCTGTTTTTTAGAGATAGAAAAGGACAAGTAGCCAATCCGACTACTTGTCCTTGCTGTGTATCTGTACTCAATAAAATTAAGCTTGGAATGCTTCTGTTAATACTGGTACGATTTGTTTTTTACGAGATACAACACCTTTTAAAGTAGCAGTGTTGTTTTCTAGAGATACGTTGTATGCTTTCTCAACAACGTTTGCTGCTTTACCGATCGCAAGACCGACAGAATCGTTAGTTAAGATATCAGTTACAACGAATAAGAATAGGTCTAAACCTTTTTCTTCTACTACTGCAGAGATAACTTTTTCAAGTTCCGCTTGGTGTACAAGAACGTCGTTTGTATCAACAGCGTTTACTTGTGCGATTTCAACTTTTGCATTACCCATTTGGAATTCTTTAGCGTCAAGAGAGATTAATTGCTCCATTGTTTTTCCGCTTAAGTCAGCACCAGCTTTTAACATTTCTAACCCGTAGTTATCAGCATCTACACCAGCGATTTCCGCTAATTCACGAGCTGCTGCTACGTCTTGCTCTGTGCAAGTTGGAGATTTGAATAGTAAAGAATCTGAAATGATTGCAGATAACATTAAACCTGCAACTTCTTTACGAATTGTAACGCCATTTTCTTTGTACATTTTGTTTAAGATTGTAGCTGTACAACCAACTGGCTCACAACGATAGTAAATAGGATCGCTTGTTTCAAAGTTAGCAATACGGTGATGGTCAATAACTTCTAACACACGAACAGATTCGATATCGTTAGCACTTTGTTGACGCTCGTTATGATCAACTAAAATAACGTTGTCCACTTCGCTTGCAACTGTCTCAACAAAACGCGGTCCTTCTACTTTAAAATGGTCTAACGCAAATTGAGTTTCACCGCTGATTTCGCCTAAACGTACAGGCTCAGCATTCATTCCTAATTCTTTTTTCAATTCTGCATAAGCAATTGCAGAACAAATTGCATCTGTATCTGGGTTTTTATGCCCGAAAACTAGTACTTTTTCCATGTTTTCCACCTCTTCATGAAAAGGATATCTTAAAGAAGCAAATATGACAATATTTAAAGCATAATTTTTTATAAATAATTGCACTTTCTTCTATATTTTTCATCGTTTTTCGTAAAAAAAGATCATCTAAAATGAATTAGATGATCAAAATGTATATTTTATTTAAAATAAGCTAGGAGCTTGCACTACATGATTTAGCGGAAAATTTGATGCTAAACCGTTATTTACAAGGTTAACATCTATAACTTGATAAAATGCATTCCCAGTATCTGCAATTTCCCAAACAGCTAAAATAAGGTGATATCCATTTCTATCAGTAGGTACATTCGCTTCATGAGTTACTGAAGTTCCTGGTCTTGTTCCCCCATCATTTTTCACATAGAATGGCACTAAATCTAAATCAGACCTTGTTAACGGCTTATTTGGATTCCAATCTTTTTTCGTAATATAGTATTTCCATTCTTTCGTACTATGAGGTGCGGTTAGTTTCCACTTGAATGTATTCGTCCCGCCGTTTAACGTAACTTTCTTCCACCTATCAACTGATTGAACGTCTAAAGCAGGAAAATGGCCTGCTCCTGCGATTTGTCCATCAGAAGGTCCTAATTGCGGGAATCCACCTATTCCTTCTACACTTTGCGGCTCGTATTGAATTGGTCCGCAATTTACATTTACCCCTTGCTTACATAAATAAGAACGGCTCGCTGGTGATTCAACATATCCATGAGCTGAAGCTTTTTCTGAAAAACCGAAAGTTAACAATCCCGTAAGTAATATACCACCACTTAATATAACTTTCTTCACCTTCTGTAAACCTTTCGTTCTCATCCCATCATCCCCTTTCCCATAATAAAGCGAAAATAACTATAGTCGGCTAGTCATCTTCTCTACATCAATTATAAGTCGAAGAACATACCTAAAAGAACCCTCTAAAAACTTTCTCAAATTCATTTAGTACATTAAATAAATTTTATTGATACATTCAAATAACACCGCTAGAGAAATATAGACGGTGTTAAATATACTAAATTAAACTATTCGTTTATAAATAAATTACGAAATTGGCAAAGTTAGTCTAGTTATCAAATAGCCCTCTCCCTCTCAGATTTGCGGAAACTGGCTCCTTTCCGATTTCACGTGCCCATATAGATAACTGGCCGATATGGTGGATTTCGTGGACAATGACATGACTTATTAACTCTCCGTGTGTACATTCAATGACTCGGCGCCTAATTGGTGCGTCTCTTGAGCTAATCGGCTCTTCATTGAAGTCAGCTTTTGAAAGTTTCCGAGAATCCATTTCATTTGTCCAAGAGGTCACAAATGGCTTCACTTTCCCGTGGTATTGAGCTGAAAGATTTTTCACTTTTTGTAAGCTGGCATACTCTTCAAACAATGGCTCCTCAGGCACTGATTCACCACGCAACCCTAAGATCCACATATATTCCACATCTACAATATGAAATAGGGTATGTAGTATACTGCCGAATCCACCGACCCGTTTCTTTACCAGTTCTTCGGCCGATATGTCTTCGCACCATGTAAACCAATCATCACGAACTTGCCAGTTATATTGAAACAGTTTCAACATCACAGCAACCTCCATCTTTTAGATTAACATTTAATATTCACCAAAAGACTTCAAAATCCTTATTTAAGTAATACCTCTTATACAACTGTTAAAACCTTATACAAATTGGCCCTCAAATTGAACATTCAATATGAAGTTAATGAATGAAAAGAAACCCCCTATTATACAGGGGGTTATCAATCTTTTTACAAATCAATACTCAGACCTAATAACAGATTTTTCGTTTGAAAATATCCCTCTTTTTAAATAAAAATACTAAATCATTTTATAATAAATAACCGTTGCATCTAAATTACCATTTGGAGATATTGCATATTCTGGTATTTTTCCAACTTCTTTATAGTCTAATGATTTATACAATCTATTAGAAGGGTCTCCTTCTCTCGTATCTAACACTATAAGAGATCTATTTTCTTGCTTTGCTCTTTCCTCTGCTTTTTGCATAAGCGAACGTCCAATGCCGTTACGTCTAAAGTTCGGGTGAGTCATTAACTTGCAAATTTCAGCTCTATGAATCCCATTAGGCTTTGTAACTAAATGTAATTGAATACTCCCTGCCACTTCATTATTTATTTTAGCAACATACAAGATCACTTCTGGTGCTAAAACAGTTTCCCAATACTTTGTTGATTCTATTTGTTCCAGTGGAGGTAAAAAACCAATTGACGCCCCATCATCTACAACCGTTTTCAAAAGTTTAGAAAGCTCTTCCATATCATCATTTATTTGCTTAATCTCTTCAATTACTACATTTTGCATTACTAATCCCCCCTTTTGTTTCATTGTACCAAGTTTTAAGGAAGGAAAAACGGGTTACTAAGATGAAATTATTTAAAGTACAATTTTTTAGAGAAAGGATACTTATATGAAGTATATATTAGATAGGACATACGCAAGAGAACTTCTCGAGTGGGCATATGAACAAAACCCAGGTCCGTGGTTCAAACATTCATATAATGTTGCTCTTGCAACTGAAAAGATAGCTGTAGAACTTATTAATAATGGGTATGACCTAAATGCTGACATAGCATATAATGCAGCTCTCCTGCATGATATAGGACGGTATAAAGGTTTTACTAAATCTGTTATTCATTCCTATGATGGTTATATGTATATGAATGATTTAGGCTATATAGGAAACGCGATTATTTGCGTGACACATTCATTCCCGTGCAAAAATGAACATTTAGACATAGCAGCGGAGTGGTCCCTTGTTCCTGATTATATGAAAAGCCGATTAATTGAAATTTTAAATAAAAATAGTGACTACGACTTATACAATAAGGTCATTACCCTTTGTGACGCACTTGCTGATGCAGAAGGCTTTACTACTCTTGAAAAAAGATTAATTTCAGTTGGTTTACGACATGGAACAACCTCTCATTCTTCTTTACATTGGAAAGGTTTCTATACAATTAAGAATGAATTAGAATCTTTAATCGGTAAGAGCATATACAGAGTTCTTCCTGACGTGGAGAAATCGATTTATAAAAATATGGAATGTTAAATTACATACAACTTAAAGACGGTAGAATTTTTGTATGCGTACTTCTAAAAAACTCATTGAAAAGTGGAGGGATTAACCATTAGTAACACAGGTTTTGACTTAATAAAACATGAGGACAACTTTAATCTTGGCTATGAAGATATCGAAGAGATATCTATGAGCTGTAAATTCTCTAACTGCACTCATACAAATGAACCACATTGCGCAATTAAAAAAGCTATTTCCGATGGATTTCTTACAGAAGAAATAATGAATTGTTATTATCGAGATAAGAATGAATTCGAATATGTATGTAAACAAAAGAACAAAACAAAAGCTATTGATTATATGAAACAATTGAAACTTTTTAGAAAATCTTAATACTAAATAAATAGTTGTTATTTCTCATTCCGACTAAATTTAAAATTCTTACTTTAATACATCACATACCAGATAATTTTTATACTCAAATTTAATCTCACGTAAAAGAACGTTTTAAACATAAAGTTTAAAACGTTCTTTTACATTCAATGCTTCTGATTTTTCAGTTCACTTAAACACTCTTGTACTAATGTTACCGCTTGACTCATTGCAGCTCCGCCAGCAAATGCTGCTGATACACCACATGCTTCCAGAATCTCTTTATCTGAACATCCTTGATCAAGACAACCTTTTGTATGATAAATGGTACAATATTCATCTTGCGTTGCTAGACTAATTCCTAATGCGATAAGTTGTTTTTCCCTTTTTGTTAAAGCGCCCTCTTGAAAACAAGCTTGCGTGAATGCATTATATGTTTCTGCAATTTCAGGAATTTGGTTTGTAAAACTACCGATTCCTTCTTTATAATGATGTAGAACGTCATTTACTGAACTATGTTGTTCGTGTTCCATTTTATTATTACCTCCATTCCAATTATGTGTACCTATTGTAGTATGTGATGAAAAGAAGGCAATATACAACACTAAAAAGAATGAATATTCAGTTTATTTTAACTATAATTTCAGACTATCATCCTCTACCGTTTGTTCTTTATAGTTTTTCCTTTCAATCTCTTTACTTCTCTCCTCCCAAAAAACTAATCCTTCAATCCCAACTTTTTTAGGATCAAACACGGGATCTTTCCCTTCCTTTTTCTGTGCTTCATAATCTTTTAACACTTTTAATGCGATTTTACTTAATAGTAGAATCGCAATTAAGTTTAACCATGCCATGCTACCGATTCCTAAATCTCCAAGATTCCATAAAAGCGACGCTGATTCTACGCTACCGATGTAAACCATAATTAAAAATCCAATTTTTAAAACTGGTTTTAACCAGCTATGTTTAAGCTCACGATCTAAATAAGTAAGTGTCGTTTCAGCGATATAGTAGTATGCGAGTAAAGTTGTAAATGCGAAGAAGAAGATTGCGATTGAAATGAATAATGGACCAAACCCTGTCATAACAGTTTCAACTGCTTGTTGTGTATAAATTGGACCTGCATCAACATTCCCTATATTTTTTACAATAGCGCTTTTCCCTTCCGGTATAACATTATACATACCTGTTATTAAAATCATAAGAGCTGTCGCTGTACATACAACAATTGTATCGATATATACAGAAAACGCTTGAACTAACCCTTGTTTTGCAGGATGGGATACTTCAGCAGCAGCGGAGCTATACGTCGCTTCTCCAACACCAGCAACATTTGAAAATACAGCACGCTTTACGCCCCAAGCGATTGCTGCACCAACGATTCCGCCAAACATTTCATTTACACCAAAAGCACTAGAGAAAATTAAAGCGAACATACTTGGAATTTCTGTTACATTCGCAATTAATACGATACATGTAACAATTACATAACCTATTGCCATAAATGGAACGAGCATTTGCGAAACGCCAGCTATTCTCTTTACGCCACCAAAAATGATCGCTGCTAATAATACGACTAACAATATACCAGTTATATATTTACTAATACCGTTAGAGTTTTCAAAACCAACTGCGATACTACTAGATTGAATACCTGGTAATAAAACGCCATATGAAAGTGTTACAACGACCGCTACAATAACTGCAAACCATTTCATTTCCAGGCCTTTTTCAATGAAATATGGTGTACCACCTCGGTATTCATTCCCAACTTTACTTTTATACACTTGAGATAATGTTGATTCAACAAATGCACTCGCTGCTCCTAAAAGAGCCATTACCCACATCCAAAACACAGCTCCTGGTCCGCCAAAAGCGATTGCTGTCGCGACCCCTGCGATATTACCTATTCCAACCCTACCAGATAACGCTAAACAAAATGCTTGAAAGGATGAAATTCCCGTCTCCGAGCTCTTCCCTTCAAATAATAGTTTAATCATCTCTTTAAAATAACGAATTTGCAGAAAACGAGTGGCAATTGTAAAATACACACCTGCCCCTAATGCAAAAACAACTAACCCAATACTCCATACTTGCCCTACTAACCACTCTACTAATTGCTCCATCAAAATCCCCCTTAACATTCTTTTGAAAACTATTTTATATATAAGAAAACGGACAACTATTATTAAACCTTACAGTTGTCCGTATCTCTCATTATTTCATCCCTCTATTTATTAACAGTTAGATTCTCTATTACTTTATATTTACCCAAACGCTTTTCACTTCTGTATAGTTATCAAGCGCATATGAACCTAACTCACGACCGATTCCAGATTGTTTAAACCCACCAAATGGTGCAGCTGCATTTTCTAAGTTATAATCATTAATCCATACTGTTCCTGCCTTTAATTTATTGGCAACTTGATGTCCTGTTTTAATATTTTGTGTCCATACGCCCGCAGCGAGTCCGTATGAAGAGCGATTCGCTCTTTCGATAACCTCTTCTGTTGAATCAAACGGAAGTACAACGACAACTGGTCCAAAAATTTCTTCTTTCACAATTGTCATATCATCAGTAACATTTGTGAAAACTGTTGGCTGTACAAAATATCCTTTTTCAAATGCCCGTTCACCACCAGCAGCAACAGTAGCACCTTCTGCTTTTCCTTGTTCAATGTAATGTAGCACACGTTCTTGTTGCTTTTTAGACACAAGTGGACCCATTTCCGTTTCCTTCTCCATACCTGCTCCAAGTTTTACGTTGTTCGCCATTTTCACTAGTTCATTTACGACTGTTTCGTAATGTTTTCGGTGAACGAATACGCGAGATCCAGCACTACAATTTTGGCCGTGATTATACATAATACCTTGGAATGCGCCGTTAATCGCTTCTTCTAAATCAGCGTCTTCTAAAATGATATTTGGTGATTTACCACCAAGTTCTAACGTTACATGTTTAATTGTTTCTGCAGATTGACGCATAATATATTTCCCTGTAACTGTTGAACCTGTGAAGGCTACTTTATCAATATCATGATGGTTTACGATTGCAGCTCCTGCTTCAGGGCCAAAACCTGGAACAAAGTTTACAACACCGTTTGGAAAACCTGCTTCTTTAAAGAGCTTCGCTGTATATAATAACGATAAAGGCGTTTGCTCTGCTGGTTTTAATACGATTGTACAACCTGTTGCTAGTGCAGCTCCCATTTTCCAAGAAGACATAACGAGTGGAAAATTCCAAGGAATAATTTGACCTACAACGCCAACAGGTTCATGGCGTGTGTAATTTAAGTAATCTTTTGAAATCGGAATCGTTTGCCCGATAATTTTCGTAGCCCATCCCGCATAATAACGATAATTTTCTACAGTCGCTGCAATATCATCATCCAGTGCTACTTGATATGGTTTTCCATTATCTAAAGCTTCTAACTGCGCTAATTCTTCTCCATGCTCTTCAATTAAGTCTGCTAATTTATAAATAAGGTGCGCTCTTTCAGCGGTAGTCATTTCTACCCAAGGTCCTGATTCAAATGCAGATCTTGCAGCTTTTACCGCTACATCAATATCCTCTTCTCGCGCTTCGCATACGACAGCTAAAACATCTTCTGTTGCTGGATTGTATGTCTCAAATGTCTTCCCGCTAATGGAAGGTACAAATTCACCATTAATAAACATTTTAATTTCTTCATTTAAAAACGCTTTCACTTTTGGTCTCAGCTCAATGTTTGTCGTTAACATATATGCTCTCCTCCTTATTTAAACAGCTGCA
This sequence comes from Bacillus sp. GW823-FHT06B01, assembly GCF_058952315.1. Classification (NCBI taxonomy): domain Bacteria; kingdom Bacillati; phylum Bacillota; class Bacilli; order Caryophanales; family Bacillaceae; genus Bacillus; species Bacillus sp. GW823-FHT06B01. The sequence continues at coordinate 429,449 of NZ_JBXAHR010000001.1, read as the reverse complement.
TGAGCTGCAATTTTTGAAATAATCGTTTGAAGTTTTTGATCTTCTTCTTCAGTTAATCCGAGTCTCGGATAACGAGAAGGTCCCCCTGCTTGCCCGTGTAATTCCATTGAGCGTTTAACGATTTGTACATATTTTCCTGATCCTTCAAGAAACTCGCAAAGAGGTAAAATCGCATCATTTATTTCCCAAGCTTTTTCTAATTCACCATTTTGGAAATGCTCATACATTTTCGTAACAAGTCCCGGCAAGATATTTCCTGCTACTGAAACCCATCCCGTTGCACCTACTAAATAAGATTCCATAACTAAATCTTCAGATCCACAGAATACTTGAAAAGCACCTTCGCCTTGTCGTACTAAATCTCTTGCTTTACGAATATCTCCGCTAGATTCTTTAATATGTGTAACATTTTCACATTCTTTTCCAATACGTAGCATGAGCTCTGTACTCATATCAACACCAGATGTAAACGGATTATTGTATAACATAATTGGTATATTTACAGCGTTTGAGATTTCTTTAAAATGAAAATAAATTTCCTCTTCTTTCGGCTTACAATAGTACGAGTTAATAATTAATGCGCAATCCGCTCCGTGTGCTTCTGCATGTTTCGTATATTCAATCGTTTCTTTCGTCGTTTCTGCTGCAGTTCCTACAATAACTGGAATACGGCCATCAACTTCTTTTAATACTGTTTCTACCATTTTAAATCGTTCTTCTTTTGATAAACTAACAAACTCCCCTGTACTTCCATTAATAATAATGCCAGCTACTTTTTGATCGATAAAATAGTTTACATTTTGTTTTACACCGTTCCAATTAATTTCTTGCAACTCATCCATCGGTGTGATTAATACTGGAAATGCCCCTTTAAATTTTTTCATATTTATCTCTCCCTTTACCATTTTATTTTAGTAAAAATCCTGTCGGAAACGGATCTGTATGGTCTAATAGAAACGTCTGCATCCCTGTAATAAAACCTCTACTTTCGAAACGGAAAATGTAACCCGTTTCTTCCTTCTTCACTTTTTCAACAGTTATAAAGCTATTAAATATACTTTCATTTATAAAAGGTTTATCCGCTATATAATCATTTTTAAATAATGTATGAACAAAAGACACAATAGTAGAGACAAATCCTGGCGAACGTACGATGAAATTATCTTCATGAAATGTAATCGACTTTATATGGTTCTTTTCTTTCTGCGAAGAATCTACTAAAATAAGTCTTTTTATAAGTGATTGTTTTTGTATAGCTTGTAGTGTAGCTTCTCCCCATTTTTTCAATTCAGAAATGTTTTCAATACGAATTTCTGGCGAATACGCACCTTTTTCTACAACTGCATATACTTTATCTGCCTGTATGAGAGAGTAACTTAAATTACCGACTTGTAAATTTTTCTCAATCATATAACATAGTTTGCTTTCAAACGAAACAGAGACTACTTCATCATTCTCTACATACGCATAGACTGAGAATATGCCAGATAACGTTTCGATTTTGTATTGATTCGTCTCTCTCTTTTTTAAATACCCGCTTTCTAGTAACATCGTTATGACTGCGACAATACCTCCGTAGTGGAGAGGAATTGATCCTTCATGATTAAAAAATAATACAGCTGCATCGACTTCCGAATGAATAGAAGGAACGACGATACATCCATTTAAACCGATAAAACCACGCGGTTCATTTAATAAAAGCTGCATTTCATCTGCTAATTCACCTGAGAATTGTTCGCTTAATTGTTCTAAATTGTAGTAGTACTTACATGGTACATCTTTTATTACACGAAATGCCTCGCCATTTACGTGTACGTCTACTGCTGTATACATTTTTTGAATGTTCATTTTACATCCTCCGTTTCATGTTCCATCGGCGGAATTAGCAAAAAGCCTTCTTTCAGCGGATCCTTTTCATTGTAAAAAAATCTATGCATACCCATAAGCCAGGCTGAACCTGTAATTTTCGTTACGACAGCTTCAATATTTTCTACAGATGTTGTATTTATGACGCACCCTTTAAATAAAGAGCCAACGATACTCTCATGAATAAACTCTTCATCCACTTCAATTTTTTGATTTGCGTATAATACAGCTAGCTTCGCTGATGTTCCTGTACCACATGGAGAACGATCAATTCCTCCTGGCGGAACGACAACTGTATTTTTCACATGAGCACTTTCATGAGTAGGATCTGTATAAAATTCAATATGGGTTAACCCTCTAATAAACGAATACTGCGGATGAATGATTTCAAATTTCTCATTTATGATATTTCTAATATGGATTGCCTTATCGATAATTGTAGATGCATTTTCCGGTACTAACTCTAAACCTACTGACTTCGCATCAATAATGGCATAGAAATTTCCTCCATACGCAATATCTGCTTTAACAGTTCCAATTCCTTCGACTTGTACGGTGATATGTTTCAGTAAAAAAGCTGGTATGTTACAGAAAGAGACTTCTTTCGCTTTTCCATCTTGAACAAAGATATCAACTTCAACTAAGCCGGCTGGCGTGTCTAACTTTAACGAAGTAATCGGTTCAACTACCGGAATTAAACCTGATTCAATTAAAGCTGTACATACACCAATTGTATCGTGACCACACATCGGTAAATATCCACCTGTTTCTATGTAAATAACACCAATATCTGCTTCAGGATGACATGGATCTGTTAATAATGCTCCTGACATGACATCATGACCACGCGGTTCATTCATTAACAATTTGCGAATCCAGTCATACTCCTTTTTCATATGTAACATCTTCTCTGCCATCGTCTCTCCAATTAACTTTGGCAGTCCGCTAATCAATGTTCTCGTTGGATTCCCGCCTGTATGTGTATCAATTGTCGTAAAGACTCTTTGTGACCTCATCCGTTTAACACCCTTTCTGTAAAACGACTCAAACGAAGTGGTTCAATAGGAATAATTGTTTCTTTTTCATTTAATAACTCTTCAATCACTTTCCCAGTAACTGCGGCAAGACTAATGCCGTCCCCTTCATGCCCTGCTGCTATAAAGTAATTCGGGATATGTTCCACACGTGAAATGATTGGCAAATGGTCTTCTGTCCACGGACGTAATCCAGCGTATGAACGAATCACCATCATATCCGCCATTTTCGGATAAAAGCGTATTGCTCTGTTCGCAATACATTTAATTACCTCGTTATTTATCCTCGTATGAAATCCTACAAACTCTCTACTACTACCAATTAAAAAATTTTGGCTCTCTGTCGGTTCAAACACAAGAGCTACCCCATATTTTTCAGTTAAAGCATCCACTTTTCGTTTTCCGCCAAATTTAGAAATTAAATAACCAAATTCCATTACTTTACGGCAACCAACGTGTTGTTGCCTTGAAGCTACAATAATATGTCCTTTTCTCGGTTCAATTGGGATATTTACATCCAACATTTCTCCGATCTTTGGAGCCCATACACCAGCTGCGTTTACTACTTGCTTCGTAGTAAACGTCCCATTTGTCGTTTCTACAATAAAGGAACCGTCTATATCTCTTTTCATTTCTTTTACTTCTGTATGATTAAAAACTTTCGTACCAAACTTCTTCGATTCTGCAAGAAGTGAAAAAGCGAGAAGATATGGATTTACAGTCGAATCCGTTGCGCATTCTAACCCGCCTAATAAATCGTCCGCGAAAAATGGTGATTCTGCTCTTATATCTTGTCTATCAAGCATTCGAAATGGTAATCCAGCTTCTTTTTGACGATTTACCCATTGCAGCGCTGCTTCCATCTCTTCGTCCGACTCACATACGAGAATACTTCCTGGCGCCCTATATTCAAATGAGTGCTCTAACTCTTCACTTAAATCAGTTACTAATCTTTGACTTACTAATGACATTTGACTATCAAACCCTGGGTCTTTATCAATAGCCAAAATATTTCCGTCACACCGTGAAGACGTCCCACTGACAAATTCTCCTTTTTCAATGATTGTTACGTCTCTTCCATATTTTGATGTGTAATAAGCGATAGAACATCCTATAATACCACCGCCTATTATTAAAACGTCACAGTGCCTCACGTAGCACCCCTCCCTTCTTTTTACTCCCTCACTTTCTTTTATGCAATTGACGTGCCAACTCTACATATATACACTTTTTACAAATAATATTTTTATTTTGTAAAAATATTTTGAATTTATCATAAATAGGTGTATTATTTTTTTATCACTGTCAAAATTTTTATACATAATAGGAGGACAATATGGCATTCTCATTTCCCACAATACAAGAATTTCTAAAAACTTTATTAATTGATCACACAAACAATTTGCAACATATTGAGCAAGTTAACGAAAAGTTTTATTACAGCCCTTCTACTACAGAAAAATACAACTGTGCAGTTATAGATGAAGATGATTCATTCAACACTTTAATTGACGCATTTTCTCATGAAATGATTGTTATCGTAATAAACGAAAATAAAGAGCCTATATGCTGTATAACGGCTCAGCAAATCATTCCGTTTCTTGTTAAGTCTTACAATGAACTACAATCTTTCTATAACACCGTAATACAAACAACTGATTCTTCTGTTACAGTTATCGATGATAAAGAATGTGTTCGTACTTGGACAGATGGCGCCGAAAAGATTTTTTCAGTCAACCATACTGAAATTATTGGACAACCTATCACTCGCTTTTTTGACTATAAAGATTTGGAAATTTTGCAATCATTACATGACGGAAAAAGCATAATTGCACAGTTCCATCAGCCTCGTCCAGATTTATTTGTATTAATTAATTCAAACCCAGTGTATTGTAACGATGAAATTATTGGAGCAGTCGTTTCAGAAACTGATGTTACGAATCAAGTTGCTTTAAATGAAAAACTATTTAATATGTCACATGAAATGCACCGATTAGAACAAGAGGTCGCAAAGTACAAAGATGAATCCGACCCTTTCCTTACGATGAATGGAAAGAGTCCTGTTATACAAAGAACGATACAATTAGCTAGAAAGGTGTGTTCGGTGAAATCAACAGTTTTAATACTCGGAGAAAGTGGTGTTGGAAAAGAAGTATTTGCGAAAGCAATCCATGAAGCAAGTGAAGCAGCTAAAGCACCTTTCATTTCAATTAACTGCGGCGCCATTCCAGAAGCGTTATTTGAAAGTGAATTATTCGGGTATGAGCGCGGGGCGTTTTCTGGTGCAAATAGTAAAGGGAAAAAGGGTAAAATAGAGCTCGCGCAAGGCGGTACATTATTCCTAGATGAAATAGGAGAAATGCCGCTCGATATGCAAGTAAAGCTTTTACGTGTACTACAAGAACGAAAATATTACCGAGTTGGTGGAGAAAAAGAGATTCATATTAATTTCCGCATTATCGCTGCTACAAATCGTGATTTACAAGAGGAAATGAGAAAAGGAACGTTCCGAGAAGATTTATACTATCGCCTAAATGTAGTTAGCTTGCATATTCCACCGCTGCGCGAAAGACGCGAGGAAATTATTGAATTAACCTATTCTTTTTTAAACGATTTTTCAATCAACTATAACAGACCAATTCGTGACTTACCTTCCAGCATTATGCATGAGTTACTTCATTACAATTGGCCAGGTAATATTCGCGAACTTCGTAACGTTGTTGAAAGACTTGTCGTATTTGCGACTGACGGTATTATAAAACAAGAATATTTACCATTTCATACAACTGAAACGTTAGACAATCATACGGCTCATTCCCTATTACTCAGCAACAATCATACAATCCTTTCTTTACAAGAAGAAATGGATGAACATGAGAAGAAAGTTATTGAGAGGGCTTTACGCATTTTAAATGGGAATAAATTAGAGTGCGCGAAACAACTCGGTGTTACGAGAGCCACTTTATATAACCGTTTAAAAAAACTTGGTTTACAATAACCGTTTCCCTCCTCTATATTGGCATAGTTTTTGCATTATATAATTTGTGCAAACCGAACTAGAGGAGGAATACATATGACGAATAAAGATCATGTAATTGTTTGTCGATGTGAAGAAGTTACATACGGTCAACTTCAATCGACAATTGCTGAATATAATTGCTCGGCGAGAGAATTAAAACTAAGAACACGTGCTTGCATGGGATTTTGCGGTGGCCGCACATGTAGAATGATGATAGATCGAATGATTGAAAGTGCAAATCCTGAAGTAACTACTAATGAAATTCCATTAAAATATCAACCACCAGTGCGCGCAGTTACCTTTGGAGCGGTAGGTGAAAATAAATGAATAGAATTACCTATCATCCTGTTTTAGGGAGTTTAAATAGTAGTAATCGCATCACTTTCCAATTTAACGGGCAACAATATGAAGCATATGAACATGAAACGATTGCGGCCGCTTTACTTGCAAACGGAATAAGAACTTTAAGAGTGCATGAAGATAGCGGGACGCCGCGAGGTATTTACTGTAATATCGGGCATTGTTCTGAATGCCGCGTGACAGTAAACAATCAAACGAACGTACGAGCATGCTTAACTGTTGTTGAAAAAGACATGGTAGTTAATAGCGGCAAACAGCATCCAAATATCGTGAGAGAGATGGTGAAAAAGCGATGAATGATGTCATTATTATCGGAGCTGGACCAGCAGGTTTGTCAGCCTCCATCTCTTGTGCTCGTTTTGGACTAAATGTACTTGTTATTGATGAATTTATGAAGCCTGGCGGAAGGTTGCTCGGACAATTACATCAAGAACCTACTGGAGAATGGTGGAACGGAATAGAAGAATCAAAACGCCTTCACGAAGAAGCAAAATCACTTTCAGTTGATATTCGATGCGGCATTTCCGTCTATAATTTAGATAAAGATGAAAGTTCTTGGTTCGTACATACGAATATCGGTACGTTAGAAGCGCCGTTCGTTTTACTTGCTACTGGCGCTGCTGAGTACTCCATCCCCCTTCCTGGTTGGACACTTCCAGGAGTAATGTCGATTGGTGCAGCCCAAGTAATGACAAATGTACATCGCGTTCAAGTTGGGCGAAAAGGAGTAATTATTGGCGCTAACATTTTGTCATTCGCTATTTTGAATGAATTACAATTAGCGGGAATTAAAGTGGAACATATTGTACTTCCTGAAAAAAGTGAATTAAGTCAAAAGGCTGGTGAACCAGAAGAAGTTTTAAACTCTCTCTTACATGCTGCACACCTTGCTCCATCACCTTTATTACGTATAGGTAGTCGATTGATGAAATATAATTGGGTGAAACAAGCTGGATTAAACTTCTATCCAAATAACGGTATGAAAATAAATGGCACACCACTTCACCTTCGAAAAGCAGCTCTTGAAATTATCGGTACAGATCAAGTTGAAGGTGTACGGGTTGCTACTATTGATACGAAAGGAAACATCATAACTGGATCGGAACAAATATATGAGGCAGACTTCGTTTGTATTGCCGGTGGCTTATACCCTCTTGCTGAGCTTGCTGCTGTAGCTGGCTGTCCTTTCCGTTACATTCCGGAATTAGGCGGCCATGTTCCACTGCATTCCGAAACAATGGAAACCCCTCTTCCCCGTTTATTTGTAGCCGGCAATATAACTGGCATTGAAAGCGGAAAAATCGCGATGGCACAAGGAACTGTTGCTGGATATTCAATCGTAAAACAAGCAAATACAAAATCCCATTCGGTTGAACAACACTTGCAACAGGCGATCCAACATGTACATACCGTACGACAACAAGCTGCCATTCAATTTAACCCGATGATTGATGTCGGTAGACGGAAAATGAATGAAATATGGCGTGATTATTCCCTAGCATTTGCTCATACTAAAAAGAGCTGCTGAGATTACTCTCAACAGCTCTTTTTTCTATTCATTTGAGTTATTAAACTTTGCTAATGCGTAAATGCCTTCTTCATCATCTAATTCAAGTTGTAATCTTGCTGCGAATGAATTGACATTATATTCTCTGTCAAGTAATAAGCGCAATGCTTCGATTAAGTTCGCTTGAATTAAAATTTGTTTGCGACCATTTACTTCTACTTCAGCAGAAAAACCGTAATCATCGTCATACATTAATTCAACTAAAACTTCTTCTGGACCAACTTGTCTTTTTTCAGCGATATATACGCAAAGTGAATTTATTAATTCTTGTTCAGAAATTTTTATTGTTTCCATGCTACTTCATCTGCCTTTTTCTTACGTTGATCTTTGAAGTATTTAAATGCACGAACTGCTAACATTACGATACCAGCCATTACTAACATATTTACCATAAACGCTAATACAGAACCAAGAGCTCCCATATTTGCAAATAAGCTACCCATTAGTAAACCACCAAGACCACCTAGTAATAAACCTTTCATAAAGCTTCCTTTATTACTTTTTGGTGCTGTGTTTGTTGCTTTGTTTTTTGAATCTGTTGTTGTTTTTTGTGAATTCACGTTACTATCTTTTTTGTTCAAATCAACTTTTGACTTTTGACCAGAACTTGGTGTGTATGATTTCTTACCAGATTTGTAACTCTTCGCTGCTGCGTGATCTACAAACATGAAGCTACTAGCTCCAAAGATAACCATGAATGCTGTCATGACTGCTACAAGTTTTTTCAACATATTATATCCATTCTCCTTTTATATAGATATATGTGAAATCTACCTTTCTAGTAAATTAAGAATGATAGATTTGTTTTTAAAAACATTTTAAAGGTTCTTATGAACTTATTATATGAACTTTTGTCGAAATATGCAAGCATTATTTACTTATAACAGTTTGGTGACAAAGGAAAAATTAAGCAAAACAGAATTGACTTTAAATGAAACAAAACATATTATAGGTTCATAAGAACTTTTTAATATTTTTGGAGGTGAAAAGATGGAAACATTTCATCTCACACGAAACGAAATGGCTACCCTTCTTCTATCTTTAAGAGGATGGAATACGAAAAAGCCTCTCGGTATTTTACAAGAAGCGTGGGCAAAGTCACATAAAAAAGATATTGAAAGCGGACAAAGCGTAACTGCTTTTATTACTACCGCACTTTCACCTATTTTTGAAAAACTGATTAAAATTGATGATACAGACGTCGGTTTTTCATTAAATGAAATAGTTGCGCTTGGAAATCAGATTGAAAATACAAGTTTCTCAGTAACGGCCATGCAAAACTGGGTAAAACGAGATATTAAAGAAATGATTGGCTCCCCTCAAAAAGGGAAAAAATATTCAATTGAACAAGCAGCCTTACTATTCATTGTTGAAGATTTAAAAACAGCACTTGATTTTGAATCCATTCGTAAGCTATTACGCCTTATCGTAAATGACCCAGCCGATCGAAGTGATGACTTAATCAATCCTGTTCATTTATATGGAGCATACTCTTCCCTATTTGAAGAACTCAATCAAGGGAATTGCTTACAACTAAATGCAACAGATACAGTTCATACAATTGAAAACATCGTAAAAGAAAAAGCTGATAAAATCGCAAGCAAGTTCGATCAAGTTAACAACGAACAACGTGAAGCAATTCGTAACGCTATTATTATCGCCACACTTTCTGTACATACCGCTTATGTACAAATGTTAGCGAAACGTTACGTAACAGCAACTTTATTTTTACAAAATTTAGAAGTGAAACCGTAAAAAAACAAGCATCCCCCTATCTTATATGTAGAACTGGGAGATGCTTGTTTTTTATATCAATATAAGATGCAAAAATCGTTTACATATAAGTTTCATTTTACAATTGCTCTTGATTATGTAATTATCATTACTAATCTATAATTCATTCAACAATTTTCATTTCGTGCTATTAAATTCCTATTAGATTTTCTCGATAAACTTAATTACATCATCGTTGTAATTGTATTTATCATTAATTTCTCGCAATAATTCAATATCGTGAGTATGAGTTTTTCCTGTCTCGAGCAATTCGCGATATAAATCAATATAAGGAAGATTTTTACTAATAGCGTTTTTTAATTCCTTTTCTACATCATAAGAAACTTTTTTAAATCTCACCTCCGCAATCCCTGCCTCATCAATCTCAAGAATTGCATACTGAGCACGTAAGTCAGAGTTTAGTTTATTCCACTTGTAAAAAGGTTGTCCAACTGTTCCTGGGTTAATAATTAATTGATCATTACTACTATAGCGCAACAATTGATGGTGGGTATGAGCGTAAATCGCAATATCATATTCACCATCAAATAACCGATCAAACTGTTTCTGATTATTAGTGGGCCACAAATCTCCTCCGTAATTTTTATTTTGTAGATTATGACTAATACTGATTGATAAATCATTAACCTGTTTTATTATCTGTAATGGTAAATTTTTAATATGCTTAATATAGTTTTCATCCAAGTTTTCACATTGATACTGAACTAATCTAGAAACATAAATATCAGTTGCGTTATCAATATCAATGTTTTTATTAAGAACGTCAAGAAAGCTATCTTCCCAGTTTCCTTGTACATAAGTATCAACGTTAATACTTTCTAACATTTCAAATAAATCATTCGATCCAGGACCAGGCATAATTAAATCTCCTAAAAACCAATAATCAATCACATCTTCTTTCATAGAATCTTCGATAACTGCTTTTAAAGCAGTTGCATTTCCATGTACATCTGCCAGTAATGCAATTTTATGTTTCATGTATTTTATTCACTCTCCCTAATTCACGCTATATTCAGAATTAAATACACATGCTTTTTTCTTTCTAAACTGTTTCCTCTTTCTTAACTCTAAGCATTTCGTACGCTTTCACTTGATTCTCTACATACGATTTTACTTTTTCAAATCCAGCTTTCTCATAACAACGAATCGCCCTCTTGTTATCTTCCTTAACTTGCAATAGAACTGCTTCTATATCAGGGTCTAAAAATGATTTACTAATAAAATACTTTGTAATCTCCGTTCCAAGCCCTTTTGAATATAAATTCGAAACGCCAATGAGAATAGAGTATTCCATCACATATATATCATCATATTTCGTCTTTTTTAATCCAACTCTACCTATTACTTCATCCTTCACTACTATTACATGATAACTTGCATGAGACCGCGACAATTTTTCGGCCCAGTACTGACGAAGCTCTTCGATTGTATATCGCTTAAATGGTTTTATATCCGCTATGTTATGTAATTCTTCATCGTTATACCATTCTAATATAACTGGTAAATCATCCATTTCTAAAAGGCGTTCTTTCCAATCCACATTTCCACCTCGTCCATTTTATGTTTTCAAACCAATTAAATTGAATATGCATATTCTTTTTTAGGTAACCTTACTATCTCTCGAATAAAAGGGGATTTTTCTACAATATCCTCTAGCTGCCCCTCACTATAGACGTAAATACCACCTACATATGAACTGTACGCCTTTTTCTCAGTTATTATTGCTAAATTATTATTCTCCCTCTTAAAATCACCCTCCAGCCCTTTTTGAAATGATAAACTTTTAGCAACTGAAAAATAAAGCTGAATTAACGCCACTAATTGTTTGTCCTCTGATTTTGCAAAGCACTGAATTTCATGTGAAATCATTTCATCTTGTAATGGAAGAAAGTCCTCTACTAATAAATCCTCTTCTTTATGAAAGAAATTTTGTAATTCAGGAGTATAGAACTTAAGGTTTTTCTCAGTTATCTTTTGAAAAATGGATTGCAACAATAAATCTTTTCCTATTACAAACGGATGACCAAAGCCATTATTATAAAGTCCTTCTTTCATTTTCATTAGTTGTTCGATCAAAGGGATTCCCGATTCTTCAATGACAAGTTTACCGTTTATAAAACGCATACTAGCTATCAGTTCTTCTATCTGTAATCCACCTATCTCAAGCGATGAATAATATAAATCCCTATTCCAAAAATCTAATTGATCCATTCCTAATGAATTAAACAAGAGCTCATCTATAATTGGAAAAACACCATCTTCTGTTAAAGCTTTCGTTACATCAACTAATAATCCGGCGGTCTGATTTAAAATCGTTCGTATTTCTTCATCCTCTTGAATGATTCGTATAGTCCACTCACCATGATCTTCACCTGATATTTGTTGAAAACAATGCGAATATGGGCCATGGCCGACATCGTGTAGGAGTGCTACAACAGAAAATAATTCCCTCTCATATTCTGATAAATGAATATCACCAATATTCGTAAGATGTTCTATCACTTTATTTACAAGTACATATACACCTATTGAATGTTCTTTCCTCGTATGTATTGCGTTTTCGTGTAAAAAATATGTATGTCCCTGCTGTTTAATATAAGCCAACCTTTGAAATGCTTTTGTATCTTTCAATCGAAGGATATGTCTATCACAAATAGTAATTGTTCCATAAATTGGATCATTAAATTGCATGTATTTTCCTCCTGTTTTTATAAATTAAAAACCTATATAATTATACTTAATTTTCAGTTTATTTTCATTAATATATGAGAAATTTTTAATAATCTTTTCATTTTCTCTTCATGAAAACTAAGCTCATATCCTGTACTATACTACTTATGAGAGACATAAAAGAATTGAAATAGCAATCCTCTATAAAAATAAGGTATAATCTACACATAGTGAATCTTTTATATTATTAAGTATAAGGTTCACCTATTCAAAAATTCAAAAATTCATAAATTAGAAGGTGCAACAATGGTAAGTAGTTTTATTCACTCAGTATTAACATTTTTTGAAGGGCTAGGTTATTGGGGAATTATGCTTGGACTTATGATTGAAATTATCCCAAGTGAAATCGTCCTTGCTTATGCGGGGTACTTAGTATTCAATGGTAGTATCTCATTTGTAGGTGCAGTTATATTCGGTACAATTGGCGGCGTTATTGCTCAAATCTTTATTTATTGGCTTGGACGATACGGTGGACGACCTATATTAGAACGATACGGAAAATATATTTTCATTCATAAAAAACATATAGATGCAGCTGAAGATTGGTTTAACCGTTACGGGACTGGCGTCATTTTCACAGCGCGCTTTATTCCAGTAGTACGCCATGCAATTTCAATTCCTGCCGGGATTACGAAAATGCCTTTCCTACGTTTCACTACATTAACAGCACTTGCAATCATCCCTTGGTCTATTATTTTCATTTATTTAGGTGAAAAACTAGGTGAGAATTGGGAGAATATTAACGAAGTTGCTGGACCATATGTGAAATCATTCGCAATTGGCGGCGTCATTCTTATTCTTTTATACTTCATCATTAAAAAATGGACAAAAAAGCGTAAAAATCTTGCGTAAAAATATAAATAAAAACCGCTATACATTCATTACGAATGTTAGCGGTTTTTATTATAGGCTTGATTATATATTAGAAATTGCATTATTTCTTCTTTGTGCTTTAAGTCATGTTGAATTAGTGATGAAAAGTAATGATTTAATTTCACTTTTTTAGTACCAAATTGGTAGACATTATAAAAATATTTGGTGGGAATTCGCTCAATTTCATCCACTAACTGTTTACGAGTAACACTAAATTGATTTAATAGTTCTTCTTTTGAAATACCAGATCTCGCATATTTAATTGCTCCCTTATTCATTTCCTCAACATCTATTGGAACATTTGGTACAGATTGTCCACTTATAAAGTATGGAATTCTATCCTTTATTAAAAACACATCCGCAATTGCCCATGAACCTTTTTTAATGCCTGAAACCATATATCACCAGGTACTCGCTTCAATGTTTGACACCATTCTATACAATTTAACTTTTCTTCCAAAACATTCTCTTTCTTCATTATTCATTCCTTCCTCGCACTTGTAATTCATTCTTATTAATATCTTCTAGAAATTGTATAAAAAGCCTCCATGATTATGGGGATAAGCAACCTTTCCCTCATTCATTTCGTATATTATCTCAAAAAGGAGTGATTCCCCTATGCATTGGCAACAAAAAATACAATACTTAATCGGACGCCCTATCGGCATTTCCTTCATTAATGGGCAAGGAACTTCTGGTGTATTATGTTCAGCACATGATGGCCAATTATATGTATATGAATACCTTTATCAAGCGCAGTTCGCAATGAAACATTATGATTATAGACAAATTCAAGATATACATGCCTTTCCGAATTGCCCATATCAAAATCCTTTATACTAAAAAAGGAACAGCTTATAGCCGTTCCTTTTTCTCCAGACTTATTTCTCAGTATAAAAGTTTTGCACTGCTTCATCAAAGTAAATCCAGCCTTTCCAACCTAAATGAATAGTATCCTTTAAGAAATACTTATCATATTCATGGCCAGAGAAATCAACTACTGGGTATCCTGCTTTTTCAACTTGTTCCCGAACTTTTTTATAATACACTTCACGGCGTTCTTTAGGGAAACCAGCGTAATCATACCACGGTCCGTTTACAGGTACAGAAATAAAGAGTGGTTTGACATTTTTCTCTTTAAAAATATTTAAAACAATTTGTAAGTCATCATATTCTGGTGATTCTTCATACGATTCATTTGCTCTAAAGTTTTTTAATCCTTTTAATTTTTTCTTTAAATTATGTTTATAGTAATACGGATTTTCAATTCCGAATGTGTTTGTAGTAGATTCCGCTTTTCCTTCTTCCTCCGCATGTTTACGTGCATCTACCCAAGAAATTGAACGAAGTCCCATATTTGTTTTCTCTTTCATCGGTTCGATTTTAAATAAAGAGTTAAATAAATCTCTATGATCTAAAATATTTCGATGCATATAAGCAAGTGGTTTAACTAAACCTGCTTTTATGTTATGTTTCGTATCATTATACACAATACCTTCTAATGAATTTTTTAATATATCATCTTCTTGAACAACTTTATAATCTAATAGTCGTTTCGCAATTTGCTTCTTCATTTCAACATTTATTTTATCATTAAAAATAAAATGATATGCTTGTTGCTTAGAGAAATTGTTAGTGAAATCCCCTTGTGATACCCCAGTCTTTGTAAACCATTGTGGTGATAAAACAAAGACTACTTTTTTACCTTCTAGTTCATCCATTGTAGACGTCATATTTAATATATGAGCTAAACTTTGCGTACCGCCAATCCCCATTAAATATGGCGTAAAACCAGCCGGATTTACTTTAAAGTAATTAGACGGGTGATATGCATCCATTCGTAAAAATTCAGATGAACCATACATCGGTAAATAATGTGAATTATCTAGCATTTTTTGCTGTAAGAAAACACTTTGTAGTTTTTCTTTTTGTAAGGAAGTTGCCGCATCTTCTACCTTCTTATCACTAATAAGTGATACTAAACTTTTCGATGGGATTAATATGATAATGAAAAAAAGCACACACGCTAAAATTATGGGACCAAAAGCATGCTTCATTTTCATCGTCTCTTCCTCTTTCTATTGCTATTAAATTGTAACCCTTGTTTTTGACACGCCATCATTTCTCTCCTTTTTCTCTATACATGTTCCATTCTATTTATCTATTATATACATGTATGTATTTCTTTCCTTGTTCTATTAAGTTCTATACAAATAGCGCAAGAAAATGTTTCCATAGAAACACGTTAATTATACAAGATTCTACATAAATTTCACACTGGAATTTTACTAATAATTTTATTTTTAAGACATGAAAAAATATATAAAATGTCTATACATTTGAAACTGTACAAAAAAACAGACTATCACATACGTGAAGTCTGTTTCTTCATAATTTTATTTCTGCACATCTGCCCATTTTAAACTTGTAGCTGGACCGAATTGATGTACATATAAATCTTTCACATGCGGCTTTTGTAAGTATGATAATCCGCGCTGGAATACCGGTGCAATTACTGCATCATCCAGTAACATTTTCTCAGCATCTTGCATTGCTTTCCAACGAGCTTTTTCATCATTACCTAATTCTGTTTTAATCTTCTTAATTAACGCGTCATATTCCGGATTTGCATATTCTGTATTGTTCACACTGCTTCCAGAAAGGAATACTTCTAAATAAGTCATTGGATCTGGATAATCCGGTAACCAGCGTGATAATGACATTTCATATTCTTTCTTCTTCTCTAACGCTAGTTTTTGCGTGTGTGGTTGTAATTTTACATTTACCTTTAAGCCTGGTAAGTTTTTCTCTAGCTCTTCTTTAATGTATTCTCCTACTTTTTTGAAGTTTTCTAAGTCATAGTTTAATAATTCAAGCGTCACTTCATTTGTACCGGTCTCTTGCTTCGCCTTTTCCCAATATTCTTTCGCCTGTTTTACATCAGTTTTATTAAACTCACCTGCTGTACTTCTAAAATCTTTTTTATCTGGACCTTTTAAAAATCCTTTTGGTACGTAATAGTTAGCAGCAACCGAACCATCATTTAAAAATGAAGTCGCAAGTCCTTTCTTATCAAACACTGTACTTAGCGCAAGCCTTGCGTTTTTATTTTTAAGAATCGGTACATTTTCATTGAATCGGAAGAAGTACATAACCGGATCTGTATATTGTTTTAGCTCTTTATTACTTTTATATTTATCGACGAATTCTGTAGAAATGACAGCTCTATCAACTTTATCTGTTTCATATAAATTTACCGCAGTTGAAATTTCTTTAACAATTTGATAGTTTACTTCATCTAGCTTCACTTCTTTCTTATCCCAATACTTATCGTTTTTTTTCAGTGTAAAACTCGCTTCATGCTTCCACTCTGATAATGTAAATGGCCCGTTATACACCGCTTTATTTGCTTCTAATCCGTACTTATCGCCCTGCTCTTTCGCATATTTTTCGTTAATTGGATAGAAGGACGGTAAAATAAGTAATTTCGTAAAATACGGCACTGGATGTTCTAGTTCTACAACGAATGTTTTATCATCCGTCGCTTTTACTCCTAATTCATCTAAACCTAATTGTTTCTTATTTATTTTCTCCGCATTTTTCACATCGTAAGCAATGTATGCATATTGAGAAGCAGTATCCGGATTAATCAGCTGCTTCCAAGCGTATACGTAATCTTGTGCTGTTACTGGATCTCCGTTAGACCATTTCGCTTCACGCAAGTGGAATGTATATGTTTTTCCATCTTTACTTACTTCATATTTTTGTGCTCCAGCCTCAATCACTTCATCATTTTTCGATAAACGGAATAATCCTTCCATTACGTTATTTAAAACGTTAAACGATACTGCATCTGTTACTTTCCCTGAATTTAATGACGGAATTTCACCCGTTTCTAGTAACTGCAATACTTTCTTCTCATCTTTCGGCTTTGTCGTTGTTTTTTCTTTTGCGCATCCTACTAAAAATGAAGAAACTAATAGAGTACTAACTAATGAGTAACGAACACCTTTTTTCATTTGAAAACCCCCTCTATTTTTTAAGGTAAGTAACGACGAGCACCAGCGTATTCTTCTATATATCCTGGTGTATTTAGCGGTATAATCTCTACTGATCTTTCAGCTCTTGGTGAGTGAATCATATTTCCGTCACCAATATACATAGCAACATGGTGAACACTACCTTTTCCTTGATCATGTGCAAAGAAGATTAAATCTCCTTTTTGTAAATTTTCTTTATCAACTGCAACTCCATTTCTCGATTGCGGACCTGAATCCCGCGGAATTGTAATACCGTGTGATTTATAAATCGTATGTGTAAATCCAGAGCAATCAAATCCAAAGCCACTTGTACCTGCCCATATATACGGTAATCCTAAAAACATTTTTCCAGTGTTTATTAAATCATCAGCTGTCGGAGTTGGAATATCATTTTGCGAACGGTAAACTGTCCCATCATTTTTTCGTAGCCAAGCTTTCTGTCCGCTTGGTAACAACACACGGTACGAAATCGTATCTTCACTAAGTAGTGGCAGTCGCGTATTATAGCTCACTTCAAGTGATTTATGTTGTTCAGAAGGATTTATATATAAAATGGCTGTCGGTTTCGTTACTAATACGAAAGGTTCATTTGTTTTATCAGCAAATTCTTGATTATATGTTAACTGTTTTTCGGGCATCCACCCTGGATAGCCCTCGTCATTTCGAGGTGTTGGCTGACCATGGACTAACACTTTAACCCAGTCCCCTTTTTTATCAACAACCGTTACTTCTTGACCTAATAACGCTTGCGTTTCTAATTTATTTGCATTTGTTAACCAAAGTTTCTCATCAAGCGTCATTGATTTCGTCCACTTCCACAAATCAACTGGGTTTGTAGCGCTCGGTGCATCAATTGGCCGTAATGAATCAGGCGCAGTCCAAAGTGTTGCGGCAGATACATCGATAAACACTTTACTATCTTTCTTCTCTTCAGCATTTGCTGATGTAAACGATGAAAATATAAATAAAGTTGTTAAAAATGCAGTTCCTACTTTTTTCATAAATATCCCCCTTAAAAGATAGTTTACTAGTCTCTTTTCCTAAGATTTACTATTCACTGTCGTTTGAAGGTTTACCTTTGATCCAGAATAAGTCATTCCTTCCGGTTCTTCCATTAACCAAAGCGGTGCATCCAAATCGAAGTAATGAATATTAGGATGTGCAGCAGCTAAATGGGCTACAGCGCTAACAGAAAGTGAAGATTCCATCATACTTCCGACCATGCATTTTACACCAGCTGTTTCAGCAATATCGGCAATACGCCACGCTTCACGTATACCACCACATTTCATTAATTTAATATTAATTAAGTCTGCATATCCTCCTTGAACGATTTTCAATGCATCACCCGCTGAAAATATGCTTTCATCAGCCATAATAGGCGTTTGCACATGATCTTTGACGTACTTTAATCCATCCCAATCTTTCGCATAAACAGGTTGTTCAATAAATTCAATATTTAAATTGCGATTTTCCATCTCTTTAATGATCGTAACCGCTTCTTTTGGATTCCACCCTTGATTTGCATCTAATCGTAACGTCGTATTTTTGGGTACGCTATTTCGAATCGCTTCAATACGTTCTAAATCTAAAGGAGCAGATTTCCCCACTTTAATTTTTAAAGTTTGAAATCCTTTTTCTACATGTTGCTTTGCCTCTTTCGCCATAATAAAAGGCTCATCTACACTCACCGTAATATCTGTATGAATGTCTTTCTTCCCGCCTAATAATGCGTAAAGTGGAACGTTTTGATGTTGACAATACACATCATATAAAGCGATATCTACCGCCGCCTTCGCACTTGAATTTCCAATACAACTCATTTGAATGTGCTGCAGTAACTGCTGAAATTGAATAATACCTTGACCAATTAAACAGGAACGCATCGGTCCTAAAATTGCTTCTTCAATTCCGTTAGCGAAATCCCCCGTAATAACTGGTGTTGCGGTTGCAGCACCCCTCCCAACAATTCCTGCATCTGTATAAATATATACATCTATACTTTCTATTTCAGTTACGGTACGAAGCGCCGTTTTAAACGGTGTATGAAGATTTACACGTCTACGATTTACTTTTACATCGGTAATTTTCATATTGTTCATCCTTTCGTTGTCTGACAAAGTGGAACCTTAATCCACAAAATAGATTAGTTTTTTACGGACAATTAATCTCCACTTTCGCTTACTTTTCATATAGGAGGTTAATGTAAAATAAAAAAATCCAGCCATAAGAAGATTCTTATGGCTGGATTTTGTCTAGGAATAGGTAGACAAAGCAGCGATTTGATTATATTTTTTCTGTGCATCTTTTAATGCTACAAGTAGTGCTTTTTGAGACGAACCAAAGTATCTATTTTTTATTTCTGTTACCAATAGTGGATCATTAATATTTTTATGTAGAAACAAATATTTAACGAATTGTGATGTTAATGCAATTGTCGCTGAGCAATCTGCATCTACAATTTCCCCTGTCTCCTTAACAAGTACAAACGCTACAAAATAACTTTTGAACTTTTCGGTAATAGGATTATTTTGAGGTGCTTTCGCATCCCCTACGATATAAATTGTATTTGAAGCGTACACAGCTATCTTCCTTTCTAATACGGGATAACGGTTTTCTTAATAGTCGTATGAGTGATAAACTCAACGTTGATTAAGAAATGTATCCGCTTACCTTGTATTATAATACAATTGACAGAATTTTAACAACATTTATTTCAGTGTATATTCCATAAGTATAAAAACAGCTCAAACTCTTCATTTTTACAATATGTGATTGTTACTTGTACCATGCCATTCATACATAAAAAAACAGCTAGCAATCGCTAACTGTTCTATTACACTACTTCGGCAACAAAAATATAGTTTCATTTGACTTTGAAAATTGATATTCTTTTCTCGCAAACTTCAAAATTTCTTCCTCATCGTCTGTTAAATTTTCTATGTTAGTCTTTAAAGAATCCTGGTCTTTCTTTAAAGAGACCAATTGTTTTTTTTGATTCGTTATTGTATCTTTTTTTTCTACGATTATTTCTTGTTGTTTCGTTAAAATAAATTGAAGGTACAAAGTAGCCGCCGCAATAAATATAAACATGAATATAAATCGTCTTAGTTTTTTCTTATTAATTGCTCGCTTCTCATTAGGCTGTGATAGTTGCTCTTCTATATTAGGAACATTTATTCGCTTGAGTTTCCTCATTATGAAATCCCCCTAACACATATATTTTCACTACCCTCGGCATAATCCCTTACTAACTATAATTCTATTCTTATAAAATAAGCTCCTTCACAAAAATATCTTACAAATTAACCAATTAAAGATAGCATTCGACGACATTTCCATATTTACATTGCATTTTTTTATGTATGCTGCCATAAAATAGTAGTTTCTGTTATTCTTTTTCTACTATTGTAGAAGAGTTTTTTTACACACAAAATACCTTCCCTACATATCGATGTTATAACATGCTTACAAGGAGGAAAAATATGCATTACCGTACATTAGGTAAAACTGGAATAACTGTCTCTGAAATAGGTTTTGGGGCATGGGCAATCGGTGGTGATGAATGGGGACCTGTTAACGATAAACAATCTATAACCGCTATAAAAAAAGCAATTGAGTGTGGTGTGAATTTTATTGATACTGCAGATGTGTATGGTTTAGGACATAGTGAAAAGTTAGTGTCTACCGCAATTAAAGGATATCGTAATGATATTATCCTATCAACGAAAGGCGGTTTAATCGGACATCACTACGATCCGAATGGAGAACCTGTATATGATACTCCCGAAAAAATCATCGCCGTATTTGAAACAAGTTTACAACGTCTTCAAACAGATTACATTGATCTTTATTTTTGTCATATTTGGTGGCATAACCGTAGAGAAACAGAAGCATTTTTACGTGCATTTGAAGTATTAAAACGTGATGGAAAAGTAAGAGCAGTCGGTGTTTCGACACATGATTTACAATACATTCGTCATTTCAATAAAAACAATGAAATTGACATCGTACAACTTGATTACAATATATTGAATCGAAAACCAGAAAATGATATTTTGCCATTCTTACAAGAAAAAAATCTAGGAGCTGTTATTCGTGGGCCGTTAAAAATGGGTATTTTAACTGGAAAATTCACAAATAAAACAACTTTTCCAAATGGAGATTTACGCAAAGATTGGCCAAATGAAAATTGGTTTCAAGAAGACTTACAAAAGGTAGAGAAACTTCGGTTGCTCTCAAATAAAAATCAGACCTTAGGGCAACTTGCACTTCGCTATATACTCACTCATCCAGCAGTGAGTGTTGTAATCCCAGGTGCAAAAACAGAAAAACAAGCACAAGAAAATGCAAATGCGTCTGTTCGCCCTATTTTGAGTGATGAGGAGATTAGCTATATTCAATCAATATAAAAAAGCCCGGCCTGGGCTTTTTAATTTTGTAAGTCAATATCATATTCCATGCTTCTTGCTGTTTCCTCAGCAATCTCCACACCTAACAAATTTTTTACAATATGAAATGACATGTTAATACCAGCTGAAATACCTGCAGATGTAATAATGTGTCCTTCATCTACAAATTTCACATTCTCCATTACTTCTACATTCGGAAAATCTTTTTTGAAGGTTTGAATACTAGCCCAATGCGTTGTTGCTTTTAAGCCTTCCAGTAAACCGGCTTTCGCAAGTAATAGTGCACCCGTACAAACTGAAGTCATTAGCTTTACTTCTTTCATTTGCTGACGAACCCAATTTATTATAATATCATTTTGCACTTCATTTTCCCGAACGCCTTTACCACCGGGAATGATTAAAATATCAACTGGTGGGAAATCTTCAATACTATAATCCGGTTTTACCTTTAATCCGTTTCTTGCTGTAATCATTTCTCCATTTTGGCTAACTGTATAGACAGTAAATGGTTTTTCTTCATCCGCTTCGGTTACAGAAAAAACTTCAAATGGCCCAGCAAAGTCTAACACTTCTACCTCGTTAAATAAAAATATGCCCACACTCCATTTATTTATCATACGTTCACTTCCTGTTTTAAATGATGTAAAAGGTGATCATGTCCTTTTTCTAATGCAATATAATATGCTGTTCTCCCTTCTTTCAAAATATTTAAGTTTCCCCTTCTTCTATATGTTCTATTGATTATGATATTTTCCTGTTAAAACTACAGTTTACATAATAATATTATCTCTCCGATAATTATCTGTTATTTTAAATATTAAATTTTTTCGTTAAAATAACACTAATCATGTTTAATATGGAGGAGAGATTATGTTACAAGTAATGCCTTTAAATAATGAAGACTATGATTTAATTACAGCTGCTGAAAAAGTAATCGAAAAAAAACTATAAATATGGTCGTCATCATATCGGTTCAGCTGTAAGAACTAAAGCAGGTAATATTTATGCAGCAGTGCATGTTGAAGCGAATGTTGGAAGAATAACAGTATGCGGTGAAGCTATGGCGATCGGAAAATCTACTTCAGAAGATGATCATGAATTTGATACCATTGTCGCAGTTGCTCACCCACACCCTCATGAAGATATAGAAAAATGTTGGGTTGTTGCTCCATGTGGTAGGTGTCGAGAATTAATAAGTGATTACGGAAAAAATACGAACGTTATACTTTCTTATAATGGTGAACTTGTAAAATGTAACGTAATGGAATTATTACCTGAAAAGTACACAAGTGAAGTAGAATAATCATTCCTGTTTGCCATTCATCAAATAATATTATTCCAATAAAAAACAATCCATTTTAAAAACGGATTGTTTTTTTATTTCTTTTTTATGCAGTTTATTTTATTTTTCTATTTTCGATAATTATAAAATTATCATTAACAAAAATGAAATTCAAATATTCAAGTACGTATTGCGGTTCGTTTTTCATTTGAAAATTAAAATTCTATTTCTCCTTACATTCGAAAAATATCAATATAAATTCTCTAAAATAAGCAGTCTTATCATACTAATCTATAACAATTCTGTCTTCTTCCCTTACCTGTTTCCTTTAACACATATGATTTTAAAACAAGCGCTGTTAATGAATCTGTTAATGTTTTATATGATAAATTAGATAACGCTAATAGATCGTTCGTATATAACATTCTATGCTTCTCTAATAATAATAGTACTAATCGTTCCGACGGTTTTAATGCCTCATCACTTTCTAGTATAAAGTCTATATTTTTCATTTCTCTAATTGTTACTCCTTATATAAAAAAATACTTGCACAACTAATTTAATATAAAAATAATACACAACAAAATTTGAAGTATATTAAAATAACATCGTTCCGAAACACTATTATACTATAACATAGAAAAAGCATTTCCCGAAATAGGAAATGCTTTTTAAAATTGCTTATATGTTTCTTCCAAACTTACATTATATTTCGAATTCTTATCCGTACAATTTCCTCCTAATTTTTGCTGGTCATACCGATGTATTTGTATTAAATTAACCTATTCTGAATTGATTTAAAGAAATAAAAACGGTTAGTCTATCATACTCTAAACATGAACGAATAAGCGTTTTCCAGCTTCTTCTCAAATACATGTACTACCTTAAATATTTCTTGCAATATGCGGCTTACTGTAATGACTTGTACCACCGCCGCCTACTACTACTTTACCTCCTTTTTCAAAAATTAATAATTTACTTGAACCATCTGCAAGTAGTACTATTACTTCAGCATTATTACTTGTTGCTACATAAATTACATAGCCACTTTTTGATATACATGTTTCCCAATTCGCATCAAATTCTGATCTTACTACACGATTGGAATACACTTGATTTTCAATTCTGTCTTGTTCTACGTTTTCCAAATTTATCCCCTACTTCTCTAAAATATCATTTATAGAAAAATAACAGTTCTATTTGAAATAGTAACTGCCTTTAATATAAGTAGTATATGTAGTTAGTAGAAGAATGCTTGGACAACCACCGGAACGTAATACCATGTAAGTAATATACAATTGAAATAAGGCAGACGATATTATATCGATTGCCTTATTTTCATACATAGTTCTTTATTTTTCGTTTCGCACAGCTTCAAAAGTAAACATTTGGTTTGCATTTGACGGTTCTTTTTCATAAACATAATCAGCGGAGCACGTAATGTTAGAGAAACCTATACTTTCTAACAGAAGTTTAAACTCTTCTATTCCATACCAGCGCACCGCAAAGCGTTGCAATTCCGTTTGTACTAACTGCCCTTTACTCCATTTTTCATATTTTAAATATGATAGAGTAACTTGGTTCAGCCAATCTATTTCAATTGATTTATTTTCTAATGTAATTCCGTCTCCGCTCGGCAAAGAAAAAGTCGATGTATGAATCTCTCCTGTTTTCCAGTCATGCGGAAGCATAATATCTACGATTAATCGCCCGCCTGGATTAAGATGTTCATAAAAACATTTCAATGCGTTTATAGAATCCGCACGATTTTCAATTAAACAAAAGGATCCAGTAGGAATGATAATTGCCTCATATTTATGCGGCAGTGAAAATTGTTGTAAACTTCCTTCATACAAATGAGGATGTAAGCCTCTCTCATTACATCGTATACGGCACGATTCTAGCATTTCAGGTGAATAGTCAATCCCATCCACTTTAAAACCAGCTTCAAGAAGTGGGATGATAACACGCCCTGATCCTACTGCCGCTTCGAGAATTCTTCCTCTACCATTTTTTAAACGTTCTTGGTAATACTCAATATCACCATTTAAAGAATACCCGACAGGCTTAGTGTAATCATAAAGTTCCGTGCAAAGTGTACTATAAAAACTAAACATTTATTTTCTCCTCCGTTTTATACGTACGGAAGATTTTAACTCAATTAATCTTCCTGTACCTTTATTTTTAATAAAAATTCGAAAGAGCTGACTGTCATAATATATCACTCGCTTTCCATACAATATAATTATATTGTATAATATTCCATTTAAAATGAACATATGAAAATTCAGAATTATATTAAAAGGAGGATATGATGAATTCATTAATTGGACTTATTTTTCTTCTTATCACTTTTAATACACTGATTTTCTTTATAGCAAAGAAATATAAACGAATATGGAAAATAGCTAGTGGTATTTTCATACTTTCTTCTCCCGTTGTTTTCTTCGCCACTTTGCACGTAATTGGTGAAAAAGTAGGAGATGGATTCGCTGGAGGTTTTGCTGGGCTAACCTTTAGTGGTCTATTGATCATGAATGCAATTTTTTTATTTGTTGTAAGCATTTTTGTATCTACTAATAAAAATTCATAATAAACTCCCCATTTCAAAGTTTAAAGAGCTTACTATGCAGTAAGCTCTTTATTCATAACTATTTATTTCACAATCGGCAATGTTACTTCACTTAATTTTACTGTAAGCTTCGTGCCCGCTTTCGGTCTAATTGTATAATCATAGTCACTAGCGATTAAAATGACCCCTATTTGATGCCCCGCTTTAAATACATAATCATCAGGCTGCATATCCCATGTAAATGTATAATCTTTGCCCGGTTGAATCGCTGTTGAATTTTCTATACTCTTTAAGTTTTGTGGATCCATCCAGCCTCTCGTTACAATTTCCGGCTTTGCTCCACCATAATCAACAAGTAAAGCAGTTAAATTTGATACAGATCGATCAATATTTCCTGTAATTGAAATCTTTGGTGTACCGCTTATACGCGTATCTTTTTGAAGTACAGGCATTGTATACACTAATCGATTGGCTACTTCTAATTCTGGGTTTGCTATTAATTGATTTGATTTCATTTTTGCATCATCTACGAATGAGAAAACTTTATTTGCAGAGCCCATACTTAATGGCAAATTAACTGCTTTGTTACTTAAATACATACGAACTTTTGACGGTACAGCTGCTGGATCCGGCCAATTTTTTATTTTATCCCACGTTTTATTTTCACGTTGAACATCAACCATTGGTTCATTCATAATTCCATTTTCAATTCCATACAACCAATAATCGAGCCATTTATTTTGTGTTCTTTGCCAGTCATTCGTTGATGTTCCACCGTGTCCACCTTGATGTAACCACATTTTACGAGGAACATTATTTTCTCCAAGTGCATCCCACCATTGCGCGAACTGCTTCGTCTTTACATTCCAATCATTTAAACCATGAACAACAAATACGCTTGCTTTTACATTTTTAGCATCTTTTACATAATTACGTTTATCCCAAAAACCATTATAATTACCAGTTTTTCGGTCTTGTCCAGCTGTTAACTCTTTTATTACTTGTCCGCAAACTTCAGGATTTTCTCTTGTTAGTACTGCTTCGGCCATGTTATCTGTATCTTCTCCTTGGTATCCACCTGGCGCAATGACTGCACCATTTGCACGATAATAATCATACCAACTACTAATCGCTGCGATTGGAATAATTGTTTTTAACCCTTCAACACCAGTCGTCGCAACAGCATTCGGTAACGTACCATTATAAGAAACACCTGTCATACCTACATTTCCTGTAGACCAATCAGCCTTAACCTCCTCACCATTTTCTGTATATGCTTTCGCACGCCCATTTACCCAATCAATAACAGATTTCGTCCCTAATATTTCTTGCTCATCCCCAGTAGTTGGACATCCGTCTGACTTTCCAGTTCCAATACTTTCACCTAAAATGACTGCATAGCCTCTTGGCACATAATAATTGCCGTACGAACCAAGATTAACAGCTCCATACGGTTTGCCTTCATACGCATACAATTCTTCATCTACATTATATACAGGAACATCTTTTAAACCCGCTCGATATGGGCTCATTTCATATATAACGGGCACTTTCACATTAGGATCTGTTTTGGGGCGCATAACTTTTACTGACACTCTGTCTTTTTTTCCATCTCGATCGCTATCAACTTCCGTCTCTACAAATAGATTTTCGATAATTGCTTCATCAAGCGAATAAATCGATTTTGTCATCCCATTTTCTAATTCAATCTTCGTATTTGATTGAACCCCTTCTGAAACTTTCCCATTTAACTTCACATCATTCTCATTTATGTAGTTTGTTTCTTTATTGTCTGCATACGCAGTCATACTAGAAACTCCCGATGTGACTGATAAAGATAAAATTGTTGATAATGTAATTGCTATTTTCTTTTTCCCCATACTCTTTCCTCCCCATATATTTCTCCTTTTACTATACAATAAAATTACTGAAAATTCAGTTTATATTTTATACAACCACTTGAGAAATTTGTAGATCACTCTTTCAACGGGCTTTCAAGTATATATATTTTGAATTACTACTTACATATAATCAATAAAAAACATCGCCTATTAATAGACGATGCTTCTACTAGTATTAAATTAATCGTTCTTCATATTTATATAAAATCGTATCTCTCCCTCTAAAGTAGAAACTCCATAGTTAAAACCATGTCTTTCTAAGATGCTTTTTACGATTGCTAAACCTAGTCCTGTGCCTGAATGGTCTTTACTGCGAGAAGATTCTAAGACGTAAAATGGTTCCCAAATTTTATCGATATCTTTCATTTGTTCCGCATTCATACCATTTTGAATTTGAAAATATACACTTTCATTTCGTTCTTCTAAAGTAATTTTTATATGTTGATTTGCTGTATATTTTATCGCATTTGAAATTAAATTTTGAAACACCATTCTCATTTTATTTACATCTGCATAAACAACTGCATCGCTAACATTATAGTTCACTTGCAAATTAATCTCTTTCGATTCCAATTCAATCTTATGCTTATCTAATATACTTTGGACTAGTGATTTAATATCGAATTCTTCTTTTTCTAAAACATCTCTTTCTAGTTTAGAAAATCGTAATAACTCTTCAATTAGGTTTGAAATGTGATCAGTTTGTTTAATGATTGTATCTATATATGTACCATCATCTAAACCATCTTTTATTCCCATAGAATATGCTTTCACTAATGCGATTGGAGTTTTTAATTCATGCGTCACATCACCCATAAATCGTTTTAAATGTTCATTTCGATCTGTTAAATCTTCATGCGCTTCATTTAGTTTTTCACTCATGATATTAATACTATTAGCTAAGTCTCCTATTTCATCATTTGTTTTCACTTTCGCTCGTTCAAATTTCAAATTTGAAATATCTTCTGCAACATTACTTAATTCTTTCAATGGTCTAGTGATTGTTGTTGAAAGTATCCATACAAGTACGATAATGAGAAAAATCGTAATGCCAAAAATGTAAAAATAAAATGAATTTAACGTTTTTATTACTTCATTAGAATGTGCGATCGAAACTCCTACTAAAATTAACATATCGTCTTTCGCAATGTATTTCACAAAAAAACTAGATTTAATCTTTTCTTGATCATATATTTTATTCGCTTGCCTGAAGTTCTTTACTTTCATTACTTCTTCTTTTGTAATCCAAAGTTTATTAAGGGCAACCCTTTTCCTTGTAAGTTGCATACGTAACTCATCATTAATTTGATCTTCCGAATTGTTAATTGATGTATACGCAATCGTAACATTTCCTTTATTTTCAATGCTAGTAATTGCTTCATCCAGTTGTTGGCTCGGTATGGACTGTATTTGTGCTGTAATACCTTCTAAACTTTCTCGCGTTTTGTAAATATTATATTTCGGTAAAAGATAGTTAATTAATAATAAAGAGATTGTAAAAATAAGAATAACAGTTAAAGAAATGCTGAGAAATAGCTTTTTTCCAAGTTTATTCACTCTGCTCCTCCAAACTATATCCTAAACCACGATGCGTCTTTATAATATTTTCTCCTACTTTTTTACGCAATCTTCTTACATGTGTATCAACAGTTCGCTCTTCTCCAAAATAGTCAAATCCCCATACGATATCTAACAATTTTTTACGAGTTAAAATCATGCCTTTATGATTTAAAAAACACTTTATTAATTCTAGCTCTGTTTTTGTAATATCTAACTCTTTGTCATTTTTATAAACTTTATTTTTAGTGAAATCTATTTTCAAATCTTGAACTTGAATGACATCATTATGCTGTATAAGCTTTTTCGCTCTAGTTATTAATACGCCTGGATGAAATGGTTTTTTTACGTACTCATCTGCACCACTTTGAAGCGCCGCTAATTCGTCTTCGCTTTCACTTTTCGCCGTAAGCATTAATACTTTAACGCTTGAGTTCTTTTTTATTTCCTGACAAACAGTAATACCGCTATGTTTCGGCATCATCCAGTCTAAAATAGCTAAATCAATTTTTTCATCATAAAATATTTGAAGTGCTTCTTCTCCATCTTTCGCTAATAAAACTTCGAAGCCTTCTTTCTCGAAATAAGCTTTTAAAATCCTTAACATATCTTGTTCATCATCTGCTATTAATACTTTCATACATTATCCTCCATTGCTATTAAACAAAACCAATTGTATTATACAACTTCTTTGTTACATAAATGTGACAGAAAAATATTTAAACTTTTTAAGGGTATAGTAAAGACGAGGTGTTGTACTATGATTAAAAAAATCGGGTTCATTACTCTTCTTTGTTTCTTATTATCAACAAATGTGTTCGCAAATACAAATCAACAAATTGAAGTGTTTGATTGTCAAAAAGAAATGGTCGTTCAAAAACAATCTTTAGATCCAGCTATTCAAAAAGAAGCTGTTCAATATGCTAAATCGATTACTGGCCCATTCAAAAACTTAAACGTCGTTCCAAAAGATGGTCACATGATAAAAATCCCTTTATCTAAACCAGTTTCTATTACAAATCAATGGTTACATACAACAATTGATGAAATACTTATTCTTCTCCCGCTTAATCAAAAACCTTATATTATGCTTTACGATGATGAAAATAATCCACATTTTTATTATGTAAAAGGTGATCCGAAGGGATTATTGAAAGAGATGAATGTTAAATTATAATATAAGAAAGATCCCATAAATATCATTTGTGGGATCTTTCATTATCAGTTAGCAACTGCATTTTCATTTAAAAAATGGATAACCTGTCTTTTATGATGGTTATCATGCTCTATAAATTCTTTAATAATATATATAAGAGAATACGGCGTTCCAGTATGAGGACAGTGTGATACTCCATTGGCTGTTAAAGGTTTCTTTAGTTTTTCATCATGCAGTAATCTAAGTTCTTTTACGAGTAACTCTCTTTTAGCTTTTGCTTCTTCAAGAAGTCTCATCTTAGATATTCCTGATTTAGCATAATTAGATGCTAGTTTATTATATGTATCAAAATCAGGAAACTCCATTCCCTGTCCTTCTCGCACTGATGGTAATACTTTAGTTAAAAGACATTCATCCCAATTCATAATATGAGATACAATCTCACCAATAGTCCATTTCCCCTCTGATATTGGATTCATCCACAATTCTTCTTTCATACCTTTCAATGTATTTAGCCAAATTGAATATTCATTGAAATCGTGAATAATTTTATTTTCTCCCATCATCCAATTCCCCATTCTAATAATAGATTCAAATAAATTATAGCATCAATCCACACGAAATAGAACAAAAGTTCTATCAAGAGGGCGATGCATATAAATTCACTACATCCTTTTATTCAAGTTCAAATAATGGCTCGCTCCCACAAATTTTATCTCTTTCACAAATCCAATCGAAGTATAAAATTTGTCACCCTGTACTGTATCTGCATTTAAAACAACAATATTAAAATGTTTTTTCGCATCGCTTATAATTCTTACTAATAATAACCTACCTAATCCTTTCCGGCGGTATTCTTTTGCAATATAAAATCTTCTTAACCGGCTAATCTTATTGTTTTCTGTATATGGATCCTCATTCAGCCCTCCTATTCCAATCAACTTTTCCCCTTGAAAAATGCCATATAAACATTCACCAGTTTTGTTAAATATGTTTATTTTATTTTCATATTCACTTATTAGTTTTATTAAGAAATTAAATCCTTCTTCTTTGCTTTCTTGAACAAGATAATCGTGTTCGTATATCATTAAATCTTCAATTTGTTGAATATGTATATCTTTCAAGTAAATTCCCCCTTAATATAAAAATACGTAAAAATGCTCAAGAATTATTTATTCTGAGCATTTTTATGGTTGTTATTTTATTTAATTCGTAGTGTGCATATTCTTTACTTCATGCAATATCCCCTTCAACTCCAATAAATCATCTATTACTATATCCGCCTGAGCAAGTTCATCTTCTTGCGCAAAATCAAAATTACATCCAATCGCAATCAAGCCATTATCTTTAGCTGCGTTTATATCAGATAACCGGTCCCCAACTACAGCTGCTTCTTTTATATCATATTTGTTTAAAATACTTTTTACTAAGTCGCTTTTATTAAGTGAGTTTATTTGCTCAATACTAAATGTTTCAGTAACCCATTGGTCTAAATCATAATAAGATACGATTGCTCGTAAATATTCAGTTAAACCATTACTAGCAATATATATTGAACAATTATTTTCTTTTATATATGTAAAAACTTCTTTTACGTTCGGGTATAAAGCACCTTTTCCGCTCTTAATGTTTTCAATTAATCTTTCTAAAAAATATGCATCTGTTTGTTCTCTTACTTCAATAGAATGATTCGGTAATAAAGCTTCCCAGACTTTCGGCAAAGGCACACCCATAATTTCACGGTATTTTTCAATAGGTGTTACCGTATCCCATAATTGTAGTGATCTTAAGTAATCAAAAGTATCATCTAACGATAATTCTAAAATTTTATCAGTTTGAAATAACGTTCCGTCCATATCAAAAATTAATGCTTGTAACATGTCATTCTCCCCTTTTGAACTATAAGTTTTACTCGATATATTTTTCAGCATCTCAACGATAATTTCTGAACAATAATTTGCGGCAGTTTTCGCGAAGTCGTCATAAGAAATTTGCGCTTCATCATCTGCACTGTCAGAAATACATCTTATAACAAGAAATGGTACTTCATTTATGTAAGCAACATGGCCAATTGCTGCGCCTTCCATTTCTGTACAATGCGGCGCATATTCGTCTATTAATTTCGCTTTTAGTTTTGAATCCTCAACAAAACATTCACCACTGACGATTCTTCCTTCATGAATCTCCATATGTAAACTACTACTATTGCATGCTGTACGTGCTAACTCTATTAATTCCTTACTTGCATTAAATTCTTCTTGGAACGGGAATAAGTTTTTCATTTGAGTTTTACTTACATCATGATGGGTAACATTCGTTGAAATAACGATATCACCAACTTTTACATCTGGATGTAATCCGCCAGCAACACCTGTATTGATGATAGCATCTACATCAAATTTATGAATTAATGTTTGCGTACATGCGGCTGCATTTACTTTCCCTACACCAGAACGTGTAATAATTACTTTTGTTCCCATGAATTCGCCAATGTAAAAAGGCATTCCCGCAATCGTCTGTTCTTCTTGTATAGCTAGTTTTTCTAGAAGTAAGTCTATTTCGATTTGCATTGCTCCGATAATGCCGATTCTGTTCATGAATGTTATCTCCTTTTTTCTTATAAGTCTGCCAATATATTATGTAATGCACTATAATTTTCAGCTATCCAATTCATTTCATCTGTAAAACGTGAAGGTGGTACACTATTCTGATCCATATTAGTATGAATCCACCATGTACTCTCCATATACCAAAGCATTTGAATTGCCCGAACAATACTCCCTATTGGAAAGTCTAATTTATTACGGTATCCGGCTAAAAATGATGCAACAATACTCTTATTTAATACCCCATCATGTAAGGCACAAGATATAACCGCACGCCCAATATCCAACTCTACATAATCATAATCCATACGATCAAAATCTAGAATTGCTGAGACTTCATCATTATGGAATAAGAAATTATCTACCC
Organism: Bacillus sp. GW823-FHT06B01; assembly: GCF_058952315.1. Lineage (NCBI taxonomy): Bacteria > Bacillati > Bacillota > Bacilli > Caryophanales > Bacillaceae > Bacillus > Bacillus sp. GW823-FHT06B01. The sequence continues at coordinate 396,313 of NZ_JBXAHR010000001.1, read as the reverse complement.
ATAGATCACGGTGCACCCATCCTTTTTTACTACTATAAAATTGATCTATATTTACTAATTGTGTTGCTTCTTGCTGCAATTTTATATGGGAGAGAATATGTTCTTTTCCTAACTGTTCTGCTTCTTTCCTTTTATCTTCCCAATGTTTCAACCTTTCCTCTTTAGTAGGCGGAACAAATTTAGGGTTTTCTCCCTCTATTAAAGAGCCATCATTTAACAGATTATGCATTTGACCTATTGTCTTACCAAGAGAGTAGATTTCCTTTTCATTCACTTTTCCTGGTGAAATTAGATTACCTTCTTTATGTTCTAAAACTATAAATCTTTCATTATTTTTTGATGTATGCATTACATTATTTTTATAAGTTAGAAGCTTCGGACAACATACACCATTATTATGTAGTCTTTGCTGGTGATGTAATGCTTGTATTAAAAGTTCTGGGTTATACATTTTGTACCGTTCTTTATTATATTGCTTTAATACAAAAGATCCTGCATCCGTTTCGAGTTTCCACTTCAAATTTAGCCAACCGCGATGAATAGGTATTGCTTTTTGAATTTTAAATTCAAATAAATATTCACATTCTACTTTCAGCTCTCGAAAAATTTCTTTAGCTTTTTCATTAGATAACGGCTCTATCATCTTGTTTATCCTTTCTTAACTTGGTGTTCCTTTCATCCTCTCTACCATAACTGAAATTAAAAATTTCGGAAGTATAAGTTGTCTCTTTAACCGTTTCGGCTGCGAAAGTAACCTATACAGCCATTCAGTTCCTGTATCCCTCATAATTTTGGGTGCTCTTTTTACAGTACCAGATATTATATCAATCATGCCTCCTATACCAATAGATAGCGGCACGTTTAATGTTTGTATGTTTTCATAGATGAATTCTTCTTGTTTTGGTGAACCTAGTCCTACTAGTAGTAAGTGCGGCTTGAATTGCTTAATTTTCATTTTTACTTCTTCTATTTCTTCGCCATTTACAAATCCATGCTGTCCTTTAAACTGTGCTCCTGGGAACTGCTCATTTAATTTTTTTAGTGCCTTTTTATTACTTTCTGGCGCAGCTCCAAAAAGAAAGACACGATATTCATTGTCATTACAATATTTTATTAAATCGTGAGTGATATCTGCCCCAGTAACACGTTCTTTCAAAGTTCCTTTTAATATTTTCGAGCCTATTATGACGCCAATCCCATCCGCTGTTATTAAATCTGCAGAAAGTAACATCTTTTTAAACTGCTTTGATTTAGCCGTGCTTTCCTTTGCAGACATAACAATTTCAGGATTTGCAGTTACTACAAACCTTGGTTTCTCTTGTTGTTCATGTAGCCAACCTTTTAATAAACTTATAGCTTTTTCATATTCTAAAGTTGAAAAAGGTATTCCCTTTATAAGTTGGTGATCCACTATACTCTCTCCTTACATAAGCCTCAAATATTCATCAACATCTTTAGAAATTTGTTTAAAAGCTTTATCCCAGAATGCATAACTTGTTATATCTATTTCAAAATGTTTTTTCATAAGCTCTTCCACTGAAATTTTTCCTGTTTCTCGTAAAAACTCCTTATATTTCGAATGAAAAGTACTTTTACTTTCATTAGCTATTTCTAATAAACTAAAACTAGCTAAATACCCAAATGTGTATGGATAATTATAAAAAGGAACATCTGCTATATAAAACTGAATGTATTTCATCCAAACAAACGGCTGATATTCTAATAACGCATGCCCATATGCTTTTTCTTGCGCTACTATAGATAATTTCTCGATTTCATCAGCACTTAAAGAACCTTCTTTACATTTTTCATAAAAGTTCTTCTCAAATTCAAACGATGATCGTATTGCCATTACATAATTAAAACAGTTTCTTATTTTCCAACTAAGCAATGACTTTTTCATATCTATACAATCTGTTGTTTGAATTAGATAGTTTAAGAGTACCGTTTCAAAGAAAATAGACGCTGATTCAGCCGTACTCATTGGCAAATAATCATCTAAAAAAGAAGTAGATTGTTCAAAGCTCATATTATAAAAATGCCAAGCATGTCCTAGTTCATGCGCAAGTACTCTTACACTATCAATACTTCCATCATAACGCATTGAAATTCGCGATTCTTTCTCACTGAAAAAAGGAGCGCAAAACCCGCCTGGTGCTTTATTATCTCTCGGCTCCGCATCCACCCATCTACTCTCTATTGCATTCCGTGCAAATTCTGCTAATTCTTTATCTATATTTTCAAACGCATCGTATATGTTTTGAACTGCTACTGAAAAAGGGATATGAATCTCATTATTCTCCTTTACGGTCATAAGTTCATGCCATGTAATCGAAGCTTCTTCCTTCTTATACACGTTTACAATACTCGCTAATTTATCAAGGTTTTCTTCTGCCACATTCCACATTTGTAATAATACATTTTCAGAAATGCCATTCGCATGTAAAGATTGAGTTAAAATATCTATGTCTTCTAATTCATTACTCTTTGTATTACGTAATCTCCCTATTTGATTCAATACAGTAGCAAAGATTTCTTTTTCCTTATGTAAGGCATTTGTTAATAACTCGAATACTTCTACTCTTTCCTTTTCATTATCACTATTCATTGCAATATTATTTGCTTGTCCAAATGATATTTGCTTATTATTGTGCTCTATTTCTATCTTATTTCTTAATTGTATGTACATATTTTCCCATGCACCAAGTTCATCTTTTATTAAATTAGTATTAATATTATTGGAAGTTTCCATTTCACTTTTCTGTATTACTTGCCGTACTTCTTTTTTCAAATCTTTTACTGTCGTAGTCGATACAGAAAGGTCAGATGAATTACTTTCTTCAGCAGATCGGCAATACAAATAGTATTCTGCTTTTTCAATAGCTTGTATAAGTTTTGAAAGAATCTCTACATCTTTTGTCACATAATATTGTTCTTTCAACCTCAATATTGGCGTTACAATATCCTCGATTGGATACAATCGATCTAAATCCCACCTAGTAATTTCATGCATTTTTATAGCCGCCTCCTATTTTTACAAATAGTTACAGATATTTACCCTCACAATTATAAACGAAATGTAAAAATTTTAATATCTTTAAATATTTAGATTTCTACAAACGCATTCTTATTTATATTCTTTTCTTCTGCTACTGCAACGTACATAGCATAAACAGATAAACGATACAGCTACTGGAATCAGTATTACTCCTCCAATAAAAGGATAAACAACCACACAACATGTAAAAGCTACTATAGAAAAAATTTTACCTAACCTATTCTTTATTAATTTCATTCCAGCTGCAGTACCGACTATATATGTAACAATTCCTAACGAATTCGGTATTAAAACAATTTTATCTATGCTAATATGGAAAACGAAACTTATTAACAAACCAACAAATGCAATAAAACCTACAACTTTTACTGCATTTGTTGGTGTTTCTCTTTTTTTATTAATACGTGCTAAATAACGCGGTGCAACTTCTTCTTTTCCTAGTGAATAACCTAAGCGCCCGATACTTGCGATAAATGCATTTGTCGTCCCTAGACAAATAATAAAAGCTACAAATCCAATTATCCAAGCAAATTGGTCACCTAATGTTTGTTTGATAACAAGCACGAGAGCTGTAGTATTATCAGCATTTATATAATAAGATTTCGTTCCAATTACCGATAATGCAATACCTATATATAAAACTCCAATAATTATAATCGCAAATCCCGTAGATAGAATAATATTTCTTTTTCTAGGTGTTTTAAATTCTGGAGCTAAACTTGCAATAGCTTCCCAGCCGAAAAAAGACCAAAAAATTAATAATGATGCCTCTAAAATTGGATTTATTTCTTGCATAGAAATATGTACATTTATATTTTTTATTTCAATATAAGGTAGTGAACTAATAATTGTTACAATTAAAATAAAGAAAGTTAATACACCAATACATACTTGAAACCACCCACTCATTTTTAACCCGTATAAATTAAAACTAATTGAAATACTTAAAATAATAAGCGCTATAACGTAAGAGTAATATGGTGATAAAGCAAACACTTTCACTATATACATTCCACCAGTCATTGAGACTACGATTTGTCCAACGCTACCCGCAATAAAAAAACACCATCCTATAATAGCACCTATATTTTTACCGAAAGCTTTTTCTGCAAACGTGGCAATTCCACCTGCACTTGAGTACTCAATCGATAAAAAAGCGAATGTGAATGCAAGTGGAACACTAAGTAATATCATAACAAGCCAAGAAAAAATCGCATTCCCTTCTGCTACACTCGCCGTCATACCAGGTAATATAAGGATTCCCGATCCTAAAACCGCTCCGACATATAAGGCTATTCCCCTTTTAATAGAAATCGTTTCATCAAAATGATTAGACATTACAAGCACCTCCATTTATATTTTAATTATAGAAAGTTATCAGTCTATTCAATATACAAAAGTGTATGTATTTTTACATAAGGTTTTATATTATGTATTTGTTTAAGAAATTTACTTTCAATTTTGCAAAGGAGCATAATTCATGGATGAAATTGATAAGAAAATAACGCTATTACTACAAGAAGATGCCAGAATGACAATTACAGAAATGACCGAACACTTACACCTCAGCCGCCCTAGTGTTACCGAGAGACTAAAGAGATTACAAGATACTGGAATAATTGAAAAATATACCGCACGGATATCATTAGATGCAGTTGGAAAATCAATTCAAGCATTTTTAAGAATTGAAAATCTAAAGATTCCTTGTAAAAAATTTGAGGAGAAAATCTACGAGGAATATAGAATACTCGAATGTCATCGAGTAACAGGTGAAAGTAGCTATTACTTAAAAGTAGCGGTTCACTCTATGAAGGAATTAGAGGAATTAATTGATATCGTTATACCATTTGGAACAGTCAAAACTTCGATGATTTTATCTTCACCGATACCATATCGACCAATTATTACTGATTAATAAGAAAAAAGGATTGATCAAAAGATCAATCCTTTACTCTACCTCATTTAAGAAGAACAATGTTAACGCACCTGGTCCTGTATGCGCTCCGATTGCTGCTCCAATTGTATTTACGATAAATACTTCACAGCCAAATCTTTCAGTAATTAATGCCTTTAATGCTTCGGCAGTTTCTAAATCATCACCGTGAGTCATAGCGATTGTTTGACCTTTAAGGTCTTTTCCACGCTCTTCCATAATATCTACAATTCGGCTTAGTACTTTCTTTTTCCCTCTTACCTTTTCAAGTGGTACAAGTTTTCCTTCTTCTACGTTTAAGATCGGTTTAATGTTTAGTAAACCACCGATAAAACCAGCTACTTTACTTAAACGCCCACCTCTCACTAAGTACTGTAAATCAGCTACTGTGAAGATATGTTCTATATGGTTCATTAGAAAATCAACACGTTTTAAAATATCTTCTTTTGATGCACCGTCTTTCGCCATTTTAGCAGCTTCTAATACGACAAGCCCTTGACCAAGCGAAGCACATTTCGTATCAATAATTTCTAAATCTAAATCAGCATATGTTTCTTTCACTTCTTCTTTAATAACAACTGACGATTGATATGTACCAGACAGTTCAGATGAAAAAGCTAAATATATACAAGGATTACCTTCTTTTGCATAAGAAACAAATTTTTCTTGGAAAGTTTCAAGTGAAGGCAATGACGTTCTATAAACAGCGCCTTCTCTCATGTTTTGCAATAATGTAACTGACTCTAATGTAACTCCATCTAAATACTCTGTTTCTGCTTCATCATAAACACGGAGTGGAATTAAATCAACATCATATGCTTGCAGCAATTCTACCGGTAAATCCGCCGCACTATCCGTAATGATTTTAACACCCATTTTTAAACCTCTATTCTGTTATAAATATAAAAATATAAAATAAAAATAGTACTTTTAAATTATATACGTAAAACTTAAATGAAGAAAGGAAAAGACTTTATATTGTATGCACTATTCTTCAAAACTTGACCTGTTATTAAAAATCATCTAAATTTAACCGCTTTACATTCTGTATAATACAAATATATCGAATTTTCCAAAGGAGTGATACAAATGAGTATTCAACTAGCCACATCTAATGATTTAGAATGGATTAATAATCAATATGACTCAATAGGTTTTGTAAGAAGTGATTTAAAAAGGGATAGAGTTGCAATTATTACTTACAACAACGAGTATGCAGGTGTTGGTCGATTAGTCCAAATAGATGAAGATACGATAGAAATGGGCGGGATTTTTATTCTCACTAAATTTAGAGGTCTACAATTAGCTGGGGAACTTGTTTCATTTTTAGTAGAAACTGCGAAGAGATTACAAGTACAACATGTATACTGTCTTCCTTTTGAGGAATTACAAAATTTTTATAAGAAATATGGCTATACTGAGGTCGATACTACGAAAGAAGTAGTTCACCCAATTATTCTAAAAAAATATAATTGGTGTTTAGATCATTATGATAAACCTGTTTTATTATTTAAGCTGTAAGTATGCCTAAAGAGAGCGTATACAAAAATATAGATTACTATACCACTCAAATAATAACCGTACTTTATTTGGTCACCATCAGCTTCTACAAGTTATACAATTACTATATACGTTTCCTTTTTCCACTAACCTTACTTTCGTATAAAAGATTATTTTGTTTAAAATTACCTTAATTCGTATTCTAATAAACTAATCTGAAGGTGAATTCCTATATAATACAATTAAGTAATTAAAAGGAGCGTTATTCATGATAGATGTAATAAGACTCGTTATCTTTATTGTAGTTGCAATTGGTGCCATTTTTAACATTTACCTAGAATTTAAAAAACCTAAAAAAAGTATATTCTCAATCGTTTTTTTATCAGTACTCTTTATCGGTGCCTCAGGTTTAATCAAAGATATTTTATCTAAACTTTTATAGTTATTTGATTAAAAATTACTGTTCTGTCCATAATGTAAGTAACATGATTGTATTTCTTCATTCTCCTTTGGAGAGGAGCAGTTAGCTTTTGCTAGCTGCTCTTTTATTTAAAAATGATTTCATCTATTATCCACAAAATACGTATCATATGCCTTATCAAAAACATATCCTAGTTTTTCTGCCAGTTTAGCAGACGTAGTATTCGCAGCATCCCAGTTTGGATATATCCCTTTTTCTAAACAGTCCAAGATTAACGCCGCGCTAACTATAGTTGCCAATCCTTTTCTTCTATGAGTGTGATCAGTCGCAACTTCAATTTCAATGCCATCATCATAAATGCTATATGATGATGCACCACATACAACTTCACCTTGGTACAAAATACTATACCCTATACCTCGTTTTAAATAATCTTCTACCGATTGAAATTGACTTGTAAAATCTTCAGAGACCTTATGTAATGTAGGGGTATTTACAATATGTTCATCTATTTTTCTTAACTCGTATCCTTTTGAAAGCGCTGATATAAAAGATTGTAATTTTGGACGATTAAAAACTTCCGCATTACGTTTGAATTTATAGCGTAAAAACTTATCTATTTTTCTTTCGTAAAATGTTTCTAAACGCTTTTTCCACTCTTCACTATTTACGATTACTAACATTCTATCAGGAATGTTACGTAGTAATTCTTCTGTTTCTTTCCTATTTGGATCCCCAGCGTAAAATGTGAAAATCCCTACCGTAACTTGCGCTACTGTTGGGTTTTCAAGATCATTTACCCAAGCAGTACCCATATGTCCTTGTAAATAAGAAAGTAAAACAACGTTATTGAAATCCTCGAACATAGTAACTAATTTTTCTCTCGTATGTATACTCGCTTCATATATCATTTACATTCCCGCTTTCTTTGGAATCAGTTTAACTCTACTTTTCATATATAAACAAAAGTTTATTAAACTATATATAATCGTAAAATATTCGTAAATATAAAATTATTATAACATCTAATAAATAGTGAGCGACTGTCCTGTTTAAAGGTTAACAGTAAATATACTTAATAATAATTTGCAATCTACATGTAACCGATTATCATCTTTTATTATGTAATACCCCTCAATACTCGTTTGAGGGTTCATTTAAATACGTATGTTATAACTCATTCTTATAAATATATGATTCTGTTTCTCCATTTTTATATACTTTAGTCAATTTAACAACTGACTTGTACGTATTATTGTCATTCGTCACCATCTTTTTCATATCTTCTATTTCAACATTACCAGTTCCACCCTTAGTTTTCAAACAGTTCGAAATATTTAGGTATCCACTCGATGCGAAAAGAATAATAAACGTAAGATCAGGGAAATTAATGAACAGTATTCCAAACTTTAAAGGATTCGTAGCCGTATCAGATAAAACTAATCGAAAGTTTAATAGTTCCGGCACTTGAACAAAATCTTTAGAAACAATCGCTTCACCTATTATAGTAATTTGCTTTACGACATTCCCCATCTCATCTATAAATTCAGTACAACTAGGTGCATCAATTGTTTTTGCTTGTAGTGATAAATTCAATTCTAGATTGTGAAAGTCAAAAAAGAGTGTACTACCCTCTGTTAAACATTGCGGACAAACATTCCCAAGTAAACTAAAATCCACTTCAATAAATTTAACTTTCGTTTTACAACTACAAACTTTTCCTATTCGAATTGCATCAATCGTAGAGCAATCTACAAAAATAACCTCATTGTCCTCTTGTGCGAAGGATACGATACCATTCCTCTTATTAAATGAAAGAAAATAAGATACAACAATTTCGTTTCCGGCGATTACAATACTCTCAACTTTTGTAAAAGGCTCTAGACTTCGCAAAAATTCACAAATACTATTTTGGCAGCATTGATAATTTCGTTTCGGCTCACAACCCACTTACACTCCATCCCTTCCCTATATGTTTTATCTAATACATATACTATGAACGGAGTATAAAAAAGCTTGGACAATATAACTTTAACTCAGGAATATAGGTACTTACTTATCACATTAAAAATGAAATTACGCCAATAATGTGTAATAGCACATAAATTTCCCTATAAATACATATAACAATTTCATCTTTCATGAAAAAAACGTTATAATAAGGTGTAGCCTCTACGATTACGTTATAAAGGAGAATAAAACAATGGCTAAAATTAAAGTATACCAAGCAAAAGAAGAAAATATGGATGCAGTAAAGAACATCATTGATGTTGAGGAACAAAACCCAACTACTGAAAACTTACAAAATCTTTATGCATGTGTATTAGAAACAGAAGATATGGCATTGCCTGAATCATACATTGAAGAAGATATCTTAATTGATTCTATGGAAGTTATGGTTAACGCTTCTCAAAACAAACTAAGAGACTTAGGTGCATACGATGTAATCGAAGTTCAAAACAAAGGTAAAAAAACACAAATTTTATTATTAGCAGACGAAGAATACGAAATTATCGAAGGCTAATCTAAATCCTTACATACGAAAAAGCTCCTTTCCAATTGGAAAGGAGCTTTTTCATTACGCTTTTGATGTTTCACTCTTTTTATTCGTTTGCTGTTTCTTAATTACCATACGCTCATTTCCCATAAAGAAAATAAATATGAATGCTAGACCTGCTGGTACTAATGCCCACATAAATGTTTGAACAATGGAGCTAGAAAGAGCGTCAATAATTTTATCTAATATGTGCGGCGGGATTCGAGATCTTGCCGATTCTGATAGAATAGCTCTTGAATCTCCTAAAGCGTTTGTATTCATTCCTCCGCCCATACCTTTAAAAGCTTCTTCCAATTGATCTTGGAAACCTGTTCTTTGAATCATTCCGAAGATTGTAATACCTAGTGTCATTCCTAATGAACGAATGAAATTACTCGTTGAAGTTGCAGATCCACGCTGTTCCATACCGAAGTTGTGAATAGCTGCCATACTTAGTACAGAGAATGAGAAACCTACTCCAAATCCAATGATAATCATATAAACCGTTAATAATATTCGACTTGTTTCTGGTGTTAATGTGCTTAATAAGAATAGTCCAATTAGCATAATAACAGCAGAAATAATCATAATGTTTCGGTAGCTAAGCTTCGTCGTTAAAAATCCACCTAACTGCGCTGTTACGACTGATCCTAACATCATCGGTAAAAGTAATAATCCCGAATTTGTTGCGCTACCACCGTATACACCTTGAATGAATAACGGTATGTATACAGTTGCTGACATGAACGCAGCACCGTAACATAATGCAATAATGGTACTCATTCCGAATAAACGTTGTTTAAACATTTCAAATGAAATGATCGGTTCTTCTACTTTACGTTCAATAAAAATAAATGCAATAATTAAAATAGCGAATCCGCCAAATAAACTTAAAATAAAGTTAGAATCCCAATCATACTTTTGTCCACCTAGTTCTAAAGCAAACATTAGCGAAACTACTGCACCAACTAAAGTAACTGCGCCAAACCAATCAATTTTTTGCTTTCTATGAACTCGTGATTCTTTATAAAAGAATGTAATAAAAATAAGTGCTAAAACGCCAAGCGGTAAGTTAATGTAAAATACCCAGTGCCAGCTTATGTAATCTGTAATATACGCACCAAGCAGCGGACCAAAAATACTTGATAAACCAAATACTGCTCCGAATAATCCACCCATCTTCCCGCGCTTTTCAGGAGGGAAAATATCAAAAACGATAGTAAACGCGATCGGCACTAATGCCCCGCCGCCAATACCTTGAATGGCACGATAAATACCTAACTGTGTAATATTTTCAGCAGTACCACAAAGTGCCGAACCAATCATAAAGACGATTAAACCGAAAATAAAGAATCTCTTTCTACCATACATATCTGATAGTTTTCCGAATATCGGCATACCTGCCATTTCTGCAACCATATAGGCAGAAACGACCCATACAAAGTTTTCAAGGCCTCCTAAGTCACCAACAATCGTTCCCATCGCCGTTACGACAATGGTATTATCCATTGATGCCATTAAAATACCTAGCAATAAGCCCGCCACAACAAAGCCGAGCTTATTATTCTTCTCAACCATAACCTTGCTCTCCCTCGTACTACTTATATTTGTTTATGTTCTTTTACAACTGCATTACCTTTTTGATTAAAACTAGTATGATATTCTACAACATTAATTTCACATCCTGAACCAATGGTAACGTTATTTCCTCGTACTACTTCAGCAATCGTATGCTCTAAATAAATTTCATCTCCTTCAATGATAGACGTTTGGAGGCTTCCAGCATGACTTGTAAATGGAATAAATCTCGCTTTTTTACGAACGGTAATCTTTTTACCGCCGATTTCTCTCACTTTGCTGCCTTCATAACGAAGTGAAATTTCAATATTTTCAGCATTAAGTAATCCATCACTTTCAAGGCCACCAGTTAGTGATAGTTCTTCAACTTCAATATCTCCTTTCACATTTAAAGCGCCTTTCACATCTACGAAATCACCAGTAAACTTTCCTTTAACTTCTATCATACCTCTTACTTTCGTTTTTTCAATATGGGCATCACTATTCATTTGTGTATTTCCGTATACTTTTACATATTCCGCAGTTACATTTCCTTGTACTTCACTATCTCCATACACAACATAATTTTTCACTTTCATATTACCTTGTACATCACTCGTTCCGTACGTTTTAAATTCATTACAACTCATGTCATTAGAAATCGTTCCTTCGCCGCGTATCTTCACTTTGTTATAATCCCCGCCTGCTGAACTACCAGAGCCATTGACAGTAAGACTATGTTGATGTTCCATATTACTTTCTCCCTCCCATTAAACCTGCTTCATTTCTTTTACATTTGCGCTTTTATCGACAGTAAGAACACCCGTATATTCAATGAGTTCAATCTCACAGTTCGCTCCTACCGTCACATTGTTTCCTCTTACCGTTTTTATGTGAGCATAATCAATATCAATATTGTCACCTTCTAATAGTTCAGCCTCTAATTGCATACCAAATACTGATTTAAACAGTCTACTAAAAGTACTTAGTCTATGTTTTACTTTAATCGTTTGACCACCAATTTCTTTTGCTCGACATGTACCGTGAATATTAATATTTATTTCATCGGCGCTTAATAATCCACCAATTGTAAATTGTCCTTCTGAAGAAAAAGTATCCACTTCACAATTCCCATCAATCGTTGCTTGACCGTTGATTTTAAATTCTTCTCCAGTTACATTTCCACCTACTGTACCTTTTCCTGCAATTTTTAAACTGTTTGCCTTCACATCTTGCGTAATTGTTGCTTTCCCATCAATTCGCATCGTTTCCGCAATAACTGTACCATCAACTTTACCCGATCCACTAATTCTTGCATTGCTACTTTTCAAATTTCCAGTAACAGCACCATATCCGTTACATTCAAATTGGTCACATTCAATATTTCCATTAACAGTCCCTTTTCCATTTAATTGCACTTTATGAAACTCGCCGCCATTCGATGAACCGTAACCATTTATAATCAAATTATCTGTACGCATACTTTCTCCTCCACTACAACAGTTTCGTTTTTAATGCTTCCGTATATTTCATAATCGCTTCGCGTAAAACAATTTTGGTACCTTTTTCAAAAATTAAATCGTCCACATTTGAAACTAAGAAACATGTAGAAATCCCTAACTTTCGGACGATGATTAAGTCACAAATTTTATGCTTAATCGCTTCATAATTTTCACGTAAAACTTGCAAGACCATTTTTCCTTCTTCTAAACTAATCTCTCCCGATTGTAGTAACTCTTCTAACATATACACATAAAGAATATCTACAAATTGAAACTCTGTTGTTTTATTCGTTTGTTCTATGAAGAATTGTAAAACTGGCTCTGATGCAATTCCTTTACGTATGACGTCTTCTTTTGTTAAAAGAATTTCTCTAACACTCGGTGAAAACATATTTGCTAGTTCATCAAGTGATAAATCTTCTTTCATCGTTTGGATTTTATCAATACGCTCTAATATCTTTTCTTTCGGAAAAAATGTCTCTTGACCCGTGAATGTTGACTTTCGTACAAACCAATCTTCCGGTATTAAATTTTTTCTTTTCCACCTATATAACTGTCCGTATGAAATACCAGTTAGTTCTAATAAATCTTTTTTTGAAATTAAATCTGTACTCAACTGTATAACACTCCTTCCTGGTAACAATGTAACATAACACTGTTACGCTGTAAATAGACTTTTATCGTAAATATCGTAACAATGTGTAAAACAAACCTGTTTCACACACGAAAAAAGGCTCTTACACATCATGTAAAATGCGTAAAAACCCTTATTTATCAACATGTAAACCATATTTCATAAAAATCAATCCACCCTTGTGAATTAATCATTATATTTTGTACTTTTTCGTGAGAAGTTACTTGTTGTTTTTTACGATATAAAGGAATAATATGAATGTGACGCAACAAAGTGTCCTCAATATCGCGTAACAATGTAACTCTATTCTCTAAATCTTCTTCTTTAAAATAAGGGGAGAACTTTTTATGAAAGTCCATGCTGCTTTGCCCATGAATAAAACTATTTTTTGTAAGAAACATATATAGCAGACTATCTTCTATTCGTTCGCTAATTGTTGCACTATCATGCATCATATCAGCCTTTTGTATCGTACTGATTTCCAATAACTCTTCAACTTCAAGAAAATTAGTTTCTACACGAACCCCATACTTCGCACACTCTTTCTGAATCCATTGTGCATCTTCTACATGATCTTGTCCTGTAAATGTGTAGAGTTGTAGCACTTCATGATGATACATACTCCTTTTCACTAAGCATTCTATCTCTTCCTTAATCTCTACTTTTCTTTCATTTGCTAATATTAGTTTCTTTGCCACTTCTCCACGTTCTCCGCCGAGTTCTTGAACAATCCTATCGCCATGAATGATTTTATGTAGTGCCTTTCGAAACAGCTCATCTTGCATTGGTCCTTCTTTTACAAGATTGCACGTTACATATGTCACGTTCGATTCAAGCCGAGACAACTCTTTATTAGGCTTTTCCTTATCTTTATATTCCGCCTTTACTAACACGTCATACGTATTTACATTTTGCTCTACATTCATTAGTTCAATTCGGTCAAGAAAAGGTCTTTCACGATAATATAAATCATGCACTTCTAATACAAATAATTGTGCATTTTTCTCGCGTAATATAAAAGGTCCTGTACCAATAAAGTTTCCTGCTTCATCTTCATTTACGATAGAACACTGTTCTGCACTTAGCATATGTAAAAACATCCTATTTTCCGTATGTAATTGAATTTCAACAACAAATTCATCCACTGCACGGACATTTTCAACATGTTGCAACATCCATGCGTGTGGGTTGTTTTCCGCTTTCATAAATCGATTCAATGAATGTATAACATCATGTGCGGTAAGTCGTTTTCTATTATGAAGATGAACGCCTTTTCTTAAATAAAATGTCCAAACCTTTTCAGCGTCATTATATTGCCAGTGAAAAGCAAGTCTTGGCTCTATAGAATTTGTTTCCTCATTCACATATACGAGTGTATCAAAAATATGTTTAACCATATGACATTCTGAGCGCATCGTAGCGTAGACCGGATCTAAAGCGATGTCTAGATTCATTTGTACTTGCAACCGAAGGACATCTTTTCTTCCTTCAGGTGTCCTTTCTATTTTATGACCAAATATGGAATCTACCCAAGCTTCATACTCTTTCTTTACTAATGGAAATTGTGAGCTGTAGCGTTCCACAAATGAGATTCCACTTTTCACATCCCCTTTTTTCGTTAATTCTTTTCCTCTTTCTAAAATTAGTGGAACTGGTTGCTTTTGAAATATTAATTTAGAACGATTCCCTCTCCCGCGACCTGGAAACCAAGTGATCCAATGTAACTCTTCTAATTTTTTTATAATTAATTTACTATTACGCTCTGTACAAAATAATGTTTCTGCTATCATTTGTACGGTTACTTCTAATCGTTCTCCTTCTCGTCTCCCTTTACCGTAGACACACCATAGTTCAATATATTGATCTAAAATAAACATCATACTCCCCCTAAAAGGTGAAAAATAACCCCTTTTATTTCTACCCTTTTTCCACTTCTCCTTTCATCTTATCATTTCAATATAGAAAGGAGGAATTAATATTGAACAATCTCATACTACGTTATAATAAACCCATTATTATTAGACTGTGCGGCGAATTATTAACCCGAACAACTGAATCTATGTTAGCTCTCATTATGATTATTTACGTTAATAAAATGTTAAACGGTAATATAATAATAACTATGCTCATTTTCGGACTACAACCTCTCTCAGACATTGTATTTACACTTATTGCTGGGGGAGTTACTGATAAATATGGACGAAAAAAAATTATGTTACTCGGCTTATTACTACAAGGTATTGCAATTGGCAGCTTCGTCTTTGCTCAATCTGTTTTTATATTTGCATTATTATACGTCATAAATGGGGTTGGCCGCTCCTTATATATTCCCGCTCAACGGGCACAAATTGCTGATTTAACAAAACAAAAACAACAAGCAGAAATTTTTGCTCTTTTGCATACGATGTCTGCAATTGGTTCCGTAATCGGTCCTTTAATCGGTTCTATATTTTATCGGACTCACCCTGAATATGTATTTACGGTGCAAAGCATTTCACTTATAGTATATGCAATCGTTATTTGGACGCAGCTGCCAGAAACTGCTCCAGCAATGACAAAACCAACGCAAAAACTTGAAGTATCAATTCCAAAACAATTTGTACACAAACATTACGCCGTTTTAGGACTTATGATTACTACACTTCCTATTAGCTTTTTTTATGCACAAACTGAGACAAATTATCTTATTTTCGTGAAACATACGCATCTGGATTTCGAACGCATACTCGTGTTTATTACAACATGCAAAGCTATTATGGAAATCACTCTACAAGTTTTCCTCGTGAAATGGTCCGAACGATTTTCTATGACGAAAATTATTCTTATTTCTTACACTTGCTATACAATAGCTGCCATTGGCTACGGATTTTCAGCAACAATCTCGTCACTATTTTTCACATTACTATTTTTAGTTATTGGGGAAAGTATTGCTTTAAACCATTTATTTCGATTCGTTTCAGAAATCGCTCCTACAGATAAACGTGGATTGTATTTTTCAATTTACGGCTTACACTGGGATATATCCCGAACGTGCGGTCCTGTACTTGGTGCGGTTTTATTAAGTAAACTAAACGGTAGCATACTATTTTATATTTGCGCTTGTTTCTTAATAGCTGGAGGCATTATGCAAGCATTGTTTATTCAAAATGTAGAACGTAATAAAATAAAAAAAAACATTTCGGAGCATACTCCCCATGTTTTATAGTCTGCATTCCTCACCCTGTTAACAGTAAAAAGAAGGATGTCACAAAAGTATCGATGACCTTTGTGACATCCTTTCTTTATTACCCTGCCATTTTATTAATACTATCTTCAGGCGAAAATACCGAAATATGATTTATCTTACCAGTCGATTTTGGAATAATAAATTTTAGCTCAAACTGATTGTTTACTCTATATACATATATTTTATCTTCGCCATTTACTTTAATTGAAGCTGGTTTTCCTAATGCTTTCTCTATGTCTTGTAATGTAATTGATTTTAGTTCTGCATGATAGGAGCGTACATCAAAAACTTGTGATCCTTTATTAAAACCGAAGGAAACATTTTTATTTGTAAAAGTAGCATATATTCCATTTCCTGCTTGTTCCGTTTTATCTGCTTTCCCCCACGCTTTTTCTATTTCTTCAATATCTCCTGTATGAGCTGCGAACGGAACGTTAGGTACTTTTCCTTCTTTCGCTAATTCAAATAACTCTTTAACATAGTTAATTGATTTTTGATTTATTACTGTATCTTTCGGGCGTGAGTCAGTGTCTGATTTTGTTGATCCTTCACTATTTGATTTTGCATCAGGCTCTTTCTTTTCTTCAGAAGAATTATTCTGTTCATTTTTACTATTTTCTGATGTTCGGCTTGTTTCCTTTTGTTCATCGGTCCCTTTACATGCTGCTAATGCAAATAGGCACGTAAAAGCGAGAAATAACATAGCTATCTTTACATACACTTTCATATATTTCAGCCTCCTATTGTAATCCTATTCATTTTAATAACCAATCCATTACGCTACTTTTCAAATTATATTTGTTCCAAAAAGTAAATGCTTCACTTTCTCCTAGTGCTAGTACAACATCCTCTACAAAAGCTGTTCCTAAAAAATAACCAATTCGGTTGTATCCAAAGTATTGTCCGCCAGATAACCGGAACCACTCTTTCTCTTTTTCGAACGTCCATCCTTCTATATAATCTTCCAAAAAACGATTCTTTATTTGTTTTTCATTTTCTATATAGCATTGTAACCAACGTTCACCATCATTATTATATGAGTAGTACACTGATTCATTTACGCCTTTTATAATTTGCTTTGATAAATATGTTGCAACACCTTCACGATACAAAGTAACTGCCGCGTCAGTCCACTCAGCTTTTGTCCAATCCATTCCATCATTTTGTAACATAACATTATGATATATATGTCCTATTTCGTGAGCGACAATAACACGAAGGTGATTTACATCTGGAGATAATTTTTCTACCGCAAAAAAGATGTCTCCAATAATTTCCCTTTCTACAAATGCATTAGAGCCAAAAGCTCCAACAAATAAATGAAACTTCATATTTACATCAAGATTATATTTATTATGATATTCATTCGTTATCTCTTGAATAATAATCGGTAATGTTTCTACAATGATACGAATATCTTCTAGTTTCGCCGGATATTGTTTAATTGCATTCGAAAGACGTTCTCTCGTTTTAGGACAATGATACTTAAAGTATTCTTCAAATACCTCAGGATGCGAAATGAAATATTGATTAAGAACTTCTAATTCTACATCGTCACTTCCCCATAATTTTAAAAAACTTGGAATTGTATTATTTATCATTTTTTCCATCTCCTTATATATCCCTTCTCGCCATTTACACTGCAATCCTGCCTTAAATATAGAAAAAGCAACAAAGAAAGATGAGCTTTCTTTGTTGCTTTTTCTGTTTAATCAAACCATCTATCACCATCAGAAATCCATTTACCATTATTCAAACCATAACATTCATCATAATAATAAAAAAAGCTGTCCATAAAGGACAGCTTTACATATGTATTTTTACACTTCGATTGACTTACCATCTTCAACAATATGATAAAGTAAGTGAGCTAAATGATGAATTGGGCCATACTCTTCCTCTTCCTCATCTGTTTCACCGTGGAATTCAAGATCATTTAAGTATAGTGCTAAAAATTGATAGTATAGTTTTAAATCAAATCCGTAGCACGCAGTTGGCTCTTCATGATCCCCTTCGTATTGTAACATTAAGTATTGATCATTACCTTCTGCATCTTCTGCGTCAAAGAATACGAAGAATCCAACGTTTGTATCTAAATCAAATAGATGACGAGTGCCTTTTTCTGTTGCTTTATTGAAGTCCTCTTCACTTAATTTATGTACTGTTGTCGCTTTAGCATTATCTTCTTGATGGAAATTTACTGTAAATGTTTTCAATGCTGACACCTCCTGATTGTATAATACTAGCATAACATATAAAAAGGACTGCTTACAAATGTAAACAGTCCTTACATTCATTTTCGCATTGCTCGTAATAAGAAGCTTACGATGAAAATTAAAACGATCGCACCGATTAAAGCTGGAATAATTGCATATCCGCCAATGACTGGACCAAAACTACCAAGTAATTTCGAACCAATCCAAGAACCGATAATACCAGCAATAATATTACCAATTACACCACCAGGTACGTCCTTTCCAGTAATTAAGCTCGCAAGCCATCCTAATATACCACCGACGATTAAAGACCAAATCATATAATAACCTCCTTTATATTTTACCAATCAAAATATAATTAGAAACAATTGCTTACCATTAGTTATGTTACATTTTTCAGTAGTTATTCATACGAATCAACTATTAGACTATTTCAAAATAATGAACGGCCAGTTTTTCGACTCGAGGTTGATGTTATTCGTAATACACATATTAAGGACAGTCAGGCTTTAATATTGTCCGCATAAACTCTTCTTTAAATGCAGGATAGTTAAAACCAACTGCAATTTTTTGAATTGGTCTATTATCAAATGTTGTTGGCTCGGCTATTTTTCTAAAGTCTGCCACACTTTGTCCTCTAGTTACGTCATTTGTCGTACTAATCCAAACTGCAGATTTTTTGTATTCAAAAATATCATCATTTATAAATGAAATGAACGGAAGTAAATCGTGAATTGGACTTCCAGCAATACCCGGGTATTCTTTTTTATAAAAGTTCTCATAATAAAAATCGATCATTGGTTTAATAAGCTTCGCTTGCCCAGTTCCTTCTTTATTAATAATATCCACCATTTCAGGAGTAATGAGGGCTGCTTGCGTTACATTTAACGGATAAATAGTCGCATTTTTTGCGTACTTCATCACAATATTTGCGGCGATTGGATCTCCATAAAAATTAGCTTCTGATACAGGAGTAACGTTACCAGGAAATAAAAACGCACCGCCCATAATATAATATGAACATACCTTATCCATTACATTTGGATATAATAAAAATAACGTTGCCAATGTTGTTAAACGCCCTGTCGCTACGATAATAATATCTTCTGGACAAGGTTCAATTAATTTAATTAATTCACAAAAATTTTCCCGTTTACAAATCCTCATATCAGGTGGAATAATTGGGCCTAGGCCGTGCTCCCCATGAATTTCAGGAAAGAACAAAGGTTCTTCAGCAGTCATCGGCCTCGCTGCACCCTCAATGATTTTTACTTCTGTAGCATAGTATCTTTCTAAAAAATACACATTTTCCGTTACGATTTCTCGCGATACATTCCCATATTCAGCAACAATACCTATAATATCCAATTGACATGTTTTATTTGCATAAATTAACGCCACAGCATCGTCAATACCAAAGTCTCCAAAAAAGATGATTTTCTTTTTAACTATCCTCACCCCTCTTCAACATAATCTACTATTATTATTATGTAAAAAAGACAAGGCTGTGAAACAGTGCAAACTAAAAAAGCCGCCTATTTATTGGCGACTTCAATCTTTTTATAAGATAAATATGCTAGTACATTTTTACTTGAATCGTATTTTGGATTATTTCCTTTTCTCGGTTCTCTCATATGTGTTTTTTCAAATCCAGGAATATCCGGCATTTTCTCCATAAATTCAAGCATTTCTTCTTCAGTTCCTTCAATACGTACGCGAATCATTATTACTTTTCCTCAATTCTCATTTTCTCTGTACTAAGTATAACGTACTTTGAAAAGACTGCAAGAAATTTATCTTTTTAATGTCGCGCTTTTTTTGCATACAAACAATGCCATTTCAGTATAAAACGAATTTATTTTATTATTTTCAATTTGAATATTAAAGAATTCTTGCATTTCAACTGGTGTTTTCATCATACACTCTGTTAATTTCATACGTTTCTGCAAAGGTACATTCATCATATCGCACCACCAGTCAAATTCAAATTTCTTGTCAAAAGTAAGACATGACTGCATTTGCAAACCGTTTTTTTCTAACAAGGTAATCCATTCTGTTTTTTTCAGCGCTCGTTCATGACTCGGATCCCGCTTTTTTTCTATAAAATTATAAAATGTATCGTATTCATTATTTTCCGGTGAAACATTATCTATTAAAATAAACAATCCATTATGTTCTAACGTACGATTTACTTCATATATAAACTGCGGTGGATTCGTAAAATGATGTGCTGCAATTCGGCATGTAATCGTATCAAAAAAACCATCAGCAAACGGTAAACTTTCAGCGTTTCCAGCAACAAAAGATACATTTTCATGTCCATTACTGATAATAAAATTTTTCGCATTCTCTAACATTTTTTCTGTTAAGTCTAAGGCAACTACTTCTTGAAACAATGGAGCTAATATATTCGCAACATGTCCACCGCCAGTAGCAATATCAAGAAGACGATTATTATGACGAGACTCAACTTGTTGAACTACATATTGTAAGTCTGGTCCATTAGCATGAATTTTACTTTTTACATATTTTTCCGCATTATTACCAAACTGTTGTTTCACAAGCTCTTCTTTACTCATTTTATCATCTTCTTTCTATCGTTATTTACATATAGAATTCATATAATAATTAAAGTTCTCTTTATGTATTTTCAAATCCTCTTTTCAGCTTACTTCTTATCATGCTGTCCTATCATCAATATAATATTAATTTTACGTTTTATTACGAAACAAAAAAGGCTACGGGAACTTGTCCCCTAACCTGACTAAATATTTATTACATTTTTACTTTTTCATATACATCTATATAATATAAATCCTCTTTCAACTTCATAATAACGTCTACTTCGTTATAAGTAGCCTCACGAGCATGTAAACCAAATTGATCCATACCAATCCATATCCATTCAGGTGTATGCTGTAGAACATCTATGTTAAAATAATCTAATTTAATAAGCTCCGATTTTATAAATTTATCTTTATTAGCGATTTGTTTATCCATTAAGCCGTATTCTTTTCCATTTTCAAGTAGCGATATAATTTTCCCTAAAATCGGATGTTCACGTATAATAAAATGATATTCCCTTTCGTCTACATTCGCCATAATTAAACGAGAATTAGATAAATCTAATCCCAAACTCGGCATATTTATTTTAATCACCTCCAATATTGATTTCATCTCCATCCTAACAAACAAATATTTAAATAATATTAATATAATGTAAAAATATAAAGGCTGATTTCCCTTTAGAAATCAGCCTTTATATTTTTATATCGTTTCTTTTTCCTCATTATTTCTAGAAACTAAATTTCCAATAGCATCTGCCGTTACTTCCACCACAAATTCACAAATACCTGCTACTACTTCTCCAATCACTTCATCCATCTTTTTACCCCCTTATTTTATGTAACCTATTTGTAGTATAGAAGAGATTGGTTATTTTTAACTATCGGAAAACGTGACAACAACATTACAGTTTTGTAAGCTTTTTTATTTTGTTTAGCTTCTATCCTTTGAAACTTCAAGTATGATTCATATGCATATAGGTCATCATAATATTAAGTAAATACTAATTTTGCTAGAGGAGGCGTGTAAAATATACTACGTAAAATTAATTAAAGGTCAATCCTTCTATGCTTTTGATCATCGTTTCTTAATGTCTGAAGAAGAAGAGGTTTCCGAGAAAGTTTATAATTACTTACGTCGTAATGAATTTTTCGAAGTACGTAAAGAAGAATATTCTGCTTAATTACAAAAAGCATCAAGAAAAATCTCACTTTATTGTGATATTTTCTTGATGCTTTTTTATGAATTACTCCTTTTCAATAATTATTGTCGACTCTATTAAAATACTCTATTATTTGTCCAAGCTATTTCATTGCCATTTTCATATTTTAGTATATGAGGAGGTGACGAATATGACTCATATCATTGATTACCAAGCTACTCAACCTATAAGTAAAACGGATGAAACCACTTTTGCAATCCCAGCTTCTCCAAATAAAGCAATTCTAGCAAATTTGAAAGTAAGAATTCCAAGTAGAGATTCACGTAATAATCGCGTAGAATTAATCGCTACAATTGGTGTAGAAGGTATAACTGGGACTTCACAAGTTTTATTCCGAATTTTCCGTGATAATATTGAAATTTTTAATGCACAAGTAGGTATTGAATCTACAGATTCTGAACAATTCTACGTACAAACATTTCAAGCTATTGATCAAAACGTTAGCAGTGGAACACACGAATATTCATTAACTGTAGAAAACCTTACTAGTGGTGCAAACGCAGAAGTTGTTGGTCCTCTATCTTTTAGCGCTTTAGCTATTGGACAAGAGCGTAAATGCTGCTAAGTGAATCTAATGTTTAATTTTGCTATTGAGAAAAGCGAGACGTAATTATACGTTCTTGCTTTTTTTATTTTTGCGATATTTACCCCTACTTTCAGTTAGTTTTCAATCATCTCGTATTTACATTTTGATGCGCTTATTTTATCAATTAACGAATCGTTTTTTTGACAAATCAAAAAAATTGAAATCCACTCATGAAACACGTAATATAGACTCTGACTCTAAAAAAGTTCGTTATAAATTATACATAAAATAAGGAGGTTTTATATACGAGTTTTTCATTTTAAAAGACGGAGAGGTTTTACATTATGTGGCGTAATAAAAATGTTTGGATTGTGTTAATTGGGGAGTTTATTGCTGGTCTAGGGCTATGGCTTGGTATTCTTGGCAACCTTGAATTTATGCAAAAATATGTCCCTTCTGATTTCATGAAATCAGTTATATTATTTATCGGACTATTAGCTGGTGTACTAGTTGGTCCTATGGCCGGTCGTATTATCGATCAGTATGAAAAGAAAAAAGTTCTTCTTTATGCTGGGTTCGGTCGCGTTATTAGTGTTATTTTTATGTTTTTCGCTATCCAATTTGAAAGTATTGCCTTTATGATTGCATTTATGGTTGCTCTTCAAATTTCTGCAGCATTTTACTTCCCTGCATTACAATCTGTAATTCCACTCATCGTACGTGAGCATGAGTTATTACAGATGAACGGTGTACATATGAATGTAGGTACAATCGCTCGTATTGCAGGTACTTCACTAGGTGGAATTCTTTTAGTTGTAATGAGTTTACAGTATATGTATGCCTTCTCAATGGCAGCATACGCTTTATTATTCCTCTCAACTTTCTTCCTACAATTCGAAGATAAGAAATCAACAACACCAAGTAAACAAGCTGCGAAAGATAATAGCTTTATGGAAGTCTTTCGTATTTTAAAAGGAATTCCTATTGCTTTTACAGCACTTATATTAAGTATTATCCCTCTATTATTTATAGCCGGATTTAATTTAATGGTAATCAACATTAGTGAAATGCAACATGATCCAACGATTAAAGGCTTTATATATACCATTGAAGGTGTAGCATTTATGTTAGGGGCCTTCGTTATTAAACGTTTATCTGACCATTTCAAACCTGAAAAATTATTATATTTCTTCGCTGTTTGTACCGCTTTTGCACATCTTTCCTTGTTCTTTAGCGATATAAAATGGATGTCTCTTACATCATTTGGTTTATTTGGTTTTAGTGTTGGTTGCTTCTTCCCTATTATGTCGACAATTTTCCAAACGAAAGTGGAAAAAAGCTATCATGGTCGTCTCTTCTCATTCCGTAATATGTTTGAGAGAGTTATGTTCCAAATTGTCTTACTTGGCACAGGCTTCTTCTTAGATACAATCGGATTGCAATATATGGTTCTCATTTTCGGTGTTATTTCATTATTAATTATCTTCATATCACTATCTAAACAGAAACAATATGAAAAACAACCTTCGCAATCTGCGAATTTATAACATAATTAAAGAAGCATGGATTATTAGATTAATTCATGCTTCTTTATTATATAAAACCTTCTTTCTTACGCTTATTGAAATTATTTAAAGGAGTACCCTCTTTTGCATTCGAATATAGTATATTAACAAGATATATACTGGAGGTGCGAAAATGTCTGATGGCATACAAGTATTAATTATCCTTCTTTTTGTAATTGCTATGTTTAGTACCTTAAATTTTTTAGCTATTTCCCTTTCTCAACGTAACTTTAAAAGAAGAATTGTCGCGGGTTTCATATTTTTATTACTGACTCCTATTATCTTTTTGACTAACACAGCATTCGCTTCTATATTTGATAAAGCTGGATTTGGCGTAGGCGGGATAGCCTTCATTGTTGCAATTATATATGTCTTAAATGGAATAGTGATCCTACTTTCCTCTTTATTTTTCCTCAAAAGGGACATAACATAGGCCACAGTACTCGGCATGAATCTGTCTTTATACTAGATTCATGTTTCTTCAATTCCCGCTAAATTTTTATATGAAATTAAATAATTCTTTATAAAAATTTAAACTTTATTTATTACAATATTCGTATCGTATTCGCACGTTTATTGAAAATGAAAAGAAAGGAGTACAAAATGAAAAAGGTTTTATTAATTATTCCAATATTTATCGTTCTACTGAGTGGCTGTAGCAATAATGATATATACGGTTCTTGGGAAGTCGTTGATAACAAAAATGGGCTTTGCCCTGCATCTTATAAATTTGAAACAGTTGTAAAAGAAGAAAAGAAAGAAAAAATTGTTCAAAACTTAGTAGAAATGCAAACAACGAAGAAAAAAGAAGATTTATACAAAGGTTCCTTTGTAAAGAATTCTAATGTATATCACATTGATTATGGTAACTCATTTACATCAGATCAAACTTTAGAAGTTGTCGATGGCAAATTAAACGTATACTTTTATGCAGTTGAAAAATTATGTACATATAAAAAGAAATGATTACTCTTCATTTAAAACGCAGAAAATATTTTCTGCGTTATTTTTATCCTGCTTTAATGGGCAATAAGACCCCACCTCAAAATGCAGCGAAAGCAAAGAAGTTAGGTGGGGGTCGGGCTGCCCATAAAAGTCCGATTGGTGAGGGCTAATAATCAGTGGGGGATGAAGAAAACCCCCACTGATTAAAGTTTCACTTTATTTTACAAAGCTAACTCAAAATATTTTCCCCTTTTAAATCTTTAAATTTAAATGTACCATTATATAATAACAATATTTTAATGTGAGGTGCTTTTTTTGAGAAGTTTAAGTTCATTAATTATATCAACAATCTGTTCCATTATCCTAATCCTATGGAATGGACTTTCATTTTATGAAAAATTCACGACAGGAAATTCATACTATTGGCTTAGTGGTATATTAGGCCTCGTTTTCGTGTTCTTTTTCATCCAAAATATGCGGGATATACTTAACAAAAACTACAAAACATCCTAAACCATCTAAAAAGATATAATAGACAGTTCAGTTAACCGGTACTTATTTGCAGCTCCCCTTTCAAAAAAGACTAACCCTTCCTTTAAATTTGTCAATCATTTTAATTTTCATAAAAAAATGATAAAATGTACTCATGTGTTTTCAGAATAATTAAAAACGCAGAAAGAAAACACTGTTTTTAGGAGGGGTTTTGATGACTTACACGTTAGCAACTAGAATGAAAGCATTCCAATCTTCTATATTTAGTGAATTAGGGGCCTATAAAAAAGAAAAGATTGCAGCAGGCCACAAAATGATTGATTTAAGTATCGGGAATCCTGATATGCCGCCTGCTGACTTCGTAAGAGAAGAAATGGTACATACAGCAAATGATAAAGAAAGCTATGGATACACATTAAGTGGTATTCAAGAATTTCACGAAGCTGTAACTGAATATTACAACAACACTCATAACGTTAAATTAAATGCAGATAAAGAAGTTTTATTATTAATGGGTTCACAAGACGGACTCGTTCATTTACCTATGGTTTATGCAAATCCGGGAGATATTATATTAGTTCCGGATCCAGGATATACAGCTTATGAAACTGGAATTCAAATGGCTGGTGCAACATCTTACTACATGCCATTAAAGAAAGAAAATGATTTCTTACCTAACTTAGAGCTAATTCCTGAAGAAATTGCCGATCAAGCGAAGATGATGATTTTAAACTTCCCAGGGAATCCGGTTCCAGCAATGGCTCATGCAGATTTCTTTAAAGAGGTAATTGCATTCGCGAAAAAGCATAACATTATTGTTGTCCATGATTTTGCTTATGCTGAATTTTATTTTGATGGCAATAAACCAATTAGCTTCCTCTCTGTACCTGGTGCTAAAGAAGTTGGAGTAGAAATCAACTCTTTATCAAAAAGTTATAGTTTAGCAGGTAGCCGTATTGGATATATGATTGGAAACGAAGAAATTGTTCGTGCACTTACTCAATTTAAATCAAATACAGATTATGGTGTGTTTTTACCAATTCAAAAAGCGGCATCAGCGGCACTAAGAAATGGCGCTACGTTTTGTGAGAAAAATCGCGGTATTTATCAAGAACGTAGAGATACTTTAGTTGATGGATTCCGAACATTTGGTTGGAATATTGATAAACCAGCTGGTAGTATGTTCGTCTGGGCCGAAATTCCGAAAGGCTGGACTTCTATAGATTTCGCTTATGCATTAATGGATCGTGCGAATGTCGTTGTTACACCAGGTCATGCATTTGGACCACATGGAGAAGGCTTTGTACGTATTGCACTTGTTCAAGATAAAGAAGTGTTACAACAAGTTGTTGAAAACATTAGAAATAGCGGTATTTTTTCTCTTGAAAAAGTAAATGAATTAGTTAAGAATTAATGATAACTCCCCTGCTTCACTGTAGCAGGGCTATTATTTGTTGGAGGTACTTTCATATGCATATTCAAGACACTCTTCCTCATCGTTATCCTTTTTTAATGATTGATAAAGTAACAAATGTAAAACATGGTGAATCCGTTACGGGATATAAACTGATTTCAAATAATGAGTGGTTTATAAATGATAATCAAAAACATATGCCTCATATGTTAATTGTAGAAGCACTTGCTCAGCTCAGTGCATTTGTACATCCATATGACTCTGAAGGTCTAGGATTCCTCTCCTCATTAGATGGGGTTGAATTTCACGAAAAAGCATATCCCGGTGATAAACTTGATTTGCATTATGAGCTATCTCGCAATCGCCGAGGTTTTATTCTAGGCAACGGCACCGCAACTGTTAATAATCAACCGATTGTAACGATAGAAAAGCTATTAATATATCAAGCAGAATAGAGACGATGTAATTCGTCAGGATATCTCCCTCCTACAAATTCGTCTCACCAACATGAACAGAGTAAACAAATTACTTGGATAGGAGCAGGAAAATGGAAAGTACGATCGGTATCGATGCTGGAGGAACATTAACGAAAATTGCTTATTTGAACGAACAAAAGCAATTAACTTTTGAAAAATTTTATTCAAATGAACAAGATAAAATAATAGATTGGCTTAAGAAAAGCACTCGTATAAAACAAATATGTATTACAGGTGGTAAAGCAAAACAATTACAGCAACTACTTTCCCCCTCATATAAAATAGTAGAACTAAACGAATTTGAAGCTACTCTTGTAGGTGTACGATACATATTAAAAGAAGAGAAATATGATATAAATAACTTCATTTTAACAAATATTGGTACAGGTACTTCCATTCATTACGTGTATAATGACAAATATGTTCGTGCTGGTGGAACCGGTGTTGGTGGTGGTACTATTATGGGGCTTTCAAAATTGTTAACAAATATAGATCATTTTGAAGATGTGATTCCTTTAACAAAATTAGGTTCTAGAACAGATTTAGATATTACGGTTGGAGATATTTATGGTGGTATTCTCTCTCCTATTGATAATAGCTTAACTGCTAGCAATTTTGGTAAAGCCGCTATTTCGGAATCAAAATATAATAGCTCAGACATACTTGCTACTGTGCAAGGACTTGTCGGTGAAGTTGTTACTGCATTAAGTCTTCAATTCGCCGAAACAAAAAACATAAACCATATTATTTATATTGGTTCGACTCTATGTAATAACGTACACCTTCAAAATATTATTAGTAGCTACACTAAATATCAAAATAAAATACCTATTTTTTTACAAGATGGTGGTAATAGCGGTGCGATTGGTGCTTTACTTCATGTTACGAATAAAAAAAGCTGACTTTTGTCAGCTTTTTTGCAACGGTACTTCAAATTCTATAATTGATTCCCCATTCTCTCCAATTCGCTCTACACTAACTCTATCAACTATACATTGTAACTTTTCAGGGAAATTATGAATATCCTTAGCTACTTCAGCAGCTAACTCAGTACGTTCTTTTCTCCCGACTGTTACATGCGGTATATACGGAATATCTTCTTTCAAAAATTGTAATAAGGCTCCTGTATATAGCAAGTCATGTAGTTCTTCTATTTGTTTTTGCCCCTTTTCAACTCGTAAAAATAAATATTCCCCTTCACCCGAAATTTGATTCGCAAATTCTATTTCTATCTCTTGTATCCCTTTTGATAATTTTAAAATATGTAATTTCAGCTCATCATTTGAAATCGAGCTTTCAAATGGGAATACAACTGTAATATGCGGTGGGATTAAGCCAAATAAAGGATCATGTTTTTTCCTAATGTTCTCTATTTCATTAATAGACATGTCGTTTAGAAAAAGTAAAATTGTACGCATTTTTATATCCCCTACTTTCTCTTTTTATATTCATCATATTGTATGGTAACTTGCACTTCAACAAATGATTTCAATTACATATAAAAAGAAAAAACTTCTCAAAAGAAAAGTTTTTTCTTATAAAGCATGATTACTATTTTCCCGCCAAACTTTCCTAAACTTTATATAACAAGCAATTCTCCAAGGGATAATATACGAGACAGCAACAACATAAAATAATAAACCAATTGTTTGTTGATCTAAGTCAACAATATATTGTCTTGAACCGTATCTCAAAACAACAAGTGCAATAAAAGTAATTAAAAAAGCTGCACTTTTTTTCGTATAAATATTCCCATCATCTCTTCGTTCATAATTTGTTAAAACTATAAGTGGTACGGCGAAAAGAACTCCAATGAATGCTGCTATTATAACTTGTAAGATAGCTGGATGCACGGGACCAAAAAACCATAAAACACCCGGTGTTAAAAATAGTAATGGCCACAAAATACGTAGCCCAGTTCCCTTTATAGGTTTATACATAGATCGATAACGACGCCAGAATATTATTAGTGCAATGCATAAAAAAACTGTAATGAGTGAAGATGTGTCTCCCATTTGCTACCCTTCTCTCTATAATAATCTAATACTATTTTAAATCGTTTTTTCGAATGATACTTTTCGAATAAATATACTACTAGTTATGATATAAAGAACAGTTAATCCAATTGAAATAACAGTAAAATATGGAATATCTACTGAGGATACATCACTCGTAAATAATAAACTGGTTACTCCCGCCTCTCCATAAAGCACACTATTTGTTGATAAGAAAAGTGTTCCACCAATCATAAGACCAATCCACTTAAATCGTTGCTTAAAAACTACTACCACTTGAAAGAAACATGCTGTTGTAACATAAAATAAAAATTGCAAAATAAATTGTTGTACCGATTGCTCCCAAAAATTAGCACTTACTACGTTATATTTTAAATCTTGTAAAAGCATAACTTGAAGAAATGAAAATAATGCAGATTGAAGTACAATGTAACAAATTGCTCCGATAAAATATTGTATTCTCGTTACACCGAATGAAACAGCTAAACGAAATAGCTCATCTTGTATGATGAAAACACTCCCTACTATAAATAACATAATTGCTATTGAAGGGTTATTTATAATTTTGGGTAAATAACCCATGTTCGCTCCATTTAAATGAGCAGCATTTAACGTCCCTTTTATTAATAAAGCTACAATCCAAAATATTATAATTGCTTTATAATGAAAATTTATATGTAACTTCAACTGCTTCATTAACATCGTCATTTCACTTCACCACCCGTTATGTGTATAAATAGTTTTTGTAATGTAATTCTATCAATTACTAAATCTTCTTTTTCAAGAGAGTAATAATCTTCATTAGAAAGTTCTTCCCATATAACCGCAATCCCCTTATTTCCATAAACTTCTCGATTTATTACTTTTTTATTGATTGAAAACTCATCTACTTTATCTTTTTTCCCTGAAATAACATGAGCTTGTTGCAATAAATCTTCTACCGATGATTGAACAACTAGTTTTCCTTCTTTTATGATGATTACATCTTCAATAACATGGGTTACTTCTTCTACTAGATGTGTTGATAATATAATTGTTCGTGGATACTCACCGTACTCTTCTAGTAGTAAACTATAAAACAACTCTCGATGTGCTGCATCCAAACCTGTAGTCGGTTCATCAAAAATTGTTATAGGTGCCCTACTTGCTAACCCTTGAATAATGCCGACGACTGTTTGCATGCCATGTGATAATTTATGATATTTCACTGTCATATTAAGCTGAAATTTATCAGCGAGTTCTTCAGCGTACTTTCCATCCCAGTTTTTATAAAACATGTTGCACATCTTAAAAATTTCTTTTACTTTAAAACTTAGATGTGCTTCTTCTTTCACTCTAACAAAACAAATATTTTGCATTGCTTTACTATTTTCAAAAACATGTTCGCCAAATATTGATATACTTCCACTACTTGAAGTAATTTGGCCTGCAAGTAAATTTAATAGTGTCGTTTTTCCTCCCCCGTTTCTACCGAGCAAACCATATATTTTATGCTCTTCCAATGAAATCGTTACTTCATTTACTGCAATTTTCTTTTTATATTTTTTCGTTACGGCTTTTGTTTCAAGTGCAATCATCCCTATTTCCCTTCCTTCGTAATTTTTTGAATCATATCCATCAATTCATTTTTGGATATTTCTAGTACTTTTGCTTCTTCCCACACTTTAGGTAAATATTCAGTCATAAAAGTATTTTGTCTTTTTTTAAGTACGACTTCTTTCGCTCCCTTTGCAACAAACATCCCAATCCCTCTCTTTTTATATAGAATCCCTTCATCCACTAATACATTTACCCCTTTAGCTGCAGTAGCTGGATTTATTTGTAACATCTTCGCAAATTGATTTGTTGATGAAACTTGTTCTTCTTCAAGTAATATGTCTTTTAAAATATCAGATTCAATCGTTTCTGCAATTTGTAAGTATATTAATTTATTTTGCTCCAGAGTAGGTTTCACAATTTCACCACCTTAGGTTCTTAGGTTCATTACTTATGTAATTAACCATATCACATCAAATTATTTATTTCCATAAATTTCTTTTACAAAAAAAGAGAGTCATTCGTTTAAGAATGGCTCTCTTTCTAAAATGTTGAAGTTTCAACTCTTGTTCTCAAATTCTTTTCATTTATTCCATTTTGACAAAAGTTAAATTGTTGTTCCGTTATGGACTTTGTACGATCTACTACTTGCCCTAAATGATAACTTGTATGCTCCACTAAATGTAATAAGCTATGAAGATCCATATGCTTTTTTTCTTCGCATGCTTGTAAATATGCTTTTCCCCATTCATCAAATACTTCTTCAACGTACTGTAGCAAAACTTCAGAACTTTGTCGTTTTACTGGAAAATACTCCTCGATTCCCTTTTCCAAAACTATATTTGGATCTTTATAACGACTAGTATTTCTCTGTATATGTTCACAAATATGTAGTACGATTCCACCAATTGAATTAATAGAGTCCCCTTGTTTCCACAAATCTTCTTCATTAATGAGCCTTATTGCATGTACTAGCTTAGGTAAATAATGATCCTGCATTCTATGATAGATAATTTTGTATACTAATTCCACCTTTTCTCCTCCTATCATTTCAACTACTGCACTGGATATTTAACAAATATAGATTTCCGAAACTCTTTATCATTTATAAGCATTGTAATTTTTTCATTATTATCGTTAAGGAACTTTATTACTTTCTTTTTATCCCATTTATCATTTTCTTTTGGAAAATCATCAAATTTTTCATACAAGATTGATAGTATATCTTCTCTTTTTATCGTGAAATTTTTATTTTCTACTTGAAACTCGTAACTTTTCGCATTTGGTACTAAAATCGCTAGATAAATAACGTTAAAGAGAAAATTCTTCTCCATTGTGTCCTTGCCATCAAACCAATACGTCTCAACCATGTCTTCTGTCAGAGTTCCATTTGCACCATAGTTTACCTTCATACTTTCATTCTCCAAACTAATACTTTGAAATGTATCACCACCGGGTAAATGATTAACAATTGCAACCACATCTGAGTTATTACAAACGTATGTCCCAGCATACTTCTTAAAATGACCAGGTTCAACATCAAATATTTCTTTTATTCTTTCTCCACTAGAACAAGCAGTAATAAATAAAAAATTGTTAGCATAACAACCACAATACGATGCATATATTTCATTTAGCATTCCCCATTTTTATCGATATTTCATTCATTACAATACTTCTTCTCAAAACCCTTTAAAATATACGCATTTTAATCAAAATTAAAAATTTTCAATTTTTATGTTTACAATTATCCATTAATTGTATATACTTACTAACGTAAGAAAAAATTCTAAAAGGAGGTCGAAGAAAATGATGAAATTACAATTACATGCTTTAACTTTAGCGTTAACTGCACCTTTGTTTTTCGGACAATTAAATATGAATTCGACCACCCTAATGGAGAATTGAAAATCGCACTTTATTTCTATTAATTCATAAATTCGCCACAGGAGGTCGTATACTTTCCTGTGGCTTTTTGACGCCCAGCCATAGGAGAACTATATCTTCCTGTGGCTTTTTTGTGCGATTTTTTAGCCTCTTGTATTATTTTTTAAAGAAAGGAGCAACATTCGATGACTATTAGCGTATTGTTTTTAAGTATTACGATTCAAAGAAATACAATTTCCAAAGATGAAATTTTTCATAATGAGCAAATTGAAAAAGCTATGAATGATGTTAAGGAGCGCCAAGCGCTTTATTGTGATCACCTGTAATTCCTTTTCGAAAGGAGGAATTCATTTATGACTTTTCATATTTTCTTTTTTACAACTGTACTTCAGAAAAACACTTTATCTGAAGATGAAATCATTCGTAAACAACAATTAAAACAACTGACTGATAAAATGACTGACATTAAAAGTTCATACTATACGCAAATGTATTAAAAATATATTTTAAAGGAGCAATACCTTCATGAAATTTAAAGCATTCTTTTTAACAATCACCATTCAAAAACGTAAGCTTTCACAGAATGAGATTTTGCGTGAGCAACACATTCAAACTATTATGGACGAAGTGAAAGAGCACCAAGCTTCTTATTACAGCCGTCTTTTCTAAATAACTTTTAAAGGAGCATTATCCTAATGAAATTTAAAGCATTCTTTTTAACGATTACCATTCAAAAGCGTAAGCTTCACAGCAAGAAATTTTGCGTGAGCAACACATTCAAACTATTATGGGCGAACTGAAAGAGCGTCAAGCCTCTTATTATAGCCGTCTTTTCTAAATAACTTTTAAAGGGGAAAAAACAAATGAAATTTAAAGTATTCTTTTTAACGATCACCATTCAAAAAACTAAGTTCTCAGACAGTGAGATATTGCATGACCATCAAATTAATAAAGCTATGGAGGATGTAAAAGAACGTCAAAGTCACTACTGTAGCCATCTATAATTCCTTTCGAAAGGAGGAATGTATCATGAAGTTTCACCTATTCTTTTTAACAATTACAATTCAGAAAAAGAACCTTTCTGAAGCTGAATTAAAACAAGAAGAACAATATAAAGAGATTATGGACGAAATTCGAGATCGTAGAAGCAAGTACTACTCTCATCTATAATCCTTTAAAAATATAAAATTTGAAAGGGGTCGATTATGATGTTGCTAGCACGCTGTAAGGAAATGATTTGGATAGTTCAGAGGGATTCCACATAGTTTTATAGAGGCTATATCATACAAGTTTATCGTTATATTTGATATGTAATAAATATATAATAAAAGTTTATGCATACACTTTTTTACATTGATTAACAAACAAAAGATACACCACTTAAAAAGCGGTGTATCTTTCTCAACTTATACTATTTTCGATTACTTCGTTTCGTCTTAAACAATCTCACTAAGTTCGATACAACTGTTTTTGTTACTGCATAAACTGGTACTGCCAAAATCATTCCGATAATTCCCGCAAAGTTACCTACCCCTAAAATTAAAATAATAATTGTTAACGGATGGATATTTAATTTTGAACTCATAATACGCGGTGAAATGATGTTACTTTCAAACTGTTGTACAATTGTTACGATAATAATTACGTACAACGCTTGCATCGGAGATACGAACAGACCTACAATAACAGCTGGTGCTGCACCGATAAATGGACCTAGGTTAGGAATGATATTTGTAAATGCTGCTATAATTCCTAAAACGAAAGCGTACGGTAAATCGATAATTAAATAACCGATAAAAGTAAAAGCACCTACAAATATACAAACGAGCGCTTGCCCTTGAATATATGCAGATAATGTTTCGTTCGTTTCCTTAATGATACGAAGTCCTTCTTCACGGTAAGACTCAGGTAATAGACTAACTGCTTTCCCTGGAAACGCATGTCCATCTTTAAACATATAAAATAAAATAAACGGTACTGTGAAGATAACTAATGCAACGTTTGTGATAATACCAAATAAAGCCGTTGCACTCGACGTAATCGTGTTTGGTATATCCTTTAAGTATTCAATCGCGTTTTTCTCAATTGTTTCAATGGAAACGTAGTTTTGTGTAGATAACCATTCAAATAATCTGTGATGGGATAAATCTTGTATGTATAGTTTTCCCTCTTTAATATAACCGGGCATATTTTTTACTAAATCCATTAACTGTTGCGAGATCGTTGGAACAACTACCCCAACTCCAACTGCAGTTAATGTTATAATAAAAAGATATAACAGTAAAATCGCTAAATTTCTAGGTACTTTTTTATTCTCCAAAAAGACTAACAATGGGTTAAATATGAAGTATAAAAATAACGCGATTAAGATTGGGAAAAACAACGTTGATATGAAGATACCAATCGGTTGAAATAGAAACGATATTTTTGTGCAAATAAATATGATCGCTACAACCATTAGCACTTCTAATGTCCAAAAGTGCACTTTCGATTTCAAAAAAACGTCCTCCTTTAAACTAGCACTTCTCTTCATTGTACCAAAATAAGCACGAATTTCACATAATATTTTCCTTTACAATATTCCAAAATACCAATAAATACACTACAATGAGATTACATACAAATTTGCAGGTAAAGGTGATAAAAATGACACAATGCATCATATGCAGAAAAGATACGAAAGAACTTAGTGAACAATATGTCATCCCCGAAATATTATGTGGATATTATTTCACAAACTCAATTTGTGATACTTGCCACGAACAAATGACAACAAATATTGATCGCCCCTTAATTCGGCATAAATTAAGTCAATTTAAGATTGAGCAAATGAAAAAACAAATTGATTCTCCGCTCTATACGAATGAACATGGTGAGGAACTTGCGGCTGCTGAGACAGATGTTGTTGAAGTAAGTGATGAAATACTTTATTCCAATGCATTAATTATGAAACTATGTAAAAAGCACGATATTTCGCTACATAATGAAATTTGGAAAGAAGAACGTGTAACGAAAGTTGCTAGCTCTATTCAACGTGAATTACTTTTAGATAACCGTAAATACAAAATGAGTGTATTAAAAACAGCTTATACTTTCGCTGTCCAAGCTGTTGATGGCTATTTTGAAGATCCAGATGCGATTGTTATTTCAAACATTCTATCAAATGCCGATTTTATGGAATTAAAAGAAAAAAGTATAGTTCGCGATTTAAGTAAAAGTTCTTTATGGAATACATTAAATACAAATAGCGAGAACCATTACTTTATTTTATTAAGTGATAAAGATGGCCTGTTCTGTTTCATTCGTCTATTTGATATATTTGACGTTGTCGTTCATTTATCAGAAAAGAGATATGAACTTTCATCTCCAATTGTCGGCGTAAATGATGTAAATAGGCAGGAATTTTATGTCCAAACTTTAAAACAGTATATGGATGGGCTATTTAAAGAAAAAAAACCTACTATTTAATCGAAACCAGAACATACGGTCTCCTTTCTTGATGAAAAGACACTGTGTTATAATAAGTATGAAAAGAACAATACAATCACATAAACCAATTATTAATTGTAAATAAATAAAAAAGACCAGTGTGCGGCTACACACTAGTCCACGTAACTTAGCAGATTGGATTGTTCATTTATCCTATTTGTTTCTTACAAACAAAACAACCCACATTCTATTGGCATAGGTGGGTTGTTATTTTTTGAGCTTGTCTATTAAAACGACGACGAACGTTAACAATGCAACGAGAAACAGTCCACCCTGCAGTAGCAACGCTATTTCACTCACGTATTATCACCCCCCTCCTATTTGGAGAAGTGATAATTGAACAACCAACCGTACCTTAAGTTACTATTTAATTTTACCATATTTTCTAATAGTTTACGACGAAAACCCGCAAGTGAAATACTTGCGAGTTTTTTATCCCGTATTAACAGGCAGTAAACAAAATGAAGCAAAACATAGGTGAAACTGCCTGTTAATGACCGATTGGTTCAACTTTATTTCTCACTATTTTTTTAATACATATGCATCAGCTATCATTTCACCAACAATTTTATTTTCTTGTTTCTTCTCGTCTTTCAATAAAGGAAATAACAGTTCTGCCACTTCATATGCCTCTTCTAAATGGGGGTATCCTGATAATACAAACGTATCAATTCCTAACGCTTCATATTCTTTTATTCTTTCTGCTACTGTATGCGGATCTCCAACAAGCGCAGTGCCAGCACCACCTCTTACAAGCCCAATTCCAGCCCATAAGTTAGGACTTATCTCTAACGACTCTCTCGTTCCTTTATTTAAATGTGTCATTCGTTTTTGTCCAACTGAATCATATCTTGCAAATGTTTTTTGAGCGAGCTCAATTGTTTCATTATCTACATATTGAATCAACCTTTCAGCCTCTTCCCATGCTTCTTCTTCTGTCTCTCTTACAATTACGTGTAGTCTAATACCAAATCGTACGTTACGCCCCTTCTCTTCCGCAAGTTTTTTTACTTCATCTATTTTCTCTTTCACTTGCTCTGGTGGTTCTCCCCAAGTTAAATATACATCACTATGTTCAGCCGCAACTTCTTTACCTGCAGCGGACGATCCGCCAAAATAAATTGGTGGATACGGTGTTTGAACCGGAGGAAATACAACTTTACTCTCCGTAACTTTAATATGTTTTCCTTCTAAAGAGATTGTTTCACCTTGTAATACTGACTTCCAAACCTTTAAAAATTCATCTGCAACTTCATATCTTTCATCATGTTCAAGATACAATCCATCACCTTGCAATTCAACAGGATCTCCTCCAGCAACTACATTAATAAGTAATCTCCCATCTGAAATTCTATCAAATGTAGATGCCATCCTCGCTGCAACTGTCGGTGACATTAACCCTGGTCTAACTGCTACTAAAAATTTTAATTTCTCTGTCTCAGCCGCAAGAGCTGATGCTAATACCCATGGATCTTCACAACCTTGACCCGTTGGAAGTAACACACCAGTAAATCCTAAATAATCAGCTGCCTGTGCAACTTGTTTATAATAACCATATTCAGCTGCTCTTCCTCGTTTTGTCGTTCCTAAATATCGACCATCTCCATAAGCTGGAATAAACCATAACAATTCCATACTATTACACACCCCTTAATTGTTTTGAAAAACCTACTAAAACACTCTATATAAATTACCCCTAATAATTTATATGCTAATTCCCTGTCTCGCCTTTAAAATTATCTCTCCATCTTAAAAACTTCACTTCCAATAAACGTACGAGTGAATCAGAAAACTTCCCAACGAACGCAAAGATAATAATACCGACAAATACAATGTCTGTATTTGAAAATTGCCTTGCATCCATAATCATATAGCCAATACCTTCTGTAGATCCCATAAGTTCTGCTACTACTAAACTCACCCAAGCAACTCCTAAAGATAATCTTGCTCCAAGTAATAGGTTCGGCAGTGCCGCTGGTAAAATTAGTTTCGTAATTAATTTTCTTTTACTAAACTCTAGCACTCTCGCAACATCAAATAATTTTGAATCTACACCTCGTATTCCTAAAAATGCGTTTACGTATAAAGGAAAAAATGCACCGTCCGCAATTAATAATACTTTCGATGTTTCTCCAAAACCGAACCATAATACGAAAAGTGGCGCAACAGCTAAATGAGGTACAGTTCTTAACATTTGTACAGATGGATCTAAATATTGCTCACTTCTCGTTGAAAATCCAACAATCGTTCCTAAAATAATTCCTAAACTCCCGCCGATAAAGAAACCAGCCGCAGCCCTGAACACACTAATACTTAAATGACCGAATAACTCTCCTGTTTTAATAAGTTCTTGAAAAGCTAGTAATATATCTACTGGCGTTGGTAAAACTGTTTTAGAAACTAAATCGAATACGCCGGCTAACTGCCAAATAATTAATACGATAATCGGTATAGTAATCGCTCTTACTAGCACTTTTACATTCGTCTTTCGCACTTTCTTTACATTGTTTTTGCCAATCGTTATACTCACCCTTTTCATAACAGCTTTCGTATTCTCCAATTTACAAAACCTCTTTTCATTTCGCCTTTAATGCTTTTTCTACGAAAGAATTATCTACAACTTTATCTGTTTTGATTTCTTTCTTTATAGAGCCGAGCTTATATTGAAAATCCGCTGTCTTTTGCTGTTCGGCTATTATTTCTTTCGTTACCGGAACTAAAATTGGTTTGTCGTGATCAAACACTTCTTTTACAATTTCTTCATCTATCTTCTTTGTAGAAGTATATATTTTTATCGCTTCATCTAAGTTTGACTCTTGCCATACACGTGCTTTTTCATAAACTTTAAGGAATTTCTCAACTAATTCTGGATGTTCCTTCGCAAATTTTGTTCTCGTAATTAAAAACTCTGGTGAAGAAACATTTAATCGTTCACCATCTGCAATAACCTTTGCCCCTTTATTTAACGTATGTAGTGAAATGAAGGGATCCCAAATGGCCCATGCATCTACCGATCCGGATTCAAATGCCGGCTGCGCTTCATCTGGTTGCAGTTGAATGACATTTACATCTTTCGCATTTATACCTTCTTTTTCTAATGCTCGATATAATAAATTAAATGCGCTACTTCCTTTTGCTACTGCAATTTTTTTACCTTTTAAATCTTTTACACTTGTAATCTTGCTATCTTTTTGTACAAGAATTCCTGTTCCTTTTCTTGCATAACTTGTATTAGCAATTTCGGTAAATTCAATACCAGCTGCTTGAGCTGAAATAACTGGGGAATTCCCAACCTCACCAAAGTCTAATCGATTTGATGCAATTGCTTCAAAATAAGGAGGACCACTTTGGAACTCTGTCCACTTCACTTTAACTCCTTCTTTTTTAAACTCTTCTTCAAACCATCCTTTTTTCTGCGCGAGTAATAGTGGACTTAATCCTTGCTGAATACCAATTTGTACTGTTACATCTTCCTTCTTACTACTTGCTGTGCTTTTTTCACATCCAAATAAAAATAAAGAAATAGCTACTGCAAAAGAAAGAACTTTGATTTTTTTATACATATACTCACTCTTTCCCTATATACTTGTTTGAATTAATCCCCCGTGTTCAAACTGCTGTAATACTTTCTTTCGAATTTCTTGGAATGACTCCGAAGTTTTACTACGCGGATAAGGTAAATTATTTTCAATTACTTTATGTATCTTTCCAGGCTTTGCACTCATGATGACAATTCGGTTCGAAAGATATATTGCTTCGTCTATATCATGTGTAACGAATATCATTGTCGTCTTTTTTTGTTGCCAAATGTTGAGCAGTACTTCTTGCAAATGACTTCGGGTAAATGCATCCAGTGCTCCAAATGGTTCATCAAGCAATAATACATTCGGATCCCTTAACAACGCTCTTGCAATCGCAACACGTTGTGACATCCCGCCTGATATTTCTTTCGGATATGATTTTTCAAAACCGTCTAATCGAACAATTTCAACCCATTCCTTTACCTTATCCTTCACATACTTATCTTTTAATGACAAATCAGCTGCAATATTTTCTTCCACTGTTAGCCATGGGAACAATCGATGCTCTTGAAATATAAATCCTTGCTTCTTACTCGGTTTTGTTATACGCTCCCCGTCAATAATGATTTCTCCCTCAAAATCGCTGTCTAAACCTGCAATAATTTTTAACAGTGTACTTTTTCCGCAACCACTCGGACCAATTACTGTAACAAAGTCCCCTTTCTCTAATTGAAAATTAATATTCTCTAATACTTGAACAGTACGAGTTTGTTTCGAAAAATATTTTGATACTCCATCAATTGAAACAGTCAATTTTCCCCCTCCTTGAAATGCTTCATCTAAATGAACAGATTCAGTATTTATGCAATAAAAAAACCAAAGGCATTTTATCAATAGATAAAATGCCTTTGGTTTCTCCAATCAGCAATACGTAATAGAATTAAGTACATATTATACAAATATTTCCGATAAGTCAACTGGGTTTTGTGAAAAAATACATATGATTTGTTTGAACATCCTTATTGTTATTTATTTAAAAATTATTTTTTATGGCTTTTAATCCACTGTAACCAATAAGAAAACTCACATGCCAAATGCATTTGATGCGATTTAATAAGGCTATTTGGACAAAGTGCTGGAAACTCTACAACTAGACTTACTTCTAAACCAGTATCTGTATCTTTGAATTGATGTCGAACTCCACCAATTGTAGTACCATCTTTCATACGTGCAACACCCATTGATTGATATTGATAAGACTTATCTCTAGGTGTCTTCAATCCCGTTTCGTCACCAAAAACAATAAAAAATTGAACTGGAAATGGAGAATTACCAGTAGTTTCGATAACCTCTAATTCATTTTCCCCAAAGGGTCTTAGTACGTAGTGATCTGGACAGGCTGATAAATTCACTTGATCATTTTCATCCGATTGTTCAAGCATAAAACTATCAATTCCATTTATCGCTTCTTCTGCTGTAATCCCATCTAAATAGATACTTGTTTTTGAAAATTTTCGTCTATCACCAGATAAAACAGTACAAATATGCATACCCATTTCACTTAATTTCAGTTTAATTTTCAACTTATCATACATTTCATTGTATGAATAATTTAACTTTAGTTCCGTTAGTTTTTTTATCATAACGTCTGTATCATTTAATTCCGGTTCTTTATGTCCTAATGTATTTAAAACTTTTTTAATACGTTCTCTTTTCCACTTTGTAAGTTGTTCATTCGAAATATTGTTTCCATCAATAATAATTTTCATATACATTCTCCTTCGATTTGATCGTATCGTAGTGTATTTAATACTAAATTAATCATTTCTTGCTTCGTGTCTAGATTCAAATTCACCTCTGAATGAGCAATACTGCTAAGACCGTA
This sequence comes from Bacillus sp. GW823-FHT06B01, assembly GCF_058952315.1. Classification (NCBI taxonomy): domain Bacteria; kingdom Bacillati; phylum Bacillota; class Bacilli; order Caryophanales; family Bacillaceae; genus Bacillus; species Bacillus sp. GW823-FHT06B01. Next base: position 354,192 of record NZ_JBXAHR010000001.1, on the reverse strand, counting down.
TAAAATAAATCCTGATGCTAATAATGAGTTATCAGTATTAAAAATCCCAGTTTTCACCCCTTCTTCGATTACTTGTCGAATTAATGGCTGCATTCGCGTAAATAATTTCTGTTCCAGTTGAAAATGTTGTTCCGTCTGAAACGAACTTACATTTTTATAAGGTGCTAATTTTTCGATAAATGCCCAAAATATATTTAGAGAATCTTTCAGCTTTTGCATGACAGACCGTTCATTAGAAATAAGTATTTCTTCAATTAACTCCAGATTTTTCACAATAAAATCATTTAATACTTCATCAACAAAATTCTCTTTAGACTTGAAGTAATAATAAAATAAGCCCGTTGCTACACCAGCATGATTCACAACATCTTTTATGCCAAATCCTTTCATACCATTTTTCATATATAGTTCAAAACCAATATCCATTAACTCTTGCCTTCTAACATCTGGTTCTTTTGATATTCTTTTCATAGGTCATCTCCTACTATGTTTTACCTTCGACTGAATCTGATTCAATCATAAACGACTGAACTATATTCAGTCAATATTAGTTTCCACAAAAAAGAGTAATCTCAAGAAATACACATCTAACCTTAGACTTATCAAAAAAGTTAGATCATATAACTTAAGACTACTCAATTTCATTAAACACATATTTTCTTTCCAAATCGCTTTAGTTTAACCACACCATTTCTGTCTCTACAATCATTTGAGGAAGCGTCTTTTGAATTATTTCCTCTAATACATTAAGAGCTTCATTCACATAACCACCCTCAAAACCCTCTAAAGGCTCAGGTAACTCATCCTCATCTAAAATAAAATATTCTCCACTTGGAAGTACCAATATATCAATAATTAAGTCTTCAAATGACACGAATTTGTCTGTTATTTGCGTATTTTTTACAACATTAAAATAAGAGCCTACATACATTCCATTTTTATCTCTCCATATGTATAAATTGTACGGACGATTTTCCCAGTAGTATGCAATGGTGTAACTTCCTTTTGGGATTGTTAAACTCGCACCATGTGCAGTCATTGTAAATGAATACTGAACCTCATGAAATAACACGATACTTTGCAACTGCTTTTCAAGTAATAAGCAAGTGTGATCTACTACGGTTGAGTCATACCGGATTTTTCTTTCTACAATTTTACTTTTCAGTGTTAGTAATTTATTCATTCTTTATTTCCCCTTATGCTATTTCTAATCTTAATTATATCCATTTATATAGTGATAAAGAAGTGTTTGGCCTCCAAATACACAATAAAAACTCCCTCTTATTTTAGAAGGAGTTTTTCGCTGTCCATGTTTCATATTTTTTCACTTCTAATGGAAGCTCATTCGTTTTCAACCACTCCACTGCACTACATACAAGTGGAGATGAATTGTCTTCTGTAATGCTTTCTATAGAAACCCATCTCGCTCCTAAAGAATCTTGACCTTCAAATTGTTCCGGTACTACGAATTCACCTTCGCATCTTTCAACACCGTAGAAAACTGCGATATGATGTACATGTGTGTACTCCTGAAATTTTGATGAAAATTGGAAATCAATTGTACCTATTTGTTTTACTACCGTTACATTTAGCCCGGTCTCCTCTTTAATCTCTCTATGAAGTCCAGCTAATAATGCTTCCTCATCTTCTAAACTACCACCAGGTAAATCATACCGACTTCTATATGGACCTTTAATTTTATCTATTACTAATATGTGATTGTTTTCGATACAAATGCCGTACACACCAAACGCACGATGAAAATTAGTAGCATTATTCATGGTTCAATTTCTCCGCTATCACATCATAAAACTTCCGTTCCTCATCAACATCTAAGTGAACACGACTTACTGTTTTAGAAAATCCATATAACAATTGTGCTTTCACTGGCTCTTTGAGTATTATTTCAAATGTTGGAGGTTCCTTTATAAATTCCATCACCGTTGCGTCAAGAACCTCTTTCTCTTTTTTTAAAAGTTCTCCTTTATAAAACGTAATCTTATCAATTTGTGTAAACGGTATAATGATTTTCTTCCCTAATCCAATTTGAATAATTATTTTTTCTTCCGTAACAATAATTGGGTTTTTACGCATTGCTTGTATTTCAGCTAAAAAATAAAACATTGCATATACGTTTAAAATAAGTAACACCCATGCTACTACTGGATTCCATTGATGAAACAAATAATGAAAGCCGATACTTTCTATTAAGGTCGCATGGATGATCATGACATATACACCTATTGCACCAGTCTTTTTGTGATATGAGTATACGCATTCACCTTCTGGTACTTTTACGCGCCACGATAAAAATGCATAGTAGATTAACTTACACTCTGTTACAATAATATCTACTAATTTATTTCTTTTTATAGTCACATCAAACGCTGCATCAATTGCATAAGAGAATGAAGAATACTCTCTTTTATACTCTTTATATTTTTGTATTATGTTAGGTAGCATTTTAACAATTTTATATAGAAGGAATAATTCTACGCATACAAATGCGATTTCTCCCACCACTATAATATAAGAAACGTATGAAAAAGCTTGAAAATAATCACTTGGAATAATAAATCTTGCAAATATATAACCAGCTATTACGACAGGAAATATATACGTTAACGAGTATCTTTTTCGAATAATAAAGAAATACGTAATGACCGGAATTACAATCATACAATCTAACAAAGAACCAAGCACTACTTCTTTCGGAGCAGCTGGTACAATTGGAAGGGCATACAATACATAGTTTGATAATAAGATGAAAGATATTAATCCAAACCAGATACCTTTTCGCCTTCGTGATAATGCGACATTCATACGTTCACCCTCTTATTTAAAAACCTCATCTAAATGGTCTTTATAAAATGAAATAGCACGCTCAAACTCTTTTACTTCCTCAACTTTTACGACTGTTTCAAGTAATAATTTCATCGCGGATTCATGATCATTTACGTTATATTTTGCTAATGATAAAAATACTTTCATCACGTCATTATCCGGAAACTGCTGCAAACCTGTTTCTAAAACTGTAATTGCTTTGTCATACTCACCTATACAACGATATGTACTGCCAAGACCGATATATGCACCGCAAAGTGACTCCCCATCAAGACCATTTGCAATTGCCTGTTCATAATACGGCACAGCGTCTGTTTCAAGTCCCATTACATCATGTATCCAGGCACATTGAAAAAGCACTTCTGCATCCCGCGTAAAATTGGTTAACCCCATAAGTATCTCTCTAGATTGCGCATATTTCTTTTCATTTCTTAGTTTAATCGCTTGCTTTAATAAATGTTCCATAGAATCCACTCCTCACCAATTATTTTATGTATCCATCTCGAATGGTTAACATTTGTGTAAAAGTAAAATTCCCATAAATTAAAGTTTCGCTTACCTATATATACTATGCGGATTCACTCTTATCCAAATACTTAAAATTATAAAGCAGTAATGTGATTACATAGTACTTCTAACCTTTTGACAATTTCTTTCGCCGTTTCATCTTTCCCATTACATAACTTCCCTTTACCGTCCTGTCCAATTACGTAGTGCACCGCTCCGCGTGAATATAAAGAATGTGGTGAATTTGCAATCATTACATTTGCCTTAGATTCTTTCATTCTATTTTTCGCTCTTTCAAACAATTCTTCTTCATTTACATCACTTTCAAGTTTAAAGCCAACGAGTACGGTTTCTGGATCCCACTCTTTTATTTGCTTTAATACTTTTGGAGCCTTTTGAAAATGAATAATTGGCGCTATATCACTTGAAATTTTCCCTTTCATATCAAGAACATTACCATCTTGATCACAAATTTTGTCTACAACCCAATCTGATCCAGCCGCTGCCATAATGACCGCATCGACTTTTTCATGTGTAATTATACTTTTCATTTTATCTTGTAAATCAACAATTCCTTCAAACGGGTGTAATTCTAATTGATTGTTTACATCGTTCGGTTTCTCAGCGAAATAACCGTGTAAATATATAACATGTGCTCCTTTACTTATAAATTCTTCCGCGATTATTCTACCAATTGTTCCTTTTGCCATATTCGTATGACCACGCACTTGGTCCCATTTTTCTAAACAACCACCACTCGTAATTAATACCTTTTTCCCCTTCATTGTAACCATCCCTTACTGATTTTTCTTACGAAACCATTCTGTTCCAAAGTCAACGATATCTCGTTGCTTCATAAGACGGCACGTTGCATTTCCTATTTTTCCATTTGTTACAGTTCCTTTTCGCTCAAACTCTACACCGATTTCTACAAACTTATCAGAATCGTAATCCATATCAACAAACTCTTTCCATACTCTTGCACCATTCTCTATAATTGGTGCCCCTACTTTTATTAACTCACATGCACCCGTACGTACTTCAGATAAATGTACAGACGTATTGGAATCATATCCAACACCAATTAATAATATGTATCCGTCTAAATCGTATATTTTTCTTAATGGAGACTCCTCTCCTAAGCTCATTGATAGTGATTGATTCATCGTTATTTCTACTGCATGTTTTCCCCATGCAGCAAAACTTCCTAATGGATGGTTGCTACGTACTACATTCGGATATGTACGAAAACATTCAACTACTTTTCCCATTGCCCTTGTTGGTGTTATATGTGGCTCAAAAGCCGGGACGTTATCTCGAATAATTTGCCACCATTCTTCAGGTACAGGTGGTCTTGACCAATGTTTCGGATCAGATAAATCCGAAGATTGAGTTGGCATAATAATTGTTCCCTCTTCCGTAATCACTTTCATTAACGCCTCTACTACCGCAACGGCTCCGCCAGATACCCAGCCAATAGAACTGAGCGAAGAATGCACAATAACCGTCATTCCTTTTTCTAACCCTAATTCTCTTAAATCATTTGTAATTGTTTTGATTGTATTTGGCAATTGTGTACTTGCCACTATGTCATTCATTTTCACGATTGTTCCCCCATTTTTTTAAAACTAATACATACATATATTATCATATTTTTCTTAATTTTTAACTTAATCATTTCTGTCACTAGAAAAAAGGGTATATATTCACATGCATAATAATTAAGTGACAATATATCGATCTCAAATAACAAAAGCAGATAAATAAAAAAACTTTCTTCTCTTTTCTACTATTTGAACTAATTTGCTTAATTGCATACGTTTTTTCAGTATGTAGCAAAATAATAGTGATACGTTAAAACAATACAAACACTATATAAACGAAAGAGCCCATCACAACTGATAAGCTCTTCCGTTTCATTTACCCTTCAATTGTAACCCCAGTAAACATCGATAAGTTTCCCGTTATTTTCTCGCCTACACGTAAAAATAACCCTGCGGCTCTCCCGCTAATACAGTGTGAACCAATTAATAGTTTACCAGTATACGGACCATCCCATGTGTCAATTGTATAGTCAGGCATTTCTATGTATTGCTGATATATTTTCCGTTGTTCAAAGTAATACTCTGTTTTATCTTCAGCTAATAGTTCATCATTTTCGTATATAGATACCCCTCCGCCTTCACGGCCATATAAAGGTTTAGAAACATATGATTCATTTCTTTCTATAAACGGTTTATTTGTAAAATATGTTGGTAAGAAGTAGTTCTGAATGATTTCTCGATCTTCTTTCTCAAAGAAAACTCCCTCTTCGAACAGTTGCCAAATTAATGCGAGTACACTTTTATTTTGCATAAGAAAAGCAGCAGGTGGATTAATAATTTTCACTCTTCCTTGCGCTATATGATCTAAAAACTGGAGTCCAATTCTTTTCCCATTTTTATCGGTATCTGAAACTAAATATTCAATTGGATATAGTCTATATAAATAATGAATTCGTTCACCATTTGGCGTATATATACCATCATCTGCAACAACGATATCTTGTATACCTATATAATCCGTTGGTTGATCTAAACAATAGCTTCTTAAAAATTGAACTGTTTGATGATCTTCATCGTGCCAATCATAACTAGTAAAATATATCGTCTCTATAGGACTGATATTATAGTCATGTTTAATTTGTTCCCACGCCTGCACAATATGCTCTTCTATATGGTTCGGGTGGTTCACATCATGATAACGGCACAACACTTCATTTGCGACTGATGGCTCTAAATAACCTGTTGGTGTATCACAATTTACTTCTATTAACTTTATATCTTCACCATTTACGATAAAGTCAAACCTTGTAAAATATGAAAACAAACCAGTATGTTCCATTCTCGTAATTTCCCACGTTTCAGCAGGAAATCCTAGTGTTTGAAAATCTTCTGTCGTATTGACAATATATTGATACGTTTTATATAACACATACATAACTTCCTCTGTCGCTTTTGAAATAGTAGTATAAGTTTTTACTGGCATAAGATACATACCTGTTGCCATATATTGATTCCATTCTTCATTTTCTAATAGACTCGGCCATGTAAAACCATTCCGACCAGCCTCTTCCGCAAGTGAAAACCATACTTTCATATACTCTTTCTGCTCTTTTTCTGTATACATGATCCTATTATCCTTTCGTATTATGATCCGGCTGGCGCTTTTGCGTTTCCAATTCCACTTGAACCAGAATTCACTTTCGGCGTTTGAGTCGTAGATGATTTCGGCGTATTTGTATCTGGCGTCACTTTATTTGAAGAATTGGGCTGTTGTTTGTTTAAATCTACTTTATTGGAAGAATTATTGTTGTTACTGTTAGTTCCGCCGTAATACCCTCCACCACCACTGCCACCAGTTCTACTTTGGTCTTTTTCACGATATGGAATAATATTATTTGCATACGGTTTCTTCATTATATTTGGTTTTGCTGTATAATTCATATTTGAAGTTCTGCTTGCTAATAAATATCCTGCTACGAATGGAAGTATCGGTAAATGTGAATTTTCATGATACGATGAAAATGATGGATTCATTTCTTTACATAACTCATCATTTTCTACATTTTCATTAGTAGGCGTTTTATCATTACAATTTAAAGTTTCTTGTTCATTTCCTTGTTTTCCACCATCTGTTTTAACAGCAGTACTTTCTTGTTGAGCAGTATCTTCTTCATAATCGCCACATCCAGTTAATAAAAAAGATGATACCCCTATTGAAGTAGCAATTTTTATAAATTTACTTTTATCCATTCTCATGTGTTATACACCTAATTTCTTTTATCTATATTTTTCCAGATACCTTTATTATATAATATAAATCTTACTTTTTTCAAACTATACCTTAGATGTACATTTGCATATTTTTATACTATTTTTCCATGTAACAATGAAACCTTTCAATCCCCGGATATTTTTCTCCTAAACTTTTAACTTGAAAACCAATTTTTTTATAAAATTCTACTGCCTCATCATCTGTCTCAGCCTGGAGATACGTCAATTGATGCATTCTTGATACTTCCTTTATCATTTGCAACGCAATTCCTTTATGACGATATTGCGGGACGACTGCTATGTGGCATACTCTCGCTTTATTTGCTCCGATTATTTCAATACCTATACAAGCCTCTTCTTCATATCTGTACAAAGTCCCTTTATTACTCTCATAATATAAAACTGCTTTCTTTAAGCTAGTTTCACTTGGCCCGACTGCATACTGTAACACATTTAAAATTGGATTTTTCTCAATTTGTTCCACGCGTTGCAAATTCATTTCTACATCCCTTTCCATGAAAAAAGATTAGCTCTTTCTATAAAGAGCTAATCTCATTACGCCGTTATTTTTTCTTCTTTTTTCACAACGACCGCTACATAACTATGTAGTATCATTCCGACAATAACAAGACTCATTCCGATCCAAGATAAAGATAACGGAATTGGCGCAGATAGTAAGATAAGCTCTCCTACTAGCGCAAATAAAACTTCACCGGACTGTGTTGCTTCTACTGTTGCTAGTTTTTGTGGATCATCTTTTACAAGATCTGTCGCAAAGAAGAATAGTACTGTGGCGATTAAACCAGAACTAACTGCTACAATAAAACATTGGAAAACTTGGCTACTTGACGGTAATCCGCCTGTTGATACTTCATAACCAGATAGTAAAAACCAAAATGGTAAACTTGCTAATGTCATACCGAGAACTCGCTGGAATACGTCTAATTCACCTTTACAAACTTGCATCATTTTTCGATTTCCAAGAGGATACGCAAACGCTGCAATGAGTACAGGAACTACACATAAAACGGTTTCTCGAATTCCTAATGAAGAAGCATGTTCTACTTGCATGAGTACAACACCGCATAAAATAACCCCAGACATAACTAATTCCTTCATTGGAAGTTTTTTATGTAATGGATCTACTGCAAAAAATGGTGTTAACAAAATTCCTGCGACAATCGTAATTTGCCAAGTTGATGCAACAAGCCAACCAGGTCCAAAAGATCCGGCAAAACTAAGTGGTGCATAGAAAAGACCAAATCCAACGATACTCCACACTAACCATTCTTTCGGATTATTTTTCATATATTGAAAGAGTTGCTTTAAGTTCCCTCTATACATGACAATAAGTAAAAGCATCGGAACCATAAAGTAGTACCGTAATGAAGCACTCCAAATCCAGCTTCCACCTTCTAAGTCCATCGCCCGGTTTAAAACGAAGGTAAAGGCAAAGAAAAATGATGCCAATATCCCTACTGCAATAGCTTTCATTATAAAACCCCTTGTTTAGTTTCTTCTTATACTATACAACAAATTAAATATAATTAAAATTCGAAATCTTTATCTCGCATCTATTCTAGCTCTATATAGTTTTCTTAACTGACTAATATGAGCTTGATGGTACCGATTATGATCGGCTATATGCCATATTCCCCACCTTATAGTCGCAGTTTCTCCCTTCTCATAAAAAACTTCCCTAGTTAAATCATTTTCTGTTAGTTTCATACACTCCTCATAAAACATATGTTGCACCTCTTCATAATCTTGCATTAATTGTTGTAACGTCTGTTTTTTTAAACTTGGCAGTTCTCCTACTTCATTTAACATAGGTCCGTATTTATTTTCAAGCCCGAGTGGAACTGCTTCTCCTTTTAAGCGATACACCCAATGTAAATCAACAACTGCTAAATGTTGAAGTAGTTGCCCGATGCTATTTTCATTATTTTCTGATCCTTTAAAAGACAATTCCTTCTTATCAATACCTTCTACCAACTTTTGCAATCGTTTAAATGTATCCGTAACCGTCGCATACAAAATCGCTACTTGCGGGTTCATATTTTTTTCTAAATGGAGATCTTTCATACTAAACTCCCTCTATTAAAAGAACAACACCATATGTTCATCATCACTATACACACCATTCATCTTTATAGCTCTCTTTTCAATCCCATAAGTTTTAAAGCCCATTGATTCATACAATTTTTTTGCTGGTTCGTTTGTAGATACAACACCTAAGTTCAATTGTTCTAAGCTCATTTCTCTTGCTCTTTCAATTGCCTTACGTATTAACTCACGTGCAAGACCACTTCTTCGATTGCTTGCATCTACATACATCGCAACGATATGACCTTTATGTTTATACGCCTCTTTCTCTTCTGTTAGTAAAGTAACCACTCCAACTAATTGATTCTTTTCATTAAAAGCACCGAATGTACAGCTAGTAGTAGCTGTTAAATTATTTTCCACTCGCTTAATAGGATTTTCTTGACGAATCGCCTCTTCATAAGTTGTTACAAATGCCTCTGGATTTACTTGTAATGCCTGTAAACGTAACTCCCAATATTGTTTTGCATCTTCTTTCGTAAGTAATCGAATCATATTTCTCCAGCCCCTTTAAGTTAACATAATATTTTTATAAACTACTATTTATAGATTCATATTCTTCTCTTAACATACTATAACGATAACGATGAATGAACTTTCCTTGACGTAATCGATCATTTCTCATTAATCCTTCACAAACAAAATCAGCCTTTTCATAACTCTTTCTAGCTTGAAAATTATCTTCATCTACACGTAGCCAAACTTTTTCTAATTCAAATTCAAAGAATGCTAGGTGTAACATACTATATAGGGCTGCTATTCCATATCCTTTACCCCAGTATTCTTTATTACCAATTGCGATTCCCAGTTCTGCATTTTTATTTGTTTTATCAAAGTTTTTAAGATCTACCCACCCAATATGTATGCCGTTTTCTGTAGTGATAGCTCTTTGTTCATAACCATTTTTTCGATTTATACATGCTTCAATCCACTTTTTCGTATCTTCACGAGTGAACGGTGGATATTGATCCGGTACAACTAAATGATTTGTCACTTCTTTATCTAATGACCATTGATATCGTTCTTCTATATCATCTAGTGTCAGTTCTCTTAATTGAACGATTGGTACATTCATTATGCCATCCCCTTTTTATTTTCCTATAGAAAACCCTTCGAACATTCTTCCTCCATACTGTTCTAGCGTTTTTTCTACAAAAGTAATTAAGTTTCTTTTCTCACCCGTTGTATAAAAATGATCGAACGCCTCTACAAATTGATCTGCGTACTGTTCATCATATTTTCTAAGTACCCTTATAAACCATTTTGAACTTCCAAGCCATTTCCCATTTACTCTTAATATATATTCATGTAATAAATCAGCTAATAAATTTGCGATAAACAATTCTTCTTCTCTTTTTGATGCACCAATAAAATCGTCCAAAGTATCCGTAATAAAATACCGTTTTTGCTTCATCATTTCTTCAGTCCATATAGCTGGCCCTTTATTTAGTAAATCATTTGCTTCTCTTTTTAATTTCTCAACAATTTCATTTTCTCCTTTTAATACAATCCCCTCTGAAACTAATTGTGGTAACGAAGGTCTCCCTCGGTCACAATCCATTTTAAAAAAGGTTTTACACGTTTCAAAATTATGTACAAACACTTCAACAGGCCATCCATTACTATAGAAAGATTCTCTATAACAAGACGGTAAATTTTGATCAACTATAACAATGTCCAGATCAGATGTTTTTGTCGCTTCTCCTCTTACAACGCTTCCTCCCAGTAAAGCTACATCACAATTCGGAAATTGTGATGTAATTATGCGTTGTGCTGCTTCCATTGGTTTCATAACCGTTCCCCTTTTCTTATTTCACTTTCTTTTTTTTAGCTCTTTCTCTCGCCTTTTGTATATACGGTTCTGCTTCTGGTGTTTTGCATGACGTTGCCCCGTGATCAACTTGTACTTTCCCAATTTCACGTGCAATTTCAATCGCTTTTCTCTCTAAGTCTTCATTACGAATTCCTATCGCGATTAAAGCACTATTCATCGCTTCTTTTTTTCTATTTTTTTCATTATGTATATTTGCTTTAATCTCTTCTAGATACGGAGTGAAGAATTCATCATGTAACGTTTTATTTTTAATCGCTATATTTGCTAATAGAGACCATCCTGCTCTTCCAATCCATTCATCATCGGACTTTGTCCATTCTTCCATTCTTTCTATCGCGATTGGCGACGTACAAATAGCCGTCATCAAAACGTCCATTAAACAATAATAATCAACTTCCTGTACCCATTTGTTTAGCTGTTCTGTCGTAACTTTCTTTGGTTCTAAAATCATTGTTGCTAAAGTCATTGCATCCATATTTTTTGTTTTCCATAATGAAATTGCTAAATCATGATCTTTTTTTATCTTCTTTTTTAACAATTTTAAATTGGCAAAACTAACTCCGAATAGTGGCTCTTTCGCTCCGTGGTTTTTATACGTTTTACGATTTTGTCCTGTTCCATATTCCTCTAGTTGCCGCATTACTTCTTCAAGTAACATATGCCCACCTCTTTATCTTTTATGTTGACTTCATATATGCATGTACGATATATTCTACATTACTTTTTGGTTTTCCTATATTTATTTTTTAAAATACGGTATGTGAAATTTTAAAGTTGCTACAGATAACTAAAACAACCACGAAAAGCCTGTACATTTTACATATACAGGTTTTCATTTCATCAATTTCCCAAATTATAAGAAATAGAATATGAAAGAACTTTTATTTATTCGATTTTCTCTATATTTGTTGTAAGCTCTTTACATCTGACCACTCTTCTATAGACACTGCGTCTAGAAAAACTGTAACTACATTAAAATTCGTACCTTTTTCTTTTCCAATTTGTTTAGCAGCTAATAAATTCGCTGCCGCAGACGTTCCTATTTTCATACCTGTTTCATTATAAAAACGTGCCATTTCATACAAAAAGAGCTTCTTTATTCAAATGCGTTCATAAGCACAATTCTCCAACTATCTGGATCCTCTATTGTGGTCCCTTTCTCTATCCAATACGGATTTTCTGGTTCTACCTCATGATAGCCCATATTACTTAATCGATTCACTATTTTTTCAATTTCATCTTTATTAGGCATATAAAAAACTAGTAAATTATCTTTTGTCGGCGCCGGACATGGACTTCCATTAACATGCGTTGTAAACTCCAAATGATACTTGGCATCCGGTACTCCAAACATAACTCCATCATATCCTTCATGATTGTGAAATTCTCCTATACGCTTTAATCCTAACCCCGTCTCATAAAAACTTATAACTTCTTCAAATTTATCTGTTGGTCTTGCCATTCTAAATTGAACCCAATTCTTCATGCAAATCTCCTCCTTTTCATTTTCCAAAGCTTTATAGTAATTATTATAAGTTACATATATTTCCTTTCAAATCCCTCATTAGTGTGAGAACTACCTAAGTTGAAAGACCTATTAGTTTATAAATAGTAGGTCTTTAGTATTAAATTCATATAAAAGTAGTTATATAAATATTGAGATGAAATAAATAGTTCTTCCGATAATATCAAATGTTCCCCAGACCAAAATTTAATTTTTTTCTATACCAATATTTTAATAGAAAACAAAAATATTCGAATCAATAATTGGAATGAAAATGAAATGCTACGAAAGTATGATTAGTCCCTTTTCATTTTGATATCGATTCCCCTAAAAACCACCTACATCATTATTAGAAGAACCAAATTTGATTCTTGAAAATTTTCATAATAAACATTAAAATCACCCTGTTTTTTCAAGACTGCAATTGATACAAAATCTTGCATATTTTTGAACAAACTTTTTTGCACTTGTAAAAAAGTTTTTTTGCAATTACCTCCCTATAATTGCTAATATAGTAGAGTAGAACTTTTATAGAGAGAAGGAAAATTATGCACAATGGAATTCGAATGACAACTTTAGTAAAAAGGGCTATGTTGATTTGCGCGGGGGTATTATTTACATACGAAGCGGCTTTAGGATCAGCACATATTGCTCTAGCAAGTACAGAGGATGAAGCAAAATCTGTTCAACTTGTAAGTGAAATTCAATCATCTCTTGCACCGAAAGAAGCTCCAAAACAATATAACGGGCAAGTTAGAAAAGTCGCTTATTTAACATTTGATGATGGTCCTGGAAAATACACAGCCGAGCTTTTAGATATGTTAAAGAGAGAAAATGCAAAAGCAACATTTTTCCTAATTGGTTCAAACGTAAAAGCACTCCCTGATCTTGTAAAACGTGAAGATGCTGAAGGCCACTACGTTGGGATGCACAGTATGACTCATAACTACAAGAAACTTTACACAGAAGGTCATTACGTAGATGAAATGAAGGAAGATCAAGGCTTAATCGCTGGTGTTCTAGGCAAATCACCAGTATTAACTCGTCCATCTTACGGCTCAATGCCAGGATTAAACGAAGCTCTTCGCAACAAAGTTGTCGAAAACGGATTAAAAGTTTGGGATTGGACAATTGACTCTTTAGACTGGACATACAGTAAAATGCCTGTTGATGCTGCATCAGCTAAAATTGTGCAAAACGTTGTAAATGGAGCTAACAAGCCAACAGAAGTTATTCTTATGCATGACATTCATCCACAATCGGTTAAAGCAGTACCTGGAATTATTAAAGGGTTGAAAGAAAAAGGATATGAATTAGAAAGTTATAGTGAGAACGAACACTTCCCATTAAACTTCTGGCATGATAACCGTATGTAATGAAAAAGACTTGATTTCCTCTAGTAGGTTATTGAGTCTTTTTTTATCGCATTGGGTATTACTTCTCGTATATTCAATTGAACTCCCTCCTTCCCTTATATCCATAGAAATTAAGAATCACATTAATTTAACTTAAAAACATGTCATGTTATACTATAGGCTAGTTTAAATGAGTAGGTGTCACATGATAGTATATACAGTTCAAACTGAAGCAGCATGGAAACAATTTAAAAAACTTGGTTATTTAGAAGGAAGTAAAGAAAACATCGATCCCGATTTTATATATTCATACGATTGGATGGTACGTGTAGCTAAAAAAAGATTACTCTACTATGAAGGGAACTATCCTATTTGGGTCTGGGAAGCAAATAATTATCCAGATCGAAATGCTAAAGCCTGGGGTAGAGAAAATTCAAAAATGGTAATTTTAACACTTGATGTGCCGAATGAATGGGTACTATGGAGTGATATTAGTTACTGGTGTTGTGCCATGACTGCTAGCTCTATGTATTTTCATCAAACAAATAAACGAACATTAGAAGACTGGTTTACTTTTATGGATGAAGAGTACAGATTAATATTCGACTTCGACTATTTATTATCTCATCCTGATTGGTATAAAGGTAAAGAGGCTTCATTAGAAAAACAAGGTGTTATCGGCAAAATCCCCCTTTCCTTTGTAAAAAAAGTCAGACGTTTTCGTGCTAAGGGAGATAAATCTATTAATGAAATCAGAAGTGATAACTGGCATAATAGAAAAGAAAATCGTATCAAAAAGATGAATCGAAAATTAAGAAAAAGAAACGACAAGCAAAAAAAATTGCAAAAACGACTTATACGGAATTAAAACATATATATCAAAATACAGTAAGAAATTATGGATTGAGTATACAAATTCAATCCTATTTTTTATATTATCAACACTTTAGCACATATTACTCTTAAGGAGTGATGTGTATATGGATTTTCTTTCAACCGAATATTTGTCTGCCTTACTTGCCATCATTGTAATTGATTTAGTGTTAGCCGGTGATAATGCCATTGTAATTGGGTTAGCAGCAAGGCGATTACCGAAAGATCAGCAAAAGAAAGTTATTATTTGGGGAACTATCGGGGCAATCGCGATTAGAGCCCTCGCTACTTTAGTTGTCGTTTGGTTATTAAAAATACCAGGGCTACTTCTAATTGGTGGTGTACTCCTTATATGGATCGCTTACAAATTAATTGCTGAAGGTAAAGATCATGATATTAAGGCAGAAGAAGGATTTTGGTCTGCTATTAAAACCATTATTATAGCTGATGCATTAATGGGAATTGATAATGTTCTCGCTGTTGCAGGAGCTGCGCATGGTAATTTTTCTTTAGTAGTCATCGGACTATTAGTATCTATTCCAGTAGTAGTATGGGGCAGTACCTTAATTTTAAAATGGGTGGATAGATTCCCTGTCATCATTACGATTGGAGCAGCTGTTTTAGCTTATACTGCTGCGAAAATGATTGTAGATGAGAAATGGTTCGCTGGATTTTTCGAAAGTAATCCTTTCATAAAATGGGCATTTATCATTATTATCATTGCCGGTGTAGTATTCTTTGGAAAGATGAAACAAAAAACAAAAGATAATTCTATATAATGACAACGTTATATGTACAAACAAAAGCGCTACTCAAATGAGTAGCGCTCTTTAATATTTATTTCGTTTCCCCGTCTTCAGTCGTCTTTACCTTCGTTTTATTTTTATCACGATGGTTATAGTTGTACTTCGAACGATCTACTGGTGTAAAACCTTCCGGTGTGTAGAATCGTAATAAGTCTCCGTTTACGACTTGGTCAGAGTATTTTAGTGATTTTTGAACCATTTGTTCATTTTGTTTTATTTCGTCTGTTAATTCAACAGCGTTACCAGTCACTGTATCATAGTATTTGCCGTTTAGTGCAGTCACTGTTGGACTTACGTAGTTACCGTTACGGAATGGAACGACTTGTTTATGCTCTGGTGATAATAAATCTGATCCGAACTGGACATAATTTTTCGTATCTGTACCTAGTAAGTGTAATAGTGTCGGAAGAACATCAATTTCTCCGCCGTATTGATGTTGTACGCCGCCCTTCACTCCTGGAACACGAATGATTAATGGTACACGTTGCAGTTGTGCATTTTCAAATGAGTTCATTTCTTTACCCATTATTTGTGACATTGCTGCGCCATGATTATCAGAAATACCGTAATGATCACCGTACATAACGATAATTGAGTTATCGTATAAACCAGATTGTTTCAAGTAATCCAAGAATCCTTTTACAGACTCATCTAAATAACGTGCTGTTTGGAAATACGTATCTACGGAAGAGTCACCTGTTTTAGCTGGTTCAATCGTCGCTTCCTCTTTATCAATTGGATAAGGGAAATGGTTTGATAGCGTAATGAACTTCGTATAGAACGGTTGTTTCAATGTTTGTAATAATGGTATAGATTCGTTAAAGAACGGTTTATCTTTTAATCCATAGTTTACTACATCTTTTTCATTCATATCATAGTATGACGCATCAAAGAATTTATTGAAACCAAATGATTTATAAATATCATCACGGTTCCAGAACGTTTTGTAATTACCGTGGAATACAGCTGATGTGTATCCTTGTTGACCTAAAATAGCTGGTGCTGATTGATACGTGTTATGAGCTTTATTTGTAAAAACAGATCCTTGTGGTAATCCAAACATTGAGTTTTCTAACATGAACTCCGCATCAGATGTTTTACCTTGTCCTGTTTGATGGAAGAAGTTATCAAAGTATAACGTATTCGCATCTTTTGTAAATGAGTTTAAGAACGGTGTAACTTCTTGCCCATTTAATTTATAATCAATTAAAAAGTTTTGGAATGATTCTAAATGAATATAAATTACGTTCATTCCTTTTCCTTTACCAAAGTACTCAGGATTTGGACTTGCATATGTTGATGCAAGATAATTTCTAACTTCTGTCATATTATCTCCATCAGCTAACGCTCGTTCTGTTGATGCTTTCGCACTTTGAATGCCATCATAAATCGTATAGTTGTATGCCCCTAAATATTTCACAATATAATTACGGTCAAATGTTCTTGTTAATAATTCAGGACGATCGGATTCTGCAAGACCTAAATTAATGCTGAATAATAAAATACCTGCTACAAATACTAGTGATAATTTATGTTTCGCAACACGAATTGGTTTTGGATTTGCAAATTTTGTTGCAACTAAAACGATTAAAATGATTGTATCTAAGAAATATAGTGGATCATATGCGTGTAGCAATGCAAAAATACTACCACCTAAATCTCCAAAGTTATTCGTTTGTGTTAATGTCGGGAACGTAATAAAGTCACTGAAAAAGCGATAATATACTACGTTTGCGTATAACAGTATAGACATTAACAAATTAATAACAATTAACCAAATGTAAGCACGTTTCCCCTTTGCGAATAATGCGAGCCCTAAAAATAAAACTGCTGAGCTTAACGGGTTGAAAAACAGTAAAAACTTTTGGATTGTGTTGGATATCCCTAAATTAAATTCTGTCACATATGCTGCGTATGTTTTTAACCAGAATAAAATAATGGCAAACACGAAAAATCCAAAGTGATTGCTTAACACTCGCTTACTCTTTAATAGTAATTGTTTCATCTCTCCACCTCTTTTGATCATCCAAGGCTTATTTTTTTATAAGTCTGTCTCTATTCAATTTTTTATCTTCAAATAGATTTTGTTTGTTTAACTAAATGAAGAATATTAGTAATTATAATTTGAAGCTAGTATTTATTCAACTATTTCTTTCTAGACATTTTGACCTTGGTTTCTATTTAATAAAATAAATTTGTAACATTTTCTGTTTTCTCCCAAGTCTCATCCACTAATTATGACTCCACATACTATAAACCTTTATTCACTGCTTCGCAAATAAATATGTCTCCAGTTCTGGAACATTAATGTAATATAATGAAATTCACAATAGATAGCATTTGTTTTTTTCGGTGTATATTAAATCTCTTAATGTATTTCAAGTTTATTCATACTTCAGCCATTCCTCTATATGTAACTTCAAAATGTCTTTCCTTCTCTAAAGTTATTTTTGAATAATTATTCATAATTCATAAAATCAAAGATTATAAAAAACCTCGCTCTCATAAAGAGAGCGAGGTTTTTCATCATTTATTATTGACCTTTGTACATTGCTTCTACTTGTTTTTGAAGTTCTTCATTTTCTAAGAACTCATCGTAAGTAGCCTCTTTATCGATTACACCGTTTGGCGTTACTTCGATAATGCGGTTTGCAATTGTTTGTATGAACTGATGGTCATGAGATGTGAATAACATTGTACCTTTGAATGCGATTAAACCGTTGTTTAATGCAGTGATAGACTCAAGGTCTAAGTGGTTCGTTGGATCGTCAAGTGTGATTACGTTCGCACCACTTAACATCATTTTAGATAACATACAACGAACTTTTTCGCCTCCAGATAATACAGAAACTTTCTTCTTAACTTCTTCACCTGAGAATAACATACGGCCTAAGAAACCACGTAAGAAGCTTTCTGACTCATCTTGTGGAGAGAATTGGCGTAACCAATCAACTAAGTTGGAGTCACTGTTCTCAAAGTATTTAGAGTTATCTCTTGGGAAGTAAGATTGAGATGTTGTAACGCCCCATTTGAATGAACCGCTATCTGGCTCCATTTCACCCATAAGGATTTTGAATAATGTTGTCATCGCAATATCGTTACGACCGATAAATGCAACTTTATCACCTTTATTTAAAGTGAAGTACACATTATCTAACACTTTTTCACCATCGATTGTTTTAGAAAGACCTTCAACAGTTAATAAGTCATTTCCTATTTCACGCTCAGGTGTAAAGCCAACAAATGGGTAACGACGTGATGATGGTCTAATATCATCTAATGTAATTTTATCTAATAATTTTTTACGAGAAGTTGCTTGTTTCGCTTTAGATGCGTTTGAGCTAAAGCGTGCAATGAAGTTTTGTAACTCTTTTACTTTCTCTTCTTTTTTCTTATTAGCATCTTGTGTTAATTTTAAAGCTAATTGGCTTGACTCATACCAGAAGTCATAGTTACCAACATAAAGTTGAATTTTACCGAAATCAAGATCAGCCATGTGCGTACAAACTTTATTTAAGAAGTGACGGTCATGGGATACAACGATTACTGTATTTTCAAAGTTCATTAAGAAGTTTTCTAACCATTGAATCGCTTTTAAGTCCAAGTGGTTGGTAGGCTCATCTAGTAATAGAATGTCAGGTTTACCGAATAATGCTTGAGCAAGTAATACTTTTACTTTCTCTGCCCCAGTTAATTCTGACAATTTCTTATCATGAACATCTTCACCAATACCTAAACCTTTAAGAAGGATTGCAGCTTCTGATTCTGCTTCCCAACCGTTTAGCTCAGCGAACTCACCTTCAAGTTCAGCAGCACGCATACCATCTTCATCACTAAAGTCTTCTTTCATGTAAATGGCATTTTTCTCTTGCATTACTTTGTAAAGTTGCGTGTGACCCATAATTACTGTTTCTAATACTGGGAACTCTTCATATTCGAAGTGGTTCTGTTTTAATACTGCTAGACGCTCACCTGGCGTAATATGTATATCACCTGTTGATTGTTCAATTTCTCCAGATAAAATCTTTAGAAATGTTGATTTACCCGCACCGTTTGCTCCGATTAAACCGTAGCAGTTACCTGGCGTGAATTTTATGTTAACATCTTCAAATAATTTGCGATCCGCGAAACGCAAACTAACGTTACTTACTGTAATCATTTGTGTCCTCCTACTAATACCGCTTATTTCAGCGTTTTCTCACCGATTGTCTTAAAAAATCGCATATTACGACTCAATTATTGTAGACTATAGCTATTATATAGTAGAAGATGGATGAATAGCAACGGTTGATTGCTATTCATCCCTTTTCTACCTTGAATAAAATGTTTGTTTTTTAACGAAACAATATTATATAGAAGCAAATTTCACAATTTAAAGAGGAGTTATTTTGAACAAAATATTTATAATTGGAATATAATGTTTATCGCTCACTTCCTATACAAATAAATGGCGAAATGAAAGATGAAAAGTTTGCAAAATATAAAGACGTGATGGAAAAGTTTATTAAATAAGAAAAATCCCCTTTTAAAAGGGGATTTTTCTTATTTTCTTTTACTTAATTTCTTCGTATAATTCTTCATTTTACTCGTTAATCCTATTAAAGCAGGTAGTAATATTGGCATAACAATGATAGCTAGTACTAACAGTGCAACACCAACAACAGATGCTACTTGTATAAGCGTCAATACACCTGAAGGGATTAATGCAGCAAATGTTCCGCCTAAAATAAGTGCCGCTGATAATACAACTCCTCCTATGTGACGAGATGCATTTACAATTTTCGTTGCGGGATCCCCTTCTAACTCATTGTATCGCATCATTACAAAAATACTATAATCCACACCTAAAGCGACAATCATAATAAAACTAAAGAATGGCACATTCCAGCTTAATGACTCTACGTTTAATACGTGTGTACTAATTTGTTCACTTATGCCAAGTGATGCAAAATAAGCTAATATTAAAGATCCAATAATAAAGATTGTATTTAAAAATGACCGTGTAATAACGATTAATACAATCGCAATTCCAATTAACATAATTGTAGCTGTACGTAAGAAATCTTGGCCTGTTACTTCTTTTAAATCAACGTTTCTAGCTGTTGTGCCGCCGATTGCTTTTTTCACCGATTTTAATTCTGTACCATTTAACGTACCGTCTATCGTTTTATTAATTTCTTCAATGATTGGCATCGCTTCTTTTGAATACGGATTTACGTCTAAAATGATTGTCATTTTAGCAGTCTTTCTATCATGTGACATGTACGTATTCAATGCTTTTTGGAAATCTTCTCCCTCTAAAATTTCTTTTGGGATATAAAATTTCTCAGAGCTTTTTGATTCATTTAGTTCTCCTAAATATTTTTGAGCATCTCCTAGGCCGTTACTTACCTTTTCAAGCCCTTCTGTACTTTTAGATAATCCTGATTGTAATTGCCCCATCTGTTCTTGCAAGTCTTTCAGCCCGGTTAATAGCTGACCTTGCCCGTCGTTTATTTTTGTTAATCCGGTTTGTAACTCAGATGACTTGTTCGCAATTTGTTTTGAACCTGTAGCACCTTCATTTAATCCATTTTTAAGATCAGCTGCTCCTTTTTGTAACTTAGTAACTCCATCGCTCATGCCTTTTAAGCCGTTATCCACTTTCGATAACGCTTGATTCGCTTCTTTAAATGAACCCATTGCCGCTTTATGTTGCGTTGCTAATTTATTTAATTCATTTGAAAGCTCACCTAATTGCTTTTGAGCCTCTTTAGCGATCCCTATCGTTTGCAGTATGTTCGGATCATTTGCTAATTCTGGTTTCGTTTGAATGAAATTCGTCATTAACATTTCAATTTGTTCATAGCCTTTTTTCGCACCATCAATCGCTTGAGAAATACTTCCGAAGTATTGATCGTAGGAACTTAAACCTTTTTCTAACTGCGAATAACCAGCATGAAGTTGTGAAGTTGCATTAGATAATACACTAATATTTTCATTTACTGAAGTTAACCCACTCTCAATTTGCTGCGCACCTTGTGCTCCGTCATTTATGCCATTTGAAAGTTGATCTAAAGCTGTTCCTAATGCTGTTACACCATTTTTCGCTTCCGTTGTTCCATCAATTAATTTTTGAACGTTTGCAAGACTATTTGAATCTTTACTACCCATTTTATCTTTCGCAGTAGTTAATCCATCATTAATTTCCTTTATACCACCATTGGCATCTCCTAATCCTGTATTTAGTTCTCCCGCTTGTTTATTTATATATAGTTCTTTTATCCTTTCACCGGTTGGACGCGTCGGTGAATATACTTCTGAAACACCTTTCACTTTCAAAATCTTATCAGTTAGTTCGTCTAAAGTTTGAAGCGAACTCGCCTCATCTAACTTGTTATCTGATTGAATGACTAACGTACTTGGTGAAGAAAAACCTGGTGGAAAATGCTCTTCTATTACGTTAATCCCCATTTTCGACTCATATTTATTATCTACTTCAAATAAATCATTGTAATTTAGTGTGTTAGAGTATTTCATTACGAAAGGAATCGATATCACAAATACAATGATTAAAGCGACAAATGGTCTTGCTACTGAGTTTTTCGCAAGAAATCCCCATAATCGACTATCCTCATGACCTTTAAATGTTTTAACTGGATAAAACATTCCTTTTCCTAAAAGCACCATGAAAAATGGATTTAACGTAGTTAATACGAGTAATAATACTGCGACACCAATTGCTACTGCTGAAGTAGATTGATATAATTTAAAACTCGCTAAAGCAAGAGATGCAAAACCGATTAGTACTGCTATCCCGCTATATAAAACGGTTTTCCCTGCTGATTTAAACGTTTCTTTCGTAGCCAAAAATGCATTTTCTTGTTTACTTAATTCTTCTTTAAATCTTGTATATAATAAAATGTTATAGTCTGTTCCAACTCCAAACAGGACAACAACTACAAACACTTGTGTAAAGTTAGAAAACGGAAAATTAAATTGATCTACTAGATGGGCAATAATCCCCATTGAAACTAAATATGATACACCCACTGTAAGAAGAGATACAATTGGAACAATTGGTGAACGAAATACAATGATTAATACAACTAGAATGAAAATGATAGAAATAGCTTCTGTCTTCTTCACTCCCTCTTGAGTGGAAGTAAGAAAATCACCCGCTATTAAATCACTTCCTGTTAAGTACGTTTTTACCCCTTTCGTTTGCACTTTTTTATGAAGCTCATTTGCAACTTTTGATATTTCACCATTTTTTTTATCTACAGAGATTTGCGTTAAAATGGTCGTATTGTCTTTAGATATCAATTGTTTTTCCAAATCTTTATTATCTAAATGTGAAACAACTTCCTTAATTCCTAATTGCTCTTTTTCATTTTGTAAAGCATGGATTGTTTTTACGATTTCCTCTTTTTGCTCAGTTGTTAAAGCTGTTTTACTTCCACTATTAAAAACAGCTATAATTTCATACTTTTCAGTCCCGCCTTTATCCATCTCTTTTATCATCTTGTCAGCAATACTACTTTGTTCTGTATTAGGAATCGTAATGTGCCCTTTTTCTTTCACTAATTTATCCATATTAGGCATCGTTATGATCATTGTAATAGTAATAACTATCCATAATAGAAAAGATAAACTTCTCCAATTTTTCAGCTTACTCATTTTAATCATCTCCCGTTTTGAAAATTTAAAGGGAATGAATATTCATTCCTATCCTTTTATAAATACTTTTTCGGAATGAACGTTCATTCCTATCATTCTATTACATTATTTTTTAAATTCTATTAAACTACCTTTTCAGGAATGAATGTTCATTCCTATTGTTACACAAGTATCCTCTCCTACTCTCATGTTTTAAATATATTCAGGAATGAATATTCATTCCTATACTTATTAGCTATAGAATCAAATGATTCTAATAGCGTTCCAAGAACTTTCTTCCAATTCTTTTACTAATTCTTTTGAGTATTCTAATTGCCCTGTTGCAATTACCTTCGTTAGTTTTTCTAGCGGTTGATATACAATAATAATTAAAGCAACTGGAGGCAATGGACGTAGAAAACCTTTTGCGATTCCTTCTTCAATAATATTCATAAAGAAGCCTATAAAATCGTCAAATATTTTCTTACTCTGTTCGTCAAGAAAATAACTATCGCAGTGAGAATTTGTAAATAAAAAAGCGTCCACATTGTTTCTCGCAAATTCAAATAAACGGTTGTACGTATGACTAAACTGTTCACGGATATTTGCTTCAACAGGAAAATCCGTTTTTATCATTTCAGAAAGCTCTAACATACTTTTTGAAAATAATGAGTTAACAAGCGCCTCTTTATTTTCAAAGTAGCGATAAATAGTACCCGCACCGACCTTTGCTTTTTCAGCAATCATTGGAATTGTCGTACCATCGTAACCACGCTCTGCGAAAAGTTGCATCGCAGCATCAAAAATATCCTCTTGTTTGTTTTTAGCCATTTTTTTCCACCTCTATTTTCAGGAATGAAAATTCATTCCGTTTTTAATTATAAATTACAGGGAATAAAAGTCAAGTGCGTGACAAAGTATGGTTGCGTTTTAGTGAAAAAATTATATCAACGATTATTAGAATATATCAGCGATTCTCAGGATATATCGGCGCATCTCCAATTATATCAGCGATTTTCAAAATATATCGACTTACCGACAAAAACCGACAACCAAAGAGAAAGCTGTCCCAAAATTTGATTTTGGACAGCCCTATTTTTTAAAAGAAATCATAAATAAATGCTTCTCGTACCGGAACTATATCCTCAAACGCTCGTATTTCCTCTTCACTTCCGCTAATGAA
Organism: Bacillus sp. GW823-FHT06B01; assembly: GCF_058952315.1. Lineage (NCBI taxonomy): Bacteria > Bacillati > Bacillota > Bacilli > Caryophanales > Bacillaceae > Bacillus > Bacillus sp. GW823-FHT06B01. The sequence continues at coordinate 329,727 of NZ_JBXAHR010000001.1, read as the reverse complement.
TTCTAATTCCTTCAGTTGTAACGGACGTTTATAGCCAAACATTATTGTAGATAATGCGTTTATATCTAGCTTAATTCCTTTATCTATTGTTTCCTCTTTCATAATTGTTATTTCATGATTTGCAAGCCTCACCGATACGTTATTCCACGGTGCAAATGAATCGGTAATATGTAAAATTAGTTCTTGCTGTGCATTGTTCCAATTCAACTCATATTTTTTTAAGAACTGCTCCACATCTACAATTCTGCCCATAAAATATGGCTTTATTTCTGCTTTCACGCGTGGCTCTTTTAGTGTATATAATAACGGTTCATTTTCACTTACTGTCATTTCAAGTTCTTTAATCATAGAATCATGCTGGCAAATAAAGTTCCACAGACCATTTCGCGCTTCATTATGCAGTGGAACAAATTCCTCTACTGTCATTTTGTTTTTTTCAATTTTATATAACATATAGCCAGCTGCCGTTTTATTTTTATCGGAATAAATCGCTAATGTTAAATCATCATAAACAGCTTGTAACCACCATTTTTCATCGCGAACTAGCATACCGGAAAAACGTTCTGCAAATGTTTCATAAATCATTTCGACCTCTTCTGGGTGATTTTCTTTATTGAAACGTTTTACAGTACCATTTACTTGTTTTTTCATAACTAAATCACTCTTTGTCATATGACATACAAAGAGATTCGCACAAAGTTCCCAGCCGTATTTACGGTAAAATGAAACAGCAAATGGATGTAGCATTGATACTGTATATCCGTCATTTTTCATCGTTTGAAGTGAGTGTTGAAGCAATTCTTTTACATACCCGCTTCTTCTATACTCTGGATACGTCGCTACCCCTGCAACGCCTCCCATTTTAAATTTTTCTTTGCCTATGTATATATGAAACGGAATAAGATGCAGTTTTGCTGCTAAATCTTTCCCTTCCATAATACCGTATATTTCATGACTTTCTTTCATCTTTGTAAGTTGTTGTTGCAATCTTTCCTCATCAACTTTATATTGAAAAGCGTATTCCGATAAGCGTAATGCTTCGCTAAATCTATCTTCTTTTAATCGTATAACGTTCATATATTTCTCCTCCATTCCTTGTTTGAATTGTACCATAATTCTCAATATTCCAGTGCGGTGAATGAAATTATATGGACTTAACGACACGAATTCAATATAAAAAGCAGATACATCCCGTATCTGCTTTTTATCACTTTATTTGGCTAACTTTTGAAGTTCTTCGAAGAATGTAGGATATGATACGCCTACTGCTTCTGCGTCTTCAATTGTTGTTTTTCCTTCTGCTAGACAGCCGGCAATTGCAAGCATCATTCCGATGCGGTGATCACCGTAACTATTTACTGTATTGCCTTTTAATGCTGATTTCCCGTAAATAATCATCCCGTCATCAGTTGCTTCTATGCGCGCTCCTAGTTTCGTTAACTCCGCAACGACTGTATCGATACGGTTCGTTTCTTTTACTTTTAATTCGTGAGCATCTTTAATTACTGTAATTCCTTCTGCTTGCGTTGCCGCTAAGGCGATAACAGGAATTTCATCGATTAATCTTGGAATAATATCTCCGCCAATTTCAATTCCTTTTAATGAAGATGTTTCGATCGTAACGTTTGCTGCTGGTTCTGATGATCCTTCGTTAATTGGCTCTACAGTGAACGTAGCACCCATTTTCTCTAAAATATCAATAATACCTGTACGAGTTGGGTTCATCCCTACATTTTGTAATACTAGTTTACTATTTGGAATAATTGCGCCTGCTACTAAGAAAAATGCTGCTGATGATACGTCACCTGGTACTTGAACGTCTGTCGCTGTTAACTTCTGTCCACCTGCAAGTTTCACTGTTTTTCCCTCGCGAGTTACGTTAACACCAAATGCTTCAAGCATTCTTTCCGTATGATCACGTGAAATATGTGGTTCTGTAACAGCTGTTACACCTTCTGCACGAAGACCTGCAAGTAAAATAGCTGACTTTACTTGCGCACTCGCTACAGGTGAAGTGTATTCAATTGCTTTTAAATCTCCACCACGTATTGTTAACGGTGTAAACGTCCCTTCTTCACGGCCATCAATGTTTGCACCCATTTGTTTTAATGGATTTGTAACACGTTTCATCGGTCTTTTTGCGATAGATGCATCACCTTGTACGCAAGAGAAAAATGTTGTATTTGCCAAAATTCCAGACATTAAACGTATTGTTGTACCAGAATTACCAACATCTAATACAGCTTTCGGTTCTTGTAAGCCTTCTAATCCTTTACCAACTACAGTGACTTCATCACCGTTTTGCACGATTTCTACTCCCATTTCTTTAAAGCAAGAAATTGTACTTAAACAGTCTGCACCGGGCAAGAAACCTTTAATTGTTGTTTTTCCTTCTGCAATTGCGCCGAACATGACAGCGCGGTGTGAAATGGATTTATCTCCTGGAATTGTAATAATACCATTTAATCCGTTATTAACAGGTTCTATTGTTCTTTCCTTCATGTTTTCACCTTCTCATTTAAATTGTTTCATAAGTTTGGTATTTTTCTTCTCTAAGCGCTAGCTTTGCTTTCATACGATCTTCTTCTCTTTGGAAGCTAATACGTAATACCCCAAGCAACCCTTCACGTGCTTCTAATATTTGCAAGTTCGTAATACTAATTTCTTCACGTGCCAAAATACTCGTAATATGAGCCAATGCCCCTACTTTATCTAAAACATCGACGTATAAGTCGTGATAGGCAGGAATTGCCCCTCTCTTTCGTACTGGTAAAGAGTCACGGTATTCTTTCGCGTCTGCAAAATAGTTTTGGATCTCGCCTGCATCTCCGGTAGAAACTGTATCATATAAATCTTCCATTTCAGAGATCCACTCTTTTAATAATACCATTAAATGCTCGCGATTTTGCTTAACAATATCACTCCACATTTTTGGGCTACTGGATGCGATACGTGTAATGTCTTTAAACCCTCCGGCAGCTAGTTGATGAATGAGTGGATTATCTCCTGCATGTTTCTCCACTTGCTTTACTAATCCAGCTGCGATAAGATGCGGAAAATGACTAACGATCCCTGTTACATAATCATGTTCCTCTGTATTTAGAACGAGAAAATGAGATCCTGTTCCTTGTAACCAACACTTCAGTTCTTCCACATGTTCATTTGGCACATGATTCATCGGCGTTAAAATATAAAATGCATTTTCAAATAAATGTGCTTTTGCACTTTCAACTCCCGTTTTATGAGAACCTGCCATCGGATGTCCACCAATGAAAGATACTTCCTTTGAAAATAAAGCTTCCGCTTCATTCATGATCGTCCCTTTTGTACTACCAACATCTGTTACAATAACATCTTCTCGTAAATGAAATGACGCTAATTTGTGTAATAACTTCTTCGTTTCTTCAACTGGAGAAGCAAACACAATTAAATGCGCCTCTTCACATGCATGCTGTAAATCTACTGCTACTTCATCTACTACATGTAATTCTTTTGCACGCTCTACTTGTTCTTGAAATATATCATAACCTGTTATCGTTACATCGTGCTCTTTCTTAATTGCTAATGCGAGAGAGCCTCCGATTAAACCAGTTCCAATTAAAACTACATTTTTACGCATTTTCCTCATCTCGAGACTTTCTTTTTTTATTTTGAAAGTGTTGTTTTAACACTAAAATCACTCCTTCATTTTGCTCCCTTGTTCCGACTGTAATACGGACACCATTTGGGAACGGACGAATAATAAATCCTGCGTGTGCACAAGCTTCATAAATCTCCCCAGCATTCTCAACTGGCAAGAAGATGAAATTTGTTTGCGATGGATAAAACGGAATTTCATTTTTCTTACAAAAGCTTTCGTATTGTTGTAATCCCTCTGTATTCACACGAACTATTTCCTCAATAAACTCGTCATCACTAAAAGCAATCGTCGCTGCTTTTTGCGCTAATGAAGATACGTTAAATGGCAAACGTACGACATTTAATTTCTCGATTAGCTCTTCCTGTCCAATTGCATATCCAACGCGGAAAGAAGCTAATCCGTACGCTTTAGAAAATGTTCTAAGTACAAGAATATTTTTATGTTTTTCTAAAAGCGGTAATGTCTCTGGGAAATCCTTTGCTGTTACGTATTCATAGTACGCTTCATCAATGACAATTAACGTATTTTCACTAATACCTTCAATAAATTGAGTCAATTTTCGATCATTCACATATGTGCCTGTCGGGTTGTTCGGATTACAAATCCATACGATTTTCGTCTTATTATTTATTGCTGACGAAATTTCGTCTAAATCGTATACACCGTTATTTAAAGGGATTTCTTTCACTTCACAACCTTCAATAATTGCATGATGACGGTACTGCGGGAATGTTGCACCAGCCGTTACGATGTTATCTCCTGCTTTAAGTACTGCACGGCTTATTATTTGAATGACTTCATCTAAACCACTACCGCAAAGTATTTGTTCCATTTGAACATGTAACTTATTTGCAATTGTTTGACGGAGTGCTGTAGCACCTCCGTCAGGATATAAAGCATGTTCCAACCACGATTTTTGCAACTCATCTAAAACACGTGGTGAGCAGCCGAATGGATTTTCATTTGATGCTAATTTGACAAATGAATGATCTCCGTACACTTCTTTCATTTGTTCAGGTGATTTACCTGGTTTATATGGTTGTAATGATGATAGTTGATCTTTTACTTGCATGTTAAAACCACCTTTTTATTAAAATTCTTTTGCGTATTTATTATGTTGCGTAATGTTTTGCTGAATTAAATCCATACGATCTTTTCCGAATTGTTCGACTAGTGCATGTGCAAGTTCCCATGCTACAACAGATTCAGCTACTACACCTGCTGCTGGTACTGCACAACTATCAGATCTTTCAATACTCGCTTGGAATGCTTCTTTCGTATCAATGTCAACACTTGCTAACGGTTTATATAATGTAGGTATTGGCTTCATAACACCTCTTACGACAATTGGCATTCCTGTTGTCATACCGCCTTCTAAACCGCCGGCATTATTCGTTTTTCTCGTGTATCCATTTTCTTCATCCCATAATATTTCATCGTGTACTTTACTTCCTGGCTGTCTTGCTGCTTCAAAACCAACGCCAATTTCAGCACCTTTAAATGCATTAATACTCATAATTGCACCAGCAAGTTTTGCATCTAATTTACGATCGTAATGAACGTAACTACCAACGCCAATTGGCATACCTTCTGCAATGACTTCAACAATACCGCCGATTGAATCCCCACTACTTTTAGCGTTATCTATTGCATCCATCATCACTTGTTCTACTTCTTTATCTAAACATCGAACTGGTGAATTTTCAGTAATCGTTTGAATTTCTTCTATTGGTAAGTTTGAAATTCGTTTCGCTTGTACCCCACCAATTTCAAGAACATGCCCTGCAATTTCTACGCCTAATTCTTTCAAAATTTGTTTCGCAACTGCACCAGCAGCTACACGAACTGTCGTTTCTCTTGCAGATGAGCGCTCTAATACGTTTCTTATATCACGATGTCCATATTTAATTGCACCGTTTAAATCTGCATGTCCTGGACGTGGTTTTGTAATTGTACGTTTCATATCTTTACTTTCTTTTTCCGAAATTGGCTCTGCACCCATTACTTTCGTCCAATGTTTGAAATCATCATTTTTAACGATTAACGTTATTGGTGAGCCAAGTGTCATCCCATGGCGAACACCACTTACAATTTCAACTGTATCAGTTTCTATTTGCATGCGTCTTCCGCGTCCGTGCCCTTTTTGTCTTCTTAATAATTCTTTATTAATATGTTCCGATGTTAATGTTAAACCTGCTGGTACACCTTCTAAAATAACTGTTAACTGTGGTCCATGTGATTCTCCAGCTGTAATGTATCTCATTTCTCTTGCCCCTTTACTATTTTTTTGTACAAAAAAGTCCCTACTGAGCGCTCAGTAGGGACGATGTTTATCGCGGTACCACCCTAGTTGTAGACAACTATCGTCTACCTCTCTTCTTCTGTAACGATCGTTTGACCGTCTTTCCCTCCAAAAGTTGGCGGAAAAGATGCTCCAAGGTTGTAATTCATGCTTACCTTTGTACTGATTCACACCGACCATCAGCTCTCTTTAACAGTGAGATAAGCACTACTGTTTCCTTTTCAGCGCATATATGATATGGAATTAAGATAATTTATTTTTGAAACCTTTTAACTCATCCATGAATCTATGGAATTCTGGAATATCCATTTGTTGTGCAGAATCTGATAATGCAACCGCTGGGTCTGGGTGTACTTCAGCCATTACTGCATCTGCGCCAATTGCAAGTGCTGCTTTCGCTGTTGGTAATAATAAATCTCTGCGTCCAGTTGAATGCGTTACGTCAACGATTACTGGTAAATGTGTTTCTTTCTTTAAAATCGGTACTGCTGAAATGTCTAATGTGTTACGTGTCGCTCTTTCGTATGTGCGGATACCACGCTCACATAGAATAATTTGGTCGTTACCTTGTGCAATGATGTACTCAGCTGCGTTAATGAACTCATCAATTGTTGCTGCTAATCCACGTTTTAATAATACTGGCTTGTTAACTTTACCTACAGCTCGTAATAAATCGAAGTTTTGCATGTTACGTGCACCAACTTGAATTACATCAACGTAGTCTAATGCCATTTCAACATCGTTCGGATTTAAGATTTCACTAATGATCGCTAAGTCGAACTCATCTGCTACTTGGCGTAAAATTTGTAATCCTTCTACTCCCAAACCTTGGAAGTCGTATGGAGATGTTCTTGGTTTGAAAGCACCACCGCGCATTAATTTTAGACCTTGGTCTTTCATCGCTTGCCCTACTTGGCGAACTTGCTCTAAGCTTTCTACCGCACAAGGTCCCATGATGAACGTTTGTGTTCCGTTTCCAATCAATTCACCTTTCACATTAACGATTGTATTTTCTTGTTTCTTTTTACGTGATACTAGTAATGCTTTACGGTTATCATCTTCTTGTAATTCTAAGCTAGCTTTGAAGATTGTTTTGAAAATGTGTTGAACTGTTGACGTTTCGAATGGTCCTTCGTTATGCTCTGCGATCATATCAAGTACTTCACGCTCACGTACTGGATCAAAACGTTTCGTACCCTGTACTTGCTTTTGCTCCCCAATTTTTTGAACGATTTCACCACGTTTGTTTAAAAGGTGTAATAGTTGTAAGTTAATTTCATCTACCTGTTTACGTAATTGATCTAATTCATGATTTGCCATTTGGAAATCCTCCTCTAATGTTTTAAAAGTATAGTAAGAGAATGAAAAATTCTCTATTTTCTGAACTGATAAATTATACAAAATTTAAGTGGAATCGATACCTCTTCTTATTTTAAACGAATACTTTCTATAAGGACACTATCAACTCAATCAAAACCCACTTTTTTGTACAAAAAATCCCTACTGATCCAATCAGTAGGGACGATATTTATCGCGGTACCACCCTAGTTGTAGACTTATTTCGTCTACCTCTCTTCATTTTTAACGATCATCTGACCGTCTTTCCCTTCATAAAGACAATACTATCTTTACTACGAAAAAGATGCTCTAGGACTGTAATTCGCTCTTGTTTTTGTACTGGTTCGCACCAACCACCAGCTCTCTGTTACAGGGAAACAACAACTACTGCTTTTCCTTTCAACGCATATATATTTAATTTTCAAGTTAGACCACTAAAATACAAAAAGTCCCTACTGAATAAATCAGTAGGGACGATATTTATCGCGGTACCACCCTAGTTGTAGACTAACTTTCCGTCTACCTCTCTTCACTGTTAACGATCAATTGACCGCTTTTTCTTCATAAAGACAATACTATCTTTACTACGAAAAAGATGCTCCAAGACTGTAATTCATGATTATCCCTGTACTGGTTCACACCAACCACCAGCTCTCTGTTACAGTAAGACTAACCACTACTGTGATCTCTTCATTGCACTTTGTTTATTCAAATGTTTTTGAAATTGAATAAGTATGATTCGTATTATAGAACGCTTTTCAAAACACTGTCAACAACTTTTTATATTTTTTTTGAAATTCCACTTCCACCCTACATTTCTTCTTGTAAATTCTCCATAACAATTCCGATGCGAATTATCTCATTATCTATTGCATTTAATACATATTTTTCTACTCCATACTGGATTAATATTTCTTTTATTTGAATGATTTCAGTTTCAAGTAAATCGGCTTCTTGAAGCGTTTGTAGTAAAGTGAAAAATACATTTGCATACAATTCTTTATACATTTTTATACTCTCTGTCTTTTCAAGTATTTCATTAAACAACTGTTTTAACTCCGTTTGATTCCCTTTTCCAACCAAACCTGAAAATGTTTTCATTATAGATAATCCTCTTTCTACTATTTCATCCATAAATAAAATAATACGCAAAAGCATTACATATTCTCTAGCTGTGATTTCACCCATTTTCGGTCGCTCTCGCAAAAATACACTGAGCCAAGATGCCCAAAATTTTTGTTGTTCTTTTGCACTTAACGTTTTGACGTAATAGCATAAAAACTGCATAAATTTAATTTTATTTTCTTCATTTTCTTGTATAAGTAACGGGTATAACCAATCTGTTTTTTGTTCCCAATATAGTACACATTTAATAAATACAAAACTGAGCCATTTCAAGAAAGCTTCCCTCGTATGCGGATGTAATACTTCCAAATGTTCTACCGCATACTTAATAAATCGTTTCATTTCTGTAAATAAAGGTAAATTGATTTGCGTGTAACATAAACCTGCCCATGCATATTTCGTAATCTCATTTTCTTTCTTTAAATCTAAGCATGGCAACAAATATTTTCGGCACCATTGCTTCTCAATATGATAAAGAAATGTAACATCTGCTACTAAACGAGCTAACATAAAATTTGTCCGTACTTTACTAACTCTTACTTGTTCTTCAAATAAAAATAAATATTCATATACATTACGATCGTATAAATGATCATATGATAACAGTTTTAATAATACAGCTGTCATTTTCCCAACAGGATGCTGAATCGATTCATTGTAAAAGTCTTGTTTTCCAAGCTTAAAATCTGTATCACTTTTCATTACTTGAGGGAATACCGAAAAAGCAAAACGTTTCACACTGCGTATACTATTTTCCTCTAACTCTTCTAATCGATTACTAATCTCATATAGAAAGCTACTAATTAACCAATGAAAAGCAGTATTTCTAACAAATTTCTGTAATAGCGGAATTACTTTTTGGATTTGTTCATTTGTCAATCCTCGGTTATTTCGCCACTCTCTAATACAAACAAACCATACTTCATTACTTATTTCGTGCATACCAACTAATTGATAGGCAAATGAAATACTCCATTCTGTATTCAACTTACATGCTTTCGATAACATCTCTAAAAAATGGCGTTGTTCAAAAACACCATCTTGAGAAAATTGACGAACTTGCTTCATAATTTCATCGTCTTTCAACTGCAATAATCCATCAGCAGTTACATTACAAGTAATACTTTGATCTGCCGTCTCTTTCTTTTGTACACTATATCGATCAGAATGAAAGTGAGGATGTTTTTGCTTCATTAACTCATAACCTTTTGCTGTAGATAGACTATTCGAATCACAAGTGAATAATAAATCTAAAACTAGACAAGCATCAAATGCTCTCTCCTCTGCAAGGTCCTTCAATACAATTTGAATAACCTCTTCCTTTGTTTTTTCTAAAGAGTGTGCGAAATGATTTTTTATAAGTTGAAAAACTTCGTGTTTATACGTGATATCTAAAAGAAGTCCTTCCTGTAACAACCATTTCATTTTGGCATCGGCGCTAACGAATATATTTTTATTCATCGCATCAATTGCAATTCGGTTCTGAAGCATGCTGTTTGCTTCTATCATTTCTGTAATATAATAATTTGCTTTTTTTTCATTATTTTCACACAAATAGGCTAAACACTCTTTTACAATTTGAATTAAAAATGCAAGATCATTTTGCTGAAACTCTTTTTCAACATTTTCCTTATCCTTTTTTTTCAGTGCCGTTTGTCGTAGTGATAACATTCGCATCTTCTCTATTCCCATCATCATAATTGGTACGGCGTAATAGGAAATATGGGGTTTCATCTTCTCATTCCAAATTTGCTCCACATAAGAAAATGTAGACACTGGTAAACGACTCGATTCCTCAAGTTCTATTGATTCTTGCGTATCATTTCCCCATTTTCTTTCCCGCTTCAATTTCAGTTTTCCGTCCAAAATAAACGTTAGTAATAATAAAGCAATTTCTTTATGCTCAGGAAAAGAACATTTTTGCAGTAAGCAAGAAATTTTTTCAATAGATCTACTATCTTTTTCAGCTGTTTCTAATAAAAGAAGTGTCCATCTTGCAAACAACAACGGGTCCATTTTAATTTTCGTTTCGTTTAAGTAGCTACAAATTGTTCTCCATAATAACCGAGATATTTTAGAATGATTTTTAAAAATTAATTGAAATAATTCTTTTTGATGACTAAAAAGAAATTGTTCCACCAACCATTCTGCAAGTAATTCATCTACCTCATTATCGTTTGATGTAACTAAAAATAAATTTTGTAATTTCCCTTCCGCTTCAAGCCATTCCACCCATTCATAATCGTGAGCAAATTCAACAAAGTAGCGGACTGTTTCAATTTTTTTTATGGATTGTTTTATGTATGATAATTGTTCCTGCTCTACTGACGGTGGAACTGTAACTATGTCACGAATTCGCATTCGTTTTGTAATATAATTATCTCCCATTAATTCTGCCCATCGCTTCACTGCTTTAACAAGAGATTGATGATTATTACCTTTATTCGGGTATACAATCGGCCGTATTCCTAAATGCTCCCAATGGTACGTATTTTCCCCTTGTGCAACAAATGCATAACGCCTTGTACTTGGCGGTAAACCAGTAGCCAAATATTTCATTACTGGGTCATTATGGCTATATCCAACGAATAAAACAGTATAATTCGAGAATAAATCAACTAAAAACCTTCTTGCCCAGCCTTCGGTCAAGTAAGCCCTTCCAAAATCACCATCTGTTAAAATTAAAGCTTCTTTCTCTTGTTCTATATTGCCATGTATGTAAGCGAGTCCTTTAAACGCTCTACCTGTAGGTAACGCAGGTGCGTAATATACGTTTAATTCTCTATTCATTTCTTTCATCGCAGTTGTAAAATGCCGATCAAAATTTGTCGTGACAATGCGGACTTCCGTATCTAAAGGAAACAACCTCGGAATCGCATAATGAAGCGGATTCGGCTTTGATTTTTCAATATGAACTAAATCTCTTGCAACTTGATGTATATCTTTTGTTTTCGCAATTTTACCAAGATAATAATCATGAGGTTCTGTTATTTCACGCGTTTCTACATATAACGTTTTCGCAATCTCATCAACTAGATCATCAAAATTCGGTAAGTTTGATTTCCCTTTCATAGAAACTCCCGCTCCAACAAATAGTACTAACTTTCCTTGTTCAAGATGATCAATTAACTCCTCTGGAATTTCTACTTCTGAAGTAATCCACATCATGGATTCCCCCTTACCTAAAAATGTCATATACTCTCATTTTACTATAACATTTTTTCTTTGTTTTTTTAATATTTAGACAAAAAAACGAACATGAAAAAGTTTTATGTAAATATATTCGTTACAATGTATGAACTCCTAAATTTATTGTAAAACTATGTATAAATCGGAGGTGTAAATATTGAATGGTTTTACTGTAGTACTTATCAAATTTATATCGTGCATTATCGCATTTAGTATTGGACTCGCTTTATTTTTCCCTGCAACGTTCGTCCAAATTATTTCATTTAGTCTCTTTGTTACAATCGTTTCCTATATGTTCGTCGATAAAATCATATTAAACCGAATAGGCAATACCGGTGCCATTATATCGGATTTCTTACTAACGTATTTAAGCGTATGGATTTTCGGTAATATTTTATTAGACAATTACATGCAAATTGCATGGGGTAGTTTCCTTTCCGCTACTGTCTTTACATTATCTGAAGTAATCGTTCATCGCTTTTCTAACTCACACACAAGGCACAACAATGATAACATTCATATTAATCGCCGCTTTGCATATGGTACGGAGTTTGCTGAAGAGCAGAATATATTGGATAAAGATAAGAAGAAATAACATTTTGATGCAGGGGCGCCCTTTTTAATTATGTGGTGCTCCTTTTTCTATACTCTAAATTCGGTACATGAAATTATCAAAGCGCTTATTTATATACTGAGGCAACATGTATTACTTTTGCTTTAAATTATAATCACATTCTTCAGCAATTGGATCCTAACTTCGTTTGCCATTTCCATAATAATGTACGGTTTTCCCTTTTCCCATCTATATACTTTGGAAATGAGATTATATTTTTCTCCTTGAAAATATCCCCTTCAAGTATAGTGTAACATTCCACATTGAAAATGTAGTTTTTCACACTATCTCCTTTAAGGGGATAATCAACCTTTATTATTTATTAACTCGTGCTGCTTTTTCTCGGTTTAAAACAAAACCATTTCGATTTTTAAGATGCATCTTCAAACTGACTATTGTATAAATCCGCATAAAATCCTTTTTCAGCAATTAACTCTTCGTGATTACCACTTTCAATAATATCTCCGTCTTTCATAACCAAAATCAAATCGGCATTTCTAATTGTTGAAAGTCTGTGTGCAATAACAAATGATGTTTTACCCACCATCAATTTATCCATCGCTTCTTGAATAAGCGCTTCAGTACGAGTGTCAACGGAACTAGTAGCCTCATCTAAAATAAGTAACGGTGCTTTTTTTACCATGGCCCTTGCAATAGTAAGCAGCTGTTTTTGCCCTACAGATAAGCTCGCTTTATCATTTAAAGCTGTATCGTAACCTTTAGGCAAAGTTCTAATAAAATGGTCCAAACCTACTGCCTTACAAGCCGCAACTACTTCTTCATCAGTTACTTCTACTTTGTTATAAATTATATTTTCCTTAATCGTACCTTCAAATAACCAAGTATCTTGCAACACCATACAAAATAGATCATGAACATTTTTACGAGTAATCGAATTAGTCGGTACATCCTCAATTTTTATTTCACCGCTATCAACTTCATAGAAACGCATAAGGAGGTTAACAAGCGTTGTTTTCCCTGCACCGGTAGGTCCAACAATTGCAACTTTTTGGCCGGCTTTGATATGAGCAGAGAAATCTTTAATAATAAGCTTCTCTTTCGTATATCCAAACTTAACATTTTTAAATTCCACATTACCTTTGACATCATTGGCATTTAATATAGTTTCTTTGTCACTTTCGTCTTCAAGCTCATCTTCGTCTAAGAATTCAAATACACGTTCGCTTGCTGCAGAAGTTGACTGCAAACTTGTTGCTGCCTGTGCTAACTGAGACAATGGCTGTGTAAATAAACGAATATAAACCATAAATGAAACGATAACACCAAATGTAATGGTACCTTTCATCGCTAGTGTAGCACCTACTACACAAACAACAACATATCCCAAATTTCCAATAAAGATCATAAGGGGCATCATCATCCCTGACATAAACTGTGATCTCCACGCACTTTTAAACAAGCTTTCATTGATTTTATTAAATTGTTGCTTCGCTTCTTTATCGCCGTTATAAACCTTCACTATATCATGCCCTGAGTAAATTTCTTCAATATGCCCATTCATTCTACCAAGGTCTTTCTGCTGGCGTATGAAATATTTTTGTGATTTGGATATGATGAAAATCATTAATACAAATCCAACTGCCGTTGCAGCAATAGCCGAAAGTGTCATCGTAACATTAATTGAGAACATCATAATTAAAGACCCTAGGAACATAACGACCGCTGTCACTAACGAACCAACACTTTGATTTAAAGTCTGACCAATCATATCTACATCGTTTGTGACACGACTTAATACATCTCCATAGGTCGTAGAGTCAAAATATTTTAATGGTAATTTATCGATTTTGTCAGCAATATCCGTACGTAATCGTTTGGATACTCGCTGAGTAATAGTGGCCATAATAAACGACTGAATATAGCTGAAAATAAAACTCAGTCCGTACAAAATAGCAAGAAGTAGAGCAATATTTCCTATTGCCGTAATATCAATCTTACCTGCCATACCCTCCGTAATTAAATCAGTTATTTCACTAAGCATATTGGGCCCAATGATAGTAAAAATGGTTCCTACAGCTGCCAATACAAGCGCAAAGACAATCGCTGGTAAATACGGTTTACAATAGGCAATTAACTTTCCCCACGGCTTTTTAAAGTTCTTTGGCTTTTCTCCAGGAGCTACCATTCCTCCTGGGCCACCGCTACTTTTTCGAGGACTATTTGTTTGATTATTACGCATTTCCCAGCTCCTCCTTCGATAGTTGTGAATAGGCAATTTCCTGATAAGTCTTACAAGTTTTCAACAATTCATCATGTGTTCCCATACCTACTATTTTACCTTCGTCAAGAACGATGATTTTGTCAGCATCTTTAATCGTTCCAATTCGCTGTGCTACAATCAAGGTCGTCGCACCTTTCGTTTCTTTTTTCAAGGTAGAACGAAGCTGACGATCTGTTTTATAATCTAGTGCAGAGAACGAATCATCAAAAATAAAGATTTCAGGATTTTTGCTTACTGCTCTTGCAATAGAAAGGCGTTGTTTTTGTCCCCCAGAAAGGTTTGTACCGCCTTGGGCAATAGCAGCATTATATTCGCCATCCATTTTTTCTACAAATTCTTTTCCTTGGGCAATTTCCACCGCTTTTTTGATATCCTCATCTATCGGCAAGGTTTGGCCGTTATCACCATATGCCACATTGGATTTTACTGTACCTGAAAATAATACGGCTTTTTGAGACACATAACCAAACTTATTATGAAGGGCTTCTTGTGCATACTCTTTTACATTGATCCCGTCGACTATAACCTCTCCCTCAGAAACATCATAAAATCTTGGAATCAAATTAATCAGCGTACTTTTGCCACTACCAGTAGAGCCAATAAAAGCGACAGTTTCACCTTTATGTGCCGTAAAACTAATATCTTTCAAAACATATTCTCCTGCGTCAGGATATTTAAAGCTCACATTACGCAGTTCGATTTTACCTTCAACTCCCTTAGGCGACGCCTTCATCTCCCCATCCGTAATTGTCTGAGGGGTATCTAACACTTCATTAATACGTGCTGCAGATACTGAAGCACGCGGCAGCATAATAAACGTCATCGCTAATAACATAAACGCCATAACGACCTGCATTGCGTAAGACGAAAATACTACCATATCACTGAACAAACCGATTCGATCCATTCCACCTGCATTCATAATCAAATGAGCCCCAATCCAATAGATAGAAAGAGTTAAACCTGACATAATTAGACCCATACCCGGCTGCATAATGGCCATCAGGCGGTTCACCAAAAGATTTGTATCTGTTAAATCTTCATTTGCTTTTTCAAATTTTGCTTCTTGATACTCTTGTGCGTTATAGGCATGAACAACACGAATACCAGTTAAACCTTCTCTTGTTACTAGGTTCAGATTATCTGTCATTTTTTGGACTACTTTAAATTTCGGTAGCACAAAGATGATAATGCTGCCTATCATTACAAGCAAAGCAACGACTGCTACTCCTGTTGCCGCTGACCATTCCCAACTTTTACCTGTAATCTTCAAAATGGCCCAAACCGCAAGGATAGGAGCTTTAATCATAACTTGAAGACCCATTGCAACAGTCTGCTGTATTTGCGTTATATCATTAGTAGAACGAGTAATAAGACTTGCCGTTGAAAAACCATTAATTTCTTCCATAGAGAAAGATAACGTTTTGTTAAATACCCCTTTTCTCAATTCTTTTGAAAGGGAAGTTGCTACTCTCGCCGCAAAATAACCAACAACAACTGATAAAATCATACTGCCGAGAGCACATAAAAGCATCTTTCCTCCTGCTGCCCATATCTCGCTCGTTTCGCTACCCTTCGTCTGTACAAGGGTTGTAATTTCAGACATAAAATCTGGTAGCTTCAAATCTAACCACACTTGACCTGCAATGAACACAATACTAGCAACAATAAGTATCCATTCTTTTTGTTTTAAGTATTTAAATATTTTCAACATATTTACATTTCTCCTCATTTTTCGATAATATGCCAATGATATTGTGAAAAATAATTCTAAACAGAATTACCTTTTTAAATCCCTTACTTTTTTTTGTGGATATCATTTAATTTTCCACCCTTTTATAGAGCCCTTTTTTTAGTAATGAAATTTCTAAAGTATAGTTTTCCACCGATTCATCGAATGGTATTTCCTTCGCAAAATTTTGAATAAGATTGTGAAAAGTCACCGCCGTGATAATCTTCATAACATGAAATATTTCTCGTTCTTCTGTAATATTTAATTTTTCTTTATTTATTAAGACCATGATTTCGGACAATCTATTTTTATGATTATCCTCGTTCATATTTCGAGTAAATGTATTTTCAACTTTATAATTCATATTTAAAAAGGCATTTCTAAAAAAATTTCGATTTTCTAGGTTTTTGAATTTTTCTAGCATATATTGGTACAATTCAATATATGAGTCAAATAAATCACCCTCATTTTCTTTTAATATTGAAATGAATTTTTCATTATCTCTTTTAGAATGATCATTTAATAAAAAGAAGAAAACATCTTCTTTATCCTCAAAATATTGATAAAAACTTCCCCTCGGTATTCCAGCGTCTTTAATAATATTAGAAATCGATGCTTCGAATAACGGAACTCTTGAAAATTCTTTCATCGCTGCCTGAATTAATAGTTCTTTTTTTTCTCTTTCTAAATTAAAAAATGTTTGTTTAGGCATTGTTATTCCTCCGATCAAATAAGTGACAACGTGTCACAATTAGGCGTAATCCAATACTATACGACAACGTGTCATACGTCAACGGAAAAATATGACACGTTGTCATACTTATTTAATTATTGTTTATCGGGAATCGCCTCATCTTTTTTATTTCTTAATACATAGAGTACCGAATGATAAAGAGACATATACTATAAAATATAACATCTGACACTACGAAGATTTAATGTATAAATCAATGTAACGTTTTATTTCTATCTTAATTTCACTTTAAAAATCCCAATAATAAAGAGGCCCCTCATATAGAGATGGCCCCATTCCTACTTATGCTTCTACCTTCAAATCGTTTAGTGAAACGACATCAGCAAACGCTCCAAACACTACGTTATGATGCTTCACAATGTCTTCAGCACGTAACACTTCTGTATCAAACGTACTATGTGCATCACTCACTAACGTTACTTTATACCCTTCACTAAACGCTCTTCGCGTTGTCGTATCCACACAGTACTCTGTTTGCATCCCTGAAATAATAACGTGTTCAATTCCTTTTTCTTGTAACACTTCGCCTAAGTTTGTCTTATGGAATGAATCTGGCGTCGTCTTTTCAACGATACTGTCCCCTTCTTGCGGAGCAATCGCCGCATGTATTCCCCAACCATCTGTACCTTTTTCTAACGGATGACCTTTAGGCCCGTTATGTTGGACATAAATAACCGGAATATCATTTGAACGACATTCTCCAATAAGTTCTTGCAATGTTTGTAAAAACTTTTCCCCATTATGTACTGACATTCCAGCTGTATACATCCCCGCTTGCACATCAATTACAATTAATGCTTTTTTCATTTCGCGCAGCTCCCTTTGTTTGTATTCCATCATCCAACAATCTTCTAATTTCCCCTCATGCAGCTCATGTTCCTTTAATATCTTCACCTTTTTAAATCCGCATTTTTTATAACAGTTTATCGCGCGTTCATTATTTACTTTCGGATCCATTGCGATTGCTTCTGCTCCTGCGTTCTCCATAATATATGTAATTGCTGCCTGAACGAGTTTCGTTCCAATTCCTTTTTCCCAGTAAGTTGGCTCTCCAATAAATTGATCCATTCCCCATATATTTTGTGATTTTTCATAGCCATATAATGTTTTCCACTCAGAATCAACTGGATACATTTGAATGTAACCAATCGGCATTTCATCAAACTCTATTAAACATCTTTTTTCATGACTATTTGGATTATATATAAAATGATCAAGTACCATTTCTACAGATTGCGGATTATCTCGCCCTTCGTAATACTGCAGTACTTCTAGGTCTGTTAACCATTTTGAAATAATTGATGCATCCTCTTCTTTTACGTACCGAACCGATAGATTATCTTTTTGAAATAACATATAGTACCTCTTTTTAATTATTTATATTTTTTCTTGTTGTAAAATCTTTCATTGCCTCTAGATAGCGAAACCATGTCCGTTTCCATATAGGTTGTGCATTCTTTAATGTATCAGCCATCTAGCATCCTACTTTAAATATCCATCATATTGATTATACACTTTCTTTATTTTATTTGTTAAAATTTTCTATATAATCAATATTGTTTTGGGGAATACTTTATGTCTAATCCTATCCTTAAATCAACTTTAATCATTCTTAGAGGAAACTCCGCAAGTGGTAAAACAACAATCGCAAAAGAACTACAAGAACATTTCGGACAAGGTACACTTTTAGTATCACAAGATGTTGTACGTAGAGATATGCTAAGAGTCCACGATACGATAGGGAACTTATCACATGATTTACTATTTGAAATTACGAAGTATGGAAAAGGGAAATGTGATTTTATTATTTTAGAAGGTATTTTAAACAGTCGTAGATATGGTGATATGCTGAAAGAATTAATACATTTTTTTGAAGGAAACGTCTATACATATTACTTTGATTTATCGTTAAAAGAAACGATTCGACGACATAACACAAGGGACAAACGACATGAATTTGGTGAAGATTCCCTAGAAAAATGGTATACTCCGCACGATACAATTGAAGTTACCAGAGAAGCTATTTTTACAGATAACTTGACGCAAAAAGATATATTTGATGCGATTCTTAATGATGTTGTAATACGAAAATAAGACCGACAGAATATGTCAGTCTTATTTTCGTTATGTACTTTATATTTCAGTTTTTATAATTGAACAATCTTTACATATGAAAAAATAAAAGCCAGTCTCAATAAAGAGAACTGACTTCTATCTATAAAAATATATGTATTATAGAATTTTCACTTTAACAGTTTGTCTTCCCCAATTCATAGCCTTACTTTTTGAACCCATTAAAACATCAATGCGATTTCCTTTAATTGCACTTCCCGTATCACCAGCGATAGCTTCTCCATAACCTTCTACCCATACTTTAGATCCTAAAGGAATTACTTTCGGGTCAACTGCGATAATTCTCATATTCGGATTAGTCGTTAAATCATGCCCCATCGCAGTTAAAACGCGTCCACCATATGTACCATTTTCACTTGGATCAGCAGTATATGCTGTCGCTACTACCGTTAATTCACGTTTAGCAGACTGTGTGTTATTTTTAGACTCTTCTTTTGCTTTTGCTTCTTCCTTAGCTTTTGCTATTTCTCTTGCTTTCTCTTCTTCTTTAGCCTTCGCTATCTCTCTTGCTTTCTCTTCTTCTTTAGCCTTTGCTATTTCTCTTGCTTTCTCTTCTTCCTTAACCTTTGCTATTTCCCTTGCTTTCTCTTCTTCTTTAGCCTTTGCTATTTCTCTTGCTTTCTCTTCTTCTTTAGCCTTTGCTATTTCCCTTGCTTTCTCTTCTTCTTTAGCCTTTGCTATTTCCCTTGCTTTCTCTTCTTCTTTAGCCTTTGCTATTTCTCTTGCTTCGGCCTCTTCTTTAGCTTTTGCTTCTTCTTGGGCTTTCACGTCTTCTTTAGGCTTTACTACCTCTTGTACTTTCACTTCTTCTTTAGGCTTTGTTACTTTTTGTACTTTCGCTTCTTCCTTAGGCTTTGCTACTTCTTGTACTTTCACTTCTTCTTTAGGCTTTACTACCTCTTGTACTTTCACTTCTTCTTTAGGCTTTGTTACTTTTTGTACTTTCGCTTCTTC
>NZ_JBXAHR010000001.1:0-309605 GCF_058952315.1 Bacillus sp. GW823-FHT06B01 | reverse complement strand
TTCTTCTTTAGGCTTTACTACCTCTTGTACTTTCACTTCTTCTTTAGGCTTTGTTACTTTTTGTACTTTCGCTTCTTTCTTAGGCTTTGCTATCTTTTGTGCTTTAACTTCATCCTTAGCTTTAGCTGGTTTGTGTACTTTCGCTACTTGCTTCGTTTTCTCTTTAGCTGTGTTTTCAACTGGTGCTGTACTTGATAGGAAAGAAACATTTGCATAAGCTGTTTTTCCTTTATACTCAAATTTTAGCCAACCGTCTTTTACTTGATGTGTTGATTCAATTACATCATCTTTTTTCAGTCTGCCTAGAATTTCTGATTCTGTATTTGCATCAGAGCGTACATTTAACAAATTCGCTGTTACATGATACACATCTTTTGTAAACTCTGAGCTTACAAACACTTCTTTACCGTTTAAATCAATTTTTGACCATCCATCTTCGGTATTTATTACTTTTAACTCTTGTCCCTCCTTTACCTTTTCGATAACTTTTGATTCCGTAGTCGGTTTTTCACGTACGTTGAGTACATCTGCTGTTACGATCGTTTCTGCGATAGCAGTTGTGGTAAAAGCCCCCAACCCAAAAACAGTTGCTGTTGCTGCGCCAATTATTTTTTTCATATTAGCCTCCATTATTTTTTCGGTTTCTACCAAATACTCCCATGAAATTAGGGGAGCATTTGCAACAGTATATTAATACGACTTAATATACTGCTATTAAAACTCCTTACTCCAATACTATCAAATTCTCATTTTTAATTCTATATATTATAAAGTGAAACTTTAATCAGTGGGGGTTTTGTTCATCCCCCACCTAACTTCTTTGCTTTCGCTGAATTTTGAGGTGGGGGTCTTACTGCCCATTAAAGCGGGATAAAATGAGGTGAGCAAAAAGCTATTTGTTTAAGAATTTCTACAGTTATCTTTCTTGATTATCATAATATGTTTTATCTGCATATTTTTTATCATTTCCTTTTAAATACGCTAAGATTATTTTTGGATTTTTAACTAAAGTCCAATCTCCATATGTATCAAATCTTCTGCACGAAGTTATCATTCCATTTTTTATTGTACCGAACTTCTTATTTTGTTGTTTTCCCCATTCTTTTAAACGTTTTGCAAAATCTGCATCTTCTGCCATAAGCATATTTTCATTAAATCCATTAATCGCCATAAAATCGTTTCTATAGCACCAAAAAATCCCGACAGATATAGCCCCGTACTTAAAAAATAATGGAATTATTATTAACAATGCGGAAACAAATATTCCTAAAGATATTCTTTCAAACTTACCGGTTACCCCACCGCCAATATATTTACCTGAAACTAAATATTTTTCTACGTTAGACAAAAAAGACTCTGTCATTTGCGTATCAGCATCTATAGTAATGATTATTTCTCCAGTAGCTATCGCGGCTCCTGCATTTCGGATTTTCGATAAATTTTTATCGTCATTTTTTAATGTAATACAGTTATACCCCTTTGCTATTTCTTCTGTTTTATCTGTACAACGATTTAAAACCACTATGACTTCAGTTTGATCTTTATATGCTTCCGCTGCCCTTGAAATAGAATCTAAACATTTTCCAATGTATTTTTCTTCATTATGCGCAGGGATTATAATAGAAAATTTTATATCTTTCTTTAAATCGTTTCTTAAAGATTCATTCGTTTCTTTCATAACACACCCCTTTTTATAAAGTGAAACTTTAATCAGTGGGGTTTTCTTCATCCCCCACTGATTATTAGTTGAACCAATCGGACTTTTATGGGCAGTCCGACCCCCACCTAACTTCTTTGCTTTCGCTGAATTTTGAGGTGGGGGTCTTACTGCCCATTAAAGCGGGATAAAATGAATTTTCGCTCTATATAACATATATTAATATTTATGAGGTTGTATTATAAAAATTAAAAATATACTAATACTAATTAATACTAGTTTGATTAAAGTTACCTAAAATTCTACTATCAAAACAAAATGAAACAATACTTTTTATGCTACATAGTTATTGCAATTCCTGCCAAAAATAAACTTACGATTGCTAAAAATTTTGTGCCGACTATAGCCCCTCTTAAATGAAACTTATAATCTTTATAACCCTTCATGCCTTCTGTACTAGGAATAACAACAAATCTTGGGGTAATCCAGCAAAAGATTAGCCAATCAATTATAAACAAATCTACTAAATTGAAAATCATTACAATACCAAAAGCATGTAAATAGGCATCAATATATAATAATTTTTCATGTTTATGTAATATATATGTAGAAACGAAAGGAGTACCGAAAAGAATAGCATTATATGCAATGTTAAAGTAAATCGTTTGCTTTTTTTCATAAATCGATTTTGGAAAAACTACCTTTTGAATATCTTTTGGATAATCAGTTAACGAAAGACGCGGATTATAATATAAAGATCCTAAAATCATTACAGATAGTACAATAGACATGATGATACCAACGTACATCATTTGCTCAAATGAATTCATATGCTTCATTCACCCTTTTCTGTATTCGCTCCATAGTACACTTACTTAATTACATATTGTATGTACGATACTAACCAAAGATTAACAATTACTTTTGTTAATCTTTTATAAATGTAGTTTTTATATCTGAAAAAGTTTGGGAGATTGATGTATTGCCTGGGGAGATTTTGAGTACATATATATAATTACAAAAAGGCAGTGCTACATATATGAAGCACTGCCTTTTTCTTTATCGGAATATTCCCCTTCCTTTCTTCATTTAATCTTAAAGTATAGTCATTGTTTACTTACTGCTTTTCCAAATTGTAAGCATTTTATTTTGTAACAAGGAGAGAAAGAGAAAATGAGTAATCCAAAAATCGAACTTACTGGTCGTATCGTTACACCTAATGATCCGGACTATAATTCAGCTCGTGAGGAGTTCAACACATTCTTTAACAAATTCCCGTTAATCATTGTCTTTGCTCAAAATACGCAAGATGTAGTGAATGCTGTTCGCTGGTCGAGGCTACATAACATCCCTATGCGTATGCGCTCTGGACGTCATAATTATGAGGCATTATCCGTTAGTAATGCTGGCCTTGTAATTGATGTAAGTGAAATGAAACAATTAGAAATAGATCACAAAAGTGAGACTGTAACAATCGGAACAGGCTGGAGGAACATTTCTTTAATTGAAACACTTGCAGCTGAAGGATTAGTTGTGCCAAGTGGAGTTTGTCCGACACCTGGTATTGCAGGTGTTACTTTAGGAGGCGGACATAGCATTCTCTCCCGTCCGTTTGGATTAACTCTCGATCATTTAATTGAATTTGAAATGGTAGACGCAAACGGCTGTGTAATACGTGCTAATACAAAGTGTAACTCTGACCTCTTTTGGGCTTCACGAGGTGCTGGTGGTGGAAACTTTGGCATATGTACTTCGTTCAAATTTCGAACGCATAAAATTAATACGGTAGGCTTTGCAGAAATAAGCTGGGGAATATCCGATTTAAAAGACGTAATAAACACTTGGCAAACTTACACACTACCTTGCGCTGATAAACGACTTACAACTACTCTTTTCATGTCTGCAGAGTTCGAACCATCTTTATTAATGCAAGGTGTATTTCTCGGCTCTGTTCAAGAATTGCAGGTACTGCTACAGCCATTATTAAACGCCGGTTCACCATTACAAGTAACTATAGAAGAAATACCATGGGCAGAAGCAGCAGCGAAAATAGCCGAAAAGCAACCTGCAACACCTTTACCCTTTAAAAGTGTTGGTCCATATGTATATGAACTCCTACCAGAAGAAGGCCTATCCATAATTGATCACTTTATTAAAAATTCACCTCCCCATGCCACCACCTCCGTATTTTTCCACGGATTAGGCGGGGCTGTTGCTGAAGTACCAAATGAAGCGACTGCTTATTATTACCGAAAAGCACTATCAAATATGTCAATCTTCGCCACTTGGGGGCAACCAGAAGGTGCTGCTGCAAGTATTCGATGGGTGGAAGACTTTCGCTTAGCAATGCTGCCATTTACAAAAGGTGTATACGTTAATACTCCCGACCTATCCATTAAAGATTGGCCAGATGCATACTTCAGTTGCAACTTTGACCGATTAATGGAAGTAAAAGCAAAATATGATCCGAAAAATGTTTTTAACTTCCCGCAAAGTATTCCGCCTTTTTAACTGTTTTAATATTGTTCAAACTGCTAAATAAACATTCATGTTATATTTAGCAGTTTAGTATAACAATATCTTTTAATTTATATAATAATATTTACAAAACATAAGATTTTACTTCTTTACTTATTTTCTTATCTATTAAGACTCTTACTATATTAAAAATCAATGCGAGACAAAATATAGTAGCTCCGATTAAAAATGCTAAATTATAACTACGAATAGTTCCTTTCTTATATCCCGCATTTAGTTGTTTGTAAATTTTGCCCTCCTCATCAGTTTTTAAGTCGATTTGCTGTTTTTTATTTATCGCTTGCACTACTTGTACCTTTTCTAAATTTGACAAATCACTATTTTTAATCATAGTCACTACTTCCTTATTTATCTTCTCTTTTTCAACTAACAACTGATGATTCAAAAACATCACCAGAATCGCTACCCCAACAATACCTCCAACTGTTCTAGAAATATTACATACACTTGTAGCAACGCCTGAATTTTCAATTGGCACACTTAAAACTGCCGTTGTTGTATACGGTGCTATTGTACAGCCAGTTCCAATCCCCACAATCATTAATCGCCAAATATAATCCCATGTAGTAAAGGTGGAGTCTATTTGACTAAATAAATATGATGCTATGATAAATATTAGTAGTCCTACACTACCTATTAATGAACTTCCCCGCTTTGCTGCAATTGGTGTCACTATTGATGTAACAATCATTGAAACTATCGCTAGCGTGCTAATTATTAAACCTGACTGTAATTCAGTCATACCTCCTACTTGAACGAAATAAAAAGCAAGTATAAACAAAAAGTTCATTAATCCCATTCCAACAAAGAATAAAGAAAAATTCGAGATTGAAAACTCTTTATTTGTGAATAACTTTAATGGCAACATTGGATTTTCACTTTTCTTTTCAATAATAAAAAATAATATAAAACCTATGAGTGAGAGCATAAAAAGAAGTATTAAGCTTATCATGCTTAAATGATTTGTATTTACTTGTATGAGTGCATATACGAGTAAGCATAGTGCAGATGCAGAAGTAATCATACCTGCCCAATCTATTTTAGAGCTTGCAGCATGATCATAGGATTCCTTAATACAAAGAATCACGAAGATGAAAGATAAAATACCAACTGGTATATTAATAAAAAACACCCAACTCCAATTCAATTTGTGAGTTAAAATACCTCCAAGTGAAGGGCCAATTGCCGCTGCTAATCCCCCAAAAGCTCCCATGATACCTCCTATCATACCTTGTTTCTCTTTCGGTACTAAATTAAGGCCTAATGGCATAGCAACTGGTACGATAACTGCGGCTGAAATTCCTTGTATTACCCTAAAAGCTACTAATGTATGAAAAGAAGTGGCTATACCACACATAAACGAACTAACAGAAAACCCCAATAAACCAATAATATACAGCTTCTTGCGACCAAACTGGTCCGCAAGACGTGCTGCAATTAATAAACACGATACAAAGGCGACGTTATAACTATTAGCAATCCATGAAATTGTATCAATTGACGAATGAAATGTCTTTGTCATTTCTGGTAATGCGATATTCACAATATTTGAATCTAAAATTGCCATAAAAAAACCTGCAATTAAAGCTATTAATGCAAATGTATTCCGCAATTCTCCCACCCCTATTCGTTTTCTTTATTTGAAATTCCATTCATAAATAAATTTACACACGTCTCTATATATTCTTCTAACTGAATTTCTTCTTCCGTTATACTAACGTTCATAATGTATAAAAACAGTTGTCCGTAAAACATATTCGCTATTACACGGTAATTACACGGGGAAATGTGTCCTTTCTCTCCAAGTTGCTTTAAATAATTTTCTAGGTGATCTACTAAATGTGAATTCAACTCGTGTAGTAATGTTTTCATTTCACTATTTTGTCTTGATTCTATTAATGCAGCCCAAATATAGTTCAGCTTTGGCAAATTGGTTTGAATATATGTTTCTGCCACTTTCGTAAGGTCCTTATGTAAATCACCAGTAAATTGTTCTTCAATTTCCTCTAACAAAGCCACTGGTGTCGTCCGTAAAATAATACTCTCTCTAAATAAATTTTCCTTATTTTTAAAATTACGGAATATCGTTAACTCGCTTACCCCAGCTTTTTCTGCCACTTCACGAATTGTTGTCGCTGTATACCCCTTTTCCCCGAATAATAACGTAGCAGCTTCCATAACTTTTTCTCGTGCTGTTAATTTCCCCATCTTTATTCCTCCATCCAATATGTTAGTAAGTAATTACTAACATATTATCACAAAAGAAAAATGAAAGTAACTAGTTACTTTCATTTTTCTGGAATTTCATTATCTAATTTCTTGAAAATAAAAATTTCTCAAATATTAACAAAGCGTCTCATTCCCAAGTTTCCAGCTAAACCATCTCCCATGCCCTTCTGTTTCTCCAACCGTTTCACGATATTCGTTTCCGTTAATATAATAATCAATATGAAGGTCACGATCCCACATGTTGTTATATAGGTGGAATACATCACGTTTTGCACCGATTTCTTGGATTTGTTTTTCTAACTTACGTTTTACTTGTTCAGGTATTTGATTTGCGACGTGTGTATGGAAAATACAGATTACAGCACCTTTACTTATTTGTTCGATGATAGATGGCAATAGCTCCACACCGTCTCCTTCTATTAATTGAACAGATTCATTTTTCACTAAAGATGCTGCTTGGTCAAACATTTCAAGTCTTTCTTTATGCTCTGGCCAAATGAGTGCACGTAGCCATAAATAATCTTCATTACTATGTAAATCATTTACATGTAAATCTAGTCCTATTCTTTCTGCGACAGATGGACTTTCTTTTAGAAAATGAGGCACATTCTCTCCTCTTATTTCAGAAGTTACATGTACATTTGAATTTATATTTCCGTATGTTTCATCTGTTCCGTACGAATAGCTATATTGGTCCCAGAACAGTTGTAATCCAGAACTTGTTCCAATTTCAATTAACGCTAACGGCTTTTTCACTTTATTAAATATGTAACAGAAACTTGGGTATAAGTACGCACATCGCCTTACTTCATTCGTTTGAACGAGTTTCGTTTGTAATAAAGTAATGATTTCTTCTCGGTACGTTTTACAGAAATCTTTAAAATTATCAAAAGCTTTATCTAAATCCGTATTAGCATTTTCAACTAAGCTACTATAATACGTTTTTACATGATGTTCTTTCCCTGCTAATAATAAATAATGTACTGCACCTAATAATAAGTTTGGGACTGGTTGGCCTGCTTGAGCGTAGGAAGAGAGTGTAAGTACTTCCTCATCTTCAGCAATTTTTATTGATAAGTATTCATATAAGTCACTTGACCCTTTACATTCCTTTATTGAAAAATTTCGAAATAAGTTTGCGATTTGTTCTTGTGTACGCATGTGTATCCCTCCTTTTCAATTTCCAGAATAATTATACAATAAACAGAGCGAAAAATTCCATAAAAAGGTGTAATTTCTACCCACTTTTGGATACGTAAGCTTTTTCGGGATAATTTCAAACTGTGATTTTTTTCTATTTATCACCTTAAAAGAGCTTGTTAAATAAGATTTTTGGCGAATAAAACGTTAAATAGTTTAAAATTATCAGATAACACTAGATATTTTAGTCTATTAATTATTATAATAGAGTATGAGATGGTTATACAATTGAGACAAAAAAGGTAAATACCTAGGTGGGGCCTAGGCGGTGTTTCTCTTTTACGGCTTAGACATAGAAAACACCTACTCTTTTTTGCCAATATAGGGGATGGAGAGATTATCATGAGCAACATGCAGCAAAAAACAGACGTTATCTTAATTGGTGCAGGAATTATGAGTGCAACGTTAGGCTCATTACTAAAAGAATTAGCACCTGAATGGGAAATTAAAGTTTTTGAAAAACTCGCAAGTGCCGGGGAAGAAAGCTCTAATGAATGGAATAATGCAGGTACAGGGCATTCTGCGCTATGCGAACTGAACTATACTTCCGAAAAATCTGACGGATCTATAGATATTAGTAAGGCTGTAAAAGTGAATGAGCAATTCCAGCTTTCAAGACAATTTTGGGCATATCTTGTAAAAAGTAAATTAATTCGTAATCCACAAGATTTCATTATGCCTCTACCTCATATGAGTTTAGTACAAGGTGAAAAAAATGTTGAGTTTCTAAAAAACCGTTTTGAAGCGCTTTCAAAAAATCCACTGTTTCAAGGTATGGAATTTTCCGATGCTCCTGAAACATTAAAAAAATGGCTTCCACTCATTATGGAAGGACGTACACCTAACGAACCAATGGCTGCAACGAAGATTGATTCTGGAACAGATGTTAACTTCGGTGCATTAACACGTATGTTGTTTGATTACTTACAAACGAAAAATGTCGAGCTAAACTACAAACATAGTGTCGAAAATATTAAACGCACAAAGAATGGTTTGTGGGAAGTAAAAGTACACGATATGAATAGTGGTAAAATTGAGCATCACACTGCAAAATTCGTCTTTATCGGCGGCGGTGGCGGTAGTCTACCTCTACTACAAAAGACTGGTATCCCTGAATCAAAACATATTG
Organism: Bacillus sp. GW823-FHT06B01; assembly: GCF_058952315.1. NCBI lineage: Bacteria > Bacillati > Bacillota > Bacilli > Caryophanales > Bacillaceae > Bacillus > Bacillus sp. GW823-FHT06B01. Next base: position 300,852 of record NZ_JBXAHR010000001.1, on the reverse strand, counting down.
GTGGATTCCCTGTAAGTGGACTATTTATGGTATGTAAAAACCAAAAAGTTGTCGAGCAACATCATGCGAAAGTATATGGTAAAGCTAAAGTTGGCGCTCCGCCAATGTCTGTACCTCACCTTGATACGAGATATATAGACAATAAAAAAGCTTTACTATTTGGACCGTTCGCAGGGTTCTCTCCTAAGTTCTTAAAAACTGGCTCAAACCTTGACTTAATTGGTTCTGTAAAACCGAATAACGTCTTAACGATGTTAGCTGCTGGTGTAAAAGAAATGGGATTAACAAAATACTTAATTCAGCAAGTTATGTTATCTCACGAAAAACGTATGGAAGAATTACGCGAATTCATTCCGAACGCGAAAAGTGAAGATTGGGATATTGTAGTTGCTGGGCAACGTGTGCAAGTAATTAAAGACACTGATGCTGGCGGTAAAGGTACACTTCAATTCGGCACAGAAGTTGTCAGTGCAGCTGACGGCTCAATCGCTGCATTACTAGGTGCCTCACCAGGTGCCTCTACTGCCGTTCACGTCATGCTTGAAGTATTAGAAAAATGCTTCCCAAGCCGCATGGTAGAATGGGAAGAAAAAATAAAAGAAATGATTCCTTCTTATGGCATTTCACTAACTGAAAATCCAAGATTGTTCCAAGACCTTCACACTTCTACAGGTCGTACGCTTGGATTAAATGAAAAAGAAACGGTTCATAATTAAAGAAGTTATTAAAAAACGTCCGATTTATTCGGACGTTTTTTCGTTACTAAAAATTATATTTATCAATATTCTCTTTCGTAAATACAACCCGCTCTGGCAATACGATAATTCCATTTCCTTCTGCTTCATAATCATAACCTTGGATGGAGTTTGGCTCTACTTTCACTTTTCCGATTCCTTTTACTTCGAAACTATCCCCTACTTTTAACTTCTTCCCTTTTACTACTATTTCATTTGCTACATACGTTGCGAGTGCACCTTGTTGTTTTACATCCCATAATCCAAATTGTTGTACTGTTCCTCGTTTTACGTAATCACGCATAACGTTTGGTGTGGAAAAACCAGTTACGACTACTTTTTTATCCATTTTTAAGTTTTCAGCTGCTTGTGCCATCGCTGGTAGTGCCGTTGCATCCGGACAAATGACTGCATTAATATCTGGATATGTTTTTAAAATGTTCTCTCCTACAGATAACGATTTTTGCGCATTATTTTCGCCGTACTGCGTCGTTACAATTTCCCAGTTCGGATATTTCTTTTTAATAATTTCTTTCGCTTTCGTTACCCATTGGTTTTGATCCGTTACCGTTGGACTAGAATAAAAAAATGCTACTTTTCCTTTATCCCCAATTTGTTTGGAAGTCATTTCAATTAATAAATTAGCAAGTTGATCTGGTGTTCCTTGGCTTATATAAAATGAACGGTCTTTCGGATTCACATCAGAATCCCACGTTAAAACAGTCATTCCTTTTTTCTTAGCTCGTTGTAATGATTGTGATAAACCATCTACTGACGTAGAAGAGACCATAAGTGCATCATAGTTTTGATTAATAAAGTTGTTTATATATTTCACTTGCCCTGATACACTTGCTTCAGACGGTCCATCATATTTCACATGTACGCCTAACTTATCTCCCATCTCTTTTGCTCCTTCACCACCCGATGTAAAGAAGCCAACTCCAGTTAATTTCGGGATGAATGCAAATTTCACATCATCTGCCTTTTTCTTATCTGCCGTTTGACTAGAGCAAGCGATTAAACCGATTAAACAAATGCATACAATGAATACAATCCCCAGTTTTCTCTTCATGACATTTCCTCCTTATGCAAGTTCTTTCTTTTCCACGGTGTGAATTGATGTAATTTGAAATGTCTCATAATAACTGAAAGAATAAGAATAATACCAATAACTACGTTAGATTGTTCATTTGTTAAACCCGTCATTTGCAAGCCATACTGCATGAGTCCTATAAAAATACTCGCCAGTACAGTACCGATAATGCTTCCTTTCCCTCCTGTAATAAGTGTCCCGCCTAATACGACTGCTGTAATGATTGGTAAAATCGTTTCACTTCCCATATCAGCACGTGCGGAGCCGAAATATGCAGTTAAGAAAGCGCCTCCTAATCCACCTCCTAACCCGGAAAGTATGTAAGCGATGATGACTACTTTTTTCGTTTTGATCCCAGTGTATTTTGCTGCATTTTCGTTTGCACCAGTTAATTTGACGTGGCGCCCATAAATAGTACGGTGAAACAATACAGTGCATAAAATCGTTAATATAATCAATAACCATAATAAATTCGGTATCCCTATAAAACTACCGTTTGCCAGTTGTACAAATGCGTCAGGCAAACCACTTATCCCTTCATATCCAGAAGCACCTGCCCCTCCTGAAATGACGAGTGCAATTCCACCGTATAAAAACATTGTTCCGAGTGTAACGACAAGTGGCTCTACGTCTGTCATTTTTATAATGAATCCGTTTAAAGCTCCTGCTAAACAGCTGATTAAAAGAGCTAATATGACCGCTAGCAAAATAGGTATTCCATTCATCCAAAGTACACCAATAATAATCGAAGTTAACCCCATAATAGATCCTACAGAAACGTCAATTCCTCCTGTTACAATAACGAAAGTCATTGGTATCGCTGCGATTGCTATAAATAGAAAATCATTTGTACTAAAAAGGAGATTACTAATATTTAAGAAATCACTACTTATAAAACTAAAGAGAATGAATTCTATAAAAAGTAATACAATTAGAACACCTTCCCATCTGTACAAATACTTCATAGATTCATCCTCCTTTCCGCCTTCCACTTTTTCATAACACTATCTAATATAACGATTACTAATAATAAAAACCCTGAAATAGCATTATTCCAAAACGCAGGTATTTTTAAAAAGACAAGTGAACTACTAATCGCCTCTAAAAATACTGCTCCTAATGCAGCTCCAACTATAGAACCCGTTCCTCCTTTTAAATGAATTCCCCCTAGTACAGCAGCTGCGATAACCTGTAGTTCTATCCCGGTGCCTGTTTGATTTGGAACGAATCCGATATTCATGACAAATATGCAACCAGCGAGTGCAGCGCTTATGCCAGATATAATAAACGCATATATCTTCACTTTATTAACAGGTATACCAATGAGTCTCGCGCCATCTTCATTATCACCTACCGCATAAAAGTATCTTCCGAATGGCACTTTCCTTAAAAAGAAGTATAGTAGTAGTAAAATAATAAGAACAACCCATACAATTATCGGCAAACCAAGTATGACGATCGATGACATTTTCTTAAAATTGTTTGGTACGTCTTCAATCCACTTTCCGCCTGTGAAAATTAACATCGTACCTCTAATGATCCCTAACATACCTAATGTCATAATAATAGCTGGTACCCGAAACTTCGCAACGCCAATCCCATTTATAAAACCGAGAATAGCGCCAAGTAAAACAGCAGCAAGTATGGACAAAAATGCATGATATCCATCCGTTAACAACATCCCGCAAACAGCTGCGCTTAATCCCATAATTGAACCGACTGATACGTCTATATTTTTCGTAAATAAGACGAACGATTGGCCAATTGCTAGCACAACTAAAATAACGCTTGATTTCATCATTAAAGATAACGAGTTAAGCTGAACGAAACTTGGATTTATCATTCCGACAATGGCAATGTAAATGAGTAATAATAGTATGATAGATGTTTCGTGCATTTTATACATACGTTTCATTCCGTTACACCTCCGTATGCAAGACGTGTAACTTCATCTACAGTCATATTTTGTTTCTCTAAATGAGAAACAAATTGTCCATTTCGCATTACATATACACGATTTACTAATTGAACGATTTCTTCAACATCGGAAGAGATTAATAATATTGCGAGTCCTTCTCTTTTCATTTTTTCTATCGTCTCATATACTTCAATCCTTGCTTTCGCATCAATTCCGCGAGTCGGTTCATCAAGAATAATAATTTTTGGATTACACGCAAGATATTTTGCAAGCACGACTTTTTGCTGATTACCTCCCGATAAAGATGCTAGAACTTCATCCATGCTTCGTACAACAATTCGAAACTGTTCTATATACGCCTTAAATAAAGCGCTTTCTTTTTCTTCGTTAATGAAAAATCGACTATTCTGATGTAAACTTGCTGCAGTCATATTTTCTTTAACTGATGCAATTGAGAAAATACCATTTCTTGCTCTATCCTCTGGCACATAAACTAATCCCTCGCTAAGTCTTTTATGCAAAGAGCATGAATCAATTGATTTTCCTTCTAATAAAATAGAACCTGATTTTATAGACTTCAATCCAAATATGGTTTCTGCTAATTCCGTTCTGCCTGATCCAACAATGCCAGCAATTCCTACAATCTCCCCAGCATGTACAGTAAATGATATATTTTCGAATGCGTGACTCGTTATATCAATTACTTCTAATATTTTTTTCATTTCTTTTGTCTCTTGCACTATTTCTCTTTTCTCTTCTTGTTTATACCCTTTCGGCAATAACCCCTCCATTAGCATGTCATATGTATAGTCACATACATCACCTTGGCTTACAATCATTCCATCACGTAATATCGCTACTTTGTTGGCAATTTCAAAGATTTCTGGAAAGCGATGCGTAATATATATCATTCCAATTCCTTTTTCTTGTAAACTTTTCATCAGCACAAAAAAACTCTTTATTTCGTGAGTTGTTAATGTCGATGTTGGCTCATCTAAAATAAGAATCTCGGCTTCCCGTATTAATCCTCTAACGATTTCTACTAACTGTTGCTGCGCAATGGATAGTGATCCTCCTAATTCTTTAAGGTCAATATCCCATCTTAAACTGTCAATCAATTGCTGAATCTTTACTTTTAATTCCTTTTTCTTCCCTTTTAGTCCGATACATATATTTTCTTCAATGGTCATATGCGGAAAAATGAGTGGTTCTTGTGGTATTAAGTAAATCCCTTCTCGGTGTGCTTTTTCCGGATTTACAAACTGTTTCCTCATTCCTTTTACATACATTTCTCCACTATCATACGAATATAACCCCGTTAATATTTTCATTAATGTTGATTTTCCAGCACCATTTCCTCCAACTAAAGCGTATATATCGCCACGCTCTACTTGTAAGTTCACCTCTTTTAACACAAGTTGATTTGAAAACGCCTTACTCATTTTCTTTACATGTAATAAAGGTATGTTCTCCACATGATGTCACCTGCCTTCATCCAGAACATTTTTTGAGAAAATGATTATTTGTTCTACTTGTTTTGTAGCATTGTATATTTCTTTTTTCATATCTAGAACACTTTTTTCATCAGACAATTAATCGTTTCAACTGGAATAAACAAAATATATGGCACATATGTTTAAGCAGTGGTCAATTGTTGAAAGGGATGACGCGTATGACACAGCTGAACTTTGAACAGAATTTATTAACTAAAGTAGCTTGGTACTATTATAAAGACCAATTAACACAACAGGAAATTGCTTCACTTCTTCACATTTCAAGAAATAAAGTTGTCCGATTATTAGATAAGGCACGCAGTGAAGGTATCGTTACATTTCACGTAAAAGGAACTGGTTTACACTGTTTAAGTATTGAGCGTGACCTAATGAAAAAATTCCACTTAAAAGATGCTTTTATTATCCCTACTCCAATAAACAATTATCACGCTTCTCTCGGAAAAGCTGCTGCACAATATTTAGAAACTCAGCTCCAGCAAGGTGATTTACTCGGCATTGGATGGGGCGAAACGATTAGCAAAATGCTAGAAAACATTCATTTTGAAACTTCTATTAATCTTTCAATTGTAACGCTAACAGGCGGAGTAAATCACTATCTCCCGAGAAAACAAAACTATTTTCACTACATGCAAGGCGATTTTCACATTATCCCTACGCCGTTTCTAGCATCTACAACCGAAATGGCACAAAGTATGCTATCGGAACCGACTGTAAAAGATATGCTTCATGTCGCTTCACTTGCACATACGGCAGTTGTCGGTATTGGAGGATTATCTCAAGACGCTACGATTGTAAAGGAAGAAAAATTAACACTACGTGAAATGACGTATATTCGTAGCCAAAACGGTGTTGGCGATATTTTAGGACAGTTTTACAATACGAATGGTGATTTATTAAAGCTCCCGCATCATAGTCGACTAATTGGTACGCCGCTCTCGATTCTGCGCAAAATGAAACATGTCGTTGGTGTTGCTGGAGGTATAGAAAAGATAGATGCAATTTACGGTGCCTTAAAAGGAAAGTTCATTCATACATTAATTACCGATGAGGAAACGGCCCTCTCCTTATTACGAAAGGATGGTGATTGTTAATGTCTCATTTATTAGCTTTTGATGCTGGTACAGGAAGCGTTCGAGCTGTTCTTTTTGATTTATTAGGGAATCAAATTGCGGTCAGTCAAAAAGAATGGGTTCATAACACGGATCCTCGTTACCCAGGTTCTATGAATTTTGATGTAATAGAAAACTGGAAGCTAGTACAACAGTGCACGAAAGAAGTTTTACAAAGAAGTAATGTCACGCCCTCTTCTATTCTAGCTATTAGCGCTACTAGTATGCGAGAAGGTTTTGTTTTATATGATAAAGGTGGGCAAGAAATATGGGCTTGTGCAAATGTTGATGGACGTGCATCCTCTGAAGTTAGTGAGCTAAAAGAAATACGGTCACATCTTGAAGAAGATTTATATACTAGATCTGGTCAAACTTTTTCATTAGGTGCTTTACCTCGCCTACTTTGGATTAAAAAACATGAACCAGACGTCTATAGTAATATTCATTCTTTTACGATGTTAAACGATTGGATTTTATATAAACTAAGCGGAGTACTACAAATCGATCCCTCAAACGGATGTACATCCGGTATTTTTGACCTACAAAATAGAGTATGGGATAGCGATGTCGCTATCGAGTGCGGTTTAACGTTGCCATTTTCACCAACAGTAAATGAAGCTGGTACAGTAATTGGTACCGTCACAAAAGAGTGTGCAGCATTAACTGGATTATGTGAAGGAATTCCTGTCGTCGCCGGGGGCGGAGATGCACAAATGGCCTCACTTGGAACAGGAGTCGTGAAACCTAATCAAACGTTAATATGCGGAGGTAGTTTTTGGCAACAAGAAGTCAATGTTACAGAGCCAAAAACAGATCCACATGCTTCCATTCGGGTAAATTGTCACGTTATACCTAACCTTTGGCAATATGAAACGATTGCCTTTTTCCCAGGCCTTGTTATGCGTTGGTTTCGAGATGCTTTTTGCCATGAGGAAAAGAAACTTGCTGACAAACTCGGTGTAGATGCTTATGCATTATTAGAAGAACAAGCGAAAGACGTACCTGTCGGCTCACATGGTATTATCCCTACTTTTTCAAACGTAATGAACTACATTTCTTGGCGTCATGCCGCACCTTCTTTTTTAAATTTAAGTTTAGATGCTGACAAATGCGGAAAAAAAGAGCTGTTCCGTGCTATTGAAGAAAATGCTGCCTTCGTTACACTTGGTAACTTAAAATTAATAGAAAATCTTACAGGAACATTCCCTTCTGAAGTCATTTTTGCTGGCGGTGCTGCTAAAGGAAAACTATGGCCACAAATTTTATCGGACGTCCTTGGTATTCCTGTAAAAGTACCTGTTGTGAAAGAAGCAGCTGCTTTAGGAACTGCGATTGCTGCTGGAGTTGGCGCTGGCATATATTCATCTATGGAAGAAACTGCTGAACAGTTTGTACAGTGGGAGCACACATTCGAGCCAATTACTGAAAATCATGAACTATACAAAGAATTCTATGAAACATGGAAAACTGTGTATGACAGTCAACTCGCTTTAGCTGATAAAGGGCTCACCTCACATATGTGGATTGCGCCTGGTGCTCTGTAACACATTACATAAGGGAGTGAAAAAGTATGTTAAAAGCGAATGAAAATGACTTCTCCTATCGCTTCGGTGATAATGGGCCGAAATATTTAATACAAGGGCCGAATATTGATCTTGGTCTTGTTGTCATTCAGCCTGGGCAGGAGTTTCAAAATCACTATCATACGACGTGCGAAGAAGTCTTTTATGCATTAGAAGGTGAAATTGATTTCTATGTGAATAACGAAAGAGTGCCAATTAAACAAGGCGATGTGTTGCAAGTTCGCCCTCATGAGTCTCACTATTTAATTAACCATTCTGACAAACCTTTTAAAGCAGTTTTTATTAAGTCACCACATTTACCAAATAAAGATACGGTACAAACGGAAAATCCAACATTAACGAAGGAGTGATTTCTAATGACTTGGGGATTTAAAAATCGATTAAATACAATTTTACCTGATGGAAGAGCGGTTATGTTAGCGATAGATCACGGCTACTTTTTAGGACCAATACACGGGCTAGAACAGCCACTTGAAACAGTTAAAAACTTACTTCCTTACACAGATTCTCTCTTTTTAACTCGAGGTGTACTTAGCTCCTGTATTCCTGAAAACTGCAGCACACCGATGGTTATGCGTGTATCAGGCGGAGCTACTGTCGTCGGTAAAGATTTAGCGAATGAAACAATTGTTACACCTGTAAAAGAGGCAGTAAAACAAAACGCAATTGGCGTCGGCGTTTCTGTTTTCGTCGGATCAGACTATGAAACACAAACCGTATCAAATCTCGCAAATGTAGTTTCAGAAGCTCACGATTACGGTCTACCAGTACTCGGTATTACTGCTGTTGCGAAAGAATTACAAAAACGTGAAGCACGCTTTCTCGCACTCGCTTCCCGCGTTTGTGTTGAAATGGGAGCTGACATTATTAAAACATATTACTGCGAAGGATTCGAAAAAATTACAAGCACTTGTCCTGCTCCAGTCGTAATCGCTGGTGGTCCAAAACTCGATTCAATTGAAGACGCATTAAACATTACGTACAATGCACTGCAAGAAGGCGCAATCGGCGTAGATATGGGCCGAAACATATGGCAATCTGAACATCCTGCTGCCATGATTCAAGCGATTCATGGCATTGTGAAGAATGGAATGAATGTGAAAGAGGCTCTCCAATTATATGAAGATGTAAAAAATTAAAATAAACGACAGACTATTACACTTACATATATACAAACTCAATATTTACTATAATGAAAAGCCTCTATGTTAGATTACTAAGTAACCTAACATAGAGGCTTTCTTTTACAATTTTTGTTCTGAATTGAGTCAAATCCCTACAGATCGCGCACATTCCAAACAATCTCACCGCGTTCACCAAACGTACTGTGATGCCGCTTAAATCCTATCTTTTCTAATACCCGGAAAGACGCCGTATTCCAAGCGCCTACAGTAGACCAAAGTCTATGGCGACCCGTAGCGATCGCGGCCTCAAGCACTGCTGATGCTGCCTCTGTCGCATAACCTTTGCGATGAGCACGTTGGAACAACTCGTATGCAATTTCCGGCTCTTCAAGCGTGGATCGACCGATGATTAAGCCACAGTATCCGATGAAATCCCCTTCTTCTCGCCTACGTATAGTAAGAAGAGAAATACCATTTTCAGTTGCTTTCTTGCGCATTTCGATAAGAGAGCTACGAACAGATTCAATGGTTGGCATGTCCACACCACGTTCACCAACTAATTTTCTCAGCCAGACTGCATCAGATTCCTCCCACATATTCAGATCGAGTCGTTCCGTTTTTAACTGGAACGCCATATCTTTAAAAACAGCTGTCATAGCGGTAACCTCCTATTGATTTCACTGTACTACTTATAATAGTTTCGTACTTTACCATATGGAAAACCTGCTTGATTCATACATTATTATTATTTTATGCACAAGCAATTCCTCTGCTAAATAGACCTTGTTATCAAACTTCATTTTAAGTCTACAATATTTGATTTATGAATGAGTTTAAATTTACATTTAAAAATGTATCGCACTTTCTTTTTGTTAAAATAAAGAAAAGGAGGAATGATTATGAAACAAATGGGTTTTGAACGGCCTACTGATTATTACGATGAAAGGTTATATACTATCGATGAAAAAATTTGTGCCCTATTAAAAGAACGAAAAGAACTTTCAGATGGTGATCCAGGTTTTCCACATGATGAAGCGATTTATAAATGGGCAAAGCAATACGGATTTTATCCAGACTATTTAAATTCATTATTCTCTTCCATGATGGACGAAGGTGAATTTAAACCTCGCGTCGAACCAACTACATTCAAAAAACATGTACCTGTTTTTAAAACGTATGAACATAAAGGTATCATATGCAAATGCTAGTGTAGTTTATTTATATAGCGATTGGGATTCCACTGATGAAGTTTTTAATGAAAATAAGCCTCATAGTTTCTTCCAATTATCAATAGATGATACATATGACTGCTGGCCAGAAGGTGGTGGTGGCACTGATGGACATTTTAGTCATCATTTCGTTGTATCTCCTGCCCTTCCTGATAATTTGTCTGGAATAAGCTTACGATTTAAAGAACTCAATATGCCGTTTAGGAAAGATCAAGCTGTGCTTGAATTTGAAATTAAGGTAGATTAATAAAGAAGTTGTCTCACAAATCATTTTATTGACTAAAATCCGTTTATTTTTACTTATATGTCCCTTAAAATAATCAAGCCCCTTTCCAAACTGGATAAGGGGCTTGATTTACATCTTCAAACCATTACTCTTGTTAATTGTTATTGAACTTTCTTACCATCTTTATAGTCAAGGCAGGACACTTCAATTAATAATCCATTAAACATTGTAAAATAAAAACCATAACTACTACCTCTCATAGAATACGGTGCCTTTTCTATTTCAATACCTCCAGCTACTAAACGATTATATGCTTGATCAACTTCATTTGAAGTATCCACTAAAAAACCAATATGAAAAGCTTCTGGATACATAACTTCCATATTCCCCTTAAATGCTTTTGGATCGCTTAGCACAAGTATAAATCCACTCTCATCACTCATTACTACTAGTGCCCTTCCCTTTTGCTCTAAAAATTGAAAATCAAAAAATGTTTCAAAGAAATGTCTCGCTTCTGATAAATCATCAACGCATAGATTCAAATGATTTAACTTCATTCACTCATCTCCTTTTAAGCACAGGGTATATAAACTTATTTTCATAACACTTAAATATGTAAGGTAAGATATTCAAGCGTTCCATCTAAGACTATGCTTTATAGTCTAATAATTTTCTCTATAACCTAGAACGTTTTTATGACTGCAATTCCATAAACCGTTCGACGCGAAATATTATTTTACCTATATAAAATAGTCACATTATTTATTTTTCAAATTGTGTAAAACCCACTCAATCAAGAAAATTGCTGCAGAGGTACGTTCTGTCGTATCACCTAAAAACAGTTTATTTATAAAACCTTCAAAGTGAGTTGGTACTTTAGATAATGTTTCAAAATACTTCAAAACAGATCCCGCTGGCGGTGTAGGCTTATTATTAACAGCCCATATCCCATCTAACAATGTCCAAGTTGACGTATGAACGATGTATGAAGCTTTTAACTCATCATTTGCTTTCAAAGCAGATTGAATTTTAATTAATGAACTATGCAACCAATGAGAAATGCCCTTCACTTTGTCGCTAGAAACACGATAGTTTTCAAATTCATATGTAGCTATTTCCTTTAACTTTTTCAACTCACCGCTTTTATCAAACAAAATTTCCCCTTCTAGAAATGAGTATAGTTCCATCGGATTGTTTTTAAAGTTTACTTGTATTAAATTAAAATCTGCACTCTTATATTCAACTAAAATATCTTCTCTCGTTTCAGAATGAAATTTTTTCTTTTGTCCATCTTCTAAAAGAATATAGAAATCTAAATCCGAATCAGTATATGCATCGCCTCTTGCGACAGATCCAATTAGCATGAATCCATGTACCTTTTCCATAGATAAGGTTTCCGCTACTATTGTTTGCACTAATTTTTTATGTTGTTCATGTTTAAATATTTGTGCTTCTAACATTTGTAACCTCCACACACATTATTAAGGAGTTATTCGTTACCTATATATTTTATTTCTCTTATATCTTTCATCTTCTACATACTTATTCAATAATTGTTAGTTCATATACAATTGCGTCTTTACTGCTTTTGGTTTTATCTTGAATCGTAACAATATCTCCAGCTTTTATTTTCGAAGCGCTCACTACTTTTACCATTTCTGGTGGAACAGCCCCTCCATTGTTCTCTTTATTTAGTGGAAGCCACTTTACTGATTTATTAGTTGCTTCTAAAATTTTGTATTTAATTGTACCATCATATTTTATTTCACCAACAAGATCTTTTACTAATATAGGTGTATATTTACCCTCTTCTTTTTCCAAAGAAATATGATCACCTATATCTGGTATACCGTTTCTTACAGGTGCCTCCCATTTTGTTGGATTTAAATCATTTAAACTTACCTTCACACTATCTTCTTTATTTGAGTTAGCATCTTTTAGAAATATATCATTATACTTCTTATCAATAATGATATATTCCTTCCGCTCTACTATTTTTGCACTACTTTCACGTTTTTCTTCCTCATTCTTAGATACTTCTTCTTCCACTTTATTATTACTACATGCTGATAATAATGTCGTCGCTAAAGCTGCCATTAGTAACATTTTTTTCACTTCATTTACCTCCATTTATAATGAAACAATTAAATATATATTACATCCATATTTTACTATAAATCAAAAAAAGAGGATATTTGTTTATTAATAAACAAATATCCTCTAACTTTAACTATATATTACGACTGTTGATAAGCCGCTTTCGATGATTTCACATAATAAACTGCGTGATCCACGTTAATGATATGATCTGGTTTTGGTTTACCACGACTCGCTCTATGTCCTGCTAGATGTTCTTCACTTGTTTCCCAGTTTTTCCATGCTTCTTCAGATTCCCAGCGAATCATAACGACTACTTCTTCGTCTCCGCGTCTTACTTTTTTCACAAGAACACTCAAGTCGATAAAGCCTTCAAATTTTTCAATTATACCTTCTCCAGTGAAACGTTCTACAACTATATTTGATGTACCTTCTTTTACTGTAAATGTTTTCGTTTCGATAAACATATATCCCACTCCCTCTTTGTAATACGAATACTACTATTCTTCTATTATAATTGATTATGATAATTATTTTCAATTGTAAAGTTTTAATTTTTTGAATTATGCTGATTTCTTTTCTATCGCCTCATCTAAAAATTTGAAATACGGAAGTAATAATCCTATTAAAGAAGTAATACATATAATCGCACCGATAATAAAGTATAGTGCTCTTATTCCCCAGATTTCACTTAGTATGCCTCCTAATAACACACCTAACGGCATAGCAGATCGTATGAAAAATAAACGCACTGAAAATACTTGTCCTATCATATTGTTCGGTACTGTTTGTTGGCATATTGTCGTGTTATGAACATTGAAAAAGGCAATGCAAATGCCTGCAACAACTTCAATGAACACTGCAATTACTATACTGTGATTGAACGCTAGAGAAATATATGTGAGTCCTCCTATAAACAATCCACCAAGCATAAGTATACGCCGACTTTTATATGTTACTTTTCCAACTAGTATAGATCCAACTACATAGCCAAATGGGAATCCGGCCATAAAATAACCAAACTCTGCATACCCGGCTGACAGCTCGTCTTTTATATAAGGAAGATTTGTAACTAGCGTAACCCCAACTCCAAATTGCACGAAAGTAAGAAAAATACAGAGCCAAACGATAACTGGTTTTGTGAAAAAATATGTAAAACCGTGAAGAAACTGTTCTAACCACGTTTTCCGAATAGATTGTTTTGTTCTCTTTTCTTTTATATAAAGTAAAAAAGCGCCACTAACAAATAGACAAATACATACGAAAGATAGTGTAAGTTCTACTCCAATCAAATGAATAGCTACTCCGCCTAATATTGGTCCAAGAAACATCATAAGTCGAGCCATCCCATCAATATACGCATTTGCGTCTTGAAGCTGTTCTTTATTTACAATACTCGGTGTAATGGCTTGACTTGCAGGTGTATACAGCGGCGTAATAAGCCCAATTATTATTTGTACGACATATATGTGCCAAACTTCTATACTACTAGTAAGTAACATGACTAACGGTAGTAAGAAAACCGAAGCCCGCACCCATTGCGAAAAAATCATAATCCACTTCCGGCTCCATTTATCAATAAATGGGCCACTTATTAGTTGTAGTATGAGCGATGGGATAAAGTATAGTAACCACATACTACTTAATGCTGTTTTTGACCCTGTTAATTCGTAAACAAGAATTGAATTACATAACGTTCCGAAAGCCCCGCCCAATTCTGAAATCGCGCTACCAATCCACATGAAAAAAAACGAACGATTTTTCAACACATTTTTCAATTTTATACACCAACTTTTCTATTTAATTCCTCCCCTTATGTGCATTCTAGTTGCATATTATCTATTTAAAAACGCATCTAATTCTTTCGCTAATGACTGTACTGCTTTCTTTCTTAATACATATTTCCCGTCATGTATATCCACTAACTTCGCTGCACGTAACAATTTCAAATGATGGTGTACAGTCGATTTACCGAGTTGCAGTCTTTCTGTAATTTCCTGCAATGTTCGTTCTTTTTCGAACAAAATTTTTACAATGCGTAATCTCGCTTCATCCCCAAGTGCCTTATGTTTTTGAACTAAAAAATAATTCGGTTCATATAGATTTTCAGGGTGGATGCTTTCATTTGCGACTGGGTAATGAAATACTTTCGTATCTTCAATATCCGCCTCAATATTCCACGGTCTGTACGTCATTTGCGGGATAAGAAGTACATTATGAACACTTGGTTCTGGCATATAGTTCACACCGCCAGTCGCCCACTCGACGAACTCTTCCGATTTCATCTTTTTATTCATCTCATTTTTCGCTTCATAGTCTCTTTGTAATATAGAAAGTATTTTCTCTTCCTCTTTCTGAATAACACTCTCATACCAACCTGTCATAACGGCTACTAAATGATCCTTTAGTTTTTGCACATCGATATTACATATAAAACGAATATACGCGGAGAAAAACTGATGATACTGCGTCAGTTCCATTAGTTCATATATTGCAGTTACGTCCCCACTTGCTGCTAAATGTCTTTTCTTTTCATACTTCTCGCCTAAAAACGGTAAGCATATATATTTCAAATCTACTTCTGAAAGCGAATCGATTTTAGCATGAAACTGTGCTAAGTCCTGAAAATCCTCTTTATACAACAACTGAAGTAACGCTTTCCACGTATTATGTTCTTCTACAAACTGTAAGTGCTCTCTCATTTCTTCTGTTAATGATTCCTTAATTTCTTCCCATTCATTTTGACTCTTTTCAAGTGTATCAATTAACCTCTTATGAGTGATTGCCGCAATGCCAAGTGCGCATTCGAAAAGTATCGAATACTTCACTTGAACATGGTAAGTTTCCCTCTTTCTACTCGTTATGTGATAGACCTCCATTTTATCCCCTCCCTGTTTACTATATATTATATTCTATTTTTATCGAATTACACCTTCTATATTTTTAGAATTAATGAAATTTAAGCTGAAATACATTCATTCTAAATTAAGAAGAATAGGAGCTTTTTTATATACAAATAATAACTTTCAAGGAGTTGTTGACATGTATTTCATATTAAATATGTTAGGGATTTTCGTTGTCATATTAATTGTTTTCCTATGTTCGCCTAATAAAAAACATATAAAATGGAGACCAATTGTAATTCTCATCCTATTGGAGCTTTTTATTACGTGGTTTATGTTAGGCACAAAGCTAGGCAGTATTATCATTAATAAAATAGCGTCATTTTTCAGTTGGCTACTAGCATGTGCGAATGAAGGTATTCGATTTGCCTTTCCTTCAGCTATGGAAAGTCAGCACATTGATTTCTTCTTTAGTGCGTTACTTCCTATCATTTTTGTTATCACGTTCTTTGATATTCTTTCTTATTTTGGAATCTTAACTTGGATTATTGATAAAGTAGGTGCAGTTATTTCAAAGATTTCTCGTTTACCAAAGTTAGAAAGTTTCTTTTCGATTCAAATGATGTTTTTAGGAAACACCGAAGCACTTGCGGTTGTTCGTGATCAATTATCTGTTTTAAAAGAAAATCGTTTGCTGACTTTTGGAATTATGAGTATGAGTAGCGTCAGCGGATCCATTCTTGGTGCTTATTTATCAATGGTTCCAGCAACATATATTTTCAGCGCAATCCCATTAAATTGTATTAACGCATTAATTTTAGCTAATGTATTAAATCCTGTGGAAGTTTCGAAAGAAGAAGATGTTGTTTACACACCTTCCAAACATGAAAAAAAGGATTTCTTTTCTACTATTTCCAACAGTATGTTAGTCGGGATGAATATGGTTATTGTTATTTTGGCTATGGTAATTGGTTATGTAGCATTAACTGCATGTTTAAATGGGATTTTAGGATTTTTTGTAACAGGTTTAACAATTCAAAAAATCTTCTCCATTATCTTTAGTCCTTTCGCTTTTTTACTCGGTTTATCGGGCAGTGATGCTATGTATGTAGCTGAACTTATGGGGATCAAAATAACGACGAATGAATTTGTTGCAATGATGGATTTAAAATCAAACTTAAAGTCTTTACAACCACATACGATTGCGGTTGCAACAACCTTTCTTGCTTCTTTTGCTAACTTTAGTACAGTGGGTATGATTTATGGAACTTACAACTCATTATTTGGCGGCGAAAAATCATCAGTCATCGGGAAAAATGTTTGGAAGCTTCTTGTAAGCGGAATGGCTGTTTCCTTATTAAGCGCTATGCTCGTTGGGCTTTTTGTATGGTAAATACTTTTTAAAATAAAAGACACCCAAACGAAAATTGAGTGTCTTTTATTTTTATTTTCGAATTTGTCCATTACCACGAATCACATATTTTGTGGAAGTTAATGCTGGAAGCCCCATTGGTCCTCTTACGTGTAGCTTTTGTGTACTGATGCCAATTTCTGCTCCAAATCCGAATTCAGATCCATCAGTAAAACGTGTCGATGCATTATGATAAAGTGCCGCCGCATCAACAGAAGTGAAAAATTTGCTGACGTTTTCCTCGTTTTTTGAAATAATCGCTTCAGAATGCATAGATCCATACGTATTTATGTGATGAATCGCTTCTTCTATAGAAGAAACTACTTTAACTGCCAGCGTGAGAGATAAAAATTCTGTCCCCCAGTCTTCTGCTGAAGCAAGTACAATTGAAGAATCCAATGCCAATGCTTTTTGATCACCACGTAGCTCCACGCCTCTTCCCTTCAAAGAAGAAAACAACTCGCTACCATATTGCTCTGCCCACTTCTCATGAAGTACAATCGTTTCAATTGCATTACATACAGATGGACGCTGCGTTTTTGCATTTATAATAATATCAATTGTCATTCGCTTATCTGCCGTTTCATCAATGAAAATATGACAATTTCCCGCACCTGTTTCAAGTACTGGAACAGACGCTTCTCTCACTACCGTATCAATTAATTGTTTGCCACCTCTTGGAATAAGAACGTCTAAGTAATCATTCATTGTAAACAACTGCTTTGCGCTATCCCGTGTTGTATCTTCTATAAGCTGTACACTTTCTTCTGGCAAGTTTGTTTCTTTAAGCGCTCGGTGAATAACGGAAACGATGGCTTTGTTAGAATTAATAGCAGAAGAACTACCACGTAATATAACTGCGTTTCCTGTTTTCAAGCAAATTGTAGCAGCATCTACTGTTACATTTGGCCTTGCCTCATAAATCATCCCAACAACACCAAGTGGTACACGCATCTCCTGAATAGATAGTCCATTTGGTCGCTTCCATTCACTTACACGTTCTCCAACTGGATCACGTAATTCGATTAACTGCTTAATCCCCTCTGCCATATCAACAATTCGTTGTTCAGTTAGCATAAGTCGATCAAGGAGTGAATCAGAAAATCCTTTTGCCTTACCTTCTTCGATATCACGTTTGTTTTCCTCTACAATATAAGCTGTTTCTACTATTAGCCTTTCAGCAATAGCAGCAAGTGCTTCGTTTTTTTGACTTGTAGATTTTAGTGCAAGTTCTCTAGCAATTTCTTTCGCTTTTCTTCCCTTTGCCAACACTTCATTCATCTTCATTTCCTCCTTTTTAACATCACTATTCTTAAAGTGACACCCAATAATCTCTATGAATGACTTCATAATTATGCCTTTCGCCTCTTGCTTGAATATGTTGACTTTGCATACCTTTTATCTCTCTTAATTCCTCTGCGCTATATGTGCATTGTCCTTTTCCAATTACGTGCCCTTGTTGCGTCATTACTTCTACGACATCGCCAACTTGGAAAAATCCTGAAACATTTGTAACGCCAGCAGGAAGAAGACTCTTACCATGCTGAATGATAGCAGTAGCTGCTCCAGCGTCTACTTCAATTTGTCCACTAACAAGCGAATGCAAGGCAATCCATTGCTTATTCACTTTCATTTCTTTTTGAGGAGCATTTCCGACATACGTTCCATCACCTTTGCCCTTCAAAACATCTACAAATTTCTCTTGTCCACGTCCTGTTCCAATAAATACACTCACGCCAAGAGAAAGTGCTATCTTCGCAGCATCAATTTTTGACTTCATACCGCCAGTCCCAAGTTTGGACCCAGCATCTCCTGCAAGAGAAGCGATTTCTTCCGTAACTTCAGGAAGGAAATAATACTTTTTCGCATCCGCATTTTTCTGAGGATTTTTGTCGTATAAACCGTTCACATCCGTAAAAATCATTAGCATATCCGACGAGACAAGCCCGCTTACTAAAGCTGACAGCATATCATTATCACCGAACGTTAGCTCTTCTAAAGAGATGGAATCATTTTCATTAATGATTGGAAGAGCAGAACGGTTTAGTAACTCTCCTAATGTAGCGTAAGCATTACTGTATTGTTCTTTTCTAGAAAAATCACTTCTCGTCAGCAATAGTTGCGCAGTAACGATACCATATTTACGAAATTCCTCCGTGTACGCCTGCATTAACAAACTTTGTCCGACAGCTGCAGCTGCCTGTTTTCCTTTAATTGTCACAGGTCTACTAGGATACCCTAGAGCTGAAAAACCTGCAGCGACAGCCCCAGATGTAATTAACAAAACTTCATGCCCTTCCTCTTTCAATCGAGCCAATGCGGCAACGTGATCTGAAAGTTGTTCTTTAGAAATGCCTCCGTGACTATCTGCCAAGGAACTACTCCCAATCTTTACAACAATTCGTTGTTTTTTCACTTTTTTATCCCCCAAGTCTAAAATCAAAGTTTTTTATAAATTACACTTCTATTCATATAGCTTGCAGCGATTCTATTCTTTTCAATGCTGCGCCTAGCCTATTTAAGAGCAAAATAAAAATGACCGCTTCGCCCTTAATAAAATAAAAAGGACGAAACGGTCATTGTTCCGCGGTACCACCTTAATTGATATACATAGATATCCACTTGGCGCCTATAACGCAGGCGAACGCCTAAACTTTCATTTAAGACTCAGGGATAGGTTCGATATATTCTATACGAGGAATCTTTCAGCCGGTGAATTCCACTCTCTTTCGCAAGAAGACATATGTACTATTTCCCTTCAACGATTTTCGGTTTAATTTTTTATATTATGCGATATAATTTGATTTGGTGTCAAGAAGTATTTTAAAAAATAAATAGAGCGGTAAGTTACTTGTATGAAATTATTACCGTACTGAATGAAAATACAAATCGATATAAGTTTAACTCATATTCATCAACATAAAACCTACAATTAAAGTGTATATATTTACATAATGTCGAATATAATTGATTTTTATCTTTTGGTGTTGCAAAAAGGAATATATTCTCTTAGAATGTTTCTTTATATTACATAAAGATGTTATTGTTATTTTAAGATAGCAATTTCGAAATGATATAATTTATTATAAAAGGAGCAAGATTGAGTTATTATGGATAAACAAATTGGATTCATCGGTTGCGGAAATATGGGAATGGCTATGATTGGTGGGATGCTACACAAAAAGATAGTGTCTGCAAATAATATTATTTGTTCGGATTTAAACACTATGAATTTAAAAAATGTTAGTGAAAAATATGGGCTAACTACAACTACTGACAACAATAAAGTAGCTAAAAATGCTGATATTTTAATTTTATCAATTAAACCAGACCTATACGCATCAATCATTAACGAAATAAAAGAAGTAATCAAAAACGATGTTATCGTCGTAACGATCGCTGCCGGGAAAAGCATTAAAAGTACTGAAGAAGCTTTTGCTAAAAAATTAAAGGTTGTAAGAGTAATGCCTAATACACCTGCCCTTGTTGGAGAAGGAATGTCTGCATTATGCCCTAATGAAATGGTGACAGAAACAGATTTAGAAGATGTGCTAAACATTTTCAATAGCTTTGGTCAAACAGAGATCGTAAGCGAAAAATTAATGGACGTTGTAACATCTGTAAGTGGTTCGTCGCCAGCATACGTATATATGATTATAGAAGCGATGGCAGATGCAGCTGTATTAGATGGTATGCCTAGAAATCAAGCATATAAATTCGCTGCTCAAGCTGTGTTAGGTTCTGCAAAAATGGTACTAGAAACAGGCATACATCCAGGTGAATTGAAAGATATGGTTTGTTCTCCTGGCGGAACAACGATAGAAGCTGTAGCAACATTAGAGGAAAAAGGATTACGAACTGCAATTATTTCAGCAATGCAGCGCTGTACACAAAAGTCTGTTGAACTATCTGGGCAAACGAAAAAGTAAAATTATAAAAGAGATCACGTTAGCTTTGAATTTAGTTAGAAAACGGTGGATTACATACTCTCTCGCTTGCACTAAATGATAAACGGACAAACTCATAGATACTTGAGTTTGTCCGTTTTTTTGATTATACTACAATAATTTTATTTGTATCTTCTTTTGAAATTTCAGTTTTATCCCTTCCTTATTCCCTACTATGATTGTGTAATTTTATTAGAAACTAATAATTTTTCAATGCATTTCGGTAACATATCTAATAGCGTTTCAAATGCGTAATTTACATCTAAACGTTCTGTCCATTGATGTGCATCTTTTCCTACCGGCCCCATATTTAATACCGGAACGTCAAACTCTTCTAGATCCTGAAGTGGAATCGAATAACCTTTATCCCATAATGGCATATTGTCTACAAGTGAACTCATTGAATGTAGTGGATTCTGTAAGCCCACATAGCTCAAATCTGAAATTCCCCCAAAATAGTTTTGGTTTTCAAATGTAATGTTATGATTGTAGTGAGCATACTTTTCCATTTCTGCAACTACATCTTTAATTAACGGATTGTTGCGTGAACTTACAGCTGGATAATATGGTGGAGCAAAGAAAAGTACAATCATCGGCGCCTTTTCTTTACATAAAATAGATAGTTTATCTACTAAATCAATTGTTACCGCACGATCATCTTTATCTTCTCTATTTTTTATTATACTAGATTGAATATCATCTATTTTCTCTTGCCCATGTTGTTCAATTGCATAAGCGATAAGCTCTTCATACGTTAAAACATTTACTTTCATATTAGGCGGTATAAACGGATTATATTTAGAAAAACGATATGCTTGCTTCTCGTATGATTCTTCTATTTTCTCTGCTACTTTCGTTACTTTTTGACGTAACATTGAAACGACATCTGTCATCGTTTTTTCTAGTAAAAACAAATTGAATAATGTGACTGCACGATGCGGAATTTGTACAGAATAATCCTCCTTTAAGTCCCGTTGAAGTAAGTTAGTTGGCGGAGGACTTGCTTCTCCTTCTATAACATCACAAAGGTCCGTATTCAATTCTAATTCAGCCGTTAATAAAGCAGCCATATAACTCCCATTTAAACCTGCAAATGGTTCACCTACATGTGTTTCTTTACCATAGCAAAGAAATCCAGGTAACACTTTACCAATAGAACCAGTATAAATATACTTATTTTGGTCACCAGGATGTCGTGAAAACATAGGCTCTGAATTTAATACCGTTTTATAATCCAAGTTATGTTCTCTTGCTAACTCTAGTAGTCTTGGAACAGCAGCCCTCATCCCTACAGAGTTTACTTCTTCATCTGGAACAGATAATAAAAGAACATTCCCGTCAAATCTTCCTTCACAGGCTTGCTCAATCATTGCCATTTGTAATGTGAGGCCGCATTTCATATCCATTGTTCCTCTGCCAAACAGCCAATCTCCTTGTTCTATATCTTCACGCACATGGTCTGGTAATTCATCTTTATGAGAATAAAACATAGATGTTAACATTTTAGGATTAAATGCATCTTCTTTCCAAACTCCGTAATCTTGCACATCTACAACATCAAAGTGACTAACTAGAATTACGGTATTTTTTGTACTATCGCTTTTCTTCACTAGGGCTGTAACAAAATATCGTCCGTCCCCCGTCGGATTTTTTTGCAAATGATGCGGGTTTTCTTTGAAGTACTGTAAATCAGATAATTGTTCCACAACAAAGTCTGGCAATATCACTTCAGCTTCTGTACCTGTAATACTAGGAATTTCAACAAGACTGCTTAATAATTGAATCAATTGTTCTTTTGATTGCCACTTTGACATATAAATCCCCCTATTTTTCCACATTATGAAAATGAATTCCAGTATATGAATAAAAAATGACGACAGTTATCAAAATTATAGCTCTGATGTACTGCCGATTTTTATTGATATTTCATGAGCTGCTTGTTTTACCTTACTAATCAGAAAAGATAGTCGATCATCATTAATGCGGTGACTAATTAACCCAACACTTAATGCTCCTACTACTTTATGATTAAATCCGATAATAGGTGCAGCTACTGAAGCTGTCCCTTCTGTTTTTTCACCATAACTTACCGCATATCCTTCAGTTTTTATTTGCTTTATTTGATCTAAAAGAATGTGCTTTTGTTCTGGTAATGAAGAAAGTAAATGTTCTATAATATGTTCCATTTCATTCGTTTTCATATTGGCAAGCATCGTTTTATTTGCCGCACCAATTGAAAGTGGAATTTGTTCCCCTAAGTTATCAATAACTCGAATTTTTAAAGGGCTATCCATTCTTTCAATGATAATAGAATGTGTTCCATTTGGAATGTTCAAATACACACTTTCTTCGACCTCAGAAGCTAACCGCTTCATCACTTCTCTTGCTACAGATCTGTAGTCTACCTTCTCCAATTGACGTAATCCTATTTCCATCCACATTGGCCCAATTTTGTACTGTTTCGTTTCTGAAATTTGTGTAACTAACCCATGCTCGATTAAAGAGTTAAGTAATCTATGTACTGTACTAACTGGGAGATGTGTTCTGTCCGCTATATCAGAAATAGCCCAATACTCTTTTTCATTAGTAGAATTTAACAACTTTATAATACTTATCGCTCGATCAATGGACTGCACCATAATAACTCACCTCAGCCTGACTTGTAATATGCTAGTTTGCTCAATTACCTATCAATTTAACAAAAATTTAAAATGAAATCAATCTATTTATTCAATTTTCTAAAAATAAAAATATGCCACTGATAACAATTTGTAAGCGCGAACAAAAAAATATTGACTTTTCTTTTTAATTATCTGAAAATTATAACAAGATTTCACATCACGGAATACATTCCACAATACGGAAAAACATCAAACTTCATTCTATCAACTACGAAAGTGAGGAAAACAATGACGCAAGTAAGTAATACAAACAATGAATTAAAACGTACGATGAAAAGTAGACACTTATTCATGATTGCACTCGGTGGTGTGATTGGAACGGGATTATTTAACGGATCTGGTTTTATTATAAGTCAAGCTGGACCTGGTGGATCCGTACTTGCCTTTATGGCTGGTGGATTATTAATGTATTTCGTTATGCTTTGTCTTGGTGAACTTGCTGTAGCCATGCCTGTTTCAGGTTCTTTTCAGGAATATGCAACTAAGTTCATCAATCCTGCAACTGGATTTACAATCGGATGGTTGTATTGGTTAAGCTGGGCGAATACGACCGGTCTTGAATTTACAACTGCCGGCATTACAATGCAGCGCTGGTTTCCAGATATTCCCGTTTGGGTTTGGTGTTTAATATTTGGCGTTACTATCTTCACTATTAACGCATTATCTGCTCGTAGTTATGCAGAAACAGAATTTTGGTTTTCAAGTATAAAAGTATCTGCCATTATAGCTTTTATTATCCTTGGCGGTGCCGCTATGTTCGGTTTTATTGACTTAAAAGGCGACGAACCAGCCCCGTTATTATCAAATTTCGTAAATCATGGCGGTTTATTCCCAAATGGACTTGCAGCTATTCTATTAACAATGGTTACAGTCAATTATTCCTTCCAAGGTACAGAACTTGTCGGAATCGCAGCAGGTGAAAGTGAAGATCCAGCAAAAACTTTACCTCGTTCTATTAGAAATATTATATGGCGCACGATGTTTTTCTTCGTCTTAGCAATCTTTGTTCTTGTTGCTTTAATTCCTTGGGAAGAAGCTGGATTAACCAAAAGTCCATTCGTTGCTGTATTTGATAATATCGGTATTCCATATGCAGCTGATATTATGAATTTTGTTATTCTTACTGCTGTTCTTTCTGTCGCAAACTCTGGACTGTACGCCGCAACTCGCATGCTTTGGTCATTATCAAAAAATGAAATGGCTCCGGCCTTTTTAAAGAAATTATCTTCACGAGGAATACCTTTAAACGCTTTAATTTTGACAATTTCTATTTCTGCTTTTTCTCTTTTAACAAGCGTCGTAGCTGCTGAAACAGTTTACTTATGGTTAATTTCAATTTCTGGCGTCATAACAATCATTGTTTGGATGTCAATTTGTGTCTCTCAATTCTTTTTCCGTAAACATTATTTAGCAGACGGTGGAAAATTAGAAGACTTAAAATTTAAAACTCCACTTTATCCACTTGTACCAATTCTTGGTTTTGGATTGTATGGCATTATATTAATCAGTCTTATTTTCATCCCAGAACAACGACTTGGAATCTATTGCACTTTACCGTTTATCGTTTTTTGCTACACATACTATCACTTTAAAGTTAAGAAAAGAATTGCTACTAACACTCAAAGTGAAACTAAAATTAGCGAGACTATGTAATACTATACTTATATATAAAAGACCGCACATGGCTTTCATTTCATATGCGGTCTTTTATCATTGGCATTTGTTCTATTCCCTTTTCATTCATTACCTCATACGAGTCAGTATTACTATATACCTTTACTTGGGTTGTAAGTTCTTTGAAAAGTGATACCGATTTCCATAATGCGGTAAATACTACAATACTAGTAATTGGAATTTTTCACTTTTTATACGTTATTGATTTTCCTTACACTTACTGTTTTGATATATTGAATATATAATACTTAAAAATTTTTAAATAGACAGGAGTTATATTCGATGATAAAAGGTTTCGGGGGAATATTTTGGAGAACTAAAAATCTTGATGTTATAAAAAAATGGTACAGTGAAGTGTTGAAAATTGAAATAGAAGATTGGAATGGGACTGTGATTAAACCCCAATTAGGAAATGAGACTATTTTTTCTTTCTTTACCGAAAATGATAATTATTTTCCAATAGAACAGCAAGTGATGTTAAATTTTGAAGTACATAATTTAAATGAGACTATGCAGCATCTTGAACATATTGGCGTACCGCTTGAAAAGAAAGAAGAAATTAGTGAGTTCGGAAAGTTTATTTGGATTAAAGATCCTGAAGGTCGTCTAATTGAGCTTTGGGAGAAATAGACGGTTATAATCCTTTGCTATTAAGCTAACGGTTGCTTTCATTCAACAAAATAAATAAAAAAGTCGATTTCTTTACTCCACTGGAAATCGACTTTTTTCTATCACATCCACCATAAAATGAAACTACTTCCTTTGATTAGATTGTTTCCAAACAAAAAATACGAAAAATAGTTTTTTCTGGCTGCTTATTTATCCCTTCTAATTCGCTTTAAAATTATATAATGGCTTAATAATGTGCTTTATATCTATCGTTTCTTTTGTATTTTCTATAATTTCATCCATTGGCTTGTATACCATTGGTGCTTCATCAATTGTGCTCTCTACTACCGATGTAGTCCACACCTCTTTCATCGTATTTTGGAAGTCCTCTATACTCAATAATTCTTTAGCCTTCTTACGACTCATGATACGTCCTGCCCCATGCGGACCAGAAAAGTTCCAGCCTGGATTACCTTTACCAAATGCAATAATTGAACCATCTCTCATGTTAATTGGAATAATTACTCGTTCATCTTTCTGAGCTGAAATAGCACCTTTTCGTAGAATCATATTTTCTATGTCAATATAGTTATGTATTGTAGTAAATTGATCCGTTATTTTCCAGTCCATTTTCGTAACAATTTCATCAATCATTGCTTTACGATTTAACGCGGCATACTTTTGGGCAATATTCATGTCATTCATATAATCTTTGAATCCTTCTCCTTCTAAATAAGCTAGTTCTTTACGAATCTGTGGCTTCTTAATTCCACGTAAAGTTTCTTGTATTTCTTTTTCTCTCCCCTCTTTAGTTAATCTCTTAATAATCTCATCCTTCATTGAAGTAACATGAATTAGTTGTTCATACGCGAAGTTCTGGTAATACTCTGCTATTTGTTTACCTAAATTACGAGAACCACTATGAATGACAATATATACATTTCCTTTATCATCTTCATTTAATTCAATGAAATGATTTCCTCCTCCAAGAGTACCTATACTTTTTTGAGCTCGTTGTAATGTATATGGGGCCTTCACACCATCAAAATCAATCATTTTTGAGAATCGATGTTCTTTATCTCGGATACGAAAACCACTTGGAACAAATTTACGAATCGTTTCGTCTAAGTAATCGAAATTAATTTCTTCTTTTTTCTTATCAATCACAACAACTTCCATACCACAACCAATGTCTACCCCCTACAAGATTAGGAACAATTTTATCTTGTATTGTCATCGTTGTCCCAATCGTGCAACCTGCTCCTGCATGTGTATCTGGCATAATACGAATTTGACTATCCTTTACGAATTCTTGGTTACAAAGATCAATAATCTGCCCAGTTGCAGTCTCATCAACGTTATTCGTAAATACTTTTGCTTCATTGTATTTTCCTTGTAATTTCAACATCTTTCATGTCCCCTTCCTTTTGAAAGAATTATTTTATTACGTTGTATGTGTTCTTATAATTACTATCATCCACCTTCTACTTTCCAATATATATATATAATATATCCTTCACTATAAAAAAATTATAATGATTTATTTTGTTTACATAATATAATTACTGTCTCTTTATATTTATACCTACACATAAGCATTCCTCCTCAATATCGATTATATAATAATTAAACAAAAACTCCCCTCAAATCGAAAATGATTAAGGAGAGTTTTTTATATACGATGAAATTATAGTTCAGATTTCACTCGAACAGAAACATTGTTTTTAATTATTTTTTTGAATTCTTTAAAGGTAACAAAATTGTTACTTTTCTCATCCCAAAGACGAAAACGGAGTGATCGTAAGCTTGTAGCAAGTGTAATCGTTGGTACATTTTTTAACGGAAGCGTATTATTGTGTGCCTCTTCTAGTTTATAGTTAGGTACTCTTGGACTTAAATGGTGAACATGATGGAATCCAATATTACCAGTTAGAAATTGCAAGATTTTTGGAAGTTTATAAAATGAACTTCCTTCCACTGCCGCTTTCACATATTCCCAATCTTTATCCTCTTCAAAATAAGAATCTTCGAATGTGTGCTGTACGTAAAACAGCCAAATTCCTACTGAACCTGCTATTAAGAATATCGTACCATGCACTAACAGAAACGATTGCCACCCAATTGCCCAGCAAAGTATAGCTATTAAAGCAACGATTATAATATTCGTCAAATACGTATTCATACGTTCTTTCTGTCTAGCACCTTTTCGGTTAAATCTATTTTTAAGTAAGAAAACATAAATCGGACCTAATCCAAACATAACGAATGGATTGCGATATAAGCGATATGCTAAACGAAGTCTAAATGGCGCAGCTACATATTCATCAACTGTAAGTGTCCAAATATCTCCTGTACCTCTCTTATCCAAATTACCACTTGTAGCGTGATGAATAGAATGCTCATGTCCCCATTGATCAAACGGGAATAAAGTTAACACACCCATACATGTCCCTACGATTCTATTTGCAGGTCGACTTTTAAAGAATGAATAATGGGTACAATCATGAAAAATAATGAAAATCCGTGTCATAAAACCAGCGGCTAACAGAGATGGAACTAACGATAACCAATAAGAAACGGACAAACTTTTATAAGCAAGGTACCATAAAATAATGAACGGCACAATTGTGTTAATAAGTTGCCACACACTTTTTTTAATCGTTGATTTTTCATACGGAGCAACTTGTTTTTTTAAATTTTTAGTATTTTCTAATGTCATTGGTCTAATTCCTTTCCTTTATGTTGCTAATTCACATTATAGCATACTATTAGTATCAGGTGTTAAAAGTAGCTGTAATAAATATTATATAATATAAAAATCTCTTTTTTCTTACTCATTACTTACAAATTACTTACGGTCAAAAAACCTTATATAATCGGACTGATGGAGCATTTCAATTATAAAAAAAACATCTATTTTTTCCAATAAATATATATAAAAGCAGAGGAATTTTTCACTTCTGCACATCTTTTCATTTTTTTAAATGGTAATTTTTTTCGATTTGTATTTATGTAACAGTTTTTTCTCACAAGAAGAAAAGAGCTGCCATAAGTCAGGTTTCACCGACTTATGGCAGCTCCTTTTCATTTTATTTTAGCGATGGATCCAAACTGCCCCTGCAGACTTGTCTTCAGCTTGACCTACTACTTCAAACTTCAATCCAAGTTTCGGCAACTTACGTCCGGCATCTGGAATAACACTGTTGATGTATTGCTTAGAATCATCAAATTTTGCAACGCCTGGCAATCCTTTATAATCAAAGATACCGCGGGTTGGCGAATTTACTTTCCATGCTGGCGTTTGATCAAATGAGAATGCCGCATCGGCAATTTGATAACGCGTACTGCTCTTCACAGTTGGTTGTCCATTTAATGTTCCTACGATTGCCTCTGGATGAGAATCTACTACCCCAAGGAATCCTTCGCCTGGATGAACACCTACCCAGTTATCTGTAAAGCTTTGATCCGCATACCATACAACCATTCCTGTATTAAATACTGGACCACGTGCATGTTGTAGCGCCGTGTCAGACCCAGCGTAATTTCGCCACTCGATATAGTAGTTATGTTTTTTCTGTTCAAATCCGTTAGACACAGTAAATCCTTTTAGCGTCATTGCTGGTTGGCCTTCTGCATCATCAGAGAAAACAACTTTTCCATCTACAGTTAATGCTGCATTGTCTAATGCAAATCCTTTATAAGCTACTGCAATATCTGTTACATACTCAAATTGCAATTTTACTTTCTTTCCTTTAAATTGGCTTAAATCGTATGATTTATCAACCCACTTACCATCTGTTGTATCTACGCCGCCTTTTACATCTTTTTCGCCCATTCTATCAATACGTGTCTTCGTTCCATCTTCTGCAATCGCATTTACGTCAAGGAAATCATACTTCGCTTCCAATTCATAAAATGCCTTATAATCAAACTTAGCATCCGTTGCAGTCGTTAAGTCAAATACTGGTGTCTCAAGTGTTGTATGAATGTCATTTCCTTTTGTGCTGTAATAAAACTTCTTACCAAATGCTGATTCGATATTTTTTATATCTTTGTCTGGCAAGTTAACACGAACGATTCCTGGTCGTTTTGATTTTGTAACACTTTGATCTAAATATGTTGCGGTACCAATTCCCGTGCGAAGTTTATCATAATCTACTTCGACGATATTCGCCCAGTTCCCCTTCATATTCTTTTGGAAAAACTCTTTATTTTGCGGTGAGAAACTTGTTGGCTCTGTTCCCGCAATTTTTCCAGCCCAGCTACCGCCGCTCATAAGGGACCATGATTCAACAGGTTCACCTTGTCCAGAGTACTTTGTATCATATTCATCTGGTAAGCCTAAATCATGACCATACTCATGCGCAAACACACCAACTGCTCCGTCTTCAGGCTCGATTGTATAATCATATGCAGCCATCTTTCCGCCCCAATTTGAAACAGAAGATTTCGTACCATCTATCGCATATGGTTTTGATCCTAGTTTTGAACGATGAGACCAAATCGCATCATCTTTCAATTTACCACCGCCAGCTTCTTGACCTACGCCCGCATGTACAACCATTAGGTGGTCAATAATTCCATCTGGTTCGTTTTTATTTCCATCACCATCTTGATCGTATTGATCAAATTGATCATAATCAGCTAAATTAATGCCTTTTGCTACAGCTGCTTTTAATGCTTCTTTCACAAAATCGCGTGGCCCTAAAGGACCTTTATTATCATGACCAGTTCCCGCATCCGCACCATAATCTGAAGCTTTTCCTGGAACAGTAAGCCATTCGGTTACAGTGCCATCAACTGTGTAGCTTCCGCCAGATTGCTCTTCATAATATTGTTTAAAAGTGTTAATCTTCGATCCATCAAATAACGTAAATTGCTCATCACCAAATAACATTTTTTGATAATGTTCACGATTAAAGTCCTTAGAATACATATAACCTGGTTCTTGATCAATATTATTATGCTTAAAATCGCTAAATTCTACGAGTAAAACAAGCACTTTATCTTTTCGAACAGCTCCATTGTACTCTTCTTGCTTCGCTGGTGTAGTCGGTACTTTTCCATTTAGTTTTCTAGAATTCAATCCTGCATCTTGCCCAGCTACTGATCCTACTTCAGGTTGCTGCGCCTGTTCATTTTCCTTCATTTTTGTATCTTTTACTTTTTTCATAAAATCAGAAGCTTCTTGCGTAAGACTATCTCCTGTCAAGATTTCTTTCCCAAGGTTTTCCCCTTTCTTTTTCTCAACATAATTTTCGACAGCCTTTGATGTCTCAGCTTGTGATGCAGATTGATCAATTACTCCCCTTTGTTTCAGCGCTTCTGCCAAACGCTCATCTGGTATTAAATGCTCATCAATTGGTAGAGATGGTGGCGTATCAGCATACGCTGCATGACTTCCGAAAGCAAACGTACTACTTAACACTGCCGCTGTTGCTAAAACTGATAATGGTTTTAACTTCTTATTCTTTTTCAATGCTTTTCCTCCCCAGTGTCTGCAAATTATCGTTTTTTTTGCCGATAGGAACATAATATTCGTTATAATACGAATATTCAATCTTTTTAAAAGGCGAAAATGTTGAGAAATATTTTTCAGGGTGAAAAACATATGATAAATAAATTTACAAGAAGTCCACTTTAGAATTTTTGATTCTCTTTACTCTTGTTTTCGAATGAAATTTCATCTACACAAAAAAGCCAATTCCTAAGTACTAGCTAAGGAATTGGCTTTTTTTAATGAGAATATTTTATGAATAAATGGATTGCTTCTTCTGGTATATAGAACTTGCCATTGCTTTCTACAACGACACTACCTAATTCATATTCTTTATTCTTAATACGAATTATATTTTTATTTACAAATAATTGAGCTTTTACATTATTACGTTTTACTATGAGCACCGGGTTTTCTGCATCAGTATTATCTATTGTTACTGTTGCACCTTTTCGTTTAAAGGCTAAGTCACTCTCTACAAATAATTTGTTTGTTACTTCTTCTAAGTTAAAGTCCATTGCTTTCGCCATCGTCTTCGCAATGTCTGTGTTTTGGATCAAACCTTTTGGCTTTTGAGGACCGTAAGAATATAAAAAAACATCCTCACCTGTATGGCCTCCTGTTGTGAAGCCTATGTTCGCATGATTGGCCAATAATGTAGTAAGTATTGGACCTACATCCGATTTCTTTTTTGCTGCTTTTACTCTTTCTTTTTCATCATAAGTTAAATTGTCCAAACCGTATAATTTAGCTACATCGTCTACATTTGATAAATCAGATTTCAGTTTATTTGTAGCACCTTCAAGTGTCATTTTCGATTTTTTTAATGGACCAATGTATGCAGAGACCGGCGTAATATTATAGCCTTTTGTCGTATTCACATTCCCAATAGAAATACCGCTGTTACCATGATCAGTTACAGCTATTAACATCGTATTACCATCTTTTTTTGCAAATTCCAATGCTTCTGCAACTGCGTTATCAAATGCTAATACATCACTAATCATCCCTATTGGATCGTTCACATGAGCTGCCCAGTCTGGCTTACTTCCCTCTACAAATAAAAAGAAACCATCTTTTTCTTTTGATAGTGTTTGAATTGCTTTTTCCGTCATTTGAGAAAGTGTTGGTTGCTCCGGATTTGTTGCTTCACGATCCATATCAAACGCAAGAGCATTATGTGAGAAAGAGCCCCAAATTTTCTTAGATTTAGAGTTCAATAATGCATCTTTCGTTTCAACAAAGTCGTATCCTTTGTCTTGAATCACCTTTACTAAATCTTCACCATCTTTTCTTTTTATAGGTAGCAGTGCCTCTTTTCCCCCACCTAATACAACATCTATATTTTGATACACTTGCTGCTCCGCAATTACGTCAAAACGCTTACGGTTAATATGGTGAGCAGAAAATCCAGCGGGAGTAGCATGCTGAATTTCAGCTGTAGCAACTATTCCAGTTGCGCGACCAGTGCGTTTGGCACCTTCTAAAACATTGGCAACTGGACGTAACTTGTCCTCTTCTTTTATTGATTTTAAGCCAGGTGAACTTACAATAGAAGGTAATATACCTACATATCCTGAATTCGATTTATTCCCCGTCGCTAAAGCTGTAGCTGCTGGGGCTGAGTCTGTTATAGCTGATTCCGCCGAATAGGTACGAACTCCTCCTGTTACAATTTCATCTAGTGCAAGTGGTTTCCCTTTATACAAGCGAGCTAATGTCGTTGCTGAAGAACTCGTTCCGTCCATAACCATTATGATTACATTTTTCGGTTGCCATTCTACTTGTTTCACCTTAGCTTCCACCGTATGATAATTCATCATGCTTTCCGTACATAACATACTTAGTGTGATTGTTCCTACTAACAGTAACCTTTTCATCAATAAACCCAAATTCGACATTGTTGTTCCTCCGTATGTTTCACATTCATTTATATACAAAAAGATTTCCACAACCTATATATGTTTTATTAGTCCCCAATTTTCATGAAGCTAACAATCATTACCTTCACTTTCTTTTATTAGTAAAGCAACGAACGGTACATATCATAGCTTTTTATCTTCAAATAACTAGAGACCACACCTTTTTTATAAAAACGTCTTATCATTCTCTTCACTAAAATTTGTTTCTCAATAAAAATCCGATTGAAATGAATAAGAATTTATTGTTAAACGATAAAATTTATGTTAAATTAAAATGATAATTTAAAAATGAGGTGCTTTATATGAAACAAGGATCAACACTCTTTTTAAAGACAGCAATTATCCTTATCGGTATTCCTGTTTTTGCTTTGTGTATATTTTCAATTCCTAATATTGGGAATTATGCAGCGGAATTGTACCCGGATATTGCATATATAAAATATCTTATTTTAATTAATCTATATGCAACGGTGATACCTTTTTATTTTGCTCTATATCAAGCCTTTAAACTTGTAAGCTACATTGACAAAGGTAACGCCTTCTCGAAATTATCTGTTAGAGCTTTAAAGAAGATTAAACAATGCGCTGTTACAATTAGTGTATTATATGTAATAGGTATGCCACTCTTCTATCTCATAGCGGAGAGAGATGACGCACCAGGTATTATTATAATAGGCATGCTCCTAATCTTTGCTTCAATGGTAATCGCAGTCTTTGCTGCCGTTCTCCAAAGACTTTTAAAAGATGCGATAGATATAAAATCAGAAAATGATTTAACGGTCTGAGGTGAATAACATGGCAATAATAATTAATGTTGATGTAATGTTAGCGAAACGAAAAATGAGTGTAACTGAACTTTCGGAGAAGGTTGGAATTACAATGGCTAACCTTTCTATATTAAAAAATGGAAAAGCAAAAGCAATTAGAATTACAACTTTAGATGCTATTTGTAAAGCGTTAGAATGCCAACCAGGGGATATTTTAGAATATCAACCAGAAGAAAGTGAATAAAAAGAGTCCTTCTCGTATGAAGGACTCTTTTTATTCGGTATTATGGCGCAAAACTAACTCGACCAGTCAAAACTAAAATAATCGCGATAATCCAAAATATAAAGAAGGATAAGGACAGTATTAATGAAAGAATAGCAATTCCCTTCTTCTCTGTTTTTTTCGTCATCGTAATGACAGAAAGTATGATACCTGCAACAGTGAGGGCAACTGTAATATAATCTCCCACTATATTACCTGCATTCGCTATCCTTGTCGGAGTTACAAAAACGAACAGAAAACATAAAATACCGATGAGTAAAGATATATAGCTTATTATGCTGTACTTCTTTTTAGGAACTATTTCAGTTTTCATACTAACCCACCCCTTCTCTATAGCTATGTGTTTATATTAGCATGAATAACCATAATTTAGTTAAAACAAAAAACAGATAAAGTGGACACAACCACCTTATCTGCCATTACATTTCTACCTAATTACTAACCCAGCTATTTCTTCTTTATCGTTATAAGTTACGATAAAGGTACGTTGTTCTTTACTATACTTTGCTACAAGAATAACAGTATATAAACCATCTTTTTCTTCAATCGATTTTTTCTCAATTTTTTCGAATGTACCAGCTTTTTCAATTATAGGAGTAAGTTCTTTCATTTGCTCTTCTGATAAAGCTGATTTCATTTTACTATCAAATTTTTCATGTACTTCTTTATACTTTGCTTCATTTAATAATGATACAATTTCTTCCGCCTTCGGAATAAAGTTTTTTGATGTACTTTGATCTACTTTATTACCGGTACATGCTGCAAGTGCGAACGCCGCGATAGCACTTATAATAATAAGTAACATTCTTCTCATTTTCATACACCCTTTCTTTTTAAAATAAAACTATAGCTAAAAACGACTAAAGTACAAATTGCTATTGAAACTTCTGACATAATGATCCCGTTTTTCCCTGGTACATATAGCGATATAATGCCAGCTAATGCATTTGCGGTCCCATGGATGAGAATTGCATATACAACATAACGGAATTTCTTTTGGACGACAGCTTGTAATACAATGAAGGAAAGTCCAATATGCAATATCATCGCGAAGATGCGCTCAATACCGCCGAAATAGTAACTGTCACCATTTTGAATGACTGCTTGTGACAATAATAGAGATATTACCGGGATACCAACTATCAACACTGCCTCAATACCACCATGCCCTGCTCCAAATAAAAAACCAGACTGCCAATCTCGTTGCTTCATAAAATAACGCATTGCAATAAAACGAGCTATCTCTTCAAAAATTCCAGCTGATAAACTAAGCAAAATTACAAATAATACAGGCTGCATTACTGAAAACATTTGAAAATCTGTGCTAGTTCCATTTACATAATTCAGTATTGGTATGCGGATCAATATTTGTGATACAACAAAAGCCAATACACCTAACATATAAGGAATATAGCGTTTCTTCCAAACAGCATATAATAGTGATACAAGCGGTAAACCAATGCTAATCATTGATGTAAAAATAAGACCATTCATCTCGCTTCACCTCTTACTTAAAGTGTATATAAACGAGTGAAAGAAGTATGTAGTTCTTTCCTATTC
Organism: Bacillus sp. GW823-FHT06B01; assembly: GCF_058952315.1. Lineage (NCBI taxonomy): Bacteria > Bacillati > Bacillota > Bacilli > Caryophanales > Bacillaceae > Bacillus > Bacillus sp. GW823-FHT06B01. Next base: position 265,031 of record NZ_JBXAHR010000001.1, on the reverse strand, counting down.
GGTTTCATTTTCATCATAGATGGTCATTTCATCTCTGTTAATAGGAATGTTTGCGTGAAATAAGGACTTACATAAGTTGTTTCTAACGTCGCGTTATTTGTTTTATTCATAATCCGTTTTAACGAAAATAACCCGTATCCTCTCGCTCCTGCTTTACTTGAATGGTTTTTCTCATAAATTTTTTGCAAATCAATCGCTTCACTCTTTGAACTATTACGTACGATAAAATATTGTCGTGAATCCAATTCAAAAAATGCGATTTGCAATATCTTTTCCTCACTATGTACTGCCTCTTCAATTGCATTGTCTACTAAAACTGAAATGATGCGAATAAATGAAATGATCGTCATCGAAACACTTTCAATGCTCTCCGGTATATCAAGCATTACTTTTATTTGATGCTGCTGGGCAGTGCCAACTTTCGCCCTTAATACACTTCTCACTTCAGGAATATGTATACGAGATAATTTCGCAATATCAAGTTCATGATCATTTATTGTTTTTAACGTAGGAGCTATAACGTCATAGTACACTTGCTCAATTTCTATCACATTTTTCGTACGTATTCCCTCTTCTAACGATAGTAATACATTCATATAATCGTGACGGAAACTAGCAAGCTCGTCATGCATATCCTCTAATTTCTCCACATAATCTAATAACTCTTTATCCAAACGTTTTTCATGCTCTTCTTGTAACTTTGCTTTCGATAAATGTGAACTTATAAGTACTATGATGACTAATAATAAAAATACAATAATCGCTGAAATATAACTTACATCACTGTATTGTTGATTTAACTTTGCTAAAAACGCAGAAGATGGCCGAGTTAAAATTAGTTCAATAATAAATCCGGCAATTAATAATATATAAGTTACATAGTATAGCCGACTACCTACTATATATTGAGCAATTTTTTGAATTCTTTTCCGAGCTACTAAAATACTGATAAAAGTAAGTGTCGATACGATAAGATGAATCATGCTACCTGTCCATAAATATAAATTGAATGGCGTTAACATAAAGGTTTTCATTCCTAAATCAAATAGCAACATTTTCACTAACGTTATAATTACCATACTCACTAGTGCAAAATATACATTATGCTTAAATTTCAATTCATTTTGCATTAATCCTAAACTTATTAAAAATAACACCATCGTACTATTCAATTCTGGATATCTCGTTACTGTTACGACAATAGCAAGTAAAATAATGAATATCGCACTTAAAGCTATTAACATTCTATATGACAATCTATTGTACCGAATTAATTGAATGTATAAAAACGTATGGCTTATACTAGTAAGCAGTATTGCAAATAAATCATAAATATACATTACATCTCACCCTTTAATATGTTACGTACTTTACTGAATAAACGACGTGATACTGGAATACGTTTCCCGCTTTTTAAAACTATCATTTTTTGCTTCGCATCATAAGAAGACAGTTGCTTCGTATTCACGATATATGATTGATGACAACGAAATAAACGTTCATCTACTAATTCAATTTCTTTTAAAGTCCCGTAAAAATAAACGATTCGATCTAACGTCACTAATGCTAAACGGTGCGGTTCATCAGTCATAACATATTCAACTTCATGAAACGGAACCCGTACAGTCGCATTACTATTTTCAACGATAAAGTCATCGGACGGAATAATTTGCTTATTACGCGCTTCATACTGTAGTAAACATTGTTCAAAAACGTTACGCCTCTCCTCGTATGGCAACCCTTTATCAATAAAAGTTAAAGCTGATACCATATATTGATATGAAATAGGTGCAAATTCAGAATGCGTCGTTACAAACACAATAATTCCTTGCGTATCATACTTTCGTATCTCTTGTGCCACTTGTAACCCTTTACGCTCTTCTCTTTTTATCTCTATATCTAAAAAATAGATTGGGATATACTTCGCCTTAGGAATGTTTGTAATAATGTTTTCACTTTTACTAGTTACCTCTATAAAATCAAAAGGCAACATATACTCCTCACAAATCTCTTCAACTAGCCGCTTCATTTGCTGCGCTTGTATGACATCATCTTCTAAAATAAAAATACTCATGTAATCACTCGCTTTATTGAAATCTTTCCATCTATAGATTTATCTATAACTATATAATTCAAATCGTTATACCAATCTCCTTCTAAATTCTTGGAAGTATTAATTTTCTATAGTTTTTATAAAGCATAGAAAATAACCTCTACTTTCAAGCAAAAAGTAGAGGTTTTATTTAAAATATTTATAACATAACCTCTCTATCAATCACTACCTTAAAAAATTCCGAGTAATGTGCTAAAGAATAATCCGCTACATCACAGTTCCCTTGAAACATACATGTTGAAATACCTAATTCTTTTGCAGGTAATAAATCTAATTCTCTATCACCAATAGCTAAATTAATATTGTGCTTTTTATGCAAATGATCATAAGATAAAGCGTTCGGTTTTCGGGGGAAACCATCGTCAATTGTAACCATGTCTACGAAGTATTTTTCCCAGCCGTAATGTTTTAATATAGATAACACCCCTTCTCTATCTTTATGAGTCATAATCACATTTTTATCGGCAAACTTTAAAACTTCTTCCACTTTTTCAAATGGTTTTATATCTTCTATCATAATGCGACTCTCTAATACATCAATTTCACTCAATTGTTTTTTAGTTATTTCATAATAATCAACTGCGTGTGAAAATGAAACCTTTAACTTTGTATAGATTTCTTCTTCACTTATTTCCTTCCCTAAAACTTGAGCAAGAATTTTTGTATAAACTGGATACGTATCAAATAACGTCCCATCAAAATCCCATAAAATATTCATTCTGTTCACCTTTCTATTTTCTAATCATTATATAACTAAGTTCGCTCTCTTCTGTGGTGTTTCACTTTCTAAATAATAATCCTCTGCTTTCCAATACCTATTTTCAAACTTTGAAAGGTTTTTCTGCGTTTCTTCACTCTCACGTAGAAACCGTGTCTCTCTTGGACAATCTAAATACACCATATAATGAAAGAAATCTCTCCACTCTTTTCGCTGTAGAAAAACACCTTCAATTACAATTACACCTACTATGGGTATCTGTACTTTTTTCATCTCACTTGAGTCTGTCTCATTATTATAGAACGGTAATTTCAGTTTTGTTTCATTTTGTAACTTCTGAAAAAACTTCTGTCGAAGCGACTCAATATCCCATTGCAAATAATAATACTCATACCATTCTTCATAGCCAGTATGATATCGTTTATTACGCTCTACTATATGATCATCAATATGAAAAATATGGAACGGGATGCTTTCTTGTTTCATATTTTCCTTTAAGTTTGTTACAAATGTTGTCTTTCCCGATCGACTTAAACCATCTATACCTAAAATAAATCTATTTTCTTTATGCTTCTTCATAACATTTATAAGCTCATTTGTACACATTACTTCTTCCACTCTTCTTTTAATAAAGAATATAATATCGTATCATGAGCAACTTCATTTTGAATCATATGTTTTCGAAGTAATCCTTCTTCTTGAAACCCTGCTTTACTTAATAATTTTTGAGAAGCTTTATTTTCTACATATACAACAGCTGCAATTCTTATAAGTTGTAACGTTTCAAACCCGTAAGTTAAAATCGCCTGTAACGCTTCCGTTGCATACCCTTGTCCCCAATATGTATCGTCCAATTCATAACCAATTTCAGCTCGCTTATGATGCTTGTTTATTAAATGAAATCCGCACGTTCCGATTAATTGGCCCGTACCCTTTTTCTCAATTCCCCAGCGAAATACAGTTCCTTCTTCATAACGATTTTTAAACGTTTGAATAGTCGTTTTCGCTTGCTCAATATTTTCGAAAGAATCCATTCCAAAATAACGTATAACAGATTCTTTTGAAAAATAATGGAACATCGTTTCTGCATCTAACAGTGTTAGTTCTCTTAATTGTAAACGTTCTGTTTCTAGTTTCGGAAACCCCATCTCTTTTTCTCCTTCTATTCTAATGAACTGCAAATTTCAATATAATTCCCATCTGGATCGGCAATGTATGCAATTGTTTGTCCCCACGGTTTCACAATTGGTTCAACTAAGATCTTAATTCCTTGCTCTCTAAATTGTTCGATTGTTTCTTGTACATGATTAACAACGAATCCCAATTCAAAATGAGAAGATTGTAACTCGCTTTCTGTAAGTGGTAAACCTGTTAATTCTTTCACATCTTGCCTTGTGTTCATCGCTAAAATTGTAGAACCAGTATTAAATTCAATATATGTACCATGCTCTGCTTTTATAGGTAACTGTAAAATATCTTTATAAAATCTTAAACATTCTTCAAAATTTTCTACATATAAAATGATATACTTCATTTTTAAATTCATTTTACATCCTCCTTTATATCCATCCCTAAAATTTCGACAAATGTCTCATAAAAACCTTGTTCCTTATAGCAACGAGCAAAAAAAAATGAGGCCGATTTCTCGGCCCCCCAGCTTATTGGCATAAAACAGGAGATTTGGTTTGGACATAACCAGTTCGTACTCTTATTATATTTTATTTTTTCTGAATTTTGAATACTTTGAACACCCATTTATATTGAGAAAGTTTTTTTGCTTGCATAAAATTAATGAGTTTAAGAAATGCTACAAATGGAGGTGTATACATATGGAACCAATGCTATGTCCAAGCTGTAAAACGAACCGTACTCGCTTTAATATTCTTGAGCAACAAGTAAAACCAGTCAAGTTAAATCCACAAACTGGTCAAGTAGAAGAAGAATACACAAATGAAACGATGAATGCTTTTCATATGTCCTATCAAGGACCAACATATAGAGTCCAATGTGCTGTATGCGGACTTGTTGAAAACCCAGAACAATTTATTAAACCTGCGCAAAATCAGTCTTTTTCTTAAACATTTTTATTACCCCCTACCACTTTTCTATAGGGGGTTTTTTGTTTCATATGTTAATGAAAAAACATTTTTCTTCCTTATTATAAATTACACCTCATACCTTCTTTGTCATCTTTTATTTTTTGATCCTCAATATGAATCGTTTTTTCTTCATTTATTATTTTCGGGATATTGCGGTTTAATCTTTGCAACTATTAATCCCTTACCTTTATATAGAGTTTTATTATATAAAAAAGAGCGAACAAAAATGCAATTATATAAAACCAAAAGAAGTTGATACCGATATTTCTCCCTACAAAATCAACTTCTTTTTAATTCTACTTTTCATTATAATATTTCACTTTTTAATTTCTTAATTTTCCAAGTGAGTCTTATGAAGAAGTACATCCACATACAACCTGTAAGACCCGTCATAGCTTTCGCCCAAATTGGCACTCTTGATTCCATCGGGCTTATAAATAGATTGTACATTGATGGTAATATACTTGCTGATATAATAACAAGGAATAGCAATAACTCATTTAGTTTTTGTATCCTCGTCTCCTTTTCTGAGTATATGTCAGGTAATTCATTTACCTCTTCTACTTCCTTACAAAAATAATTCCATCTTGTAAAACTCGTTACGCGTTTCCAACCTGACATTTCGTATATTTCGAAATACTCTTGTTGTTGTTCTTTCGAATCTCTATAAACCAATCTAAAATCAGCTTTATATATTACATCTTTTGGCTCAGTTTTCTTAAACTGATACATTAAATTGTATTTTTGTAATGCCCAACCTTGTTGATGCATCTTTCGTAAAAAGGCTTCTTCTTTTTCTAAATTCCATGCCGTAAAAAACTTAAATACCCTTTTTGTCTCCATCTTCCATTCACCCTCCTAATATACTATTTCCATTCCTTACAGATCTCTGTAACCTGTTATACTCTAGCTCTAATACTTCTCTACCAAGTGACGTTAACTCATAGCATTTCTTTCTATCTGTAGAGGCAACTTCAACTATTAACATCTCTTTTAGTAACTTCGTCGTATTCCCGTATAAAGTTCCAGGACCGAGCTTTACTTCTCCATTTGTCATCTCTTCTACCATTTGCATAATTCCGTAACCATGCATCGGCTTCACAAGTGACAACAATATGTAATATGTCGCCTCTGTTAACGGAATATATTTTTTCGCTTTCGTATTCATTATAACCACCTCCGATACATCGTTATCTGATATATCGACTAACGATACATCGTATATCGATATTGTATAATCATATTCCAAAATATGCAAGGTAATTTTATAACTTAATATCTATTTATTTAAATTAAAAAATCATATCAATTTTCTGAATAATTTGTTAAAATATAGAAATATCCGTTTATATTTTGAAAGGAATGATACATATGATAAATAATTTGAAAGAAAACATAGGATTGGTTTTTGTAGGTAAAGAAAATGTTATTGATCTATTACTCGTTTCATTGCTTGCTGATGGACATGTACTGCTTGAGGATGTGCCTGGTACGGGGAAAACGTTACTTGCGAAAACACTTTCTAAAAGTATTGGTGGTAATTTTTCTCGTGTCCAATTTACACCTGATGTACTTCCGAGTGATGTAACAGGTATTGAATATTTCAATCCGAAAACGAGTGAATTCGAATTAAGACTTGGACCAGTTATGACCAATATTTTGCTTGCGGATGAAATTAACCGCGCTATGCCTAGAACACAGTCTAGTTTATTAGAATCGATGGAAGAACGACAAGTAACGCTTGAAAAGCAATCTACTCCTCTTCCGAAACCGTTCTTTGTTATTGCGACGCAAAATCCAATTGAATCACAAGGAACGTTTCCTCTACCAGATGCACAGCTTGATCGTTTTTTAATGACAATTTCAATTGGTTATCCATCTCCAGAAGATGAACTACAAATGATGCGACGTTTTCGTAGCGATGTACCACTAGAAAGTGTCACATCTGTTATTTCTTTAGATGATATTTTAGAAGCACAGAAACGAGTAAAAGAAATTTTCGTATCAGAACCGTTAGAACATTACATTATTAAACTTGCTCACGCTACAAGAAATCATGATTACATCGCTAATGGTGTAAGCCCGCGTGCCACATTAGCTTTAGTACGCGCAGTTCAAGCACTAGCCTTTTTACGTGACAGAGAATATTGCACGCCAGAAGATATACAATTGTTAGTTCCTTCTGTTTGGAATCACCGCATCGTCTTATCAATGGAAGGCGCATTACGTACGACAAAAAATGAAATTATGCAAAGGATTTTAAAAGAAGTTGACGTACCAGTGGAGATTGAGCAAACATGAATGGACAGCGTGTTGTAACTGTACCTTTATTTTTCCAACTCCATATTATTCAACTAACTGTCCCAGGCGCTATACTATTTACATTTTTTATGCCACAACGAATCATTATGTTTCTCTTTTTCTTCTATTATTTATTTGCTATTTTCATTTATAAATATGTCGCTTACATAGAGAAAACATTTGAAGTCGTAAATGAGAAACAAACTACTCGGCTTTTTCCTAATGAATCTGGGCAGTTTTTTATTCATTTAAAAAATGGAGCAAATATACCGCTCGTTAACGGTGTTTGTTATTTTCATTTAAATCCGTCACTACTACCACAAAAAGATCAAGGAATTGAACAAATATCAAAAACACTATTCTCTTTCCCGTTTTCACAACCTGCTCATTCGGCGCAAAAGTGGGATTTAACATTAACCGCAACGAAACGTGGTGTGTTTCAAATTGAACAGTTCGAATGTGTCTTGAAAGATCCTTTTCATCTTTTAACTGTACATTTGCCCATTGTTGATAAATTACGGACTGAAATTATTGTGTACCCTTCTCCTAAAGAAGTAGCAGGCTTACAAGAACTACAGCAACTTTTAACCGGATCTTATCGAACGAATTTTTCTTTTTACAATGATGAAACATCTATTATCGGTGTTAAACGATATGAACGTGAGTCTTTCCGTTCTATTCATTGGAAAGCATCTGCTAAAATGCAAGAATTACAGGCGAAGCAATATGAACCTGTAAAAAATTATAGTTGGACGATTTGTCTTTCATTAGCTGCTGATCGCGGGTTTGGTTGGAAAGATAATATAGAAGACCTTATTTCATTTGCAACATACATTTGTCAATACGCAACGCAGCATCAAATACCGTTTGAACTATTTATTAGTGTATTAGCTGAAGGTGGTCCTCTGCACTTACCATTAAACGAAGGGCAAACACATTACGGAATATCTTTAGAGGAATTAGCGCGTATTTCAGATGATAGTACTTTACTTCCGAAACAAGGATTTCTTCATTATGTAACGAGAAAAAGAGAACGATCGTCTACAATGATATACATTGGTTTACAGAGAAATGAACTCCCTCTTCTCTCTCAGCCTACGTTTCTCATTAATAACGAAGGGATGGTGGAAAAGCTTGAAAACTTGGCTTTATCACGTTAATGACTTTATTCTGCTGCTCCTCCTTTCGTTATTAACGGAAAGAGATGAACTCATCGGCATTGCTATATTTTTAGCAACAGGCTATATTGGAGTATTTCTTATCCATAAACTAATGAAGAAAAAAACAACAGGTTTTGTCATACTGTTAATGACTCAAATAATTGGTTGTTCTATCTTTCTCCCTTTCTCTCTGTTTGGCACAATTATGTTACCGCTTTTCTTCTTTATCGTACATGTAGTTGGACCCGGATATCCAGTTCAAAAGTCATTAGGTGGTATTGTATGGTTTAGTATTTCAGCCATATTTTATGCGCCCTTTCCACCTTTGTGGAAACTATTACTTTTAGTTTTACACATTATGATTACATTTTGGTTAACCGGGATAAACCGTAATCAACAGTTATTACGTTTCGCTTCTCTTATTACAATTGGAATAATTAGTGCTTTCCTTATTTCTATTTTCCCATACATTCGGCTTCTTTTTTCTTATGTCGTACAAGTAGTTGCTTTAGGATTTGGATACGCCATTAATCCGTTATTTTCGGCAGCTGAATCAAAAGAAACTGACGATTTTTGGTCGAATAAAGGGAATTTAAAAGATCCTCAAATTAAAGATGAATTTGGACATCGTGCTTTTGATCCAACACTTATAAATAGCATTACAATAATAGTTTGTACAACCATTGCTATTTACGTCGTTTGGAAAATAATAAAAAAACGAAAACAATTCAGTTTACCAAATATGCCTGCCTTCGAATCTACTATCATTACTGATAAAGAAGGTATGAGCCAAAAACGTTTGAAACAAAACAAACCGCCACATAACGAAATTCGAAAAGAAATTTTCAAACTTGAAAGTAAGTTAACTCCTCCTTTAAATAGAAAACGAGGAGAAACTGTTGAAGCATGGTTAGGACGAATAAATAGTGGGGAAGATGTAAATATTGAGAGTCATATTGTTATAGTTGCTTATAATACAGTGCGTTATTCAAATGAGGAAAACACCGTACTGTTACATGAATTTAAGGAAGAGATTCAAAAACTCTATGCATATCAGAAGCGTTTGAAAAAAAGAAAGAAATAACACAACAAAAAGACTCCTATTTTTTCATAGGAGTCTTTTTATACTTCTACGTTACTTGTTAAATTGAAGCATTCTTCCCTGCTTCAATTTCTAACGACTCTTCATGCCACCAAAGTGTTTCTTCAGGGTCTTCTTTCGCAATTTGGTGTGCTTCTTTTTTCGTTTCTACTGTAGGATATGAACCTTTTAGCGCACGTCCTGATGTTGTAACGAATAATACACTAAATACGACTAATCCAATAATACTTACACCCGCTAAATAAAATGCCGGTGCTAGCGGGTTACCAGTCGCATGAACTAAGTATGAACATACGAGCGGCGTTGTTCCACCGAATATAGATACAGAAATATTAAATGAGATCGAAAGTGCTCGATAACGTACATCGGTGAAAAAGAGTGATGGTAATAATGAAGGTAATGTTCCTTCATATACACTTAGGAAGAATCCTAATACGAAAATACCTGCAAATATAGCTGCAATATGCCCGTTACCTATTAGTAAAAATGCTGGGATTGCAAATATAGTTAAACCGAGTAAACCAATTTGCACGACGCGTTTATTACCAATTTTATCACTTAATTTACCGAAATATAGTGCTAGTGGAATCATAAGTGCCATCGTAACAGAAATAATTAATAAGCCAGTTGTTTCTTCGACTTTAAGTACTTGAGTTAGATAAGAAGGAATATACGAAAGAATCATATAATTCGTAATATTAAAGAAGGCGACAATTACTGTGCTTAATAAGAAGTCTTTTTTGTGATATTTCATAATATCCATAAATGAAAATTGTTCATTGTCTTCAGATTCCTCTTGTGCTTTTTCCATCTCTTCAAAGATGGGAGATTCATCTAAATGACGGCGTAAATATAAACCGACCAAGCCAATTGGTGCAGCTACTAAGAAAGGAATACGCCAGCCCCAGCTGAGCATTTGTTCATCTGTTAACAATAACGTCAAAATGGTAACAATTACCGATGCAGCAATGTAACCTGAGAGTGTTCCAATTTCAAGACCACTACCGAGTATACCACGCTTTTTATCTGGAGAAGATTCTGCGATATAAACCATTGCACCTGAATATTCGCCGCCTGTAGAGAAGCCTTGAATCATTCGGGCAACTAAAAGTAGTATTGGTGCCCATACACCAATTTGTTCATAGGTTGGTAGTAATGCGATGAATAATGTAGAAAGTGCCATTAAAATAATAGTAGTACTTAACACGATTTTTCGGCCGTACTTATCTCCTATTCTACCAAAGAATACACCTCCGATTGGTCGAACGAGAAAGGCTGCTGCAAATGTACCGAATGTAAGTACAAGTTGCAATCCACTATTATCAACACCTGAGAAGAATAATTGACTTAAGATAACCGCTAAATACGCGTATAATCCGAAGTCAAACCACTCCATTGCATTCCCTATACCAGTAGCAACTACTGCTTTCCTGGCTTGTTTAGGATTGACAATATTAACGTCTTGAGGTTCAAAATTTAAATCATTATTTTGTTGCATATAATAAAACAGCTCCTTTTTTAATTTAACTTCTTTAAGCACACCTTCTCTTATTGAATAAAATTAATTCGAAGCACTTAAGGAAAAGCAACGTCTCCTTTTCTGTTATTATTATTTCACATAATTAATTATTTGTCCAATTAAATGCTCTTTTTGTATAAATTTACACCCTATTTAACTTTTCATAAAATGAAGTTTAGGCTATATAATATATACCTTTACACTACAAATGAACCTTTCATTTATTTATATGTATAACGTTCCTATAATTGTTTCCTATAACTTAGAAACCAGTAACTTTTACTTAAGATTTGCATATATTTAAAAAGTGAACTCATTGGCTCGACTTCTGTTTTATTACATTCAACTATAATATTATTATAGTTTTAAAGGAGGCTATTTTATGTTGGAAATAATACTTGTAGTTGCTACTGTTTCTTTTCTCTTAATTATTTCTGGATTTTTCATTATCTTAAAACAATATAAAGAAATTAAAAATATAAAGACTATATTAACTACAAAAAAAGAAAATGAGAAAACTTCCCCCGAAAACTCCATCCCTTTGCAATTAGACCTTAGCGTTCTCAATAATTTACTCGCTTCTGGAATAAATAAAGGTTCTAATACAAGTAAAGAAAATTGTGAGTCTGATAAAACTAAATGATTGTTATGCTTATACCAAAAAGAAAATATATCTCCTATTTTATCTAATCTTATTAACAACTACCTCTGATTAAAAAGGAGACTGCTTATGTGTAAACATTCAATTTCTATTATTATCCCCATACAACATAAAACAAAAAATTTACCTAAAATTTTGGAAGCATGTAAACAACTACAGCCTTTAGAAATTATCCTTACTATTAACGGATATACTCAGGATTCAATTGAGAGTGCAGATTCCTACAATTATGAAATTCTTACACTAGAAGAACCGATAGAACCTACTAATCTTTATGTAATTGGCGCAAAAAAAGCAAAGGGGGAGTACCTCTTATTTTTAGATGAAAATTACATTATTGAACCCTCCTCACTTATACTATTTCTTCAACCATTACGAAATGGATTGGCTGACGTCGTATTAAATAATTTAGATGAATTTTTTTATCAAAAACAACAGCCAAATATAGCAATGATTTGGCAACAAGTTACAAATCATTTTTTTCATCGTCCAGATTTACATGTTAACTCCTTATTATTTCCTCCCTATGCAATGACAAAAGAATTGCTTGGGGTAATTACTCCAGATAGTTTATCAAATCCAATATTGGCACAAATGAAAATTATTGAACATAAATTTCGTATTTGCGATCAATTCAACATTTCTATCCCTCAATTCCCCTCTTTTCCTTCAACTCAACTCATTTATTATCATCTTGAAGCCATTGCAAATTGGATAAGTAAAATGCAAAATCTAAGAGGAAACTATACCGATAATAAACGAAAGCGTGATATTATTTTAGGACTTCAAAACGGGGAACAAAAATACATCCCAAAAATAAGTACAGGTAAAGAGTTTTATTCGAATACTTATGGAGATAAACAATTATCAGTTATCATCCCTGTTCAAAATGAAGAAAAAACGATAGAATCTGTCATTTTTGAGGTACAGAAATTAAAACCTTTTGAAATTATCGTTATTGTTAATGGATCAACAGATAAAACAGAAGAATTGGCGAAGGGTTGCGGTGCAACAGTTATAAATTACGAAGAAGCGCTTGGAAATGATACGGGACGTGCTGTTGGTGCCTTTTTTGCAAAAGGTGACATACTATTATTTATAGATGGTGATTTCTTAATTTCTAGTTATGATTTATTACCGTTTGTACAATCTATTCAAAACGGCACGGACTTAGCTTTAAATAAACTAGAGTACTACTATATGTATCGTCTACCGTATTCTATCGTCACTGCATGTAAATATGCTATCAACTTAGCGTGTAATCGGAAAGATTTAGGTATGGGATCCACAATTGCTATCCCTCATGCTTTTAGTCGAAAATGCATTCATACAATTGGGTTTGATTCACTTCTTTCACCAACCTTAAGTCAAGTTAAAACAATTTTAGCAGGCTTTCATGTGCAAAATGTCCATTCTGTCGACGTCGATAAAATGAATCGTGTTCGACCTGAAAAACACTTCTCTGAGGAAGGTTGCCTTTCATTAGCAACACAACAAATCATTGGTGATCATATAGAAGCAATTTCTTACCTCATCGAACAAAAAGAGTACTTTTAATTATACATCCTGCCTACTAAATAATATATTATCTCATTTTTAACATATGACAGAATAAAAAAGATGGTTTGTAACCATCTTTTTTATTTTTACATCAGCTCAAAAGAAAAGTAGAAGGCAGGCTTTTCATTTCTGTATCTTTCTTAAGAAGTTTGAAAAGAGAGGCTTGTTAATGAAGATTCAACACTTAAATCATCTTTTAGTGCAATTGAGAAACATGCAACTAATGGTAAAGTAATAACAATTGATCCACTAGGACTAATTACAATTGTAGGACTTGTCCCACATGTGCCCCCACAATCCACTTCTGCATCAATTCCACTACCAGGGGTAATTGTAATTTTAAGACACACATCTAAACAAACATTATTCGTAGTACATGCCATAACTCTCCCTCCTTTCTTTTAACAATATATGCAGTTTATCGAATTTAGACACGACTCTCCTACTAAATTTTATAAATTAGCTGCTATTTTCTTATCAGTTTTATATATATTTAATTTATTATTAAACTAGATAAATTAATTTATAAATTCAGATCATCTTTTACTGAAATAGAAATACATGCGGTAAATGGTATTACATTAAAATCAGATGAAAATTCATAATTGCACCTTAGAGATATTTCTTCCCCAACATTTGGATAGACCTTAATTTCTAAATACATATTAAAACACCTTTTATTGATGTAAGAAAAGGTATTCTCTCCTTTCTTGCATCTAATATTAAGTTAATTTCGTTACTGCTTTATTTACTCTTTACTTTATATACTTAAAATAAATTGAAATAAAAAAAGTAAAAACCTCTTCATGTATTTGAAGAAGTTTTCACTTACACCTGAACCAAAAGAGTAACTTTTTTAAAATTTTGTTTTCATTCCAATATTCAACTTACACTCTATCCGTTGCTATTTCACCCTTATTAGTAAAGTAGCTTCCAAATTAAAATAAATCTTTAAAATCCCTATTCTTCAGTAAATAAGAAAGCCCTTCTACATGATCGCCGGTAATTCTCAATACAGCTGGTGGATGTCCTACTTTTGCAAAGTGTTCATTTGGACGAATACGATTTGGTTTCATTACATCTACAAAATGGACACATTCGACTTTATACCCTTCTAATATTGCCTTTACTTGTGCAACACACGCTGTGTGAAGAGTGTCCCACCCGATTCCCTCTAAACATTTTCTACTAATAGCATGGGGAACAGCAATTGTAGATCCTACCCCTAAATCTTTACGGTTACAAGCAATATTCAACATATATTTATATAAACTTACAATATATAGAGGAAATCTAAGATTTAAATTTAAATCATTTAAAACCATATCAACACCATCCGCAACAGCTTGCGTTAACGGATGAAGGTCTTTTGCTGGAATAGCAAAATCAGCATCAATAAAGAGAAGTATATCCCCTGTGGCTTCTTGTGCACCAATTGCCCGTCCTACATCATGCCCTAATGTTTCTTCATAAACAATTACGGTTGCTCCTAATTGCTTAGCGATTACTTCTGTCTGATCTGTTGACCCATTAATGACAACAATTATTTCTTTCGGTTCAACTTTTCTTGCCTCAAGAATAACTTCTTTAATCGTCGCTTCTTCATTTTGTGCCGGTATAATAATTGATAACTGTTTTCCATTATAAATTGATGAATTCATACCCCACCCTTTATGGAAACGCGAATAATTCTTTTGTTTTTTTAGCTGCTCTATAATTTCTCTTTTTCTTCCTCCATCTGTATAGTTACCTCTATCATCTTTTCGTTGTAACCAACTTTCCAAAGCTTTTACATTCTCTTTAATCTCACATACTTCTAATTTAGTTAATTCATTTTTATAGAAAGAGGTTTTGTTTGCGGGTATATTATTCAAGGAGGTGTTAGTGATGGCTGAAGAGGATTGTAGTCGCCACCCTTTCTCAATAAGAGTTACTTGGGACAGAATAGGGTTCTGCAAGATATCATATCCAATGTCTTCAATTGCTTTTTTAGTAATAGCATATGGCATAGATAACATCGAATCATATTTTAAATCCATACGCCCCAATACATCGTTTACTATTTTTCTATACACCATAGCAATGCTTGGCCATTCTACTCTCATCTTTTCAAAACATACAGAGTCTATGTTATTCAAGATTACATCCTGTTCCTTTTTTAGTAGTGGTTCTATAAATCGTTCTAATTCTACCGAAAAAATAACATCTTCTCCATTTAAAAATAAAATTACATCTCCATTAGCGATTTTCGCCCCATGAACTGGTGCTTTCCATTTATTTTTCTCTTCAATAACAACAACGTTACTTTCAACAAATGTAGGTATAGATTGTATCGCACTCATTCTATCATCAGCCACAATGATAATTTCTAATGGTTTTATATGGTGCACTTTGTTTAAAATTTGATTCAATTTTGATTTTTCTTCTCCTAAAACTATAACGACTGACAGTGCCACTTCTTTTTGTTCTTTTTTTACAGTCTGATTAGGCTTTACTTTTTTTATATATTCAATTGTTTCACTCTTACCTACCGCTGCATGCCCTGCTTTTTTATCGAAATATAAGTCTATTACAATTTGATTTACTTCTGTATCTTTATCCAGTTGTTCTAATTCAGAAATGAATGGTATTAAATGATTTTGCACATCAAATTCACACGCGAAATTTTGCAAAAAATAAATATTCGGTACATATTTAATGTGATTAAAAAATTTCACAACATTAATTCTTTCGCCAAATTTCTCCTCAACTTCTTCTCTTGATAAACCTGGATAAGACAAATCAAAAACTAGATTTATTGGTACAGGTATCCATTTTAATAAATTTGTTTGAGGATTATTAATTAAAGCTGTGGAACCTTTAACAAATCCAGCTAAAATTAAAGACATAAATCCTCCCCCGGAACTGCCATAAAACAACACATTTTTCGTATCAACTTTTAACTTTGTAAATAATATTTCTAAAATATTTGCTATATCTTGTAAGTAAAATCTATCTAACTCCCCTTGTCCCCAACCTAAAGATAATTTTCCAAGATATAATGTAGGATCATTATAATATATAACAGTATCTTCAAACTCTTCCATCCAAGAATGTCTATGAAAAATAGGTGGACCAATTGGCTGTTCTTGAAATCCACCTGCTCCAGATCCAAAAACAATAGTGTTAGAAGCACCCGGCTTAATACGAATTAAAAATTCATACGTTACTTTGCCCCAATCAACCTTGAGTATAAATGGTTCTGTAGTTTGAAAATCCATTTGCCATAATTCTTCATATGAAATGTTAATTTTTTTGTACTGGTCTAACAGTTTAATCACCCTTTCCATCTATTTCAAGATTTTCTATTAAGTAAGAGAGAGCTTCAACGTGATCACCAATTATTCTTAATACCGCTGGAGGATGTCCATTATGACTTACATTCTCCATTAAACGAATTCTATTCGGTTTTACAACATCAACGTAATGTACACATTCTACTCTACACCCTTGTAATATAGCTTTTACTTGTGCAAGACTAGGGCATAGTAAGCTTTCCCAGCCTATTGCATCTAAACATGATCTACTCATAGCATGTGGAATTGCTACTAATGAGCCATTACTTAATTCTGGACGATTATATGCTAAATTAAGCATATACTTTACGATGTCTACAACATAAAACGGAGGATGTAACATCGGATTCAAATCATTTAATGCTATGTCTACGCCAGCTGAAACTGCTTTTGTAAAGTGATGCAAATTACTTCCTGAAACACTAAAATCACCATCAATAAATAAGAGAATATCTCCTGTAGCTTCAAACGCTCCAATAGCACGTCCAACATTATGACCAAGCCGTTCGTTATATTTAATAATAGTAGCACCAAGTCTTTTAGCGATATTGGCCGTTTGATCTGTCGAACCATTTACAACGACAATTATTTCTAGCGGTTCTATTTTTCTTGCCTCAAGTATTACTTGTTCTATAGTTTCTTCTTCATTTTGCACTGGTATAATGACAGAAAGTTGCTTCCCGTCATAAATTGATGAATTCATACCCCATCCTCGATGATAAGAAGGATATCGCTTGCATTCACCTAACTTTTGAATAATATCTCTTCTTTTTCCTGCATCAGTAAACCCTACTCTTTTTCCCTTTTTCTCTATCCATTTAGAAATACCGATTAAATATTTTCCCACTTTCTCCTTTTCATTTTCTGACAATTCTTTTTTAACTAAATAACCTTCCTCTTCTAACGTTTCATCTCTAGATAACGTTTTTATTGCATATTGATCGTTAATGCGCCAGCCTTGATTAACTATGTTCATATGAGCTAGAACGATATCTTTTATATAATCAAAGCCGATATTTACCACTACTTCTTTCGTAAGTGCATATGGTAATGAAAGTATTGAATTGCTTTTTAAATCTGGTCGACTTAAAATTTCATTTAACATTTTTCTCCAAACAATATCCGTATTTGGACATTTACCAACTTCTATAAATTTATCTATCTTGTTTAATGCTACATCAGCCTGATTTGTAACAACTGGCTCAATAAAATTCTTCATTTCATTTGAAGATAATAAAAAATTACTATCTACAAATAATAATACATCTCCTTTAGCTGCCTTTACAGAAGCTTCATATCCATCATAATACGTACTATATTTATCCATCAAAACAATATGACATTTATGTTTCTTTGCTATTTCATACAAATTACTTCTATCGTTAGGAACGAAAATTATAATTTCAAGAGGATTTAGCTTCCATATAGATTGAATTGACTCTTCTAATATTTGCTCTCTTTCACTATACAAAATAATAACCGTTAACGATTTCATTACGCGCCCCCTTTACACATCATGTGACATAAAGTGAAACTTTAATCAGTGGGGGTTTTCTTCATCCCCCACTGATTATTAGCCCTCACCAATCGGACTTTTATGGGCAGCCCGACCCCCTCCTAACTTCTTTACTTTCGCTGAATTTTGAGGTGGGGGTCTTACTGCCCATTAAAGCGGGATAAAATATTAAGTATTACCATTTCCTATGAATTTGCTACTTTATTAACATATTCAAAAGTGAATTATACTGTGTAAAAACAACCGTCTATTTTTGAAAATATAAGTTCTGCATTTACCTCCTTCCTCTTATCATTGTTTGTTACAACTCTCACCATTTAAAAACAAAAAAGCCCTAATTTCTTTAGGACTCTTTTAAATAAATTTATCAATATTATTAATTTTATATAATACCTTTTTCCATGTTATACCGCGATCTGTTGTAGTAAATATTTCTTTTTTATTACACGCCCAACCTTTACGCCGATTAAAAAAATGCAAACAAAATACATTTTTTAACAATGGATTACTTGATACTTTTATCCATTTTGATCCTTTTTTTATTATTTGATATACACTTCCATTTTCACTATTTATAACCCAGCCATAATAGGAACTAAAAAACGAAACAGCCACTTTACTAGTATTTATTGTTTTATTTGAAATATGCCACGAATTCCCCTTATCAAATGAGTAATTCATTAAAAATTTATCATCATTCATTTTAGTTGGTATTACTAATAGGTTATTTTTATAAATTGCTTTATAAGCCATAGCAGTCCCATTATTAATTCCTTCAAGACTTGGAATATCTTTTATAGCTTGCCAACTTTCCCCACCATTTATTGTTTTAAATACCGTTGATGTTTCATAATGTGTTTGTAATGAAATAAATCCGACTAAATCGTTAATAAATGTTATCCCTGAAATACTATCACTAATACTTATATTTTTTATTACTTTCCAAGCTTTCGCTTTCGTTTTCAAATAGTATAAATTATGTTCAAATTTATTTGATGCAAGCTTTCTAGATAATACAATCCATATACTATCCATATTCGTAGCATGCAATTGCACTTGAACATCAGTCGATTTCTCCCATTCTTCTTCAACCGGTAAAATAAACTCACTCCATCTTTCCCCTCTATTAACTGTATAAAATATAGCTGGCAATAGATCGTCATTCGTTTTTGTTAAACCATATGCCCAAGAGCTTCGAGCGTTTATTGGATATGCAAATAATACAATTGATTTTAGAGGATTAACAACATCCCATTCTACTCCTCCGTTTCGAGTATATAAGATGGCTTGCTTTTTATTTGCATATTGAATACTAGCCCAACCATATTTATCCGTTCTCATTTGTAAAGAAGTAAATTGAATATCATTATTTTCCAATATATCACCTCATTCTTATTATTTATATATTCGTATGCTATTATTTTCAAAACGTTCTATCACTCGTTGTTAGTACCACTCGTTTTATCTACTATCTTTATATTTACTTTCTCTTTTCTTCAACAGTAAAATATCATTCAATCATGTATCAAATATAATGAAATTCCTTCTATTTTTTTCGTTATCATTTACCAACAACTGTATTTTACAAAATTCAACTATAAAAAATGCACCCCAATTGTAAAACTATTTTTAACAATTAGAGTGCACTTTATATAAAATTTAGCTTTTAACTTTTAAGCACTTACTACAGCAGCAACTTTATCCATACAAGAAATAAATTGAGTAATAAATGCATCAATTTCTTCTTTTTTAATTATATATGGAGGAAGTAAACGGATGATGTTCCCTTGTGTAACATCAACTAACATCCCTTTCTCCATTAGCTCCACCTGTAATTTCTTTACATTTTCATTCGTATCATTCAAACTAATTCCAAACATCATACCAGCATGGCGTACTTCCTGAATATAATAAGAATTTTCTTTCTGAATTTCTTGCAATTTATCATTTAGATAGTGTGACGTTTCATACGCTTCTTGCATTAAACCATCGTCAATCAATGTGTTTAATACCGTTAACCCTAAAGCGGTTCCCATTGAAGAATGAGCAAACGTTGTGCCGTGATCTCCTGGTGCAAATACATCACATAACTTTTCACCTACAATAATTCCGCCAAGCGGTATCCCGCCTCCTGCTCCCTTACCAATTTGAATAATATCCGGAGTAATATTGAAATTTTGATAAGCAAATAGTTTACCAGTTCTCCCCATACCACTTTGAACTTCATCAACGATAAGAATGACATTATATTTATCACATAAGTTTTGAACACCATTTAAATATTCACTTGATAAAGGGTATATCCCCCCGCTTCCTAATACAGGCTCTAGCATAATCGCAATTGGATTTTCTTTAACGATTGTTTCTTCTAATTGCTCTATATTCTCACGCTCTACTTCATATACCGGAATCGATGTTTTAGGGAAATTTTGATATACGCTTTCTTGTCTCGTAAAATGAAGTGCTCCTAACGTACGCCCATGGAAACTATTCTTCAGCACTACGATTCCTTCACGTTCCTCTCCCGTATTAGTTCTATATTTATCAATTAATTTTAATGTCGTTTCTGTCGCTTCCGTACCAGAGTTTGTAAAAAAGACCTTTCCGTTTTTTAAAGAGCAGTCAACTAATTTCTTTGCATACTCAATCGCAACTGGATTTAAAAAATGAAATGGAAGATGCAACGATTTCGTAACTTGTTCCATTGTCATTTGCACGATTTTCGGGTGATTGTATCCTAATACATTCACTCCGACACCAGAAAATAAATCTACATATTCTTTACCATCCACATCGTATAGTTTGCAACCTTCTCCTCTTTCTATCGCAACCTTCGTACGACAATACGTAGACATCATATATTCTTTATCTAATTGAAACCAATCCGACATTTTAAATTCCTCCTAGTTATTTTCCCTGTTTATTTATGTTCATTCTCTATAAAGTCATGTATAAATTCATTTTTTAGATTGAAATTTTCATAGTAATTTTCTTCCCGATATTCATTTTTCCATAATTTCTTCTATTTCAACAGGTCCACTACATGTGCATTTTTTTCATCTAGCGGTCTGTTACCATTTTGGACTGTGCTTGTCATACATAATCAAGGCTATAAAATCATATTTAGTAACAATGGACAAAAAAGATTTGGAGGCAATAACGATGAATGAAAACTATGATAAACAGAGGCAATCTTTACTAGGGAATGACTTTAATGAAAATAGAGAACGTAATGAACAAGCTATACTTCACTCACAAACAGTTGGTTCACGTGGACCTGTTCTAAAGCAAGATAGTGTACTTCACGAGACGCTACAAGAATTTATTCACGAAAAAATTTTAGAAAGACCTGTTCATGTAAAAGGATTTGGTGCGTTCGGTTATTTTCAAACGATCTATCCAATGTCTGAACATACTAAACTACGTTTTTTACAAAATTCTAATGCGAGAGTTCCTGTTATGGTGCGATTTTCATTAGCCGTTAGTACGAAAGGAACACCTGACACTTCTAGAAATGTACGCGGTTTTTCTACAAAGTTTTATACAGAAGAAGGCATTTTCGATCTTTTATGTAATCACATCCCTGTCTTTTCCGTTCGTGATCCGATTCGTTTCCCTGAAACGATTCAAGCGTTGTTACCTTCACCTATAAATAACTTAATAGATCCTAATAGATTTTGGAGCTTTGTCGCTAGAGCGCCTGAATCCATTCATTTCGTTGTCCATTTATATTCTGATGCTGGTACGGCCAAAAGTCTTCGCCACATCCCAGGACATAGTGTTAATACATATGTATGGAGAAATGCAGAAGGTCATCGAAAGTATGTAAAGTATTATTGGTACCCCTTTGAAGGTGTTCAATACATTACTAGTGAGGAAGCGAATAAACTGGCTGCTGAAAACCCTGATTATAGCGGGAAAGATTTATATGATGCAATTGCAAATGGTAAACCAGTAGAATACGGTTTATATGTCCAGCTCATGGATCCGAAAGATGAAGCACATCTTTCTTATGACCCTTTAGATGATACAAAAGTATGGGATGAAAAGAAGTATCCTCTTATACCAGTAGGCAAAATGGTATTAAATAAAAATCCTGAAAATTATATGGAGCAAGTAGAAAAAGTCGCCTTCTCCCCTTCTAATTTACTAGACGGTGCAGAACTATCAGATGATAAAATGCTGCAAGGGCGTGCTAACATTTACAGTGATTCTCAAAGAAGAAGAATTGGTTCCGAATTTCGCAAATTGGCAATTAACAAACAGCAAAATTGGACGCCTGCTAATCAAATAACGAGCGGTGACGGAAGATACGTTGAAGGTAAACTTGAAAGAACTTCTATTACGAAACAGGATGACTTTACGCAGCCTACTGAATTTTATACGAAGTTAAAACCGATTGAAAAAGAACATCTTGCTAAAAACTTAGCTAGTGATTTGAAAGTTATCTCTGATGATATTAGAAAGGTCATTTTAGGATATTTTCATAAAGTGTCTGCTGATTTGGTAAAGAAGATTGAAAGTGCAATGCAAAAGCTTTAAGTATATAAAAAAACGTCATTTTAAAAATAAAAAATGACGTTTTTTTTATGGTGAAATTACTAGTAATTTCTACCGCTTCATTTTACATTATGGTACTCATTTCTCTTTTTCAAATAATCTTTTTCACATTGCAACGGCTTGAATTCCACTTTTTTCCCTTTCTTCTTTTTCGTTTTTATAACGAGCCATTCCCCTTTTTCAACGTCTAGTTTAAGGCGTTTCATTACATTAATATTATCTTTTTCTTTATAAAGTAAAAATGCTTCTTGCGCCCTCACAAATAAGCTGGGTTGCTCGCTAAATCCACCACTATCATAAATTTTAGTTAGCGAATTATAATAAGAATCATTTTCCTTTCCACCATACATCAAATGGGCAGCCTCTAGATCTCTTTTACTTACTTCCCAAAAACTATGTTCATCCATATTTAAATTAAATGTGGATTTAATGTCTTGTATTATATTCTTCACATACTTTTCATCTCGAATTTCCCTTTTTTCAAGACAATCAGAAGATAGCTCTGGTGCATCCGTTTGAGAATGTACAACTTGTTGAATAGATACACTTAATATAAATACACTTAATATATACAATATTTTTTTCATACTTACGTTTCACCTCAAGTAATTTAGATACTATATTATTTGAGGCTCACAATATTCTTATGCTAACAATGTGAAAGGCCCTATAAATTGGACTTTTATAGAGCCTTTCATATTAACATTGTTTTATCAAATTCACCGGTGAAGCCATTACCTTACTATTTTTCACATCATATAATCCTATAGGAGTTACCCGTATAAAAGGTAAGTGCGTCGCAGAAAAGAACAAAATGGTAAATGCCGGATCGTCATACGCGTAACCACGCTCTTGGAGTAGTTTCACCATCTGTTTCTCTTCCTGTATTAATTTATTCATTTTCAAATTAGACATAATCCCGAGTAATGGTAATGCGATTTCGTGTAATACTTCATTCTTTTCAGCTATTACCATTCCTCCCCCAATCTCTTTCACTCTATGAAAAGCTGTAAGCATATCTTCTTTATTCTTTCCAATAAGAATGATGTCACCGGTACCAGAATAAGAGCTAGCAAGACCACCTAGTTCTTTCGCAAACCCCTTTACAACTGTATTCACTCGCCAAGTACCATCACGAGCAATCATCATAAGAAAACACTCATCATGATCTAGAGAAAGTTCATCACGGTTTAAATCAATTTCAGTCGTGTATGGTTTAGTTATAACGTTATTTAATAATTGTATACCCACTTTTTGAGAAAAAATCATATCCTCTTTTTCTATAGACCAGTTTAATAATAATGGAGTTACTTTGAATTGACTCCATTCTATTCGTACTGATTCATTATTGTTTATTCCGTCACGCTTCACCCATTTTCCTTTTACAATTACACTTATTGGAACCGGATTTTCTTTACTTTCCAAAATATTAATATTAGCTATTCTACCTGTCGCAATCGATCCATGTACATGTTCCATATTGTAATAACGAGCGATATTATAACTTGCCATATGATAAGCATCTATTATTGGCACTCCTTGTTTTATCGCGGTAGCTATCATTACGTTTGTCATTCCATTTTCATAAAACGAAGGATGTGAGCCGTCTGTAGTAAGAATAAATCTATCAAACTGCTTTACTCCTAGTTCCAACAATTCTTTCAGTAACACTTCTAAATCTGGGCGTATTGAAGAATTTCTTAGGGAAACCGTGTAACCTTGCATAAGACGAGTGAAAGCTTCCTGCCCTGTCATCGCTTCATGATCACAATCTGTACCTAACAGTTTTAACTTCGCTAAAGTCGTTTCAGATGCTCCTGGAAAATGTCCTTCCACTTTTTTATGTAATCGTTTCGTTTCCTGCAACCAATGTAACATTTCATCATCGCCATGTAATAACTTTGGCCACGCTGTTAGCTCGCCACCTTGAAGAACTGCTTTATGCTTAAGCCACTCTATTATGTCTTCACGATTAAATAAAGATTCCCCGTTTTGCAATTCAGTTTGTCCATCAAAACGACACCACCAATACATACTTGCTGGAATCTTTTCAAATTCATCTAATAAACGAAATGCTTCTTCACGTTGTAATGTGAAAAATAAAGTTAAATTATCATTAATAAAAGTCGTCGTCCCAAACTGCATCGCATAATTTGCTAACGTTTCTGGATTATATAATTGATATGGATGTGCATGCGGTTCTATGTAACTTGGAACTATATACTTTCCATCACAATCAATGACTTCACATTTATGTAGTTGCGCTGGCAGTTTTTCTCCTACATAAATAATGCGATCATCATAGATCCAAATATTTGCTTGCATCCACTCGCGCATATAGGAATTTAAATAAGTTGCATTCTTAAATAAAATATGCGGACTTCTTTTACCATCTATTACTTCAACATGTTCTCTTAATTGCTTGTTACTCCACCTGAAATACTTTTGTTCCACTGTATTCAACTCCAATGCTATATTAGTTACATTTGAAAATAATTAATCAACTAAACTATTTTCTATTCAAGCCCCGCAATACATACCCCTATTATATTTAATAATCATATAAATAACAATTTTCAGAATAATAATCGTTTTTATTGTTCACTACTTCTCCTTTTGAACATAAACATTTCTGTGCAGTTGTTTTACTTAAATCTTCGAAAGAATAACAACTATTTCGTAAAGTAAAAAACGTGTCACCTTAATAAGATGGCACGTTTTTTACTTTGCATTTCAAATTATGATTAGTTCATACTATTTCGGAGCTGATTTGTAAAGGCATGGGCTGCATTTGAAAAAACTTGATTCTTTTTCCAAATAATATTTAAGTTCGCTTCTAATTTAGGTTGTAATGGTTTAAAACAAAGTTTACTATTTCCTGACGTGTTAATTATCTTATCTATACATAATGCATATCCAATACCTTCTTCAACCATAAGTGCTGCATTATAAAGCAAATTATAGGTTGCGACGATGTTTAAATTATCTATACTTTCTCCAAACCATCCTGTTAATTCATTACTAACAGTAGATTGTCGTGAAATGAATAATGGTTTATCTATTAAATCCACTGGGCTAATAACTTGTTTATCCGATAAAGGACTATCTTTACACATTAATACACCCCAAGTGTCTTTAGCTGGCAATTGTGCATATTCATATTTTTGTTTATCAGTTGGCTCTATAACGACACCAAAATCTAATAATCCACTATCTAATTTACTCTTAATGTCATCAGCATTTCCGCTGTACAAATGAAATCGAATATTTGGATAGTCTTTTATTAATACTTTTAATGTTTTCGCAATAAGATGCATCGCTTCAGTTTCACCGGCACCAATGTAAACTTCCCCGCTTATCATTTCTTTTGAATCTTTTAAGTTCGCTTCCGTTTTATCTGCTAAATCAACAATCTCCTTCGCCTTTTTAAATAAGTATTTCCCCTCTTCTGTTAATGAGATTTTCCTATTTCCTCTTATAAATAAATCTGTTTCTAATTCCATTTCTAAATCTTTCAGTTGCCTTGATAATGTTGGCTGTGACAAATGTAATTGTTTTGCAGCTGCTGAAATACTTTCTTCATTTGCTACAGCAATAAAATAGCGTAAAACTCGAATTTCCACGATAGTCTCCTTTTACATATAGCTAATAAGCATATGAATGTATTTAATATAGGTATTTGATATTGGAATCGTATCATTTTATGATTGTATTGAAAAGATTAGCGTTTTAGAGGGGAGTATAACAATGAATATGAAAGATTTTATAAATTTTTGTAAGGCCGGCAAGCCTATTTCAGGCGAGGATAAAGAATTACATGATCTACTAGTTCAATGTAGCTATGAAGCCCAGAAGATAACAATGAAATTAAATACATCTTATCATTCTAAAGAAGAGATTGTAGCGATATTTAGTGAATTAACAGATAACAACATTGATCCATCTTTTATGTGTTTTCCACCGTTTCATACAGACTTCGGTAAAAATATTACAATTGGAAAAAACGTATTTTTTAACACTGGATGTTCCTTTCAAGATAGAGGCGGAATTCATATAGGAGACAATTGTATGATCGGTATGAATGTTACAATTGCCACACTTAATCACGGGCTAACTTTAGAAACAAGAAATACGACATACGCTTCCCCTGTTATAATTGGTGAAAATGTATGGATTGGTTCTAGCGCAACAATACTTCCTGGTGTTACAATTGGGAACAATTCAATTGTTGCTGCAGGTTCAGTTGTTACAAAAGATGTACCTGCAAACACCGTCGTTGCAGGGGTGCCTGCAAAAAGTGTGAAAGTCATTCATAGCAATTAAAAATATTCTAGATTTTTGAAATGCAAACAAGCTACTTTGATTGAAATTTGCTTTACTGCTTATATATTTATTTTATCGCTCTTGTTAAGAATTTTATTTCTCTTTGTGAGAAGAGAATGTACCTATATATTTTTCTATACCGCAATAAAAAGACTTATAGAATGATTCTATAAGTCTTTTACTATAAGGAATTAACCTATACCCATCGATTAACAAATTCAAAAACCAAAAGATTCGCGATAAATAAATTTCTAATAAATCACTATTCTCTCTAGTCATCAAAAAGTTCACAATAGTTGAGCAGTTCCTTTTACTGCCTCGTAGCCAAAATATATTCCAAACAGAATTAAAACAATGCCTGCTACTATAGAAATCCATTTCATTACTGTATGATTAATAAATCTTCTACCAAAATGAATAGATGTAGCCATAAATATATCCCAAAGCATAATCCCAGCAAAAATGGCTGCACTATACCATAAAGCTTGTTCTTTTCCAATAGTATTCATAGCACTAGTTAGAACTGATCCATATATCCCTATCCAAAAAATAATATTTAATGGATTAGAAATTGCGATAGCAAACCCCGATAGAAAAGATTTTAAAGGATGTTCTTTTTCACCTGATGAAATATATTGAACTTGTTTAGTAGCTTCTTTCATACTTTCATAACCCAAATAAATCATCGTTACAAAACCAAAAATCCAAATGCAAAGTTGAGCAACTGGAGTTGTTAAATAAGTCGAAATACCAAAGTAAATTAAAAACATCATTACAACATCTGCTGACATTGCCCCGACTCCTACTAACCATGCACTCAAAAAACCATTTTTTATTCCTTTATTTATTTGAGCAACATTAATCGGACCGACTGGTGCAGACAATGAAATCCCTAATAATATATAACTGAATATCATGCTAATCATTTTTCTTCAACCCCGTAATAGGACATCTCATTACACTTTCTTCATTTGTTTCTGGTAACATATATTGTTTCCATTCAAAGGTTTCTTTTATTCCGTAATCCCCTATATCTGGATGCATTGGAATATCATCATATGCTAACAAACGTTTTCTAATCACTTTCCGCACTTGTTTCCCTTGTTTTGTATCACCTGTAATATCATCCAGAGTACCTCGAGGTTGTAACGTAATTTCAAGGCCGGTTCCTGTATATCTACTTTTTCTTTCAGAATATATTGGAGCCCTACAAACGACAAATATAGGTTCACCACCAAAACAAAATTCCCATTTAGCGTTATAAGGATCTATTGGAATTTCTGCATTCCATGGCTCCGGATCATTTCTCATTAAAAATTGTAATACATTCCAAAATTGTTTTTTGTATTCTTCAGCCAGTAATTGTTTATTAGAGGGTTTAAAAAATATTACTAAAGTAGTTCTCTTTGCAATTTGTTGATATGTTTTAATATATTCATAAATCCCATCTCTTAGTTTGAACAATTCATTTTCATCATAAGCCGATTCGGAAAATATATATCTAGACCAACCATGTTTCTCAGAATCCACTGCAAAATAACACGGAAATGGTTTAGATTGATCTAAAATGCTATCGTGAAAATTATTGAAAGATACAGTTTTCCACTCATCTAAAATCCCTTTATTTTGTTCTTCAATTATTCTCTTTTGATTGTATAAATACATTTTTGTAGTTGGCATTATTAAAATCCCCCCTAATATATTTATGATTTTTTCTCATATAGTAAAATATCATTCTCAACAATATTTAAAATTTCATTTATACTTTTTGTAGGTATTTCAATTGTTATCTCAGGTATACCGGGAGATAACAAAAATTTATTATAGTTATAAATTTTTTGATCTATAATAAGTGTGATTTCATTTGAATAGCCAAATGGAGATACACATCCTGGAACACAAGAAGTTTTTTCTATTAACTCCTCGGCTGAACAAATAGAAATCCTTTTTCCAACCAACTCTTTCATAAGTTTTGAATCTAATTTTTCTCCTTCAACAGTTACAAATATGTAATAGTTATTTGATTTATCTTTTAAAAATAAACTTTTACTGGGTACACCTTCTAATTTAAACCTTTCTCTAATTTTTCTATCTGTTTCATAATCTAATATTGGTTCATGTGTATATTGTTTATACGATATAGCCGCTTCTTCTAACAGTTCTACTACTTGTTTATACATATTTATCCTCCCTTTGATTTCATTACACAATTTGAAAAGATAGCCTTTTCTATTGCTGTTCCCCCTCCCTATTCTTTTTCACAATATATTCAATTATAGTTTACGAAACAATTAAAATTGAAATAAAATACATATTTGTAATATAAATGGAATCAAAATATAAAACCTATATTAATCATTAATTTCATAATAGTCAATCATTTAGACGCAAATCATAATTATCTATTTTTGTATACTTAATTCTATTTGTTATTAATTCATACATATTGTTTCTTTTAAAAAAGGACTTGTATATGTGTTCTATTTTTCATCTTCCAAAAATGTTTTGTTTTATCCTTCGGAAATGCGTCAACATTTATACGCTTTAAGATATTAATTCATACGATAAAAGTACATTATTATGTAAATTAAGGAAATACATTCGAATATTTTTCAACAAAAATCAGAATTTACTTATTATTAACTCTAAAATCTAGAACTACTTACCTTTGTATGTTCCAATATTTTAAAAATGTAAAAGTCACTATAAATAAGAAATATCAAATAAATATAATAGATTTATAGTAAAATGAAAAAATTTAAATACATCATTACTTTTCTTGTAACAGCACGTAAAAACCCCGAATCATGGGCAGTAAATTGCTCATGATTCGGGGTTTTTTAAGACTATATTTTAATAACAATTAAATCGCATACAAGTCCTTATATACCTCTATAGTAGAACTCTTTTCATCTATTATTTCTTAAATTCAATTTGCATCATTTTATTAAACTGTGTAAGAATATCAACCGGACCTAAAGAGTTAACATTGACAGCAAATGTATGCTTGCCTCCAATTACTCCACCAACAAAAGTCATAAACCCAGGAATTGATCCTCCGTGCCCCCAAACTGAGACACCATTTGGAAGTTTCGTCTCATAGATCCCAAGGCCATATCCATCACCAAGACCTTTTCCTTCTATAGGAACTGTAGTAAGCATTTCTTTTAGCTCGCGTTCTTTCAATAAATTACCACCGAGCAAAGATGAAAAGAACTTATTTAAATCGTCCGCATCTGAAATCATATCTCCCGCTGAATTAGCTAAACTCGGATTATAATACGTCATGTCTTTCAATTCACTTGTTTCATCAATTTTCATATACCCTCGAGCATGATTCTTTCCTGGTATGACTGGTGAATTACCTGGTAAAAACGTATTTGACAAGTCCAAAGGTTCAATAATTCGCTTTTCAATTTCTTCCGCATAACTATTACCAGTTATTTTTTCAATAAGCATTCCTAGTATTACGTATCCTGTGTTTGAATACGACCAACCTTTACCTGGCGAAAAATCTGGAGGTAGAGCAAGTCCTATTTTCACTATTTCTTCTGCTGTATACGTTTTTTTCGAATTCATAATGTCAGCTTCTTTTGACTTTAAATATTCAGCTATACCACTTGTATGGTTCAAAAGTTGACGTATCGTAATTTGATTGCCATCATATCCATTTCCTTGAATGAGGCCAGGTAGCCACTTTTCAATAGAATCGTCAAGTTGCACGCGATTTTCTCCTACTAATTGAAGAACAGTCGTAGCAGTAAAAGTCTTCGTCACACTTCCAATCCGAAAACGATAATCTGATTTCATCGATTTCTTTGTACTTAAATCCGCGACGCCAGCATTATAACTACTAATTTTCCCGTTATTATACGTCTTAGCTAATACCCCCGGCGCTCCAATTTGGATTGTTTCCTGCATGACTCTTTTCCAACCATTCCGATTCTTTTGATCATGTGCTTCTGACGGATTAGAAATATTTTGAGTAGACTCTGCTTTTACAGTAAAACCTGGTGTGAATAAAGTAGTACCCGCTAATAAAACTGCCAAACTTGCTAACTTAATGGAATAACTTTTTTTCATAAGACTTTCTCTCCTCTATTCATATCGTATTGATTCAAGCTATACTTTCATCCTATATGATAAACCTCTCTTTTTTCTTATCCATTCCTTACGAAATACTTACGTTCAAAATTTGACGACCAGATGGGAAAAAGTAATGTATGAAAATAAAAAAGAACGTGTTTTCAATTTATGAAAACACGTTCTCTTACATACTTAAACCCTATACCAACTTTTTATTTCATTCACTTTTACCACCCTGCACTAGCGTTCATGCCATTTCCGATAATAGTAAGTAGTACTGGCCACAGCACTGGTGCTAACGTAAGAAATAAATTTAGCAGTATAAGTATTCTATATCCCCCAGGAATATGGTGATTTTTACGATTAACAAATACTACAAAAACTAACAATATTATGGTCGTTACAAACAAAAGTAACACTAACAACCAATACCAAACCATTAAACTGAGACTCCATGGCTGTAATAGCTCGTGTACAATACCAAAGGTGATTCCCAATACTGCAAAACTAAAGGTAGTAATTGTTGCTTTGATAAACAATTTACTTAATTTTTTATCGTATGTATACTTACAATATAAATCTATTAACGTGTATAAAGATAAAAAGGCCATGAATACACCTACCCAAGACAATAACCAGTCTCCACCTCCTCTAACTAACATAAACAGAAACCAACACATCCCTGCTGCAGAAAAAACAAAGGAAAGGAGTATGTTTTTCAATACCGGTTTCATTCTATTTTCACACCCTTACAAAAATTTAAATATAAATTATATTTTTTTATTTACATGATACCCGTAATGGATTCATCACTTTTTCATTCTATATTGATGAAGTGAAGATAACCTCAAAAAAAATTCAACGAGCAATACTCTACAAAGGCTACCTTTTTCCATTGGTAGAGATATAAAAAAGTAAGTATACATTACCATGTAATTAAATATAAGTAAATGAAATTAATTTACAGTTAATTTCATTTACTTATATTAATGTCACGCCTTCCCGTCTCGCTCTATCCATCGAACAGTCTTCTCTACATCTAACTCCGTATACGTCTTTTCTCCATATCGGACAGACTCATATATCGGAATAATATCTCGCGTTCTACAAATTCTGCTTAACCATTGTTGCATCGTTTCATATGACCTTCTCTGTTCATGAAACGGTAATGTTCTTTCCCATTCCACTAAAGTTTGCCTTATCTTATCTTTAAGTAACGGCTGTTCTAACTGATGCTTCACTTTCTTGTTCTTTTCGGTTCTATCCATATTTTCTTTTGTTATCGATTGTTTATCCTGTTCTATTTCTAATTTCGTTACCTTTCTCCTCATTAATTTATAAAAAGCAAATAGAATGACCACTGCAATAATTACATAAAAAACGACACTAATCCATGCATTTGAAAGAACAGAAAACACATCAGTCCATGAATTTTTTCGTACAAAAAGTGGAATTTTCCTATCTATTTTTGTTCTTGTATCTACAACTCCTGTTTCTTCATCTATAATTCTTTCAGGTTCATCAAACTGTTCGTCTAAACTAGTAAAATCATAATTTCTTTCCGATATTGTCTCCGTCTTACTAGAAAAAAGCCCTTTTACTATGTCTTGTAGATGCACAACACCTTGTGATAACGTTATCGCACTAACCGTAAAGAAAAGTATCATGAAAACTCTAATACTCCAAATCTTCACCTTCATATGTCGCTCTTTATTAGCCATGACATAAACCCCTTCTTATTCTTTAATTACAACCCATTTATTCGTTCTGGTGTATTTCCTTGGAGAAGTACCCAGAATTAAAGGAACTGCATCCAATTCTTTTCGACGAAAACCTGCTGTGTAAAAATAAGTGGAAGATACAGGAGTATCTTGGTCCGATATTGAGGCAAGTACTTTTAATACATTTTGCAAATGTTTCCGGTTATGACCGTTCTTTATATGCAACAATCCATTGTCTTTTACGCTATTGATCCAAACTTCAAATGAACAGTTTTGCATAAGCAGTTGTTTACATATGCCTGCTGTTAATTCAATTAGTTCCTCTGTATCATTTCGCAAAGAAATACCGCTTTTATTTTGCAAGTTGAGATATATCGCATATTTATCTGATTGTGTTCGCTCGTACTTTTTCGCAGTTATCGTCCCTGTTTTCGCTGTCGCACTCCAGTGGATAGAACGAAAATCTTCATTTTCATACGACTTCACTCCCATTACTTTCGTTTCGTCATATAAGGGTGATGACATCGCTTTTCGAAATCCTCGTGACCATTCTTGTAATTCAGGTACTTGCATTTTCGGAACAGCTGGTAAAACTAAATAGGATGGCGTTTCAACTTGTTTATATGTTATATGGTTCGTTATGAATCCAAAGGGATCAGTAATGACAATTTCTACTTCTTCCCATTTCGCAAGTCCTCTTTTTACAGCTACAGCTTGTAAATCAAATGAAACTGACTCTCTTCCTTTTAAATGTAAATTCATATAATAATTTGAACCTGTATTCGTATTTTTGTTTATTTCATCATGATTCCAAGTTAACTTATTTTCACATTTAAATCGAAATACGATATTGAAAATAGGGAATAACGACTTGTTTGAAATTTTCATTTTGCACACATTCGCTTCACCTATAAAAACGTTTGAATTCCCTTGACTGTATTCCCATTCAACACGAGATACTTTACGTATGTATACATGCATCGCACCTATTAAAATTACATACAAAAATACGAGAGATAAAAACAATAGATTACTTGAAAATACACATAAAATAACGGCTACAACTGACATAACTCCCATTACGAAAGGCTCCGCTAAAGGTGTATACACAAGTTGTTGATTCATTGTACATTCTCCACTGGCACATTAATCGTATGAAGAATTTCTTTCATGATTTGTTCTCTCGTTGTTTTCATCTCCCCCTCAATCGTTAACGTTAAACGATGAGCGCAAACAGATGCTGCGAGCGTCTTTATATCATCTGGCGTACAATAGTCTCTTTCATTTAATATTGCTCGTGCTTGAATCGCTCTCATAAATGCCAACGTCCCCCGCGGACTTACACCAATTTCAATTAACTCATGTTTACGCGTTGCCTCAATAATTTCAAGTAGATAATCTTGCACATCATTCCCTACTAACACTTCTCTTGCTCGTTTTTGCACTGTAATAATTTCTTCAGTTGAAATAATTGAATGTAACGTTTCTAACGGATCATTCATTTGAAAACGATTCATCATCTCCTTTTCTGCTTCCCTCGTAGGATAGCCTTGACGTATAGTTAGTAAAAAACGGTCTAGTTGAGCATCAGGTAAAGGAAATGTACCGGCCGATTCAAGAGGATTTTGCGTTGCAATTACTAAAAAAGGTTCTGGTAATGAATGTGTCTGTTTCGCAATCGTAACAGTACGTTCTTCCATCACTTCCAATAACGAAGATTGCGTTCTCGGTACAGCACGATTAATTTCATCCACTACTACTATATTTGCAAAAATAGGACCTAACCTCGTTTTAAATTCCGATTCCTTCACATCAAAATATTCAAGACCAATAACATCGCCCGGCAAAGTATCCGCTGTGAATTGAATTCTTTGAAATTTAGCGTCTACACTTTTAGCCAAACTTTTCGCTAATGTTGTTTTCCCCGTCCCAGGTACATCCTCTAATAAAATGTGCCCTCTTGCTATAAGAGCTATAGCTGCAAGTTCAATCGCTTCATCCTTACCTATAATAACCTTCGAAATATTGTTAGTAATTTTCTTTAATGTACTCATATATTAACCTACCACCTTTAAATTTTCTAAAAATTAAGAATATATACTTCCAAATTATAACATATAGCACAAAGTTGAAACAGAGCAACAAGCAAACTTATATTTTTACTTTACTTCACGTAAAAAAAGCACCTATTGTCCTCTGTTGACAATGAAGTGCTTAACTCACGTGATTTTCATATTGGGCATTTGACACCTTATATAAATACATTATCTTTCCTCTCTGCACAAATGAATATAATGACCAAAATCAGGAAACACATCCCATTTATTTTCAGGATCATCATAATTCTCTCGTTCCTCAACTAACCCTCTATTCACATCCACCTTTTCCATTACTGTATAACCATTTTCGTGGAAATTGAAAATCATGCTAGTTTTTTCTTTTTCATTCGTATCATTATATTCCCAATACATAGCTGTTCTTAAGAAAATTCTATTATCATTTATAACTTCAAAATCATAATTTAAATACTTACGAACTAATTCATCATAAAACCCAACTGAAATCCAATCTTTTGTAATATTAATAACATACTTAATCCTTTCACCTTCAATTAACAAGGCCGTATATGGTTCGTTATTTTGATGACACAAATATGCTTTACACTCATCAATCATATTCCAAGGTTTCTTTCTAATATCTGACCACTCGTCACAATAATAAATTTTCATAGTTAATAGTCCCTACCTTATAAACCTCTTAAAAATATACCTCTTTTCTATTTTTTTCATCATATTCTATAAAACAAATACTGTAAGTCAACACTTATAGACTTACCATGATCGTTAATAGTCTCAATTGATATTCACTTCATTTCTTATCTATGTCACCCCAAATATCAACATCACATTCATTTAAAATCACTTTCATTTCGTCCTTCTCAAATACTACTAAATAATTATACGGTAAGGCTAGCACTTAAATAATTTCAGGTTTCATTTTTAATAATTCATGGGCATATATGATTTCCAATTCTCCTGATACTTCTTCATTGTTAGGAGCTATATACCAACCTGAATCACCTTCATCACAACCAATAGATCTTTGTAAAAACACCTCTTCTTGTTGCAACACATTTTTCGCTATCACAATCTTATCGTTAAATTTTATTAATTGTCTCTCTATTTAACTAGTAACGCTTTATATAATCGTTCAGAACGTTTCTCGATTTTATTATTTGCATTTACCATAAATTCAAAAATTCTGCTTTGAACAATTTGATTTTTTTGAATTTCCGATAGTTTGCGAGCCTTTACTTTATTAAATGAATTTGGCAATGGGTATTCAAAACAATGTCCCTTCCATAACTCTAATTTATCATCAATAAAGTCTTGCATATAATAATCTGTTACGAAAGTATCGAAAGAACGGCCTAAAAAACTTTGTAGTGACATTAATGTTAAATCCCAATAATCTCTAGTTGCAATAGCACGCCCAACGTTAAATCCTTTAGGCAATAATGTCATATTTCCTATTGTATGTGTCACTGTAGCAAAACGCATAACATCGGGATGATTATTAATATTTTCATAATGATTAAACACTTTTTCAGACAATAACCATTCATACCTTAACAGCTTTAAGGCATTTTTTTTAATTGATTTAGGCTTTACACCACGATTATTACAGAATGTATTAAAATCATTTTCCCAAAATGACTTATCACTTGATAGCAATAAAAGCCGGTACGTTTGATAAAAAGAATTCATAGTATCTAAATCTACATTGTTCAAGTTTTTATTTACATATATTTTAGAATATATCTCTAAAACAAGATCACATCTATCACAGTCAAATTTTTCTTTTACTCTGTTTAAAATTCTTTCTTGATAATCTTTTTTGTACAAAATAAATTTTTTTACAGGATGTAATTCTTTTTGCACTTCAAATGATGGTGAAAGGTTTTTAATATCAAAGTGAATTACTTCATTTTTATCTAGTTTAATAAAATCTGCCAATCTCAATTCAACAGCCTTCTTTCCCTTTACTTTTTAGTAACTATACGCTCTTTTTTCTCCAACGCATGCATTTTTTTCAATTAACTAGTAAAATGTATTCTAACATTACATATGATGACAACCATTTCAATTTGTTCGTTATAGAACTTCCTCTACATCGACACTCTCAATCTTCACTTCATACATATTTGGGATGTTTGCTTCTTTTGGTACCCATGCATAATAATTTTGATCATTCTCTAACATAAATTGAATTAACTTTGTTTCTGATCCATTCCAGAAATTTTTAAGATTATCAATGTAGTCTTCTAAATCTTCTTTATAGTCCAGTTGTAATATATAATCTCTTACCGTCAGGGCAAACACAATTAAACTTCCTAATAGATTTTTTTGCTCATTTTCTTCTTCATACTCTTGTGATAAGAACCACACTTGACCTATTCCTATCGTTTTTTTGTATTTTTCATAAAAACTACTATCCTCCATATTCTCATAGTCATGAATTAATTCATTGACCAATGAATGCCATCTTGGAGGAATAATATTTACCAATGCAGGATTATGTTCAATTCCTTCTACTATATCCTCTATTTCTTCTGTCTCATCTTCATAGTGATATTCACTTAGGTCTATATGCTTAAATTTCATTTCATTTTTATAATGTGCCAAATCATATGGATAATGATTATTATCTTTTAAACTTGTATCATCAAGTTCCAAAATTTTCGCAAGCGCTGCCGTTTCAAAGCTCCAATACCCCACATATCCAGGTTCTTTATGGGCATTTTTCCATTCATAATCATAATGGCCTTTAAACCATTCTTTCTCCATATACGTTTGCAATCTTTTAGACGCTTCTTTTTTATCTGTTTGTGCAAGTTCTATAATCTCTCTCGTTTTTGCATATGGATTTTCTTTAAAATAAACATTCGTCATTTTTGTGTATCCGATATCACTAGCGCATAAGAGGAAATCGATTACTGCATCGTTCATATTTTCCTTCTCAACTAGCTTAGCTAAACTTACAAGATTCTTTTTCTCCGTCTCTAATAAAATCCCTAGAGATATCATCCAAATTAGATTTAAATATCCAACTTCATTTTCCCCTATATGCCTCAAATCAATAAGAGCGTTGTCAAAATCTCCTTCTATTGTATAGATAGCTTCTCCTAGGGAATATTTTGCGTTAATATCCTCTAACTCATAATTAAAATTTAATAGATACCTTCCTTCTATAAGACTTTTATTATCTTTAGCCTTTCTTTGAATACCATTCCTTTCATCTTCTTCAAAACTTTTAATCTCCTCTCTATTTTCCTCAATAAACTCTTTATTATATTCTATTCCTTCTCTACATTTTTCTTCTATACATAAAGGATCTCTCATACTATTCAATTCCTCCTAGTGCCTTAAATTATGGCCATTCTCCAATTATGTCTCCCTTTGCATCTATTCTAAATGTTTTCACCTTTCCACTACTATCAACCTTTGATAACACTCTC
Organism: Bacillus sp. GW823-FHT06B01; assembly: GCF_058952315.1. NCBI lineage: Bacteria > Bacillati > Bacillota > Bacilli > Caryophanales > Bacillaceae > Bacillus > Bacillus sp. GW823-FHT06B01. Next base: position 226,739 of record NZ_JBXAHR010000001.1, on the reverse strand, counting down.
TCAACTTCCTGATCTTGTAATGCTTTCGTAATCTTTGATGCTAATTTTGCATCTCCATCAACTGCCTTCAATATTCTACTTTTTCGGGTCTTCGCACCATTCAACCAATCATTTGACATTTGCCGTCCATCTTTAGTTTTCCCCAATTGTGAACTACCAAACTTAGCTTCATCAATAACATATTTAATATTTGAATTTGGATTTGCATTTTCGTATAATCCATCAATCCCTTTTACTATTTTATCATTTATGCCTGATGGTGTACTTTTTCCGACTGGCTTTAAATCAAATCCAGCTTCTTTTAAACTTTGATTATTCAATAAATTGTCACTAGATTTTATTTCACCATAATTACCTTTTTGCTTATTGGTAGCTGTTTTTGCATCAAAATTATCTACATTTGTGTTTTTGTTACTGCTAGGTTTACCGTTAGCCGCACCTCCACCAGAAGACTGGATTTTTTGAATAGTATCCTTAGTATTTTGAATCGATTTATTCCAAATAAATCCACCATGTACAAAAAGACTTGCCCCAGTAGCTGTTGCTGCTATATCTAATGGAATAACAATTGGTGATGCTAACCCACCAGTTCCTACTTCTGCCACGATAGTTAAGAAATTAGATCCGCCTATGAGCGAGATACCTTCAAACATTTCTACAATGGACCCGGCTATTTAATAATTTTGCCCTGTTTTTTTTAATGTTTTTTGACATTGAAAAACATACTATATAGCATCAATTGAAGCCTATGTGCCTGTGAAATGTGAGGTACGAAAGTGCATTCGCTCAAATAATAATTTTCAATTGAAATCAACAAAAGAGACCTCAAATGTGAAGTCTCTTTTGTTGAGTCTTTTTCATTTATAACTTCCTCTTTACTTATTCAATATCAGACAATCTTCCTTATTGAAATATAATAAAATCCTAATAAAAACGCGTTCTTCAAAAAGTTCTTTTTCTGCCCTACGAATCTAGTAAAATGGCTATAAGATATTACAAATTTAAGCTACGCTTAACTTGCACTAATAAATCCATTAATCCATTTCTTTCTGGATTTTTTTCCACTTCTTTTTTCACATGTTCTTCCAAATAATTATAAAAAGTTTCAAAGTCCAAATACACTTGTTGTTCAGACTCAACAGCTGGAGAATCTAATTCAACTAACACATGCTTATCATCTAAAGGTGTAGGTAGCTGTGACATATCAAATTCATCTAAATCAGACTGAAAATGAACGAATACTATTTCTTGTCCAAACCCCTCTTTTTTTACAAAAAAACTCAAAGCTCTTTCCAAGTACTTACCGTTTATAAAGTTAAAATATATTGACATCAATTCATCATTTTTCTCTTTATCTTCAATAAATTCAAAATTACTATTCATTTTATCCTCCTATAAATATTGTATCTTGATAATATCAGTCTAGAATTGGGAAAAAGTTAGTTATCTCCCCAGCATCATTTAAATAACCTCTGAACTTCAATCCATTTGAAGCAGTACCTTCAACAAGCCTACCATTTATTGTTCCCTTTTGCATCGCTTCTTTTCCCCACTGATATATCTTATCATCACTAATCATTGCTGGATCGTATATTGTTTTAGGCTCCTTAATATTTTTATACGAAACGGGTTCTGCAATATTTCCAGCCATATCTTTTCTAGGTATTTTGTATTCTATCTCATAAATCCCTTCAATTGAAGAATGTGATTTTTTAGATATAATTAATTCTTCTACATCAACACCCTGATTTTTTAAAGCATTGTAAAATTCATCCATGTTATGTCCACCACTAACCCCTTTCTTAGTGCTTATATTCTCAACATTTTTTAAATGATTTTTAGCATTATCTCCAAATTTAAAGTTATTAGCTTTACCCGTACCCTATGTTGTAATCTTAAACTCTCACAATAAAAAAACAAACCATATAAAACCTTATTAAACTACTTCCTTCTCTTGTACTACCGGCAACTCATATGCCGTTTTATGTTTCATCATGCCATATATAATGTTCACCAGTCTTCTCATAATACATACTAATGCCTGTCCTTTTGTTTTTCCCTCTTTTAATTTCTTTTAATTTCTTTTGATAGTATGCATAAAACACTGGACTTCTAGCTAACTTACTTCCTTTCGCCACTTGCACTTGCTGTACTGCTAAATTATAAAATAAAGCGTGTAACGCCCTGTTTCCTTGTTTGCTTTTATGTGTCTTACCTTTTCCGCCAGAACCAAAGTAAACAGGCGCAATCCCCGCGAATCGTGCTAATTTGTTGGCATTTGGAAATTGCCTTACATCCCCAATTTCTGCAATTAATGCTGATGCCGTCACAAGTTCTATTCCCGGCATCGTCTCTAATTGATAATCTAGTAGATTTACTAACCGTTTTAATTCTCTTTTAATGTATTTCATTTCCTTCTTTTTAAACTCAATATCCCGTACAATACTTCTTACTAAAAAGTCTCGTGTTTCTTGATACTCTTTCATTGTTTGTCCATCTTCTTTTACAAGTTTTAATATTTCGCTTGCTTTCTTTACTGAACATGTATTGTTGCTAACATCTAATAAAAAAGCTGTTAATTGCTTTATATTCGCCTCCTCTAAACAAGAGGATAATGGATATTGCTGCCAAAACGCTAATGCTGTTTTCCCATCTAATTCTGAGAAAAACTTTTTATAACTTGGATAATGATGGTTTAATTGAATATGTAGTTGGTTCTTTAATGCACTTTGTGCTTTTACTAATGCATTCCTTCTTGATACTAGTTGTTGTATCGACCAAAATAAATCGTTTGGCTTTGCATCTGGCAATTGATTAAATTTGTTTACCAATATGCGTGCTACACATTCCGCATCCCAACTATCACTTTTTTGTGTCGTCACATGGCTTTTTCGCTCTAAAAATGATAAAGCTGGATTTACTTCTTTCACTACTTGTTTATGATCTACTAAATATTTCGCTAACGCTCTTCCATAACCACCAACATCCTCTAAACCAAATACAACTGATAAACCATCACTCACATATGTCTCTACTTCTAATAAAAACTTCGAAAATGCAGATGGTTTATTATCAAATTGTATTTCTCCTAATTTTTCTTGCCAACAATTAATAATAACAGCCGTATGCTGCTCTTTATGTAAATCTACTCCTACATACAAATAATTCTGCCTATTATGCATAACTCATCCCTCTATTCAATGATTTAGTCATATATAAAAACGTCGGCAACCTTAGTTCGAGCGTTCATCTCCCGATGCGCATAGGTACGCAAGCCTATCCATTTTCATAACTTCATAAGTACATATAGTAAAATGAGCGATTTTTTTAAGTACGACTGTTATATAATTGCTGAATGTTTACCGTTTGTTTGTATTTGCCCGTATGTATATACCCCTCGATAAAAACTCTCTCGGTCTAACATGCGTTTTACTTGTACTTTCGTAAATTGTTTTCCTTTCTCTGTATGATAACCTTCCCTATTCAGTCGTTCTGCCAATTGAGTCAGCGACCAATGTTTAAAAAAGTGTCTTAATTCAAATAGTCTACGCACAACCACTGCTTTCTCCGTATCTACTTCTAACACTTTTTGTCCTTTCTTTACTCTATAACCAAACATCACACCACCACCTGCATATCCACCTTGTTCCGCTTTTTTCTTTCTGCCTCTACTTAGCTTCAATGCAATCTCGAGACGTTGATATTGGTCTAATAGCTCTAACATGCCATTTACTAAAAAATCATTTGGGTCATGTGTGTATATACTGTAATTGGGTTGTTCAATTGCTTTCACATCTACCTTGTATTTCTTTAGCTCTCGTTGTATTAACACTTTTGCCATATCAGAGCGCCATAACCGAGATGTATTGAGTACAATCACGTGCTTCACTTGTTGATATGCCATATCTGACAATAGTTCTTGTAAGCCTTCACGTTCAACTGTTAATCCATTTTCATCAACAGTTGCGCCACTTAGTCCTCTATCTTCATATACATGAAGCAATTGTAAGTTGTTTTCCATACAGTAACGTTCGATTTCTTCTACTTGATACGCTAAGCTGTATCCGTCACGTACTTGTCCTTCTGTTGAAACTCGTACATAACCCACTACTTTCTCTTCCATATTGAGTCCTCTCCCGTTACAGTAATTACAATCTCTGTAACGTTTGCCTGTTTTTTGCGGATAACGTGTGCATAACGTCCATCCGTTAAAACGTACTTTACGATGACTTCAAAACATAACACAATCCTTTATTTTTTCCTCTACTATCGTCATACCCTGTTCATAGCCATTACAATCTATAAAAATTTAATACTTAGCACACTTATAAAATTATAATGTGTCTAATCATTTCTATCCTAAAACGCCAAAAAGCACTTGTTGCCTTTAATTGACAATCAAGTGCTTTAAGTTCATATGTTTTTAAGTAGCATAAATTTGTAAGTTTTGTAGTAACAGTATGACACCTTTTATATGTGGTAACAACTACTACGTTAAAACTTACGAGTTTGTACGAGTTCGTTAGTTTAATATATATTCCATGTGTTTATATTCAGCACCCAGTAAAATGTCATCTCGCCAAAGCTCGTACCTCGTTTTCTTATTCTATCATTGCACATAGTACTCCATGATGGTACAACCATCATAGAGTACATACTTTCAAAAACTCTTTCACTTTCTTATCCCACTTAAAGGCTCTCTTTTTCACTCTTGATCATCATAAGCATCTCCAAGTGATTCAAATTCACTCTTTAGCCAATACCAATATTGTCCATTATTCTTAATAAGTTTTTCAAGTAAGTCAGTGAATGAAGTTGCGATAATTTGCGACTCCCCAACTATTCCATGTCGATCAAAGAAACTATCATAACATCTACCTAGTCTTTCTTCACTAAGATCTATTGTTAAATATTCATCCTTACCATCATTGCATATAATATACCAATTTGATGAAATATCTTCTTCACATAACTCTCCTACAATTACGGGATTAGCCAAAATAAACTCCTCTGGGGTAACAATATGAATAGGATATTCCTCATTTTCAAATAAAGTTAGACCACCACAAAGACTATAAAATTCTTTTAAATCACCTGGTAGCATATGCTTATTCTTATCAATTATCGGTAATTCTGTAGGCTCCTGAACTCGACAATTAGGTAATGATTTTACTTTTTTAATCAACTGATTAATATTTTCCATCTAAATTACTCCCTAAAATTATATTGATTAAAGGCCCTATAATACTCTTGTCTAGCTAAACGTGGTACATTCGCAGCATCAAACATTTTTTCCGTCAATTCTTGTATTTCTTTTGGTGAAACAGATTTCCAATCTACTTTACCTCCAACCTTTTTCCCTGTTTTTTCAAAGAGCCATTGTCTATAAACAGCTTTAGTAGCATTGTGTTGCTCTTTAGTTAAAGCTATAGTTGGAGTATTCGCCCCTCTACTAACATAATCGGGGACATTATGTTTAGCCCATACATCCATAACGCCATGATGATTTTCTAGTGGTGAATTGCTTGGCCTATACGGTACTACATCGTATGGTTCTGTAGTCTTACCCGTACCCTTAGCAACACCCGCACTCCCAGACGTTGCTTTCTTCACATCTCCAACCTTTTTTAAATCATGAAGTTTATCAACTATTTTTACACCTTTCCCATATGGAGTCATCATCCCAACTGCTAGGAGTTTTTCACCATAGGTAGCTTCTGGGTCAAAGAGTGTGAAAAGATCACCAAAGAGAAAATCGAATCCAAACTTCGCCACACCGATTAAAAAAGGATTGAGTACTGGCCTTCTACCACCGACTGGCTGGCCAAAAATGTTATGCTCCATTTCATAATCATCGGTTTCAACTTGGAAATCCTCACCTATATTCCCTTTTATTGTACCATTTTTAATTCCTTCAAGGTATTTTTGTGTCGCTTGTATCTCTTCTTTTGTAAATCTATTATTGATAGATTGATTTTCGCTGCTTATTCCTTCAATGTCGTTATACACATTGTGCTCTAAGTCTACACTTTTTCCAATACCATTATCAGATTTCCGTATTTTCTCTTCTATAATTATTTGAATTTGCTTTGCCCATTCCATATTTAACTTTTCACTATGAAACGTACCACTCACAGGACTAAATCCTTTCCCACTTTGCACTTCAGCGAGTCCGGCTGTGATGCTAGCTGCTAATTGGAGAGCGGTGCTGTAGTTGTTGCTGGATGAATGATTGAATTCATATAAATGCTCTAGTTTTTCTTCCAGTTTTTTTCTCATTGCACCTAATACCGTTACAATTGCACCTACTCCGGGCATTGGTGTAAGTACTTCTATTGCTTCTATACTTGTAATCGATTGATTAATTCCCCTTATTTGTTCTCTTATTTCTTGTTCAATCACATCTGTCGAAGCAACTTTCGCTTGGAACTCATTTGGAAATGCTTCATTTTGGCGAATTAATTCTTCACATAAGCATATGATTCCTTGCGCTAATGGCCGAAATGTTTGGACAAGGTAGGATTTTGCACTACTGTATGTTTGTCCTTGTAATACTGTATCTATCGCAAAGGCATCAATAGATTGAATCGCTTGTTCCATACTTTGAATCGTAGCATTACATATAGCGTTCATACTTTGAGTTTGACTTTGTACTTCTCCCAAATACATGTTTAAACTCATGTATTGGCCTCCCTTTGTAGTTGCTGCTGTTCATAGGAAAGGTCGTTTTCTTTCTCACTGAGATGCCGTTTTTCTTTAAGCAACGTCTCTTTTTCATTTTCTAATTCGAATGTAAGTTTTCTTTCATACTGTCCGATTTCTTGCCGCATATTCGTAAAAAGGTGAAACACTTCTTTGTCGCCGTGCCAAGTTTCTAGTATTCGGTTAAATAAACGATTGCTTCTATTTTTCCATTCATGAAAACTAACCTCAGCTCGTTCTTAATTTTGCAGCGCCATTCGGTTTTTATTTTGTTCTTCAAATATAATTCGTAATTTTTGATTACATTGACTGATTCTCATTTCAATTTCTTAAGTCATCTTTTCTCCCTACCTTTTCCCCTTTACGTAGGCTGTTACATTATTGAAAAGTCTTTTGAAGTCCGGTATCCATTTTCTCAAATTCATTTGCTACGGAATGGATATTATCAATTGTTTGTTGAAAAGCAGTACAAAATTGTTTCGTGATCTGTAAATTTTGTTGATTTGCTTCTTGTGCTTTAAAGTTCACAGATAGTGTCGTACGCGTTGCCTTATTTATAGAGCGACTAGTAGCACTTTGCATTCTATCTGAAGCAGTTCTCATTTTCGTTGCAAGTTGTGTTGCCGTATGCAAATTACTTTGAAATTCTCCCATTACTTACTCCCCTCTACCTTTTATTTACAAGAAAATTATACCACGGAAAAATATCCCAATAAACCGAATGTTCGAATTTAACATACAATTCACCACAGTTACTGAGGATAAGAGCAACACTTATCTATCAACATAACTGAGTCCAAAATGGATTCTACTTATACAAAAAAGATGACTTCAGCCATATGCTAAAGTCATCTTTTTCTACCTTATTATTTTACTAATTCTCCATTATAAGCTTTTATATTAAGCGGAGCAGTTAAAAATTGTGCTGCTTTACTAACGAAAGATGTGAAGTGTTCACTCGTATTATGGCTCGCAACTGCTGCTTCATCTTTCCATACTTCTACCATCGTATAAACACTTTCTTTTTCTGTATCTTTATATAAGTCATAAGATACATTTCCACTTTCTTCTCTTGAACCATGAATGAGTGGCTGAATTTCTTCTAAAAATGCTTGTTGTTTTGCTGGGTCTACTTGAAATATTGCGTGAATAATAATCATGGTGTTTCCCCTTTCATATTCCATATATTTCTATGACCTAATTAGATTACTTCCACTCAGCAACTTTTTCAATTGGAAGACGTACTGATTGGTAACCACTGTCAGCAGCTTTTCCGATTGAAATTAGCATTACTGGTACGTAGCGTTCTTTATCTAGTCCAAATGCTTCTGCGATTTGGTCTTTTTCAAATCCACCAATTGGGCAAGTGTCATAGCCGTGAGCACGAGCTGCTAGCATAAATTGCATCGCTACAAGACCACCGTCAATTAATACCGTATCTTTCATTACTTCTGGTGTAACCATTGAGAAGTAACCTGAAAGTTTTTTCATTTGATCTTCTTTTACTTCAGCTGGCATTAAACCACGTTCTACTGCTGTACCGTAAATTTCTTCTGCGTTATCAAAATTGTTTAAGTCACCAAACACAGCGATCATTGCTGAAGATGTTTCTACTTGAGATTGATTGAATTTCGCAAGTGGCGCAAGTGTTGCTTTTGCTTCGTCACTTTCAATTACTACGAATCTCCATGGTTGCATGTTTACTGAAGATGGTGCAAGTGTTGCTTCTGTAAGAATTTCTGTCATTTCTTCTTTGCTAATTTTTACTGTTGGGTCGTACTTACGAATTGAACGACGTCCTGTTAAAATTTCGTTAAAATCATTTGTTTTTACTGAGTTAGTCATAGTTGTATTCTCCCTTTTTTATAATTCTTTTATATTTTCTTGAATGTGATTTAACATATTTAAAAGATTATCGCGTTCTTCCTCACTTAATCCTTTAAATGCAGATGCTGCAAAACGTTCTTTTTCCTCTTGAAACGCTTGAATTTTATTTCGTCCCTCTTCAGTAAGAGAAACTAACGTAATTCTGTTATCATCTGGATTTTTACGTCTTACAATCATTTCATTGGCCTCAAGCTGCTTTAAATGCCTTGTTATCGCAGCATTATCAATATTCACTTCTTGTTGAAGTGCTTTTTGACTAATTTCACCTACTTCATATAACTGAAGTATAAGCTCTAATCGAGACTGGCTCATACCCGTACACCCTTCAAATTTCGAACTTACTTCTTTATTTAGAAAGTGTAATTTATATAAAATAATCGCTTCTTTTGAGCATGAACTTGTCAAATTAACCCTCCTTTACAATCAAAATAAAAACATTTGATGTATCAATAGTTGATATATCAATTAATATAATCTATATCGATTTAGAATGCAAGCATTTTGTTTTCATTTTATTTTTTCCAAATTAAGGCGCTTTGTAGCGTTACAAATAATGTTAATTGCACTATAATAATACTAATTTAAAGAACTGGAGAGTGATTGATAATGCGGCAATACACAAATAGAAATGAGGAAATGAAAATGGAAAATGAAATGAGGATATTGATATATGACAACAATAAATATAGGGATTGTTGCGCACGTAGACGCTGGCAAGACGAGTTTGACTGAGCGTATTCTTTATGAAACGAATGTGATTAAAGAAATTGGCCGAGTTGATAGTGGTAATACACAAACTGACTCAATGGAATTAGAAAGACAACGCGGAATTACGATTAAAGCATCTGTCGTTTCTTTCTTTATTGATGATGTAAAAGTAAATGTCATTGATACACCTGGACACGCTGATTTTATCGCTGAAGTAGAGCGATCATTCCGCGTTTTAGACGGTGCAATTTTAGTTATTTCTGCCGTTGAAGGTGTGCAAGCACAAACAAAAATTTTAATGCGGACATTGCAGAAACTAAACATACCAACAATATTATTCGTAAATAAAATTGATCGTAATGGCGCAAATACTGAAAAAGTTATGAAACAAATAAAAGAGATTCTTTCAAATGAAGCATTCCCTTTCTACTCTGCCCAAAACGAAGGAACGAAAGAAGCCCGGATTATTCCATACAAATCATATGACGATTGTATGGAACTGTTAGCACCATATAATGAATCGTTACTTGCGTCATATGTAAATGATGAAATCGTACCGGACGTATTATTAAGAGAAGAACTCGAAAAACAAATACAGCAAGCAAATGTGTACCCAATCTTTTTCGGTTCAGCCATGACAGGTATAGGTGTAACTGAACTGCTCGAAAATACTTCAACCTTATTTCCAGCTAATAAGTCGGCAGAAAACGAAACATTATCCGGTGTTGTGTTTAAAATTGAACGTGAACCTTCTGGAGAAAAGGTTGCTTATATAAGAGTTTTTTCAGGTAGCTTACATGTTAGAAAATATGTTGATATACAGCGCAGTAAGTCTCTATTCCATAAAGAAAAGATAAAAAAAATGTGCCTATTTCATAATGGAGATACCGTTCAAACTTCTACCGTTCCTAGCGGTGAGTTTTGTAAAGTGTGGGGGCTGAATGATATTAAAATTGGTGATATTATCGGTGAACGTACGGATTATATAAAAGATATTCACTTTGCCGAACCACAAATGGAAGCTGCCATTGATGCGGTACCTAAAGAGCGAATTCATGATTTATACGCTGCACTTATGGAACTCTGTGAAGAAGATCCACTCATTAAAGTGTGGAAAGATGATGTTCATAATGAACTTTATATTCGCCTTTTCGGTGAAGTACAAAAAGAGGTTATCGAAACAACACTTTATGATAAATATAACTTACAGGTTACTTTCTCAAATACGCGAGTTGTATGTATTGAAAAGCCAATTGGCATTGGGAATTCCGTTGAAGTCATGGGTGAAAAAGCGAATCCATTTTACGCAACAATTGGTTTTAAAATTGAACGTGGTGAACTTAACTCTGGCATAACGTATAAATTAGGTGTTGAGCTTGGTTCATTGCCTTTAGCATTTCATAAAGCAATTGAAGATACAGTATTTCAAACGTTAAAACAAGGTTTATATGGTTGGGAAGTTACAGATGTTATGGTCACGTTAACACATACTGGTTATGCTAGTCCTGTTACAACAGCGAGTGACTTTAGAAATTTGACACCGATCGTATTAATGGATGCTTTAAAGCAAGCTGAAACATATGTATATGAACCAGTAAATGAGTTTGAATTAACTGTACCGGAGCAGGCAATTAGTACCGCAATGTATAAGCTCGCTGCCGTTCCAGCAACTTTTGCAGAGCCTATATTATATAATAATTCTTACCAATTAACAGGATCATTACCTGTTGCGAAAACAGAGAATTTTAAACGCATGCTTCATTCATTTACAGAAGGAGAAGGCATATTTACAACGAAACCATCTGGTTACAAAAAACTAAAGGCTCCCTTCCCTACTCGAAAACGTGTTGATTATAATCCGCTGAATCGTAAGGATTATTTGCTTCATGTTTTGAAGGCTTATTAAAGTAAAAGAGGTGCAATTCGCACCTCTTTTGCATGTATTAATAGGTTAGTTTGTCCTAACAACTTCTTTAAGTTTTCCTATTATTTTCGCTATAGCCTCAATTGAATTTTCCGTTTCATATCCCCCAACATTTACAGAATGATTTGCATTTTTGACAACTTCAATCTGTAAATTCGTTTTATATAACTGATCAATTTGATCTGCATTGTATTGGTGATCTTTATCCCCAATAACTAAAAACCCTTCGTGTCGACTATGTAAGATAGAATCAAAAATTGTATCAAACGTCAGTAAAGGTGTAAGTAGTATCATTTTTGACTGCGCGAATTCTTCTCTCTTCATTAAATCATTTGCAATCGGAATTGTTCCGAGTGACTTCCCTAAAAACATAGTCTCGTTGTATTGCTCATCTTTTAATACTTCATTTATTACAGGATTAATATCATCCATCATTACTTTCGTTACTTCTTCCATTGGTTTATTCATTAATTGTCCATCATAGGAATAATGAATATGTACAACATCAATTTTATGTTCAAGCATTAACATCGTTGCGTAATAAAATAACGGCTTATCATAATTGTATCCTGAACCTGAAAACATAAAGCAAACCGTACTAGAACCTTTTTCGATATGTGTGTAACGAATTACTTTGTCATTTATATGTACCTCTTTTTTAGTCCCCTTCACCGTCTTCTCCTCCGAATACGTTTATTTTTGTAAAACGATATGTTCTGTATGAACTGCTATATCCTTTACTTTCTCTTTTATAAATGCAGGCTGTAAGTTAAATGTATGCAGTTCTTCTACTGGCACCCATCTAAACAAATACGTTCTACCCTCTTCTTCCAAAATATATTGATCCGCTCCATTCGCAGGTAACTCATGTAGCTCTACTTCATAGTAAAAACTAATTTCATGAAACTTTCGCTCAGAAAGTGTAAAGAAATTTTCTACTGACCATATTAACCTTTTCCTTTTAATAGGAACACCTATCTCTTCCGCAAGCTCTCGTTTTAATGCATCTTCACTCTTCTCTAGTATTTTTACTCTACCGCCTGGTACGTACCAAAAATCTTCACCGTCACCTTGCAGAATGAGTATGTTATTATCGTGTTTACAAATTGCGCCGACGCGATAATTAAAACATGTTTCTTCAACTTTAAATGTTAGATCCATACCATTGCCCCCTATACTTTATTTCAAAATCGCTATAAAACTATTATGTATATGCTGTACAAATAAGATTACTATTTTTTTCATTCCATTCAATAAGTTTCGAACTTTCTGATAATTAGACTTATCCTTTGTCATTACAGGTATATACATATGATACAATCATAGGGCACACTAGAAAAACATTATGGGGGTACGAATGGAAACGTTATTAATCCAGCAAACTGAGAAATCAAATAAGTTTTAGAAAATCGTTGTGAAAGATAGAGTAAAACTTCAATAAGTGGAGTTTTTATCTTTCCCCTGTTGTTTTTAAATATTGTTAAGACATTATTAAAAAAGATGCAAGGTCAACTTATGTGCTAATTAATTTTTTTTCTAGAAAAAGCGTCTTTTATTACACTTGTTAATACATTTAGGAATAGTAAAATAGCCATAACTACCGTTAATACGTTAAATTGCTTTGTTTTATAAGGAGCGAACCATTCCGTAAAGAACTCTGCATTAACGAGACGCTCCCCAACTCCTCCTTCCTTGAAGTTCGGTATCCACGAATTCATATCAAGGACGATAAAAATTAGTTGCATAACGAAAAATGCTCCAAGAGTTTTCAGCCAATTTCGTATTCGAATAGGACGCCCTTTTTTTGATGTCATTTAAATGATCCTCCTTTTAGAACTTGCTATTAAAGAGCCTTGTTCTGATAGATACGAATAGATAATATCCATGAAACCCCATAGCACCCCACTGCTATGACAGCAAATATAAGAAATAATTTCAAATCTGAAATCTCTTTTAAAAAGGTCAGTACGCCATTAGCATATTTATTTAATAAATATGGAGTATTTCGCATTAAATATATAACTCCAATAGATAAAAATATAAAAACTGGTACAAGTGTTTTCACTTTAAATGCAACAAAAAATGGGATGTAAAATGCAGTAATCAGCATGACTGCCAAGAAGCCTAGGATGTAACTTTCTAAGGAAAGTTGAAATTCCATGCTGTCTAAAATGAAATATTTTCCAACTAAACAAAATGGGATGATTACTATTGTAAAAAATAAGGTTCCAACGTATTTTGAACTTATAATTTCCTTCCTAGTATACGGTAATGAGTTTACTAAAATATTAGCATTATCTTTATCATCAGATTGATATGTGTTAATTACAAAAACGGCACTACAAATGATTATGACATATGCTACATCCATGCCGGCCCACAAATAGGTAACTAGAAATAAGAGATAAGCAGGTAAAAAAGTTTTTTGTAAAATCAAATCCTTTTTAATTAAATTAAGCATCATGACTCCCCCTTTTTCATGAAATACATAATATCCTCTAAACTTGGTTTTTCAATCACCACTTCTTTATTAAATAAAGTTTCGATAGAATTTACATTTTCAATCAATCCCTCGAAACCTGTATTTGCCTTACATACAGATATAAATTCACGCTCAGTATCAAAATCTAACATATCTAGTGGTCCTTTGACCAAAATATAATCTTCTGCAATGGCATAAATATCTTTTGTAAAAATATGCTTCCCATTTTGAATAAATGTAATATAATCGGCAATGCGGTCTAAATCCGTTGTAATATGAGATGAGAAAAAGATAGTTTTCTCACCATCCTGCATAATATTTTGTAAAACATCCAATAATTCTCTTCTAAATACCGGATCGAGTCCGGAAGTAGGCTCATCCATAATAATTAGTTCAGCATGATGTGAAAGAGCAATTGCAAGAGAGGCTTTCATTTTCATTCCTTTGGAGAATGTTTTCATTTTTTTATTTAATGGTAATTCGAACAGATCTTTATAATATGTAAATTGGTTAAAATCCCATTTTTTATAAGCAGGCGCAATAATTTTAGTAATTTCCTTTAATGTGAGTTCTTCATAAAACACATTATCGTCATAAACGAAACCAATTCTTTCTTTAATTCGCTTCGCATCAGTCGAATAGTTCATGCCAAATAAGGAGACATTTCCACTATCCGGGTTCATTAGATTCATAATCATTTTAATCGTTGTAGATTTACCTGATCCATTTCCCCCAATAAAACCCGTAACAAATCCTTTTTTTACTTCCATCGAAAAATTTTTAATTTGAAATCCTTTAAAAGATTTACTGACATTTTGAAGTTCTATTACGTTTTCCAAGAGTTTTCCTCCTCGTATAAAATTGTAAGCATTTCTTTTAGATCATTTAAAGAAACATCCATTTGTTTAGCATTTTGAATCGCTTCACACAACTTTTCTTCAACTGTCTTTAATTTTTTTTCTTTCATAGTTTCAATGTTTTGTTCCGCTACAAAGGACCCCCTTCCGACAATTGAATAAATAAAACCGTCTTTTTCCAGTTCTTCATATGCTCTTTTCGTTGTAATAATACTTACTCTTAAATCTTTTGCTAACTGACGCATTGAAGGAAGAGCATCTCCTTGCTTTAAATCACCTAGTAAAATAAGTTTTTTTATTTGGACACCAATTTGTTCATAAATAGGTTCCTTTGAAGTGTTCGTAATAACGATTTGCATGCAAATACCTCTTTTTAAAAATATTGTATATATACTTTATATACAATATATACTATCGTACATTGTAAATCAACAGAAAATTTCCAAAATATAGTCACGAACACAATCTAATAATACATGTAATTCATACAACTTATTTATCCCAGTCTTCCTCGTATTTGCTCGATTTTGAGGTGGAGGTCTTACTGCTATCTAATGCGGTATAAAGACTACGTTGTGTTTACGGAGAAATTGGCACAGCTGGTAGTGTGAAAGCAAAAGAGTTTGAAATAGAAGAACAATCTGAGGAAGTTGATATCAAGTTAGACTGGGATGAAGATGACGAAGAAGAATTAAAAAAGATGTTTCCTAAGTTATGGGACATGTACGGGGAAGAACCCATAAACTGGTAGATTAGTTGATTGTCAAAAACGCCTTGTTTCTTTCGTAACAAGGCGTTTTTCATGATACTATTTTTAAATTTTTATCTTCCCACTTTCCCACCACTTCATAAACGTTTCTAACGAAGGAGCAACCCAAGTTCTACTATCATTTTCATGATTCCATACATATATATCGTCTCTTTGCACGATTCCGTTCAAAATGGAATAACCAAACAAATCACCATTTCCGCCATCAGCAAAAAATAATAAACAGTCAAAAGGCATATATAAATCCTTGAAATCAACTATATTTCTCATATTCATATTTTCAGTTTTAATTTTTGAAGTAGACCATATAAAATCCCCGTATTCACCTTCTACACCGTTTGTTTCCTGTAATAATTGATTTAAATCATTTGGTAACTCCACCTGCAAATTTTTGTGAACTTCAGCGAGTTCATCCTTCGTAGCTGGTTTTTTCAAACTTAAGTTTGGTGAGATACTGTGAATGGTATTTTTCCACATCACCTTTACTCCTCCTTATGTGCAATCAAGTATATTCAAAGGGCTCATCTAAATTTATTGATACCAATTTTCTAACAAATCTTTCTCCCTCTCACCTGAAATACCTGCTTTTAATTCCAATTCATCCACACTCTTTATCCACTCATACACATCTGTAACTGTATGTTTTAACCTCCTAAAAGTAAGTCCTTCTTTAACAGCACTTTCAATACTAATAGAAAAACCACCTTTCCACGGCTTCGTCTCACCTTCTAATGAAAAAGTTTCAGGAAGCCATAAAGGCATATCTGTCCAAGGCTGCACTTTATGTTCATTCATAAACGATTCATCTATCCAAACGAATGCAGCATCACTATTCGTAACCTTTTTACACGTATTTAATAGCTCTTCCATCGTCAATTCATAGTTCGGACCTGTTACATTGAATGTACCTGCTTTATTGTTTTCTGCCATGTTTAGTCCCCAGTTTGCGACGTCTTTTATATCAACTATCTGTACTGGACGGTCTTTTCTTCCTGGAACTAACACTTTACCTCCTTTTGCTACACGCCCGATCCAGTATGGAAGTCGATCTGTATAATCGAACATTCCTGAAAGAAGTCCTGCTCTTACGTGTAAAACACGCCCCGGCCAATATTTCTCTGCTTCTTTTTCACATAATACTTTTAGTGCACCATAATGCTCATAATAAGATATTTCACCATTCTCTACAGCCTTTATTTGCTCTTCCGTTGGTTCAGGTTGTAATATATAGTCTTCTTTTATGTCATGCGGGATCCAATCCTTATATACGGAAAGGCTTGAGATGAATATATAATGTTTTATATTATCTTTTAAGACATCTCCAATATTCCGAATGTGATGCGGAGAAAACCCACATGTGTCCACGACAACATCCCATTTTCGATTTTCTAAACTTGATACATCACCATTTCTGTCACCGATAAGCTGCTCCACTTCAGGGAAAATTTCATTGTTTGTTCCGCGATTGAATAATGTAACGTCATGTCCCCTTTTCAACGCCTCCTCTACATAAGCTCTTCCTAAAAAACGTGTACCACCTAGAATTAGAATCTTCATAGTTCTCCCCCATTCATGATTAAAAACCTTTTCTATATGTTTAACGATTTATTAGTGTGAAAAGTTACGGTGGATTTGTTGTTTTATTTTAATTCTACAAACAAAAATAGAATCCATTTTGAAAAATAAATCAACATTGATTCTTAAATAAAAAACAATTGTTTTGATGTATCTTAGTTGAATTTTTAACTCCGCACAACTTCCCCATCAACTAACTCAATAATTCTATTACACTTATTCGCTACCTCAATATCATGAGTTACAATAATAATCGTTCGTCCTTCTTCATTCAGTTGTAATAGTAGATTCATAATTTCTTCTCCGGTTTTTCTATCTAAATTCCCTGTCGGTTCATCTGCCAATATTAATTCTGGTTCACCTACTAACGCTCTTGCAATTGCGACTCGCTGCTGCTGCCCACCTGATAACTCATCCGGTGTTTTATACATTTGTTCTTTTAACCCTACTTTTTCTAAATAGAACTTCGCCTTATTCTCTCTTTCACGTTGCTTTAGTTTTCTATACGTTAGCGGTAGTGCCACATTATCCAGTACAGTATGTTCTTTTAACAGTGCAAAATATTGAAAAACAAATCCGATCATTTCATTTCTTGTTTTATGAACTTGATTTGCTCTAATTTCAGTTAATGTTTTTTCATTTAACGTATATTCACCCTCATCTGGCATATCAATTAATCCTATAACATTTAATAGGGTACTTTTTCCTGAGCCTGATCGCCCCATTATCGCTATAATTTCCCCCTTATTTATCGTTAAGTTTATACCGTTTAACGCGAACGTATTGTGGTTCTTGTTGCTATACACCTTCTTAATGTCTTTCAATACAACTAAACTCATTATTCCATCCCACCTATTAATGTTTTCGGTTCAAGCTTTCTAATAAATAAGAAGACAATTACATTTGAGACAACGATGATCAATAATAAGAATAGAAATACTAAAAATAATATAGGCATATCCAATTTAAAGTCTAATACCGATGCTACTTTAAAATCCTTTGACATTTGCAACAGCCTCCCATATCTCCATGAAAAGTAAACTAGTGACATCCCTAAGCCAACTATTGCTACAATAATGTTTTCTAAAACAATTTGAATAAACATTCCAAATTTACTTTCGCCAAAAACTATTTTTATACCAAATTCCCTCTTTCTCATCAAAATAGAAACAATGGTTGTTACTACAATTCCGACGATCGAGAATAGAATGAATAATATTCCTATTATAAGTTGAGGTATTTCAGAATAGCTGTTAAGAGTAAAATCTATATTTATTTCATCACCTAAATTTTTCAAATGAAACGTACCACCGTTTCCTTTAAGTTGAATTGATTCTTCTAGTTTCTTTATATCGGCATCTTTTTGTAAATGTAAAACTGTACTTTGATGCAGTCTTAAAAACATTCCTTCATAGTTTTCATATCTATCAAATGACATAGGCATTATCATTGCGTAATCCAACTTCAAATATACGTTCGTTGAATTATTATCTACGATAAATTTATTCTCTGGCAAAAAGCCTATAATTGTATATTGATTATTAATTGTATCCCCAACCTGAAAATATTTCTTAAAGTAGGAACCCATTAATACCTTTGTTTTGTCTTCACTATTTTTTTGAAAGTCTTCATGCAAGAAGACTTCTTCAGGTTTTAAAGGTAAATGTAACAATTTATAGTAATTTTCATCTACAACAATTGTTTGAACAGTAGGTCTTTCATCGTGAAACGTTTTATGTTTCAAATCAGCAATCATACTGTTTTGAAGTGGCCTATTACTTGATTCTATTTCAATTAAACTCTCCTCGTATGTACCATACGAAATCACATCTTTATTTTGATGAATTGTATTATAAACCGCTTGAATTTGCTCTTTATTAAATTGATTGCTTTGTAACCTATCTGTCGCCCTTTCAAAAGTAACTAAATATGTTTTATCCACATTTAATACTGAGCTGGATTTATCGTTTAGATGGTATAAATTATAAAATACATTAATTGAACTCGTTATAGTTGCTAATCCAAATGTAATTTGTATTAGCAGAAGTACTGAAAATAGAAATCTCTTTTTTAATGCTAGGAACGCACTTTTTATTCTCATCATTTTTACTCCTTTAAGGCTTTAGCAGGTTCACTTTTAAGCACATATACAAATGGTATAACAGAGAGGAAAAAAGCTATAGAAAGTGAAAGAAATACACACATTGTAATATGAGAAGACTGTAAACCAATGCTATAGCTTGTAGACTCTATAATAGTTTTACTCAAAGTGCTAAAAATCCATTGTATGCATATTGCACAGGCTGATGCAGTAATTGCACATAAGAATAATTGACTAAATATAAAAATAAAAAGATTTACATTACTTGCTCCCAAAGCTTTCCTTAGCGACAGACTTTTTTTCTTCGTATAAATCCAATAATAACTTACTATTATACTGGTAATGAAAGCTATACAAAAAAGCCTATATGGAAAACTAAGTAACTCTTTCACGGCTTTACTTGAGTTTTTGTCTTTCTCAAAATTCTCTTTTTCACTTATCACTTTGGCATTTATATCTTTATTGTTCTGCTTCATATGCTCTATGAAGGTATCTATCTCCTTTTTAGGGTTTTCGTTAGAACGAACGATCATTTGAAATGTATTTTCATTTTGTATCATTTGTTTCACTTCATCTGGCATGTCATTTAGAGAGATGTAAATTTTAATATTATACTCATATCCAGTACTTGCTCCAGCTACGCCTTTAACTGTATATTCCTTATTAAATAATTTTATTGTTTCCATATCCTTATAAATTTTCTTCCCCACTATTACACTATTTTCTTCATCTTGTTCCATCTGTGAACCTTTTAGCAAAGGTGGAGACCAATTTTTATTAAGGAGACCATTCATTATTACGTGGCCGATATCCGGAATAGTAATACGAATATCATTTGTAATAACACTAGCGTTTTTAAAATCAGATTCTACTAGCGTCTGAAATTGTTCGAAATTGATTTCCCCCATATTAGTAAGTTGAACAGAATAGTAATAATTAAAATAACCATTTTTACTATCATAAAATTTCTCATCATAATAATCTCGCGTCGACATTGCGATCAGGATTGGCCATATTGTCAATACAAATCCAATAAATAACATAATGAATATTGCTTTGTTCACCGCTATTTCTTTTAATACTAGATTCATATATCCTCCTCATTTTAAAAACCGCGAAAAAGGTATTTATCCTTTTTCACGGTTTTTGTTGATTTTTATTTAATTTTCATTTCCTTTGAGGTGTATGCATTATCACCTTTCATTATCCATTCATGACCCGAATAACCTGTGGTAATTGGCCCTCTGGATGAAACTTTAACGTCCACACGATCTGTAATTTTAGCATTATCCCGTGATGCCTCTTTAGAAGACCCATCATCAAAGCTAGCTCTTACAGTCATCTTGTAAAAATGAGGTTCATTTTTTTGCGCAGTGTAGGCGTATCCTGTAGCTTTTCCTCCGCTTCCATCCCATTTTCCATAAGAATCCCAACTAATCGAAGCAAATGAAACAGAAGAAACCATACCTAATAAACAAGCAGTTAGCCCTGTTGTAGCTAAAGTTTTTTGAAGTAAGTTTTTCATATAAACTCAATCTCCCTTGTTTAATATATTCACTTAAATATTTAAGTATTTTCAGGCCTTGTCCTCATTATACATAAAAAAAATAATCTTATATCATTAATTCCTAATTTTTAAATTTATTAACACAACCCTTACATTCCCCTGAACTTTCCGTCATAAAACAAAAAGATGGTATGAAACTCCAATTCACACCATCTTTTTACTAAAATTATTTAATTGACCGTATACAAGGAAGAATATATTTCACAATCAATTCCCACCTATCCCCTGCATTCGGTATAATTTCAGAGGCAATCACCACCACCAATTCCCTCTCCGGAATACAACAAATCACATTCCCACCATCGCCCATTGCACAGTATGAAAAGATTCCACCCTCTTCTCGTAACCACCATGAGTAACCATATTGATTTTGGTTCATTTCTGTCGATTCTTTTATCCATGATTTTGATAGTATTTGTTTTCCATTATGAATACCTTCATTCAAATACATCTGTCCAAACTTAGCCATATCCCTAACCGTTAACGTTAGTCCCCATCCGCCCGTCGAAATACCATTCGGATCGTGAACCCATCCTTTTACATCTTTTCCGAATAAGTCATCGAATCCAAATGCTTTCATATTATAGTTTGAAATTTCTCTCATGCCGAGTGGCTGAAATAAGTATTTATTCGCAAATTCACGCGCATTTTTTCCTGTTGCGTTCGTTATGATCGCTGATAGTATATGAGCTCCTGCAGATGAATATTTAAAGTTTCCAATTTCTCCGCCGTTCCCTATCCTATTTAACGTATATTGTATCCAATCTTGTTGTGTACATAGTTCTTCTAACGGTTCCTGCCAGTCTACGAATGGATGTGGAGCAGTCATCGTAAGAAGATGTCGTACTGTTATTTCAGATGAATGAACGTTATATTCCGGGAAAAATTCTATTACTTTTTGATCAGCACTTTTTATATAGCCTTTATCTATACATATCCCAATTAGCGCAGAGATTATCGTTTTTGTAACTGATGCTACATGAAGTGCATCATCTAATCCGTGGCCGTTATAATATTTTTCAAAAATAACATTACCTTTCCGCACTACTAACATACCATTCATATTTTCATATTCTTCTTGTATAATCTGATCTAACTTTTCAGCAGTTTTCATTATTCTTTCCCCTTTAACCTATGATTAAAAAGGTTCGATAGGTACATATATATCAACTATATGTTTATCTTCGGGATGCTGATTGGGATTATTTCTATATACTTCAAAAGGATACGAATCTCTCGGTTTATATCCGCTATTTGGAAGCCACTCACCGTATAAGAAATCCCATGCTCCTTTATATTCATCCTGGAATATTTCAAAATGCCCTACTGCATACTTTCCAGAAGGTATTACCATTATTCCAATATCACTCGTTTTTACTGCAGACGCATCCGAAATTGTTATACATAAACTTGTTCTTAAATGATAGTCCTCAGTAAATTCATGATGATCGTGGTAAATGGTTAATACTTTCGTATCCTCAAATACATGATAGTTTTGCTTCGATGCGTAATAAAATAATTTCTCTATCATTTCAGGAAAAGCTATAGTTAACTCCTCATATGTACCGATATGTCTTATGTATGCGACGTTTATATCGTTCGCTATTACAATTTCAACATTACCTCGAACCTTCTTACATTCATTGTATTGAGAAGCTCTGCTTACGTCTTTGCAATTCTTGCTATTGTCGTTTCGATATTGAGACGGACTTACTCCGTAATAATTTTTAAATGTTCGGGAGAAAACTGCTGAATCTGTGAATCCGAAGTGATACGCAATATCTGTAATCGTCATGTCTGCGCGATATGTAAGTAGATTCGTTGCCCTTTCTAACTTCAATCGGTTTACATACCGAGATAATGGCTCGTCTACGATCCCTTTAAAAATCCGATGAAAATGAAACTTTGAAAATCCTGCTACATCCGCTAGCTTTTCAATTGAAAGTGGATCATCTATGTTTGATTCTATATAATCTTGCACTTTGTAAATGCGTCTTAAGTACTCATTTCTACTTTGTTTACTCTCCATACTTTTATCTCCTCACAACAAAAAGGCTAACGTTAAGCTAGCCTACTTTTATACATTTTTCAAAAACAAAACTTTACTACCGCCATTCCCATCATAATTTGTATGTACCGATACACCCTCTATCTCATCATCCCCGGCCTCAATTCGAAAACCGATTTCTTGATGAAACTGTATCGACTTTTTGTTAATTGGTGACGTGATTGCTTTTATAACTTTACGGTTATTTGCACGAGCTACATCGAAGAAATAAGAATACAATGTCGATGCGATTCCTCTTCTTCTATACCTCGGATTTACTCCGATAAAATGAACGTATGCTTCATCTTTATGCGTTTTGGAAAAGAATCCGCATAAAAAACCTAACGTTTCTCCCTCTTCTTCAATGATAAAACTCGTTTCTTGAAAGTGAACGAAGAACAATTTTGGCAACATACTAGCCATATCTCTCCCGCCCCACCATTCATTTAATACGGAATGAATCTTTTCATAATCTTCCCCTTGGATGTTTCTAACTCGCATATGTTTCTCCCTCTCACTCACTTCATTTTTTCATAAATTTTAATGACTGTTTCTACTAAAAGGATGAATACCCATATCCCGCAAAATACAAGAACAGACTGGAATATCGATCCAATTATCATAACACCAACTGCACCTGTTATTGAAAAGGATATTCCACCAAGCCCTGGATCCTGTATAAATGCTCCAGCAGAAATAGCGGTTATAATAGATACTATTAAATAAATCACACTCATTATTTTTAATATTTTTATAGAAAGATACGAAGTTTGTTCTTGCTCCACTTGTGATAATTCGATTTCCCCGCTTGCAATTCCTTTTTGCAAACAGTCCTCACATAGAAATTCTTCCTTAATTTTTTTACCACCGTGCAATGTACCTGTAATTTCTTTACAGCGCGTACACTTTCGATTTATCATTTTGTTATCACTCCAATCTCGTAAGATTATACTTATACATTTTTTACCTTATTATTACTTTTATGTATTTTATAGAGAGGTGACGTGTTTTATGATATCTAAACTTACTTTTGGTTATAAAAAGCCTACTGAGCAATATGTATTACGACCTAGTTGTTATGCAATTATTTTCAACTCAACTTCTTCAAAGATTGCTGTTATCCAAAAAGGAGAACGCTACTTTTTACCCGGCGGCGGTATAGAAGGTACTGAAACAAAAGAAGAATGTTTGCACCATGAGCTACTAGAGGAATTAGGATGGGCAATTAAAATTGATCAGTATATCGGTAATGCGGCTCGATATTTTTATGCAGAAAAGGAAGATATATATTATTTAAACGATGGATTTTTTTATATTGCGAATATGGTGCAGAAACAAACTGAAAACTGTGAGGAGGATCATGTTCTAAGGTGGATGTCTCCATTGCATGCTATAGAGCTTCTCATACACGATCATCAAAAATGGGCCATTGAACAAGCGCTTTTATTACAAAAACAAAAAGGATCTCCTTCTATATGAAAGAGATCCTTTTTATTGTTAACTTACTTTTTTCAAATTGAGAGCTGGCTTTTTGATTCCACCTTTTTTTACAACATATAAACCGATGAAGATAATAAGCCCGCCAACTAGTTGCATCAAATTAATTTGCTCTCCAATGGTTACTGCCGCAAAGATCACTGCAAACAATGGTACGAGATACATATAAACCATTACTTTCGTTGAACCTATTTGACTAATGCCAACATACCACATTGCTAGCCCAAATATGGTCGCAAAGACGATTGAATATGCTAGTGATCCCCAGCTTGGCGTATCTACTGGCCACGTTAATGTATTTACGTTGAATAAACAGTATATAACGAGAGGTACAATTCCAATTAAAGTAGACCATGATGTGACCCTCATTGCGGAGTATTTTGTAATAAGAGGTTGCGCTAATATTGGATACCATCCCCACGCAATTGCTGCGACTAATCCAATTACATTTCCGAGCCACGCATATTCGTAAGTAGCTCCTCCTGTATGTCCTGTTAATAAAACGAATGCTGCACCAATAAACGCTATTATTGAACCTATTTGTACTTTCATCGAAAAACGTTCTTGTTTGTGCAATACTGCTAATATCCCTGTAAAAATAGGTGACATCGCAATTAATAATGAGGCGTTCGTTGCTGAAGTATATTTCACAGATAGCATAAACATCGTTTGATACATTGCCGTACCAACGATACCGACTGCTACTAGTCGTAACCAATCTTTTCTTTCAATACGTAATGAGCGTTCCATTAAAAATGTAATAAGTAATAATACCGGAGATGCTACTAAAAATCGTAAACTATTAAATTGAATGGATGACATATATGCCACGCCATACTTTCCAATTGTATAATTCGCTCCCCATACTAATGCTACTGATACTAGGAGCCACTCCATTTGCCATCGTTTCATCCGAATCTCCCCTTCCATATTTAGCATAGTAAAATTGGCTGGATATAGCACCGTCCAATTGGCTGTTTTTTTCCCCAGCCAATTTGTTATACTTAATGTATATAAGAGATGCGGAGGCGTTTGTATGGAATGGAAGCTAGATAACGACAGTAAAATCCCAATTTATCAACAAGTAGTTGACTTTATTGAGAAACGTATTACATACGGAGAACTTCCTCCTGGAAGCTTCCTCCCTTCCGAACGGAAATTAGCTACGCAGTTAAATGTAAACCGAAGTACGGTAACGACTGCTTATAATGAACTACGTGCTATGGGGATTGTGGAAAGTACGACTGGTAAAGGGACACGTGTAAGTACACATATGTGGGGCGTTTCTCCAACATTAACTCCGAATTGGAGAAATTTCGTAGAAGGTGGTACTTTTTTACCAAACTTACCGTTACTTCGCCATATTCGGGCAGAAGTACAACAAAATGAAAATATCATTGATTTCGCAAACGGCGAGCTCGGTTGTAACCTTTATCCTCACGATCAACTACAGACAATTTTACGAGAACAACCGTTAACGCATTCATTAAGTTATGATCATCCGCAAGGCTATCTCTCGCTAAGACAAGCGGTCGTAAAATATATGAAAGAATATTTAAAAGTTGAAGCGACTGAACAATCCATAATGATTACATCTGGCGCACAGCAAGCACTTCACCTTATCGTTCAATGTTTATTAAATCCCGGTGATGCAGTTGCTTTCGAAAGCCCTTCACACTGTTATTCCTTACCGTTATTCCAATCAGCAGGTATTCGTATTTTCCCATTACCTGTCGATGAACACGGTATTAACCCAGACGATGTGCAAGAGTTATATAGAAAGCACCGTATTAAAATGATATTTTTAAATCCAAACTTCCAAAATCCTACGGGCACAATGCTTCATCCAAACCGTAGAAAAAAACTATTATCACTTTGCGCAGACTTACGAATTGCGATTGTGGAAGATGATCCGTCCAGCTTACTTACGCTAGAAAAGAAACAACCTTGCCCTACTTTGAAATCGATTGATGAAAATGGAACAGTCATTTATGTACATTCTTTATCAAAAATGGTTGCGCCAGGCTTACGAGTCGGCTGGCTTGTCGCCCCGCAGTCTGTAGTAGAAAGGTTATCTGACGCAAGACACCAAATGGAATTAGGTATGAGTATTTTCCCGCAGTGGCTTATGCAACAATTTTTCGAAACTGTACCATTTCAGTCTCATATCGTACCGTTACGAAAACAACTAGCAGAAAAAAGAGATGTTATCGTTCGGGCCCTAAACGAGCAACTTCACGATAAAATCTCTTTTTCAAACCCGACCGGCGGTATATACATATGGGGAAAATTAAGAGAACCGATAAACGAAAAACAACTTATTATGCAAAGTTTAAAACAAGAAATTGCATTTATGCCTGGGAGTATTTTCGGCGCGAAAGATGGTTATATTCGTTTATCTTATGGAAAAGTGAATATTGATCAAATTGAGGAAGGTATTTCTCGTTTACGTGAGGCTATTTTGGTATGTGAAAAATAACTTTAAATAAAGCTTTCTCGTTTGACAAAAGAAAATTCTACCATTATCATCAACTCGAATCTATTTATAGGAGTGATACCAATGAAAATTTACGTTGATGCAGATGCTTGTCCTGTAAAAGATGTGATTATTTCCGAAGCTACGAATGTAGAAATCCCTGTTACCCTCGTTACTAGCTTTTCTCATTATTCTAATGCAGAACAGCCAACAGGCGTAGAAACAATTTATGTTGATTCTGGAGCAGATGCTGCAGATTACCGGATTATGCAGTTAGCAAAAAAAGAAGATTTAATCGTAACGCAAGATTACGGTCTTGCTTCACTGGCTTTAGCAAAAGGCTGTATCGTGCTACACCATAAAGGGTACAAGTATACGAATGAAAACATTGAACAACTATTACAAACACGGTATTTAAGTGCAATGGTTCGAAAGAGCGGTAAACGTACAAAGGGACCGAAACCATTTACAGCAGAAGATAAAGAGAAATTTCGAGCACTCTTTAAAAGTATGATCGCTCTTTAAAAATGAACTGTCTATTTGCAAGGAAAACTTCGCAAAATAAAGAAGAGAATATTGAAATGAACATTCTCTTCTTGGGGTTTACCCGTTTAAAATGAAGGTAGATTATCTAAGTTATTTTCTTTTATTCCATCCGGTTCACTACGTATAATATCCCTACCATACTTATGAAATACGTCCACATGTGCTAACTTCCCTGATTTCGCTTCATTAAGAGCAGTCATATAATCTAACTCTCTCCCGCTACTTGTCTTAAAAGCAATTAAATCCCCATCATCATTTTTACGAACGGCAATAATTTGTTCTGCTCCTGAATTGACTTCATGGTCTACTTCAAATTGAGCTTGCTCTTCTCCTTGATGTAAGTAATCATTATAAACTTTTTCAAAGTCTTTCTTGTCCATAACATTCACCTCCAACACATTTTATTAGTATGGTTGGGAGGTGGTGGTTTTATGTACCTTTTTATTACCTTAACAAGTCTTTACTACTCCAAATAAAGAATACAGGTCATTTTTTGTATTCTAATACAAATCTATTTATAGTTTCTTACCTTCTTAATTTAAGCTAAATTTAAGTGTTAATATTTTCCTGACAACTTTATAATTAATTATATCGAAACGAAATTTGAAATGGAGAATGATTCAGGTGAATATAGATATTAATCGCTTAACTGATATTTGTTTAGAGTATCAGCAATCTAGATTTTATGTTACTAGAATCCCTAAAGATTTCTTATCAATTGCCCATAAACGTTTTTCTATACCAAAGGATGATCAAGTTATTGCTTTTTTAAGTTGTAATTTATTTGGATCAGGCAAGTATGGTGTTTACTTTACGAGTTCGGGTTTATACTGGAAAAATTGGTTATTAGGTAAAGGAAGTTTGAAATTTGATCAATTAAATGAAGTGCAACAAATTGAAATTGATAAAGATGGTTTCTTATCTTTTGATGCACAAAAAAGCTTCAATATTAACGGGAGTGATTATCCACCACTGTTATTTAAAGAATTACTTATAGCTCTTACGAATTCATTCCAAAATTCAAAACAACATGATATACATCCAATTATAAAAATGGATGAGATAAAATCAATTTGCTCATTATTTGAAACATACAATGAATTATTAGAACCTGATAACGGATTATTTGTAGACACTCATATTTCAGACAAAAAGTTAAAAGCAATTGAGGCACGATTTATCGTTCCAAAAGAAGAACAAATCATCGCTTTTTTAGATACATCTATCCTTGGGAATATGGGGAAAGGATCTGATGGAGTATTAATTTGTGAATCAGGTATATATTTTAGAGAAACTTTTGTACACTTATATTTCCCATGGCATATCTTTAAAAATATACCTATTACTTTAACATCAGATGAATTTGAAATTGGGAAAAGAAATATATTTCATCTTCAACATGCTAAAATGGCTAGTCAAGATGTTTTATTGTTCATGAAGAATTTAAAACAGTATGTGAATAGTTTATATGAAGAACATCCACAATTACATATTTAATACATTTCTTATTACATACAAGCACATGTATAGTTAAGTCTAAAATTTCAATTCAACTAAAAAACCGATTATTTTTGTAGAGAGCCTACATGTATAATCGGTTTTTTAATCTTATTCTTTTCTTACGTACTCATTTATAATGGCATCTAGTGATTTTTTAATACCTACGCAAACCCTTCAAAGTCTCAAATATATCATCTGTAAAGGCTGTACTACCTTCTGCCTCTAAAACTCTGAAATAAAAACTTCTTAGGAAAGTTCTAATATTTTGTACTAAAATAGCATGCTGCGGATGTCGGATATCTTCAACAGTTGCTATGCTATGTAGCCAATTGCTCCACTCTTCTCCAGTTAAAATATTTTGGTTACGTAACGACATAATTGGCGCTACTAATCTCTCATCTTCAAAGTGCACATACACGTAATCACTTAATCGAACCCTCTGACGAACAGCTGCAAGAATCGCATATGAAAACTCACGATTTTGTATAGTACGTGCTAAAGCATCAAGTGCATCAGCAGCGTGTGCTGTAGAATGTGCCCAACCTTTTCCTTCTACGTAACCTCTTACATCTTCTTCTAAATATACATATTCCAACACTTGTTCTGCCACACTGTATAGTTGTTCTTCAGATAACAGTGGTTCTCTTTCATGAACAGATAAAATAAGTGGCGGAATTAATACGGAGAATGCACGTTTAAATACAGAGTCTGTGCCCTTTTCACCAATTTTATAAAATAAATAATCAGGACTAATTGCTTGTAACATTAATCCTCGCAACTCTTTTTGTCTAAACACATCATTTGTAATCCATGTGTGAAGCGTACTATAAATTAAATCATCACGTAATTCAGCATCAGGTGAACCGATATAATCTAACATCCACTGCGCATATGGATATGCATCTACGTCTTCTGGTACAGCATAATTATTATTTTTAATTTGTAGTAGTTCTTCTTTTAATTCTAGTACTTCATTCATTATATTTTCTGTCCCCTTTTTACTTTATTAACATATTTTCGCCTTATCCCCTGTAATTGCCTATCCTTATATGAACTTGATTCAATTATATATAATTTATCCTAATAAATAAAAGGAAATACTTTAGAACATCGCAGTCTCTCACCTTATTTACATGCATTTCATGTCAGTTTAATTTATAAAATAAAGGATGTTTTTTCTTTTGTATTCAAACGTAGTTACAATCAAAGGTTGCATCATTTTAGAACTTGCTTAATAAATTCTGTTTTAGCTTTTGTGTAGGCTTCTCTATCTTGGTTAAATCTTTTAGCTAAATCTTGTTTAAGATTTGAATACTCATAAACTAATTGTGGATTTTCTCGTAAGCGGTTACGAAATAAAAGTTGATGCTCCCATTGCTCAGTTCCTTTAACCATTAAATGAAGGTGAGCTACACGCCTATTATTCTTAACTTTCACAAAGAACCTTCTCCAAGGTCTTTCATCCAATTCTGGGCTTACATAATGCCAATTATATATGGCCAATGTAGCTGAAATATGTAGTACTCTTTCAAATGAGTCTATTTCAGCCATTAGATCAATGATAGGTTTTGCAGGTAAACCAGGTATGGATGTACTTCCTATATGTATTACTTTGCTTATACCGAGAGGAGCAAGCAGTTCATATAGTTGCTGCTCTTCACATCTGCCTTTATCTTGCCAATCAGGATTTGCATTCACTATCTCTACTGACTCATTCGCCCATACAGGCCAATCGTTCGGATTCTCTTTTTTATCCATCCAAAACATCTCCTTTCACGAATTGTTTGCTGTATAAACAATATTAAATTTCTTTAAACACAACTACTGGATCATCAAAGTTATTATTCCGAAATATAACATCCGCACAACTTTTCGGATTATGCTCATCTATATACATCTTACAGGCCGCATGATATCTGTTTAAAAACATTTTCTCTGCTTCTTCATAACATCCAAAAGTCTCAGTCTCTCGCTTTGCACCACGTTTTCTCGCCATCTCAAAATTTGTATCTACAAAGATTTTGTAATCAAATAAATGCTCAACATCTTTTTTCAATAGAAACGTTCCATCTACTATTAATATCATATTTTGCTTGGCCACTTGTGGCTTATTATGTACAGGCATATCCGTTATTAAGTTATGAGAAATCGTTTCATACTGTAAATTCCCGTTAAGCTCTAAAGGCTTTAATAATCTTTCTTTAAAAGCTGTATAATCGTGTGCATCTTCGTAATACCCTCTTGCAGATTCTTTTCCTTTTGCATAGCGAACCGCTCTCGGGTTATGAAAATCATCAATGCTGGCGCGTGTTACTGGTAATCCTCGTTTTTTTATTTCTTCAGCTATTTCGTTTGCAAATGTTGTTTTTCCTGAAGCTGTAATACCACTTACTCCAACTCTTGTTGGATGGGTTAAGTTTAATTTTAAAATATGATCTACAATTTCTTTCATGCGTTGTATTCGGTTCATGATATTCCCTCCTACAATTAGTTTACATAACATAATTACAGGTAACAATTCATGTCATTATTTGTCGGTAAGGCGATATCCTATTTCGAATCGTTAATATATTTGAAGTTACGATAGATATATTATAATTGGCTTACTTTCCCTTAAACCCTCGATATAAAGCAGTCCGTAATTCTTGTTTGTATTCTTCAATTTCTGGCATATCGAGTTCTTCTGCTAGTCTGATGGCTAGTTCAATATCATATGGTACACGTACGAGTTGAATGGAAAAGCTTGCGGCTTCTTGTTCATTGTAAGTTCCTTCAAATATTAAATAGGAAGCTTGTGTAATTTCAAGTGGATTGCCTACACTACCTGCATTGCATAACGTTTTCCCTCTGAAATTTTGAACGAATGCTTGGTGAACGTCACCGTAGCAAACGACATCTGGTTTTTTTTCCCCTTCTATATTCTCTGTGAACTCACTGTTTTCGAACATACTAATACGCTCTTCTCTTGAGGCATGTGGCTGAATTCTTTCATATAAACTTCTCGGCGATGCGTGGAACATACGAATCAATTTGCCACTCATAAAAAATTCGATTGAAAATGGTAAGCTTCTTAAATAGTCATTTTGTTCTTCCGATAATTGTTTTTGATGCCATTTTAACGCTTCAAATTCAGTCGGTTTTGTAATGAAATCATCCCAGTTCCCCATTACAACTCCATCACATTCTTTACGAATGATTTCAATCACTTCGCTAGAATGAGGACCTTTCCCGACTAAATCTCCAAGACAAATGATGCGCTCGATTCCTCTTAATTTAATATCTTGCAGCACAGATTCTAGAGCTGGAATATTACCGTGAATATCTGAAATTACCGCTATTTTATCCATATGAATCCCTCCATTACTTATTGTTTATTCTATCCTCATGTTGTGATTGATACCATTTTGGAATATAGGATGAAAAATTGTTATGATCTTCTAAAATTACGTTCAATCTTTCCTTCATATCATCTACTAAATGTGGCGTGCTTCGGTTTGTCCATACGATATCAGCTGGGAATGTCATTGCTGCATATAATGAATACAGTTGCCAAAAATGAAGTGACGGTTCTCCCACGCAATAACCGTGAACTTGTCCAACCGCAAATGGTTTACTTATTCTTGTAGTAAAAATCGCTACGTTATAAAAATCGTGTATTGGGTCGCCAAAATCATATCCTCCAAAATCGATAACGATAAATTCCTTATTATGAATCATACTATTTGCTGGATGGAAGTCATCGTGTAAAAAGGTAATAGGGCGATTTTCCAATAATTGTTTATGCTCCCCTACAAAACTTAATACTGGCTTCAAATCAATGAAGTCTATTTCATAGTTTGCTAACGCTTCTACGTATCTTTCGTATTTATTCCATCGAACCGTTCCCCATTTATTACTTGCACTTTCTCTTCTAATTGAGTGGATCCTCTTTAATACTTCCCCTGCTTTTCTTCCTGCATTATACTGTTCTTCCACCGATAGCTTCCCTAAACCTTCTTCACCATTTACACCTTGGGCCCATTCAAATACTTGTACACATTTATTTAATTCCTCAAGTTTTATGAAATGAATTAACTTGGGCGTTGGAATATGTAATAACTCTAATTGTTTCATATACGTATATTCTTCTTGTTTACGTTCAAAATGAACAGCATCACATACTTTCACAAAATAAGTTTCTTCGTTCTTTAATTCAACTTTATATTTTTCTTCATGTGAAAAACCTTTTGAAATAGCTGTACACTTTACAATACGAGGCCATTCTAGTTGTCTCTCTATCTCTCTAAGCATTTCCTTCACAACATTCACCTCTATCAATATATGTACAACCTACCTAACACTTCATGCTCTCGTTTATTTTCACCTTTAAACTCCGCTGCAAATGGATATTCGCCATGATGCTTCAAACGTTCTAGTACTAACCCTTCTCCTATTGGTTCACAAAACTGCACATGAACATCACCAAATGATACGCTTTGACACTCCGCATTCCATTCTTCATTCTTTGTGATTGAGCTTGCAGTTAGCCCCATTACTTCTTTCCATTTCCGTACTGTTTCTCGAACATTTTTCACTGCGTAATGAATCGTTTCAATTTGTTGTACTTTATTTTTATGTTCAGTGATTGTTCCTATGTTACGTAAATCGTTTCTTCTTTCTTCATCCGTTTCATTCCACTGTATGAAGAAAGGTAATTTCGGTCCGTTTTCCTCTTGCTTTACAAATAACATTTTCCACTCTAAAAGACGGCCATCTTTTCTTATACGTTTTCCTTCAAATGGTCCTATCGTATGTAAACCGTGCTTACTAAAATTATTTGCTAGGTCTTCAATGGCATCTGTTCGAATTGCGATTTGTAGCATTCCTTCTCCGTCTTGTAATTTTACTACTGTTTCTTGTACTAATGGATTGTCTGCTTTCTTCGCTTTTTCTTCATGCTGAACTGCTAAAAATTCTATATAGGATAAATCAAAATAACATAAACTATTCCAAGTACCCCAAGTAATATGCTCTCCGCCTATTGCAGTATGAAATCCACGCTCCTGTATTTGTTTTGCCGCTTCCTCCGGTGTACCATATACTGAGTGTACGAGATGATCAAATCGTAACATGTCTTTCTCCCCTTTCTCTCCATCCTTTTATTGTATATTTTATTTTTCTTTCATTCAATTCAAAAAACTTTAAAACCCAGTTGATTTATACGATTAATATGTATTATAATGAAACAAATTTAATTATTGCTGATTGGAAAAACCAAAGGCACTTTTCTCATACGGGAAAAGTGCCTTTTTCATTTATTATTACAGGGGGATTATTTATGCAGAAATTAATTGTCTTTGCTATTATTGGATTTTTCGCTCAATTGATTGATGGGGCACTTGGAATGGCGTACGGGGTAACATCTACCTCACTATTATTAATGTTTGGTATCGCACCAGCTGTAGCTTCCGCATCTGTTCATTTAGCTGAAGTCGTTACAACCGCCGCTTCTGGTGCATCTCACATCAAATTTGGAAACGTTGATAAATATACCGTTTCCAGGCTTACATTACCAGGAGCAATTGGCGCATTTATTGGGGCATGTTTTTTAAGCAATTTACCTGGCGATGTAATTAAACCGTACATTTCCGTATTTTTATTTACTTTAGGGGTTTATATTTTATTACGATTCATCATTCAAAAACAAATTGTTACTTCAAATAAACGTATGTCTGCAAAACAGCTTGTTCCGCTTGGCTTATTCGCTGGATTCGTTGATTCAACTGGTGGTGGTGGCTGGGGTCCGATTACGACACCTGTACTTTTGGCAAGAGGAAATGAAGCTAGAAAAGTTATCGGATCTGTAGATACGAGCGAATTTCCTGTTTCACTCGCTGCAACAATTGGATTTTTCATTTCACTTGGATGGGAACAAGTAAGCTGGGTTTGGGTATTTTCTCTCATGCTCGGTGGTATCGTTGCGGCACCAATCGCTGCATGGCTAGTACGCATCGTTCCTTCTCATTTACTTGGCGTATTAGTTGGTGGCCTTATTATCTTTACAAACATTCGTACATTGCTTACTACATTTAAAGTTGATCCAACTATTATTTCACTTTCTTACGTGGCAGTTGGTCTTGTCGTTATTATTTCTATTTTCATTGCTGTTCGCAATCATTCCAAGCGTTCTAACGCATCGACAGCCGGATATCCGAATGATCAAAAACAAATGCTACCATAACGATAAAAATACCGCCCGATATACTTCGAGCGGTATTTTTTATATTTCTATTTTCCAATTAATCATCGTTTCTGTAGTGTCAATTCTCTTCATATGTAATTTCTCTAATACACGAATCGAGCTATCATTTTCAAGAAGTGTCTCCGCAATAATCGTTTCTACTTCTCCTGTTTGAAAAGCCCAATTTATTAATTCTCTTACAGCTTCTGTCGCATACCCTTTATTCCAATATTTCTCAATAAATCCGTAACCAATTTCTACTGTATGTTCCTCATTTGGTTTCCCTTTAAATCCTATATCACCTAGAACGATGTCATCTTCTTTGCGAATGACATACCACGCGCCCCAAGGTAATAAAACCTTATTTTGTTTTACATTTTCTACATGCCCTACAATATGCGGACCACTGTTATATCCTTGCTCGTTAGCAACTTGCATACTCTCTTCTGTACACGGTACTATATAGAGTCTTTCTGTTTCTAATTTCATGTTAATTTCCCCTTTTTTGCTTAAACGTTTTTTTAATTATAACAAAAAATATGACCTTATTATGAATGTCGAATTATATTTTCAGAATTTTCTTTTATTTTTAAAGGGTTTTTCAATATTTTTTGCGAAACATTTGTATAACAATTTCTTTATTTGTTTTTTGTTACATAACAGTAGGTTCGGGTGGAGTTTTGCAAGCGTTTCCTATACAATAACCGATATTTTTTGACTTTTCCTAACAAAATATCTTGCAATATATTCAGAAAGTCATTACAATTGCCATATATTAAAAATCTTAGCAATATATCAAATCCTCATCAATCCGATGAGGTAGAGGTTGCGACTTTTATGAGTAAAACGGACGAGACACAGAGAATGTCACCAACTCCGTTTGAAAGGAAAAGTTGCCGAAGTTTATATTTCTTCTCTGGAAATATGAGCTGGGGCTGTCTCCGAAAGGAACAGAACTGTCACGTTTACAAAATTACCGTGTAAACGTGGGGTGCTATCTTAACGGAAGGGTATGATGGGGTGGTTATTTGTGAAACGTTCCGCCTAATTCCTTTGGCGGTTTTTTGTATTTTTCTCCCCCGCTCCTTCCTAACCTACAAGAAAAGGAGTGTTGAACATGAATAGCGCAACAAATCAATCTACCTCTAAAACGCAAACTACACAAGGACAAGGTGAATTAAAACGCGGATTAAAATCTCGTCACCTTACGATGATTTCTCTCGGTGGTACAATCGGTACCGGACTATTTCTTGCCAGCGGTGGTGTCATCCATACAGCTGGTCCTGGCGGTGCACTAGTCGCATACGCCGCAATTGGAATTATGGTTTACTTTTTAATGACAAGCTTAGCTGAACTCGCGGCTTACATGCCTGTTACCGGATCTTTTAGCACGTATGCAACAAAATTTGTTGATCCATCCCTTGGCTTTGCACTTGGATGGAACTATTGGTATAACTGGGCCATTACAATTGCTGCTGAACTCGCTGCTGTAACATTAATTATGAAATTTTGGTTCCCAGATACCCCTTCTCTTATTTGGAGTGGATTATGTTTAGCTATTATTTTCCTTTTAAACTATTTATCTGTTAAAGGGTTTGGTGAATCTGAATATTGGTTCGCACTTATTAAAGTAGTTACTATTATTATCTTTTTAATTGTCGGCTTTATGATGATTTTCGGAATTATGGGCGGCGAATCTGTTGGCTTTAAAAACTTCACTGTTGCAGATGCACCATTTAATGGCGGCATTATGGCAATTATCGGTGTATTTATGGCTGCTGGGTTCTCATTCCAAGGAACTGAATTATTAGGTGTAGCTGCTGGTGAAACTGCTGATCCAGAGCGTAACATTCCAAAAGCAATTCGTTCTATCTTTTGGCGTATTCTTTTATTCTATATCCTTGCGATTCTCGTTATCGGTTTATTAATTCCTTATACGACTGAAAGCCTTGCTGCAAGCGATGTAACAGTAAGTCCATTTACACTTATTTTTGAAAAAGCGGGCGTTGCCTTTGCTGCTTCTGTTATGAACGCTGTTATTTTAACGGCAGTATTGTCTGCTGGTAACTCTGGTATGTATGCATCAACTCGTATGCTTTGGGACTTAGCTCGCCAAGGAAAAGCACCAAAGTTTCTTGGTAAATTAGATAGCCGCGGTGTACCTGTTAACGCATTAATCGTAACGTCAATTGTCGGTAGTATCGCTTTCATTGCCTCTTTATTCGGTGACGGTGTTGTATACATTTGGTTATTAAACGCATCTGGAATGTCTGGCTTTATCGCATGGGTCGGAATTGCAATTAGTCATTACCGTTTCCGTAAAGCATATATCGCACAAGGAAAAGATTTGAAAGACTTACCATATAGAGCAAAATGGTTCCCGTTCGGTCCAATTTTCGCATTTGCACTTTGTGTCATCGTAATTTTAGGTCAAAACTACGGCGCATTTATGGGTGAATCAATCGATTGGAACGGTGTACTCGTTTCTTACATCGGTTTACCACTCTTCTTAGTACTATGGTTAGGATATAAATTTACGAAGAAAACGAAAGTGATTCCGCTCGATAAATGTGAATTGAAATAAAGTGAAACGAGCAAACAAATATGTTTGCTCGTTTTTTATTCCGATGCTTCTCCCTTCCCTATTTCTCCTGTTTTTGCAATAATAAAGGAAATATATATAAAGGTTGGGATACCATGAACATTCGTATTACTGATGAAGCAAAAGCAGCTATACATAAATTAGAACGTGAAGATAAAAAGATCATTCGCATTAGAGGAACAATGACAAACTCTTGTAGTATTTTCGTTGATGTTGATTTAATTTGGGATACATATGATGCAGATGATGTTGTATATAAAGATGCCGAGTTTATCGTACAAATGGATTCATTCACGAAAGACTACACTGGTGATACGGTGAAACTTGATTATAAGACGACAGGTTTTAGTATTACGACTCCGAGTGAGACTTTAGTTTATGGATTGTCGATTAAAAAATAAAAATTGTTTTCAGCTGACAAATGAGGTGAAAAAATGGGTAAATATGTTCCGTTAAAATTTTTATTTAATGAAGAATTAGCAGAAATAATGGCTGATTCTATTTGTAAACACGATCCTAATTTTCCGAAAAGAAACTTCGTATCTTCCGTAACATGTAAAGTTGAAAAATTAGAGTTAAAGCAACGTATAGAAGTAATAGCAGATGAATTACATACTGCATTACAAAAAGATTTTAATGAAGCAATACATATTTTACTGAAAACATTGGGGCCAGAAAACACAACAGAAGTAGGCACATTTACAAACGGATATATGTACATGCCTATTGCAAAATACGTTGAAAAATATGGGCTTAACGATTTTGAAACCTCATGTAACGCCATGTATGCAATAACAAAAAGGAATACTGCTGA
This sequence comes from Bacillus sp. GW823-FHT06B01, assembly GCF_058952315.1. Classification (NCBI taxonomy): domain Bacteria; kingdom Bacillati; phylum Bacillota; class Bacilli; order Caryophanales; family Bacillaceae; genus Bacillus; species Bacillus sp. GW823-FHT06B01. The sequence continues at coordinate 188,465 of NZ_JBXAHR010000001.1, read as the reverse complement.
ATATGCCATTCGGCCTTTTCTTGAAACATACCATGAAAACACACTACACATATTACAACAGTGGATTCATGACGAAAACAGCCACATTAGGAGATTAGTTTCCGAAGGTACAAGACCAAGACTTCCTTGGGCTAAAAAAATGGGAGCTCTGAAAGGTGAATTTAAGAACAATTTACAGCTTCTTGAACCATTAATGAATGATCCTTCTAAATATGTCCAAAAATCAGTAGCCAATCATATTAACGATATTACGAAAGACGATAAAGAACTCGTTTTTCAATGGTTGCAGCAGTTACGTGATAAACAGCATCCTGTTAACCCTTGGATTATAAAACATGGGTTAAGAACGGTAATAAAAAGTGGTACTTTGCCAAAAGATTTTTCTTTTTAAGTATTTTAAACAAAACCGCTTATGCTTCAAAAATGAAGTATAAGCGGTTTTCTCTTTCAAACATTACCCTTGTCTTAAAATATTTTGAAACATTTTTGGCTTATTTCGTTCAAAGCTTTCTATAAGTTCTTTTCCAAATATCGTTATACTCTCCTCCCAAGGATGGCCTAAATAGCCCCACTTAAAGTCTTTCTGAATAAAGAAGTAGTAATCTCCATTCGGAAATACAGGTAGCATCCACTCATCAAATTCATTTCTTTCAAACTCAAAATGTGGATTCACCCAATAACACTCATGTTGCCAATCCAGTGCCATAATATATTCATTTGATCCTGTAATTTCTTGAAAAGCTTGTAACGCTTTATCTTCCAGATCGCTATATATATTTATATCTATCGATTCTCCAAAGCAATGAGAAATATCATATGTTACAAAAGGACTTGGCACCTTAAATGATGGGAATATAGAAACACTTGGTGAAAACTTAAGTTCACTATATATCTTGTCCCAAATTTGATTATTCTCTTTGTCCGTAAACTCTATCCAGTTTTCCATTAAACAACTACCTTCCCTACTAACTTCAAAGGATTTACACTCGATTATCCCGAATATATAAATAACCATTCTGACAAGGAGCGAATGTATATGAATCTATTCGAACACGAAACGTAAAAACGTTCCCCTTTAATAAGAGGTCCTCCTTTTTTTCTTTTTTCATCATATCATTTACTTACAAAATAGGAGGATACAATTATGAAACGTGATCCATTATTTTTAACTTTATTAGAAAGTGCTAATACAAATTTTAGCGGTTGGGATTTTTCTTTCATTTCAGAAACGGGTCGGATGAAGAGCGCACCTTTATCGTGGTCGTATGGCAGCGCTGCTTTCCAGCTTATGCAGCATGCAGAATCAATGGTAGATATGGGCACTGGCGGCGGAGAGTTTTTATCTATGTTACAACCGTTCTCATCAACTATTTTTGCGACTGAGGGCTATGCTCCAAACGTGCCGATTGCTCGGAAGAAATTAGAACCTTTAGGGGTTACAGTTATAGAGGTAACAGATGATACTGCTTTACCATTTCAAGATGGTCAGTTTAATTTAATCATAAATCAACATGAATCATATGCTGCTTCTGAAGTAAAAAGAATACTTTCTCCTAATGGAATATTTTTTACCCAACAAGTTGGTGGTCTCGATTGCGCGGAACTGAATGAACAGTTTAACACACCGCTAAATAGCGAATTTGCAAGTTGGTCGCTTGAAGCGGCATGTTGTGAGTTAAAGGAAAATGGATTTACTATTTTAGAAGAAAAAGAAGAGTTCCCTTTTCAACGCTTTTACGACATTGGCGCTATCGTCTATTATTTAAAAGCGATTCCGTGGCAAATTCCTGATTTTACTGTCGAAGGTTACAATGAGGAATTATATCGTATACATGAAATCATCTTACAAAAAGGTTATTTTGATGTGAAGCAACATCGATTTATGATTAAGGCAATTCGCAGTTAATCATGGAGTATATGAAAAAGAGATGGATCTACCATCTCTTTTTTATTTTCAGTCGATATTTTCTATATTTAAATACTTCGTTTCACAGTAATAGCCTTTGCCGCCAACATAAACCTTTTCTATTTTATTGTTGCTATCGGTTGCTAATTTAACTAATATTTCGGAAGGCGAGTGTAAAGAATAACCTTGTTCAAATACATAGACTTCTTTTTGTAAGTAGTGGTGTTCATACAGGTAGCAAGCTAATGCACCGTTTGAAGTTCCAGTCGCTGCTTCTTCATTAATGTCGTATAGCGGAGCAAAATTTCTGCATATAATTCGATTGTCATTAAAAGTATATAGATGCATCCCGACAACATTATAATACTTGCTGATTTCTTTAATTTTTTCAAAATTAGGTTGCATTGTATGTAATTGTGTTTCGCTTTTTATAGGAATTAAAATATCTTTTAAGCCCGTGGAGACAATTTGAATTGGGTATGTATTGTCTATATCTTTAATGTCAAAGCAGTCGATAAACTCATTTGGAGATATAACATCATAGAATATCGGTTCGTTTTGCTCCATGAATATGATGTCATCTTTTATGGTAATAGTAAGAACACCGCTGTTCGTTTCAATCGTATAGCGATTCTTGAAAAGTTTATTTACATGCATCAGTATCGCGAAAGAGCCAATTGTGGCATGCCCACATAAATCAACTTCCTCTTTTGGTGTAAAATACTCAATTTTATAATCAGCAATTTCAGACTCTGATATAAATGCGGTTTCCGCATAGCCCAGTTGTTTAGCTATTGCCATTTTTTGAGTAGTGGTCAATGTATTCTCCATAAATACCACTCCTGCTTTATTTCCGCCTTTATGATCCTTGCTAAATGCACTTGCAACATAAACAGATATTTTCATAAGACACCTTCCTTCCTCACTTATAGTAAATTGTAGCATAAAACGTACTACGTATATATATTGTTGGATAAATTCGTCATAAAGCTAGAGACAAACTATTTTTTAGCATCTGAACTCTCCAAAAATAGTTTGTCTACAGCCTGAGAGATGGATCTACCATCTCTTTTTCCCGTTTATTTAACAAAAATTTGTGGCAGCTTCTAGATCATTAAGTAAGTTCGCTTCTCGCAATCGCATCAGCTAATGTAATAAGTTGCTCGTGCGTTATCTTTCCGGCTAACTTTTCTTTTATAACTTTTTCCATTTCTTTTGTAATGGTCATACCTTCTATTTCTAGGCTCGCTTTAGCTGCCTCGAAAGCTTTATTCAGTTCATCCTCGCTTTTGAATGCCATAATTTAAGTTATCTCCTTCACATCATTTTCATTTCTTTTTCTAATGAAGCAAATTGTGTACTTATACATACGTCCATTTCCTTCCCTTTACACATGAGTTATTTAGCTTATTTTTAAGTAAAAACACTCGCCTTACAATTCCTTATCACATAATATATAGTACAACTTTCATACGTAAGCACTTTACGTAAAGCGAAAGAATCCTTTTTAGAAAGGAGAATTAACATCGATACTATAAGCAATGAATTTCTAAAACTTTATTACGACAGCAACGTTTGGTTACATGATACACACTGGCTCGGGGTCCCCATTTTCAAACTTCCCTCTGATCTTTTTTTGTATCAAGAAATTATTTACGAATTAAAACCCGATTTAATTATTGAATGTGGCACTTGTTATGGTGGTAGCGCATTGTATTTAGCTTCTATATTAGATTTAATTGGAAAGGGTCACGTTGTTACTATTGATATATTCCCTCAACCAAATCGTCCATCCCATGACCGAATTACGTATGTAACAGCTTCTTCTGTTTCTGTACATGCCGTTCAAACTATATTAAATATGCGCAAACCTGATGATGTGATTTTAGTTATTTTAGATTCTGATCATAGTAAAGATCATGTATCAAAAGAACTTTTACTTTATAAATCTATCGTTACTACTGGTAGTTATATTATTGTAGAGGATACATCTATTAATGGAAATCCTGTTTCTCCCGATTGGGGCCCCGGCCCAATGGAAGCTGTAGAAGAGTTTTTAGCTAAAAACAACAACTTCATAATTGATGAATCTAAACATAAGTTTTTCATTTCATTTAATCCAAAAGGTTTTTTAAAGAAGATAAAGTGAAACTTTAATAAGTGGGGTTGTGTATAACCCCACTTATTCTATAATCTTCATTTTTGAAAAAGGATAATATACAAATTCCACTTTGCCTATTATATTATCTTCTTCAATATATCCTAAGCCATTTCGACTATCTCTACTAAGTTCACGGTTATCTCCCATTACAAATAATTTATTTGGCGGGATTTTCGTCTTTTGAAAGTTATAAAACACTTGCGTATTATTGAATAAATCTTTATTTGTATACGGTTCTTCTTGCTTTTTATCATTCACATATACTGATCCATTCGTTATGTTAATTACGTCACCAGGAAGTCCTATTACTCGTTTTACATAATATTTCGACTCATCCTCTTCCTTTATAATGACAATTTCTCCGTGCTCTAAATTTGAAAAATGTACTGCTGCTTTATTTACAAATACGTAGTCTTCTTCATCTAAAGTCGGTTGCATCGATTTCCCTTCCACTTTACATAAAGTAAAAGAATGATAGGATACTACCAAAACAAACACGAAGAGTATGTATTTCCTCCAGCCTCTTTTAATCTCCTGCTTCATATCCATTCCCACCTTATTTAAACACTTTTTAACTCAAAAAATATATCACTGCACAATATGTCTCCATGCAGTGATACTATTTTTACTGGGCCTTGTTCGGCTGTTCTACTGGGACTGGATTTCCACCCGCTCTTTTCGTTTTCAATTCAAAATACGCATCCAAAATCTCTTTACCAATCGCGGAATTAATTCCTGATTTGTCATCATTCACCCAAGGTACAACAACTGAAAAAGCTACTTCCGGATCAGCATCATATGGTGCATAACCGGCAAGAGTTAAATTATAACATTTTTTCCGGTTATTGTTTTCATCTCTTCCAATATCACTTTCTCCACCGTATACAGTTTCAGCTGTTCCTGTTTTTCCAGCTGGTTTATACGGTAATCCTTTAAACGTTGCCGTACCTGTTCCGTCAGTTTCTTGAAAAACTCTTCTAAATCCTTCTTTTACATGATTAATGTATGAAGTGTCCATATCCACTCGATTTAAAATAACTGGTTCAATAGACCGAACAACTTTTCCAACATCCTCTGGTCTATGTGGTTGCTCTCTCACTTCTTGCACAATTTGTGGTTTCATTCGGTATCCGCCGTTTGCAATTGTTGACATATATTGAGCAAGCTGAAGCGGCGTATATGTATCATACTGTCCAATCGCGTAATCAAGTAAAAAACCAGGTATGTTATCTGTTCTACCCATTTGACCAATCGATTCATTCGGTAAGTCAATTCCAGTCGGTACACCTAAGCCAAACTGTCTAAAGTAGTAGCGCATTTTATTAAATGTCTCTTTTTTAATATCTAACGGATTGTTTGGCACATAATTAATACCTGCCATTTTTAATGCTGTATTAAACATATAAACGTTTGATGAAACTTGTAAAGCCCTTAAATCATCAATATCACCAAAATCTTTCCACGATTTCTTTGGCTTAGTACTTCCTTTAAAATACATTGGTGCATCAAAGAAATGCGTATACGGCTTAATTGCTTCAGTTTGATATCCGGCTAATAACGTAGCCCCTTTCACAGTTGACCCTAACTCATAAGAACTTGTCATCGTTCCTAAAGCGAAGTCTTCTATTTGCATTCCGCCATCTTTATTTACAATTTTCTTTCCTGCCATTGATAAAATTTGGCCGTTTTTCGGGTTCATCATTACAACGAACGCGCGATCCATCATCGGCTCTGCAGAATGAAATGCTCGTAAATTCTTTTCAAGACTTTCCTCTACTTTTTTCTGTAACTCCATATCTACTGTTAACATTAAATTATTTCCGCTTTTTCCTTCGGTCACTTTTTCAGTTCGAATAATATTTCCTGCTTTATCCGTAATATTTTTAGACTGTTCTTTCGTTCCATGTAATGCATCTTCGTACTGTTTCTCGATGTAACTCTTACCAATGCGATCATTTCGGTTATAATCACGCACTAAATAATAATCTAACTGTTCTCTCGGCAAGCCCTCATTTTCAGTAGAAACGCTACCAAGTATGGAACGAAGTATTTTATCATTTGGGTATTCACGTTCCCAATCCACTGTCGTATCCACTCCTGGCAAACTTGCCAATCTTTCACTTACAATTGCATATTCATTTTGACTTACATCTTTTTTAACAATTTGCGGCGTCATTTTATATCCCGCATTCATCCTACTTTTAATTGCTAGTACTTCTAAATCTTCTTTTGAAAGTTCGTTTAATTCTTCTTGCGTAATTCTTTCACGACGCAACTCTTCAACTTTTTTATCTAATTCTTTCCCCTCTATCTCTTGCTTCCTAAATGCACTCTCATCTTCTTTCGTTACTTTTTCTGCTGCTCGCTTTTCATTTAACTGCATCCAAAAATCTTTTTTATCTGTTTCTGTCAACTTATTTATATCTTCTGGCGACATTTCAATAAGCTGAGCTAAATTTCTTGCTACTTGTAAAACTTCTTTCGAATCTACTCCTTTCATTTTCGTATATGTAACGGTTCGTAGTGGTTTATTATTTACAATCACTTGACCTTGCCGATCAAACATTTTCCCTCTAGGAACAGGAGTGCTTACCGTTACATCTTCCTTTTTGTTCACTTCATTTCTATACGTTTCTCCATCAATGATTTGTACTTTACCTAATTGAATTATAATAGCTGAAAATAAAAGAAAGACGATAAAAAATAGTACATTTAATCGAAAAGGAATATGAGTCTTTTTCTTTTTCGATTGTTTCTTCTGCTCCTTTTTCTGTCTCATTTCGCTCCCTCACTTCATTCTATTAACATTTCTACATAGAACCATTATGTATCAAATTTATTTATATGATATATATAGAATTTTATATTAATTACTAAAGAAATAAAAGATTTAATTTTCAGTTTTTTTGATTTTATGTCCTATTTATTACCATTCCCCTTAATTCGTCATAACATGAATTTTATTCAAACAAAAAACTGAGGTGTTCTCTATACACCTCAGTTTTTCATAAAAATAATAACTTATTTAACCGACGATACACCTTCAACAAATTCACCAATCTTATTTTGAAAAACATAATCAAAGTTATATTCTTGCCCTGTTAACTCTTCATTTACTAAAATTGTTGTTGCCCCTATTTCCTTCTTTGCGATTTGTGGGAATGAAGCGACAGGTTGTACTTTTAACGACGTTCCCATAACGATAAGTACATCTGTTTCATATAAACGTGTTATCGCATTTTGATATTGCGGCAATGTATCTCCGTATAAAACAACGTCTGGATTTAAAATGAAATTACACTTCTCGCAGCGAGGCACTTCATGATCAATCATATACTGCAAATCATATCCCGCTTTACACTTCGGACAATGTGCTGTTTGAAGTGTTCCATGTAAATCAATGACATGCTTACTACCACCTAGTTGATGTAAACCGTCAATATTTTGCGTTAAAATCGTAATGTCTTTCCCTTGTTCTTCTAATTCAGCTAAAAAGCGATGGCCGCGATTTGGTTTATATTGATGAAACGTATTAATTTGAAAGATTTCTTTATAATGCTTCCAAAATTCTTTCGGACTCCTATTATAATATCCCCTTGATAAATACATCTCCACATTCGCATCAGCATATAATCCATTTGCTGAACGAAAATCTGGGATACCACTTTCCGTACTTGCTCCTGCACCTGTTAACGCTGTAATTTTCTTCGCTTTTTCTAAAATTGAACGTACTTCTTCAAATTGTTGCACAAAAATCACCTCTATGTATTTTCCTATACTTATTATACCAGTTGTTTACAAGAGGTGTTGTCTTTGTATAAAGAACTCTTTAAACTTCCTTATTTTATATAGTTTTTCTTGATGATATCTTTTGCATTATTGTACAGAAATACAAGGAAGATAACTGCTAGGATACCGTTTACCCAATAATATGTATTTCCAGAAGTAAACCTATTATAAAAGGATTGAGCATTATAATATAATAGCCCCGCTGAAAGCACAGTAGAGAATACTAACATACCAAAACTTTTCAAGATATCCACCTCAATTTCCAAAATCCCAATTTTTACAATAATTATACATGAGAATGGGCGAATTTAAAATATGCAATGTACCCTATCATTATCAAGTGAACGATATATCCTTCTTCCAAACAAAAATAACAACTACATACGCACTTCGGTACTACCTCAGAATCTTACTTAATGCGTCGTACCCCCAATTTCTACAATATCAACCTCAACTATCGTCGTTACCTCAACCGCCAGTTCTATCCCTTTACGAATAGTAGAAAGTGACATACTCGGTTGGCCTGGATAATTGCTCGCTTGTTCTGGTAAGAACGGAATATGAATAAATCCGCCTTTTATTTTCTTATCACGCTTCTCTAGTTCATGCATGAGACCGTAGAATAAATGATTACAAACGAATGTACCTGCTGTTTGTGAAACGGAAGCTGGTATCCCTTCTTCTTGTAGCTTTTTTACAATTGCTTTCATCGGAAGTGTAGACCAGTAGGCAGCTGATCCTTCTTCTACAACCGGTACATCTACGGGCTGATTTCCTTCATTGTCAGCAATTCTTGCATCATCAACGTTAATTGCAACACGCTCTATCGTAATATCTGGTCTGCCCCCAGCTTGTCCGATACATATAATCATTTCAGGGTTTAGTTCTTCTATATACTCTTTTAAAACTTGTATTGATTTATGAAATACAGTTGGTACTTGTTTACTAATAATCTTGTATTCTCCGATTGTTTTTTCGTGCAAACTTTTTGCGACTTCCCAAGCTGGGTTGATGCTTTCTCCGCCGAATGGATCAAATCCTGTTAGTAATACTGTTTTCATAGTTTTCCCTCCTAATTAGAAACGATATACAAGGCCGTACATAATAAACATATTTATGATAAAGATTGAAAGAGCAATTGGTACTTGCGCTTTAATAACTGCATTTTTATCTTTTAGCTCTAAAAGCATTGCCGGAACGATATTAAAGTTTGCTGCCATTGGAGTAAGCAATGTTCCGCAATATCCAGCAAACATACCAAGCGCTGCCATAATTGCCGGATTTCCACCGTGCATTTGAACAATTAAAGGTAAGCCAATTCCGCCAGTAATAACGGCAAACGCTGCGAATGCATTTCCCATTACGACTGTAAAGAGCATCATTCCTAAACAATATGCCATAACAGCAACGAACGGATACTCTGTCGGTAATACTTGTCCGACTAAATCAGAAACGACTTGTCCAACGCCAGATTTTGCAAAAATACCACCAAGTGCCGCTAACATTTGTGGTAAAATAACAGCCCAACCGACAGCTTGTAATAGTCTGCTTCCTTCTTGCACAGGCGTTGTTATTTTCGATTTTGTAATACGCATCGCCGCAATGAATGCAAGTAGTGCCCCAAGTGCTAATGCAACTAATGTGACTTTATCTGGATCAACAAGGGATACATTCCCCCATTTAATCTTCCCTAACGTTAACGTACCGATAATTGTAAAAATAGGAATTAATAGTGCAGGCATAAAAATTTTATTTTTTAATTTCTCCGCATGTTTCACACGTTCTTGTACTGGAACTTCTTTCTCCTCTGATTTTGTTACTTTATTTAATGAAGCTAACACGACCATAGCAAGCACAATACAACCAACGTAAAACGAAGGAATTACATTTCCAAATAAAAATGTAACTGCAAACAATGCCCAAAATAAGCTAGAACCAAATCGATTTGGATGCTCACGATCAAACGCAATACGAACAGCGATAAATGCAACGATTATACCTAATACGTAATAAATTGTATCCATAGTTATGATGTTCATATTATATTGCCTCCTTCTCTTCTTTTCCTTCTGTCTTCATTGTTTTCTCTATATATTTATCAAACCTTCTAAACCTAATCCAGCTCACGATAAGTGCAGATATTGCAGTTGGAATACCCCAAAGTGCCATATCCCATACACCGACATGCATACCTACTGAATCGAAGAATCCTTTCATTAATAAAATGGCACCAGTTGCGATAAAAATGTCTTCTCCGAAAAACCAAGCTGTATTTTCCGCAGCTGCTGCGTTTGCTTTAATCTTCTCTCTTAATTTTTCAGGAAGTTTACCGTATTTACCTTGCGCAGCCCCTTCTGCCATCGGTGCAACGAGCGGTCTTACTGTTTGCGCATGACCACCAATGTTCAGCCCCAGTGCTGCTGATGATTCTCTTATCGTAAAATATGACATTAATACTCTTCCAGTTGTTGCACCTTTAGATTTCGTTATAAGTGCTTCTGCTCTTTCTTTTAAACCGTAACGCTCTAAAATTCCAATTACCGGTAAAGTTAATATTATTGGCATAGACATATATCTATTTTCTATGAAAAATTTACCGAACATGCTAATGACATCATAAAAGCTTAACCCTGAAACCATACCAGTAACAATACCTGCAACCATAACTACTAATAGTGTATTTAATCTAAATAAAAAACCAACTGCAACAAGTAATATCCCGATTAATTTAATCATTCCAGCACTTCCCCCTATTCTTTATTTCGGTGCACAAATAGAAATACCATTAAGTTCGAATGTTCTGTATATTTTTTCCGCAAATTGGACTGCTTTCTCTCCATCACCATGTAAACAAATTGTTTGTGCTTGAACTGCTACTTTCTCTCCGCTCACCGCGTTTACATACCCTTCTTTCACCATTTGAAGCACTTGCTTTATCGCTTCGTCTTCATTTTTTATGAGCGCATTTTCTTCTGTACGACTTGTCAACGTTCCATCTTGCTTATACGTACGATCTGCAAAAGCTTCTTGTACGAGAGTTATATTGTATTTTTCCGCAGCCTGTATAAACGCCTCGCTATTTGCTAATCCGTAAAGTAATAGAGTTGGATTCACATGAGAAATTGCCTTTGCGATTGCATTTGTAATTTCTAGATTAGTTACTGCCATATTATATAAAGCACCGTGCGGTTTTACATGATGTATCTTCCCGCCAGCTGCTTTCACAAAAGCGTCTAATGCACCGATTTGATATAAAACGTAATCGTATACTTCACTTGCTGAAACATTCATGTTTCTTCTTCCAAATCCAATTAAATCAGGAAAACCAGGATGCGCGCCAATTGCTACGTTATGCTGCAGTGCCTTTTCGACCGTTTTCCTCATTACAGTCGGATCACCCGCATGAAAACCACAAGCAACATTTATAGAGGAAACGAACGGAAGAATTCCATCATCATTCCCCATTTTATAAGCTCCAAAACTTTCTCCTAAATCACAATTTAAATCGATTGTCGTCACGATATTCCCCTCCTAATGTCAACTTCGTAAAGTGATGAATTTCTTTAATAGATTCATATTTACTTCTTGTTCTATGTACAATTGTTCCGCTTCCTCAAGTGTAATTTTCTCAAAAGATACATAGTCCCCCGGTTTTAACTGAGCAAGAAGTGGTAAATCTACTGAAATAATATTTCCCATTCTCGGATAGCCACCTGTCGTTTGCCTATCTGCCATTAATATAATCGGCTGTCCTCCATTAGGAACTTGAATGGTCCCAAATGTAACCGGACTCGATAAAATCTCTTTTTCTTCCACTCTATTTAAAACTTCTCCTTCAACTCTATAGCCCATACGGTCAGCGTAATTAGATACTTTATATTCTTTCGTAAAAAATGCCTGTATACTTTCTTCTGTAAATTGATCATATTCAAAATCAGTTATAACGCGAAGCTTAGGGTACTTCTTATACTTTGGCAGTACGCTTTTGCTAATTGCCCATTTCGTTTTGATTTGCTCCTCCTTTTGTAAGTCTTGAATGAAACGACTCGCTATTTCTGAGTGGGTACCAATTTGAAAATAATCTCCTTTTTTCAGCATTCTTCCCTCAATACCACCAATCGCAGCACGTATATAAGTACTTTTGCTTCCCATCGTATGATCAATATGTATACCACCTGCAAAAGTCACATACGCTCTGCAACCGTTTTTCACTTTCCCAAAACAAAGCATGCTACCTTCTTCCGCTAAAATGGGACGCCATAACGGAATACGCTTCCCATTCAGTAACGGCTCCATATTTGCTCCACCAATTGCGAGTAACGTCGTTTTCTTTATTAACAATTTCGGTCCCATAATCGTCATTTCGAGTCCCGCTTCATTCTCTTCATTACCGACTAATATATTGATCATCCGAAGTGCACTTTGATCCATGGCCCCGCCAACTGGTACACCGTATTGTTGATAATGAGCTCGCCCTAAATCTTGGACTGTTGTAAACATTCCTGCATGTAAAACTTCTACATCCATTCTTTAGCCCCCTCAAGTGATACGTACTCTTCCTTCGTTATTGGGATAAATCGTAAATACATACCGCTTTGAATATATGTTGGTGTTTCTTCTTCTGGATTAAATAAGGAGATTGGAGTTCGGCCGATAATATTCCATCCTCCTGGTGTTTCAAGCGGATATATACCTGTTTGATTCCCACCAATCCCTACTGAACCGGGAGGTATTTGTAACCGCGGCGTTTCTTTTCTAGGTGTTTCTAGTTCTTTTGATAGTCCTCCTAAATACGGGAACCCTGGTGTAAAACCTAACATATACACAAAATATGTTGTTTCACTATGTATACGAATAACATCCTCCGCTTGTAACCCTCTAGAATGTGCGACCTCTTCTAAATCAGGTCCATATTCTCCCCCGTAGCAAACAGGTATAGAAATATGTTTCACATCTTGATTCACTTCTTCTTTATATGAATTACATAGCTCTTTTATATATTGACAAACGTAATGATACGGCCCTTCACTTCTCCCATTTCGCTTCCATACTTCGTATACATTGTAGTAGACAGCTAATGAAGTGAAAGATGGCACACACTCAACCATTCCTGCAAACGGATGCTGCCTTAACGCTTGAAACAATCGCTGCACTTTTTCGTATGTCTCCATCCCAATTTCTTCACCAAATGTAACAATAATTGCTTGATCCCCTAACGCAGAAAATTTCATCCCACTCCCTCTTTCTATGCCAAAAAGCCGAGTTCTTTCGAAATGCGATGTGCTGTTTCTTTCACCTTCGCAATAAAATATGAAATGTTACTTTCGCTGTACTCAATTGCTAATCCCGAAATACTAATACCCGCTACAACCGTTCCATCGCTTGCAAAAATGGGCGCTGCTATAGCCGCTGTATGATTTTCTAACTCCGAGTAGCTAATTGTATGTCCTTCCTTTTTCGCCATTTGCAACACTTCTAGCAATTGTTCCTTATCCACAATTGTTCCATCTGCAAACTGTTTTAAATCCGTTTCCTCTATGTATTTCCGTTTCTCTTCCTCAGAGAAATACGATAGTAAAATTCTCGGACATGCACCCGCATAAAGTGGCGCTCTTCTTCCAACTGCCGTATACACGCGTACAGGCTGAACGCCTTCCATCTTTTCCACATAAATCGCGTCATTACCATCTTGAATAATTAAATTAACTGCCTGTCCTAAACTATCTCTAAGCTCTTTCATATATGGAATCGCAATATTCCTTACTGATAATCTTTGTGAAACAAGTTGACCGAACCGTAAAAATACGACCCCTAAACGATATTTCCCCTTCTCGTTTTTTTGTAAAAACTCCATTTCTTCTAACGAGCCAATTAAACGATAAACAGATGTTTTCGGCATACTCGTAAGCTGAACCATCTCTGTTAAACTTAGCTCTTCATGCTCATAAAACAACTCTAAAATATCCATTGTCTTAACTGCCGTTTTATTTATACTCATTCTATCTCCCTCTTGTTCCGAATTTCGAAACTTAAATTCCGTTTTTTGAAACGAATATATAATTTAAAATTATAAAATATTCTTTCAATTCTATCAATATTTTTTTCAAGCGTATGACTCGATATATTTGTCAGTAATTTAAAAAACGTCAATAATTCAATTCTTTTGTAAATTTTCACATTAAACCATTACATATCCAACATATTCCAATTATCATGATATATGTAAAACAACATATAAAGAGTGTTTCTTTTAAAAAAGTTGCTAGTAATTCCTGCTATTATGTTATCTTTTTGTATAGGTTATAATGTGACATTTGCGACAAATGAAGATACTCATTCAACCGCTAAAGTTGCCCAACATCATAAAATAGCGAACGAAGAAATTCATTTTTTCGGATCAAGTATTTCTGACTTTTACTATTCTCACGGGGATGACTTAAGCGTTCTTGTAAAAAATATAGGCGATTCTCCTTTTAGTTACACTTTATATACTGCTAAAGATTCTTGGATGATTGACGGAACTTTAAAACCTGGGGAACAAGCGATCAACGAATTTAGTATAAATTGGAGCGATTGGCTTCCTGAAGGTGAATATAAGATTAAATTCAGGAATAATGATGGTTCTCTTTCAAAAGTTCAAGTTATAGCAAAACCAAACATTTAAATAAAGCACAAAAAAAGTATGGAAGAATATTCTTCCATACTTTTTGTTTTATAACGCTCTTACTTGTTTCAACGGCCAGAAAACAGCTTGGCCTTTTCCGACAATTTCATCTTCTGAAATAAATCCGAACATTCGACCGTCTTTCGAAACTTCACGATTATCTCCTAAAACAAACACTTGGCCTTCTGGCACTTTCGTTTTTCCAGTGATTTGTTCTAACGTAAAGTCTGGAGTTAGTACACGGCCTGCTGCTTTTTCTTTAAACTCTTTTAAATATGGTTCTTCCATCGCTGTTCCGTTTACATATAACACATCGTTTTTATACTCCACTGTATCGCCTGGTAAACCAATCACTCGTTTTACTAAATCGTATCCTTCTTTTCCGTGGAAGACGATAATATCAAAGCGATCTAATCCACTTATACTATAACCAATCTTATTCACAAGAACTCGTTCGTTATTTTCTAAAGTAGGCATCATCGATTCACCTTGTACTAATGAAGGTGTAAATAAAACACCGCGAATAATAGCAATTAATAAAAGAGTAAATCCTATCGTTTTAGCCCATGAGAATAATTCTTTCTTCGTATTTTCCTTCATCGTTTCTCCTCTTTCTTAACTGTTTATTGTATAATTTGAACTAATTCTTGTACTAAATTAAGATCAATTTCAGAAAAACATGATTTCCCTTCTCTTACCGCTGTACCGACATGTGCTTGCGAAATTCCAGTTTCATCTAGTAATTTCTTTATATTTTCTTTCGTCACGCCAGCTCCAGCAACAAGTTGAATTTGGCCATCGCTTACCTTTTGCATTTCTGCAAGCACCGGAATATTATCTACTATATTTCCTTGTCCACCTGAAGTTAAAACGTGAGTCACTTTATGAAACTTCTTTAAAGTTCTCATCGCTTCTACTGGATTTTCTGTATCATCTATTGCACGGTGATATGTGACATTTATCCTGTCTACCACAGATAATAAATCCGCTAGTTTCTTTTCATCCACTTCATTTCGTTCATTTAATACACCTAATACAACACCAGCTACTCCTAATTTCTGAGCAACTACAATATCTTCTTTCATCATTTCAATTTCTTCTTCCGTATATGTAAAAGATTTCGCATGCGGACGAATCATAACGTGAATTGGTACATGTACTGCTTCTACCGCTTTTTTAATAAATGCATAACTCGGCGTTAAACCGCCTTCTGTATAAGATGAAATTAATT
Organism: Bacillus sp. GW823-FHT06B01; assembly: GCF_058952315.1. Taxonomy (NCBI): domain Bacteria; kingdom Bacillati; phylum Bacillota; class Bacilli; order Caryophanales; family Bacillaceae; genus Bacillus; species Bacillus sp. GW823-FHT06B01. The sequence continues at coordinate 172,714 of NZ_JBXAHR010000001.1, read as the reverse complement.
CAATTCGCTTCCCGCCAGCTCGTTCAATTCGTTTCACATCTTCTAAACATGTTGCAATAACCTCTAGCATGAGATGACCTCTTTTCGTGCTTTTTTCTTATTATACAGTAGGTGAAATAAGAAGCATAGCATTCTCCTATAAAACTATAAAAAGAAGAATGAAAAGAAAGATTTTTTTTATTGATTGCCTTCATTGTTAATATTATATTCTACTAAAAAAGGAGTAACCCCTAGAACTTCTGACTAGGTGTCACTCCTTTTTATTTTACAAAAATACTAGGTTTCCCCTATACATTTAGTTATTTTTCTTAGTTACTTCATTATAATAGTGGCTAAATCCTTCTACTAATGCGTCAACTGACGCATACAATTCTTCTGGTGTATTATCTACCCCTCCCATTTCAATAAGTAATGCATTCGGAGAAAGGTCTTGATTATATACTCCGTTCCCGCTTTTACGATCTTTAATAAAAATGCCTCGGCTTAAACCGTAATACTTTTCATCTAAATATGAATTGATTGCCGTTACTATTTTTTTATTTTTTTCATAGTTAGGATTTTCTCGTCCTAAAATAAAATAGAGCCGTGCATAATTCTTTCCGTTAATATTTTTTGTTGTAATATTTTTTCGTGCATCATCTCTATGGAGGTCCATTGGGAACATAATATTTTTATCTTGCGTTAATTTATCTTGTAATATTTGACGGGACCCTTTATAAGATTGGGCCCAATTTAAATTTTTATTTCGCAGAAAATCCCTCATATTTGTCGTATCATGCGAAACACCTATTCCTTTTTCTTCTAATTTTTGTTTTAAATAGTTTCCAACAAACGTAATATTCACTTCATTATTTGTACTGGAAGCATCATCGGGTACAGTAGCACCTGGAATAAGAGGAATAAACGATTCCCAACTATGTGTATGATAAATAAAAACTTTATTTTCACTGTTATTTTGTGTATTTGAATTTTTATCAGTAGAATTGTTTTCTTTCCCACTCTTTGGGCGCTCAACAGCAGTACCTTTATCTTTAATTTTATCTAAAGGAATGCTGGATTCTTCAGGAATGTTCGTATAATCTGTTCCTTCCCCAGCAATTAATATTTCCGAATAAAATTGATTCATATTAGGAAGTTCTCTAGTTAATAAACTTCGGAGATCATTTACATTAATGTTTGTAGAAAGTGACAGTAAAAAAGATTCCAAAGACGCTCGTCCTTTTTCTTGATGAAATTCTTCTGCAAAATAACGATTTTCACTTCCTATCATATACATAAGACCTTTAGTAGAATTCGTTCCTAATAACTGATTCATATAAAATGATTTAAATACGCTGGAATTACTAGAAATGACGAATGAAGTGAGGATACATATAATCGTGAATAAAATACATATCACTACATATCTTACATTCAATACTTTCAGTTTCACTTTATTCATTTTATATCTCCCTTCATTTACTATATTCTTACGCATAATTTTTAAGTAATATGATTACTAATTTAATAGAATTGCCTCAAAAATTTTAAAAGAAATGAAATAACCTGAGTCTATATAAATATAGTACTCAGGTTATTTCATGCCGTTTACTTGACAGAAGACACTGCATTTTAATGGGATTTTTTATTTTCCATGTCAATGCCTAATTGGTCTTTCAATAACTTCATACCTTTTTTTGTAAGATGGACGGCTCTATTCTTATCCGTTTTTGTAATCCATTCCTGTTCAAAAAATAGTTTTGCTATCGCAGATCCTAACCAACCAGCAATATGGTAGCGTCGTTCACTCCAATCAAGACAAGGTTTTGCAAATACCCTTCTCTTTATATCTGCCGTTTCAATATTTATTCCAAAATTCAGAAACCACTGCTTACCTTGTTCCGTTACAATGTATTCTCCTTTCTCTAAAATTATAAATTCCTTATCTAATAATTTTTCGGTTATCTCTACACCGAGTTTGCCTGCAAGATGATCATAGCAAGTTCGAGCATAACGAACTTGTTTTAGTTGATCCGATTGTTTTAAAGAACGAACTTGGACTGTTGGTGCGATTGTTCCTAACTTTTCAAGAACTTCTGCTACCTCTTGATTAGCAAGTCGATAGTAACGATGTCTACCATGTTGTTCAACTGTAAGTAGATTCCCCTCTACTAATTTAGAAAGATGGGAACTAATCGTTGGATGTGACACTTTTGCCTTATAAGCCAATTCGCTAGCAGGTAGTGCCTGATTATTCATTAGACAATCTAAGATAATTGCTCTTGTAGGTTCAGCAATTAGTTTAGCTATATATGAGATATTCGGATATACATTCATATTTCGATGATACCCTAACTATTAAACTGATACAATTATTTTAAGTTTAATAGTAAAGGAGAATGTATTATGAATGCAATTGATCTTAGTATATTAAATTTGAAAGAAACGAGAAGGCGCTCAGAAAAATTATGGAATTCTCTTCCCGATAATTTTCTTAATTGGAAGCCTGATCATGAAGCTATGTCCTTTGGTGAGATGATTCGTCATGTATGGAGCTCAACTTTTTACTATCATATGATTTTAAAAAACAACGGCTCAATACATGATATACATTTCCCGTATGATGACGAGCCAATTACTTGTGTAAAAAAGGAAATTGAATTGGCACAATCGTACTTTACTGACTTTATAGAATATGTTCAATCCATAAGCATAGCTGAGCTAGATTCAACCCTTATTGATCGAAGCGATGTTGGCTATGAAAGATATTTAGGCGACATGCTATTACGAATTGCCTATCATGATGCGGTCCATGCTGGTCAATTTTTACAATATTTACGAATTATAAACTTGGAAAGACCTTTAATCTGGGATTAAATATAACAAATGTTTACAAAGCTTTCAAACTGGCATTATAATAATACGCAACCAATTATCTAGCTAGTCAAAATTCTTTCCGTTAGTTAAAAAGAGCAATTTAGTTGTTGTACGATAATTAATATATGGGGATGATCACGTGAAAAAGCACTCTGAATTAAAAAAGCATTTATGTGAACTGGAGGAAAAACTATTAGAACCTAAAACTCGTACAAATCCAACAGAACTGGACAAATTACTTGCAGACGACTTTTTTGAGTTTGGAAGTTCGGGAAACGTTTGGTATAAGAAGGATTCTGTTGGTGGAGACGGACTTAGTGTGAGAGAAATGACTCTTTCTAATTTTGAAATATACCCTTTATCGAAGGATACTGTGTTGGCGACATATCTTGTAAGAGATGAAACTAGAATGCAGAATACTTTGCGAAGTTCCATTTGGAAACTGATAGATGGAAAATGGCAAATGTTTTTCCATCAAGGAACACTTACAAAATCATGATAACCATTTATACTAAAAATCTACATCTCAATTTGGTACGTCGTACACATAAAAAGCACGTGTTCGATTACTAATCAAACACGTGCTTTCAAAACAACTATATTGTCCATAAACAATAAAATGTAAGTTAAAAAAACTACGACCGAAACGCCGCATCCGCTAACATAGATAGTGTTGCATCATCCATCGGCGGATTGTGCAATCCTGCTCTGACGTTTAAATAGTAACGATGAAGCGGATTTTTTTCTGATAAACTTTTTGCCCCTACGATGCGCATTGATTTATCCACTATTGATATCGCCGCATTTGTTACGGCGTATTTCACTGCCGCTAATTCTGCTTGCAGTGATAGTTTATCTTCTGCCTCATCGTACTTTTTCGCAATTTGATATAAAAAGACGCGAGCTTGCATAAGCTCAAGTTCTAATTCTCCAACTAATCTTCTAACATTCGGCAATAAACTAATAGAATGATTTAAACTGTTTGGCTTGTATGATCCCGCAAATTGAACCGCATAATTTCTTGCTGATTGTGCAATTCCTAAATAACATGCTGGTATATGTAGCAACCAGCCAATACCCTTTTGTTTCACTTTCCCGCCCAATACATTCGTAAAAAAGCGACTTTCTATCTCTACATTTTGTAAGACAAGGTCGTGACTAGCAGTCCCTCGCATCGCAACGCTATCCCACGTTTCTTCAATGGATACACCGAGCGTATTTCTGGGAATGACAAACTCACCAACTTCTTCTCGGCCTTCCACACTCGCTGAAATAATAAAATAATCAAGTATTGGCGCCATCGTTGTAAAAGTTTTTCTTCCATTTATAATCCACTTCTCGCCTTGTTGAACCGCTATCGTTTCTGGCTTACCACCACGCGTCGGACTCCCTGTTTTTGGTTCTGTTGCTGCCCTGTTAAAAAGCGCACCGTTACGTACTTCTTCGCAAAACCATTTGAACATCTCATCATTCCAAGAGTGATTTTCCGCTAGCTCTTTCACAATGCCAATATGCCAGCCAATCGATAACGCAGTAGCTCCGCAGCCTTCCGCGATTTTCTCTTGAAATAAAACGAAGTCATATAAAGAAATCGCACTACCACCAAATTCCTTCGGTAACGTTAATTTCGTATATCCGATATCTTTCAAATCACTTATATTTTCATACGGAAATGATCCTAATTCACTTAGTTGATGCTCTCTTTCCATGAACTTCGGAATCAATTTATTTATTTGTTCAATAATGAAAGATTGTTCTTCTGTTTCAACAAATGAGAGTGCCATACTATAATCTCCTTTATGTTCGATTCATCAACCGCTCACTTTTTCATTATGATTATATGAAGCTACCTCTCTATTGTTTCACTATTCCGATAAAAATACAATGTTTTTGACCAATAAGAAAAGTTCCCATTTAAAATAGGTTCTTTTCTTATATTAGTCTCCCTTCAATGCCTTTAACGGCAAAGAGGTTACATATCCAATGTACGAGAATAATTCTTTAAAGAAGAATGGTATTTCTGTGTCTAACGTTTTATATGCTGATGTCGGCGTTGGTGAAGCATACGCTTCAATATTAATATGTTTTGCGATTCTCATTGCGCGTTTCATATGAAGTGGATCACTTACAATCGTGTATGTGCGTATTCCGTTCTCTATTCCAACTTCCTTCGCATTCTTTAAGTTTTCTTCTGTGAAAAGGGATTTTGTTTCAATTAAAATATCTTCCTCTTTTACACCTTGTTTCATTGCATATACTCTTGCAGTACGCGCTTCCTCAAGTTCTGCCTCGAACTTTGTACCACCTGTAAAAATAATCTTTTTAATATTTCCGTTCTTATATAAAGAAATCGCATGATTAATTCTTTCTTTAAATACAGGAGATGGTTTTCCGTTCCATGAAGCTGCTCCTAATACAATACCAGCATCCGTTTTCACACTATCATCTGTTTTAAAACGATAGCTCCAAATATCGTAAGCTGCATAACTTACATATAAAATAGCAGAACAAATCATTAGTAAAAATACTTGAAAGATTCGTCTTTTCTTACTCTTCTTATTTTCTTTCATTTGTAATTGCCTCCGTACATCATCCATACTTCTATAAAAAAACATTTATATCAAATCGTTTCGTTTGAGTTTATTTAAAAGAAGGAACTTTACTTGTTATTTATGTATAAAAGGGTTTTCATTTAAAATTGAGGATTATCAATTCATTTTTATTTGCGGTTTTCATTACATGTTTTAAATTCATAAGTTTATTACCATACAACTACATTGTAACGAATTTTTTCTCAGAAGGGAACGATGAAACAAAAGGAATTAAAATAAAGTAGCATTTTGTAAGAAAAAAGGTATATTTTTCATACATCACGAACAATATACCTTTCAAAACACGAATTATAACTTTTCTTTATACAACTCTAAATTTTCTAATAAACGTACTTTCACAACTGGCCATTCACTTGCGATAATACTATATACAACCGCATCTCTCACATGACCACTTGGCAATTTTCTTTCGTTTCTAAGCACACCCTCTTTTACTGCACCTAACCTTTCAATTGCTCGTTGTGCTTTTTCATTTCTTGCATCCGTCTTAATTTGTACTCTCAGCATACGTAATTTTTCAAAAGCATACTGGAGAAGCATGTACTTACACTCTGTATTTATACTCGTACGTTGCACACTTGGATGATACCAAGTTTGCCCTAACTCGACTGTCTTATCTTCTACTGAAATATTATATAGACGTGTACTTCCTACAATCGTATTCGTCTGTTGATCCACTACAACGAAAGGGATTTGCGTACCCTTTCCATAACCTTGTATCGCTTTTTGAACGTATTGCTGCATATCTTGCGCACTATCCATTTTAGAAATTAAATACGCCCAAATATCCCGATTTCCTTCTACAATCGAAAACAAAGTTTCGACATCATCACTATCTATTAACCGTAACTTTGCTCTTTCGTGAATGCTTTCCATTTGTAAGCCCCCTTTTTCTTACTATATCATACAAAATAAAATTTAATTATATAGATATTTTAATTTTAATCCCACTTTTAAATGCACTTACATTCAATTTTTAATAACTTCTCACATCATAATCAACCAAAAATCTCTAACAAATACCGTTTACATCTCATTGTTTCAAGCTACATTCATATTGGTTTCGTTTCATGTGAAATTATTCTTTTTCTAATGGTCTAATGTGTGTTCTTTAAAGATTTGCACAGCAAAAACGCTATTTTTTCTACAAATAGATTATTGTTTTTCATTTATGGATCAATTTTTCAGTTTGATAGTATGGATAAATATGGATGGAAACCCAAAAATACTATATAATAATAAAGTGAAATTTAAAACGGTGAAAGTTTTACAGTTAATTAATATGGGATAAATGGGAGGATATAAAAATGCTAGATCAAATTACTTGGGGAACACCAGGCAGCTTATTATGCTTAGGTTTCTTTTTTGCAGGACTAGGAATCTTCTTAAGAAGCATGACGTCATATACGAAAAATAAATAAAAGAAGCCTTCTGTAAAAAGGCTTCTTTTGTTTATAGCTTTATCTTTTCAAAAATTTTAAAGCAACAAATAAGCAATCGGTGTAATGATAAGCAACGTTAATATCGTTCTTTGTACGTACAGAATAATAAGTTCCGATACTTTTAACGGAATATCTGTTGATAGTATACAAGGAATGGAAGCTGAGAAAAACAATATTGATGATACCGAAACAACCGCAATGACAAACTTTGTCACAAGTGGTGCACTAACTACTAATAATGATGGTAAGAACATTTCCGCAATACCAACGGATGCTGCTTTAGCAGCTAAGTCGGCTTCTGGTAATTGTAAAGCCCATGTAAAAGGATAAAAAATATAGCTGACCCAATCAAATATTGGTGTGAATTTCGCTAAGACGATACCAATTAATCCTACTGACATAATAGAAGGTAAAATTCCCATTGTCATAATAAACCCATCTTTTAAGTTCACTGCGATATTTTTTATAATACTCGGTGCAGATTTCGATACTTCTAGCGCATCTTCCCAAGCGCGTTCTAGCATTTTCTCCTTATAAACGGGCTCTGGGAACCCTTCTTCTGTTACATATGTATCTGGTTTTCTACTAAGGGGCGGGAGTCTTACGGTGATAGCAGTTACGATGAATGTTACAACGAGAGTAGTCCAAAAATAAACATTCCATAAATGCATAATGTCTAATGTTTTTGCGATGATGATCATAAATGTTGCGGATACTGTAGAAAAGCCTGTAGCGATAATGGCTGCTTCTTTTGTCGTATACTTTCCTTCTTTATACACGCGATTCGTAATTAATAAAGCGAGTGAATAACTCCCTACAAAGGATGCAACCGCATCAATTGCTGATCGTCCAGGTGTTTTCCATAACGGTCTCATAATGGGACGACAAAACGTACCGATAAATTCTAGTAATCCGTACCCGACTAACAACGCTAAAAAAGCCGAACCAATTGGCACGAGTAAACTTACCGATATTACTAGTTTTTCATACAAAAACGGCCCTACATCTTGTGCAAAGAACCAAGCTGGTCCTACTTTCAAGCAATGTAATACACCAAAGACAACACCAATTACTTTTAAAATAGAAAAACAAATGTCTACAATAGTTGCATTCCATTTTTTCGTATAAAATGGATAAATCGCACCCATTATCATAACGAGTAGAGCGTAATAAGGTACTACGCTCGGAACAGAAGTCCTGACCCATGATACGATATGATCAATCATAATGGACGAAGCACCATTTATCGTAACTGGTACGAAAAACATAAATACCCCAACTAGACTAGCGAGTATAAACCGAAGAATGATCCCCTTCTCACTCCCTGTCTTAATTACATTCCTTTTTAATTCAATTTCACTCAAAATTCGACACCTCCTATTATCTAAATATTCTGTATAATTACGTTAGATTCCTTCTATTGATTTTGAATATTTAATTATAAAGACTCCAAATATAACAATATAAAAACTCCTTGCTAAATTTATATAATAAGTATATAAGTTCAACGAAGGAGTTATTTTATGTAACACAATTAAACATTATTAAAAAATATAGGTATTTATATTCATTTGTCATTTTCTGTAACCGTATAAAAATACTTGAGTAATAATAATCGAATACATGTCCCAAGGAACATTACAGAATAAATAATAGAAAAATAGACCTAGACCATTACACTTCTGCCTATTAAAAAGGATATATAACTAAATTGCAACTTTGTAAAAGAAGCTATATATGTTATCAAGCATACAATAATAGTCGACCCAGTTGACGCCCCATACCCATCAACTTAAAAATATTAATTAACTTCAAGTGTAAAAAAACGGTATTTTTATCTGTTAGTTTGATGGACATGTGGCTGAACCCCTAATACTTTACTTTAATAATGACTCTTTTCATAAAATAAAATTCAATTATCAACCTAAAACGTTTTTTAGATTTAACAATAATAGGCGTACATTTTTACCTTTCAGATAGTCTCTTTTATTCTAATTTCTTCATTTCTTTCAGCCGTTCTATATCCTTTTCTAAAGCATTTTCTATTTTATACAGTTCATAGCTACCCTTTATCTCATTTATCACTGCAAATTCAATTTCATTCCGAACATAGCTTTTCATTTTTCCTTTTTTATAACCAATAACATTATCTAATATAGTTTCCCCACTATCTTTTTTATATAAATTATAGCTAACAGGTGGACGACCAATTACATACTTATTATCAGAAAATCCGACTATATCATCCCTTCCTAATCCTGTCGAAACACTCCAGACAAACATAATCTGAAATATAGAAAAAACAACAATACCGAATAAGAAAAAAAATAGGATTAATTTAAAAAATAACTTTAAAAGTATCCTGCCCAAAAACATTCCCTCCCATTTCATCTCGAGGTAGCAAGAACAAAACGCGAATTTTGTATGCTAAGGAACCGGATTTTTTAGATTGTTGAACTCAATCCCCCGTTAGTGCCATAAGAAAAAGAGTTACCGCAGTAACCCTATTGTTTATAATACACGTCACTAGGAAAAGCTACGGATGAATAAAGTCAATCTATTCAATTTCCCACAATCTTTTAATCTCCACCAATTCCTGTCCATTGAATTCCATTCTGTATATATCTGGTTTTGATGTCTGTAGTAAAAAATTCAAACCATACTTACTATCATAATACCCCATCATCAAAGTCATAACAGCTCCATGGGTTCCTAATACTACTTTCTGTCCTCGATAGGTTTTTAATAATTCTTTTAAAACTTTTATAGCACGCTTCTGACAGTCGACATTAGACTCTCCTCCCGTTAAAGCAAAGTCGGGTTCTAAAAATGACTTTGTTATCAAAGGGAATAATTCTTTATCCGACATTCGTTCCTCTTCAGCAATAAAGATTCTCTCTTTTAAGTCTTCAAATACTAAAACTTCTTGTCCTATTTGCTTCGCTAACTGCTGAACAGTTAGAATTGAACGATTGTATGGACTTGAGATAACAACATCGATTCCCTCACCTTGTAATATATCTGTTATTCGTTGAACATCTAACTTTCCTTTTTCAGTTAATCCTCTTGTTTTTTCTTTTCCAGATTTCGGTGAATCCCCATGTCTCACCATATATATGAAAGTTTTCATAATTCCCTCCATTTTTCCAGGTTCCTTTACAATTCCTTTCTCATATTAGCATATATATCCAATTCAGTCCCCTTAAAAATAACAGAAAACTGTGAATTTGAAATAAAGTCACGATATTTGTAAGAAAGACGCGAAGTTTTCACTACCCTCTGGTATAAAAAAGCATTATTCTTTCTAAACAAGCTAGATTAGAAAAGATGATGTTTTTTATGAATCTTTGAATTCAAAGTGAACTCCAATTATTTGCTGAAGAATTATATGAACATCTTACTCCTTAATTTCTGGAAAACCTCGCTAAAGAACTAGGGTTTGTACAACGGAATAGATAAAATTAATACACTCTTATCGGTTGGTTCTACTGCTTAAGATTTATTTGTCCCTCTATTCAACCTGTTAATCAAATAGTATAAATTTAAAACCACCTCTAGAGAAAATCAAGCACATACTAGCAAGCAAATTCTAGTAGGAATAACCCCAAAATAAATAGCATAAAGCTGCAAACATCTCCCTTTCTAAAAAACAGTGCATATTTACAGAAATGAACACTTTTATAATAAATAATTCTAAGTATCAATTAATAGAAAAGGCCTCTTTTGAATCCTACAAACAAAAGAGGCTTTTTCTATTAATCCCCATAATCATCCACAATCACTTGAATGACACGATACGATTCTTCTGCCACTATCTTATTATTTGCCTTATTCGCATCATATGTAATTAACGCTTTCCAAAGTGCCCATCCTCTCGCTCTATTCCACGTTTCTTCATCTATTTGTAATACTTCTTTAAATATTTTTCTACTAATTTTACCAAAAAACGTCCATGCCATCGCTGCATCACAAGCTGGATCGCCTACTCCTAAAATACCAAAATCAATTACGGCGCAAAGCTTTCCGTCCTTAACGAGTAAGTTTCCAGGTGCAACATCCCCATGAACCCAAACTGGCTTACGCTCCCACGTTGACTGAAGTGCTACATCCCAAAGGTGCTTTAATACAGTTTCATCAAAAACGTCCTTATTATTTTCGATAGCACCTCTCGCCTCTTCATCATATACAGATATAAGCCCGCCTCGGTAAAAATTATGTGCTCCAGCTATTGGGCCATTACTCACATCAATAGTTTGCAATTCCACTAAAAATGATCCTAAGTCCGACGCAAATTCATTTAGGTCACGGACATTTTGTTTCGTAACAGTATCTCCTTCTATCCACTTATTAATAGACCAAGGCCACGGATACTCTTCAGATGGATTTCCTTTCGCAACTGGTGCAGAAATCGGTAAAGAAAGCTCCTTACTTAATATATCTTTCTCTACTTGCGGTGCATATGCCGCGTCACTTGGCAATCTTACACTCATCTCATCTCCTAGATGAAACGTTCTATTATCATGCCCACTAAACTTTACAGGTCTCACTTCTAAATGTGCCCATTCAGGAAACTGTTCCTCTATCAACCTTTTAACTAAAGCAGTAGGAAATTGATTCATCCACTTACCCCCTTCTCTTTTGAAACTTACTATGTCCATCCGTACTACCGATATATTCAAAACCGTTTTTCTTATAAAAGTCATTCAATGTACGATTATGTCCAACACAATCTAACTTCAAATACTGTTTATCACTTTGCATATTCTCATCTACCCACTGTAAAATGTGTTCTCCTATTCCATTCCCCTTATGCTGCCTTTTCACTGCAAATCTATGAATATATAACGAATTAGAAACTTCCTCTTTACCAAAGATATGTTCATCCCAATCATTTTGTTTAGGAGATGCTGTAACCGTACCGACAATTTCATCTCCTTTCGTAACAACATACGTATATTTCTCTCTTATACCTTCTAGTATTTCAGCCGTAGCCTCTCCACCTAACAGATACTGCCATTGATTCACTTCTTTATGTTGTAGCCACTCTGCTACTTCTTTTAATAGAGTGATAATGCTATCGCTTTCCTCTTCAATAGCAGTTCGAATTGTATATTCTTTAACTGTATTTCTCTCCATATTTCTGTTCTCCTTTCAAATGCTTACTTCTCTCTTTATTAATTTTCGTTTTATACATTATATACCAAGATTAACCACTACACCTTCAAAGATATCTATTTTACAACTTGTATTCCATCAAAAAAACCGCCCACTACTAGTGAAACGGTTTTAATTCCTTAAGCATTCACTTCGACTTCACAAAATAATATAAAAACCACACCGCATGATTTTGTTCATCGGCAGCTATTCTGCGCAACAACTCTTTCATATGTGCATCTGATGTTTCATCTGAAATTCCCAAATAAAAATCCACTGTCTTCTGTTCATCTTGTATTGCCAATTCTAATCCTTGTAAGTACGTATTTGGGCATTCTTCCGTAATTTGTGGCTTCGGCTGCTGACCACTTAAATTTGTATAGATTTGTACAAAATGATGAAAATGCTTTATTTCATCGTTACGAATTTCAAGAATTTGATTTCGTTCCGCCGCATTTGGAGCCATGTTGGCTAATTTCGCATAGCAATTTATAGCACTAAACTCTCCATTAATTGCTTTCTCAATATCACGAATCAACTTATCATTTTGCCTATACCAATCATAATCATTCGAATTATACATCGTATCCCCTCCATTATTTCACATAACATTTTATGCAATTTGAAATAGCAGGAGCATGTATACAAAAAGGCACTGCAAATCCGAACTCTTCTATTCCCTTTAAAATATAGAAAAACCTATCCTTCTTGATTTCCCGATAAGTTAATAAAAAGCAAAAAACGCTTCACTCCTAGTGAAACGTTTTTTGCTTTTATGCGTTTAATTCCGTTTTTCGTCCCTTTACTACACTACGTTTGAAAGCAGTCGCTAAAATAATAACCATACTTACTACGCCAATCCAAACGAGCACAGTAAGTGGTGTACTCCAGCTTAACCCTTTTCCAAAGAAGAATATTTCTCTAAGTCCTTCAATCATAAATCGCATTGGCAACCATGCGTACACCCAGTCTTGATAAAATGGCGACAACATTTCAGGTGCTAACGATAATAACGGTGCCCCAAAGAAAAGTAAGAGTGCGAATACACCAATTCCTTTTAGTCCAACTAGTGAAAGTACTGCGGATATCATTAAAAAGAAGCTAAAGGAGGTAATTGATAAAAACAATGCCGTATCCGTGAAATTCGAAATATTTAAACCTACCATACCATCCGCGATCCATGTGAGGCCAAATCCAATAACAAGTGCCGCGACAGCCCCTGTTATGATTTGTTTTAGTTTTAATACGAAGTTTTCTTTTCTTGTACCTACTGGCATTTTACTTATCGCAATAAAGATAATTGCTGCGCTCGCTAAACTTGCAATCCATAACGGTTGGAATAAAGACATTGGCGAGTTACCGTTCGCACTATTTTTGCCGATTTCATTTACGTTTGTCACTTTCTTTGCAATTGGTGTGACTACATTTGAAACTTGGTCTGTTGTTACTGTAGCTCCTTTTGCTTTCAATCCTTCTAATAGTTGCGCGCGAACAGTATTATTCATATTATCAACGATCGCATTTAACATTTGTCCTGCCATAGTTGATGCCGCTGTATTCATTCCTTGATTGATGAATATTTCTAATTCTGGTGAAGATGGCTGTGCTGTTCGTAATGATGCTTGTTTTGTGCTAAAGTCTTTCGGAATAACTAACGCTGCGTAATACTCTTGATTATTTAATCCTTTTTGCACAGCTTCCTTATCTTTCACTTCTACCCACTTCACCGCAGGTTCTTCCTCTGATTTTGATGTCTTTTTCATATTATCAACAATCGTTTGCCCCATATTCATCTTCGGTTGATTCGGAATTTCTACTTCTTGATCCTCATTTACAATTGCGATTGGCAAGTTTTTCGGCTGAGGTTGAACAGTTGGAAATAACGTTAATGAAAAAATAAAAACAACAAGTAGTGCAATAACTGGTGATAACAATAAAAGTTTATTTTTAAACATCTTCTTTTCTCCTCCTATCATTTGATTTATAATAACCAACAACGTGTTGTTTATTTATATTTGAATTATATGTTTGAGTTGATCCTTATACAATAATCAAAAATCGTGAATGTGTCGGTTATAAGACACATCTTTGAAATGTGTTGGCTAAAATGAAGGAGGGACATACTTTGCGTGATAGTAATTTAGATTTACGAGTTATTCGTACGAAAACTGCCATACGAAATGCATTGGTGGAACTAATTGAAGAAAAAGGCTTTGACGCCATTACAGTGAAAGATATTACAACGAAAGCAAACATTAATCGCGGCACTTTCTATGCGCACTATCAAGATAAATTTGATTTAATGACGAAATGCCAAGAAGAAATTATGTATGAGTTTTCTAGCATTGCCAAACAGAGATTGCCTGAAGTTATTGCTGATCTTGGGTCAAACCCTTCCCCAACAATGCCGTTTATACTTATTACTTCTATTCTTGAATTTCTAAATGAAAATAGTGATTTTATGAACGCAGTATTAAGCCCAAAAGGAGATTTATCTTTCCAAACAAAACTAAAAGACTTTATGTGGAAAACAATATTTGAAGATACGAATGGTGCCCTCATTAATAAGGAGAATTTACTTGTCCCAAGTCAATACTTAGCTTCTTATATGGCATCTGCTCATATAGGTGTCATTCAGCAATGGTTAAATACCGGGCAAAAAGAAACACCTGAGGAAATTGCTCGTATTTTATCAACAATCGCAGTTCATGGACCTTTTTATGCGGCTGGCTTAAAGAAATAAGTTAGCTATATAATAAAAGATCATCTACTATAATAGCAGATGATCTTTTATTTCATTACAACACTTCAATATACCCTTCAGTCCCATGTACCCGAATTCGTTGCCCATCTTTTATTCGTTTCGTAGCATTCTCTACCCCGACGACTGCTGGTAATCCATATTCACGTGCAATCACTGCCCCGTGAGTCATAAGCCCGCCAACTTCGGTGACTAACCCTTTTATAGACACAAATAACGGTGTCCAGCCCGGGTCAGTAAAAGCAGTAACTAATATATCCCCCTCTTCTAAATTCGCATCTTCCATGTTTAAAATAACGCGAGCTCTTCCCTCAATCACTCCTGAAGAAACAGGCAGGCCTACAATCGCATCAGCTGGGAGGTTTTCTCGTTTATATTTGCCTGTAATGATTTCTCCATCAGACGTCATGATACGAGGAGGCGTTAGTTTTCCATATAATTTGTAATCATTTTTTTGTTTTTGTATCCGCTCGTAATCTAGTTTATTCGTGCGAACAACTTCGTGAAGTTCTTCAAAGGTTAGATAGTATATATCATCGATTTCATGAATGACACCGCTCTGTACAAGTTGCTCAGCTTCTTTCAATAATGCCTGCTTATATATGAAATAACGATTAATCATGCCGTATTTTGGATATTCACGATAACCGATAAAATTACGGATATTACGAACCATCCGCTTCATCTCTTCTACTTTTTGCTTTCCATTTGGCAAGTGCTGCAATCGATTTACTAACTCTTCTTCTTTTTTCAAAGCTTCTTGCAGCCCTTCTTCAAACTTCCGTTTACTAGCACCCGCTTCAAAGTCTCTTATATTATTTAAAATCATCGGGATAATTGTAGTTGGCTTTTCACTCCAGCGCGTTTTCGTAATATCGATTTCTCCGCTGCATCTCATTCCGTATTTATTTAGAAAAGTTAGAATAGCATCTCGAGCTTTTTCTCCGCCTTTAAATTGAACTAATTCATCTAAAAAGTTATCATTTTCTACATGTTGTAAATACGTAATAACTTCTTGGTACGGTCGAATCACATCAGCAACGTCTAGTAATGCTAAACCCATTTCAGACGTAATATTATTTTGTACAGATTGAGAAAGCGTGTCTGCTGCATTCTTTTCGCCTAGCCAGTGCTCCATCTTTTCATTCATCCATGTTGAAGCATTCATACCAGCCATAATAACAGCTATACTTTGCGGGTTAAATAATACTTTTTTTAATTGCTGAATGTCTTCCAAAATAAAATCAAGTACATCCACCCCTGATTTCATTTGCATGTTTCGTTTTAACTCTTCGATTGATGCTTCACTATTCTGTATTAAATTCGTAACGATTGCCGGATCATTTTCGATTTCTGGTTGCGAATTTGCAGGTTGCTTACTTTTACTAACACTCTTTTCTTTTTCATCATCCGGCAACAATGTAATAAAATTATCTCGCTCGATTATAGTTGTTAATGCATCTCTTACGAGTGGATCTGATTTTCCTAAAGTGTTTATTAAATAATCTCTGCTAGCAGGTGAAGCTAATTGTTGCGTAGCATCCACAAACAGCCGTCCTCCCGCTTTACGCATAGGAGCATTAGTCGTTAACAGGAAAAAAGATAACCCAAGCGGTTTCATCGCATCGGTCATCATTTGTTGGTGGCCAACTGATATATACACATGATTTCCCCCATCATTTTCTTCAGGAATTGGATATAAAGTCGTAATGGGGCGACTTTGGACAATATAAAATGTATCATCCACTAAACACCATTCAATATCTTGCGGACAACCAAAATAAGCTTCAATCTGTCTTCCAATCTGTGCTAGTTGTAAAATTTGTTGTTCAGACAATGTTTGAATTTGTTGCTGAGCCGGATCAATCTGTTTCGTCTCCGTTCCGCCCTCTTTTAAAGCATAAATAGCCAATTTTTTAGTTGCTATCATCTTTCCGGTAATTTCGCCTTCTTTTACTTTATAATTATCGGCAGAGACCAGTCCTGATACTAATGCCTCACCAAGTCCAAAACTGGCATCAATTGATACTACCTTTCGGTTAGAAGTAACCGGATCAGCAGTAAATAAAATTCCCGAAGCCTCAGGGAAAATCATTTTTTGAACGACAACACATATAGAAACTTGATTATGTTCAAAATCATTTTGCATGCGGTACATTACTGCTCGCTCTGTAAATAAAGAAGCCCAGCACTTTCTTACATGCTGCAAAATCGCTTCTTTACCGATAATATTTAAATACGTATCTTGTTGACCAGCAAACGAGGCATACGGTAAATCTTCAGCCGTCGCACTAGAGCGCACGGCATACGCATGTTCATTTCCAAAACGTGAGAGATAATGAGCTACCGCTTCCACTACTTCAGAAGGGATTTTTACTGCCATAATGACTTCTCTAATCTTCTTACTCATTTCACCAATTTGGGCTCGCTCTTCCTTTTTCAACTTTGTTAGTTGCTGCAACAAAGTTTGAAGCTCCTCATTTTGCTCGATGGCCTTTTCATATCCTACCGTTGTAACACAAAATCCTTCTGGCACTTGTATCCCTTGAACGCTTGATAACTCCCCTAAATTCAATCCTTTTCCACCAACGAGTGCAAGCTGCGTGTTTTCTATTTCCTGAAAATCGAGAACGAAAGAACTCATTTACCATCTCTCCTTACTATGCATGTGTTCTTGATTGTAGCAGTAGTAAATACGAATAAACAGTCTATTTCGAACTTGATTTACATGATATAATTAAGTTAGGAAGAAATATCCCCCCTCTAATTCACTTCAACTACATCACCAAACTTAAACATCCTTTGATTATGAAAAGTATCGGTACAAGTGATCGTCTTATTTAATGGATTTATATCAGCTACTGTTATGTAATTTTTATATAGATAGCCATTTTTATAATATGTAAGTAAAACCTCTTCTTCACCTAAATATGAAATTAACAGCTTATTTTCAATCCTTTCTTTTGCATCTTGCGTTAAAATTGGACGCGGGATTTTCGTTTGCTCATGTATCATTTCTTTAATACAGGCGAACTGCTCTGGCATACTAGCAACGATAAAAAAGTAGGCATGCTAAATAAGCCTATTAAGTTTGTTTAAAAAATCGCTTTACTGCATTTATACAACGATATTATACAAAAGTTATGGCACCCTTCTGAATTACCATTAATTAGGGATAATATATGTTATTATATATTTGTAATTAATGAAATAATAAGAAAGAAGGGGTTGTTGTGGAAACAAAGATTATAGAAACAAAAAAGAAAATTGATTCAAAATCTCTTTTGGCTTTAGGATTATTAATTATTTCAGGAATTGTATATCAATGTATTGCACTTATAGTAGGTAATATACCTGAATTATTAGAAATGATTCTTGAAGCTTCATGGAATCTTGTATTATGTGGAATTATAGGATACTATTTTTTAGGGAAAATATCTTTAGAGCAATTCAAACATTTTAAATTTAAAACATTAATCTGGGGTTTACCTTTAACAATCATAGTGGGCATGGGTTCAGGCACACTATATAACTATATTTTTGAACCTCCAACTACAAATTCTGTTGCTCAAGTAATAAGCGTTTCGATGATTTTGACCCGTGTACCATTCATGTTAATGGGTGAAGAATTGCTATGTACTAACATAATCATCGCATTACAAAAATTAGGATTAAAATTTGGTACAGCATCAATAATATGTAGCGTTCTGTTTGCCTTGTGGCATATTCCTGCTTATGGTTTCGTGCCAATGCAATTATTGATAACTATAGTCCCTGTTAGGTTATTACTGAATTATATATGGAAAAATTCAAAGAGTGTTTGGGTAAGTTGGATTTGCCACCTTGCTTTCGACATTATTGGATTTTTACCAATGCTTTTTAAATAAAAAATTACATTGTACTTATAAGTAACAAACAATAACATAAAAACAAAAAGAACCTTAGGGTTCTTTTTTACTTAACAGAAAATATTACTTAGAATATAGATAAAATACCCATTCATTTCAGGGACAGATACATGAGAAATATATATATTTACACCTATAAAAGGATTCTTCAATGTTTGACACAAACTATATTGACTTCGAAAATTTTCAAATAGGCATTCAAAATATGAATTCGTATTTTGAATGCCTATTTAGTAGTGATCATTCTTATTTTTTAGGTTCTTTAAGTTTTAATATATTAGTCGGAAGTACGTGTTTTATAACTTGAAAACCCATGGTACTTACACTTTATATTATGAACTTCTTTTGTAACTTTGGGTTTTGCATAAAAATAGAAATAACACTTGAAGTAAATGAGCATTTCTTTGTAAATAGTACAAAAATACATCAGCTAAAAAGTTCTAATCAATTTCAATTACATCACCAAACTTAAAAATCTTCTTATTACAAAAAGCATCCGTGCAAGTAATCAATCCATTCAAGGGATTTATATCAACTACAGTTATGTAATTTTTATATAAGTATCCACCTCTATAATATGTAAGTAAAACCTCTTCTTCACCTAAATATGAAATTAACAGCTTATTTTCAATCCTTTCTTTTGCATCTTGCGTTAAAATTGGACGCGGGATTTTTGTTTGCTCCTGTATCATGTCTTTAATACAGATGAACTGCTCTGGCATACTAGCAAACGGTTGCCACTTTACCATTCCTCTTCCTTTTGGCATATTAGCATTCTTCACGATTTGTGCCCTCCTAATAATGTGTTTCTATATCTTGCTGTTGCGACGCTTGTGTAAGAAATCCCACGTAAAATACTGTTCTTACCAAATCGTGTTCGAATTTCGTCCATCACCTTCGTTAATCTCATTTCTTTTTCTCTCTGTATAATGTTATCGAAAAGCGAAATTTGCTCTTCTCCTTCATGTATTAAATTTGTTAAGGAAAGACTTATCGATCGAATCGGCTCTCCTGTATGCCGCTCGTATAAAAAATATGTGCAAACGTTGTAAATATCCATCGTTAAATTTGTTGCTCTATTTAACGTATGTGCTTTTTTTATTCCTCCCCCGTATTCCCTACTATATCCGACTGAAAAATGAATCGTTTGCGCGTATTTCTTTTCTCGTCTCAATCTGTAACAAACTTCTTCTGTATGCTCTAATAAAATAACGATGAACTCTTCTACCGAATAATCACGAAATAATATTTGGCTTTTCGCTATAGATGTTGTCGCTGGAACATATTTCTCTGCTATTCTGCTAAAATCAATCCCGTTACTATGCAAGTGTAATTCCTCTCCTATCACACCAAATGATTGCTTTAAATACTTCAACGGGTACTGCGCTAAATCTCCAATCGTATGTATACCTTTTCGATTTAATTTCATTTCTGTTTTATACGATATACCCCAAAATTTACTGAGTGGTCTAATACTCCATAACTTCTCGGGTATATCGTCATACGTCCACTGCGCTATTCCATCGTTATTCTTTTTCGCTTCCACATCCAGTGCTACTTTACTCAATAATAAATTGGGTCCAATACCAATCGTACTTTCAATCCGTGTACGTTCATATATTTCTCGCTTAAACTTTAATGCGAACTCGCACGGATTACTGGCAAACAAATGAATACTTGCGGTCATGTCCATAAAAAACTCATCAATACTATATTGATGGAAATCTTCCGGCGCAACATACTGTAAAGCTAAACCAGTTATGTAAGTTGAACACTTCATATATGTATGCATAATCGGATTCACAATAATAATATCTGACCGCTTCGGTATTTCGTACATTCTAGCCATCTTCTTTATTCCTAACGCTTTTAATGGCGGTGTTGCTGCTAATACGATTGATCCACTGCGGTTTACATCTCCTACGACAGCCAATTTTGTATATCGTGGATCAAGTCCTTTTTTAATACATGATACGCTTGCATAAAAGCTACGAAGATCTACACAAAGAATAATACGATTCGGTAAAAGAGAATAATCATACAAGGTTATCACTCCTAACAAAAGAACGTTTGTTCTTATTATATACGAACTCATGTTCTTTTTAAAGGTATTTTCATGAAAATTTTGGTTAAAATAACCGTGCATGAACATTTTTCAAGAAAAAATCAAGGAATTCACCTCTATATTTTTTCTATACTGAAAAATGTAAATAGATACAAGAAGAAACAACTAGATTCTTCTTGAATAGATACGGTATTTTAGAACCCGTTTTTTAGTATTCAAACTTAATCCTGTATTTAAAAGCAATATACTTATATAAGAAAGACTTATTTCGAAAAAGAGTACTATTTAGCAGTGCTTGTTTATAGAAAATAAATTATTATTGTTTATTTTCTCAACGTTGTTTTCTAGTTTTATCATTCAAATTTAGACACATATTTATCTAACCTACATAAACTAAAAGCGTATAATTGCATACTTTATCGATTTTTTATAACAATATCTCGAACGGACTATCATGAATCATAAATTTATTAACCCGGATACACGAATCATCTTCAATGAAATCCTGAATATCCAAATAATATCGCATGTGTTTCTTTTAAAATAAACATTGGATACATTAAAATCACAGCCTGTTTTTTGAATGCTAAAGAAAGATTGTTTATCCCGCATTAACGGGCAGTAAAACCCCCACCTCAAAATTTAGCGGAAGCAAAGAAGTTAGGTGGGGGATCAACTGCCCGTAAAAGCCCGATTGGTTCAACTAATAATCAGTGAGGGATGAACAAAACCCCCACTGATTAAAGTTTCACTTTATCTGTATCTCCTCAATCGAATCTCTAATTACATAATTTTGTACAAGAAAGGAATTGAATTTATGCAAAATTTTAATTTCCTTTGTGAACAATTTGCTACAATACTTAAAGGGAAAGGTAAAAGAAATCAAGGTGGTTGTTCAGTGTCTTTTCACCGCGATTTTAGGGTGCTTGTTCAAGGAAAACCGAGTACTTCTGTAGTGCCCGTGGGAGTAAGTTTTGAATCGTTGGATCCAAATGGTAATGCATTAAATTTAGGCGAAATCGCTGTTCTACAAGAAGAAATTCCTGCATTTATGAAATCAATTGTACAACAAGGAATCATTGTAAGTGCTTTACATAATCACTGGCTGTACATGAATCCCTTAATTATGTATATTCATATCCAGTCGGTAGAGCCTCCATTACATTTTGCACAAAAGTTAGCCCATTCTTTTTTGTCCTTAAGTAGCTATCCTATCGCTAATAATGAGGGGCAATGATTGGTGTTTCGGATATATTTACACATTACATTTTCTACATGTGCGAACATCATAAAATTATTTCACTTTGTGCCCAAAAGAAAAAACTGCCTATCAAATTTTTAGATAGGCAGTTTTTGAATCTATTAAAATAAAGTACCCTACTATTTTATAAACTACTATTCCCTAAACAAAAATACAGATTTGCAATTCACTTTAGCTTTCTTACCTCATATATTCCTCTAAAGTTAATTTTTCCTTATATATTTTTTGCAATATCTCCTACACAGCGAATACGCATAACCAGTTATATTTCCCTTTTCCTTTGGATAACGAATGATAAACCCTGCACTCTGCATCTAGACGGTATACCCCTTGTCCACAGTAAGACTTTATTTCAAACCCAAAAAAAATAGATTACCTGCACACTAAAAAGTTTAGCGCACAGGCAATCTAGTTGTTTTTGAGATTAATAAAAACCTAATTTATCTTTTGAATTCTTCCATCAATAATAGACTGAATTGGTTCTTTTGATTTTTTTATATAATCTACTAATGCTTCAAAATCAGTTGGTCCTGTTTCAGCATCTTTACCGTTTTTAAAGGATACAAATCCATCTCCACCTGAAGCTAGAAATGCGTTCGCAACGACGCTGTAAGTTTTCGAAGGAATAATTTCTTCTCCATTTGTTAAGCGAATACTTGTTACTTTTTCTCCATTAGGCTTGTTCGCATCCCAAGTGTATTGGATCCCTGAAATTTGAAGCATTCTTGTTATGTCTTTTTGCCATTGTTGATTTAAAATATCACGAATGTCTTGGCCTGTTAAATTTACTTTTATTAATTGATTTCCGAATGGTTGAATACCATATATCTCTCCCCATGTAATATCACCAGCATCTAAGTCATTACGAATACCACCAGGATTCATAAGTGCAATTTGGGATTGCATTGTTGTACGCTGGGCATCAGCAACTAAATTTCCAAGAGTAGATTCACCAGCCGTATTTAGTTTGCGATCTAGTGGAGCAATAGACTTACCTACAACTTCATTAACAAGAGGTGCGATTTTTGCTTGATATTTCTCCATCTTCTTCTTGATTTTTTTATCAGGCTCCATGCCTTCATGGTAAGTTGTAACAATTTCTGCTTTTTTCTCAACAATATCTTGTGTCTTACGATCAATCTTTACATCAACATCAGCAAAAGCCATACCATAAGAGTTTGCTTGTACGACAAGTTTATTATTAACAGTTCCATTTACATAAGTGTGGCTATGCCCACCAAAAATAACATCGACTTCCGGATCAGTCTCATTTGCTAATCGGACGATATCACCATTTGTTACACCGTTCCCATCTGTTATACCTCCGTTATGTGCAAGAACAACGATAGATTTAACGCCTAGTTTTTTTAATTGCTTTACGGATTTGTTAATAGCTTCAACTTCATCTGTAATTTCTACATTCTTTAGCATAGTAGGCATAACAAGGTTAGGCACATCTGTTGTTACGACTCCGATAAATCCAACAGGAACTCCTTGTACCTTTTTTATAGTGAATGGTGGTAAAAATAGACGACCGGTGGATTTATTATAGAAATTTGCAGCAACATATGGGAATTTTGCTCCTTTAAAATTTCCTGTTTTCTCATGGAATCCACCATAAATAAGGCGATGCATTTCCTCAACACCTTCATCAAATTCATGATTTCCTATAGTTCCAACATCGAATTTCAAATCATTTAGAAATTCAATCGTAGGTTCGTCTTGTAATAATGCTGAAACAGGAGTACTTGCTCCAACAACATCGCCAGCATGTACTTTTAATGTATTCGGATTTTGTTTTTCACGATCACGTAAATAAGCCCCTAAGTACTCAATTCCCCCTGCATCTTTATTGTTAATTTTTTTTACAGTGTCTAGTTGCCCATGAAAATCGTTAATACCGAGCATTTGTACATCTATGTAGCGGTTTGGTTCTGTACTTGCTTGTGCTGAAGGCACAGCGAATACACTAGTAAAAGTAACTGTACTTAATGCTAAAGCAACTGGAATGATTTTTTTCAACATAAAATTTCTCTCCCCTAATTAAAATCTGACATAATACAATGTTATTTTAATATATTAAGAGGATTATTTCTATAAAAATTCTACTAATTATAAAAATTAATAAGATTTTATTATTTCCCAACAAAACACTCCTTCCTCAAAAATGTGAAGATGTAAAACGACAACTTTAAGAGGGAGATGATTATTTGTAGGCTGTAGCCTACACTTTTGGATTATGATATAAACAACTTAAGAAGCTTCACTACCCAAAATAAGAAAATGTGCATTTCTTTGTTTTGAGGATTATTCAAAATATTATCTTGATAGTAATATATCAATACATCTAAGAGGCCTAAAAAACTCTAATCAATAAATTTTAGCTGTTAAAAAGATTATTCAATTCGAAACTAATGAGTATTTATCAAGCTAACATCTCAATATCAAAATTAAAAAATTAAATAGAAATTTCGTAATGGAAGATTACAGTGGTGCACTACTCCGCATTTAAAAAGATGCTCCTGGATTTATCCAAGAGCATCTTTTTAAATGCGGAGACATCAAAACTTTAACTTAATAGGGATATAGCACTACCCCCATTAATAAATATTACTAACCATATACCTATCATATTTTTTATAAACAGGATTAATTAGATTTAAAAAAAGATTTCTTTTTCTTTACTCGTAATAAATCACCTGTCCATCCTTTGACTCGCATATATAAATACATACCACCTGTTGTAAAAATAATAAATAAGAGAGCGATTAAATAGCTATATTTCCATTCTAGCTCAGGCATATATTTAAAATTCATCCCCCACAATGCTCCTAAGGCTGTCAAAGGCGTACTTACAGCAGTTAATACAGTAAGAGCTTTCATAATTTCATTCCCACGATGAGAAGAAACAACTTCTTGTAAATGAATCATTGTGTCTAATTCTTCTTGGTACTCTTTAACGAGTTGTAATCCACGCTCTAATTTTACGTGTGTTTGTTTATAACAAAGGGTGTTTGTTAAGTTTTCTAACCAAGCTTCTTTCAGCCCTTGTAACACTTCTTGTATTAAGCGAAACACATGTGTGTTCATAAATAGTTCATGACGAATATGATAAATTCTTTCTAAAACTGCTATGTTATTATGATGATAAAAATCCCATAATACATTTCTGAAATTGTTTTCAAAGTAATCAACCTTTCGCAAGTAGTGAGATATAAACATTGATAAGATAGCACATAATCCTTCAGCGGAACTATTACAATTTTTTGTACCCATAGGGAAATTATGTATTAATTTTTGAAAATCCTCTTCCTCTTTTTCCTGAACTGTTATCAGTATTCCATGAGCTACGAAATAATGAAGAAATTTTTGAATTTTGGCGTCCTTTTTATCTTGATCATATAAAAACGAACCATATACACAAGTTTGACTTGGCGATAACGTATAAACATATAATCCATTTTCACAAGGAGAACTTATTTTCTTTATAAATTGAGAGAAATAAGATGTTACATCACGAGGGATTATAGAAGAAAGTTTTTCAAGCTCACTAGTTTTCACATGATACCAACTCCATTTCGTCATTTTTATGCATTCCATATTATTCTTCCTTTCTAAAGGGTTTTATGTTTGATCGAATCATATCCGTAATATGAAATTTGTATGTAGGTATTCATGTCTTGGAGGAAAAGTTTTTAGTCCATCTAAATTACAAAATAAATGGCATAGGAGGCCTTATTCTTTTAAAAGGAAGACCCCCTATATATTCGTTATTTTTATTCTCAATTTTAAACATTTCCTCTATAT
Organism: Bacillus sp. GW823-FHT06B01; assembly: GCF_058952315.1. Taxonomy (NCBI): domain Bacteria; kingdom Bacillati; phylum Bacillota; class Bacilli; order Caryophanales; family Bacillaceae; genus Bacillus; species Bacillus sp. GW823-FHT06B01. The sequence goes on along the minus strand of NZ_JBXAHR010000001.1, from coordinate 146,848 downwards.
AAGCACTTTTTATCTTTTCTTATAAAGAATTTTTTATATGTGGAAAAGAAGCTACATAATTTGGCACGTCTATTCAACGAAATCCATTTCGGTCGTTATTATAATTTAGATTCATATACAGATTGATTGGTAATGTCGTCAAATACTTGACTTCCAATCAAATAGTATCCATGAAGTGCAGCCTCTTTCGAAGCGTCTACCATACGGAAAGAAGAAATTTCACCTTGTATTTTTTCAATTCGTTTTTTGTGGAGATCTACTATTCCTCCTGTCCAAATAATAGTATCGTACTGTTCTAACTTAAATTGTTCTTGTAATACACGCATAACGTCTTGGAAGTGTGCATCCAACTCTTTTTGAATCAAAGTATCCACCTGACTTGTCTGAGGATTTTCTTCTCGACCTCCATATCCTTTTTCTAATATGTTTGGCATGTCGTTAATATGCAATTGATTACTTTCACCCGCATGATTCTGCAGGATATTCTTAATATTTTTCAAAGGCTTGCTACATCCTAGCTCTGTCTCATAATGATTTAAAATGACATTCTGTTTCATATCTGTCATTTCTAATGTACGAAATCCACCATCAATAATTAAGATACGATCTCGTTCCTGAATGATTCCCTCTTTTAAGAAATAGGCATGTAAAGCGACCGGTTGCTGAAGAATCAAAGCATTTTCCACCGTAATATGAATAAATTTCCCATCAATTTGCACGGAAGTTTCTTTTTTTAGTGCACATTGTAATTGCTCATGCTGACTACCAAAACAAGTAACAGGAAGCCCGGTAACAACTAAAGGCAACACGACATTTTCTTTATAATCCTTTGCAATGCAACCAAATATTTGTTGTTTAAACCGTTCGCTTTCATAATAATTTTCTATTTCTTCGCCAAATGGAGGAAGGAATGAAGCGTCAGATTGATGTGCTTCATTTCCCATGTAGTATGCAAAGTCTAAGTCTATAAAACTTACCTTTGTTAAATCTTCACTTTCAGCATGATTAGGTACAGGGGCTAGTGTGGAAGCTTCACTCTTGATCGTCATCTCAGAATCTACATCCTGTCGATATGCCCGCTTGGTAAAGCCAATTCCTACATCAATTGCATACAGAGATTTCATACTTTTTTCCTCACTTTCTCTTTTTAGAATTAAATCTAAGCACTCTCTTCTTTCCCTTCTTTCACATATTTCTTTTCATTTTCCGTTTTTTCCCCGTCTAATTTCTTACTATTTTCATTTATTTCGTAATCCGTTTCATCTGTTTTCTTTTTGTTATTTTCGTTTTCTGTTAAGTCTTTAATGGTAGAAATGACAACTGGTGTGGCTGTAAGCAGTTGTGGTAATGTTTGTTTTGCAACATTAGCTGCAGTTACAGAAAATTGTTTACTTGTCTCAGTTACCTTCTCTAATGTTTCCTTTATGTTTCCTTCTTGTAGTTTGTCTTTTACGCTTTTTCCTTTTGTTTGTATAGCTTTCCGATTTTCTTTTTTTAACAAGGAGACCATGATTCCGGTCGTAATCCCAATCACAGTATATTTGAATATTGTATGTTTCATTTTTTCTCACCCTTCTCTACTTTATTTTCTTCAATGCTAGAACCTAAAATGTAGTCTATTTCAATTTTTTCTTAAAATAGGAAATTAGCATTATCTTACCTATTTATCAGATGTTGCAATCTATTACAGAGAATGATAATTTTGCGGCTGCCTATCATTCGCCAGTGGTACTTCAGCTGTTACTAGGAGTAAAATCTTCCCTTGATCTAGTTTTTCTTCATATAAGTTAGCTTCGTCCTTCGACAACCCCATTTCCTCCATTTGATTTCGGAGTTCGTCCCCTTTTTTGGAGAAAAAGTTGATAATACTTGTACCCAATCCTTGTTCTTTTACTCCAATCGTATTTGTATTTGTATCATCCGCAATCTTTTTTGTTAGATGTTTTTCATGTGTTAAGACGTAAATGTCATCTTGGTGAATCCCTTGCAATTCTAGCTCTTTTACTTTCATAACTACTTCATGTTCATTATCATATTCATGAACCACCGGTTTTCTTTCACTCTTATGCATCGTATTTTTCCTCCCTTAGATTTTTTATTTTCTTATTTAGTTGTTATGTAATATGTAATACACCTATTTTAAAGATGTTAAACCTAAATTTTCAAAAAAATTAATACAATATGTTATTACTGTTTTTCAATATTAACGAGATGTCACGAGCACTTTGCTTTGATAACAATGTTACAAATAACGCTTTGTTTGGAAGGCAGGCCCCTTATTTTATAGAAAATTTCTATTTAGAAAAAGTTACAAAAGGAGTACAAGATACTTTTTTCGTTAATTAAATCAAAAGAAAAATAAAAAAACACTCCTTTTCAAAGAGTGCTAAAAAACATATAACCTAATAATGTTTCTAGTTTGATTACAGAAAGAAAGTCTTTATTAAAACATATAGTTGCTAATTTAATTGCGATCTTCCTTGCACCCAAGCAGCAATATCATTTATAACATACTCAGGAATATTAGCAGGACTATAATATTCATCCGGTTTACTTATTTCTCCATAACCTTCTGTAAAGAAATGATTTAACTTTGGATATAGTTGATAATCAACGTTATCTCGTTCTTTGAATTGTTCTTTCCAAAAAGGAATTTCGATTTTTGATTGAACTTGATAGTCTCTTTCTCCTTGAATAATAAAAAGCGATGTCTTTTGTTCTTTTGACATTTCTGCTGCTTTAATTTTTCGGATAGAATTCTTACTTCACAGAATTTTTTTGCTGTTTTCACTATATACTTACTATACAAATGAAAATATACAACGATACTAAATATACAAACTTTGCATAAAAAAATGATTTTATAGCCTCGTTTTAATATCCATGCCCACTTTGCCAACCACCGTGTCCGCCTTGCCAACCACTATGTCCACCTTGCCAGCCACCATGTCCGCCTTGCCAACCACCATGTCCGCCTTGCCAGCCACCATGTCCGCCTTGCCAACCACCGTGTCCGCCTTGCCAGCCACCATGTCCGCCCGGCCAACCACCGTGTCCACCTTGCCAACCACCGTGTCCGCCTTGCCAACCACCATGTCCGCCTTGCCAACCACCATGTCCACCCGGCCAACCACCGTGTCCGCCTTGCCACCAGCCTGCATAGCCTTGTCTCTGTGAGTTCATTCCTTCGCATCCCTTCTTATTAAAAATTCAAATACTGTAACTGGGTATTCTCTAAATATAATTATGTATCTCAAAAATAAATGTATCCGCAAACATCTCGATTATCGGTAAAGTAATTATCTAATAAAAAAAACATTTATTATTGCAAATCTAAGCTCTATTTTTTTTACTTTTTTTAAAAATTTTTTACTATTTTATTAGCATACTTTTTAGATTCAATTTCATCATAGTTACTTAGTATTACAACAGACAAATCATTACTTGGGATCATTTTTCAACATTACATCATAATCCATAGCTGTGCTTTAGTTATACAAGAAAAAACGATACTTCACTATTGAAGTATCGCAAAAAACCATTTGCTTACATTATTATGACTATAACACTATCCGGTATTAGTTACTCACCTAAAATTGCAACGGGGCTAAACGATTCATAATGAATCAATTCCTTTGGTACTTCCCATTTATGCAAAATCTTAATAATAGCTTCCATAAAAGGAAGAGAACCGCATATATAAAAATTTGCTTCCTTGGTAGCAATATTTCTCTGTTTAAACAAACTGCAAGTAACCACTCATCCTTAGAATGAGTGGTTACTCGGTATTTTTATATAAAGATCCATAAAAATCCATAAAAATAATGTCAGCATAAGAACCATCTTTGAACCTAATTTGGTTTATTTTCCTATCTTCGGTTTACACCACCCACCGACTCTCTAAAAGAAAAACTACTTTTACTCTTTCCTTTTATCGCTTTCAAACAATATACATTTTAATTATCATCACTTTACAATAACTCTGTGTATTTATCAAGGGATGTTTTTCAAAATAAAATATATTCATAATTAATTCACAAAATACATTTTCTAATATATATAAGGAGGTCTAATTTTATCTAGAAATGTTGTGTTTTGCATAAAAGCTATGAAGATATAAATAAAGTGAAACTTTAATCAGTGGGGGTTTTCTTCATCCCCCACTGATTATTAGCCCTCACCAATCGGACTTTTAGGGGCAGCCCGACCCCCACCTAACTTCTTTGCTTTCGCTGAATTTTGAGGTGGGGGGCGGGCTGCCCATTAAAGCGGGATAAAAAATAATACGATTTGCACGAAAAAATAACCATACAATGTTATCCCTCCTTTAAACACCTATTTAAGAAAAACTTAAGAAATTCACTTCTAAATTCATAAGAATTTTTTCCTATACTTAAAAATAAGTAATTTAACAAGAGGAGAAACGATCATGAAGAAATTTATAATTTGCATAATAGGAATAGGTCTTCCTATATACTTACTACCTTTCATATTACACGGGGATTTAGACAGATTTAATCCGATTGCTGAAGAAAAAAATGTATACGCCGTTGCGCAGGGGGATGGTGTTCCAGATTATCATTATAAAGGCCAGGCTATTTACTCACTAAAAAGTGTTGATGAATTAAGCAATGAGAAAGAATATAAAATAGGAACGAACACCCCTAATGATTTTATAAGAAAGACTTACTTAAAAATTCATGTAAAAGGAAAGTATGTGTATTCTTACGACGTTATTTCCGAAAAGGATATTCCGGAGAAAATCAGGAAGCAATTAGAGGTAGAAGTTAAATAAAAGAGCCTACTCTTATGAGCTGGCTCTTGATTACCTCTCCAACCTACCATTAGGATATTTTTGGGAAGGAGAATTCTTTTGATCAATTTATTAAATTCATTATCATTGTTTTAACAACCATTCTTCAATTACTTTCACTGTTTCATCTCGTTGGGCTTTTGGCGTAATTAAGCTCGCATTATCACCTTTTTGCTCACCATACATGCCAAAATGAGCATGGTTTCCGCCTTTTATCATGTGCATAGTTGTATTCTTTGACATGAACTTTTTATTGTTCTCTATTTTTTCTACAGTTGCTAAAGCATCTACTTCCCCATAAATTGATAACATCGGAATCGATTTCGTAGAGAAGTCATCTGCAGGATAAGAACCTAAGAAAATGATCCCGTCTACCTTGTCTTCATGTTGGAAGGCATACTTAGAAATCATAGCTCCCCCCATTGAATGCCCTGCAACATACCATTTTTGAACTTTAGGATACTGTTCCATTACACTGTCTACTGCATTGATTCCAAGTATCGCTAAATTTAATGGTAATTTAGGCATTACTACAAAGTGCCCATCTTTTGCAAGAGCTTCTCCTAAGTAACTATAAGCCTCAGCTTCTACTTTAGCTCCTTGATAAAAAATAACCCCTATTTTAGCATCTTTCTCTCCAAAAACGATATGATCTTCATCTTTTTTATCATCTATTAACGACAAAGCTTCTTTCGTTGGTTTGTATGTAAACTGAGACCAAGTTAAAAAAGTAATACTTCCTATAAGTAAAATACCTAGTAAAGAGTACAGCGTAATTTTTATCCATTTCTTCACAAAGGTGACCTCCCTAAGATGTATATATTCTATATTTCAGATTAACATTCATACACATAAAAACTCGAGCATTTTTATTATGCTCAAGTTTTTATTTACGCCTTTAATTTATACTATAAATGGTCCAAGATAAATATGTAGCAAATGCAGCCCATAAAAAATATGGAATTAGCAACCATGTCGATACTTTAGATAAATTGGAAGAAACCGCTATGAGAAGTAACGTAGTAATAGCGACTAGTAAACAATCTACTGTTGCTAAAAATAAATTTTTTTGGCTAAATTGAAAGTAGCTGAACGCTTGATTACATATGTAATTTAAAAGGAATATAAACCAAAATGTTTTTAGCTTACATCCATATTTGTTGTAAATAATTGTAACCGACAATGCAATAAGTCCATATAATACAGCCCAAATCATTCCGATTGTCATGCCAGAAGGTGTCCAAGACGGCTTTTCTAGCGCATCGTACCACATACGATCAATAGGAAATAAAATACTAGAAACATAAAACAAACCATACGTTAGTAAGAACAATATAATACTAGATTTTTTCATAAACATTCTCCTTTTTTAATAGAAGGTTTTAGAAACTCTATATGATTCGTATGGTCTTTCAATGAATACAACTTTAATATGTAAATAGACATTCTTATATTTTTCATTATAATCTTTACATATTCAATTCATATTAATTCGTTTATTTTATACAAATCCTTTCATACTTTTATATGCACAAAGCGCTCTCTCTCGTGCTACCTTGTGGTCAACAATCGGAAAAGGATATGTATTACCAAGCTGTATATTGGCCTCTTTTAAAATATGCTCAGGTGCTTCCCATGGTTTATGTATATATTTATTCGGTATATCGCTTAATTCTGGTACCCATTTTCTTATATACTCGCCATTTTTATCAAACTTTTCTCCTTGTGTGATCGGGTTAAAAATACGAAAGTATGGTGATGCATCCGCTCCACTTCCAGCAACCCATTGCCACCCCATTGTATTATTTGCAATATCAGCATCTAATAATGTATCCATAAACCATTTTGCCCCTTTTTGCCACGGAATTAACAAATGCTTTACAAGAAAAGAGGCCACAGCCATTCTTGCTCGGTTATGCATAAAACCTGTTTGCCATAGTTCCCGCATTCCCGCATCAATAAACGGATAACCAGTTTCACCCTTCTGCCATACTGTTAATAACTCCTCTTCATTATTCCACGGAAAATGTTCAAAGTTCTTATTAAGAGGTTTATATACTGTAAATGGATAATGATATAGCAAATAATAAGAAAATTCTCGCCAAATCAATTGACGTATAAAACTATTCACTTGTTGTTCAAAAAGACTACATTGTCTTTCCATACTTTTATTTATTAAGTAATGATATATTAGCTTTACTGATATTTGACCAAATGAAAGATAAGGTGCCAACATCGAATGAGCATTTTCATTTGGAAAATCTCTTCCTTCACTATAAGAGGCTAACTTGCTAGAGAAAAATCCCTTAAATATTTCGTATGCCCCTTCTTCTGTAGGCTCCCATATTGATTCCATATGAGATGTCCACGGTATAGTCGGCAGCAAATGTAATTCTGAAACAGATAAACTTGCTGGTAAAGAGCTTACTCCCTTTATACTCTGCACTTTACTAATAGGCTTAGGTATTTCCTGCTTTTGAAATGCATTGTAAAAAGGCGTAAACACCTTATATTCAGTGTTATCTTTCTTTTTAATAATCCACGGTTCTACTAATAAATGCGAATTAAATTCCTTACAAATAATACCTTTCTCTTCTAACATCATTTTCATTTTTTGATTAGATTGTAATCTGTCCGGATCATAACAAATATTCCAATATACAGCCGTTATACCTAACTGTTCTATGAGAGAAAGTATTTCTTCCTGTGTATTTCCTTTGCGAATTATTAAAGTAGAGCCCAATGCCTCAAGTTGCTTTTGGACATCTATTATAGCATGATGTAACCACCACTTTGACGCACTTCCTATTAAAAAAGTTTCATCTTGTACATATACCGGAACAACCTCACCAGACTGAACGGCTTCAAATAAAGCTGGGTTATCATATAAACGAAAATCTTTTTGAAACATAACAATAATTTTGTTTTGCATAACTATCCCTTCTAATTCTTAAAACATATTAAATTTTATTATATAACAGTAGTTTATACATAAGAATTTATTTGTCTTTAATAGATTAATTAACTTTTTCAACTATTTTATTAGTAGGAATTTTAACAACCGTTTCTTTTTCACCTGTTCTATCAATCATGAAACCATGAATTTTAATATCAGAAGGCACTAATGGATGATGACGAATCATATCTATACTCTTCTCAATATTTTCACTAACATTTTCTTGTCCACTTAGCCATGCATTCAGGCTACCACTTGAAAATTCAGGCATGCAATTTTTAAAGAGATAGTCTATTTCTCTGTTATTTTTTATGGAATCACGTTGAATTTGTAGATTAACTATATCAGTTTCTTTATCCTCTATTCCGACAACAATAATTTCTTCAACTTTTTCTTCATAAATAGCAATAATAACAGATCTCATTATATCTCCATAAGGATGTACAATTACAGAATCATAGCTGTGTATAGTCAACACGTTTTCTTGTTGAATGTTAGTTACTTGTTGGATAATCGGCTCTATTCCGTGTTCAATGTCTGTTAACAATAAAACCTTTTTATTCTTTGCATTCATATATAGCACTCCTTCTTCATGATTGTATTTATGAAACTTTTAAGCTAGTAACAATAATTCATTACATGATTGTTACCAGTTTTCCCACCGTCCCTCTGGATCCACACTTGCAAGTCTTACCCATCCATTTTGAACTTTTTCTCGAAATGTGAAATCATTATTTAGCAAACGTTCTATATTTTCAATAGGCGCTTGAATTACAATTAGTAAACGAAGTGGTGAGTGATACGCCTCACTATCTGACTGCATAACAGATTGCCAAGGTAAGCCTGGCAACAAGTCACTTGCATTCCCTTGCATAACACCGAGACCTGCCGTTACGGTTTGGGTTGTTTTGTTTCCACTACCATAATAATGTGGAGCTACAGTTGAAGCGTAATATTGTAAATTTATCCACTGCGCTACTGTTCCTGGCCCTGCAATGATGCTAGCTAATATATCGCCACTTTCATCCTGTTTCCAATCATAATTATGAAGGAAAGCCCTACCTTCTAAGTCACAATCCTGAGTTAATTCTCGTTGTCCGATAATAAAAGATGCATTACGGGCTAATCCCCATTCCGGACGTATTTCACTCCAATCTTCTGCAAATCGATGTGCCTCTTTACTCGGATTTTTTATTTTCGTTTTAAAATTAGGTAATTGTGTTAAACGCTCTCTATTTGCATCTTGACTGACATTTGGCATAATTGACTCAATACAATCAAATGCTTCTTGCGCAGTTTCCGAAAGTTCTGGGACATAAATCCATTCCAATTCATCCACTGTTGTTTTATGTTCAGCTGCTGCAAAAATGGTATCCTCCGGAATTTTAATACCTTCGGCAGACAACGCCTCTCTTACTTCTGGAAGATTACATAAAGTAGCAAAAACTCTTGCATTAAATCCTCCTGCTGCTCCGCCACAAGCACCACACTCAAGCGCTGCAGCATAAGGGTTGTTCGTACTTTGACTACTGTGCCCGCACATTACAACTAAAGGCGCGAATTTTTCTGTCAATCCCACCATTTTTAAAGCTTGACGCACATAGTTCACTTTTTCTTCTTTAGTAAAACCGATAGGTATCTCACATTTTGTATCATGAACATGATTAAGCGAAAATGTTGTATCGGGTTTTTGTAACATAGTTTTATGAAGATTACGAATGAAACTCCCTACTCTTCTTGGCACAAAACTCCTTGTCACCATTTGTAAACCAAGTAAAGGGCCACTTACCTCAGGTAGTAACATACTTGTCAGTACATTTTGTTTCATCGTTTTAAACGTATAACTTAATGAGCTGTCTATCTTCTTGCGTTGTTGATAAGATTTGCATTCATTTTCATCCGTGAGCTCTTTTATTTGATGTTTCGGTTTTAATATAACTGGCAAAGAAGGATGACTGTCATTACTACCTAGTTCACTAGTCGCAATTGGTAACCCAAAGAAACCAGCTATTCCAAACGTTTCAAACGGACCTAATTTTTCAAGGTGGCGACGAAACGGTTCTGAACGTACATCAATACAAAATGCTAATTGAGCTAATACACGCTTTTTATCATTAGTTGCACGTTGTTTAGAAGCAATCTTCTCCCTTAATTGCTCTGCATGCGTCTGTTCCCAAGCTTCTAGCCAAATTTTCCTGCGAATATTTTCATCAAAACGATAAGCAAATGCTAATAATTCGCTTTGTTCAGCTGCAGACATTTGTGACCATTCCAGGGTTGAAATATTCCCCCAGTAGATCCAAGAAGCTATAAGTGGGACAATCGCAACTTTTTTCTCAGCCTTTTGATTTTTTATAGGTAAATAAGATTTTACAAGGGCCAGCTCCATAGAAATTCGAACGGCTAAATATTCTATAACGAGTTCCTGCTCCTGAGTTGACTGTCGGGAACGCCATAATATCATTCCTGCCCACCCAGGCAAAGCAAGCAAGTGACCTTCAAGGTAAGCTTGCATGTTAGATTTAGAAATTCCTAATTCAGATAAAGCTCTTGTTAAAGCTATCTCGGCATCCTCTGGCCAATCTTTTAAAACGCTACGCTCATTTTTACTGAGCGCCGGATCAAATGTAATAAGGTGATGCCATGCACGATACAAACCTTTCTCTCGATTTGGCATCGTCCAACTTGACCCGGAGTCATCCAAATATAATTTACACCATTTAATGATGTGATAATTAAGAATATCAAATAGGTTGTCACCCTTTTGATTCTCTATAAGTGAACTTATTGGTTGCATAGAAGAGTCTTTCATACTTCCTGTATTTATATAACTCATTTCTTCTGCCAGTTTATTTAATTGTGGCGATGATAATAAACTAGAAGGTAATTTCTCTAATTTTAAAGCTGCTTGACAAAACTGCTCCGCTTTCTTTCGCGGGATATGAAAAGATTGTGAATCAAGCCAACGAGACAAGCCACTTTGTAAAAATGATTCCTTAATCTCCCCTTTCGCCTTTGCCGAATGAATCATAGTAGCACTAGGATATATATCCACATTACGAGTTTCTTTTAACCAATCTGCAACTTGTTCAAATGATTGCTTTTCAAGTCCCATCCAAGGGTGATGAGCTGCAAATGTAGCAATCGGCCAAAGTGGTGCAATCACTCGGCTAGCAGATTCAACTAAATCATTCATATTCTTTTCTTGTACTTCAATGTTTGTATCTTTCTTTCTTAAGGTTTCTTTCGTTACGATTGACGGTATGCTCATCACTGATTACCTCCCTTTGATACATAATGTTTCAGATAGCTTGGATGACTTTCTACTGACTTTTGTCTCGCCTCACCTACTCGAACGAACCAAAGATACATTACAGCAAATATAGTAGAGGATTGATTACGAGTAACGAGAGTACTAATAGCACTACCAAATAATAAGAGACATATAACAAAAATAACGGCTGAAGCTGAAGGTTGAACATTTTGATACATGTCAGTATGCAACCATTTATAAAGAGAATTATGAACGGTAAAGTAAATGAGAGAAAATCCAACTAAAATAAATACGCCAACAATTCGTCCCATTCTTCCCTCTCCAAAAACAACAAGTTGTTTCCATGAAAAGTATAATGACCACCCTAAGATGAACGCACTAACTAATTCATACCCTTCTCCAGAAGTCGTAAACCAAAAAGCAATCGCTATACATAATCCGAAAACACGTCCGACCATAATCCATAAATTAGATATCTTTTCATTAGACTGCTTCACTGCCCCAAAACGTTGCATTGAAGAACCAGCTTGTAAAAACAGTGTAGCTTTAAACAAACCATGTAAAATTAAATGAATAACAGCCGCCAAATAGGCTCCTAATGCGCATTGAATAAGCATAAACCCCATTTGTGCAATAGTTGACCCCACTAGCTGACGTTTATAATCAACTTGAACTAGGCTAATTCCTGTTCCGATTAAGACAGAAATACTAGAGAAAATTAGTAAAATGATTTGTGCCATATCATCATGAAAAAGAGGTGAAAATCTAGTTAACATGATACCGCCAGCATTTACTAACCCCGCATGCATAATAGCAGAAACAGGCGTTGGAGCAACAGCTGACTCAATTAACCATCTTTGAAAAGGCCATTGTGCTGCTGGAATCATCACAGCTAATATAATGAATAAGTTAATTCCTGTTTTCTCCAATGTTCCATATTGAGCTACATTTTCATTCGTTAAAACTGATGTTAACTGCCACTGTCCAGTGACTTGAAAAAGCCAAATGATAGCTGCTAGCAAGGCAATCCAGCTTATTGTAAATAAATAACTAGAAATTTTTGTTGCTTCACTAACTACTTTCCACCCTTTATTTAGCCCTATGAGTAGAACCAATCCTATAAGAGTTGCTCCCCAACAAATAATCATGAAACGAAGATCATCACTTAACCATGCAACTGAAGATACACCTGTAGTACATGTAAAAAGTGCAAAGTATTTTCGATATGAGCGATCTCCCAGTAAGTAACGTATAGAAAAACGCTGAATGATTAGACCAATTGTAAGAACAAAGAAAGCCATGAACCAAGCTAAAGTATCTAGATGCCAAGGACCCACAACTCTATCTCCATTGTGATTAACAAGTGCGAGTAAAGAAACCAATGAAGGCAAAGCAGCGATACCGATATGGATATGAACAAAACGTAAAGGTATCCTTGCATGTAAAAACAATAATCCACTTAGCCAAGAAGCGCTAAGCGCCATAAAAAATAATGTTAACAGTGTCGATGAACTCAGCGAAATTAACATGTATAATACTCCCTTTCCAACGAAAATAAACTGTAAAAATTCCTTTTAATTACGATAGTTTTTTAATTTCAATTTTCATTCACTCTTTTTAGTACATCGTTTTTTCCCATAAAAAAAACCGACAACTTCCATAATTCAATGATTTTATATCATCATTGAATTATGGAGATTGTCGGTTTCCCTTCAACTAACTTCAATAAAGTTTTTTGAAGAGCTCCCATTTTATAGAGGATAATAATGTATGTATTACTCCTGTTAAAAAGAAAAGTATCTTTCTGATCTCCTAGATTGTGCAATCAATATATCAATTTATGTTATACGCTATCTTTTCATTAAGAAACTTTTTCATTTAGTCAATATTACATATTAAAAAAATGCTAAAGCCTTAATTATAGCAAACTGTTAAAATGAGCATCTATCAATTTTTTAAAACAATTATAAGATAAACCATATTAAGCAGTTTGTCAATTTCTTTATCAGTTTTTTAAGAGTTATTTGAATTACGATTTATTATATCTAAATAACTTCAAGTTTTTTAATTATTCGCATGTTAATAAAGTTAAATAAAGTGCAAAACTTGTAGGCTTCTTAATCCTCCCACTACATTTTTAGTTTATCTTCCACTAACCTTAAGTTGTTTTTTATTTTTAAAATTTTTCCTCAAGATTATGAAGCAATTTAAAAATCATTACTCGTTCGCCTGTACGGGAGCTTATATCCGTATGAAAGCTTTTCACTTTCTCTCCAGTTAATTCTAGTATAATCTCTTTAAGATCTTCAATTCCAGATTCAACTAACTCCGAACGATTTTTCTTTATCGTTAACATACCGTCTTTTGTTTCGCAAACAGTATATTCAGCCGGCGTTAAAATACCTTGTAAATTTACGATAATCATATCCCGTAATATATCTGTCTTAACTGATATAGACCCGCGTCCTAAGTAGTCCTTTTCCCAGTGAGTAATTGCTTTGCTTATCTCTGATTCAATAGAGCCTTTTGAGCTTCTCATCTATGTATCCTCCCTCAATAAAATAAATTTACAATAACAATATAATAATCTGGATTGATTTTATTTTCAATTATTGAGAAGAATTTATTGGGATTGTTGTAAAGTATCCTTTCATATCATAGTGATTTTTTATATTACAATATAGATTTTTTGATCATTCCCAACAAGATACTCTTACCATAAAGGCTCTGTTGCATAGATTTCTAAAAAGGTCATTGTGGGGGGAGTTGTATTTTCTTAGCTTGATAGCGATGGGGCAGGACCCCTGTACGTTAAGAGATTAGGTTGTATATTTGAGGAGATGTACGAGACAGGTGTGAATTTAGGGTAATCTAATATTTTCCACTCAAATATGATAGAATAGAAGTATATCCAAAACGGAGGAATAACAAATGAACTCAAACACAAAACAGTTTATTTATGATATCCAGCAACGAAAGAACAATTATATAGAGAATGCTTTAATAGCAATACAACACCCTAAAAAAGAGCAATCTGAACAGGTCATTCAAAATATAGTAGAGAAGATGGATATGATGATTAGTCTAGTTACTACGTACATGAGGATTGAATCTGGATCTACGAAAGAATTAAAAGAACTTCAGAAAGAAATTATCCATGCTCAAGCATATATCCAAAAACGAAAATTTGAAGAAACACAGAGATAAAACCCTGTGTTTTTATTTGATGCTCTATGACGCTAATCTGTTATAAATCAAATTACATGTAATTTGATTATTGTTTTGGCATAATCCATACAATTTGTTGAATGCGTACAATATATGGTACCGTATCTTCAATGAGCAAATGATCAGGTTTCACATCCTTTAATTTACCTCTTATATTTCCTCTTACAGTTTCAATAACCACATGTTTACCAATTATTGATTGTAATGTCTGATATACATAGGGATTAGGCACACTTACCATATGTTGTTCACTCAAGTCATTTCCTTTCGAATAACTCATTCTATAAGACTCCTTTCTAACTTGCATTCTTTCTACTAATATATGATATAAATCTTATAAATATGCTAGAAGGATAATTCATTATATGAACGGAAATAACATTTTAATAAGATACGGTTTCTATTCCTAAATTGCTAAAAAATTATTTATATAAAGTTACTTTTACTAGTTAATAGGTGATTATATAGGGATATTTTGAATGTACATCTAGGTTGTTCCTTTCAGCATATGTATCATTTTAAATACGCCCTTTATTAGAATAGTACTCATACTTTTTTTGAGATTCTTTCGTAATACGTGCGTTAAGTAAAATTGCTAACAATAAAAACACTCCATATTTTCCTCCTGTAGCTCCTATGATAATCACACTACTACAAACAAGTATAATTAATAGGATAAACGAAACTAAATAAATACGGTCATAATTCTTTGACATCTTCTCGTATTTTATGCGTTCTTTCCTTGCATCCATCTAAATTCCTCCTTTAAATAATCCATTTCACTCTCAAATAAATCTAGCCCTTAAGAAGGAAACAATCTATCGTTTTAAATAGTTAGTTTGTTTTTTATCAACTAATTTATATAACGTAAAAAGAAATCCTACCAATATTAAGCTCTCCACCATGATAATCCCGACCCTCTCCTTTCTTTTAATCCCAACAAATCAGATAAAAGTTATGTATATCCCATATTAGCTGCAACAAGCAAAAAGGATCCCCCTTCTCTTAAAGGCCGATCCTTTTCTCCTTGTATGCAACTATTTTTACCTATTCTTGATTAATTAGAATAATAGCTGGTCCATCTACACGAATTCCACCAACTTCGATTTTTTCATAAGACTCAACTGTAATAGAGATGATCCCTTCTCGCTTCTTTAATTCATTACTTAATTCTTTTGTTAACATTTTTTTCATGTGTGTACTCCTTCTTACTGCTTAATTTACTATTGGTATGTAAATAAAATTTAAATTGGTTTCCTGGTCTGGAAACCAATTTTTTTGTAGTTGACCATATGGTGTTACCAGTTCGTTTATCAATTTTACGTAAAGAAGATAAACAATTACTATTCACCGTCTCAGTAGATATAAGACACTCTTAAAGATAGTGGTGAGATTGATTGTTTTTTCTTCTAGAAATAATGACTTAGATAGTATATTACCTAAAACAATGAAAGCCCTACCTCTCTTTCATCCTTACGGCTCCTTGTCCGTGCCAGTGTGAATCAGGATTGTAAAAATCAAGTGACTATTTAATCGAGTTATTTGATGAAACTTCAAACGTTCGTAAAAGAAATTTAAAAATAAAAATGGATTAGATTGAAGTAGTAACAAAAGAGGTATCTACTCTAAAAGTGAGTTGAAGAAATTGAATATCTTTGAAATACTTTCCTTTTAATAATCAACGTATACCCAGAAAATTCAGGATATTTCCGAGGGATGTCATACAGTATTTATAATAAATCTCAACAGAAACTTTTTATTTGTTTTTCAGTGATTCCTTTAATTAATTCTAGCTCACTGACCAAAAATTTATATGCATCATCCAACAATTTTTTTTCGCTTGTATTCAGTGCTTTTTCCTTCTTTATACGGATTAAATCACGTATAACTTCAGCACCTTCTTGTATTTCACCCGTTTTTATTTTATCTGTGTTTACTTTATACCTTTGTTTCCAAGGCATTAATTCGCCTGATTCTCCATGCTGAAAAATGTGTATAATGCGCGTTAATGTAAGTATATCAATAACTGGGCGTATATTCGAACTCAATATTTTTCCCTTAGGAATCATGATTTGCATATTACTAATGGACATTTTTATGACATAATAAAGTTGCTTTTTCCCTGAGAACTCTTTTTCTTCTATGGCTTCAATTATACCTGCTCCGTGCATTGGATAAACAATGTTATCGCCAATTTGAAACATATAACCCACCTCCATATGTGGTAACCTTCTCAAGCTTAACACATATGTTATTTTTTATCAAATATTTAATAATATCATGAGTTTATTTTTGGTGTCAATAACTTTTTTCTTCGGAAGTTAAATTAAGGAAAACAGCCGTAAAATAATAGAGAGCGTTCTAGATTTCGAATAAAAGAAAAGGGAATTCCCACGCGTATATTCTGAAATCTCTACTCATTAACGTAGATCAGTTTTTCCTTGAAAACGGCCAAATCGATCCCGTATTTTTTTCAATCTTATATGATACTCCAAAATCTCAATTCTTGCTTTTTCTGCTAGAGGAGCAATTGGTCGTAAGTCTTTTAACCCCCAATACTCAACCACTACATCAAGTACTTGATCAAAATATTGTAGTGGCCCATAGTTTGCTTCTTTTGCAATCACAGCCATTCTATTTTCAAAATCAGGCATGACGGCACCTGGCATTTTAAAATTCCTAATCACATTGGCAATATGGTAGCAATAATTTGGTTCCAATTCTAAATGTGTTCGAATAACGTCTCGATAAAACGCATAATGAAGTGTTTCATCTTTTGCAAGACGGCGTAATAATGTAGCAAGATCTGGATCATGCTTACTTGCCACCTTAGCTACATTATTGTAAAACACCATTGTTGCAAGTTCTTGTAGTGTCGTATACGTCATGGCTTCGATTGGTGTATGAAAATCAGGCTCAAATCCACACTCAACGACTGATTTTCTTAATTCATGTATACGTTTAGGATTTACACTTCGAGTGAGTAGTAAATATGTCTCTAATAGATTCGAATGTTGATCCTCTTCTGAGGTCCAAGTATGAATAAAGTCTGTAATAACAGAAAGGGAACCTTTAAAAGTCGCAGATAAATACGTTGTAAACCATGGTAAATTCACTTCTGTTAATAAAGCTGTTTCAATGGCCGTAATTACACCAGAAGGGAGAGTAACTTGACTTTCATCCCAAGGAACTCTTTTAAAGTCCATTCCCTTATCCCATGGTAAAAACTCATGATAGCCCCAGTCTATCTTCTGCGCTCTTATTTTATGTTGTTCATACAGTTTTTTTAAACGTGGTTCTAATCGGAAATCTAAATCATTTGTTAGCATATAAGTGCCCCCTTTTCTTACCATGAATATTCAGCTTATTTTTATCTCTAAAAATTTTCTACAAATAAATATTACTTTCCTTTTTTTAAATCAAACATAACAAACTTGTAACAAAACTCTTTAAGAGTGCTATATTTTCATAGGATTTTTTTATCAAAAGAGGGACCGTTACATCTATTTTCTTTTTTATAAAATAGATATTGAGGCAAACAATATGTTAGTTAGTCAAAATAAAAACTAACCTCAGTAAATACAGAATAACATTCATGGATAAAGATACTCGTCATGTTGTAAATTTTGGTGAGTGTAAAAAGGTGCATGCCTATAAAGAATCGTTTTATAATAAAGAATGATAGTGTTTTATATACACTATCAACTTATTTAGACGTAAGATTATAATCCAATATATTAGATTAAGCGCTTGAAAAAAATATAGTTGATGAGATAGCCTTAAACGACAATTCCCAACAAGCTTAATGCACATTGGCTATGATGAGTTAGACCAAATTTTGTGAAACAGTATACAAAAAAGGGGAAGAGGCGATAAACATGCAGTCAACGGAAGCGCATATGAAGGAAAAACAACGTAGAGAAAAAATAGAAATTATATTTAGTCACAGGGTAAAAGGAGAGAATTTTTTTCACGGTTCTTCCTATCAATGGAAAAACATTGTATATCAAAATTATAATAGGATACAACAAAAAGAGTTGGAAATTGAACAACTCATTTCGAAAATGGAAAAAGAAGGGATCCGTTTTACGCAGCACCGTTCACTCATACATTATCCCGTCATTGATTTCGTAAAATATATAGCTAAGATTTATAAGGAGCCCCTCGAAATAAAATAATCATATTTATAAAAGGTTTATTTCCGGGGGGTTTTTTAACTTAAAACCAGGGGTACCGCCCCATTTCCATCAAGATAAAGTTTTATAACACCCCCAAAACGAATTTTTTAGGTTTTATTGTGAAAAAAGCCTATTTATCGTTTTGGGGGTGACCTGTTTTCTTAGGTTGATGGGATACCGCCATCAACCTAAGATTACCCAAAGATCTAATATTGGTCCTAAAGCCATGCCATTGCTTCTCCACGACGAGATCGTGGAATACATCAATCACAGCCTTTTCTATCGAACTTGTAGCAACTGCCCAGCTGATTCCATTGAGAATATGTAAAATCACTAAGCATATAGCCCCTGTTATCCAAGTATAAAAATACATTGTCTTTACAAATAATACTCAAACATTTTTGCAACCTTTTCTTTTATTTTTTCTTTTATAGATAATTGGTTGACGTCAGAGGATGTTACTTGCTTTGAATTTTGTAAGTCTGCATTAATCACTGGTTTTATTCTCGAAATATAGATAGGGTCATGAATATAACAGTTCATTTCTTCATTTAAATGAAACGAGCGTGAATCAAAATTCACGGTCCCAACCATCAATACTTTTTCATCAATCAAAAATACTTTACCGTGTAACACCCCATTTTTATAACCATATACTTCCATCCCCTGTTTTAATGCTTTTCGGATATATGGATATGCTGCTTCTTTAACTAATAGTGCATCCGAATGAGGTGAGAATAGAATTTTGACACGGACTCCCCTCTTTCTTGCATCTACTAATGCGTTCCAAATAGTTCTGTCTTTTGGTATAAAATAAGGTGTTAATATAATAATGGATTCTTTTGCTTGTTGAAACAGCATTTTATAATCTTGCCCAATTTTTTCTCCGCTATAATATGCAGTAAATCGTTGCGAGGTTGCTCCCTTTTCCTTTACCGCATTGTGTATCGGAATCGGTTTCTCTGAGTTTCTCTTCCAGTCTAATACAAATTGTTGTTCTAAATCTTGAACTCCTTCTCCTCGTATTTGAAGATGATAATCTCTCCAATAACCAAGTTTTTCTTTTTCCCCTAAATACTTCTTTCCGATGTTGAATCCGCCAATGTAACCAACCTTTCCATCAATAACTGAAATACGACGATGATTCCGATGATCCAAAGAAGAAAAAAGATAAGGGAAAGCAGGTTTATTGTAATATGTAAAATGAACTCCTTTTTTAACTAATAATTCTCTTTCCTTTTTCTTTAGTAAAATTCCACCTAACCTGTCCAAAGCATAGTATACTTCTACACCTTCTTGACTTTTTTTCCGTAATAACTCTAGAAACTGATGGCTTACTTTATCATCAGCAATAGAAAAAAAGTTAACATGCACGTAATGCTTTGCTTTCTCTATATCTGAGAATAGTTGATTGTTTAACGGTTTCCCATCTGTATACAAAGTAATATCACTTTGACGCATAGGGTATTGACTAGAATTCTGGCTAAATACCCCATTTTTTTCGGCTATCGTTCTGTCAATTTCACCCCAAACAAACAGAACTAAACATCCACCGATAAATAAAAAGAGGAATACTCGAAAAATTCTTCCTATCTTTTTCAGCATATTGAATCTCCTTTATATATTATCGTTTTATTTCTGTTAGTTTTTGTTATTGGGACAAAACTATTCCATGCATCTATTAGCTAAAAAAAGCCTTCTTTGAATGATTAACTATAAAATTTCTCATTCGCATAACCCTAAAATTGGAATTCGTACGACGATAACAAAATAGGCACTCTATATTTTGAAGTACATTTACAAGGAGGAATACTACATGACAGTAAGTACTAAACTTAAACAAATATAAAAATCATTCCTCTAACCTTTATCTCAACTAAACTATTAAATAGTGTAGATTTATAAAAGAGTTTAATCATTATTAAAGAAATACAAAAATAAAAACCCTAATCTCTCCATATTAAAATTGAGAAATTGGGGTTAATTTATTTCATCATATTTTTATTTAAAACAAATAACTAATTAATAATCCTGCTGATAATAAGAAACCAAAAATCGTATTTGTCATCGCTGTTGATTTCATTGCGATGCGCATATACCCTGGATCCTTTGCTCCTTTTTGGAAACTTTGAATGGCAGAGATTGGTTTTCTCAAACCTAGGAACATAACTAATGCCCAAGGGCTTATATAACCCATCAATACAATCACCGCGATCCATAAATAAGCAATGAAAAAGGCTACAGCTAATGTTACTATTGCTTTTTCTCTCCCAAGGAGGATTACTAATGTCTTTCTTCCTCCTTTAATATCCTCTTCGATATCTCGGATGTTATTAGACATGTTAATTGCACCGACTAAAATTCCAATTGGAATGGAAATCAATACACTTTCAATTGTTATCGTATTCGTTTGAATAAAGAAAGCGATGAGTACAAAACATGTCCCCATTAACAATCCAGAAACTAATTCTCCAAATGGAGTGTACGCAATTGGTAATGGACCACCTGTATATAAATAGCCAACCGCCATCCCAATTAAACCAATGACGACTAACCACCAACTGCTATTCATACAAATATAAACTCCAATAATTGCTGCTACTACATACAATAAAAGCGCAACTGTTAACACATTTTTTGGTTTCAATCCGTGACGGACAATTCCACCACCGATGCCAACAGAATCAGCGGTATCTAATCCACGTTTGAAATCATAATACTCATTAAATAAGTTCGTCGCTATTTGCAATGCTAAACATGCAACCATCATTGCAATAAATAAAAGCCAATGAATTTCGGCAACATAAAGCGATGCCACTGTCCCTAAAATTACAGGAGAAAATGTCGCCGTTAATGTATGCGGGCGCGTCATCTTCCATATTAATTTAGCGGAACTAATTTCTTTTTCATTCCCCATAACTCTGTTCAATCTCCGATACGATAAACTTAACTAAATCTATACAATTCAATCAAATTTATCTCGTTCAACTAAGGGCGCAATTCCTTAGCCAGTTCTCTTATGAACTTCTCATGTTTTCACATGAGCGCAGACTATATGTTTATCTACTTAAAGATAGAGGATTTTTCCACCACCATAGGCTTGTGATGTACTCTCGTCAGTTATACGAGATAGTCGTTGAACGTTCATCTTATCCATTTTGACTTAGATGATTCGAGGCGGAAGACCCATTGTTCTAGTGTTTAGGATTTAACCTTGCACCATCTGATTGATTTTTTCTGCTTTCGCAACATTCACGCTCGCTATTTCTAGCCACGTTGTAGTTCAATCAGCTTTAGGGATTGCCCGCAGTTAACCCTCACTACTAGCCAATCACTTGACTAGCAGGGCTTGCTGATATATTTAATTAACTTTCGTTATAATTGGTTAAATAAATCGTAACAGTTAGTTACCCTACATTTAAGTATAAATTACTAGCAGTATCTTTCTATCTATTTCCTGCTTCACATCTATTATATCAAAAAAAGAATTGGCGATAGAACTTTAATGCTCTTGCTTACACCATAACTTTGCATCGAAATATCGTTTTTTCTAATATGGGGTGGTACTCCTAATACCCCATATTAGAAAAAGAAGAGTTCGAATCCTTTAACGTACAGGGCGTTCCATATATCATTGTAAAAGATCATGAAAATAACATTCAAAAATTAATTCTTGGATTCAGCACTCAATCATTAGAAGAGGCTATTTTATAATAATCATCCCCAAAAAAGAAACGAACAAAAATGTTCGTTTCTTTTTTATGGTGCTTAATGCTCAAGAAAACTTATAACCGCATAAGTATATAGAACGACTAGAGCAAAGGCACATATTCCCATAATTATAATCGCTAGTGCGCTTTTCTCTTGTCTAAACCCCATAATTCCAAGAATAAATGCACTCAACATTGTTACCTTAAGCATTGTAGCAAGGTTGGGAATTGAATATCTACTCAACCAGGTAGAGAAACTTACAATTACAGAAAAAGAGAACAAAGTTAGAACAATAGATAATATATTAATGTGCTTCCCATACTTCAGTTGCATTTCGCTAACCTCTTTTCATTAGTGAATAATAGGTAGGTGACTATATTTTTATTTTATTCTAAATTTTCTTTAAAATATAGAACAAAAAGAAAAGGTTGTCCCAAAAAGTCGCTAAATAGTTACTTTTGGCAACCTCTTTTCTTTATTTTTTACTTTCCTCTAGTTTAGAGATACTTGTTTCTTTTTCAGGTAACGTATCAAGAAAATCCGTTGCTCAAATGCGAACAACGGACCTTCTTTATTTGAACCAATGTAAAACATCCTCGGCAATCTCTTCCGGTCTATCCCAATGCATTAAGTGCCCTGTATCTGTATAAAGCTTAGTCGTAATATCAATATGCTTCCTAAATTCTGCAATTTGCAATTCCCTTATTTCTAAATAATTATGTGGGAGATCACAATACAATAATAAAATATCATTTTTAATTTTATGCGATTTCAATGTTTTATACACCGTATATTGAAACTTAATTACACTTCTAGCCGTATCGCCAGTAGCATGCCATTTCACTTTATTAGCTTCTTCTCGCATTAAGTCATAAACCGCACGTTCTATTAATGGTGACCATCTACTGTAAACCATTTTTTCTGATTGGATGAACGCTTCTTTACTGTCAAAAATATATTCATCAAAATCTTTTTCGTAATTTGTAATTTCTTCCTCTAATGATCGCGGTGGACACTCTCCTTCTTCCGCATCTTTATATAGATTCGCAAAATAATCCGCATTCATTTTACCATGATGATAACCACCATCTAACAATACCATTTTATTCACTTTTTCTGGACATTCTGCTGCATAGTGAAGCGCAACGCTTGCTCCCCATGAATGTGCTACTATATGAAATGTTTCTTTCCCTATCCCCTCAAGTAACGCTACTACCCAATTTGTTAAATGGGATGCACCGTAATCTTCATCCTTCCCAAAACTTGGTGTTTTCCCATGTCCAGGTAGATCAAACGATACAATATGATAGTTATCTTTTAAAAGTTCCGCTATTTCGATAAAACTTAATTTTGTACTTCCTAAACCATGAAAACAAATGATTTGAGGATTACTTTTATCTCCCCATTCACAAACACTTGCTTCATATTCACCAAATTCTACAAAAAAGTGATTCATTTTTAATCTCCTCTAATTATTGGATGTAAATTAGTTTGAATACAAAATTGTTTTTTCAGAATAAATAAATTCTACAAATGTATCCAAATCCCTTTTTCGCAAATAATTTTTATAGAATACGAGAGTTAGAAAGCACCAAACGCTTATCATTTAAGTTAATGGTTAGATTACATCTTCACGCCTATGAAATTAATATAGTTTAATAATTGTACTATACGTTTATCATATGTGTGATTTCTCAAAGTTCTATCCAGTCCATTTTTTGCTATTTGTTTTCTTTCTTGTACATGTTCCAAATAATACTCTGCTTTTTGTATAAACTCCCGTGCACTATTAAACGTTTCTATTTCAACACCAGGTATGTAATGCTTCGCTACATCTGGTCGTATATCAGTTAATTGAAAAGAACCTACGGCATTAATTTCAAACGTCCTATTATTTACTGAATAGGCTTGGATATTTGCAGCATTACAATTCAATTCCTGATCATTTGGTGAACGGTGTAAATTTATATTGATTTTAGTTGATACGTAAAATTGTAACGCATCTTCATACTTTGCAAGTGGCAAAATTTGTATTTTATCCTTTAACCTTTCGTAATTCTTTAACTTCTCCCAACCGAATCCCACAATTTTTATGTTTTTTTCTGCTAAATACCCTGAAATAGAATCAACAAAGGTAAGTCTATTTTCAAATGCTGTGCCTATAAAACTAAGATCATACTTATATGTATCTTCTTTCTGAGAAGGTTTAAACACATCTTGATTTGCTGCTAACGGAAGATGAAACACATTATTACATCCTAACGCTCTATAAAACTTGATACAATTTAAATCTTGTGTAAATATGTAATCATAATACGGCACAAGATGTTGTGTTACATCCGTATAATACGGATCATCTGTCAGCCAAAGTCCAGTAGTAAAACCTGCACTCTTTAGTACTGGCATGACACTAATAATTCCCTCGTTTAAACCACCGAGTACCAAAATAAAATCCGGTTTCATTTTTAATGCGGTTTCTATCGCTCGTTCCGGGTTTACCATAATTGTATTACTGTTTACCTTTTGTAAACTATTCAAAATTGCTTCTTCGATCATTGGATAATAAAAAGGAATGCCTGATTGAATAAATAAAATTTTCTTAGGCGTATTGTCTTTCATGTCATCTCCCCTATTTCTACATAATCAAAGTGCACGAAAATTAGCAGTCTTTATTTTTCATAACATCTTCTTTTACATGTATAAGCACCGTTTATGTCCATTATGTTGCACTTCCCCTCATTTTACAGGCTAACGAGATTTTGGAAGCTGTTACGAAGGGATTAAGATTAGGTTATATTCAGCCCAATTATTAAACATAGAAAATGAATACGTAAAAAAAGAGCCTGCTCGTATGAGTTGGCTCTTTCTCTTTTACAATATCTAATACACTCTACAGCAAAAAACATGGTTAAGATCAAATTATTTCCAAACAACACCTCGCCGCTCATATTCCATTCTATATTCAACAGCAGCTGCAATTTTAGGACTTGCGAATCTTTCCGTGATCCAAAGTCCTAAATCAACTCCTGAAGTAACTCCTCTTGCGTTAATAACATTCCCTTGATCCACAATTCTGTAAGGAAGCAGTTCTGCTCCATATTCACTCATTTCATTCTGCGCCAAATGATGCATTGTCGCCTTTTTATCATTCAATATACCGGATGCAGCTAGTAACATACCTCCAGTACAAACTCCAGCAACGATCGTTCCTTCATTGTGCATCTCTCTAATTATTTTAGTCAAAGTACCAAGTTCAGCTTGCTTTCGCGCCCCCTGCTCAGCTTTATGATTCCAGCCTCCACCAGGTACAATTAACAAATCTGGGCGATTATCCATTCGTAAAAAATCATGTAGTTTAACCGTCACTCCAAATGAAGTAGTAACTTCTTGTTTCGGTTCACTTGCTACGAGTTCAACCGTAAACGGAGCCCCTTCTTCTATCGCTCTTTTCAATACTTCAAAAGGTGCAAAAGAGACAAGCTCTCCAAAACCATCAAACAATACAATTTGTATTTTCATTTTTTGAACACCTCATATACTTTCTTTTTCGCATCCAAAATTAGAAGAATAAATGTTATCTACAAATTAACAATGAAGATAGTCTCTCTCCTCTCACTCTATAAACTTCCAAATGTTTTTCCAATTCCCTCTCATCACTTATTACAAGTAGCGTTTTCTTCACAAAGTTCCAATTTAAACTACCGGATAACCATAATAATGAAGAAAGTCTTTTATAATCATTTGATGTTAAAATATTATGGGCCTTATACCCTTCTAAAAATGCTCTAGCAATTTCCGCACATACTACATGTGACTCTATTCCTTCCTTTCGGGAATACCACTTTAATAAAAAGGCTAACCCTTCCATACGATCTACATATCCAATCGATTCAAAATCTACAATCCCTTTTACACATTGATTTGAATCCCAAATGATATTTAAAGGATTTAAATCAGTTTGTACAATAAACTCCAAATCACTCGTATGTGCGCATTCTATATGATACTTAGCGAGCTCTATATACCCCCGCAATTCCTTGCATGTACCACCTTTATTGTCTAATAGCTTTATAAACTCACCATATCCATCTAAATGAGATTTCTTTTGAAAAATCGGGCTTTGAAACGTACTAGAAATATCATGTATCTTTCTTGCTTCCTTTCCAAAGACTTCTGCCATCGTTTCTGTACAATGAGTAATATGTTCCCCTTCAATCCAAGTAGACAATACAAACCGGTACTGTTCGTCATTCCAAGTGAGTAATGTAAAGCAATCCCCCGCCATATTCTCCTTAATTTGCATAAACGGAATTCCATGCTCTCGTAAATAATACGTAAACCGTACTTGCTCTTTCAATTGTTCATTTGATAACATCCCAAAGGCCGGATTGCTTGTTCGATCGCTATTTATAAACCGTGCGGAATATCGATTTCCATTTACGATGATTTTATAATGCAAATCTGTATGCCAACTGTTTTTATGTAGTTCTTCTTCCACTATTAGTGAATGAATTTCTTTAAAGTAGTTTATTAATATGTCTTTTATTATTTGTTTCATCCTATTTTCCTTTCATGTGAAAACCCTCGATGATAGTTTTTTAACATACACTTCATTTACTCAAAAGGAAAATAATAACCTACATAATTAAACACATTTGTAAAACCTACATTTTCTACAACGGCCACAGAAGGTTTATTTATTTCCATGCAGTCCCAATATGGAATAATATTATTCTCCAAACATTCTTTTACGACACTATGAGCTATCGTTTGAGCTAATTTTCTCCCTTGGTGATCTTCTATCGTTTCAATATCTATGCAATGTATATTGTCAAAGACGAACCCCGAAAAACAAACACTTACAATCATGTTTTCAAAAACTATGCAATAGCCTATTCCCTCGTTAAAAAATTCATCAGGTGAGGACCAAAACTCTAAAATTTTTGATTGTAAAAACTCAATATTCTTCAATACATCCCCTTGATTTTCATAGAGAGCTTTACTCATTTTTATCACTGTATACCCTTGTTCCATTTTAGGTTCATGATTCCCCTCATAATCCTCTTCCTTTAGCGTATACACTCTTTGATTCCAACTCTTTAATTTACGATATTGAAATATTTTTTCGATTGTTTTATTCCACTTTGAATGATTACCAATTGCTTCAAAGCAATTTAGTCCAGCCCTTCTCGCCTCAGGTTCTATCACATTATCAATAAAACTATTCATTTCATTATTAAACTTTTCATTTTCTGCACTTCCTATAAAAAAGAAGCCATCATTATTCCCTAACCAAATAAGTCCTGATTTAGGAGAATAGATGTTATCTACAAATAAACGACCAGGATTCAATCCTGCAATTACAGCCTTTACTTCTTATTGCCCTTTTTCATTTAGTAAACTGTTACATTTATAATAATCATCCTTTTTCAATTCAGAAATCATATGTTACGCCCCTCCCTGAAACTGCTCTATTCTAACTTTACCATCATGACAGAATATTCTCTATTCATTTTAATAGTTGCTTTAAATCAATAAAAAAGAGCCAATCTCCTATACGATAGAAGATTGACTCTTTATTTTACTCCCCTGTTTCAGAAAATCTCTTTATACGTTCTCCAATTTCATCGCGAACACGTTGAAATTCAGACCATTCTTTTCCTGCTGGGTCATCAAATCCCCAGTGAACACGATTTACGTGCGGAGGTGTCGAAGGACAAACAGAATCTGCATGACTACAAAGGGTAACGACTAAATCAGCATTATTTAAAATGTTTGAATCAATTATATCTGATGTTTGATTCGTTATATCAATATTTACTTCATTCATCGCTTTAATAGCATTTGGATTTACTCCGTGTGCTTCGATTCCTGCAGAATATACATTCCACTTATCACCTACATATTGTTTGCCCCATGCTTCTGCCATTTGGCTTCGGCATGAATTTCCTGTGCATAAGAAATAGATTGTCTTTTTGTTTTCCATGTTGTTTTCCGCCTTTGTTTTTAAATTATACTGGTTGATCATTAAAATATTTACGCTTAAACCAAAAAGCGACGTTTACAAGTGCAATCATTACAGGTACTTCCACTAACGGACCAATAACAGCTGCAAATGCTGCGCCTGAATGAATGCCAAACACACCAACTGCTACAGCAATTGCTAACTCAAAGTTATTACTACCTGCTGTAAATGCTAACGTTGTAGTCACCGGATAGTTTGCACCAATTTTTCTTCCCATAAAGAAAGAAACAAAAAACATGACAATAAAATAGATTAATAACGGAATCGCTATTCTTACAACATCTAGCGGCACGCTAACAATCATTTCCCCTTTTAAAGAGAACATAATGATGATTGTAAATAGTAATGCAAGTAATGTAAGTGGACTGATCTTCGGTATAAACACCTTTTCATACCATTCTCGTCCTTTTAACTTAACGAGTACAAATCGCGTCAACATACCTGCTATAAATGGAATTCCCAAATAGATAAACACGGATTTCGCTACTTCTGCCATTGTAATATCAATAATAGCCCCTTCAATTCCTAACCATTCTGGAATGACTGTTACAAACACGTATGCATAAACGGAGAAGAATAACATTTGAAATACTGAGTTAAAAGCCACTAAACCTGCAGCATACTCTTTATCCCCGTCTGCAAGGTCGTTCCAAACAATTACCATTGCAATACAACGTGCTAAACCAATCATTATGAGCCCGACCATATATTCTGGCTTATCAGGAAGAAAAATAATTGCTAAAACAAACATAAGTACAGGTCCAATAATCCAGTTTTGTACTAAAGATAAAACTAATACTTTTACGTCTTTAAATACTCGACCCATTTCCTCGTAACGAACCTTTGCTAATGGTGGATACATCATGACGATTAAACCGACAGCTAGCGGGATAGACGTTGTTCCAACTTGTAATGTATTCAGTCCATCTACTACACTAGGAAATACAAACCCTAAACCAATCCCAACAGCCATAGCTAGAAAAATCCATAGTGTTAAATATCGATCTAGAAAAGATAAACGTTTCATTTTATTTTCCATCTCCTATTAACAACAAGAATTTTGTTCTACTACGTTAGAAGTCGTGCAACAAGATGGCTCTTCAATTTTATGAACATCACTCTGTGCTTTTGTATAAAAGAATTCCCACTCGTTCCCATCAGGATCCGTTACCCAAAACTTATCTTGCACTGCATAGCAACAAGTTGTATCCATCTCATCACGTGCAAAGAAACCTTCTTTTTCTAATCTTTCTTTATGCAATGTAATCTCTTCAGCTGTATCCACTTGGAAACCGAAATGATTTACCTGATTTCCGTTCACTTCATCTCGTACGTTCAGCGTGAAATTAAGTCCTGGCGTCTCTAATAAAAATTTTGCATAATCCACTTTTACCTTAACTGGTGACACACCAAATACCTTTTCGTAAAATTCAATAGACTTCTCTAAATCCGTAACATTTATACCAACGTGAACATATCTCATAGCTTATTCCTCCTCTTTATATGATATTAATCAATTTTTTTTGATTAATAGTACAAAATTTTAACAACAGCTACCTTTACCTGTTTTTCTAAAAATACAACATAATTCTTCTGATAATAAATTGTTTACTTCCGCATCATTTAAATCATAATAGCTCCACGTACCTTTTGTTTCTTTTACAATTAAACCTGCATCTAATAAAATCTTTAAATGATAGGACAACTTAGATTGCGTCATTTCAAAAACCTCTGTTAAATCACATACACAAGTCTGGCCCCGCTGACAAAGCTCATACATAATCTCTAAACGCTTCTGATCAGCCAACGCTTTAAACTTTTTCTCATATAACTTAAAATCCTGTGCCACTGTAGTTCACTCTCCCTTCATCAATTTTTTTTGATATTTATAGTATATACGCAGATGAGTTTTATATGCAACTAGTTCATCAAGTTTTTTGATTTATAAAAACCTTCCTCGCATCCTATCTTTGTTACAATTAAAAAAGACCATAGCTTTTTCAAAAATGAAAAACTACGGTTCTTTTTACAACTGAATAGTTACAATATGTCCGAGGAATGGAGTCTCTATAACTGTTTTAAATTTTAATTTGACCATTTTAGAGTAGCGCCCCATCACCATCAAGCTAAGAAAAACAAATACCCCCAAATGAAAAAAATCGATATAACGCTTCGGCAAATAAAGATAACTCTTGTTTTTGGTGCATATTCATAAAAAGCACGTCATCCTTTCTCATTAACATAAGAGAATAGTAATGTGCTTTTAATTTCAAAAATAGACTAAATCCTTAAGTTGATGGTTGTGGGGCGGGACCCCAATAAGAACGGTATATAAGGTTGTATGAGAGGTGTTAGTTCCATTCCAAAGGCCTCACCCGACGATTAACTCAAGTACCGCTTTCGGATGACCCCCATGTGATGAAGTTCGTGTCCTGCGATACCGTACGCGAGGGCGCGCGCCGTAATGCTTAGGTCGTTGGCTGTGCCCTTGCGGGTCCACGCCTCCGCCGGTAGCCCGCGCAGCAATGTGATCGTTGATTGCCGTACGGCCCGGTAGTCTTCGGCCAATTGCTCGGTTGTCCAGCTTCCAAAAGGAGGCATGAACAATTCCTGATCGAAACCAGTCAGAGGCGTCTGGTCCCCTCTTGCGAACCGGAGCAGGCGGTAGGTCATGACACGTTCCGCATCTGCAATGTGGCCCACGACTTCTTTCAGCATCCATTTTCCTTCCGCATACCGATATGCGGCCTGGCTTTCAGTCAACGATGCCAGGAGTTCGGTCATTTGCTTTTCCTGGGCGAGCAAAATGTCGATGATGTTACCGTCCGGCACCAAACGGATATATTCGCCGGAGTTCCCGGCGTATTCTTCTTCTGACGGTCTTTGATTCATTCGTAGTCACCTCTTTATGTACATATAGAAAATTATAGCGCTCGTCTATGTATAATAAATTCGCGAAACGATAGAACTTCCCTTCTAATAATCGAGGATAAGCAACTATTTAGTTGGTCAGTCGCCACACTATCCTGATTCGTTAGCACAATAAAAATTATCTGTTATACAATATTTCGAAGTTATTAATATATAGGTAACACTTTCTTTTTTAATTTAAAGATGAATTTTCAATTATATTTTGAAATGAACCGGAGTAAAACACACTAGTCTAACTACTTTTTTATACAAAAAAGAATAGCGAAGATCCCTAGAATCTCTGCTATATCAATGATGTATAAAATCTTATATAAGTGATAGATAGACATAGAGACAAAAAATTTAGTAAAAACAAGGAGTCTATGAAAAACTTGCTACCGACAATAGGAAGTTATGTTAACCTCACATGTATAGAATATACAAGAAAAACACGATACATCACTTTTTATAAATGGTATAATAAGGAAAAAGAGAGGTGAAAAACTAATGGACGACTCTATGTTTGCGTTTCGAGTTGTTTTCAATGCACTAACATCATTCTTTTCCAACGGGGTCTGGGTCGTTTTGTTCTTCTTCTTGTTAAATAAAACGTATGAAAACAAAACTTTCAAAACAGCATCGAGTATTATTACTGTTGTTGTCTTAGTATTTTATTTGTTTTATTGCATTCGGAATAGCATGTAATGCCTTTCTTTGAATAAGGTAGGGAAATCCCCCAGTATCCAAGACTAAATTTTACCCATACATCATTTTTTGGATCTAGCTCTTGAAGATAAAAACTATTTAATTTTCAAGGAACAGTTATTAACTTAAAACTTATTATACGAGGAGAGTGTATCATGAAAAAAATATGCTTTGTATTAATTGTCGACGCTGGTATAAATTATGGTTCAATATTTTCTCTACCATTTTTAAGGAATCAGGATGATTTGAAGGAATATTTTTCTAAGTATTATGATGTTTCAATTAATTATATTAGGGATAAAAACTCAGTTGACTATTTGGTAGTCCCCAAACCGTGTCCACCTTTTGATAATGAAAATAATCTTCCAATAATTGAAGTACCAGCAATCTTATTTATGGAAAAGGATTTTGAAAAAATAAAGACTTATATAGACAATTATTTTTCTAATAACCCATAAAGAAAATAAAAGTACAGTAAAAAGAAGTCCAATAAAAAACGAGTGGCGTAGAATATTTCTATTAATCATTCGTTTTTTATTATATTTACATATATTTTTTAAAAGAGGATTATAGACGTTCTGAAAAAAATTAATTATAACAAGAACAGTGTTCGTACCCCAATAAGAGGGGTTTACTTTACTTCCAATAACGAGAATTATGTAAATAAGCTGTCCATGTGGACAGCTTATTGCTTTTTTGCTTAGAGTGCAAAATTCGCGTCTTGTTGGCGGTACCCCATTGCCATCAACCTAAGCTTTTGAGATACTCCCCATAACAAAATTCCCGCATCTTTACAGTTATTTATGAGAATTCAGCTCATTTTTTCGTTTTGGGGAACAATCAATTTCTTAAGTTGATGGGTATGTGATAATGCTTCCATTTGAACAAATTTTCCTTTTCCATACCGATCACACATCTTTTGTAGAGTAATAGTATCAGCATATCCCAGTTTAAGAGGTTACTTACAAAATATTTAAATTTTTTTTGCGAGAATCCTCCGAAATGTAATACGGACTTTAAATATTTTCATTTATAATTCTCTATTTGTCTATACTTTTCATACCGCTGTTGTATAAGCTCTTCCGAGGATAATAGTATCAATTTTTTTAGAGATGATTCGATTACAGATTCAATCATTTTTGCCTGTGATTTTATATCATTTTGTGCTCCACCTTTAATTTCAGGAATGATTTCATCAATAATTCCTAAATGTTTTAAATCTTTTGCTGAAATTTTCATATGTTCAGCAGCTTCTGGAGCATACTTAGCGTCCTTCCATAGGATAGATGCTGCTCCTTCTGGCGAAATTACCGAGTACCATGAATACTCTAACATATGGATATGGTTACCGACACTAATGCCAAGAGCTCCACCACTTGATGCCTCTCCAATTACAATACAAACAATTGGCACTTTAAGTGTAGTCATTTCAAATAGATTTCGAGCTATCGCTTCAGAAATTCCACGTTCTTCAGACCCTATCCCTGGATAGGCGCCTATTGTATCAATAAATGTAATAATAGGACGATTAAATTTATCAGCTTGTTTCATAAGCCTTAGCGCTTTTCTATAACCTTCTGGATGTGCCATTCCAAAATTTCTTTCTATACTTTCCTTTGTATTTCTACCTCTTTGATGACCAATAACCGTAACGGGCATTCCTTTAAATTTTGCAATACCACCTATCATTGCTTTATCATCACCATATAATCGATCACCATGAAGTTCGAGAAAGTTTGTAAACAATAAAGGTATATAGTCCAATGTCGTGGGTCGGTTACGTAGCCTTGCAATTTGAACTCGTTGAAAAGGTGTAATATTAGAATAAATTTTATCTTGCATTTTATTTAAACGTTTTTCTAATTCATGAATTTCTGACGATAAATCTACATTATTTTCTTTCATAATTTTCTTTAATTCATCAAATTTCTCTTTTAATTCAATAATAGGACGTTCAAAATGCAAACTCATTTTATCCTCCAAATGTTATGACTTACCTCACTCTAATCAAAAGGCTTAGAAATAGAATCAATAAATAATTCAAAACCATCCACAACTATTTTTTGTTCTGATTCTGATAAATTATTGAGAATACTTTGATAAAATGCAATGGATTGCTCTCTTAAGCAATTAACAGTTATGTGACCTTTTTCTGTGAGGTGCAGAAAAAGTTCTCTTCTATTTTTTTCATTTACTTCACGATAAATAAGCCCCTTTTTTACTAACTTATCTACCAATCTACTTACAGTTGAAGTCTCTAATCTAAGTTTATTGGATAGTTGCCAAACAGTTAATTTTTCCACCTCTAGTTCCTCTAACGCCATCATTTGAGAAGTTGGTAAAGGTTTTTCAAATGGTCCATTGGGCAAATTTTGAGATTCAAAAACCCCAGTTATTATAATCATTTTCTTAATATCTGTTCTTAGTTTTAAGGCATCTTCTCTTTTCAAAAAGGCCACCCTCCTACAACTAATGTATCATACATCAATTGTATTATACATGGATATGTTTTTTTCACAAGCTTAACGTAAGCCAATATTACAACATGGACGAGATATTTCTTCTTGTTAAAATGGTATAAGTGGATTGTTTTCTACAAATGGCAGAACATCAATTATGTATCAGGGGCCTTTATGAGGTACCGCTCATCGCAATCAAGCTAAGAAAATAAAACTACCCAAAAAGAGAAAAATAAGCTTCGATGCTATAAAAATACAAAATTTCCATTTAGGGGGTACTTTAAAATCTTAGCTTGATGGGTATGTGACTCTACCCCTATATGGTCTTTTGTGAGAGTGATGGCAATCTTACATGTCAGCACGAGCGTCGCCTTTGGTGGCAAGAAGTCCACTGGCGTTAGCCAGCTTGCCCCTTTAGAGGTAGGAGTGTCAATTCTTCTGTATATATTTGAAAAGATTGGCCTTTTTTCACCATAAAAAATCTCCAGGTAAATAACAAAAAAAGAGTCCATCATACCAGATGGACTCTTTTTTTGTTGTTTACCTAACTGTGATACTATCAGGTCCCTCTAAGGGCGATTTCTCTTTCTATACTGTCTTTCTCAATAATTTTACATAACGTACTGTAATTAAAATCATACCTATGGTAAATGCAACTATTGATACCAATAATATAGTAATAGATAATATATCTTGATCAACTAATTCTGTAGACTTGAATGGTAAAGACCATAAATATCCAAATCCCCACTTTGCTTCTGAAAAAAGAAATAAACCGATTAAAGATAGGATTATATTAACAAATGTAAAAGTGATAGATGTTTTTATAAATAAGAATAATAGGAGTTGCACTATTATAAGAGGAAATGTCGCAACAACAGAAATTAAAAATACTTTAATCATAAATTCTAAAGGAAATGGATCTGTAAAATCAAAATACATTCCTGATACATACAAGCTCATTAAAACTATTAAGTGTATTGCAGAAAATAATAACACACTAGATACAAATTTAGATAAAACAATTTTAAAATTAGTATTTGGAGATAGATGCATTATTTTCCAATTGGTTTTGTTTTCAAACTGACACAAGAAGGCTGTTACCATCCCTGAAATGACAGGGAGAAAAAAACCAACATAGAAAAAAGATATAAACATCCATACGCCCATCCATGAATTATCCAAACCGTGATTATACTCTCCTACCACGAATTTAGTATACATAATCATTGAATATATAATCGGACAAAGTGCTAAGATGAAAAATGTAATTTGTTGTGGGTGTTTTCTTATTTTTATCCAATCGGAATAAATTAAATTTATCATTTGAGATCTCCTTTGTTAGTTTTTATTATCTATTTTAATAAATAAGATGTATCCAATTCCTAAAATAAGAATAGTAATAGGAATTCCTGCTAGCATGTACCATTTATCGTATGACCATAACGTATTAAAAACATCTAGATTATTCACATAATTGATTGGAAAATATAAGATTTGATATGAAATAGGAAACCACCAAAGCTTAGTTGAGCTTAATATATCGCCGAAAAGATACGAAGCTAGAGCTAGTGCAACGATCACTGATTGATTCGATACATTAATGGATATAATGAACGCCAAAGCGCAAAATGGGATGCTAATAAGAAATGGATATAACGTAAAAACAAACACATGCTGCATGGAAACCATATCTAAAGAAATACCTAAACATGGAAGTAACAATACTGTACAAATCATATGTATTACGGTTGTAATAATAAGAGCAACCATAACAACAAGGAATTTATTTACATACACACTAAATTTCTGTACTGGATACGTAAATGTTCTTTTCCACGTAGAATTTTTATATTCGACATTGTTTACACTAGCTATAATAAACACAATAAAAAAGTTTAAGATGTATTTTAAAAGTTGCAAATTTATACCGAATATAGTTTCTAATTTAATAGTATGAGAATTACTATAGTAATTTAGTCCAGCAAATTCACCTAATGCAAGTATAATAGGTCCTAAGATAACCAAAAACCAAAAATGACTTTTTCTATATTTTATATACTCAGTGGCTAATACATTTCTCATACACTTACAGCACCTTGTTCAACAATATCTAAATATGCTTCCTCTAAATTTTGCTTTTTGGTTTGGAAAGATTGAATAAAAATCTGATTCGTTACTAATAGTTGTTGAATATCATTCAGTGATTTTTCATCGTTATATTCAATACTAAAGATGTTATTATTTACATTGAATGTATAATTGGATTGTTCAAGTAATTTATCAGTAAGAGTCATATTATTAACACTAATTTCAACAATATTTAATGATTGTTTATTTTGTAAAGAAGATAATAAACCTTGGTACTTTATTTCTCCATGATGAATAATCCCGATATGATCAGCCATTTGTTCCACTTCACTTAAAATATGACTTGAAAGGATTATGGTAGAATTAAACATTTTTGGAGCTTTTTTTATTAATTCTTTCACTTCATAAACTCCCTGTGGATCTAAGCCATTAGTAGGTTCATCTAATATTAATAATTCAGGGTTATTTATGAAAGCAGCAGCTAATCCTAAACGTTGTTTCATACCAAGAGAATATTTTTTAAAAGCACGATTTCGATCCTCATATAGTTTAAATAAATTCAAAAGTTCTTTTATATGTTCTTTATCATGAACATTTTTCATTTTAGAAGCAATTAACAAGTTTTCGTATCCGGATAAATGCTCGTAAAAGGTTGGAGCTTCAATTAATGAACCTGTTTTAGATAAGATTTCTATTCTATTCTTTTGTATATCCATTCCCAATACTTCTACAGTTCCCTCATCAGCCTCTATCAATCCTAAAATGATTTTAAAAAATGTAGATTTACCAGCGCCATTCGGGCCTAATAATCCAAATATTTCACCCTTTTTTATAGTTAAATCAATCCCTTTTAAAACATGTTTGTCTTTATATTTTTTATGCAAACCTTTAATGTTTAAAACTTGATTATTCATCATATCAACCACCTGACGTTAGAATTTTAAATCAATTACACGACTCTGGAGACACATCTCCGGCACCCGCTATTTTTTTCAATTCATCTTCATCGATTGCACCAATTAATTTTTTTGTATCAAATTCTTGATTACGTAATTTAGCTAATTTTTCATTTTTAGACATAGTAACCATCTTTTTAGAATGTTCAGGAAACAAATATTAGAGTACTTCAAATTTCATTAACAAAGATTGGTGACAGGTTTAGATGTTATAGAAGGTAATTTATGTTGCCTTCTATAACATCTAAACCTTTTTTATTCCTTTAATATAAAGCTGTCTGTTTAATCCATTGTAAGACGATTAAAGGCATCATTATTTTCTTGAAATCAACTGATAGCTGAATTTGCTCTTCTAACTCTCCATGTATGTGCAATTGCTTTTGTAAGGCTAACATACACTCTGTAGTTTGGTCCTGTAACTTTGGATACATAAATTCTTTTGAATGCTGAATGCTTTCGCTTTGGTTTATTATATATCCAATAGCTATAGGTCCTTTTTCTTCACCTATTCCAGCCTTAAATTCTTGAACATTGATGCCTTTTAAATGAATAAAATAATCATTATAAAAATCTATTGCATAAGCACCTGGGGTAGATATACCAGTTACAATATTCGGTTGAAAAACAAATAGAATAGGTGCCAAAGCTGTAAATATTTGATTGTGAAATGCTTCATATAGAATTTGTGCTAAAGTATTAATATGAATAAACGGTTGAGCTAGACTAATCGATTCTTTTTGGGATGCTTGTTTATTCAATTGCTGTTTGTAAACATGATATGGCAATACGTCTTGTTCATTTGAAAAGTTTTTTAAACGTTGATTATTTTTCCTACCAAGATCCAAATGATAATTTATATTGTTTATCATATCTATAGAACTTTTTGTCTCTAGCATCAGATTAACCACCTCCTTGCTGTTTGACTTTCTGTATCTAAAATATACGTGTTAATTTATGTTAATAACAATAAGTAAAATTCAGTTAAAAATATTTAAAATTATTGTTGTTTTTTTCTATATTATTTTACATGTTTTGTAATTCAGGAAAGTTTCTATAGGATTTAACCTTGTACAAATAAAAATATTGCTATTGTTGAAAATAAAATTAACTACTTAGTTTCGTTTAAAGCAAAGTTAATATAATAAAAAAAACAGGTGGAACTTACTTTCCGCCTGTTTTTTATCTATGGATTATTTAATAAGGGTATGTATTTGAAGGAAATCTTGAATATGGGGGGATTAATTAATCAGCACCTGGTTGATTGAGATGTCTTCTATACTAGTTTGTGCAGCTACATTTTGTGTAGTATCTGTACTAGTTATATTTTCAAATAAAGAAATACCGGATAACATAATAGCTGTAGTAAGAATGACATAAATTTTTTTGATTTTCATAATTCCAACCTCCAGTAGTAGTTGCTTTGTTAATTTAAATACTAATGGATGTCCTTTGTTACACGGAATTAGTAAAAAATTTTGATTTATAATTCCTTTTTTTATAAAAACAAGTTACCTATTTAACCAATTTTATTTGTGATTTATCTTATGTTAAATTATATTAATCCAATACCTACTATTACTGCAGAATCACATAGAGGGGATATTGCGGATATCATTACCAAGATCCTTGATTAATCTCCCTCTATCTATGTATTTTTAGTTTGTTTTAATTCGTCGAATTTTCAATTGATATTTTTAGATATTTTGCTGACATTTTATAAGCGCGATTATCAAAAAAATAGTCTCCTAGTTCATGAGCCAGTTCACTTACTAAAGGATATTGTTTCTTTTCTAAACCAATTTCAATTGCTTTTTGCATCTGTTTTTCATATCCATAATCATCTCCTCTTAATCTAGATATCTTCCCCTTCAATCCATATAGTTGAACATTAGCGTAAGGTACATCAAAAATTGATAATAAATCAAACGCTTCATCCATAAATTTATTAACAGTTTTCCAATCTTTAAATTCTATATGAATCTCTATTAAGCTTCGTAATGCGTATACCTTTTGATGTTTTTGTTCGAGAAACTCACTTAATTGCAAACATTCTTCATAGTACTTAATAGCATTAGTATAGTCTTTTAAACCTTGATAAATTTTCCCATAATTATACGAGATTATAGGTGAATACATAGAATCTCCTTTATCTTCCAACCTACTTTCTGCCTGCTGTAAGCATTCAAGAGCCCTGTCATATAATCCATCTAAATCATACAGTATTGCGAGCATTAACAAAGTATCTATTACTTTATTCTTTATATTAAATCTCAAAAATATTTTGTAAGCTTTCTGCGCATACAAACGACTAATGCTTTTATCTTTATACAGCGCTTTATTTACAAGACACAGATTATAATATACACTGGCGTGTTGAGTAGTTTCTTCTAGATCAAGTAAACTCTCTATCTTCACGTAGATTTCATGTGCAGCCATATAATCTTGTTTATTATAAAAATAATAACCTCGAGCCATTAAATAATATATATAATCTTCGGTATACTGGAGGTCTATTTGATTTGGAATAACTTGCACAGCCTGATTTACAATTGCTTCTACATATACTAAGTTATTATTTCGGGAATGATAGTATATTAAAACACCATAAGCCTTTAATAATAAAAGAATAGAGTCTATATCACGAACATACAGTTCTAAAGAAGATAAATCTTTTTCACTTATAATTTTATCATTTTTATACTTATTACATATTCCAAGGAGCATAGGTTCTATATCCCCATAATCTTCATCTACAAGAAAATTGTAATCAACTTCCATCTTTTTAGCGACCTTTTCTAAAAAAGAAACAGAAGGTTTAATTTGTCCATTTTCAATTCTGCTTAAATACGTTATAGAGCATATTTCTGATACTAATTCCCCTTGCGTAAATTCTTTATGTATACGGATTTGTCGAATACGTTCACCAATATTCATATTTCCACTCCTTTCTTCGAATAACCTGGTTTGATTATTTTAGGGCAATATAATAAGAATAACGCCTATATTATCTATCATAGTATGTGTATAGTTTTATGTTCAGAGAGGGAAATGTTATTAATACTTATTTGGATGCCCGATTTACTAATACCGGATTTTCCACCTTCTACTTATATTACTACATTATACCAATTTACTCATACTTACGCCTAACAAAATTTATCTTTTATACCTTCAGATCTTTAAAATAAAAGTCTTCTGTCTAAAAACGATAAAATAATTAAAGAACCTTATATGTTGCAGAAACTATCTCAAATCACGAAACATGTAAAACAATACAGAAAAAACTATAAAAAATTCACAATTTTTTAATTAAATTTTACTAATTGTTATTAACGGGGTACAGTCCCATCGCTATCAACCTAATAAAACAAAATACCCCCTAAAATTAAAAAATGAGCTGACTTCTCAAAATAAATAACTATAGAGAAAGAAAATTTTCATTTAGGGGGTACTTCAAAACCTTAGCTTGATGGTGATGGGGCGGGCTCCCACACAGTACGATTTTATTTCAAAGACACAACGATCTTACTACAAACTTTTTATTTATCTCACACTCTCATCCGATAGTATTACTATTTTTTATTACTAATGTTGCCGTTTCACTCGGATGGCTAAGAGGAAAATGATGGCCATATGGAACAAAATCAACCTTACCAAGATGCGATGGAGCAGAATAACCTCTGTCATAATCCCCCCAAATAATGTGAAGATTATACTTTGTTACTTCATTGAAATCACCTTGATCGTTTTTCAGTAGTAAACTGTTAAGCTGAACTGTAGTATTTAATATTCTAGGAGAAGTAAAACTGTTACTTATTTTTTCGATATAATGTTCAGGGATGCTCTCCATACTTTCAAACAAACCATTACTTAATAAATAACGCCCTATCAAATTAGTAGTTGCCAATTTTAATGTCCATTTGTTCATAAATTGGGGAACATTTAGCGATTTAGGATTTTTTTTAGCAATAGGCGGCTGAAGTAAAGTGATTGAATACTTCTTATCTATGTACTCTTGTACCAATGCTTCCAGAAGAATAAACGCACCGAATGAATGACCAATTAGATGTGCACCATTAGTAGCTTTCTCTAATAACTTTTTCACTACATTCAAATAGATATCTAGAAGATTTTTCTCTCGTTTAAAAGGAGAACGTCCCAAACCTGGAAGATCCAAGATCCATACAGGTTGACCAGTTTTTTCATGAAGCTCTTGTGCTAAAGGAAATAAATCCTCTCCATCACTCAATAAACCATGTAATAAAATAAACGGTTTATCCTCTCCTTGTAATTGGTAAAGGGTAATGTTATCACATAATGTTCGTTTAAATAAATGATTATGCTGGCCATTTTGATGCATCATTCGATAATCCAAATCAGCTACTACGGCAGGGAAAAATTTCATTACACTCGTCTCCTTAAACCAATCTCCTCCCATAATTTTTTTCGCTGAAACATTTGAAAATTTTCGTTTTGTAATAAAATTCAGTCCATCAGAAGGAATTTTTGTTATTTTACTTACTCCACTATTCATAATTGCTTTCATAAGTGGCATTGGGACAGAGATTTTTGGTGCCCTCATATTCATACTTTCCGACATAATACTTAATAATTCAGCAATGTTCTGATCGTGCTGTTTGTCTTCAACAAGTGTATATGTTTGTATAGTCGGTTGCTCCAATCTGAAAACCTGCACAATAAACTTCGCAAGCTCATCGTTTGAAATAAGTGGTAACCTATATCCCTTACCTCCAGGAATCACTGGCATGAGCCCTCTTCTCATACTCATCACAAGCAAACCTAATCCTGCTATCTGCTCTGTACTCCCTGTTTTACTACTACCGACTACAGTTGGCGGATTAATTACAGAAAGCGGATAACCTACTGCTGATGCCTGGTGACGGATATAAAGATCTGCTAAAAATTTTGTTCTCTCATATGGATTTTTTATTTTCAAATAATTGTTTCCTTCTTTAAACACATCAATTGCAATCTTGCTATTTTTATCATCAAAGGGACTCATATAACCTACAACATGAATAAATTGTTGCAAGCCCTTCAATTGATGAATGCTTTTAGCTAATTCACTAATATGTTTGGCGCCATTTAAAAATACGGAAGCTGCCTCTTTACTTGTCGCTTGAATATCCATGGGGCCTCCTGCGTGAATAATCACATCCGTTTTCAATACGCTCTCCTTATCTTCAGCACTTAGACCTAAATCTATTTTCGTCAAATCACCTTCAATAAAGTGCATAACTTCCTTTTTTAAGATGCCTCTTTCTTGAAAAAGGCGTGTTGCTTTACTTTTCGACCTCACTAAAAGAAGAATTTTAACATCCTCTTTGGCTAATTCTTTCACTAATTGTTTTCCAATAAAGCCTGTTCCACCAATTAAAAATACTGTTCTCATATAAAATCTCCTTTTTAGTACTATTCAGTACTAATTTGATGTAAAAAAAAAGCTTCTTTTATCGAAGCAATTTTAAAAAATGATCTGCTGTTTTCGTAATTACAGTTGCATCCTTCAATGTTTCTGAAATAAATAACGCTCCTTCAAGATTTGTAATAAAAAGTGATGCAACCTCATCAATATTAATCGTATTTCTGAATTCTCCATTCTCTACCCCTTGTTTAAGTAATAGAGAAACTTTCTTTTGTAATCCTGTAAAAAAAAGACCTATTTTTTCTTTTATTTGCGTGGCCTGTTTAGGACTTTGAATATAAAGAGTAATAAATGGACAGCTCCCCTTATACTCTCTCGACTGAACTCCTTGTGATAATTGCTTTAAAAACAGTTGGATACGATCTTCAACTAAAAATTGAGTCTGAGAAAGTACGTCATCAATTGCAGATTGATACATTTCAATCCAATAATCAACGACCCCTTCTAATAATACTTCCTTATTAGAAAAGTGATAATACACATTAGACTTTGAAACTTTGCTTACACGTACTAATTCATCCATACTTGTATAAGCAAACCCTTTTTCTAAAAATAATGTTGCAGCTACTTCAATCACACGTTTTTGATTCATTAATTTTACCTTTGTCATAACTAGAACTATACAGTACTAATTTAAATGTTGCAAGTATTTATGTTAATTTAGAAAAAAGTTTGATTAAAAAAGTTCCACTAACATTGATTTTACTGCAAAAAAATCTTAGCATCAGCGTTACGCAAAAAAGAAAAGGAGTGGATTCCCCCACTCCCTTTAACCATCTATCCTTGATTCCTCTGCACCTCTCTAAACTCTTCCTTCACCTTCTCTAACAGCCCTTCTTCCGTAATTAATCGATACGCTGTATGTGCTAGTGCTTTTGCGGATGTAATTAATGCTTTATCTCCTAATTCTGAACGTGCTGCTTCTCTAAATTCATTCGTATGCGCAATTAAATCGTCTGGACCGATTTTAATGTACGGATGAATGGTCGGTACGACTTGGCTTACGTTTCCTGCGTCTGTTGAGCCGATGCCAAATCTTTCTTTACGATTTACGTCTTCACCTTGTAATTCTAATTCTTCGGCTACGACGTCATTAAATGTTTTTGTTACGAGTAGTTCAT
Organism: Bacillus sp. GW823-FHT06B01; assembly: GCF_058952315.1. Lineage (NCBI taxonomy): Bacteria > Bacillati > Bacillota > Bacilli > Caryophanales > Bacillaceae > Bacillus > Bacillus sp. GW823-FHT06B01. The sequence goes on along the minus strand of NZ_JBXAHR010000001.1, from coordinate 102,975 downwards.
CGATTTCATTTTGGAATTGATGAATTTTCACTTTCGTACCTGTTGCTAATGCTGCACCTTGTGCGACGTTTCTTACTTTCTCTGTTACTTCCGCACATCTTTTTCTCGTTGCTGCGCGGATGAAGAACCTTGCTGCGGCGTAGTCAGGAATAATATTAGGTGCTTTTCCGCCCTCAGTAATAACACCATGAATTCTCACATCTGATGGGAGTTGTTGGCGAAGTGCATTAATACTGTTATACAGCTGGATAATCGCATCTAATGCGTTAATTCCTTCTTCTGGTGAGGCTGCTGCATGAGCTGTTTTTCCGTAAAAATGAAAATCAAGTGGATCGACCGCAAGTGATGGACTCGTTGGAGCTGTTTTTCCGCTCGGATGAATCATAAGCGCCGCATCAATGTTTTTAAATAAGCCAGCTTTCACATAACTCGATTTTGCGCTACCATTTGGCCCACCCTCTTCTGCTGGTGTTCCGAACACGACAACTTCTCCGCCGATTTCCTCAAGCGTTTCTGATAACGCGATCGCTGCTGCAACGCTAATTGTGCCAATTAAATTGTGACCACATGCATGACCGAGTCCTGGTAAAGCGTCATACTCAGCTAAAAATGCAATGACTGGTCCTTGTTTCCCTGAACTTTTTCGCGCGATAAATCCTGTTTCATGCCCAGCTATATTGTGCTGCAACTGAAATCCTGCGCTTCCTAACAACAAACTTAACGTTCTTGATGCGTAAAATTCTTGGTTACCAATCTCCGGATTCGCATGAATATTATGACTTGTTTCTATGTACTTTTCCTTATTTCTTTCTATACTCTCTTCAATTGTTTTTCTTTGTGACGTTACTCCTGTCGCTCCCATTTTTCTTCCTCCTTTTATTTTCACGTAAAAAAGCCTCTTTCTAAAAGATAGAAAGAGGCTTCTGTATATACAGTCAAAATGAGCTTCTTTCTTATCTTTCAAGTTACCTTGCTGGAATTGGCACAGTATTCATAAAGAATCCGCTGCCGAGGTGTCATAGGGCCAGTCCCTCAACCTCTCGTGATAAGAATTTTCATAAAATTGTATTAAATTATTTTCATTCTAAGTTCATTCCAGGCAAAAGTCAAGGAATTCCTATCCGAATTTACCGAATATCTAAAAACCCTTTTAACACACCAATTGTTTCTGGTGCTTGCAGTCTTGCACATACGTACGGAAATTCCGTACTACCTTCAAACATCATTTGAGATGTGAGCGGTGCCCCTGCCCAAAAGATTTCATCATCGATTACGATAAACGGGAATGCTTTGTTTTGCCTTTGTAACTTTACATTTTTCAATGGAACTGGTCCATCACTATACACCGTTATTTGCGCATTTGTACGCATTAACGCTTGCCATACTCGCTTATCCACTTGTTTTGTGCTTGGAAGTGAAATAATAATTTTTCGTTTTGCAGCTAAAATATCTTTCAATAGCCCTTTCGGTTCTTCAAGATTCATTTCCATAAACCAGCGTAAACGTTTCGAAATTTTTCGTTCCCACAATTGTCTTGATGTCGTACGATCATACACATCTCCGTGACGTTCTATATGAGCCGTTAATTGTGATAACGCTTGTTTTCTCGAAAGGTTTTTACGCATATAATGGCAATCTGATAATTGAATGAACTTCCCTCTCGCTCTCGTTACGGCTACATTGACGAGGCGATGGTTTTTATGGTCAAAGAATAACACACCAGGTCGTTCTTGCGGATAACTATCCACCGTATCAAATATCATCATATCTCTTTCAGAACCTTGAAACTTATGAACCGTTGCTGCTAAAACTGGTATGTTTTGATATTTCGTTCTCTGCAACATTTCTCTAATAAACGTTGATAAAAAGCGGGATTGTGCCCTGTAAGGTGTAACAACACCGATCGATTGAACACCATCTAACAGTCCAATTAACATCATTTGCATCGCTACTAAACCAGACATAATGTTAAAACGAGAACCTGAAGCAGCGTCTTTTAACGAAAAGGCTCCCATTAAGCTCGTATCAAATAAAACACTTGCCTCATTTGCGAACGGTTGCAATCGCGCAAGTTCTTTACGCTCTGAAACAGACGGATGATCATATACTCTATTTTTATAAATAAATGAATTTGTAAACTTCGATATATCCGCATGCATACGTCTTTGTTCCTGCAGCATAAAGAGGTTCGGATGTGCTTCTGATTTATTGACAGACTCAACAATCCCGGCATGGTAAAACATATCTTCCCCGAGCCATTTTCGAACGAGTTCATGGTTCGCCATCGCGATTGGAGGTAACTGTAAAAAGTCACCACAAACGACAATACGTTTTCCAAGTGAAGCAGCTAATGCAATTTGCGGAACATATGCCATACTCACTTCATCTACGACAACTAAATCAAATGTACGCTCATAAATAAGGGAATCAATGGCACATTTCGATAAAGTTGCGCCGATTACTTTCGCGTTTTCAATGTATTCTTTTTCTACTTCTTTAATTTTCGCTTTTTGCTTTCGAAGATCATTTTCAATCTCTTGTATACGCTTCTTATCAGCAGAAGTCGCTTTATATGATAAAATCTTTTCACGAAGATCTTGTCGTGTCTCTTCTAAATAGAGTCTTTCTTCTCCCCAAGATCCGTTCGTCGTTTCAACTAGCTTCGACGTAAGTAATGTTTCATGATTTCGTATATGTTCATGTTGACTATAACCGTAACGAACAATTTCGCCAGGTGTCCATTTCTTTTTCTTCTCAATTTGCTTCGTTACTTCGCTCATTAATACGTCTACTGCCGCATTACTATGAGCTAATACAAGTACCGATTTTCCTTTTTGATAATGAGCCGAAATAATACGTGATAAATTGTAAGACTTCCCTGTTCCAGGCGGTCCCCACACGTACGTTGTCGGATTGTAAAACGAACGATACGCCAATTCATTTTTCGGATTTTTCATCTTCTCAATATGTTTCGGACTGCTCGTCCCATCAACAAGACGCTTTATACGATTACGTTTTAACTTATCTTTATGTGCCTCTTTCAATCGCTCTTGTAGTTGCTCTAACAATTGCCACGGTTCACTGTATAAAACAGCTTCTCGTATTTCACCTTGTATATAATCATTTAATTTCAGTTCTATTTCTAATCCATGTACAGATAATACTTCTCCTGTCGCTTCCTCACCATCAAACTCAATTCGAATTGGTGAACCTTCAGGTAAGCTTACTTCCGAAATAAGCTGAAATACGTATACTGTACTTTCATAATCTGTATATAAAAAACGACCGTTCATAATAGAAATTTTACTACCACCTATCGTTTTCCAATGTTTAATTTCATACGCTAATGCATAATGCCACTCTTTCATCGTTGCCGATAATGAAGGAGTTTGAGTAGGTGTATTCATCGTATAATCTCCTTCCTTCTCCCCAAACATACTTTCTCACTATACCATAAAACACGCTAAAATTTGTAAGGTTTTTATCTTGCTTATTTTCTTAATTTTCAATAACATATTGTATATAATTTTCAGAAAGAAGGGATCTACATGCCAGTTAGAAGAATTGAACACGTCGGTCTTATGGTCGCAAACTTAGAAACATCTATTTCATTTTATGAAGTAGTAGTTGGCTTACAGCTCATTAAACGTATGGGTCACCCGAATCCCGACTTAAAACTCGCTTTTTTAGGTGTGGAAGAATCGAAGGAAACGATACTTGAATTAATTGAAGGCTACAACTCTTCTCTTCCGGCAGAAGGAAAAGTACATCACATTTGCTTTAAAGTGGATTCATTAGAGGATGAAATCGAAAGACTAAAGAAACAAAAAGTAACCTTTCTACTAGGAGAAGAAATTGAAACATTACCAGATGGAACACGTTACATATTCTTCGCTGGTCCTGACGGAGAATGGATTGAGTTTTTTGAAACGGAGAGATAAAGTGAGACTTTAGTCAGCCTACAATTAGCGGGATAATAAATTTATTATCAACATAAGGAGTAGAAACTGATGAATACAGTTTTTATTATCGTTTTTTGGATACTTATGCTCTTTCCAATCCTTTACGTAATCAAGATAAAGCATTGGAATTTAAAAGTAGCTGCCTTATTTGTTGGAAGAATTCTATTAAGTATTATCTTTTTCATAAATGGAATTGTGTTAGGACTGCAACGAAATTGGGCAGAGCCTCCCTATGGAACAGAATGGGATGTCTTTATAAATTCTTTATTACACGGTAAAACTGATGCACTTATACACTTATACACTTATTACTTCTAATTATTATTGTCACATTCGACTTAATAATCTTATTTTATTATAGAAATAAAAAAATTAGGGTGTTTCCCTATTTCTTTCATCTTGGCTCATATTAATGCGTGGGAAACAACATAATTGATTATATGCCAAAACAAAGACAAAAACGGACCTGTTATCAGGTCTTTTCTTGCTTTTTCTGTTACACTCCTGTAAAAACAACATAAGTCAAACAAAATTCGCTATACATGTTACAAAATTATATTTTCTTTCATATTTTGCAACATGTATAGACAGATATAATAGAACTTTATCAATTTTATTGGATAAACATGGGCAGATAAATAAGCCACACTATTAAATTCGAATACGAATAATTATATTAAGTTTCAAAAAAGGAGATGAATTATTTTGAGGTCATATTTCCCAAAATCATTTTCAACCTCAAAGCAGAAAAGAGACTGCCGTAGAATTTTCCCTGCTTTTCCAGCTTAATTCCCTCCTGTTCTCCATATAATATATCTACCTTGATTCAATTTATGTTTTAAATTGTTATTTTTCATATAATCTTTCTCCACCTCGATCAAGCTAACAAAAGTACATTTCATCTTACTTTCTCATTATATAGACTATACCAATTTCTCTTCTCACTTAATGGTTTCGTTTATGTTAAAAAAATAGAGCCTCAGGGACGAAATCCTGAGACTCTATTTTTATTTTAAAAAGGATAGCATGATTTTCTCTGTTTCTTCTTTACTTAAATCACCTGCAAGAATTAAGACTTGATAAGCGCTATTCTTTCCTTTTGCAGGAACAATCATTTGCATTACTTTATAGGTTTCCTCTGTATCAAGACTTTCAACTAAGGTTATTTTTGTACCTTCTAATTCATAATTTGTTACCTTTTCATTATACTCCGCTCTTTTATTCGAGAATTCTTTTCCCTCATCAGTAACTGCAGATTGGTGCACAATATATACATTATCTTTACTTTGATTTTGATATTCATAAATAAAATCGGGATTCATTTTTCCAGTAGTCTTCGGTGTTGTAACACCTTCTCCAGTTAATTTAAACCCTTTTACCACATAACTTGGGGCATTAATTGGAAAATCAACATATTTCTGTGCTTCCTTTTTAGTTAATCTAAATTCCGAAGTAATTTTCTGTCTAAATGGTCCAATTTCTTCACTGTTTTTCTGATATTTTTTTTGTTCTTCTGAATCTAACTTTTCAGGACTTCCTACTAACTTTACTTTTTTACCCAAAGTATATGCTTCTGTTTCTAAATCAATAAATCGTTCAAATTCTTCTTTTGTAAACAGATTTCGTGCCAAACCAACTTCTTTAAGTAAAGTATTATACTCTCCCTCTGAAACAAAAAATTCTGCATCTGCCCGTTCTTTTGTACCAATCATTTTTTCTACAATTTTCTGTATAGGAATATCGGTTTGTGTTTTTAATTCTTTCATATTATTTTTCACTTCTATTTGTTGTTTCTCAGGGTTAGTCGGCTTATCAGCACGGGCGTTTAATAAGGATACAGATGAAACTGCAATAACTGCCACAGCCCCTATCGCAGACCAACGATATGATTTTTTTGGGAATTTTTTAATCATTAGAATTCTCCTTTTTAACGCTCTCTTGTTTTCACTAAAATTTGCTATACTTGGTACTTGATAATAACTTGAGTAGTGTTCCAATAGACTAATAATAGTATGTCCATACGCAATTCGCTCCTCTGCATCTATACATGTAAGAGCTAATGCATCGCATGCTAGTTCTTGATCTTCCCGCATACATGAGTAGGCATACCATAGAATGGGATTAAACCAATTTAAAATTAGTAAGCCATGCATAAGCCAGTTCACACCAACATCTCTTCGCTTGATGTGAGCTAATTCATGATGAAAAATATATCGTAACTGTTGCTCATCTAATATTTTCATATGTACAGTTGACAATAGCAACTTGGGACGAATAAATCCAAACACTGTTGGACTGGAAACCTTTCCAGATACAAATAGAGGGATATTCCGTTGAATAGACATAGATTGCTTACACTTTTCAAAAAGCTGGACAATCTTCTCGTCTGTAATAACAGGTTGTTTTTTTATGTAAAGTAATAAACGCCTGTTCATTATAAAAGTAGCAACACTTAAAAGGATAACACCAGTAAGCCAAATGTATATACAAATTGTATAGAACGGAATTGGCTCACCATCCTGCTTTTTATTCATGCCTGTTTGTGTCTTATTTGTCTGAACAGTTTTTGTTGAACTTGAGGTATAAGTATCTTCTTTTGTGAGAACCTTTGTATCGTCTATACCTTTTAATTCTTGCGTACTCTCTTTTGTAAGAAACTTAGCTACAGGATTTCCCCTAGAAATGAATGCATCATCATTCTTGTAAGTAAGAACAGAATAGATACTATAGGAACTATCTGGCGACCAAGGTAATACAAGTCTTATAATTAATATGATCCATAGCATATATTGCCAACGTGGCGTTAACTTATTTCTAAACAAGACCTTGATACACAAGATTAGGCCCACTAATATACTAGCCATAATGGAAGTCTCAATCATCCAATCAAAAAAAGCAGGTAGATAGATATTTACAAATTTTTCTATCACTATAATCTATCCTTCCTCTGATTTTCCTCAGTTTTCTCATCCAGAATACGTTTAAGTTCGTTAATATCTTCTGAAGACAGCTTTTCTTCTTTTAAGAAATTTACAAGTAAAGGTTTAAATGCTGCACCATAGAAACGTTTAAGCAAAGATTTTGTTTCTACTTGTAAATAACTATCTTGCGATACCAAAGGATAATAAGCGTACATACGCCCTTTATCTTGATGGTAAGCAACTGCTTCTTTGTGAACTAATCGATTAATTAGTGTTCGAATCGTTTTGGGTTTCCAATCCATTTTCTTCTCTAACTCTTCAATCACTTCATTTGCGGTTTGTGGAGATTTTGACCACAGTACTTTCATTACTTCTAACTCAGCTTCTGAAATTTTAGGTAATTCTTTCATTAGTTTAAATTACACCTCCGTCGGATTACATTTGTAATCCGTAACTGAATATTACACTTGTAATCTTGCATTGTCAATCTTATTTTATATTTTGAAATCCTTTCCTATGCCCATCAACATAAGGACGAAAAAAATTAACATAAGTATAGAACTTCATGTCCTCCTAATGAGACAAAAAAGTAGATGCTTCATAAATATTTTTTGTTACTAATATAAAATTGAATTTTAATTTCACACTTAATTAGTATATTCCGTTTTTAAAAAGTACCCATTTTCTTGTCCATATATCGAGACAAGAAAATGGGTACTAAATGCAATGTATCTGTAGATAATTCAGCATTTTACACTATAAAATAAGTTCCTACTTTCATGTCTTTTTACTCCCCTTTTTTGTTGTACAAGGACATGAAACTCCAAACTATTTAGACTAGAAATTCTAAAATAAAATCAGCGTTTTTAAATATAAAAGACCCAAAACAATAACAATTAGTTTTAGGTCTTTTTAAGTATTTCTGATCCAATTCTTAAATTATTAAGTCGAAAATATTGAACGATCTATAGTTAAAAATTATATACTTATTACTTCTCTTTCGGAAGTACAATTCTTTTATATAATTGAACTGTAATCAAGTAGTAAATCGAGTAAATCACTACAAAAATAACAAGTGGTAACCAAATGCGAGAGTACGGATCGATTAAAAGAGGGCTAAACATGTTCATACCAACTAATATATGAGTAATCCCCACAATTGCTGGGAATAAGAATATGAAGAATAATTCTTTATAAATTGATTTTGTTAATAATTCTCGGCGGACACCAATTTTATGAAGCATTTGATAACGTGTTACATCTTTTGATGCTCCCGACAGAACTTTAAACATTAAACAACTTGCCATCATTGCTAAGAATGCAATTCCAACGAAGAAACCCATAAACATTATTCCGCTGGCAAAACCATGACTCATATTATATGTTTGATACTTACTATGCAATTCTTCTGCGTTCACATTTTTATATTTCGCTATCTGTAATTCATCAAGTTTTTTCCATTCTTTTATGTATGCTCCAAAATCATCTGTTTTCCCAATGAACACAGTACTTTCTTTACCCTTCATACCATCGTATATTTTTTGGTCTACAATTTTTATTTCATAATCAGGATTCACATATTCTGGCTGAATCGTTCTGAAAGCCTGGATCCATTGTTTTGTGTCCGTCTCTCCTTTAACCCATTTTATTGAAAAGGCACCAATTGGTAATCCCTCTGAAACTTTCTCTTTTTTCAAACCTTGTATAAAAGGGCGATTTTTCTCTAAATCTTCTTTTAGATAATAAACATACTTATCATCCACTTTGTAATGATATTCAAGTTTTTCTTGAAATAAGATACCACCCAAAATTGTCTTTTCTTCCGCTGTTGGATTATGAATGACTGAATCGTAAATTCTTATTTGATCTGTCATTTTTAGGATGTTGTTTTTAAATGCCATACCACAAGCAATTCCACCAGCACCAAGAGCCACTAAGATTGCTACTGTTGCAAGCACATTTGTTAGACCATTAATGCGGAAATTTAATTGTGCAAAAGTAAAAGCATTGAGGCCTTTTTCACTACGTTTTTTATTACTCTTTAGCTTGTTAATCATAACTGGGAGAAGTGATCCAAATATTAGGTAAGTACCAACGGTTGCTGAGATTAATCCAACGGCCATTAATCCCAAAACAATTAGCGAATTTGCATATGACATATAAATCAGTGATGCATAACCAATACCTAATAAAAGAATACCAAGAAATGCAATTACAACGGTCATTTTTCCTTTTATGGCAACACGTTCTGTTTGTTCATCTGCATGTACAAGTTGCAGTACAGAAATACGAGATAATTTAATACTATTCATAATTGCCGATAATACAAATAGTGCAAAGAAGAAGACGCAAGTAATAGCTATAGATGGCAGATAAAGTGCTTTATAACCTTCGCCAGCAAACTCGAGTTGTTTCATTAATAGCTGACCGATACCTTCTGCAAGTCCAACACCAATTGTAATTCCAATCAAAAGAGATGTGGCACCTAATATAATTGTTTCGATAAACATAAGTAAGGTAACTTTATGCTTTTTTGCTCCTAACATCATATACATACCAAATTCTTTTTGACGAAGAGCTGATAAGAAAGAGTTTGCATATAAAATATAGAAAAATGTGATAACCGCTAACAAAAAGGAACCAATTTTAAATACAGACACAATATCCCTAATAGAAGAGTTAGATTCAAGGAACGTTTTATTGGATGCTAGCGTTTGAAACATATAAAAAGTTGAAATAGAGACAATAAGACCAACAAGTAAAACAATGTAATCTTGCAACTTACTTTTTAGGCCTGACATAGAAAGCTTAAATAACATGATTGAACTTCCTTCCTTACGCTTTTTGTGTGCCCAAGTTTGCAAGCACGTCTAAAATTTCTTTATAGAATTCTTCACGGGTACCACCGCGATGAAGTTCTTTATATAACTCACCATCTTGAATGAATAAAATACGCTGGCAGTAACTTGCGCTGTAAGGATCATGCGTAACCATCATTATGGATACACCTTGCTCTTTATTTAGGCTTGTCATGGCATCAAGTAAACTCGTTGCATTTTTGGAATCTAGAGCTCCAGTTGGCTCGTCCCCTAAAATAATAGCAGGTTCATGCACTAACGCACGTGCTGCTGCAGAACGCTGCTTTTGTCCACCAGATACTTCAGAAGGATACTTTTGAAGTATTGCTGTAATGCCTAACATATCAGCTACTTTTTCTACTTTCTTTCCAATATTACGAGATGAAACACCTTGAAGGGAAAGTGGTAGTGCAATATTTTCATATATAGATAAATTCTCTAATAAGTTAAAGTCCTGGAAAATGAATCCTAATTTTTGCGAACGGAAATCAGAAAGCTCACCTTGCTTCATTTTCGTAATATCCGTACCTGCAATTTCAACAATACCGCCCGTTGCTGTATCTAACGTTGAAATTACATTTAATAATGTTGTTTTACCAGAACCAGAAGGCCCCATAATACCAACAAACTCTCCCTCTTGAATCGAGAATGATACACCTTTTAACGCGTGTGATTGATTCTCACCTTTTTTACCGTACAATTTTTGAATGTTTTTTACATCTACAACTGGTTTTATCATATATATCCTCCTACGTTTGTTTTTTCTATTTCATTACAATAAGCTACTATTTTTATTTGCTACTAAAAAAATAGTCATGTTGCATCCACCCTTATACTACTATGAAAACTTTCATCTTATCTTCTTCACTCACCCCATCACTTTGAATACACCCATGATAAACTATGAAAATTAGGAAACACCCCATAAAATCCTTAAGATTTCTTAAGTTTTTATAAAAAAAGCTTATGGAATCTATAATTCCATAAGCCATTCTATTTAATTGGATGTTCAACAATAAAGGACATCCAGCCGTCTTTAAATTCTGCATGTATATTACCATGATGAAGTTCAACAATTCTTTTTGAGATAGCAAGCCCCAGACCATTTCCCTGGTCATCTTTTCTTGCCTTGTCCCCCCTGAAAAACCTTTCAAACAATTTATTTGGATCACTAACTGGCGGTTTCTCGACTTTATTTGACACTTTCAAAATTGCTTTGTTATCCATTAATTCAAGACATACGGATAATTCGGATGGTTTCATGCTGTACTTTATCGCATTCATAAACAGATTTTCATATACACGTACCATTTTTTCTACATCTATGAAGATAGGTATTGTTTCTTGTGTAATTGATTTTTGAACGATTAAGCTTTCCTTTTCAAATATAGGAATGTATTCTCCAACTATTTGCTCCAACAAACCTGATAAATCAACTTCATTAAGATTTAACTTAGCATCTACGCCTGATAAACGAGTATATTCAAACAGCTCATCAATTAAATATTTCAGTCTCTGTGACTTTGAATAAGTGGTTTCAAGGTATTCCTGTAATTGTGTTTTACTGTTGTATTGCCCTCTTTTTAATAAATCTATATAGCCAATAATAGATGTTAACGGTGTGCGTAAGTCATGAGATACATTGGTGATAAGTTCATTTTTTGTACGTTCCAATCGTCTTTCTTGTTCAAATGTATTTTCCAATTCCTTGGACATATAGTTGATATTTTGAGCAAGTTGGGTCAATTCGTCCTTCCCCTTAATCCCAATTGTCAAACCCAGTTTTCCATTTGCAATATCATTTACATTATCCGAAATGAGCTTCAAATATGCTATTTTCTTTCGAACCAATATCAAAAAAATTATTATAAAGTTAAAGATTGCGAACGCGAATAAGAACAACAATACCAAATTGAATTCAAACATACCAAATTCTTCGTGTTTTATAAATAATGGATCTATAACGTATGCCAAAATGAGGATTGTTAAACCAAATGAAATAAAAAAACTAACTGCAACAGCACCAAGAAGTTTTATAATGATCTTATTTCTAAAACTAACATTCTTCATATTTTATATCCAATTCCCCAAACAGTTTTAATATAAATAGGATGTTTAGAGTCCTCTTCAATTTTGTCTCTTATTTTTGTAATATGCACCATGACGGTATTATCTGATTTATAAAAAACCTCTTTCCAAACTGCTTCATATATTTTTGCAACACTCAGGACAATCCCTTTGTTGCGGGCAAGTAATTCGAGAATAGCAAACTCTTTTGGAGTTAACCTTGTTTCTTTTCCTCTTACCCATACTTGACATGTATCTGTATTTACGGTTAAGTCACCAATTTCTAGAATGCTTTTATTATGCTCTATTGGCGTATTGTATTTTTTAAATCTTCTTAATTGGGATTTCACTCTAGCGATTAATTCTAATGGGTTAAACGGCTTTGATAAATAATCGTCTGCGCCAGAGGCTAGACCTTGAATTTTGTCTATATCCTCAGATTTTGCAGATAGCATAATGATAGGCATATTACGATCTTCCCTAATTTTCATACATGCTTCAATGCCATCCATATTCGGCATCATAATATCTAAAATAATCAAATCAAATTCCTTTTCTTCTAACAGTTGTAAAGCTTGTATAGCATCTTCTGCCTTTTGAGTTTTTAGGCCTTCATTTTCCAGGTATACAGAGATAAGATTTCTAATTTCTTTATCATCATCAACAATAAGAATTTTTGACTCCATTTTATTCCTCCACATTAAATGCAATAAGTATCCAATAAAGCATATATTTGTTGTTAATTAATTAATAAACTTAATAGAGATTGTTTCTATCTTTTTTCTTTACTTAAGACGATTCTTTGTAAAATACACAAAAAGACCGTCACAGTATTGTGACGGAAAAACAGGAAAATTTCAATAACTAATTACTATTATTATTTATTTTTAGCTTTTAAGGCATCTAACGCTATTTTGGTTGCTTCTGCAATAAGCTTATCATCGTATTTAGCATCCTCTTTATCATGATTAGAAAGTATCGCAAGAACAATTGGCTTTTTATTTGGTGGCCAAATAATTGCGATATCATTTCTGGTTCCATAAGATCCCGAGCCAGTCTTATCAGCTACTTCCCATCCTCCTGGAACTCCAGCACGAATTAAGTTGTCTCCCGTAGTATTCCTTTTCATCCAATCTATTAATAAATCCCGTTTCTCAGTTGAAAGTACATCTCCTAGCGTAAAAGCCTGAAGACTAGTAGCTAATGCCTTTGGGGTACTAGTATCATGGGCGTCTCCTGGATACACTTCGTTTAACTCTGGTTCAAAACGTTCAGGATTTGTAACGGTATCCCCTATTTCTCTCAGTGATTTTTTGAATTCACTAGGTCCACCTAATTGTTTAAGAATAAGATTTTGTGCAGTATTATCACTATATCGAAGGGAAGCATCTGCAAGCTCTTTCAGAGTCATACCTGTATCAACATACTTTTCTGTAATTGGATTGTAATTAACAAGATCTTCACGAGTATACAAAACTCTTTGATTTAGATCTTCTATTGATTTCTTTTGTAAAAGTACTCCCACAGCTAAAGCTTTGTGGGTAGATGCGTATGCAAACCGTTCATCTGATTGATAAGTAACGGTTTGATTCGTATCAGTGTCCAATGCATAAATACCGAGTTTAGCATCAAATTCTTTTTCAAGTTTAGCAAAAGAATCATTACCAGTAGTTTCTTGTTTGATTTGATTTGTTTGTTTCGTTTGTTTAGGTGATTCAGATGGAGTATTACTATCAGAACAGCCTATAAGCGTTGCACATGAAAGAAATACTACAGGTACTATCTTTTTGTAATGTAACATGTTAAAAAACTTGTTTAAGACTATCATACATTTTCAACCTCTTTCAAGAATATATGGTTTTTCTAGGTGTTTACATACCGATACAATTAAAGCGTGTATCGGATATCACTCTTCTTGCGTCTCACTTTTCATAAAATGAGCGAACTATCATGAACACCTGTTTTATACGTATACTTAATAGACAACCTAAGTAACAATTTTGTTCCATAAATAAGAATCTTGAAAAAGAACTGATAGAATCCTCTATTACGATTCCCTTATACTATGATACACGTCAAATTCCTTTTTCATCAGATTTAACGAATATTAAGATGAAATATTTTGGGTATGTGGATTTTTCTCAACTTTGGATAAGACCTTTAATTTAAAATTCACAAGAAACCTAATCCACTTGTAATAATTATCACCCTATTTAATTTCATAGAAGGTATACCTAATTTGATACATTCCTCCAGCGATTTGACACTATGCTAAAAACTGTTCAGCCAGTGTGCAAAAGTTTATTTTAAATTTCAAATTTCGTCAAGAAATTGGTTAACACCTTGCCCATCAAGCTAAGATTATATAGCTTTGATTTCATATGAGATTTTTTCTTTTTCTACGGTATCAGTCCCGCTTATTAAAAATAAGAAAATCCCGTATTCAATAAAAATACGGGATTTTTTTATTTTTAATTAACACTTATTCGAAAGAAGTTCATTCGTTACATATTACTTATCTAATTAAGAAAAATTCATATTCCAGCCCAAACATCTTTTCCATATCGCCCTTCTTCTTGCACACGATCCAACCAATTCCTTGCTTCTTGTTCACTGACTTCATGAATTTCTTGATATGCTTGACAAAGGGTGTCTTCTACGTCAGGAGCCATTTTACTTCCATCACCACATATATAAAGATGAGCTCCATTATCTAATAACGAAATTAAATTGATTCTATCTTGTTTTATTAAATGCTGTACATATGTTTTAGGATATCCTTCTAGGCGAGAAAAAGCTGTGTGTAACGAAATTAATCCATCTCTTTCATCATTTTCTAGTTCTGTACGATAAAGATAATCCTTTTCAGGATGACGACAACCAAAATATAGATGTGCTTGTCCTAAGTTCATACCTTTTTGCTTTTGAACACGACGCGCTTGCAAGAATCCACGGAATGGTGCAATTCCAGTACCTGGTCCAACCATGATAATTGGTGTTTCTGGATTTTCAGGTAATTGAAAGTTTGATTGTGGCGTTCGAATGAAACAAATAATCTCATCTTTATTATGACGCTGAGCTAAATAATTAGAAGCGACTCCTTCATATGTCCCTCCCCCACTCCATGCAGGTGCATTAACAACACCAACCGTAATGCTCAGGCGATCCTGTGCAACGAGTGGAGAGCTTGAAATAGAATAGTAACGCGGTTTGAGCGCAGGAAGAAGTTCTAAAAAGCGTTCAAATCGGATTTCACAAGCCTCATACTTTTCAAGAAGATCCAACATTGACATACGTTTCTTTAATATTTGTTCATGATAAACTCCCTCTTCCAATAATGATTCCAATTCCTTTTTATGAGGAGGGCATGCTGTGAATGTCACCATTTCTCGTATTTGTGCTCGAGTGGCTGCTTCTTGCACTTCTACACTATAACTAAGAAGGTCAAATAAACTAACAGGACTGTCTAAAGGTATGTGATTTACACTACGCCCACTTGCGCTCAATATGACTTGATCTTTCCCGTTTAATCCAAAGCGTTTTAAAATTCGGTTGACATTTTTCTCACTATTAATTGGCAGCACCCCAAGGTGGTCTCCTTCTTGATACGTAGCACCTTCTGGCAAAGATATCTCAATATGTCGTGTGCTTCTTTCGCTGCTAGATGATTGAAGCTCTCGATTTTCTAGTATAGTTGCATAAACCGCTTCATATGTTCGCGCCAGAGGAGATCCTCCAAGACGACTAACAAATTGTAAACTTAATGTACTGCGTTCTCTCTCAATGTTTTTGTTAAGTTCCAATCCAAATGCCTTCATCGCATCAGACCACATACTTTGTTTCCATTGCTCGAGCTGTTCCTCGAAATCACCACTTGCATCCGCTTCCCCGCGTTTAGAAAATCTTGTTGCTCCTTTTTGAGCCATTTGCTCATCAATGTATCTTGGAATTCGCTGATAAGTACTAGCCCAATTATGATCTCCACAACCAAAGACTGCGTATTGAACACCTTTTAGCTCATCCGGTTTTAATTCTTCCAACCATTGCACAAACTGCCCTGCATTACTTGGTGGTTTTCCATTATAAGAAGAAGTTACAATAAGAACCGCCCCTTCTTTTGGCAGACTTCCAATTCGATCGTTAAGAGCTACCACTTCCGTTTGAACACCTTCTAAACTAGCTGTATCTGCCAGTTCTCTTGCAATACCTTCTGCTACCCCTGTATCCGATCCATATAGAACAAGAAGTGAAAGATTATCGGCCCCAGTAATAGAAGGAGTCTTCTGAACTTGCTGCTTGGTTTCATGGTTTTTCAGTTTCTCCTCTATAGGCGCAAGAACAGTAGTATGGCTAATAGTTTGATTTCGGGGTAGAATCCTAATTTTAAAATCACCAGGCTTTAACGTTAATGTTTGTTTTACATCCAGCTGATAGTCTTGATAATCAATGAATTCAAAATGTTGAAGAAGCATTCCCATTACGAGTGTAGCTTCATGAAGTGCAAACTGCATACCGATACATGCCCGTTGACCATTTCCAAATGGCTTATAAGCATGATGAGGAACCTTATCCAGATCTTCAAATCGTTCAGGTTGGAATTCTTCCACGTTGTCTCCCCACGCGTCTTTATCCCTATGTAACTGTGGAATAAGAACAGAAATACGATCTTCTCCTTTCTTAATTGGATACTTCCCACCAATCACTGTATCTTCTTTTGCATAGAGACTGAATGCTGGAGCAGTAGGCCATAGACGTAGCGATTCATTTAAAATCATCCGTATATACTTAAGTTTCATAACTTGTTGGTATGTTGGAGTAGGATCTGTCAAAACCCGATCTACTTCTTCATAGGCTTTTTTCAATTTATCCGGATTCTTTAATAAAAAATAGATTGCAAAAGATAATAATCCACTTGTTGTTTCATGCCCAGCTATTAAAAAAGTGATAATTTGGAAACGAATATTTTCATCATCTAATTTTTCACCAGTTTCCGGATCCTGCACATTTAACATACGGGAAAGCAAATCATTTTCTTCCTGATTTCCACTACTTTTACGTTCGGCAATAATATTATCCACTAAGGAAAACATAGATTGAATATCATGCTGAAATTGACGTTTCGTTCTCCACATAAGTTTGTCTTCTATATCCAGCCGCTGTAATTGGTGCATCGCCTCATCTAGAGCACGGCTCATGCTAGTAATAAAAGGATGAGGGGTCTCACGATAAAAGCTATTAAATCGATAATTAAAACCACATAGACCAATTGTATCCAATGTAAGGCGAGTCATATCCTCCGGTACATCTACGCTTTCATTCGGATTAAGCCGTGCCCATTTTTGAACGAGTTGTACGGCAAGATCGACCATCATAGCATGATAATCTTTCATTGCTCGTTGGCTGAATGTAGGCATCAAAATATTATGAGCTTTTTTCCAGTTAGGCTCATGAGTCTCGCTTGTAAATAATCCGTCTCCAGCAAAGGCGCGAACTTTCGCTAAAGCACCCTCTATACTTTTATCAAATCTTGTTTCGTCACAGACTTCTGCTACCAGTTCATGCCCAGAAACGACAATGATGGTATCACTTAAAGTTTGAATTTGAAAAATGGGACCATACTCTTCCGCTATCTTGATAAAAGATAAGGTCGGCTTATCTTTATCGATTAATGGGAGATTCCCCAGCAATCCATATGTTTTCGGTTGAGGAATGGCAGATACTTTTTTATCCATTAAAAACACCCTTTCAAAAAAGCATAAAATAAAATATCCCATTCAATAAAAAGAAGATAGCAATGAATCGCCTGGGATAAAGATATGTAATTGATTACCTTATTTTATCTTTTCCCTAACTATTCACGATTATGATACTGCTTATCAGGTTGTTAATCTAAGTTGTTTGTCTCTATTACCTTTATAACTTGCAGAAAAAATACTAAATTAAAATGAAGTGTATTATGATAATGTTTATCAGAAATTGAGAGCTAAAGATTGTAGTATTAGGAAAACCAGTAGTTTCTAATGTCAATTCAAACAAATACGATAAGTAAGTATACTGTGTTGCTAATGAAAAAGGATCTGATATGAATATCAGATCCTTTTTACTATATATAATTATTTCACTGATTCTTTTCCAAATTTAAATACCTGCGCCTTAGCAGCAGAAGTTCGCATTTCTTCATAGTCTAACTAAACAGTAAAAACTTATAGGAGTCATGATCTAAAGTTTTATTTTACTCTACCGATTTAACCTCTCGACAGCTTCTGCGCTTGTATCTACACGTTTAACGAAAAAAACTAATAGTAGTGCAACAATATTCATGCCAAGCGCTACATAGAATGAATATTGAATTCCGGATAATAAAGCCTTCTGAGTTAACATTGCCTTCGTAGCTTCTGTGAAGGTTGTTGGATCTACATCAGCCATTAAACTTTCAGCTTTTGTTTTTGTTACAGAATTCATAATCGTAACAAGAATAGCAGTACCAATTGAACCGGATACTTGTTGAGCTGTATTATTAACAGCTGTACCGTGCGGATTTAAGCGAGTTGGCAATTGATTAAGGCCATTTGTCATAAGCGGCATCATCACCATCGCCATCCCAAACATCCGCAGCGTGTAAATAAGAATAATATGCGTGTGACTAGAGTCGAGTTGCAGATTTGCTAGCATATAAGTTGAAACGGCTGTAATGGAAAGTCCTACTATACCAAGAATACGAGGGCCATATTTATCAAATAGTTTACCTGTAATTGGTGACATAATCCCCATTATTACCGCACCTGGAAGCATCATCAGCCCAGAGCTCAGCGGTGAAATACCGCGGACGTTTTGTACATAAGCTGGTGTTAAAATCATACCCGAAAACATGGCCACCGCGTTAACAATCGCAATTACAGACGCAAGTGCAAACATTGGGTACTTGTAAACACGTAAATCCAATAACGGTTCATTCATTTTTAATTGACGGATAATGAAAGTAATTAGGGCAATAGCGCCTATAATTAAGGTTGTTAAAACAACTTTATTCGTCCAACCGTCGGAGCTTGCAGAACTGAATCCATATAACAAACCGCCAAAACCGACAGAAGATAATAGTAATGAGAGATAATCAAGTTTTGCATTTTTGTTTTGTCTCATGACATTCTCCGATTTCCAAACCCCTAACAGTAAGCTAATGATTGCTAACGGTAAAATCATTTCAAAAAGCAAACGCCAGTCATAATATTCTACAATATAACCCGATAGTGTCGGTCCAATTGCTGGAGCTGTAATCATAACTAACCCAAAAATCCCCATCGCTGTTCCCCTTTTTTCTCTTGGAAAGCTTACTAGCATAATATTCATTAATAAAGGCCCCATGACTGAAGAACCTGCTGCTTGAACCATCCGGCCAGTAAGTAATAAACTAAAGTTCGGTGCTAAAGCCGCTAAAGCCGTACCAAGAATAAAAATCAACATAGATGTAATAAATAAACTCCTATTGGAGAAGCGGGTTATTAAAAATGCTGATGCCGGAATTAATACACCACTTACAAGCATATACCCTGTAGAAAGCCACTGAATCGTTGAATAATCTTGAATGTCTAAATCCTTCATTATTGATGGCAAAGCTACGTTTAAAAGCGAGTTATTTAGAAATGAAACAAATGCCCCAATAAAAAGGATTACAAGCATTAAATATGGTGGCTTTCTTTTATGTAATGTTTCACTCATATATTCATTTACCCCTTCATTATAAATTCCATTAATTAGTTCAAATCGTTTGCATATCTGCACAACAATACATGATCCTTTCAGTATTTTGCCAAACTCTTCGAATGGATATTCTCTTTTTAGTAATTCTACTTGCTCGACATAAAATGTTAAAATTTTTTTACTGATTAAACCTTTATAAACACGTTTGTTAACCAAAATTAAATTAGGCTGAATTAAACAAAAGGAGCAATTAAAAATACCCTTCTAAAATAAAGTGAAACTTTAATCAGTGGTGCTTTTACAGGCAGCCGCTTTCACTGAATTTTGAGGTGGTGATGTCTTATAGCCCACAAATTGCGGGATACATTAACAAGTCAATACACCTATTCCTTTAAATACAGGCTTGTAAATCTAGTTATGTAACCATCCATAAAAAGGAATATTACATAGGCTAAGTCTAATATTACATTTTTAAAGTGAGGGGAATAAACTTATGCACCAATATTGGTATTTGAATTCAGAGGGAAATGGAGAGCAATATAATAACCAAATTGCAATGTCATCATTATATTTACAGCCCCAAATAGCTAAAGCTGAGGGAATGAATGATTTGAAGATTCCTGAGAATTGGAGTTGTCGAGTCTATCCATTTGGTTGGGATTCACCAGCCAACTATACGGGTTTCAATCCCGAGCCCCCTCCCTTCTCTTTAGATCAGCCAATCCATTATGCAGGGATGATGCCCCAAGGACATCCTGCTAATTGGACTCCATTACCAGGCCATGCAGGTAATTTCCAAAAACCTCCCTTACCCTGGGCTCAACCATTCAATCATACAGGGATGTTCGCACAAGGTCATCTCGCCGCTTTACTATCGCCACCAGCTAAAGCTTTTAATTTTAATACCAATAATAACTGGGGTATTTTTGGAAACCCTCCAGGATGGGGAGGACAGGTAAGTCCTATGGGATGGGGGAATAACGGTCAGCCAGGAATGCTTGGAAACTTACTGACAGTAGGAAAAGGCACCATGAATGGAATTGGAATGCTTAGTAGTCTAATCGGTATGGGAAAGTTCTTCTTTTAGTTAATTAGAACAGGCGAATAAGTCCATAACCCAGAACAAAAAAACATTTCCTTTAATCTTCTCAAACATACTCCCTCCAAGTTCGCTTCCTCTCCTTTCAAATCATAAAAAACATCTATTACCTTGTATGTGATAACTTGATAGAGATGTGGTGACATGAACAAAACGCAAATTTCGTACGCTAAGCAAAACGCTACAAAAAAAACAGTTCCTTTACGAAAGAACCGTTTTTTTGTAGCGTTTATTTATTTAAAAAGTAGTCAAATCTTTTTTCACTAATTAACACTTTGAACACGGCCAATTTGTCCATCTTGTAATCGAACTTTAATGCCGTATGTATGTGTTTCACTATGTGTTAAAATGTCTTTCACAACACCACTTACAGTTTTACTATAGTCATTATCTAATTGAATAACTACATGTGAACCAACTGAAATTTGTGATCTTGTTGGTTTCCCACCTGTTGCTTGTGTTGTTTTTTCTTGTTTTTGTGTTCTCTCTTGTTGTATAGACTGTTGTTGCTGAGTCTTCTGCTCTTGTTGTTTACGTTTTTCTTCTACTCTTTGTTGCTCTTCTTGTTTACGCTTCTCTTCTTCTACTCTTTGCTGCTCTCCTTGTTTACGCTTCTCTTCTTCTGCTCTTTGTTGTTCTTCTTGTTTACGTTTTTCTTCCTCTGCTTTTTGTTGCTCTTCTTGTTTACGTTTTTCTTCTACTCTTTGCTGCTCTTCTTGTTTACGCTTCTCTTCTTCTACTCTTTGTTGCTCTTCTTGCTTACGTTTTTCTTCCTCCGCTACTTTTTTATCTTCATCTATTTTTTGCTCATCCGATGCCACTTTTAATTTTTCTTCATCACCTTTACAAGCACTTAAAGACATTACACACAAACTCAAAATTACAAAGAATAACAATTTCTTTAACATTAAAAAATCCTCCTATATATACATTACAAATCAATAACTTTCATAGCATAACAAAAATATAAGCCTTTCTTTGTCAAAATTTGTCGTATATTTCATTTTCTACTAAAAGACTGACTCTACAATAAAAGCGGAAATTATTATATCGATTCGTGCATAGGAATTACGTTCGTTTGTTAATCAAGTGAACTTAATTAATGAAATACAAGGAAAAACATTCATCTTATGTATGAAAGGATCTTTCAATTAAAGATCCTTTTATATCGCTCATTTAACTAAATAGATTGGTTAATTACATAACGCTTTTCTAACTTTCCTTGCAAAGCTTAGCGGATCATCAACGTCTTCGATATTAACGTAAATTAAATTCGGCTCATCACATAACCACTCATTGTGTATAGACGAAACGATTATTCCTTGTTTAATAATTGTAGCAACAAACCCATTGACTTCTCTTTGCAATAGCGCTACCCGTCCTAAACATAATGCTCGTCCAGTTTTATTATCTCGTGATTCGAATGAGAAGGAAGTTGTTACTCTAAAACGTTTCCCTAAGATAGTTGCTTGTATTTCATCCCGATTTATTGTAGCCACGCATTTTCCACCGGCGAACCCTTCTTGGCCACCGATAATTCTTGCAAACTGTTGACAAACTAATTCATCATTAAACGCCATACCTTGAATCATCCCCTTTTATTATTAGGTTATGAATGAATACTGAGGTCTGAAACGGTAATGAATCTATTCTATTACAAAAAATATTATCGAAGTCTATTATATGGTAAGGCATTTTTAGAGAACAAAAAAAACACCCTAAGGTGCCATCCTCCGACTTGAGAATCATATCTATGTATGGAGAAATTTAAAAAAGAGAAGGTTCTAACTATAATTTATAAAGCTATTATGCCATGAATTACATACATATTTCCTTATTTACTGGGAGCAGAATCCCATTATATTACTTTCTGATCAGTCTCGTTAAAGCCATCCCAATAAATCCAGCCCCCATCCCTATTAGCCATCCAGCATGCGTATCGCCTAATATAGATCCCACTCCTCCACCAAGAAACATGCAGCCAACAAATACTAATCCTCCAATTCCCCAATTCGGTCGTTCCATATTTCAATCACATCCCTTCAATAAAACATATGCGATTAACTAGCCTAACTTTCTTGCATAGGATAGTTAATTATTTTGCTTATGTTTAGCACTATCAGGGAATTCATAAGATGCGAAGATTGAACCATTTGAATGAATTGCAGAGGGTGAATTTCATTTTTTCATATTATAATAACTTAGGAATGTGTTCCACAATCTATGACTCACCCCACCGCCATCCAGCTCAGAAAAGAAAGCAAAAACGAAAATTATATGCATCATTGACTACTGTTAATGAGACGTTATGTTAACCTCACATGAAGACCCTATTCATCCAAATTTACACAAAGTTGTCCTTGCTGATGGTACAATTAAAATCATGGAGGGATATTATGGGGATTTTTGTAATAACACTACTTCTTATAAACGGCACTGCAATATTCTTATTTTTCTTGTCTGTTTCACCAAAAATTAAGGCTAAAAACCTATCTTCAATAATGATCTGTTTAGGGATAAATTTAATCATAATTCCAGCGGCTTTTCTTATAGGTGGGATAGCTGATTATGCAGGTGTAGCGGCTAATTATGGGGCTTATTTCGCGGGTGAGTCGGCAACAGCTCCTCCTCTAGTTAGTCGTGCACTTTATTTTTTCGGAGGATTTCTCTTTATTCAGGGAATACCGCTGCTCATACTACTTGCAGCTTTTTGGAAGTTTGCTAGAGCAAAGAAAATAAAACAAGTATAGCAGGATGAGTGGATGCCTTTTTAGAGTAGGGATCCGCTTTTTTCTTACTACTAATAATAGGATTTCATGTCATACGATAGAGTTCATATTAGAAAACTGTGAGGATGATTACGTTGATAAAATTTGTAATTAGTTATGCTGCAAGTCTGTTTGCTTTTATTTTTGGATGGTTCTTGATTTCATATATTTCTCATCCTAGCTTTATTCACCCGAACGTTGTATTAGGATTCATTAAAACGATCGTCACTTATGGTAGTATACCGGCTCTTGTAGCTTGTCTAATTGGGGAAGTGTTATACAGGAAAGTCAAACGATGTAGAGAATTTCAATTCGGAATTCCTGTATTTATAGGACAAGCAGTTATCTATACACTTATACCATTTCTTTTTCTTTTTCCTTTTAATTTTTCTCATTTCTTTGATTTCGTTGCACCTGTTATTATGGGGGCCTTATCTTTTTATTTCGTACGTAGAAAAATATAATTAACTTCAAAAGTGTGACAGAAAGAAGCTGGAGAAAACCACACTGTATAACCATACAGAGCTCAAAGAACGCATCAATTCTTGCGAAATAAACAAGAAAAAGCTCTAGGTTTAAACAAAACGAGAACAATCAAAATGCCGTCATTTCTTTTCTTGAAAGAAGAATTGAAAAGATAGAGTAAAAAGTATAGAGGGCTTGAAGAAAAAATAAGTAATTGTGTGAAAAAGGAAATATAAAGCTTACTGATTACTTCATGAAGTTATAAAATTAGGACCGTACATATTAGACATAACTAAAATGTACGGTCCTTTTGTTTACTAGTGGTTCACTTATCTAACTTAAAGATAAGTATGTGGTCTTTTTACAATTTGAATTTCTTTTTAAGCTTTTTATATTTTCTATACGAACGTCTAACAATGTTTAACATAAAATACGGTATTTTAATAGGGAAAGGAAATTTATAAATGAAAGGCAAATAAAATGTAAAATATGCCTTTTCTAGGTCTCTCCACTTACTATCTTCTTTTGTTTTCAAGAAGTCAGATACATCGACTACATACCCTCTTCCGTTTTCCATCATCACATTTTTCCCGTGAACATCACAAGGAGTTAATCCTTGTTCTCTTGCATACTCTAAAGCTTCATTGATATCAAGGATCACCTGCTTAGGAATTTTAATCCCCTTATGAACAGCATCGTATAAGGTAATTTCTTTTAAACGTTTCAATACTATGAAATTTTCTCCTTTATATATAAGCTTCGAATAAGAAGGATGATTTCCGATTCTTCGGTATACTTCTGACTCTTTTTCAATTCCTTCTCCTTCTCGTGCATAAACTTTCACTACCCATTTTTTGTATCCTTTATGCATAAATACTGCGGCATAATTACCTATCCCTAAACACTTCCAAAGTCTAGGAATATCTTTAACTACTACAGGCTCGAATTCATCCTCACTTCTAATGCTTACCTCTTTTAATAATTCGTCCTTTATCAATCTCACAAAATTGTTTATACTCATCATTTCCACTCCGGTTTTGCTAAAAAGGGGCCCACCCCATTGCCATCAACCTAAGCTTTTGAGATACCCCCCATAACGAAATTTTCACCTTTTTACAGTTATTTATGAGAATTCAGCTCATTTTTTCGTTTTGGGGAACAATCAATTTCTTAAGTTGATGGGTATGTGATAATGCTTCCATTTGAACAAATTTTCCTTTTCCATACCGATCACACATCTTTTGTAGAGTAATAGTATCAGCATATCCCAGTTTAAGAGGTTACTTACAAAATATTTAAATTTTTTTTGCGAGAATCCTCCGAAATGTAATACGGACTTTAAATATTTTCATTTATAATTCTCTATTTGTCTATACTTTTCATACCGCTGTTGTATAAGCTCTTCCGAGGATAATAGTATCAATTTTTTTAGAGATGATTCGATCACCATGAAGTTCGAGAAAGTTTGTAAACAATAAAGGTATATAGTCCAATGTCGTGGGTCGGTTACGTAGCCTTGCAATTTGAACTCGTTGAAAAGGTGTAATATTAGAATAAATTTTATCTTGCATTTTATTTAAACGTTTTTCTAATTCATGAATTTCTGACGATAAATCTACATTATTTTCTTTCATAATTTTCTTTAATTCATCAAATTTCTCTTTTAATTCAATAATAGGACGTTCAAAATGCAAACTCATTTTATCCTCCAAATGTTATGACTTACCTCACTCTAATTAAAAGGCTTAGAAATAGAATCAATAAATAATTCAAAACCATCCACAACTATTTTTTGTTCTGATTCTGATAAATTATTGAGAATACTTTGATAAAATGCAATGGATTGCTCTCTTAAGCAATTAACAGTTATGTGACCTTTTTCTGTGAGGTGCAGAAAAAGTTCTCTTCTATTTTTTTCATTTACTTCACGATAAATAAGCCCCTTTTTTACTAACTTATCTACCAATCTACTTACAGTTGAAGTCTCTAATCTAAGTTTATTGGATAGTTGCCAAACAGTTAATTTTTCCACCTCTAGTTCCTCTAACGCCATCATTTGAGAAGTTGGTAAAGGTTTTTCAAATGGTCCATTGGGCAAATTTTGAGATTCAAAAACCCCAGTTATTATAATCATTTTCTTAATATCTGTTCTTAGTTTTAAGGCATCTTCTCTTTTCAAAAAGGTCACCCTCCTACAACTAATGTATCATACATCAATTGTATTATACATGAATATGTTTTTTTCACAAGCTTAACGTAAGCCAATATTACAACATGGACGAGATATTTCTTCTTGTTAAAATGGTATAAGTGGATTGTTTTCTACAAATGGCAGAACATCAATTATGTATCAGGGGCCTTTATGGGGTACCGCTCATCGCAATCAAGCTAAGAAAATAAAACTACCCAAAAAGAAAAAATGAGTTGAATTCTCAAAATAACTAATTGTAGAGAAAGAGAATTTTCATTTAGTGTGTACTTCAAAATAATACCATTTAAAATACCGGTTCTAATAAGAACCGGTATTTTAAATGGTATTAAGCTTTAGGATCCATTAATTATAGGATAGCCTATAGATTTAACACACTCCCCTATAGTTAGGATTTTTTCAATTCTTTGTTTGCTTTATCTATTAACTTAGAAGCAGTCTCTAATCTTTCAACCCCACCATCAACTTCATATTCTTTCCCCTTATCTAAACCTTCTTGTATGATTTCCACCCCATCTTTTACATGAATCATCGCTAAACCTACATTATGTTGTACTGGGTGATCTTTTACTTCATACTCTAACTTACTTATTTTTTCCACTAACTCTAAATAAGGTTTAGATACTTCTTTTAACTCTTCTGACTTTTTCTTCATTGACTTGCTACTTTTTACAATACCGTCTATTTCTTTAGATTGTTCGGAGAAATCTTTCATTAAATATGCTAGGTTCTTATTGAAGTCTTCTTTTTTATTCTGTTTAACAGAAGCTTCCATTGCTTCATCTTTCTTAACCTTAGTCTCACATCCAACCCCGGTTAACATTAACATTGGAACTACTAAAAAAGATAAAATCTTACGTTTCATTGACATATACCCCTTTGTTTTAGAATGCTTTTTCTATTCTTCCCACTTTTTTATTTGTTTCCATTTTATTCGGCACTACGAATATCATTTATTTTACCTATTTTCCTATTGTTTCAGCAATGTTTTCAATCTCTTTTAAATATATATCGTTTACATCACTTATCCCCTCTAAATACTTGTCAAATGGTTCGTTCATACCGTCTGTAGCTTCTTTAAGTTTGGTTGAATCTTCTTTTTTAATGGCGTCTAATTGCTTATTAAAAGATTTATCTAACATTGTAGTTGCTTGAGATACCTTTTTATATACATCTTTATATTTTGAGCTTGGTGCTAATCTTCTCATTTGTGCTGTAACTGACTTTGCTTGTTTAAATTTCTCTTCAAACTCATCTTTGGATGATTCAGAACTATACCCCTTTTCCTCAGCTATAGCTAGATCTTCAATAATAGTGTTAAACTCTTTATTTAATTGGAGTAGGTTACCTGCATAAATGTCTTCCTTTGTAGTACACCCTGCTGCCCCCCCTGCTACAAACATAAGTGAAAATGCTAATAATACTAGATTCTTTACCTTCAAACCCCTACACCCCTAAAAAATTGTAAGTAATTAACATATGAAACCATAACATAAATTACGTAAATAGACTATAAAAAAATAGCGATTCTTACGATAAATTTTGAGTGTTCTAACAACCTTAAAATATGTATCACAATTATAAAGTATCTGGCTCCATATACTTTTTTAATAATCCTTTATTCAACTTCTAAAGTTTAATATTTTGTTGCTTTTTATGCTCCCTAGGATACCGTCAGCATTTTTCAAAATAATCTATGCTATGCCGAAAAATAAAATCATCTGTCCATGTGGACAGATGATTTTACATAATTATCGATATCGGAAGTTGATTAATATTAGCTTATTTGTCTTATAAGTTAAATCGAGAACAATTAGACCCCAAAATATTCCAGTTATTTTTGTATGTTAGTTAAGGCAAACCTCTTTCGTTTTTTAAAGAAGTTCTTTGGTTCGTTTGAAGATAATCTCCAAAGAAGTCGTATATCCTGCGAGTGTTAGCGTAAGGACTTGAACAAATTCCCAACCATCCTCAGCATGTTCTATAATAATACGCTTATAATCTTCTTTGGGTTGCCCTTTCCATCCATCAATTTCGACTTTCACAAATTTATAATCATACATATTCTTCCACCCCTTTTTCCCTAATTGTACCATTTAGAAGAAGCGATGTATTGTACTTTTTTGACTGTATACTCTATACATATGCAGTTAACATAACGCATCATTATCAGTAGCAAGGACAAGGAGGCATCTTCTCCTTACAAGGGAACCTCCTTTCTTTGTTCTATCGATCTATGCATTTTTTTATACATTCCTATCCCGGCACGGTTTTAGGATTCTTTTTTGTTGTTGGATAAATAAAAAACTGTATTACATCTTGCATCCTCCTAGGTGTCACTATATATGAACACTACGTATTTGACTTTCTCAATGACCAACATTACTTAACATAGTAAAACAGTATTCGGATGGGAATCCAATGTTATTAAAATTAAAGTGGTTATCAAGTCGGAGGAAGGCACCTTAGGGTGTCTTTTCTTTTTAAAATATATAAGCGCACTTATCCCTTTCCTAACAGAGGCCTTCCCTCATGCTTCCTTACAGAGAGAATGATAAGGCTTTTTTTATTTACCCAATTACTGAGCTCTCAAATGTTTTAAATAGTTACAATACATGTATTGCTTCAATAACATATGATCATTCTTAAGAATGTCATTGAAATGTACCAATAGATGTTAGTGCAGTAAAATAAATTGTGTTATGATGTGAGCAAATATAAAGCTATTTAACGGAGGGATTCATATGCCACATGTTGTATTTCGTGGAATTACTACTGAACAATTAAAACGCATAAGCAAGCCATTAGTAGAAGAACTCGCAGAGATTTGTGAGTGTGGTACGGATAATTTTACGTTGGAACTACCAAGTTCTACGTTTGTATTCAATGGAGAAGAAATAGAAGCGTTTCCTCTTATTGAAGTGAAATGGTTCGAGCGCGGACAGGAAATTCGTGATCGATTTGCCAAGGCCATTACTACATATGTAATGGATTTTGGACTTCCAGAAGTAGAGGTTGTATTTACGGTTTTCACAGAATCAGCGTATTATATTAACGGGAAGCATTGTGCAAGTTAGAGCTATTTAAAAGATTTTTGTAACATTTATAAGGGGTAGAACCACATTGCCATCATGCTAAGAAAAGCGAATATCCAAACACAATAAAATGAACTCAATTCTCATAGACAACTAACTGTGAAAAGATTAAATTTTTGTTTTTGGGGACATCAAAATATTAGCTTGTGTTGTAGCGGTCCCCCTTTTAAAATAGTAGTGTATAAACATGAAAAAACTCCTAACAAATTTTGTTAGGAGTTTTTTCAAATATGCGATATTTTTTTAATCCTCATTATCGATTTCTATTGTACCTGTTCTAGCACTAACTTTTAAACTATTTAACAGATTATCAGGTGTTTTGATTTCCACTTCATATTCAAATGTAGATTGCGCTAATTTGTCATCTTCTAATTCGAATTCTTTTTTCACATTAATAATTTCTCCATTTGTATGAGCTAAAGCAATTTCACGAACTTGTTTCTCTGTATAGTTTTCGTTCTTTTTGGCATAATTGTAACCCATGCCATAATATCCACCAACAATAGCAATACCACTTACTAAAATAGCAATTACACTTATCATTATTTTCTTTTTATGTTTTAACATTTTCATCCACTCCTTCATGATTAATCATCTATTCCGAATCTTGCTTCAAGTGCATTTTCTGCTTGCTCTAATTGATCTTCTAGTATATCGTGTTCTCTTTCTTGCGTTTCATATTGTTCAACAGTTATCGTTCCAGCACGATAATCTGCTTCAAGCTGATTATCAGATAGATCTATATTGTCATCTAATTGATCAATTTCTTTTTTTGCTGTTAAGTACGTATTTAAGTTTTCTTCTTTAGCTCCAACTGGTTTCGTGTTATTTGCCTTTTCAACGATAGATGTGACTTCGTTTTTAAAATCTTGTATTTGCTTCGTATCATTCACAGCAGGCCCTGTTTTGTGTAGTTCTTGTTGTAGTTGAGAACTTTCTTTTTGCAATTTATCATTTTCCACTTTCAGTTGTTGTACTTCTGTATTGTTATCAGCTTGAGTAGAACAAGCTGTTAAGAATAAACAAGACATTGCTCCAATCAACATCCACTTTCTCATTCTGTTTTCCTCCCTTTACATGTGCACCTTATCCTTGCCTTTATATTACTGAATAAACATTAAAGGAAGATTAATGTACAAAAAAATAAAATGATATAATTAAATAGTTTCTAATCTTTCTTTAATGTTTTGGAATTATAGTGATACATATTAATAAGAAGAAAAGGAGAATGTTAATGCGAGTTCTTATTGTCGAAGATGAACAAGACTTACAAAATATATTAGTAAAACGATTAAATGCAGAACATTATAGTGTCGATGCATGTGGGAATGGCGAAGATGCCTTAGATTATATAAACATGGCTACCTACGATTTGATTGTGCTTGACATTATGATTCCTGTAATAGATGGTTTACAAGTATTACAAAGGTTACGCGCGGATAATAATACAACTCCTGTCTTGCTTCTTACAGCTAAAGATACAATTGATGATCGCGTAACAGGACTCGACTTAGGTGCGGACGATTATTTAGTAAAGCCGTTTGCTTTTGACGAACTGCTAGCAAGAATTCGAGTGTTAATGCGAAGAAAAACAGGAAGCACATCTAATGTGTTTGAAATCGCTGACCTAGTGGTAGACTGCAATATGCATAAAGTAACAAGAGGAGGCCAAGTTATCACTCTTTCCAGTAAAGAATTTGCTATTTTAGAATATATGATTCGTAATAAAGACGTTGTGTTGACACGAGATAAAATTGAGCAACATGTGTGGAATTACGACTATGAAGGTGGCTCGAATATTATTGATGTTTACGTCCGCTATCTTCGTAAAAAAATTGATAGCCAGTTTGAAACGAAGTTAATTCATACAATACGAGGAACTGGTTACGTATTGCGAGTAGAATCATGAAAAGACTATCAATCAAAATGAAAGTAACCCTGTGGTATACAGGGCTAATTGTAATTATTATGGCACTCGTGTTAGCTTTTATTTTAACTTCTTCAGATAAAGTTTTGCTTTTTAATATGAAAGATCAATTGAAGAGCACAGTAAAAGAAAGCATGGAAGATATTGAATATAAGCATGGACAATTAAAGATGGACGATGATTTTGAACCCTTAGAAGATGGAGTAAATATCATTATTTATAATAAACAAGGTGAGCTGCTGGCAGGAAATAGTCCAACAAGCTTTAATAAAAAGATATCGCTTAAATCCGATGAAATACAAACCATTAAAGACGGTAATAAAGAATGGATTGTATATGATTTTCTCCATAATGCAGGCGGCGATGAGCAAGTCTGGGTTCGCGGAATTATGACCATGAACCAATTATCATCAACGATGAATACGCTTATCGTGGTAACACTCATCTCATTTCCATTACTTATTCTCATTGCCGCAGTGGGAGGATATTTTATTACGCAAAGAGCGTTTCGACCTGTGCAACAAATGAGTGATTCAGCTAGTAAAATTGGTGATGGTAAAGACCTTTCCAAGAGAATTCATTTACAAGGTTCACCGAAAGACGAAATGTATCATTTGGCACAAACCTTTGACAAAATGTTTGAGCGATTGGAAACATCATTTGAAAGTGAAAAACAATTTACATCTGACGCATCTCATGAATTAAGAACACCAACATCTGTTATTATTTCACAATGCGAATACGCTTTATCGCTGAGGAATAATCCGAAAGAAATGGAAGAATCGTTAGAAGTAATTTTAAAGCAATCACGTAAAATGTCCGCGCTAATCTCACAACTCTTATTATTAGCAAGAGCTGACCAAGAAAACCATAACACTTTCCAATTTGAATGTATCAATATGAGTGAATTAACGGAAATCGTTGTAGAAGAGCTTTCATTAATGGTTCAAGAATCTTCGATTGATATAATAACTCATATAGAGGAAGACCTGTTTATGAAAGCAGATCAAACATTGATGATGCGTTTATTAATGAATTTACTAACGAATGCGATTGCTTATAGCAAAGCGAACGGCACCGTGAATATGCAATTGTTCCGCGATGGAACCAACATAATAGGTAAAGTCTCCGATAATGGCATAGGCATCAGTGAGCAACATATTACGAAAATATGGGACCGCTTCTATCGAGTTGACGCAGCACGAACATCTTCAAGCACCGGAAACACAGGTTTAGGATTGTCGATGGTAAAATGGATTGTCGAACTACACGGAGGAGAAATTACGGTTGAAAGTAAATTAGGAGAAGGCAGTACGTTTACATTTAAACTACCAATTGAAAAACGAGCATAATTTATAAATGTTTGTAGCCCCAGAATAAAGATTCTTCAATCCTTATATAAAAGTAACCGACGCATTTTAAACAACATCGATTTTATCATTTTGGACAACCTTTTCTGTTAAGTTGATATACATGTAGAAAAAACTATCGAAATAAAACCCCAGAAATCCAAAGGTCTCTGGGGTTTCATTATATATTTAGCTCTTTTTGCTTTTTGTTTTGTTTATGTTTATACAGCAATTTTCGGCTTATGAGAGAAATCAGTAATAAGATCAGTACTAGTGCGAAAAGTTGCATAAATGATAAATTAAAATATTTAGCACCTGTAACGATTAACAGTGTAGAAATCGTACCTTTTACAATGAAAAAAATAATGATCCATAATCCGCCTTTTTTCCAGTTCATTTTTATATTACCCTTTCCTACGTTTAAATTCTTTAATGGCACACCTTATTAAAAATCTATTATATTAATAAAAAAGTCATGTCTAATTAAATGCAATGATTCTATAATAAGTGAAAATGATATTCAATGTCAATTTTATTGACTATTTGAATACCTGTTTCTTCATCTCAATCTCTTTCTACTTTGTTTCTTATAAGCAACGAACTCTTGTTTTCAAACAAAAAAACCTCTTGAATTTGCATGCGAATTCAAGAGGTTTTTTTTCATATACATCAAGTAAGATTTCTTGCTTTGTTTATTCGTTTATGGTCTTAATACATAGCTATTAGTAAACAATAACTGGATCATACGTGTTCAAACTATCATATACAGTTTTTGCAACGTTAGGAAGAAGGTTTACACACCCGCCTGATCCTCCTGTTAAATAAGCATTATTTCCCCAGTCTTTTCGCCAGCCTGCATCATGGAATCCTTGACCGCTATTTGTGAATGGAACCCAGTAATCTACTTTCACTGCATAATCAGCTTTACCTACTGCGCTTCCTTTAAGCGTGTATGGTGTTCGTTTATATAGAACGTACCACACACCTGGTGATGTATCTTCACTCGTGCTATGTTTACCTGTTACTACATTAGTTGTGACAACTAATTTCCCATCTTTATAAATCCAAATTTGTTGATCTGCAATAGAAACTTCTGCATATGTGTCTCCAATGCCATTATTCGATGTTGTTTTATAGCCGATCCCTTCCTTCTCCCAACCATTCCCGTGAATATTAGAAGCAGAAAGCGATTTCTCGCCTTTCTCAAAGGCTTGTTGAACTTGTTTTGTTTCTTTTTCCACATCTAGTGCCCAGCCGTATCCTTGTCCTTTTACTGATATAACCGAACCAGAATGTGTTTTAAAAGCGAAGTCTTTATGTAATGTAGATTTAGCCTTATTAATTTCAGCAACCTTATTCTTAATTTCGCTCGCATCGATTGTTACTTTCATATCCTTTGACATAGTAGCATTTTGAATTAAATCTTTCGCTTTTAATGAATACACTTCATCCTGCACTTTATAATCAACAGACTGCGTAAGAAGATTTTGTAATGCTTTCTCTTCTTTTTTAATAATCGGATCGTCTTCTTTAATAGGCTGTATGTATGCAGACTTTAGATGAATTTCGCTTTTATGCTTCTGCTTGTCGTAATCTTTTAGTAGATTCGTAACGTCATACTGTTTTCCATCAACGCTCTTCGCAATAACAACTTTTCCTTGTTCGAGCTTAGCCATAGCATCTTGAGGCGCTTTTAATTTTTCATTCATAGAGACAAGCTTTTCTTCTACAAGTTTTTTCATCGTTTCACTACGATACTGATCCGCTTCTTTCGGTAGCAATGAATAATCTTTTTCCTTTGTGGAAGGGAAAAATGTCCACTGACTTTTTAATAGCTTCTTAACTTGTGGCAAGTCTTTTTCCGTCAGTTCCGTTTTTGTATCTTGTTCATCTAAAATTTGTTGTTGATCAATATAGACTTTGTTTGCTAGTCCAGATGTTTTTAATTCCTGTATTGCCTGATCAGCGCTCAAACCACCGACTTTTGTATCGTTAATCGTAACATTCGAATTGAAGTGAGTTGCTTGATAATAGCTCATTCCTCCAATAAGAAGTGCAATGAAACCGCCACCCGCTGCGATTAGCTTCCAATTTGTAAAGCGTTTTTTTGATCTTACCCGTTTTTTCCCAACTTCTTCAACAGATTCATTTACTGTATTGTTGTTCATCAATCTTTCCCCCGTATACATTAACGTCAATCGATTTTAAACCAAAACCATTGAATAGTGTACCTTATTTTTCCTGAAATTTCATTATTTTTAACAGATTTCATTTCATTTAATCGATTAAAGTTAGATTTTTTAATAGAAAGATATATAAAGATGGTAGATAAAGTGAAAAAGGACCACACCAATCGAGTTATTATGAGCCCTTCACATTCACTGAATTTTGAAGGGCGATACTCTCTATAAACATTTTAACCTAGTAAAATAATTTTTAGAAGGTTAAAGTTAGAGGCAGGCACATTAGAATGTCTTTTATCTATGAAAAATATCCACAAAAAATGGCCTACATGTAGACTCTTTTTTGTGAATATTTTAATTTCGAATATTTTATTAATTTAAATGCGAGCTATGCTTCCCGCTTTTTACCCGGTTTCACAGCCCCTACTATCGGCCTAACGAATTTCACCTTATGACCTTTATCATCAACAATTTCAAGTTTCTTTAAAACTATTATATATGTTTGTACCACGCTTTATTGATACGATTAACCTTTTCAGGTGTTGAAGTTTTAGAATCATTCTTTGGTGTAATCCTATTATTAGAACATCCTGCAATGGTGAGACAACATGTAGCTAATAAAACTAATAATATTAACTTCTTCAAATAGCCACTCCTATATAAGGAAAATATTATATTGAGAAAATTAAACATAACATCGAATCTTTGTAAAAACAATATATTTCCTAGCATTATTATTCAATGGCGGATTAATGGACACCTTAATGTTCATTAACCTGCTTATAAGCGGAGAACCTCATGCTCATCAAGTCAATGTCCAATTTCCATTTTATCCGATTCTCAATATTTATTCCAATATAAAAAGATAGCTATTTTTGTTGAATACTAATTATCTCCAAAATGAAAAATACGAGCTGAGTTCCTATAACCCTATATACGTTTATTCAACTAGTTTCTCCCCTGTAACAATCTGAAACAAAGCGGCTGCATGTTTCCCTTCTAATTGAGCGTACCGATTATCCCCCGTCTTGATTTCTATTTTATCCTTATTAGGGCTTACCCAAATTTGATACGACACAGCTTTCGCCTCTATTTTCGGATTTTTAAATTGAAAAATAAAGTGATAATCAGCTGGACGAGACATTTCCACTTTTTTATTTTCAAAAGTAATATCATTTAATATTTTCTTTACTTGCAATACTTCGTTATTATCTGTCGCCATCTTAAAATCTTTATATTCATTATCACCAATATGTTTTTGCACTTGAATTCTTTGATCTTCATTTCCTACTATATTTGAACAGCCGGTTATTATGAGTATACAGATCGCAATAAAGACTAGAGACCAATTTCTAATTTTCATATTCATACCCTCTTTTCAATACAAAATATTTCGATTTGTAAAATAAAGGTAATTAATTTAAACTTAAAAATATAAATAATAAAGAGAAAGGAGTGTCGTTCTATGCAGTTACAAACATACACTTGGAAAAGTTATATGTTTCTCATTGTAAGTATATTCGTTACTATTAATCTCTTTCTCTTCGCACCTATTTTAGACAGAGTTGGAGTAGAATATGTCGTGCCTTTCGCCTACTTCATATTAGCTTCCGCTGTTATAGCAATCCTTTTAGCAATCATCTCTTTTTGTAGCCGAGCTGAGAAGAAAATTTTAGCCATTATCGGTTTATGTTTTACTCTATTTAACACAACAATTATTTTATTTTTCCTTTGGTTTGGTTACCATTTCGCTTAAGTGAAATATAAATAAATTCCATAAGCCACAAATAAAATTAACAGAATAGAAATGCTAAGTACCGTATATATGATCCATTTTACATTTGAACTCATATAATCTCCCTTCTCATTTCATAATAATTCCAGTATATAACAAAAAAGCATTGGATACCCAATGCTTTTTTACACTTACGCAAATAAAGATGTATTCGCATATAACGCTGGTGAACCACCTGAATGTACGAATAAAATGTTGTCTTCTTTATTAAATGTACCTTTTTTAATTAAGTCGATTAGTCCCGCTACTGCTTTACCTGTATATACTGGATCGAGTAAAATACCTTCAGTTTTCGCAAGTAATTGAACTGCTTCCACCATTTCTGGTGTTGGTAACGCGTAACCTGGTCCTACATATTCATCAAAGCATGTAACAGCTTCGCGCGGGATAAAGTTCGGAATACCAACGTGAGCTGACGTTTCCTCTACAAGTTTTGCTACTTTCTCTTCTTGTTCTGCTTTTCCTCTACTTACGTTGATTCCGATTACAGGAATGTGACTTTGTGTTCCAGCAAAACCAGTAATTAAACCAGCGTGCATACCAGCACTACCACTTACACAAACAACTGTACTGAAATCAATTCCTTGGTCAAATGATTGTGCCATAATTTCTTGCGCACAAGCAACGTATCCCATTGCACCAGTAGGATTTGATCCACCAACTGGTATGACATATGGTGTATTACCTTTTTCACTTACTTCTTTCGCTACTTTATGCATCTCTTCCATAAGATCTGCTCCGTTTGGTACAACAATTACATTTTCAGCACCTAGTAAATGATATAAGAAATAGTTTCCGTTAAAGTCTGGCTTCTCTTCTGGCTCAAGCCCTTCTTCTAATACAAGGATACATTTCATTTTTTCTTTTACCGCAGCTGCCAGTGTTAGACGGCAATGATTTGACTGAATACCACCAGCTGTAATTAACGTATCTGCACCTTTTGCCTGTGCATCTGCAACTAGAAACTCTAACTTTCTCGTCTTATTACCACCAGCTGTTAAACCAAGTAAATCATCTCGTTTAAAATAAATAGTCGGCCCACCAAGTGCTTCAGAAAAATTGTTTAATTTTTCAATCGGAGTATATGACTCTGTATATTTTTTCCTCGGAAATTTAGCTAAATTCATTAATAACGCTCCTTTTGTACTTCTTTCACAATGTATGTAACGATACTATTATTACATGTAAAAATGTTGAAGTCATCTTTCTGAGTGAAAAATGTGTTGGGATTTGGTTTTTGTGAATGGAATTGTATTAATAATTTTAACCTCAATACGGTACGTGAAATTACATTAATAACTTTCACTTTATTTCGGTACATGAAGTTTATATGAACGATTTTTTCAAATATATCGTCCATAACTTGAAATATATCGACTTACCGATAAAAAACGACAACACAAAAGAGCCCACTTATTAAAAAGTAGGCCCTTACTAATCACTTATTTGCCGAAAACCGAAGAAGCTGTGTTAATCCTGGCTCTAAATTCATTTCACCTTTATGGCGTACGTATACAGTCTTGTTCCCATCAAATTTTGGTGGGTTTCCTGGATTATACGTATTCCACTCACTCGTTCCTTCTACAGAGTACTCCATATATTCCGTTGCACCGACAATTACATTTTTACTATCGTCAGCTGTTACATTTGGTGCCATTTGTGCGACTTTCGCATCACTAATTAATAGCTTCTTTATATCCTTATCACGTTTATAATCGTAAGCTGTTACCATTACATCGTTACCATATGCTTTCACTTGTAATCCTTGTTTAAATGAATATCCATCTGGAGCAGTCTTCTCTCCGCCATTTGGTCCAGCTGACATCCAGCCTGTTTCAATCCCACCCGTATTTACAACTGTAAATCCTTTTTCATCTCCGCCTGCAATTTTCTTTTTACCAGCCCAGTCTGGTAAGTTTAAATCCCAATGCGTATGACTCGTGAAGAAAACAACTTGCGGATAGTCTTTTAATATATCGTACAATTTATCCACGTTTAAATAGTCATTTAAATACGGTGATTGTCTCGATCCAGATACTGTATCAGGTAAAACGTGATGAGAGAAAATGAAGATTGGCTTATTTTTATCTTTTTGACTGTACTCTTCTAAATTTTGTTTTAACCAACCTAATTGCTCATCACTCATAAATACTTCATCCCACATTTTTGAATCGTGGTATTTCATATATTTTTCAGTTCCTAAAAATAAAAGCGGATAACCGTCTAATTCTTTTTTATGATATACCTTTTCTTGCCCGCTAAATTGTAAGTAGCGGTTAAATAGCGTTTCTTCCGTTACACCATTTGGCCATGTATTTTGAGAGAGCTTTCCATCAGCTGTCCATTTACCAGCGTAAAACTCATGATTCCCAACAGT
This sequence comes from Bacillus sp. GW823-FHT06B01, assembly GCF_058952315.1. Taxonomy (NCBI): domain Bacteria; kingdom Bacillati; phylum Bacillota; class Bacilli; order Caryophanales; family Bacillaceae; genus Bacillus; species Bacillus sp. GW823-FHT06B01. Next base: position 64,202 of record NZ_JBXAHR010000001.1, on the reverse strand, counting down.
TGACCATACATTTTCTGGGTGCTTATTTTTGTTTAACACACGCTTCACATCATCGTATTGTGATTGTTGTCCCGTTGGCGTTATATCCCCATTCATAATAAGCGCTCTAGAAAGTGGCGTCACTTTGTTCATATCTTTTAACACATGATCAAAGTCTCCTAAATCCCCTTGAATATCACTAATAACGTTAAAAGTTGTAGCTGATTTTCGGGTTTGCTCTTTCCCTTCCGCATGTACTGAAAATGTCGGTAATAATGCCGCCATAACAGCTAACGAAGCAACTGCCTTTTTCATACAAATTCTCCCCCTAATAATAGAATGTATAAACTGACATGTTCTACTTGCTCTTAGGTGCTTGTCCAATTCACATTATAGGGAGGGATTGTAAAGATAGATGACGTTAAAAGTTAAGTGTTTTTTAAGAGATTTTGTCGTTTTTTGCAAACCACAATTAGCGATTTACGCCAATCTAGCTTTCTAGCTTTTAACATTACATAAATGTAAATTTTGATGTTAAATCTTTTCGTTTCATACATTGTTTTTTATTACTTCTAATTTTCGGGAAAAATCCACTAATTAATAATGTTATAATCCATACCATTATTAGAATAAAATTTATTGTATTACCGGAATTTAAGCTGAAAACTCTCCACAAATAGGCAGCACAAAAAACGAGGATAGCAGTAATAATAAGTAAAAATGTCCTAACTACTAATCCGATGTAGGATCTCTTCTCTTGCTTAAAAATGAAAGTTCTTCTACCTTTGTACAATCTAATTACAAATAGCAGCAAATATAAACCAAGTGTGGCTCCAATAACAATTGATGTAATAGAGTTGTTTTTTCTCTGCTCAGCTAGAGAGAAGTAACTTTCGGGTAATTTTCCAGTTTCATGTTCAATCCATGCATGGTAAATATCCTGTCGTAAGTCTATACCACCTTCACCATTTGTAAGGATTACCAATCCATCCTTTGTATTAGGAATGAAACCATAAAAAGAATGCCAGCCTCGATTGTCACCAGAATGATAAAGTAATTTCCATTGATTAGATAGTTTTTTTTCAAATATACCTAAACCATTCTCCCCTAATACCGGCTTTTGCATTTCTTCAACACGTTCACTTTTGATGACACCATTCCCTTTATTATGTGCATCCACGCTTGCAAGTATCAATGTCATCATATCCGTAACATTTGTCTTGAGGCCTGCAGCAGCCTGTTCGGTAAATTGGTAACTAGGGAGCTCCTCTCCAAAATATCCATAAGCTTTCGAAAGGTTTTGGTTTTCAGGACGTTGTAAGAATAAACTAGATTTCATTCCTAAAGGTTTCATAATTTGTTCTTCCATATAATGATCAAACGGTATTCCGGTAACCTCTTCAATTACAAGTTGTAAAATTGTATATCCTACACCAGAGTATATTGCTTCTGAACCTGGTTTATTGGTAACTTCCACTGGTTCATTAAGCCATCCTTTTCCAGACAAAGACTCCTCGATAGAGTCAAGATGTTTCCCTGGTGCAACCCCGAGGTATCCTTTATGTGCAGACACCCCTGCTGTATGACTTAACAATCTTCTTATTGTGACTTCATTATTATGAAACTCTGAATTAGATAATTTCCATTTGGTCAGATATTTTTCAGCGGGATCATCTAGTGATAAACGTCCTTCATCTACAAGATGCAAGATTCCCCACGCTGTAAGGCTTTTAGATATGGAACCAGCTTGAAATAATGTATCCTCATTCACCGCTTTTTTTGTCTTTTTATCTACATAACCGTAGTTTAGTGTATAAGTAATACGCCCCTCATGTACAATCCCTATTGCAACCCCTGGCACCTCATAATTCCCCTGCCATTTTGGCACATGTTCATCCAGCTTTTTTTTGAAATCCTCTATACTCCTATCAGTCAACGTACTCGATTCTGCCCTCACCACATTTGTAAACCATGCTTCATTCGTAATAAATATACAAATGATGAAACATAAAATACTTTTGCATATTATCGATGCTTTTTGTCTATTCTTCATTTGCTCTACCCCTTTTTCAGAATATTCTACCCATCAATCAGAGTATCCTATTCTAATATCGCATTCTATCGATTTTTATTACTTAACCTTACAAAATTGTAATGAAAATCAAAGTTCTACTATTATTGTCCTTTATCCGCGGGCAATGAGATTCATAAAAAAGATAGACATGCAGTTATATTTATAGTTTCAGTTAATGTCCCTAAAATACTAGTTTGGTTAATTAGATATATTCCACACTACAAATGTTTATTTTATAAAAAAAGAACCTCACACATTTTGATTAAAATGTGTGAGGTTCTTTCGTCTTCCTTAAATTCCCATGAAAAAGATTGATTATTTTATGTAACCTACTTACATAAACGTAGTTTTTACCTTTTCAAATTTTCTTCATTTAATCCAAATAACTCTTGTAAAATAAAACGCCCATCTTTTCTTATCAATACATCATCAAACCAAATTTCACCACCGCCATACTCTGGCCTTTGAATGTTTACTAAATCCCAATGTATCGCTGATGTATTCCCGTTATCTGCGCCTTGTAACGAATCTCCAATTGCTATATGATAACTACCATTTATTTTTTCATCAAATAACGTATTATTCATCGGGTGTAATATGTAGGGATTAAACGCTAGTGCAAATTCCCCTATATATCTTGCTCCCTCATCCGTATCCAAAATTTGATTTATTCGCTCTGTATCATTTGCATATGCCTCTATTATTTTCCCTTGTTTCACATGTAACTTTATATTTTGAAACGCATAACCTTGTTGAACGGATACTGTGTTACATGTTATTACTCCATTTACAGAATCTTTGACAGGTGCTGTATATATTTCGCCATCAGGGATATTATCCGTACCATCTCCCTTTAAAACGCCTATTCCTTCAATGGAAAACTCCAAATCTGTTCCTTCTCCAATAATCCTCACTCGTTTTGTCCTTTCCATTAATTCTTTTAATGGCTCCATTTCTTTTGACATATTGTTGTAATCTAGCGTACATACATCATAGTAGAATTTTTCATAAGCCTCCGTGCTCAGATTTGCTTCTTGCGCAGAAGCCGCATTTGGAATGCGAGTTGTCACCCATCTCGTTTTATACACAGCTTCACTATGAGCTTTTCCAAATATCTTTTGATATAACTTCATTTTTTCTGCTGGTACATCTGCTAATTCATATGCATTTCTAGGGCTTCGGAGATTAATATACACTTGCATCTTACTTAATCGGTAACACTCCCAATCTGCTAACAACTTAAATTGTTCTTCAGATCCTGACAAAATTAATTGCCTCGTTACAGACACATCGCGCATTGATACATGCGCATATCCACCTGCTTTTTCTACGGACTTAATAATTTCACGAACGACTGCGGGATCTATTTCTGTAACACTTTGGATCAACACTTGATCACCAGGCTGTACTTTTGTAGAATGATTGACTAGTACATCTGCTAATTTCGATAATCTCTGCTTCACTACACCTCTCACCCTTTCATTTCCGTTTCAAAAACTGAAAAAAGAGAACTACTCTTTTAAGCACTTCTCTCTTTCATCCAAACGATACATATAAAATAAATTATTAAAAATATACTATATAAACCCCATAACATAGGTAGTGCAGCTACACTTAAATAAAGAGTTCCAGGTAACAAGCAATCCTAAAAGTCTTTTTGTTTAAAAGCGATGTTTTTTTGCCATCGGTTCTATATATATATTTAATATCCACATTAATACTTTCCATACCTTTTGTTGGCTAGGTGGTAGATGATCGTTATATACATAACTGTATTCAATCTCCTGTGTTGCACCACGATTTCGTTTGAACTCTCCAGCCCCAGCACTACAATGGCAAATTAAATCTTTTTCGATAGAATCCATTGTAATAAGGAGGGAAAGTATACGGTATAAACCTTGTTGCTGGTCAGAGTTTGTATTATAGCCAAGGATCGGCGTTGTCATAACTCCATCCCGAATAAAATAAGCAATAACACCATCAATTGTATCCCCTTTTTTTATGGCCTTTATCTCAAATAAACGATGCTGAAGAGCATTCCATAAATAAGCGGGTGTAAACATTGGGTTATGGGCGGAATATTTTTCGATATATAGTTGGTTGTATAAATGGGAAATTTGTAAAATATCCTCCTTTGTTAATTCTTCATTCGTAATGATTTCATAATTGCTTTTCTCTAATAAGCTTTTATCGTTTAATAAGTCTTTTCGTTTTTTTCGATTCATTTTTTTATAGTGTTTCGGATCAAATAAGTATATAGAACGAGACATAATTTTCTTGTAACCTACTGTAGATAGTGCTTCTGTCGTTACAGGATATAATGCATTATTTAAAGAGCGAAATAAAATTGTATGCTCTGGAAATTTCTCAACAAATAGATTTGTAATTTGTTCGATTTGTCGTTCGTTGATAGAGTGATAAAGGTTTGTTGAAAGCATCCAATTATTTACGACAATTACTTTATTAATATTCGTTTGTCGTAGCCAACTTCCCATAAGATGAATCGGATAGGTTAATAGCTTCTCTAGCCACGGTTTTTTCAACTCCCATAGCTCTTCTAACGCATAAGATACGTAATGTGTATAAGGAGAACATACATATGAATTTTCGAACTCTGCGTTATTAAGGGTAACTGGCAAGATGAGATCATCGATTTCTAATAGAAAGAGCTCCGTGTTAACATTTTCAATACATGCTGTAACGCCCTTTTGAAAAAGAGGCAGGAAACTATCTCGCACATATGCCCCATCTTTTTTTGATTCCCAATCAATGCTATGCAAGGAATGAACATCGTGTAACTGAATCATTTATGTTCACCACGCCTTACAAGACTTTCTATTCTTTTTAATTTTTTATCATATACTTGAATATCGTAATGGGAAAAGAAAAAATGTGGTATCGCACACTTTTTAGTAGACCATAGTGTATGTAACTCTTTCATTACATTTGATTTACATAATTCCAGATTTTCAGGTAGTGCTTTAAGTTTAATTTCAATTTTGTCTACGCTATGCTGTATTACTTTAAATTCTTGAATGTCACTAGATGCAAACAAAATTGCTCTTCTAATGAAATCTGGAAAAATAGATATTTCTTTATTATCCAATTCACTTATTCCAATAAATATATCGTCACATCGACCATCAATTCGTTCTAGCGCTAAAAAAGGTGAACCACAGCTGCACGGCGTTTTCTTCTCAATTAATATGTCATTGAGACGATAGCGTATAATCGGCTGTGTTTTCCTCATGAAATCAGTAATAATGGGAACGAATATCCCTTTCTCTTGATCTAAGTATTCTTTTTCAATATGAACGAGATCTTCATTAATGTGTAACGTCCCCTGCTTGCAGGTGGTAGCAAGAAAACCTTCTGTACATTGGTAAACTTGGTGTACTGTTTGCTTAAAAGTTGCACAAATAAACTCTCTATCAATATCTTCAAGCACTTCTGCTACAGAGATAATTTTCTTAGGACAAATCGTAATGAGTCCTTCTTGCTGCCAGTCAGCAATGTTCCGTAACATAGACGGGGGTGCAATTAAAATAGAGGGCTGTATTTCATTTAATCGCGTGATATGCTGCTGAAACGAATCTAGTAAATCAAAAAAATGAAATGAGATTCGCTTATTTTTTGTCGCTTCGTATAAATTGCTATTTGCACGTAAGAAAAAAGCAATCGTGTGTTTATGTAGAATGCTAGAAGGAAGCACCTTTCCAATAATCGAGCCAGCCCACAACGTTTGTTCTTCCTCAGAAACGAGAAAAACCCCACGATTTCCACTAGTACCTGATGATAAACCGACAGTTATATTACGAATGGTTGGTGAGAAATTCCGGGTCTTTTCTGCTTCAAATGCTACATGAAACGCTTCTTCCTTTGAAATATGGGCTGTATTTAATATATCAAAATGTTCCATCATTACTTCTTTATCAATAATAGGAAGCGCAGCCAAATTCCCCTTTTGAATTTCATTTGAAAACGGCGTATATAATTGGCGATAAAAAGGAGACGCCTCTATCGTAAACAAAAGATGTTTTTCTATTTGTTGTTTATGAAACTGTTCCAACTGTTTACGATTTGAAAATCTCGAGCCATATTTTGTTTTCAAGTATTGCTTGAGAATTCGTAGTTTATTCATAGTACACCCCTGCTTTAATTTTATCCCATGTATGTTCACAATGAGTTGGTACAATTTCAATCTCAGGTGATGTTTGTGATAAATGGTGTAACTTCTCAATATTCTTTCGGTAAGATTTTGGATCGCTCGTTAAAAGGTTGGCAATCTTACTAGGAAATACAAGGTTTTGATACGTTTTACTTAGCCACACTGCGTCTGCACAAAGAAAAACAATTTTATTACTCTGCAAATGGACGAATATACCAAATTGACCAATTGCATGTCCTGTTAAGTCAACAGCAAATAATGAGCCATCATCAAATACATCATACCCCTCTTCAAACTTTCCATATGTAGAAGGTAAGTTTTGCGGTGGAGTTTGATCAATGAATGACATCCTCTTCTCTAAATCCACCGGCAGTGTATCTTTTAGACACCCTTTTAATAGAGCACCAAATTTACTTCTCTTTTTAATATCCTCATAAGCTTTTGCGAAGGTTAATATTTTCGCTTTTGGAAAGTCAGGTAAACCAGCTGTATGATCGCCATGAAAATGAGATAGAATAATATATTTAATTTCTTCTGGCTGAATACCATCAAGAAGAAGTTGCTCTTTAATAGATTGCTCTTCCGTAAAATGAACAGGCGTAAGTTTTGCATATACAGAGTAAGGGAATTTTTTTGTCGCCTCTTTAAAATGTCCCGCATATCCAGTATCAAATAAAATATATCCTAATACTGGATGCTCGAGTAACCCTACTGTAGCAGGAAAGCATATTTGTTTCCAACTTCCCTTGGAGTATGCAATTTTTTCTGGATGTGTGCAATATCCTGTATCATATAGCTTTAAAGATTTGATTTTCATTGTATTTTCCACCAGTCTACAAATTTTGTAATTCCTTCTTCTATACTGATCTTTGGAGCATATTCTAGTTCTTCTTTAGCTTTATCAATATTTAATGTCTGGCTTTTTGAAAGGACACTAACAGTATATTTTGTGAGAATAGGTTCTTTTCCGAATAAAATAGTTTTTGAGATTCCTTCTAGTATAGCAGCTAGTGAAAAAGCGGTTTTGTAGGAAATTTTTTTATATTTTACTTCCTTATCAAGACGCTTCATTACATTTTCTATAACCTCATATAAATTTACACGCTCGTCATTTGTTATATTGTACTTTTGCCCTAATGTATGTTTTGGGGAATGCATACAAAGAAGTAAAGCATCTACAACATTCTCAACATACGTAATATCAACAAGAACATCTTCAGTACCAATTCTCGGTAAAGCACCCTTTTCACATACTTTAATAAGACGCGGAAGAATCGCATTATCTCCTGGTCCGAATAAAGCGCGCGGGCGTATTGTGATAACTGGTAAACCATGCGCGAAAGCTTGATCAATAGCTTGTTCAGCCATGTGCTTCGTTGTTGCATAATGATTTACAAATGTATCAGGAAGTTTCGCGTTTTCAACTACATTTTGTCGCTCATCATAATAGAAATAAATACTTGGTGTTGATACGTGGATCAGGCGTTTTATACCGTACTTTTGACACCCCTCGATAATATGTTTCGTTCCTAACACATTCGCATTATAAAAATCTTCATATTTGCCCCAAGGGGAAGAAAGTGCGCCGCTATGAAAGATGTAATCTTTACCTTTACAAACTTGTAGCACACGATCCCTGTCTTCAAGAGGACAATGAACAAACTCAATTCCATTTTGTTCTAATACCTTACCGATTGTTTTATTTCTTCCCGTTGCCGTTACTTCATGGCCCATATTTTTCAGTCGAAAGGCGAGTTTTTGTCCTAGAAAGCCCGTTCCACCAGTTACTAGCATTTTCATAAATCTTCACCATCCCACGATATGTCATATGTTGTTTGTTCTAAAATAGTCCGTTCCTGTTTATAACTTTCACGCCACAATTTATACATGCTAAAAAACTGATAAAAAAATGGTTTCCAATCATTGTGGCGATAAACGATATCTGGATAAGAGCATAGAACTTTTAACCATCGCTTACGTTTTTGTTTACTTTTTAAATAAGGAAATCCATATAGAAGCATCGCTAACCGAATTGCACACTCAGAGTTTGGTCTTGGAATGAGTGTATTGTTTACCTTTTCATGAAAGAAGGCCGGCAATATTTCCTCATCGAATAAATGTAATCCACTTGTAGTACGTGGATTACATTCAATCGGAATCACATCTCCATCCTCTGTAACGATAAAATCAAAAGCAATTTGTCCTGAGAAATTTAGCTCTTTTACAATATGTCTCACAAACTGATCAATTTTAGGTTGATTCATATGCTGAAACGCAATGGTAGCACCTAAACCTGCCGTAAATTCCGTTTTATACGTAGCGTGAGCTAATACTTCCCCAGATTGTGCGATACTGTAAGAACAATGCTGCGTTCCTCGTATAAACTCTTGCATAATATAATTCGACTTATCTATCATGCTTTCTTTTAGAGCATCCTCTTTTGTAATAAATTCCACTTTATCAGAAAAACGGGAGAAAATCGGCTTTCGTACAAAAGGAGTATGAGCTGGCGTTTTGTGCATCATTGAACGTATCGCTTCTTCATCATCTATTCTATATGTTGCAGGTACTTGCCACCCTAAATTCGCTACGAACTGAATAAATTCCCACTTATTATGCAGTAATGATAGCTTTTGAAAATCATCTACTAATACATGGCAAAATGCGCTTAATTCTTCTCTATATTTAGATATATAAAACACTTCTTCACAAGTAGGAATAAGCAAATCCACATTGTGACGTTTAATAATGGATAGTAGCGCACGGATACTTTCTTTTGTTTTCCACTTTGGAGAAGGAATTTCATAAAAGTAATCCGTACTCTTTGAAACTTTACTTAATGGATACGGAATACTATCTGCAATAATAACGGTATGTCCAGCGTTATGAAACAGTCTGCATACATGCAGAGCTGCTGGTGCACGTGCCCCTGTAATTAATACTGTTTTCTTAGTATTCAAGAAGGATGCCCCCGATAGAAAGTCCTGCAGAAGTACCTAATAGTAGTATTTTATTTCCACGTTGCACTTTCTTTTGCTTAATCGCCTCGAAAAGAGCGACTGGAATAGATGCGGAAATCATATTACCGTAGTCTTCAAAAATGGTCATAAAGCGTTCTTCATCAACCCCTAATTTTTTACGAATGAGTCTCATAGCTGGTCCACTTGCTTGGTGAGGAACAATTAAATCAATATCGGCTAGCGTATAACCAGTATCCATAAGTAGCTTGTCAATAAACTTCAACAAATACTTAGAAGATAGTTTAAAAATGGCTCTTCCATTCATATCGAACAAGAAGTCTTCTTTTCGTTCCTCACTATACTCGCGAGGATGAATCATCGTTCCACCGCCACGAATTTCTGATAAATGCGCACCAGAGCTATATGTTTCCATATGGGAAGCAATAATAGAAGATGTATGATCGCCTTTTGTTATAACAACAGCTGCCGCACCGTCACCGAATAAAATACTGCTTTCATTTTGTCCCCAATTTAATCCAACAGAAGAAATTTCAGAAGAAATAATAACAACATTTTTGTATCTCCCGCATTCCATTGCGTAAGAAATTGTATCAAGTGCTGTTATGAAACTTAGACATGTTGAATTGATATCAAAACATGGAATACCAGAATGCTGTAGCCCGAGCTGTTCTTGAATAAGTGATGCTGTAGAAGGAATCGCTTGTTGAATCGTTCCGCTTCCGCAAATAATACAATCGATATCATCCCAAGTTAACTTCGCATCTTCTACAGCTTTTTTTGCAGCTTCTGCCCCCATATAAGAAGACGTTTCCCCATCAACAAAATATCTTGTTTTTACCCCAGCTTTTTTTAATGTCCAGCCTTCTGGCACATGTAGCATACGATCTATTTCAAAAGAATCTACCTTTCGTTTTGGAAGATATGTGCCAATTCCTTTTATACTAATATACCTTTTCATTCTCTATCGCCTCTTAATCTTTTTATAAATTTAAAAATCATATACATCTAAACATTGTTGTGGATACATACAGAAAGTATTTTTATAAAATCCTGCTATCCCCTTATGTACTTCTAATCATATTTCTCTTCAAAAAAGAGCAAGCTCTCTACTTGAGAACTTGCTCTTTTTGCATGAGAATTCTTCAAATACATACTCTAGAAAAAAACTTTTATAACAATTTAATTATATTATAACAATTATCCGAAAATATTTAATAGTATTTTTTGTAAATAAAAGTGAAAATGTGGTATAAACTTACGTGAGAGGATCGTTTATTGAGCAGCAAATATACACATATGGAGTGTACATACAACTCATTTCAACATCTTCTTTTCCCTTTTTGTTTCCATAAAAAAATAATTTATATAATTAAATTGGCGGAGCTTTAAGTGATACTGCATAAAACAAACATATCTACCATCACTAAATTTGCTTTCCTTGTCTTTCATAAATGCATCACTATGTCCTATAATACTTTCCATTCCTGCTATTTATATCTTCCGCTCCATACAGAGCCCTCTTTGGATTTATAATAATCAGAAAAACTGCAACTACTAAATAAAAAATCGCGTTATACATAATTAAATCGTTTAAGTTTCCTTTTATAATCCCAATAAAGAAATTAAAAAATTGATGAATGATGATTGGGATAATTAAATTCTGATTTAAATTATAAAATGCAGTCATAACGATTTTTATAGATATGATAGAGATCATAAAAAATAGAATATATTTAATTAGGTCCATGCCTACAAATCCTGTAGTAAACCAAATAGGTAGGTGCCACATTCCCCACCAAAACCCTATAATTAGCGAAGCTATTAACGGTGAATACCTCTTTTGGAGTTCAATTTGCGCAAAACCTCTCCATCCTATCTCTTCTCCCAATGGCCCCGCAAGAAAGTTTTTAACAAAGAAATAGATTAGCATTCCCCGTGAAGTGACAGTAAAAATAGAGTCTACTTCACTATTTTTAGACACGACAAATAAAATCATTAAAAATATGAAAGTTTGAATCACACTCACAACAAGTATTACAGAAACTTTAAGTTTATTTTTGAACTTGTCTTTTACAAATTGTATAAAGCTCTGCCCTGGATAGATTTTTTTAAATAGTACGGCAAAAGCAAAAGTTGAGGACCAAGACGATATACAAAACATTACATCAAAAATCCATGTAGGAAATTCCAACATACTTATAGCACCTACAAGCAAGAAAAGCGGCAAAAAAATGATATTGGTTAATACAATAAAACTCGCTACTGGTTTTGTTAGTTTCTTTTCTCTATTCATGCACAATCCCCATTTCAAACTAAGTATTTCGTAAACATAATAGTATTTATATTTACAGATACTTTCAGCTTAAACCTGGGGGTTACTCACAGGTCAATACATGTCTGCATTATTTTACAGGTGCATAAATTTCTAAAAATATACGTTCAAGTTCCTCTTCATATGTGGTAAGTAATATATTTATATACACTAGACCAAAAAGTTCATACCCTTGTTCTATCGCTGCTTTTCTTAAACTGGATTCCACATTATCATCAATACTTTTTCCACCAGTTGACCATCTTCCATCTTCAATAACTGTATAAATACATTTTGGATGCGATAGAATTTCCCCTTCTAACTCTTTATCAAAGTCTTCTACTTTTCTTACGATTATAAATTTATCTTCTATAATACCTTCTTTATTAAAACTTATAACTCTTCGTAAAGATGTTAAAGTAACTGCTTTTTTTAAACTATCCGTATTCTTTTTCAAAGATTCATATTCATCATACGCAGTAAAATGCTCTATTTCTCCTTTTACTTCTAAAGGTTTCATTTCTTTTATTACGTATTCCCCTAAAAATTTCTTTATTTTTTCACAATCTTCTTGTACAATTTGAACCTTTTTTAAAAGAAGCTTTTTATATTCTATCTCCTCTAAAACTTCTTGTTCTTTCTCTTCCAACAATGATTTTATTCCCTCTATACTCTTACTTTTTCTTAATTCCTGAATTTTTTTTATTTCGATATCCATTTCCCTATAGAAATTGACCGTTGTTATATCATATATATCAAAATGATTATATTTTCTATATCCATTTTCAACATTTTGCTTCGGCTTGACCAAATCCTTTTCCTCATAAAACTTCAAAGTATCCCTAGATACACCTAAAAATTTCGCGACTTGTCCAATTGTGTACATTACGTTCTCCTTTAGCATTACTACTTAATTTATTACATTCATACTTCATATTCTTTACATTATCGAATTTCCCTTCCTAGTTAATATTTCCCCCTTGTTCTCCCACAAAAAAAGACACAGAGATTCCTCCCCATGCCTACTAACCCTCTACTTCTTCACCGCATGCACATAATGTACCGTCTCAAAAGCTTTTAAATAATCGTTTCGTCCTTCAAAGTATAATGTATGAATATCCTCAGGTGATAAATGCTCATAAATGAGTAAGCCCGCCTTCTCTAACAGTGCTTCCATTTCGGTATAAGAAAAACACGATTTCATCGGTTCTCCGCCTACTGTAGCCATTTTAACCATATTTCCCACTCGATTGGACAGTCCCTTTTCCGTAAATAAGTTTTCATCCGGATAATCGAATACGATAGAGCTCCCCTCTGGAACCATCTCGAATAAATTTTTTATTAAACTAGAAAGCTCCTCCTTCGTTAAATAGTACGTAACACCTAATAGGCTAAAGAAAGTCTTTTTATTTTCAAATCCTTCATTTACTAATTTTTGCTTCGAGAAATCTTTAGTAAAATCCATCGAAATAAAATGAAGGTTGTTTGGAATTTCATACTCTATTTCTTTCACTCTTTGTATTTTAAACGCTTGCGTATAAGGGTGATCCACTTCAAATATTTCAATTTTATTTTCTAATTCTCGATGTCTAAAACTAAATGTGTCTAAGCCCGCACCGAGTATGATGTATTGCTTTGCGCCTAATGCAATTTCATGTAGTAATACTCTTTCACAATATGCTGCGCGTGCCAAAGGTGTTGGTGATAATTGAACTTGTGTAATCCATTTTAATATTTCTTTCGGATTATCTCGAAACCGCTCAGCAATGTCTGTATTGAAAAAACGGATCCCTTGAACCATATTCGTTTCAATATCGTTACGTTCTTTTTGTGAAATAAAATCTTTAGCTACATAATCATCAAAGATTTTAGGACGATCAAATTCACTATGATACGCCCTTCCGAATGCTGATACTAACGACGTTACACTTGCTTCACCTTGTTTCACGCACATACACTCTCCTTCATTTTCACAACAAAAATAGGGTTCCCCTGGCCAGGAGAACCCTATTTTACACTTTATTTTCACATTGGTAAATTATAGCATAAATAAGTTTTTTTGTCAAGTTTTCAGCCTGTTACTACTCCAACACTTTGTATATACTCTGGCAGGAAAATTGTCGATCCACACAGAATGTTCCAAATTATAACAATACAAATGGAGGCCAATATGAAACGATTCGTCATTATTACCGTAGGAAAAACACACAGCGGAAAAACTACATTTGCTAAAGAACTAGAAAAAGAGTTACCCCACTCTTTCGTTATGGATCAAGATAACCAAGCAGAATTTATTAACACGCATTATGCAAAATTACAACCGGTTGAAGGCGCCAATACCTTTAAACACGGTCTTTCGAAATTCATTGTTGATTATGCGAAAGAACATACGAGTTTACACCTTATTATTAGTAACTCAAATAGAAGCCGAAACGGCCGGATGTATTTACTCAATGAATTGTTTCAAAAAGAAGAATATGTACGCATACTCGTTCATTTTGACATTCCAGATGATGTACTTTACGAAAGAGTAGCTCGAAGCACGCGAAGTACGAATATTTTTAGAGGTGGTTATTCTAGTTTCAAAGAAGTACTTGATCGACAACAGTCTGAATCACTTCAAGAAGATGTGGTAGATCCTATAGAAAACGAGGCTGATTATTTGTTTGTTATTCGTAATCGTAAGGATGTAAACTCTACTATAGAAGAAATTGTTCATCTAGCTAAAGATCTCTCCCCTACCCAAAAATAATAGACTATAAGTATTACATAATGATAGATTATTATGCAAATACTTCCTCTAGACATCGTACATGGTATATAATGATAAGATAATCTACTTCTATATGCTCAATTTTACACAAAACAGTTCATGCATATGAAAGAAAAGAGGTATAAAAATATGAAAACAAAACAAACAATCGCTGCGTCTACACTAGCTTTAGCAATGATTGCTGGCGCAAACTCTGCTCATGCGGAAGTAACTGATGCTACTCCTCAGCAAAGTACGGGAGATCGATTAGCTGAAATTAAGCAACATAGACAAGAGTTAGATGCGAAATTGCAGCAACACAAAGAAAACGTGGATCAAACATTGAATGAACTTAACAAGGTTAAGGAAAATGTTGATACGAAGGTTAATGAACTACATGAGCGTAAACAAGTTGCTGATGAAAAAATTAACGAAATGAAACAACGTAAACAAGAGTTAGATGCAAAACTTCAGCAAGACAAGCAAATCGCCGAAGATAAAATCGCTGAAATTAAAGAGCATAAAAAACAAGTAGAAGATAAAGTTGCTGAAGTGAAAGAACATAAGCAAAATATCGATAATAAGGTTAATGAGATTAAAGAACATAAACAAACTGTCGATGAAAAAGTGAATGAAATTAAACAACATAAAGAAAATATCGATCAAAAGGTTAATGAACTTAAGGAAGTTAAAAAACAGGTAGATGAAAAATTAGCTGAGTTAAAGAAAGCGAAACAAACTGCTGAGGACAAACTTGCTGAGCTAAAAGAAAACAAGCCGAATACTGGAAACACGTTAGAGGAACTTAAGAAAATTAAAGGCAATTTAGATAGTCTTTCCGCTAACTTAGAACTAGCTAAACAAGATGTAAAAAACAAACTAGCTGAATTACAAAAAGCTAGAGAAGATTTACTAAATAAAATTAACGAAATGAAACAAGCGAAACAAACTGTTTCAGACGATTTAACAAAGAAAAAACAAGACTTAGATATTAAAATCAACGACTTTAAACATACTGAGAAAAAAATTGATGACAAATTAGCTGAGGTACATACTACGAAGCAAAATGTAGATAACAAAATTAATGAAGTATCTCAAGCGAAACAAACTGAAACAAAGACTGGTACTACAAACACAAACAATAATGCTAGAGAACTCCCTAACGCTGGTAGTGAGCAATCAAACAATATGGCTTTAGGTATGTTATCTGTCTTAGGCGGCGTTTTATTAGTAACACGAAATAAAATTAAAGCGTTATTCTCAAAATAAGGCCCTTATAACTATATTTTATAAAAAGGACAACCGCACATTTATGTGCGATTGTCCTTTTTCTTTATATTAACTTCCCATCTCTAAGCGTCAATATACGATCACATACATCAAGCATTCTTTCATCATGCGTAATCATAATTGCTGCTTTTTGACTTTCTTTCACTTCACGTTTCATCATTTCTACAACTTCACGTGCGCGTTTTGAGTCTAAGCTTGCAGTTGGTTCATCCGCTAATATTAAGTCTGGGTTGTTCATGAACGCACGAGCGATTGCTACCCTTTGTTTTTCCCCACCAGATAGTTGATTTGGATAATGATTTTTTCTTTCACCTAATCCAAATGCCGCTAATAAATGATCCGCACGTTTTTCTGATTCTTGTTTGTTTTCTTTTTTAAGCTTTGCAATATAAAGCAATTGCTCTTTTACATTTAAATATGGAACAAGATTTGCGAATTGGAAAATGAAGCCGATTTTTTTCAAACGAATGTCTGTCATTTCCTTTTCTGATAACTTCGTAATATTTTGCTCACGAATGTAAATATCCCCTTTTGAAGGTGATAATAATGCACCTGCGATTGATAATAACGTACTTTTCCCTGATCCAGAAGGACCGACGATTCCGATAAATTCTCCAGCTTTCACATCAAGCGACATCGGATGAAGGGCTGTTACTTCCGTATTCCCTTCTCCGTACACTTTACTTACTTTGTCTAATTTTAATAATGAAGTCATTACATTCCGCCTCCAATTGCTTCTAATGCATCAACTTTTAATACTTGGTATAACGAAATAAGTGTTCCTAAAATACTAATTACGATGAAGATTGCTGCATATTGTGCAATCATCGGTGTTGTTAATAAGAACGGCATACCCGCTGGTAAAATTTGTTCTAATCCTTGTACAAGAACAATACTGATTACCATCGCAACGACTGATAAGAATAACGCCTGCACGACTAAGCTATTTGCTAAATAAGAGTTTTTTGTACCGATTGCTTTTAATACACCTAATTGCTGTGTTTTTTGCAATGTAATGACGTAGAAGAATACACCGATTAGTAACGCAGCGATAACAAGTAAGAATGCAATGATCATCGTTAATGTTCCTTGCTCCTCTTTAAATCCGGGAATACTTTGTAGTACTTCTTTTTTGTCGATAACATGTGCATTTTTAATTTCTTTATCTGTATTCAGCGCAATCGCACTATAATCTTTTTGGTTTGGTTGTGAAATAGCTCCCCATACGTCTTCATTTACATAAACGACTGGTGTATGGCTAAACATTTGATCTTTCGTAAATCCAACGATTGTAAATTCTTTCTTTGAAACAGGATCAATAATTGTATCTCCAATATCGATTCCTTTTTCTTTAATTGATTCATCAGCAACCATTTCGTTGTTTGCTGTGCCTAATTTCTCACCTTTTACAATTTTCGGTTCTAAAAATGAATCACGTTCACTTGCGAAAATAGCGACATCCACTTTTTTCGAACTATCTTTCTTTTCATAAGTTGAAACTTTCACACGAAACGGAACGGCCTCTTTCTCGCCTACTTGATTTACTACGTTATCTACATCTTCTTTCTTAATTTGTGAACGAAGTAATTTATTTTCCGCATCATCCGCTAATACAAATTTATTTGCCTCCATATTTTGAATCGATGAAGCATTATCATATGATAATCCATTTGCTAATCCTGAAATAACAAGAACTAAAAATGATAATAACACCATAATAAGTCCGATTAATCCATATCTTAATTTTGATTGTTTTAATTCACGCAGAGCTAAAAACATTTCGCTCGCTCCTTCCTCTTACTTTCTATACGCTTATCATAAAAAAGAAATATGAACGGAATATGAACAGAAGATTACAGAGGAGAAGATTTAATTTTCGGAAAGTATTGAAAACAATCAGAATCCTTGATACAATTCAGTCAAATAATCTTGACCGAGTAATTTTATTTGAGGAGTTGATCTTGTTGAAGCCCATGTTAACAATAACTACTTATAGCCAACTAAAAGCAATAAGCGATCCACTTCGTGTCGAAATGATGATGCGTCTATGCGAACGTCCTTATACAGGACAACTACTATCTGATAAATTCGGCATTCCAAGGGCTAAAATTCATTATCATTTAAAAGAATTAGAAAAGAATGGTTTTATAGAAATTGTTTATACAGAAGAAAAGAATGGCATCATTCAAAAGTTTTATCAATCTGTCGCTAGAGGCTTCACCCCTGCCGCGGACCTATTACCTCATTTAGAAATATTAAGCGAATCAGGTCGCCAAATCTTTTTACAAATGACGGAAAGAACGAAAAGCCATATTCTCGCTGCACCAGAAGAAGCTTTTACATTACGAAAAGTAAGCGAAGATCCAGCTGAGTGGAATTATGTTTCATCTTGCTGGGAGTTTGATGCCACGCCAGAACAATTTCAAGTGTGGGTGAAAAAATTTCATGAATTAATGGCTGAATTAAATGATATCGCAAAAGACGCGGATAAAGATCCAAATAGTAAATCTTATTACATTTCTACTACTGCACTACAAATCGATGAAAAAGCAATGCAGCGCTTTGTGAAAAAAGAAGAAAAATCGTAATACGATTTTTTTTACTTAAACGGTCAAATTTATTTTACCAAATAATTTTTTTATAAAGGAGTAGATTAAATGGACATATTAAAAAACCGGAATTTCCTCTTATTGTTTTTAGGGAGAATTTTTACAAACATAGGAGATAGCTTGTATTATGTAGCTGCGATGTGGCTCGTATATAAGCTGAGTGGTAATCCTTTTTATTCTGGATTGGCTGGTTTTCTTACATTATTACCTTCTGCATTACAATTTCTTACTGGTCCATTCGTTGATAGATGGTCAATAAAAAACACCCTCGTCATTACACAAGTTCTGCAATGCATGCTTATTTTAATCATTCCTATTACACACTACTTCGATCTATTAACAGTTCAACTACTACTCATCATCATGCCCATCGTAGCCTTTATCGAACAATTCGCCTATCCCGCACAATCAAAAGCTTTACCACTTCTACTTCATAAAACACAACTATTAAAAGGAAATTCACTCTTTTCATTTGCGTATCAAGGCATTGATTTAATTTGCACGACGATTTCTGGCATATTAGTAGCACTACTTGGCGCAATCACTTTATATGTAATTGACTCTATTACATTCGCGATTACTGCCCTTTTGTTCTTTTCATTGAAAATGCCAAAGCAAGCAGAAACCAATACATCACTTTCAACTAAACAATATTTCTCTGATTTAAAAGAAGGTTTTTCGATCGTCTTCCGTTCATTAATGGGCGTATTCTTAATCGGTTCAGTAGTCGCTAATTTTTCAATCGGTATGACGATGGCGATACTCCCTTCTTTCGCTGATTCTTTAGGAGGCGTGAAATCATATGGCTTCTTTTTAGCCGCTATATCAGCCGGCAGTTTAATTGGAGCATTATTCAGTTCATGGGTTGGTAAACGTAATGTTGGCCGTGTCTCTATTATTGGCTTTGCGACTGGTGCTATGTTTTGGTTTCTCTCTACGATCGTACCGTTTCAGTGGTTGTCTATTCTCTTATTCGGTCTAGCCTGGATTCCAATTGGTGCAACCAACATATTATTTGCGACAATTAGTCAAATTGTAATTCCAAATCAGTATATTGGACGCATCAACTCAGTCATGCGAAGTATGGGCACAATTGCTATGCCGCTTGGTTCTTTAATTGGTGGTTACGCCGCAAATGTATTTAGTAGCCAACTCATTTTCGCGCTCGCTAGCATCGGTATTTTATTTATTTCTCTCGTATGGCTACTTCATCCAAAATTACGAGCATTGCCGAAAGCTGATAAGATTACAGCGGATACTTTTGGGGTTCGGTTTAAAGTAGAGCGTGGGAAAAGTACAGTTTTATAGCAGAAGTGGCAGTACGTGAAATTTATATCAGCGATTTTTCAAATATGTCAGCTCAACTCGGATTATATCGGCGATTTTCATAATATATCAGCGATTTTCCGATTATATCGACTTATCGACAAAAAACGACCAAAAGAAGAGGCTGTTCCCAAACGGCCTCTTTTATCTATTTCGGAAGCTCCACCTGAACAGTCGTCCCTTCCCCTTTCGTACTATAAACTGAAACTTTTCCGTTATGCAGTTCCACAATTTTCTGCACGATTGATAATCCTAAGCCACTACCTTCTACGTTTCTCGCTCTTGCAGTATCTACTTTGTAAAAACGATCAAATATACGGTCCATTTCTTCTTTTTCCATACCAATTCCGTTGTCTGATATAGAGATCATCACACTTGATTCTAATTCTTCTACAACAAATTCAATCGTTCCAGCGTCGTTTGAAAACTTAATGCTATTCGTAAAAATATTACTCCATACTTGATGAAGTAAGTTTTCATCGCCTTGTATTGTAATATCCGGCACATCAAATTCAACGGCGATATCTTTTTCACGCCATTTCCATTCGAGCATAAAAATGACGTCTTTAATTTGCTTTTGTAGATTGAATTCTTTTATTTGTAATACTTTTTCTTCTTTATCTAAAGAAGCGAGCGTAAGTAACTGTTTACATAAACTAGACATTCGCTTACTTTCGCCCTCAATAATTTGCAAGTAATGGTTTCTTTCTTCCCCACTCATCTCTTCTGACTGTAACGTTTTTGAGAACCCTTGAATAGAAGAAAGCGGCGATTGGAATTCGTGAGAAACGTTAGAAACAAATTCTTGTCTCATCTCATCTAATTCTTTAATACTTTTCGTCATTTTTTGAAAATTAGTTGCTAATGTACCAATTTCATCTTTTCGATTTCCATCTAATTCGATATCATATTCACCACTTGCAATCTTTTGCGTCGCTTTCGTAAATGTACGAATGGGACGAACGATATAACCTGCTGCAATCGCAATAAAAATAATACTTAATAAAACGATAAACCCTAGTAATACCGCTAGAAAAATTCGCATCTCACCAAATTGTTGCTGAATGTCAGGACGAATGAATAAAGCGTACTGTTTATCACCGTGTTTTACCGGCACACCGACACTATTAATTAATTCATTATCGAAAAACCCCGTAATAAAGAGGCGTGTTGGATATGTAGAAACGCCGTTAAACGTTTCCCCTTGCAACACTTTATGAACAGTATCATCGCTAATAGAAGTCTTACGAAACGCATTGCCAATACGCTTTCCATTCTTTTGATCATCGACAATATATATTTCATATCCTAATTTCGCGATAGACTGTAAGTACGCCTCTTTGTTTTCTTCACTTTGCTTTTCATATAACGCTTTAACTTCTTCCGCATACATTAAAATCTTTTCACTATTGTACGGTTTTAACTTCACTTGATAGTACACATTCGTTAATAAAAAACCGATAATACTGCTAAGTAACATGATTCCAACCGTCATAAAAACAAATCTAGAGTATAGTGATTTCATTTTATTTCAACTCCAACTTATAACCGAGTCCGCGTACTGTCGTAATTTGAAAATCATCTGTTCGTTTTGAAAAACGATCTCTCAGTCGCTTCACATGGACGTCAACCGTTCGTTCGTCTCCTTCAAAATCCATTCCCCATACTAATTCAATTAGTTCTTCTCTTGAAAATGTCCTTCCAGGATAACTAGCCAGTTGCGATAACAACTCAAATTCTTTTAATGGAAGCAGAATCGTTTGACCGTTACACTTCACTTCAAACCCTTTTCGATCAATAGTCGTTCCGTGCAGCGTAATCATATCAGCACTCAGCATTTGATAACGGCGCAATAAAGCTTTCATACGGAAAATGACCTCAGCTGGCTCAAATGGTTTTACAATATAATCGTCCGTACCAGAAATGAATCCTTTTTCTTTATCAACTAACTGATCTTTCGCAGTTAATAAAATAACCGGTATATCATGATACTTCCGGATTTCTTCACATAACGTATAGCCATCAACAAACGGCATCATAATGTCTACGATCGCAAGGTGAATATTCTCTTTCTCTAATACGTCTTGCGCTACCTTTCCATCTTCTGCTTCAAAAACTGTAAACCCCTCTTTTTGTAAATGGTAATGTAACAACTCTCTAATATGCTTATCATCATCAGCTAATAAAATATGTATCATCTTCATTAAACCCTCTCTTGTTCATCCTTCTACATTTCTTACATTAAGAAACAATTGGTTTTTTTGCAAGAAAAAGAAAAACAAACCAACATTTTAAGATAAATAAAAAGAATCTATTTTGAAAAAAGATTATTCAAAATAGATTCTTACGTTTTAGTATTAAGATTATTTTAATGAAAAGTAATTTCTATGCTTTAGAAATATCAACGAATCCTTCTCCAAATACGTCACGAACATCGTGTATAGCAATGAACGCAGCCGGATCTGTAGTTTGAACAATCCGTTTTAGCTTGACTACTTCTTGCTTATTAATAACAACATAAAGAATTTCCTTCGGCGTTTTCGTGTAATAGCCATGACCTGAGTACACAGTAACCCCTCTGCCCATTAAGGTAGTTACCTTCCCGGCAATTTCATTCGGGTTATCAGAAATAATCGTAATGGCTTTCTTCGGATTTAAACCTTCAATTACAAACTCCATCACTTTTGTTGCTACATATAGCATAATAATTGTTATCATCAGTTTTTCTGCACCAATGATGAAATAAGATGAAAATGCAACGATTAAATCGAAGAACAATAAACCATAGCTAATGCTCCATCCTAAATATTTATGCGTCATCCTTGCTAAAATGGTAGTACCTGCTGTTGTTCCGCCAACTCGAATAATAAGACCAATCCCGCACCCAATAAATATTCCTCCGAAAATGGCATTTACAAGCATTTCATCCGAAGTAATCGTCCAACCTTCTGTCAAATGAAGAAATAGCGAGTTCGTAACTACAGCGATAATCGTATAAATTGTTGTAATCTTATTTAAAAATTTATAACCAGCTATTAACAAAATCGCATTTAAAATTAAGTTAACTAAGCCTGGTGACCATTCAAATAAATAATACGTAATAATCGTGATACCAGTTACTCCACCCTCACCAAACTCGTTCGGGATAACAAACAAATTGACACCTAACGCAAAAAGAAATGCACCAATAATAATAAAAATAATGTCTGTCGTTCTTTTTTTCATACAGTACCTCACTTCTTATGTAAATATTTATTCTGTCATAAACTCTCACCATTATATCGTGGAATATTCAAATCGAACAGTGGTTTATTTTTATTTTAATATAGGATGATAAAACAACTTTATCCTATATCCACATGTAATTTAAAAAGTAAAACAACTGTATTTATTATGTACTACAAGTAAAGTTTTGATTTCACATGCAGTTGATGCTAAAAAATGAATATGAACACTCACTCGTACAAACTTCGAATACAAAACAAATAGGCGAAGCTATAGAATAGACTTCGCATCAAACATGTTATCACAGAGATTTATATTCATACATTCCAGAAATAAATTTACTTATCTTTCTCCATATATTCTTTAATCTTTCGTTCTTCCCACTCTTTTCCGAATATCCCAACTGGAAAAGTTGTCAAACCATGTATAACAATACCGATTCCCCAACCTGCAAGTGGATATAAAAACCACAATTTACTGGAATCAGAGATTATATTTATAATAAAAAGCATTACGTTCACTAGTATATACACCGTTAAATGAATGTAAAACGCTTTTAAATTCTCCACCCTTTTTTTAGCTCGTAAATAATTCTCATCTTGCTCCATATATAAACACCTCTTTCATTATTGTATTTTTTAAATTCGCTCCGATTTAAACATCATATTCTAATCAAAAATCTCTTATTCTCAAAAATTCACAAAATAAAAAAGATCGTCTTCATTTCAGGAAGATTGCAGGTGCTAGTGGATACCCTTTTTTGTTCGTAGTACGATACCTTGTGAAAAAATTGAAAAATCAAACTTCACAATAGAAATAAACCCTTTAAATCTGTATAATAAAATTAATAGCCATATTTTAATACAGGAAGGTTTTGGTAACATGCTAGGTATCGATATCAAAAAAACAGATGGAGAATTAATTATTTCATGGCAACTAGCTAAGATTCAAATTCCATTAAGTGAAATTATTGAAGTTACAGAAGATGAAACCTATGCTGGTGTAGAAGAAGAAAACGTAATCCGAGTTGGAACAGCATACGCTACAACAGACCGGATTTTAATCAGAACAGTAAAACAAAATTATCTATTATTTACGACCAATAGAGTCTCAATTTTGAATAAAATCAATGCATAAGCAATAGGATAAAATACTTGTCTATATGGGTTTATTCGATTCAACTGTATACCCGCATTTTAAAAATTATTATAGATACAATGATGTAAAAATAAACAAAAAGTACCCAGCAAATGATCATGTGTATGACAATTTGCTGGGTACTAAGGGATATATTTGTTAATTACAGAATTCTAATTAAGACCAAATCCAAACATCATCATTATTTTCAACGTTGCTCTTTACCTCATGAACTTTTTCAATATTGTCCGTTGTGTTCCAGTTAATAGAACTTCCACCCCAGCCCACATACTTCATATCAATTTTTACTTTCTCACCCGTATGAAACACTTGTCCCTTCGTTAAGAAAACATCAATAATAACTTTTTTCCCGTTTAGCGATGGATACTCCACTACGACATATTTAGTAGAACCTTCTCCCCCATCTTCCATCGTTCCTACTTTTGATACTTCCCCAATCACATAATCAGGAGAACCATCTTCTTTCATGTGCATGCCTAACTTGTTTGTTGTATTTTCAATTGCAGTTGCAACCATATATTCCGTAAAATTACGCATCATAGATCCAGTAGCTTTAACCTCATCTCCTACTTTCACATTTGAGAAAGTATCCATGTATACACTAACAGGTTCTTCGTATTGCTTAGATTTCACAACAATTACACCGTTATCTACTTCTACTACTCGTCCTTCTAACGTCGAGAAGTTCGATTCAATAGAAGCTGCACTCGCTTTTGTTACTTCTAATCCTGGTAAATTTGTTCCTGATAATGCTGCGATACCTAAAGCACCTGCTAAAATTATTTTTTTCATACCCATTATGAAACATCTCCATTCATGATGATTTTATTTTTTTGATTGGATACGACCAACCTGTAACTATTATAGTTACAGGTTATGTAAAATAGCAACCCTCTTTCTTATGCAATGTTGCATACTGTAACTTTTAAATATACAGCAAGAGGGCTAAATTCTCGAATTATAATAGTTAATTTAATTCAAAGCTAAAATAACCTTATGAGCACGGTATAAAGAAATTACGAACTGCTTTCGGTCCTAAGGTTAGCAAATACCTTTATAGAAACTCGATTAAAATCTGTTCAACTAATTGAAAAATGAACGATGTCGAATTTTATTTTTTAAAATTCAAATTTCAAGGAGGTTTTACAAAATATTACACAGAATTATTCGTATATCGTAATATAATTGGTAATTTTTTACGATATATTTCATTTTATCTACCACGTTTAGACAAAATGGAAAACCATAGCAAAAGGAGAGAGATAGATTGAAAAGAAAAATTAGTACAGCTGTTGTAGGGTTATCAGTGTTTAGCTTTGGTCTTTTTGGTGTAAATATTGGGGACGGCGGCGTTGTAAAAGCTGAGCACGGTGAAACTTTTTCTCCGAAATTAGAAAGCCATGCTGATTTCGCTGCTCCTAAACTAGAGACACATGCTGATTTAAGCTCGAAATTAGATTCACATGGCGACATTTGGGCTCCTTCTTATACAAATACTCATGGAGAAGGAATGACTCCTAAAAAAGAGAGTCACGCTGACTTCTTTGCTCCTACGTTAGAAGCGCATGGTAATACTGGCGCTCCTGCTTTAAATGTAGGCGATACTCCTGCTCCGAAGCTTGAAGGGCACGAACATTTCCCTGCTCCGAAACAAGAAGCTCACGGTGAGACTATTTAACACAAAAATCCTAGCTATTGTAGCTAGGATTTTTACCTTCTTACCCTATTCACACCTCATGCATACTTTCTCAACTTTTATTTCAGCATTGTGCATGTGGCATCATTTCATTAAGATTCTATAGTCAATTGTGTCCTTTTCTTCATAAAAACACATGGACTGACAGGTTTTACCGACCTATATAATTCTGAATATTTTTTATCAACAATAAATTCCATATAATTACTTTTAATCGTGTTACCATTATAGTTACAATTATATAAAAAAATATACAAGGGGGCTAATATGAACATTTCATTGAAGGGACATACATATACAACAAAACATTTAGAAGCTTGGTACCATGCAATCTTAACGCAAAACGTTAAGGAAGCACAAATTCAGTTTCAAGAAGCTAAAAAAGAACATGAAGAAATGCTTTTGAAAGAAACAGAAACAATTCCACTTTATCACTTATATTACGCATTACTCCAATTCCGACATACAGCTCTGACAGATGGACTATCAATCACGAAAGATAGTTTTCAAATCATAGAAGACCAAGAAAAACCAGAAGATACACACTTATCTTATCTATATCATTATTATAAGGCGATTCATTTTGCAGCAATTAATCATTATCAAGAAGCAGAAGAATGTTTCTTAAAAGCACAGGCACTTTTATCCGGACATAGTCAAATTGAACAAGCTGATTTCTATTACCGATATGCTGCTTATCATTGTCACCAACAACAACCAAGTTTTGCGATTGTAAATGCTTCTAAAGCATTAGAATTTTTTGAAACGCAACACGGATGTGAAAGAAATATTTCATCCTGTTTAAGTGTACTTGGTGCTTCTTATGTAGACGTAGGACATTTTGAACAAGCTGAGGAAAGCTATAACAAAGCGTTAGATATTCTCCAAAAATTAAATGAAGAATCATTACAATTGTATGTGCGCGGTAATCTAGGTCATCTATATGCTAGCCAGAATCTTTCTGAAGAAGCGATCCGTCACTTGACACAAGTTGTTGAAAAAATCCCATCTCACTACAAAGCTATATTCTTACTTGCACAAGAACATGAAAAATTAGGACTTATCGACAAAGCAAACCACTACATTAAAATAGGGAAACAACTTATTTCTGAACTTGGTAATGAAGAGCATAAACATCACTTTGCTATATTAGAAGCTTTCACGAATCAAACTGAATTAGATAAAATTGAACCGATTGTTTTAGAAGGAATTGAATACTTTAATAAAGAATCTTTATATATCTATGTTTCTGAGTATCTTGAAAAACTAGCTCTTGCATTTTATAACAAACAACAACATGAGAAAGCAAGTTTATACTTTTTTAATAGTACAGTAGCAAAAAAATCAAATGAAAGAGGGTTAAAGAAATGAAAAGAACAATTGGTAAAATCGCTGTAGGTATTGCATTTACGGGTATTGCTGCATTTGGATTAAATGCAGGTTTCACAAATCAAGCTGGACATACTCACTTCCCGTCTCCTCCAGCTCCTTCTTTTTCTGAGGGCCATACTGGCGGGGCTCCTGCATTAAACATCGGTGACACTGGTGGAGCTCCTAAACAAGAAGGGCATGCACATTTCCCTGCTCCAAAAGTTGAAGCTCATGGACATACTGGCGGGGCTCCCTCTAACACTGAACATGGTACAGATATTTAAGTTACCCAAATTGAAATCTATTTAGTTTACCATTTTCATATATTTACAAGGAAACCATTCGATGTAACGAATATTATGTATATACATGATTTCTATTGTGATACACTCTACCCAAGAGAAATTTTCAATACATATGTGGTTTTCAAGTCTAAAAAATACACCTAGTAATTAGGTGTATTTTTCATTTTATCTCTCTATCTAATAATTAAAAAATACTCCCCTAAAAACCCCAACAAAAAAACGAAGAAACTCCCTATACTTCAGACACTTAAAGTACCACGAACGTTGCAATTTTTAGTGCCACTCCAGATCCAATCCCACTTTCATCCCAAGTGCCTAAAGGCAATAGCTTTCTTGTTCAGGAAAAGCTATCCCCCTCTCCATTCATGAAGATTTTATTTTTTGGATTGAATACGACCAACTTATAATCATTACAGTTACAGATTGCAGAAAATAGCAACCCTCTTTCTCACACAATGTTGCATACTGTAATTCTCAAGTGCAATTCAACACTAAGACTGAATTCTTGAATATCAGCAGGTAAACAGATTGATGATGAAGAAAATAATGTCATGCATCATATTTTTTCAAAGCTACAGTTTGTACAGTCGTAGTCCATTACATTATGTAGGAGTGGAGTTAACATGTTAATAAAACCAAACAGATTACAACCAGGTGATATCGTAGCAACAGTAAGCCCTTCATGGGGAGGCGCAGGTGATTCTGAAATAAGATGGCGATATGACCAAGGAGTAAAGAGATTAGAAGAAGTTTTCGGTCTTACGGTTGTTCCCATGCCAAATAGTTTAAAAGGTAGCGAATTCATTTATAACAATCCACAAGCTCGTGCGGAAGATTTAATGACAGCATTTAAAAATACGCGCGTGAAAGCAATTATTGCGAATATTGGCGGTGAAGATAGCATTCGCTTACTTCCTTATATAGATTTTAATGTAATACGTGAAAACCCGAAAATTTTTATGGGGTACTCTGACGTTACCATTTCACACTTGTTTTGTCATAAAGCAGGAATTTCCTCTTTTTACGGTCCAGCAATTTTAACTGATTTTGCCGAAAATATAGAGATGGATCCATATACGGTTGAAATGGTAAATCGGACTCTCTTTTCAAATGAGACAATTGGCGAAATTCAACCAGCTCATGAATGGACGAGTGAGCGTTTAGAATGGATAGAGGTAAATAAAGATACAAGGCGTACGATGCAACAAAACAATGGCTATGAACTACTTCAAGGCTCTACTACCTTACAAGGACGCTTAATTGGTGGTTGTATAGAAGTATTGGAATTTGCAAAAGGAACAGAACTTTGGCCTGAGAAAAAACATTGGGAGGATAGTATTATCTTCTTTGAAACTTCTGAAGATCATCCAGAACCAAGTTATATAAAGTATTGGTTACGAAATTATGCAGCGCAAGGCATTCTCCAAAAAGCAAAAGGTATCATTTTTGGTAAACCAAAAGACGAAATGTATTATGAAGAATATAAACACGAAATACTGCAAGTTATGAAAGAACATAACTTAGAAGATTTGCCGATTCTTTATAATTTAAATTTTGGTCATACCGAGCCGAAGTTTATTTTACCTTACGGTGCGATGGCAGAAATTGATTGTGAAAATGGGTCTTTCTCTATTTTAGAGAGTGGCGTGGAATAAATAAAAACACTCCTATGAGATATGACTGTGAATTGATACTTTTTAAAAGTATATAATTGGAGGGAGATTACGTGTATGGAAGTAACATTTACAGTAAGTAAATGGGATGAAAAACTAATCGATGATACTAGAAAAGATTTCCCTATTAATATTGCCCATGTTGAATATGAAATTGATGGTGAATTAAAAGGAAAAGCTTTTGTTGAATATTTATTATATTATTTAGATTCAAATATAAATGATGGTCACTTGGCTACTGCTAAAATTTCTGGATTTTTACACTTTGAAGGAATTTATAAGGGGCAACAAGGAACATTTACAGCTATAGAGCAAGGAATATTCGATAAAGGAAATCTAAATTCCCCAGGAACAATTATTAAAGCTACTGGTAACTTAGAAAATCTGAGAGGGTCCTATAATTATCAGTTTACAGGTCAAACTAGTAAACTAATTTTAGAGTTTGAATTCCAGCAAAATATCCTATAATTTAGTGGAAAGGACATTTCTTATAATACTAGGAATGTCCTTTTTTTGTTGACAAGCTTATTCAACTATTCTTCTATTAGTTAAGAAAAGAACAGAGTATATTACATAACGTCTTATTATCAGTATCCAGCAATGCATAAAATTTTCGTTATGGGGGGAATTAAAAATCTAAGCCCGAGAGGCATGTGCCCCCCACCTATTCATTACTTTTCCTACTAACTAAAGAATAATCCCAGAAAAACTCCCCTGCATAACTTCTTTTTCAAGTTGATTCCTACATATAAACATCGCAATAATTTTTGTACGATTTTTTTCATCGGGCTCAAATTGTTCAATAGTTACGTCACAACGAATTGTTACTATTAATTTGTGACTTTTGATTAAATGAAAATCGCCTCTTATAGAGCGCAGTTTTACTTATATTCATTCTTATGCAAATTCTGAAGCATATTCTTCGTATGTCTTTAATGTATTAAGCAATCGAGCTGATTCAATCATGATTTCGTTCGATGAATCAGTTACACAAATGACAATAAATCGATTATCATCTCTGTCTCCAAACAAGCCTTCTAATTCAAGTTCCATTAACACATTTAACGTTTCTTTCAACAGTGTATTTACTCGTATGTTAAAGTCATCTTCGACGATATCATGATATTTCTTGATAATTTTGTGCACTTCATCAAACATTTCAAAATCTTCCCATTCGCTCCACTCAACAGCTCCGTATCTATAATAATTGTATAAAGGGTCCGACTTATTAACTTTGATTAGTCTTTCTTTATTAGCCACTGGTCCAATGCTATTGACACAATCGTCTGTTAATATGGAGTACCCATATATTGTGTCAACACCGCAACTAGTTATAATTTCGTTATAATGACAACGAATTGCATTTTTCAACTCAACATAAAAACTTTCTTGCAGTTGCATTTTCATCGTATTTCCTCCGTTTTTTGTAGCGACCTGTCGTTACATATTTCAATCTTAACATGAAAATCAACATGTAACGTTAACTGAGTCAAAATAAGAAAAACCGAAACTATAATCATTTCGGTTTTTCAATCTAAAGAAGTCTATATTTACTTTAAAGAATGTACAAACAACCCACTACGAAGTTTCGGTTCAAACCACGTTGACTTCGGCGGCATAATTTCTCCAGCGTCTGCGATTGATAATAAAGCTTCCATTGATGTCGGATATAATGAAAACGCTGCTTTATATTCACCGCTATTTACAAGGCGTTCTAGTTCTTCTAATCCGCGGATTCCTCCGACAAAGTCAATGCGTGAATCAGATCGCGGGTCGTGTATTTCAAGTACTTGGCTTAATAAATGATCTTGCAGAATAGATACATCTAAACCTTTAACGAGATCATTCGCATCAAACGTTTCCTCTTTCACTGTTAGTTTATACCATTTCTCGTTTACATACATACCAAATGTTTTTGGCTCATTTGGTTTATACGGAGAAACAGCTGCTTCTTCTACATAAAAGTATTGCGTGATTTGCTTTAAAAACTGTTCTTCTGATAAGCCGTTTAAGTCTTTTACAACTCGGTTATAGTCCCAAATGGATAATTCATCGTGAGGGAATAATACAGATAGGAAGAAATTAAACTCTTCTTCTCCTGTGTAATTTGGATATTGTTCTCTTCGCATGAGCCCTACTTTTGCTGCTGATGCTGAGCGATGATGCCCATCTGCAATATAAAGATTAGAAATATCTTCAAATAAGTTTACTAAAGTAGCAATTACATCCTCATCAACTATTTTCCAGGCAACATGCTCCACGCCATCTTCTGCTGTAAATGTATAGATTGGCGCATGTTCTTCTTTCCAGCTGGCAATGAAACGCTTTATCTCTTCTTTTGTACGATACGTTAAAAAGATAGGACCCGTATTTGCGTCA
The DNA here is from genome assembly GCF_058952315.1 of Bacillus sp. GW823-FHT06B01. Classification (NCBI taxonomy): domain Bacteria; kingdom Bacillati; phylum Bacillota; class Bacilli; order Caryophanales; family Bacillaceae; genus Bacillus; species Bacillus sp. GW823-FHT06B01. The sequence goes on along the minus strand of NZ_JBXAHR010000001.1, from coordinate 32,905 downwards.
CACACATCTACGTGACGAATACGATCTAATTCTTTTTCGTGACGCGTTCTTTCATGTTTTTTAATTGTATCATCTTCATACTCATCAATAGATGTACAAACGACAAGACCTGACTGCGTTCTTCCTTCCATCGTCAGTTCATAAATGTACAGTGATGGCTCTTCATCTTGTATGAATACTTCTTCTCGTATAAATCGATTTAAATTTTCACCCGCTTTTTCATATACACGATCATCGTACGGTGAAAGTGCCGGGTCTAAATCAATTTCTGCTTTATCAACGTGTAAGAAAGAATACGGATTCCCTTTTACAACCTCTCTTGCCTCTTTACTATTTAATACGTCATACGGTAAAGCTGCAACTTCCGCTGCTTTTTCTTCTACTGGACGAATGGCCCGAAACGGTCGGATTTTTGCCAAGTTTTCCTCTCTCCTTTACACAATCATTCGAACGGCTACAACACCTGTAATTTTGCTTATATTTTCCACAATGTTCTCTTTTATTATATCATCAATTCCGTTATCAATATCAATCATTGTATACGCCCAAGAATGTTTACTACGATTAATCATATCCGCAATATTAATATGATGTTCTGCTAAACATCCTGTAATTTGTCCTACCATGTTCGGAACGTTTTGATGCATGATTGTAATACGTTTCTTTCCGATATAAGGGAGTTCGACGTTTGGATAGTTTACTGAATTACGAATATTTCCTGTCTCTAAATATTCACGTAATTGGCGCGCTGCCATGATTGCACAATTTTCTTCTGATTCAGATGTAGATGCACCAAGGTGAGGCGTCGCTGTTACATTTTTCATCTTTATCACATTTTCATTCGGGAAGTCTGTTACGTAATGCGTAATAACATCTTCTTCTAACGCTTTTTGAAGAACATTTTCATCTACAAGTTCTCCTCTAGAGAAATTGAATAAACGCATACCTTTTTTCATCTTCTCTACAGCGTGTTCACCAATAATTCCCTTCGTTTGATTCGTAAGAGGAATATGAAGTGTAATATAATCACATGTTGCGAAAATTTCATCTAAACTAAATGCTCTTTGTACATGTGTAGAAAGGCGCCATGCTGTTTCAACTGAAATGTAAGGATCATATCCGACAACGTCCATCCCTAAAGCTAACGCATCGTTCGCAACTAAAGCACCGATTGCGCCGAGGCCAATTACACCTAGACGTTTCCCTGCAATTTCTGATCCAACGAATTGTTTTTTTCCTGATTCAACAAGCTGCGGTACTTCTTCACCCTCTAAATTTTTCGTCCAGCTTACACCGTTAATAATGTTACGTGAAGACATAATAAGGCTGGCGATAATAAGTTCCTTTACTGCATTGGCATTCGCTCCTGGTGTATTAAATACTACAATCCCTTTTTCTGTACATCGCTCGACAGGAATATTATTTACACCAGCACCAGCTCTTGCAATCGCCTTTAAGTCTTTTGAAAATTCTTCTTGGTGTAAAGAATAGCTGCGAAGTAAAATACCATCTGGGTGGTCCATTCTATCCCCTACTTCATAACGCTCTCCGCTAAGTACTTGCAAACCCTTTTCCGCAATTTGATTTAACGTTTGAACACGAAACATATCCCCATCTCCCTATCTATTCTCAAGCTCAAATTCCTTCATATAATTTACTAATTGCTGTACACCGTGTACTGGCATCGCATTGTAAATACTTGCACGCATACCACCGACTGAGCGATGGCCTTTTAGCGTAACAAGGCTGCGTTCTTTCGCTTTTTGTAAAAACTCATTGTTCAGCTCTTCTGACGGTGTTGTAAACGGAATGTTCATAAGTGATCGATACGTAGGATCAACTGGTGAAGTAAACAATTTTGATTCATCTAAGAAATTATAAAGAAGTGAAGATTTCATTCTATTCTGTTCTTCAATCGCAGATACCCCGCCTTGCTCTTTCAACCACTCTAGTACAAGTTTCGTTACGTAAATACTAAAGGATGGCGGTGTATTATATAAGGAGTTATTTTTGCTGTAAGTTTCATAGTTTAACATCGTAGGACAAGAGCGATCTGCTCCCCCAATTAAATCTCTTTTTATAATAGCAATCGTTAAGCCCGCTGGCCCTAAATTCTTTTGCGCTCCCGCATATATAAGACCAAACTTCGTAACATCATATTGTTCTGATAAAATATTTGAGGACATATCCGCAACGAGCGGTACTCTATCTAAACGTGGAATGTCTACATATTTCGTACCCTCAATTGTATTGTTCGTTGTAATATGTACATAATCTAGTTTTTCATCATTTGGTAAACCATCCAGTTTAGGAATTGTAGTAAACTTCTCTTTTTCAGAAGAAGCAAGCACTTGTACTTCCCCTATTTTTTCAGCTTCTTGCATCGCCTTTTTAGACCATGAGCCAGTTAATACGTACCCTGCTTTTTTGTACGTATTCATTACATTCAGCGGTATCATAGAGAATTGTAATGACGCACCGCCTTGTAAAAACAGTACTTCATACTCATCAGGAATGTTCATTAATTCACGAATTAGGCTACTCGCTTCATCTATAATACTTTGAAAATAAGAAGATCGATGACTCATTTCCATAATAGACATGCCTGTCCCGTTATAATTTACAAGCTCCTTTTGCACTTTCTCTAAAACTGGCAAAGGGAGTATTGATGGTCCAGCTGAAAAATTATATACTCTCTCCATCACCCTGATAACCTCCCTATTTCTTATTTTTATTAATTTTTAAACTTTCTGAATTATAACCTGAAATATAATACGTGGTCAATTTGTTTTCTATTATTACGGCGTAAGACGCAATGGAATCGCTTGCATGTGCAAACTACTTTTTATAAACATACAAAAAAGTGTTAAGTACATAATCGTACTTAACACTCTAGTAATAAAGTATAATTGCTAATTGTCCGTGAAGAACCGATCAAAAATTTGATAAATAGCAGAAAGACCAATGAGCCAATAAATAGTGTCCACAAGCGCCGGCATAGAACCAAACCATTTCTCAACTACATTGTAATCTAACGCTACAAACAACCAATTCAAACCGCCAAGAATCACCAAAATTACTGTAAGGTAAGACAAAAATTTCATTATGATTGCCCCCTAGGTGATAAGATGGTGAAAGGCCTTTCACTAGAAATATATGTGGTAAAATTCAAAACTTACCTACTTTATAAAAATTATTTTCGGTACCAGCCGTTAATAACTGCCTCTGCTTCTTTACTATGTATTTGATACGCATGCGTACTATTATGAGAGCCAATAAACCAAATTGAAAAACCTTTAAAATACGGTTTTGGTTCTAATACATCTCGGTAAGCACGCCATCCGTTTAATTGTACGTCCTTTGAAAACACATTAGATACATCTGGATTCCACGGATTTTGTAGTCCAAGTTCACGTGCCGGAACGTTAAATCCACCAAAGTAAACCGGTTTTCCTGTTGCTTTATGTAATTGTTCCAACTGCTGCACAACATTTTGCCCACGATTATACACTGTCGTCGCAAATAAACTTTTCTTTACTTCTTCATATGTTGGATTTCTTTTTCCTGAAACTTCAAACCAACTATCAATACTTACAATATCCACCTTTTTTAAATACGGACGACTGATTTTCTCTTTAAACTTCGCTTCATAAGAAGGATCAAAGCTTGCTGTTAACCACCAATTCATTTGATACAAAACATTTCCTTTATACTGCTGACGGACGAAATCAATCGTATCGCTCCAATATCCTTCTGCATATTCCATATTCACAAAATTAGAAGCAATCTTGAGCCCGTACACATTGTATTTACTTGTAATTGAATTAAAGATGTCTTGTAGAATAACCGTTTTCCAATTCCAGAAGAAATCATTAATATTACTCGGATTCCATTCCGTTTCCCCAACATTTCCTTGCTGAATATATGGGAACGGTTCCACAATAACTTGAATATTACGCTTTAATAATTCTTGAATTAAAAGAATAGCCTGTTGCTTTTGCGCTTGATTAATTACCATGTTCGTAGAAGTTACATTCGGAATATCTACCTGAATCGGTACATTTACTGTATTTAAATTTAAGCGCTCTACATCAGCTAACACTTTCGCCACATTTCCAACTTCCCATACCGTTACATTCCCTGACTTTATCTTTCCTGATTGAACAGTATTCACATCTGCCTGTATATTTCCTTGAAAACAAAAAGAAAACAACATAATAAACACTCCTAAAAAACTTATTAAACTCTTATTTTTCTTCACAACTTTCCCCCTATAATTTTTGGCATTCTTGCTTATTCTATACAATGTTTCACATATATTCCACAAGAATATTTAATGAAATTTCATCAATAAAAATGCTATTCACCCTTTATCCATATCTTATTCATACTAACCTCCTAAAAATAGTAAGGTAAATAAAAAAAGAGCGTATTTCCGCTCCTTTCTTATCTTTTTACAATTGAAGTTATTTAATTTTTTCTGATACCCTAACTGAATCTACTTTTTCGTATAATTAAATTTTTATCTATATTCGTTTTTTGTTTGTATTACTTTCATGTCTTTGAACATTCATAATTGTGCCTCCTCATATTTCACTAATTGAATTTAAAACACATCCGTATGCTATTTAGTGAAATTTACTATTCGAGACGTAATTATTGCAGTAATTAAGATAATACTAGCGGTTATCAAGCCAGATTCTCCAATCCAAATCTCAGTTTGATATCCTGTACTTGCACGTGCGAAAGGTCCTTGAATAATGGCATTCCAAGTAGCATGGATGATAACCGAAGGCCAAATGCTACCTGTGATAAGTCGTAAATAAGCTATAATATAACCGAATGGCACAATACAAAGATAGATACCAAGTACTGAAAGAACGACAGATGGTCCCGCTACATATAGACCAGCAATAACTATTGGAACATGCCACGTTGCCCAAATCAATCCACTAATAAGGATGGGCCGTGAAAACTCTGCATCGACTAGTCTTGTGAGCATATAACCTCGCCAACCCATTTCTTCTCCCAAAGCTGGGATTAAGCTAAGCAAACTTCCGAAAATGCCGCTCAATACTACTAGATAAATGAAACTGAATGGTGCCGTTACATACTGCAGTCCAAACATATTGTAGATCGGTTCTAACATACCACCTTCGGGATGCTGAAACCTCGCAATTCCGCTCAACCAGGCGATAGAATACGTAATTCCACAAATAATCATAGGTATTAGCAGAGCAAAACCGATCCCCTTCCATATCTTTAAGTTACCGAGACTAAAAGATACATCTTTAAACCCTTCTTTCAGTATTATGCGAGTCAAAATAGAGGAAATTGCTGGGGTAAACATATATACCACAATAAGCGGCATACTTTTCGTAATTATTACTACTACATTTAGGATAATAGAAGTAATGATTAAAATACTCAGAAAGAGTTGAAGTCCTATTTTAGCACGTTGGATTTTATCTTTATTGTGGAACGATTTTACGTTTAATATCATTGTAATCCGCCCTTCCCCTTTTATTCACTTGTTTATCGAATTTACTTCTTATCATTTCCACAGACACGACTTAGAATAAAAACATTTTGGCATACAGATTAATCCATCTTTAAAATCCCTCCCAAATTTATAATCTAGTCTTACTTACGACTCATCAATGTAATTATTATTTATAAGTTGTCATAGCCGATAGTACAAAAATGTAATGATTAGCAAATGACCTGTGTCAATTAACCTTATGACAATATGTAACTAGAAAATATGATATGGAATAAATAACAATTGAATTAAGGCAATTGATTCGTGCAAGTACAATGAATCAATCTTGCTTTTACAAATAATTCAATTGAGGTGGAAAAAAATGAATAAGAAAAGAATCATTGCAATGGTTAGTACAGCTTTATTAGTCACAGGATGTGTAGAAGTAGGAAAGGCTCAAACAGTAGCAGTCGAAAATTCAGGTCAATCCATACAAAAAAATATAGTTAAATCAATACAATCACAGGCTTACCCATTAAAAACGATAGAGCCGTCAAAATCATTTGAGGATTTAAAACCACTTAAGAAAATGATTGGGAGCGCACAATATGTAGGATTAGGAGAGAATACTCATGGAAGCTCTGAAATTTTCACTATGAAGTTTCGACTTGTGAAATATTTAGTTACTGAGATGGGTTTTACAAATTTCACAATGGAAGAAGATTGGGGAAACGGCTTAAAGTTAAATGAATATATCCAAACAGGAAAAGGAAATCCTAGGGAATTTTTAAACTTGTTATATCCTACTGATGAAATTATAGCCATGATTGAGTGGATGAAAGATTATAATGCTAATCCATCCAATAAAAAAAAGATTCAATTTATTGGGCTTGACTTTAAGGAGTTGGACCAAGGTTGCTTTAATAAAGTAATTGATTATGTAAGGCTGCATCGACCAGATTTGCTGGCAGAAGTAGAAGAAAATTATAAAGAATTGTCGGCTTTTAATGGAGGTTTACAGGAATATATGAATCTTGCTCCTGAAATAAAAGAAAAGTTCAAAGCAAACGCTGAGAGAGTAGTCCAATTACTAAAAGATGAGAATGGGCAAGCCAAAACAGAATTAGTTTCACCTGAGTACATCTGGGCGAAAGCAACGGCAAGTGTAATAGAGAAATATACCACAATGCTAATTCCTAACGACTATCCAAGTATGTTAAAGCTACATGAGCAATACTTGGCCGATCATGCAATGTGGGCACAAGAGACATTGGGTGGTAAAACGATGGTATGGGGACACAATATTCATATAGCTAAAGGAATTATCGATGAGAAATTATACCCTTATGTTGCGGGGCAGTATTTGAAGGAACGTTTAGACAATAATTATGTCACAATTGGCAGTACAACTACGGAAGGGAATTTCACCTTATACAATGACACCGGAGATAAGATTATAACGGATCCGATTCCACAAGATGTAAATAGTTTCAATTATACCCTCGGAAAAGTACCATATAAAATGTTTTTATTGGATAACCGTCACCTTAAAGGACCAGCAAAGAAATGGGTTAAAGCAAAAAGACCATTACTAAGTATAGGGGCACGACTCTTACCGAACGAATCGGCATACTTTGATACGTCATTGCTTGAGCAATTTGATATTATTTTTCATATTCGAAAAACAAGTCCATCTCATATTAAATAAAGTGAAACTTTAATCAGTGGGGATTTTCTTCATCCCCCACTGATTATTAGTTGAACCAATCGGACTTTTATGGGCAGTTGATCCCCCACCTAAATTCTTTGCTTTCGCTGCATTTTGAGGTGGGGGTCTTACTGCCCATTAAAGTGGGATAAAAGTACAAAACAATCCCTTCTTGCATCTGCAAGAACGGGATTGTTTTATGGTGATTCATATAAGCATCTTTTTTAACCAGAAGTAGGTTACTCTCCCCTTTTTAGCATCATTTAGAAATGTCATATGACACTTTTACACTAGTGAGAATGACAAAAAAAGCAGTACAATTCGATTATTACATAGATAGGAGCGAGAACTTTATGAAATCAAGATTCATCCAGAATGGTTATTTTTTATTGCTAACTTTCGTTACAGGATTGTTTTATTTTTGTTTTTATCTAATAGCTCTGCTATTCAGTTTCACCCTTTCATTTACGGTAATTGGGATTCCACTAGTTATACGCGTACTACAGACTACTACACCTTTTATCCAATTCGAGCGCATACAGACGAAAATTTATACAAATATTTCAACAGACTCTTATGATAGAAATATAACAATAGATACATCGAACTGGGCTCAGGTGAAATTAGTGCTTACTGATCGTCGCACTTGGTCTGCTGTCTTTTGGCTAATGCAGAAATTAGTAATTGGTATTTTCAGTCTCATTAGTGCAATCATTTTTTATGTAATGCCACTTATGTTGCTGTTGGCACCACTACTGTATCACTACATCGAAATGAATATTATATTCATACAGATAGATACTTTTGCCAAGTCACTTTTTGTAATGTTTATGGGTATAGTATTTACCGCCATAAGTATTAGAATAGTAGACCGTTTGACAAAGAAAATTGGGGGCTATACACGTAGTATGATCCGGCAACTAAATCAATAGAAGTTTACCTTCTATGAGAGAATTGTAGTGTAAAATTAAAAAGTACAACAATGTATGAAGGATTAATTTATAATATAGGAAGTAAAAAGGTAGGCTATTTAGGGGGTAAATGACTTGTTAGATATGGTTAAGTATTGGTTTTGGTACGATTGGATTATGTTAGGAGTCCGTATACTTGTTAGTGTCTCTATCGCCATAACCACATTTGATTTTCAGGCTAGTTTAACATTGCCACTTTGGATTATTATTTTTTGGGAGGTTGTTGCCTTCTCGATTCCATGGGTAGCCTTATTGTTCAATTACAAATATTACTTGTTCACAGAAATACTGCTATATGGTGGACTGTGTATATATTTAACTTCTTTATTTCCGGGAGCTAACGTTACATTTCTTATATCTGTTTTTCTGATTGCTGCGAATAGTCAGCACTTTTCCTATTATTGGACAGCTCCAACAACAGTTTTTATAACAACTGGAATTCTCTATGCGGTTGCGCCAAGTAATAGCTATTGGATTATGGTTACCTACTATGGACTTGCTTATGTAATGGGCTTCGCTTTCCATTTATTAATCGTCAATCATAAGCAAAATGAAGCGATTCGTAAACAAAACGCGGTACTTGAGCAATATATGTCTCAGATTGAACGTATTACACTGGCAGAAGAACGGAACAGACTGTCGAGCGAGCTTCATGATACAGTTGGTCACGCTTATACTTCTATTATTATGGGGATGGAAACGTTGCGTACCGAACTTGCTACTGAAATCGGTATACAGAGGCTAGATTCTTTGCTTGAAATGGGACGTAAAAGTATTGAGGACGTGAGAGGTTACCTACATCAAATGGATTCTCCGTGTCAATCGCCTTCCTTGATTCAATCTCTACAAAATCTTGGAGCCGAGTTTCAGGAGCACGCTCAGGTAAATGTAAGTTTTAGGATATTCGGAGAGGAATATCAACTATCTCGGCAAGCGAAGATAGCCTTCATTCGTTGTTTACAAGAGTCCCTTACGAATGCAGTACGTCATGGTCAGGGAACTGAAATTATAGTTTCATTGCAGTTTGAACAACAATATACGAGGTTAGAAGTTCAAGATAATGGAAAAGGAAATGTAGAATGGCAGGAAGGCTTCGGTATGAATGCGATGAAAGAACGGGCAATGAATTTACAAGGTCATTTGTCTGTATATACAAAGCCAGAGGAAGGAATGCTTGTTACATGTACCATACCGCGACAAACTGAAATAAAAGATGGACTTATTCGTTTGTTAATTGTAGACGATCAACCATTTGTTCGGGAAAGTTTGAGGACACTACTCGATAGATATGAAGATTTAAATGTAGTCGGCTTGGCTGAGGATGGCAATCAAGCCATCGATTTGTGTGGGCGCCTTCAACCCCATGTTATACTTATGGATTTAGATATGCAGCACATGGATGGAGTTGAAGCAACCAAAAAGATTAAGCAACAATGGCCACATATCCGCGTATTGATTTTCACAACTTTTCAGGATACCGAACAGGCGTTGGAATCACTTCGCAACGGTGCGGATGGTTTTTTGCTCAAATCTATTGAAACGTTGGAGCTAGCTAATACAATCCGACTTATTCACAAAGGTGGGACACTAATTGATCAGGGAATGTCTCACAAAATATTTGAGAAGTTTGATGAGCAAAAAGAGACACCACAATCAAAAGCAACCGCTTATGAGCTAACAGCTAGGGAGATAGAAATATTGCAGCTAGTAGCAAAAGGACTTCGATACACTACTATAGCATCAAGGTTATATTTATCGGGTGGTACGGTCAGAAATTATGCTTCCACAGCTTACACAAAACTAGGAGTCCGTAACAAAGAAGAAGCTGTTCAAAAGGCTCTAGAAATTGGAATTATTGAATAACAAAATGTTTTGCGATGTATAAAAATGAGTAACAAAGAAAAAGAACACTTTGTGTGGTTTCTTTTGTAACAGAGTAAATAAGGCCCGTTATCGTATAAGTAAATGTTAAAACACTTACTGTTTTGTCATAATAAAATTATTGAATCTTATCCTCTAAAATACAATAGCCTACTATCAATTTAACTGATAGTAGGCTTTTAAAATTATTCAAGAACTGGGTTATGTTCTAGTCTATAAGTTTTCATCAGTGGAAATAGTATCACTTCGGCTGTAAACTTAACACCTTACCTTCTATCCCCTCCGTATTCAATGTAGTCGTATGATACGTTCCATTTACCCAATCATCTATTTGATCATGATACCAATCGCTTCTAAAATGTCCTGATTGTCCTGGCCCTACAATATGATAACCGTTTGACATATCTTTCGTATCAATAACAAATCTCCAAGAAGCTCCGTGATTTACAATACCGTTATCTCCGTAACTCGCTGCTTGAACGGTAACTTGGCTTCCGCCAATTGGAATTGGTTTTTCACGATTAAATGCAAGTAGTGCTAACATACTAGATGATTTTGAGATTGGATGTGTAAAAGCAAGTTGATGGTAATCGCCCCACTTCCACTCCGCAACATTCGGTCCATATTCCTTCTGCAATTTCTTCATTACATTTTCGTACGATGTATGCACAACTTCCGTGAAGCCTCCGTACTTCGTAAACCAAGCGCTATTTTCTCCTGCTACTTCTTTTCGAATCAATTCATCAACAACTTGTGACTTTCCTTCAAATAACTCCATCACATCTTTCGGTATTTCTTTTGAAAATAACGTATTCGAAATCTCTTTCATTAACAAATGGAATATTAATGGTGCTGCTTCATCTTTACTATCGTTAAAATTCCACTTTGTTAATTGTTTTACGCCTTCTTTCTCTACTTCATTTAAAGATGCTTTATTTAACTCTTTTAACAATATAGGAGCAAATTCTTTCCCGTATAAATTTTTTTGATCCATCTGTAACTCTTCTAAATCTTTCACCGTATACTTTTCTTTCTCTTGTAAAAATTCTTGAATACGCATTTGTCTATATGGCTGCGCCCACGTATTACTAATATGGTACGGATAATTATCATCTACAATTTTATTATTCGCAGTTGAAATAAACCCTTGTTTTGGATTTATTACTTTTGGCAGTTGATCATATGGGATATACCCTTCCCATTCATATTCATCTGTCCACCCTGGCACTGGCAAACTCCCGTCACCTTTTTTACGCACTGGTATATTTCCATTCGCTTTATAAGCAATTGTGCCGTCATTTGATGCAAATACAAAGTTTTGAGTTGGAGTATGAAAATCTTGAAGTGCCGTTTCAAACTCATTCCAATCTTTCGCTTTATTCATATTTAATACAGCCTTTAATTCAGCAGAAGGTTCCAAAGCAGTCCACTTCAAAGCGAATACTGTTTTCGTTTTCTCTTTTCCTTTATCCGCAAACTCTGAAATGACTGGACCATGCCTCGTAACCGTCACATTATACGGAATTGTTTTCCCGCCTTTTACTTTAATAGATTCATCAACAACTGTAGCTTTTTCCCATTTATCGTTATATAAAAATTCATTTTCATTATTAGGATTTCGCTTCTCAATATATAAATCTTGCACATCAGGGCCAGTATTCGTAACGCCCCATGCTATTTTGTCATTGTGTCCTAATATAACACCTGGCACACCAGCGAAAATAACGCCACTTACATTTAAATCTTTCGTTTCAAGTTTTGATTGATACCAAATAGAAGGCGTCGCAAGAGATAAATGAGGATCATCCGCTAAGATTGGCTTACCAGACGCACTCTTCTCACCGCTTATGACCCAGTTATTGCTACCATTAAACTCTGGGGGAATGATTGTTTTTGCAAAACTTTGTGCTACGTCCACATTTGTATTCTTCAGTTCAGCTAGCAATCTAGGTGCATCTTTCGGATATGTAGGAAATAGCTCATTTGCTTGCTCTTTCGGCAAATTTTTCAGCGCCCAATATCGAAACGCCTGTCCGTGCCAATGTCCACCTAAATCAAACGCCATATACTTTCCAATCGTTAACGTATCAACAATAGACCATTCAGCAGGCTCATAGCCTAATATAGTAAACTCAACTGGCAATTTCTTTTCCGCTTTCGCCTCACGTATAAAAGCGTTCACTCCATCAGCAAATGACTGCAAGGCATATTTCGCTTCCCCGTCATATTGACTAACAGACGCTTCGGCTGCTCGTCGTAAACCGAGTGTTCGAAACAATTTATCTCGATCAACAGCTGCTTCCCCTACAACTTCACTCAACATCCCAGAAGCTTGCCTTCTACTTAAATCCATTTGAAACAAACGATCTTGCGCTTGTACATACCCTTGCGAAAAATATAAATCATGTGCATTTTCCGCTTTAATATGCGGTACCCCTTTACTATCCCGCTTTACCTGAACAGCATGTTGTAAATCCTCTAGCTTTATCGTCCCATCTATCTTTGGCACAGAACTAAGCGTATATATGTTCAAAAAAATTACTGTACAAATAACTAACAAAAGAACGACACTACTAGACCAAATAAAAATTCTCTTACCTCTAGTTCGCTTCTTCTTTATGACGACTTCCATATAACCCCTCCTTTCTCAAACTATTCGCTTCTATTTAAGGAAGCACCTTTTAGAAAAGTTGAAAAACCCATACTTTCTCATACTATGGATCATACAAACTACATACTGCTCTCTTATGTAAACCTTCTTTTCCTTCAATGAAATCTACTCGTCCTTTCTTATACCAATTCCTTAAAATCCCCTTCACATAAGCAAGCGTTCGCTTATTCTGTTCAAACGCAATTTTAAGTGCCTCTAGTACTGTCTCTCCTGAAACTATTTGTATCCATTCCTTCAATTCCTTCACGATATATGGAGATAGATTACTTATATGTCGTTCGTAAAACTTATAAACTTCACTATGCGACGTATCCTCTTCTATCTCTTCTTCCTTCTCCTCAACAACTTCTTGTAAACTACTATTATCCTCTTCTTTCGGCATACCAAAATGCTGCAATAACAATGGAATCTTCCATTCTTCTTCAAGACATTTACGTAAAAACATACGTATGAACTCTTTATTTTTTACAGTCTTTAATTCACGCAACACACACTTTTCTACATTCGTGTTTACAATAGGGTTGTAGTGTAGCCAATTTATTATGTATAACTCTTTCGTTTCCGCATCGTATAAAATCTTTCCGTATTCAATAAACCTGTTCAACAATTTCTCAACAGTCTCCATACTGTAGCCTGTTTCAAGCTCTGCCACTCGCATCGGTAATACGTAAATTCCACATTGCTTCGTTTTCGTACCAGTTAACAAATATATGTAAAAATAACGCTCCTCTGGCGTTAAATCTAATATGAATTCATCTTGCCAAAAGTTCACCTGCACATTACGGTACACCGCCATATATTTACCTCCCCTTGTATTCATATAAAGTCAGATTTCAACCCTTCAATATACATATAGGGATGCGGGCTTAGTTTTTGCATTTGAATTCTAATTTTTTTTAACTACTTCAACGACGGTTTTATTTTTTCGCGCTTTTTGTTCTTGTAGTTGTTTTTGTTTTGTATTGTTTTTTCTTAGTGATTTATTACTTGGTAGGTGCTTATGAGGGGCTTGGAAGGGGCTTAATAGTGGCTAATATAAAAAGGAGCTGTTCCATTTGAATAGCTCCTTTAAAATCCTTATTACTTTTTCTTGTACCAGTACAAACTACTACATACAATTCATTTATTTCTGCATAGAGTTTAACATCTTCACTAAAAAGGCAGCTGCTTCACCGCGAGTTGTTGTCCCTTTAGGGTTAAACTTGTTATCTCCAACACCAGTAACTACCTGTAAGCTGTATAATCGCTGAACAGGCTGTTTGTATGCGATCAAATGTTGATCTGTAAATGGTAATGTGACTAAATTACCTGTAACACCTTTATACTGTAATGCCTTGTCAATCATAACCGATGCTTCTTCACGAGTGATTGGTGCATTCGGGTCAAAAATACCTCCACCACGACCGCTAATAATTCCTGCACTTGCACTTCGCTTAATACCATTATGAAGTGACGGATGCGCTTTGTTAATGTCTACAAATGACTTATTTCCTTCTGGTAATTGAAGAGCATTTGAAATTAATGCAGCAAACTCAGCTCTCGTTACATTACGATAAGGCGCAAATACACCATTTCCTACTTTGTACCAACCGTTTTTAACTGCTAACACTTTGTAACGGTCACCTTTTGAAGCCTTACGAACAGTTTGATGTTCAAGTCCTGCACCGCTGCGTATGTTTATACCGTCACCATTAACGACTAGCTCCATGCTAGGTTCAGCTGGATTAAATTCATTTGAATCAAATAGCTCGTTTCTTTCATTTTATGTAATTCTTCTGATTCAGAATGTTTATGCTTATATTCTTCCAGAAGAACTTTCTCATTTTCTGATACTTCTGCCTCATTAATTTACATGTAATCTGGAGTTTCTAGATTGAAATTCGAATAACTCAAACCGCTTGTTCCACGTTCCCCTTGTGCAATACTAAGCTGGTCAGTATGAGATTTGTTTATCTCTTCTGCTGATATCGCTAAAGGTGCACTCCCGAACATTACTAAACTTGTTGATAGTGTGATTACTCGTTTTTTAATATTCATTGCTGTATGAAATACCTACACAGTTCATGTAAGCATCCTAACTTCCCCTTATTTTCTCATTCGTGAAAGACTATGAATCTACTATGTATAAAAATATGTTTATTCCGCCTTTTTATAAACACTTCATTTTATCCCCAGCAGGCGAATTATAGTTTCTAGAAAATTCCTTAACAGACATTATTTTATAACCAATTGCAAATGTCGTCAAAAGCACTTACCCTCATACACACTACTCCTTCTCAAAAATAGATTAGGATACTTTTTTACTGATTTTCTTCAATAAGAAGGAACATTATGATTTTTCATAACTACTATGTATCTATTAAATAAATCCTGTTTCTTTGTACTTGTTCTCTTTGAAAATATTAACATTTTTACATTCTTGCGATAATATAGATGTAACTTTTTATATTGAAGGGAGTTTTATTTGGAAAAGATTGCTCATATTGATAGCTGAAATAAAGAAGACCAAAAAATGATGAAGAAAAACGAGAGTACATTCGATATTCATCAGATGGGATATATTTTGAAGAGCTAGAAATAACACCACTAGAATGGCTTGAAAACATAGTTAAACTATTAAAACAAACAGTACAAGTTTATTAGATCATACGTTAAAGGGGATGAACGAATTGTTAGATACGATTGTTTACGATAAAGCGAAGTACCATTATCAAGGTGATTTTCCTGAGGACTTACCAATTGATCAAGCTTTTGTACATACTGGTATGTTTTTAGGATGGATAATTGAACATCATTTATGTAGTCAAGAATTTGAGGAAGAGTCTCAAGACGAAATTAAACAGTTTAAACTTAGACAAATGACTGGCACAGAAATTTATATGAACTGGGATGGCGTTTTAGCAGACGACATGTTAAATGATGAGGGCAACCGATTCGCACAGTACTACTTTAACCATGATGAGGACTGGAAATATATAAATGATTATAGTAATGTTTTTATAAACGAAGAAACTCTCTACCATGTGCAAGATACTTGGGAAAACTATTTCAAATTAAAAGACGTTATTGATAATAGCTATAATTTTTGGAAAGATAACTTACAAAATAAATAATTATAGAAAGTCGATTTCTTATGTTAATAAGGAATCGACTTTCTTATTATCTAATTTGCTGATTAACACCTCACCCAAAAATCATTTTACTAACGATACTATTATCGATACCGAATTATCTATAACGGAACGTTCTGGACGTGATTTCATTAACACTGTTAATCCAATTAAGGACGTGACTAATGTTTGCGCTACTGCTTTAGCGTTCAAATCACTTTGAAGTTCTCCTGATCGAATTCCTTTCGTAATTAATTCTTGAAAAACAACTGCAAGATACATTTGATGTTCTCTAGTCAGTACTTCAAATTTTTCATTATGAGGAGCAAGTTCGACCATTGTGTTAATACAAAAACAACCTTTACTGAACTCTTTTTTATATTCCTCTTCCACTATATTTTCAAAAAACGTCCGAATTGTTCCTTTTACAGATTGTTCGTTTTGAAGTTTTGTTCGTATATTAGCCGCATGTAAATTTGTGTATCTCCTTAATGCTGCTTCAAATAACCCTTCTTTATCACCAAAGGCTGAATATAAACTTGGCTTTTGTATTTCCATTTTAGCAGTTAAATCGCTTAATGAGGTAGCTGCGTATCCCTTCTCCCAAAAGAGTTGCATAGCAGCATCCAAAGCTTTTTCTTCATCAAATTCGCGTAGTCGTGCCATTTAAAACAATCTCCTTTCTACATCTAGTTATTAAGATTACACATCACCATTTGTGTACCAATCAGTATAGTATATATCGTATTAAATTATAAACGATGTGTCAAAAAATCACATTAAACTCAAAATAAACTTGACATATATGTTTCTTCAAGATTATATTTTACTTACAAAATAACATACCGTTCGGTACATTATTTTCGATAATCCAAAAAGGAGCTGATTTTATGAATGGTAAAGAAAAAATGATAACTATTCGAAAACATACTCACACTCAGGTACATTCACCTGTTCATGCAACAATGTCTCGTTATATGACTCTATTATTCGCAATAGCTTGCGGAATGGCTGTGGCAAACATATATTTCGCTCATCCACTACTTGATTCTTTATCAAATGAATTTAAGATTAGTCATTCAACTATCGGTATTGTAATTACTATTACTCAAGTTTGTTATGCATTTGGATTACTTTTATTCGTTCCACTTGGTGACTTATTAAACCAAAAGAAAATAATAATTGTCCAAATGCTTTTATCCGTTTTCGCTTTAATTATAATTGGAGTCGCCCCCTCAACCATCGTACTTTTTATAGGTATGGCCTTAGTAGGAATTCTTGCAACTGTTACGCAAACACTTGTCGCATATGCATCAATTTTAGCTAATCCAGCAGAACGTGGACGCATAGTAGGTTTCGTTACAAGTGGCGTTGTAATAGGTATACTCCTTGCTCGTACATTTGCAGGCATATTAACGGATTTAGCTGGATGGCGGTCCGTTTATCTCACCTCTGCTATCCTTTTACTCTGCGTAACTTTTTTGTTACACCGAAATTTACCTACTCTTGAACATAAAAAAGTGACAACTATGTCTTACCGAAAATTAATATACTCTGTTCTCTTATTATTTATGGAGGAACGACTTTTACGCATTCACGGAATATTAGCATTGCTTATTTTCACTTCATTCAGTATTTTATGGACTTCTTTAGTATTGCCACTAAGTGTTACACCACATAATCTTTCCCATACAGCTATTGGTGCGTTCGGTCTTGCTGGAGTGGCGGGTGCATTAGCTGCTACTAAAGCTGGACAATTAGCTGATAAAGGATTCGGACAAAGAACAACTGGCATAGCCTTATCATTATTAGTACTTTCATGGCTCCTAATTAAATTTATAAACCACTCTCTATTCTTACTAATTTTCGGCATTATCCTTTTAGATTTAGCTGTGCAAGCTGTACATGTCACCAATCAAAGTATACTGTTCACAGTGCGTCCCGAAGCAAGAAGTCGACTCACTGCCAGTTACATGATTTTTTATTCCATCGGTAGTGCAACAGGTGCAATTCTTTCAACAAATACGTATGCAAAATATGGTTGGGATGGAGTATGTATATTAGGTGTATCTGTTAGTGCTTGCGCTCTTTTATTTTGGATAATAACATTACGGCGATCATCACAGCTGAACGAAGAATAATTCATTTATGTTTCATACGTGTTTTTCTACAAGACTATAGAATAGCACTTATTTTTCAATACAAATCAACGGCATTTTCATATAAAAAATGCCGTTGATTCATAATTTCATGATAAGGGACCCTATACTATCGAAATACATCTATTACAAATTCCCTTTAACGTTTTCAACAATCTCATTTATCGTATTCCGATCAAACTTATCACTAATTTCGTATGACTCACGGTCTCCTACTAATTGTACACCTACAATATCATTGCGATCCTTACCATATTGCACTTCAATAATAGATCCACGCTCTATTTGTTTCCAAACGAGACTTGCTTCATCTTTATTATCTAAAATCATACAGTCCTCAATATTTTCATCAATCCCTATTAACTTGTTGCCATCTATAAATCCAACCTCGTATTGTTGACGCTCTTTCGCTTTGCTACTTACTAATATACCTTTGCTACCATATGAGTAATCCATATAATCCTTTTTCTCAGATTGTACCGCTTTCGTCTCTTGTACTTTAGTTTTTTCAGCATTCCCACAGCCCATGATAAGACTAATTGGCATCACCGTAGTTAGTACTACTCTAGTAAATTTCTTTATCATTTATAAGCAACTCCCCATACTTACATTTAAATTCCGTTTATCAATTTATTAAAAAATAACATGATATAAAATAGGCAAAGCCAACGATAAAATATTCGTTGCATTCCCACAATTTAATTAAGGACCAGGCCATTTAAACCTAGTCCTACATAACTTTACCTTTGCTTCACATACTTAATTGTATTGAATGAAGTCTCATTAAATAATCGTAAGTTTTCCCCATCATAATCTTGAACTTTATATGCTATTTTCTTTTTTTGAATTGTATCTTCTACACCGTCTACTAAACGTTTATTGAGATGTAAATAGATTGTAAAAGCTTCCTTATCATATTCCCAAGTTCCTTCAATATAATTCTTTTTATTTGGATACTCACCTTTACCATACGTTTCAAATGTCTTATCACCTTTTAGAATGAGTGACATAATGAAACCGTCTGTTCCTTTGAATCCCCAATTACCGATTAATTCCGTACCATCTTTCACATTCTTCATAACATTATCCGTATTAATTCCAGCTTTCTTATCTAACTCTTTCAAATCTTTCACAGATACTGTACCATCACCGATTTTAATATCCCCTTCAAGATCTTTGAATGCCTTAAGCCAGTAAATATCTCCTTCTTTCACTAACTTTTCGGATTTCTCGATTAACTCTTTATCAGTTTTATCGCCTTTTTCTCTTTTTTCTTTTCGGGTGAATACTTCATTTATTAAAGAAAAAGACTCTCTAAAATAACCAATTGCTTTTTCAAAATCCTTTTGTTGATTTACATACTCTGCAGGGGGATCTATCGACTCGAATTTATCTAACATTTTATTTAATTCTTTCACACTATCTACTACATCTGATTTCTTTTTCTTACCGTCAAAAACCTCTCTCGTAATATTGTTATGCTCCGCAAACAACTTATCAAACTCTACTCCTAATTTATACACTTTATTAGGATAGTCTTCCTTTGAAACTTTTTCTTTCTTACTATTAGACTTCGATTCTTTTACTTTAGACTCTTCCGTTTTCTCCTGTTTAGAAGTGTTCGTTTTCTCAGACACTCCACAACCAAATAACAACATGACCGGAACTGCTACCCCTAGTAGTTTCTTTGCATTCATGACTGATTTCTCCTTCTACTTAAATAGATTACTCTTACTATACCCATCCTCTTTTTTATCTTGTAAATAAAGTTACAATCGCAATAACTCCTAAAATCGGTCCCCAATATTCCATTTTTATAAAAAATAGTGAATGCTTTTTGTTAAACATAACTTTTTCACCAGTTTCGGCATCTATATAAACTTTCCCATTTGGCTTATTAATATATTTTCCTAAATACCAAGACATAACCCCTGATATAATTAACATTACCGCCATTGGCCAACTATGGTCTTGAAAATATGTAGCGTCCCTCGTTATAGATCCAAAGATAACCTTACCCAAAAGAGTATTAATAATTACAATAATTGCGACTAAAAAACCCCAACCAGACCAAATAATCATCTATTTCTCCTCCTAAAGCGTACAACTTTGTACCTTATGTTAATTTGAACTGCAAACGAAAACGTTTAAAAAACTGAATATTCATACGTTAATAATTACATTTAGCTTACATTCGATTCTAACTTTAATGTTCTAAATGCAAATGAACCAGATATAATTTGTAAAATTGTCGGAATAAGTAAAAAGAATAATGACATAAATAACATAACTATAGGAATCACAATCATACAAACTCCATAAACTTTATTATTAACCTTGTTTACTAAACATGATAAAATAAGCAACCCTATTTGAACCGTTAAAATAATAGAGTAATAAGCTAAAAGTTCATAATCAAAACCTTCCATAATATTAAACGCTACAACTATTAATAGTATGGAAATAATAATTCCTATAATGCCTCCAATTAAACCTAGTACGAATTCAAGCGTTCTTTTCAATTCAATCCCCCTTTTATGAACCACTAACAACTTGTATATTTTTCCCATTCACCATCATACCAAATATTTATTGGAAAAACTATACATACTTTTCATTTTTCCTTACCTTACAGTGACCTTCTTACCATTATAGATAGCTTATTGCAGTTACAAAATTAAAACCTTCACAATTACTTACTGAATTGTTATATTGAAAATTATAAATTAAAACGATAGAATTATAGGATTTATTTAATTTAACTACTTCCTTAATTCGAGATAGTATTTTATCATCATATGAACATCCCGTTAATAACATAGAAATGTCATCACTTGCTTCTTCTAACACTTCCTTTTCAATAAAATCCTCATCTACATCAATCATATCTATATTAAAATCAACAAAAAATCTTGCTGGTATAGCATCTCCTTCTTCATCATACGTAACATCCATATATGTATCCAATTGACCTTGCGTTTTCATATTACCTAACCATATTGAAACCATTCCATGTACTTCCATTAATAGCGTCCTCCATTATGAATATATATTCTCATTCAACTTACACTTTACATACTCTGCAATTTCCATCTCCCCTCTTTCAACAGCAAAGGTATAAGCGTCCATTTCTTTCATATTATTACCAGAATATTTTATCGTTATATCTATCCCATTCATAACTAGCAATTTAACAATCTCAAAATGCCCACTATATATAGCAGCAAACAGAGGACTTCGATCCGGCTCACTAGTATCCATTTCAACTTGATGTTTAATAAAGTACTCTGCAATATGTAAATGCCCTTTCGTAGCTGCTCTTTCAAGCGCATTTGTAGAAAAAGTCCCACACTTTGCATGAATATCTATCCCTGAATGGATTAAATACTCTATTATTTCTAAATTCCCATAGGCCGCCGCTACATGTAACCACGTACCAAATGGTGTGACATATTCCAACATCTTAGGCTCTCTCTCAAGTAAATCTTTTAAGGTGTTTAATTGACCACTCTTTATGGAATCTCTAATTCTTTTCGCAAATTGAATCTTATCCATTGTATTTCTCCTTTAATTATTATCTTACAGAACTAACTTTATAACTTATCAACTACTTTACAACTCATGATTTTTATAAAAACCATTTCTTCTTTCCTTTCAGTCAAATAGGATTATTCGGAAATTCATTGTCATACTTATTAATTAGCTCTTTATCATTTTCATCAATTGGTACTTCACCTAAGTATTTATGTTTCCAAATAATCATCTGATCACTAAAACTATATTCTGTATCGAACCAATTTGTATAATCGAAATGCATGTTAAATCCCCCACTATGTTCAAGAGACATTGTAAAGGAATACCAAAGTTCTTGGTGGTTATCTTTGAAAACATTTCTTAATTCATCACTCAATTCAAATAACTTTCTTTTATTCCTTCTAAATTCTATTTTATCAACAGCAAAGTAAAACGGGATTTTCACACTATAATTAAAATCTTCTCTATCTTCAGGTGTATTATAGTAAAAGTAAGTTCCCCCTCCAGTTTCTGATATTTGAGCGTAAAAATAAAATTTCTCCCACTCTGCTGGAATCATTTCATTAACCGTCTCCGCTATCTCTCTATATAATCGATTCAGCTTTTTTTCCAATTAAATTCCTCCTATATGATTTTTACCGCCCGCTTTTGCTATATTATACCATTTTCCAGATTATCTCCGGCTTCATTTTATTCAACAATAAGATCAAATTTTGATAAACTTTAGAAAGTAGACATACCTCCAAAATACAATTAGTATTAACATTGAGAAGTATGAAAGACTGAAAAATATAAACTAGATAATTACACTTAAAAAGATTTTTATATTAAGGAAGGAAGTGCACAGCTATGGATTTTAAAACAGTTATGCAAGAACTTGAAGCTCTAGGTAAGGAACGAACGAAAAAAATATACATATCTAACGGCGCCCACGAGCCAGTTTTTGGCGTAGCTACAGGTGCCATGAAACCAATCGCTAAAAAAATAAAATTAAATCAAGAATTAGCTGAAGAACTTTATGCCACAGGCAACTACGATGCTATGTACTTTGCAGGTATTATCGCAGATCCAAAAGCTATGAGTGAATCTGATTTTAATCGTTGGATGGATGGGGCGTATTTTTATATGCTATCTGATTATGTAGTAGCAGTAACTTTATCGGAGTCAAATATTGCACAAGATGTTGCTGATCAATGGATTGCAAGTGGGGACGAGCTTAGAATGTCTGCGGGCTGGAGTTGCTACTGCTGGCTTTTAGGAAATCGCAAAGACAATGAATTTTCCGAAACTAAAATTTCCGATATGCTTGAAATGGTGAAAAATACGATCCATGATTCGCCAGAACGAACAAAATCTGCTATGAATAATTTCCTAAACACCGTGGCAATTTCATATGTACCACTACACGAAAAAGCAGTCGAGACTGCAAAAGAAGTTGGTATAGTTGAAGTCAAACGTGCTAATAAAAAAAGCAGTTTGTTACATGCTACAGAGAGTATTCAGAAAGAACTTGATAGAGGAAGACTAGGTTTCAAACGTAAGTATGTAAGATGTTAAACAGATTCGTATCTAGGTGTCAATTCGAGAAAGGTTGACACCTTTTTCATTCAGGTTATATATCCCCTAACTTATATTAAAAAATAATATCCTGATAACCTACTTCCATTACCTTTTCATTTAATAAACGAACTCCTACACCATTTTCTATATCCCACGTACAATTAAATGTAATTCCAACCTCTCGTCCTTCCGTAATATCTGCATACGGAACAACAATACCATCTAAACTGATCATCTCTAGTATTTGATCAGTTGTTTCAACTAATGGATAATTTTCTTGCACTCTAATATCATATCCTAATTCACATCGCCTTTGTTTGTAATAGTCTAATATAGACTGTAATAAACTTATTTGTACCTCTTCCCAATTTTTTATTAATGATTGATACGCTGCATACTGCTCTTCATCAAACATCCCATCTTCTTCACCATCTATCATCAAATCAATCTCAGTTACATTGCCTATAAAAGTTATAGGCATACATTTAGCCCAAGCATAATTATATTCAATCTCTCCAAAAACTGAATCGTTTACTCTCATTTACCCGTCATTCCTCTCACACTTATTACTAAGGTATCCCTACCTATTGTTAACTTCCATCAACACTTAACACTTGAAATACTCTTTCAAAAACACATAAAACGTTGGCCAACTCTCCTTTAATTCTCCATTTAAAAGTAATTCATCTCCACCTTCAAAATTTACTGAGTAAACTTTATCAGTTACACTATCAAGTACCAATGCAGCATTCGCTGTCATTTCCGTTAAAACTAAATACTTATTAGGAAATCCTAGTTCCTGTCGAGCAATAATTGTGTAGTATTCAATATTATTCTCTTCATCTATAATATCAAGTAATTCATAAGGAACGTGCTCGTCCCAAAATGGTCCTGCAAATCGATGATAAAACTCTCTAAATGTATTAGACACTTCTACACCTAACCTATTTATTACTTCATTCACCTGATCTTTATCTTCTCGTTTATATATATCTTCTTCCAAAACTTCTTCTAAACAATTTGGCAAAGCTTGCATTCGTATCCCTCCTTTATAAGGTTTATCCATGTATTTATGAAATAAATTAGCAGCTCCGTACAAACTACCTGTATGGCATAGAACCAATAAATGTAACCTCTAAACCATCAAACATATCTTCGCTTTTCGCTTCATTATATTTAAAATCATAAAAAACAATAGCAAAGTTAATATCGCTCGCTAAACTATCTCCATTTATTAGCTTTTTTATTTTAGGAATAATTCGTTCACTATAAGAAAAATCACTTAAAATATGTTCAACGTCCCTTTTATTATTCTCATAAAAACAAATTTCAATATTATCTTCATCATAATAACCGAATTCAAAGCTCGTCCCAAACTTTGAATGAATTGAATCACCATCTATCGTGTAATCTATATCGACATACTCTTCAAGATTTTGGAGTGATTTAGAAATTCCAAACCAAACTGAAACCATTCCACTATATTCCACTTTCCCACCCCATCTAGCCGGTCTATAATTCATATAAACATTCTTCACTTTACTATTTTTGTAACCTCAAACTAGAAATTAACTCATTTAAACTATTCGAAACCTCTGTAAACGACCCGCGTTCAAATTCCTCAAATTGAGTCTTTCCACTTACATTATTTAAAACAACTAGTGAACCATTTCCTTCTACCCTTATCTAGTCCCTTAATAACTCGTGATTAAGTCTTCGCCCTCATATCTAGGGTCTTTCTCAACTTTACCATCTTTTGTTTTGATGACTTTTAGTCTACCTAACCACTCTGCTCCGTTATATGTCTCTTCACTTACCCATACATTATGCTTTTTACCGTCTACCTCAACTACTAATGTGGGGTGTGTAAATATGAATTCCTCCTCTACATGCCTACCTACTATTTCTGCATGTAATGATGTACCTTCTTCAACTAGTTTACTATTCTGATACCCTTCGATAATAGGTAATCCAATAAATACAAAGAATATCAGTCCAAATACGATTACTTTCTTCTTTTTACTCCATTTATTCTTTTCTTTCAATTCCTTCTGTCTCGCTTCTCTTTCTTCGCGTTCATCCAAACTTTCATTTAAAGCATCTTCCCACGCCTTAATTTCTGCTTCGATTTCCGCTTCGGCTCTTGCTAGTTTTTCTAGTTGTTCATCGGTTGCTACCATCTCATATGAGTTATCTCCAACCACACGAATTTCAGCACCATTTTCTTTTACTTTCCGCAAGTCTTTCTCTGTACAATCAAACTCTCGAATAATTTCCCCTTGTGTGTTTACAAGTTTAACGTAAATGTTTTTTTTCTCCTTCTTCTTAAACATCTGAACTCCCCCTTTATTTGTCTCCTATCATAGATAACCCTACTGCAATTAAGAGAAAGAAAACGATAATAAGGAAAGTCTTCCCTTTGCTTACTTGTGTTGTACAACCCTCCAAGACAGCCCATATAAGAATTGGGAAAAGAAGACTACCAAGGAGAATGTCAACCAACTTGTTACTACTCTTCTTTAGTGGTTTTTCTTCTTCTACTATCGGTTTTATCTGAACAGCTTCTTTTCTTATTTGTTTCGGCTTCTTTTTCTTGCGTCTATGATTCACCCAACATACCCCTTTTAGAATAACTTTTTACAACTATAAAAATACCGGAATATCCCCTTTTCACTTCCACTTATTCATATAAGCTCTCAATTTCAATACACCAAAAAGAACCCTTTTCCATACACTTATCATCAATTTTTTTCAATTCTTCCTTCAACCAACTTATTGTACACCCTGGTATATTATTAT
Organism: Bacillus sp. GW823-FHT06B01; assembly: GCF_058952315.1. Lineage (NCBI taxonomy): Bacteria > Bacillati > Bacillota > Bacilli > Caryophanales > Bacillaceae > Bacillus > Bacillus sp. GW823-FHT06B01. The sequence goes on along the minus strand of NZ_JBXAHR010000001.1, from coordinate 7,030 downwards.
CGATAAAGGCATCCTCACCATTTATCTCTACTGCCTTATCAATCATTTTTGAGTATACTAATAAGCATGCTGCAAATTGTTGTATAGAAGAATTCATAAACACTTCTTTATACGCATCACTATTATTTAGAAATACTATTTTTTCTTGTTTTTCAATTATACAAATTGGATCTCCAGAACTTGTTGTTCCTAAATACCAATATTTTCGAAACTCTTCTGGCATATGAAATACATTTATAATAGACCTTACGAAAGACTGAGATGAAGTAAATTCTAAATATGGTGGCGGTGTTTCCGGTAAGCCTCCTATAGACAAAAATCGTTTCACTTCAGCTGAAAAGTTTTTGTTTATTAATTCTTTTTCAGGAAATGTAATGAGTGGGCCATCTTTATTAACATCCCATTTCTCCCGAAAATCCTCTGGTAGTATCATTTTTTCACCTTCTTAATGTGTTTATATCTTTTAAGATTTAATTGGGCTACTAATTGTTTTTTTACTTTTCCACATAAAAAAATACCTTCTATTAAAGCTTTCCGTTAAAGTAAAAATCACTCCTTAACAGTATGCCATAGAATGTTTTATATTCATCACATATATCGTTTTCTTATACGACTACATGTCCATAAAAATACTTTTTACCAATCTTCCATTCTTTCTTTGTTAGAACATCAATATATGACATCAACTCTCTATTTTTTTCATTTGTTATTATCGTATCGTATTGAATAGGACATTTGATTCCACTCCAAATTGATAAAACGGAAGGTATAGTAACAACATTATAAGTAGTTCGATCTCTTAAAGAACTCATAACTTCCGAAACTAACTCCTTTGCCAAATCTCCAGGAAAAGATAGTCTATTACGATAATAGTATTCTTGCGTATCGTTATTTTCGATAAAACCAAAATAAGCTTCATTAAATTCTTCTAACGATACTTCATAATACTCGTCCTCCATTCCAAGCATCCATGAAAGTTCATTTCTTATAGCTTTTTCAACAAAGGTATCTTCCCACTCTTCTAGTAACGCTAAAAGATATGGTACTACATGATACGAAAGAGTTTCACCAGCACTTACTACAAAATTATGAACTCCATCCTCTGAAGCACTTGAAAGGAATTTCAAATTATTCGTTTCTAATAAATCATCGTGAGTAGCTACTGAACAAAATAGTCTAGTGCATAAATGCAAAACAAGCTCATTTCCAGTACTATTCATAAGTTCAATTAGTAACCCCTTTACGGAGAAATCACCTAACTTTAACAATTCGTTAATTAAAATAAAGCATTCTGTCTCTGTTGTACTATCCCTTAAGTTAGACTTAAGAGTTTCAATTGTATGATTAGAAACTTCTCCATACCAAATATCTTTTTTTAGATGCTCTAAATCCATCGTTCTCCCGCCTTTTATTACTGCTTACATTTATACGAACCATTTCATATTAATAATATTATTAATCATGTAACTTATTTAAAAACTCCGTAAAATTATTAGCAATATAGAATACATTTTCTCTCGCTACTTCCTCTGCTTCCTCAGCCGTAATCCCTTCACTTTCCATCAATGTTTCCTTTTCCCATGCCCCCTCATGTTCCCAAAAGACGACAATTGGATCTTCTTCATGATTTTTATAATCAAAACAAATTAAATTTCCTGCTGGATCAAATGCGAATGGCACCAATTCATTTGGCAGAGTAGAAATATACTGGTTATATACTTTAACGATATATTCACTACTATCTACATCATAAGAAAGTAAAGTTCCAAATACCTTTGTTATCGTATCTATTTCAAATTTATAAGGTAATACAGCTGAACCATTATTATTTGTAGCACATTCTACATAGTCACTTGGAAATATATACCCTATCTCTTTTCCCACATTGTTTATATATTCTGCTGAAACTGGCTCATCCGGTACTGGCCATGTTAAGTCATTTCTCATTTAACTTCACCTCCTAACAAATCACATCACGTTTATCCAAAATAACTAATTGCATCATCAACCAACCATGCAAGTCGTATGTCTTCTTTTGTAATCGTTTCATTGTTATGTAAGTCTTTCCACGCAATCAAATCAATTGACGCAGTCCATAAAATGTTGTCACCGCCTTTTGATGCACCGATTCCTAATGCCCCTGTGACAGCTGCTATTTCAATTACATTTTCTGAGAATCTATTTTCAAATCTACTTATTTCACTTGATTTACTCAATTTCGAATACATTCCTTTCATCACCCACAGGCATAAGTACTTTGTGAGTTTTCCTGTTTTATTATAATTGGTCATGGTAAAGCCTATATAGAATTATAGCTATAATTCTATATAGGCTTTTTTTTCACCTGGAATTTTAAATTTATTTACATCATATTCTTTAATTATATATACTTTTATAGCTTCAAAATCTTTACCAAATGCAAGAGATGGATTTTTTAAGAAATATATTATTTCTTCCTCGTCATAAATTCGGGCTTTAATTATTTCTTTGTCCGAGTGAAACGATAAATTGACTCCTTTGTAAAAATATTCGTAGTATCCCTCTTCATCCTGCTCACTCTTATCTTCAAAAGGAATAGATTCAATATGATATATATTCCCATTTACATTTATTGATTTCATACAGCATCACTCCATTTTCAAGAATATTCATAAGAAATCAAATAGTCTCTGTCAATCATACCAAAAATAAGGGATTTACTTTTAGAATTTATAAAAAATATATAGGATTAAATTTAAATCTTTATATTTTTTTTCTTATTACTTCATTATCTCTGTACAATTGTGTAATGTGTCACAGAAGTAGACATATTGCAATGAGTTGCAGTGAAGGGGAATATCCCTTGCGAATATAAAATAAGAAGATCCATCTAGAAAGACTATCTAGTTCGATCTTCTTTTATTGAATTTTTAATTAATGCATTTTTACCCTTAAAATAATATAATCAACGGGTGGATTATTATTTACACCCTCAAAACTGGGTCTAATTTTAAAGTCAAATTCATTTGTTATATTTTTCAATGAATAAAGGTTTGTTCTATCTACACTTGTACGGGGGAGCAATATATCCGAAAACGTAAAACGCATGAAGAATATGTTGCGGAACTATTAGAAAAACGTGGATACGATATGCCGCAGAGGTTTTAGAAGTTCATGGCGATAATATCGAAGTTATAGGAACATACAAAGGCGCTAGAAATACCACAGAACACAAATGTAACTCATGTAAAAATATATGGGAGGCAGCACCAACAAATATTTTAAAAGGAAAGGGAGAGAAACATTATGTCAAAGTTATTACGTGAATTATCTAAATCGGATAGTGAGGCCCTACGTTACGAAGCACTAGAACAGTTGAAAGTTACTTCAGGTAAAATTGTTGCTTGTGATCCTCTTATTTTTAATAAAAATCACTTCGAACAAACAATTCAGCCCGGTACATATCCAATTGTTGCTTGGTGGCATAAGGAAGATGGAGTCATTGCTGGTGCTGAATTGAAATTGTCGGAGTCAAAAGCGGTAGGATGGAAGATGGCAACAAAACCAGGACAAAATGTCAGTGAACTGGAAGACGGATATATTTTTGGTTACCCAGTTGATACAGGCTTAGGGTGCTTCGCAGATGTTGAAGCAATTGATAAGTTAGAAGAAATAGAAGATAGGTTACAACAAGAACTAGGAGAAGAATTTACTAGTTTGTATGATGATCTTATAGATGACATACTAACAGAACATGATGAAGATTGGGGAAATTACGTGGTGTGTGAGGAAACAGGAAGTAATATTATTATATTCCGTTCAGGTTATGGAGATGGATTTTATCCTTCCTATTGGGGAATTGATGAAGCAGGAAAAATCGTTTCACTTGTTACTGATTTTCAAGTGCTACATGAGGAAAATTGAGGACAACATCAATAATGATATAAGAGTCAATATTTTTTCTTTTACAGCGTCAAATATTCCTCGTCCAATATTTGTAAATAACCCGTGGGATAATCTCCTTATGTACTACTGGTTCTGATAAATAGGGTTATATTCTTAAGTGAATATAACCCTTCATTAATTCTAGTTGTTTATTAACAGTTTTTTATTTAAATAATTTATTAACTCTATACATAATGGTTGATTTTAGGGTTACTAGTGCACTGTTTTACAGTTCCCCCAATGAGTAAGAGTAAATTTCTCATTTGACTCAAATACATCCAAAAGACGCCCCAGTATCTCTTCTTCATTAAAAGATACTGTTGGATACATTGTAATAAAGAAAAAATCAGGTTTCATGTAAATTCTCCCTTCAATATATAATTTTAACATTTAACTACATATTTTCTGTTATTTTCACATATTTTTTCTGATTTTTAAATTCACTACTCAATCGCCTAATGAACTAACAGATCCCCTTAGTTATTTTTCATTTTGCACAGTATGTATTAATTACGCACAAATAAAAAAACTACAGTCTAAAAGTATATCACTGTAGATTCTTACATTTACTCTTCTTGATAACGTACTATATCATAGGGATAATGTGGTGTCTCTTTCAAAACTGCATTATCTTAAGTTTATTTATAGTACTTAATGCACCTTTCTTGGAAAGGGATTCTATCATCAAACAGCACTTCTTCTTGCAGAAACTTTATTATATCCTCTATTTTCGCAATGAATAATGCGAAAAAATCGCCCGAATTAGGATATGAAAATAGTCCATACCCCTTTGGTGACAGTATTTTGTTGGCCAATTCAATCTTTTCAGGTAAATAATCATAGTTAAATGCTTCTAATTTCTCGAGTTCTTCTTGTGTCGCTAATTCAATTTGGTTTGTAAATTCGTAATCAAGCATAAAGTTGACAATTTTTTGATATTGCTCACCTTTATAGTCAACGTATAAAAACAGTTTCGTCATCAAACCATATTTTAATAGATTTTCATGTAAGCCATAACCTCCTTGCTCCTTCAAAAACGTTTCCAAACCCTCGCTATCAGGAAATATACTCTGCGCTATACCTTGATTATGCATATTAGCTTCCTCCTTTTTTATTAAAATAATTCTCCATGCTTGTTAGGAATATATTCCGGATAGTTTTTACGATAAAATTGATCAATCATCTGAAGCACAGGATCCCATTCAGGATATGGCTCACGTTCCCCAAATACCATTCTCGCTTCTGGAGTATTCATCAGAAAATTATCAATTTGAGTAGGTACTGGCAACCTTAGTTGTTTCCTTACATGAATTAAAAATAAGATTTCAACAGGATAAAACCCGTATCTGAAATCGCCAAATTCACCTAGTTGTCCGATTTCAGAAACTAATGCAGAATGATACTGAGCCATTATTGAAATTAGATGTTCTATTTCTTCTAAATCATCAGTCGCCCAACGTCCCAACACTTCATCATACATGTTAAGGTCTTCAGGAATTAAATCGCATCGCAGCTTAGCTTCCTTAAACTTATTTTTCACGATTAAGTGCAATTTTTGATTTGTTCCCATGATGGTTTTATTTTTATACTGCAAGTACAGCTCTAGCAAAAACCAAATATGTCTATTCTCTTCATTAGCATCTATTAAATGTCCACAGAAGTGATGAACCATAAAATCATATAATATATTCTCTTCTTTCTCCCATCCATACATTGCAAAATGAACTATTGTGAGGGCGACTTCTCTAAACGTATATCCCAAAATCATCTTTGGATACCTGATTGTATAGAGATCCTGTCCCATGCACTGGTAAAATAAGACTTTCTGCATGTTCTTTAATCCTTCTACATTGTTTCCATCGTTTATCAATACATCGTTTTTCCATAGTGACAAGTGATATGAGAAAATTTTGCTTAAATTTATTAATAAGATGTGATCTTTCTCTGTTTCATTTTGCTCAACAATTTTCTCAATCTTATTTTTACTGACATTATACTTATCTTTAACATCTTCAAATTTGATTCCATCCACAAAATTTTTGCTATATCTTTTAAAAGCCATTTCTAACTTTTTTTGATTCATAACTGCATCCTTCCTATGAATACATCTATTTCCTTCTTTAACCTTTCCCCTTAATTCACTCTCACCTTCAACGAACTCATATATTTCTATACAATTTGTATTATCTATTCATTCATATAACTTATCACCAGACACACTTTTCTGTTCAATCCAAATCTCGCATTTACATATTGCATCTCTTTCAGTAAATTAAAGCAATAGAAACTATCTTTAGTTTTTCCTCTTCTCTTATTTTTTCCCACAACTGTTTGCTAAGTGAACATGTTCATTAAAAATGTTGTTGTTAATTTGTTTTTCATATTTTTTTAATTCTTCATTGATTTTACTGCCGGTTTTACTTTCAAAACTTTTCTCTAATTCTGCTGCTATATCTCTTAGACTTGTTTGTAATTCATGAAATGCCCCTATGTTTTTTTGAAGAGCATATGTATCTTCTTTTATAATGTCTATTGATTTAAACCCTACTTCTGTTTTTAACATCATACGCTGCATTTCTCTTTCAATCTGTTTTTTAGCAGCTTGTAACTCCTCAACAACCTGATCCGCTAAATCTCCTGTAACACTTTCGATTTGCTTTTCTATCTTTTTAATTTCCTCCATAAAACCCATCATATAATTCTCTCCTTATCTAAACTGAAAATTCCCCGCTAATTGATTATCTTTATCCCTAAGTGAATTTGCTGCATCACTAATTTCGTCCCCAAATCTACTTAAACTTTTTTGTTCTTTTCTTAAAAGATGAATTAATTCTTCTGCCATGTATACATCGTGAAAATAGTCATTTCCACCTTCTTTCGTTTTGGCAATTCGTGAGATGGCTTCATCTATTTCATAGGCTTCTAATAGATGATATTTCCCACCTGGCCCTGTTTCATATTTTAATTGACTTTTCAACTTTTGAACCGCTTCAGCCTCTCTTCTTTGAAACTCTTCTATATTTTTTGCTATATCTGATAATCGATTACTGAGCATTTGAATTTTTTGTGCTTGTCTTATAATATCTTCAGGTTCTAATTTTAATAT